>DASZVB010000110.1:0-64169 GCA_035547195.1 Polyangiaceae bacterium
CGATCTCGGAGGCTACGTTGGCAACCGCTCAAGCGGTCCACCCGGAACCACCATCATCGGTCGGGGACTGGAGCGAGTCCTTATGGCAGCCGAAATCTTCGGCGAACTCCGCCAGGCAGGAAAATTGAGATGAATGCCCAGGCTTCTGGGGGCGTGGGGGATGTGAGGCATCCCCCACTCGATTCGCGACGAACCCTCCCTCGAGCGAGCACCGCAGCCGAAGGCGAGGAGCGCATGCGAGGGTTCCCCTCCGAACCGCGACAAAAACCTGGAAACCCCACGACGCACGCGTCGTCTCACTGACAAACCGTCGTTGCGGCGGGCGCGCAGGCGCGGGCCCAGGCGAGCATCGTCTTGTACTCGGCGTCGGTGAGCGGCTCTACGGGCGGATCGAGCATCACCTCCATGTCCGGCATCTCCTTCTTCGCGATGGCGTCGGGGAGAAAGTCGATGACTCGCGACGCGTAGAGCGGACGCCGCGTGTCCGACCACGTCAGGAGCGGGAACGGGCCCTGAACGCAGCTGTTGTTCGCGAGACACGTCGCGAGCGCGTCGGGCTGATCGTGGCAACGCTGGCACTTGCTCTCGATGATCGGCGCGACGTCGCATGGAAACGACGTGCCCGCGCCAGCGTCGGTGCAATCGAGCGGCCCTCCCGACTCTTTCGCCGTCGCGATGCCTGCGTCGCCGCCGCCGCCGCCGCCGTTGCACGCCACGACGAACAGAGCGAACCCGACGCAGATCTTGCGCAGCATCTGTCTCGCAGACATCGCGCTCGCGCGGGCCCGCGTCAAACGGTGTCGACCGATTTACGTCGATTCGGGCTTACTGTTCATCGCTTCAGGCATACGCCGGATCTCGACGCGCTCGGCGCGCCGCGGCGAAGCTTGCAGCACGATGAACTCGAGGCCACGCCATTCGGCTCGATCGCCTACGCGCGGCACGCGCCCCACGAGCTCGGCGACGAGACCGCCGACGGTAACCGCTTCGACGTCCGCTTCGACGCCGAAACCGTCGAGCACGGCTCGTGCTTCGGCCCATCCGCGGCAGACCACGGAGCCATCCGCGCGTTTGGTTACGAACGGATCGACGCGATCGCTCTCGTCCTCGATCTCGCCGACGATCTCCTCGAGCACGTCTTCCAAGGTGACGATGCCTTCAGTTCCGCCGTACTCGTCCACCACGATGGCAAGATGCCGCCGTTCTTGCTGGAAATTGCGGAGAAGCCGCTCGAGCGTCGTCGCCGACGGCACGACCAGCGCCTTCGTCGCGAGCGTCGTGAGCTCGATGTCTTCGCCGGCCTCGTGCAGCGTGAACATCAGATCCTTCACCAGCACGACGCCCTCGACCCGATCCAGGTCGCCGGTCGGCGTGTACGGAAAACGGCTATGGCCCGTGCGGCGGATCACTTCGAGGTTCTCCTCGAGCGTCCGCAAGCCGGACAGGTAGACGACGCGCGCCCGGGGCACCATCACGTCGCGCGCCCGGAGCTCCCGCAGCGTCGCGACGCCTTCGATCATGTCGGCGGCGAGCTTGCCGACCACGCCCTCGGTCCGCCCGAGCGACGCGAGCAGGACGATCTCCTCGAGCGACGTCACCGGTTGCGCGGAGCTCGGACGGAGCAGCCGCGCGATGGCGCGCGTCACTTTGAGGACCGGACGGAGCACGACCACCAGCGCCGCGACGCCGTAAGCCACCGGTACGGCGAGCGTCCCGGCCGACGCCACGGCGATCGTCTTCGGGATGATCTCCGAGAACAGCAGCACGGCGAGCGTGAACAGCGCGGAGAAGACCCACAGCGTCTTCGGATCGAACACGTCGCCGTAGTACGCGCCGGCGACGGACGCGCCGATGGTGTGCGCCGTCGTGTTCAGCGTCAGGATGGCCGCGATCGGCAGATCTATTTCGCGCTTGAACTTGCGCAGCAGGTCCGCCGCGCGCGATTTTCCGAGCGCCTCGATCTGCGCGTGACTCACGCTGAGGAGTACCGCTTCGCAGATGGAACAGACGCAGGACGACGCGAGCGCTATGGCGACCGCGAGGAAGAAGACCAGCATCGAGCCTCAGCGCGGAGGAGCGGACTTCGATCCGACGCCCAGCCCGCGCGCGACGGCGACCGCCAGCTCGGAGCCTTCCTCGGGGAGGCTCTCGGACGGCTTCGCCGCAGCGGAGCTCGACGCTTCCGGCGCCTTCGCTAGGGTCTCCGGCTTCGGCGCGGCGTGCTCGGCGCTGGCTGCCGTGCCGACGGCCGGTGGCGGCGTGTTCGCGAACTCGTGCGGCACCGGCTTGAACGGCGCGGGCTTGCTCGCGCGCGGCGCGCGCGCCACCGGGATCGACGTGTAGACGACCTCGTGCGAGCGCGCGTTGACGACGAGCGCCGCCAAGAGCCCCGCCACCGCGCCCACGCCGGCGCTCACGAGGCCGATCATGCGCCGCCGGGCGCGGAGCCGCTCGAGCGCTTGCAGATCTTCCTTGCCGAGCGCACCGGGCGCGGGCTTGTTCGGATCTTGCCGCTGCGGCAAGCGGTCCGTCGCGCGGCGTTGCGGCGAGGTGGGAAGCGTCGAGCTCCCGGCGAGCCGCCTCACGATCGCGGAGAGTCGGTCCGAAGCCTCGCGCGCCGTCTGCAGCCGCGCCTCACGGTCCTTCGCCAAGCAAGCCTCGACGACCTCCGCGAGCTCCTTGTCCGTCGAAGGCGCAACCTCGAGGATCGGGCGATGCGGTCGCGTCAGGATCGCGACCATCAGCGCGTTGTAGTTCTGCGCGCGGAACGGAGCTTTGCCGGCGAGGCATTGATAGAGCACGATGCCGAGCGACCAGACGTCGGTGCGCGCGTCGACGGCCTCGGCGCCGCGGGCCTGCTCCGGGCTCATGAACTCCGGGCAGCCCAGCACCGCGCCGTTGCCGGTCTGCGTGCGGTCGTGGCGCGCCGGGCCCAGGGTCTTGCTCACGCCGAAGTCGAGGATCTTCGCGATGGCCGTGCCGCCGTCGGGGTTGCGCGAAAGAAAGATGTTCGACGACGAGAGATCGCGATGCACGATGCCCGCGCGGTGTGCGGCGTCGAGCCCGTCGGCGACCTGCGACAGATAGGCGGCCGTCTCGAGCGAGTTGAGCGGCCCGCCGCGCTCGATGCGCGCCTCGACGCTCTCGCCGGACAGAAGCTCCATCACGATGAAGGGGCGCCCGTCTTCGGCTTGCGCCACGTCGAACACGTCGACGATGGCGCGGTGATTCAGGCTGCCCGCGGTCTCGGCTTCGCGAATGAAGCGCTCGAGCGCGTCCGGCCGCTCCGCAAGCTCCGGCAGCAGGAACTTGATGGCGAAGCTCTTCTGAGTGAGCTCGTTCTTCGCCGCCCAGACCTCCCCCATTCCCCCCACGTCGAGAAGACGCAGCAGGCGGTACCGTTCCGCGATGACGTCACCAGGCTCCACGATGAGCCTGTTTGAGCTACCTAGGCCCGAACGGCCAAGAATCCGCCCGTCGAAACAGGGTGGAAGATTCAGCCCCGTAAGGATTTCGGTAACTTGCGGTCGCGCGCGGGGGCGCGGGGGGTTATGCGCGCTGAGCGCCCGCTGGCGCGGCGAGCCGCTGTTGCTGCTGTTGCAGGTACTGCGCGACGAGACGCGAGCGCTCCACGGCGAACTGCTTCACCTCGCGGTTCGGCGAGCCCGCGAGCGCGTTCAAGAGCCGCGTCACCTTGTCGATTTCTCGCGCCTGGAACAGCGCCTCGAAGTAGTTGTTCGCGAGCCGCACGTCGCGGGCCATCTTGCCCTCGTGCTGCTGGAGCAGCTCGATGACGCTCTTCAGATCGCCGCGCTGACCGTACAGCGCCGACAGGGAGATGAGCGCGAGCGCGTCGTCGGGGTTTCGCGCGACGGCCTTCTTCGCCCATTCCACGGCCTTATCGCGCGTCGCTTCGGCGGCCGAGTAAATGCCCTGAATGGCGACGAACGGCGCCGCGGTCTTCTTGTTGGGCGCGGCTTCGGCGAGCTCGGTGACGGTCGCGATCGCCTTCTCTTCCCCTTCCGCGTCGCGAACGTGCGTGAAGAGCAGAGCCCAGGCGTCCACCGAAGCCGGGTCGATCGCGATGGCGCGCTCGACGGCCTGTCGTTCGGCGGCGGCGTCCGTGCGCGCTTTGTAGACGCGCGCGAGATGTAGCGACGGATACGGGCTCGCCGGCAGCAGATTCTGCGCGCCCTTCAACGTGCTCTCGGCCTTGTCCCACTTTTCGAGCTGCATCTGCGCGACGCCGAGCCCGAGCCAGTCATCGCCACCGCCGCCCGACGCGACGACCTTCGCGAGCACCTTCTCGGCCTTCTCCGCGCGGCCATACTTCATGAGCTCCTGGGCGAAGAGCCGGGCGCGGTTCAAGTCTTCCTTGGCCTCGTTCCAGTGCTTTTCCAGGCCGTCCAGGAGATCTTCCAGGCCGATGGTGATCGGCCGGCCCTCGGCGTCCTGCACCTGCACGGCGGGGCCGTTGAACCCCATGAGCTTCCACATCTCCTCCATCGAGACGACGACAGGACCGTCCTTGAGCTTCGTCGTCAGGTCGTCGCTCAGCTTGTTCAGCGGCAACACGACGAGCGCATTCTGCGGAATGCCGCCCTGAAACGCGCCCACGGGCGCGATGATCGCGGCGGTGCCGCCAATCTGCAGGTTGGCGGCTTGTCCCGCCCCACCTTCGGGAACGTTCGGCTGGCTCATCTCTACCTCTTCGAGGCTTCGAGCCGCTCGCCGCATCGAGGGGCGACCCACGGCGCGAAGCATAAAATCGCGCAAAACCTCGTCTTCCGACGGGCGGCGGACGGTAGCAGCGGGCGGCTCGCTCGTCCACCTCGGCTCGGGGGGATGCCCCCGCACGGCCGTCACTATACGCCGCCGTCCTCGCAAGGCTGCGGGCGGCGGGCCCGCCAAGCGTCTCGCTGCGCTCGCCGCGGGGGCCCAAGCGTTTGGCTGCGCCGCTCACTGCGTGACGTCGTGCACGCGCCGCCACGGCAACCGCCACGCGCAGGCCGGGGTTGCTGCTCCGAGTAGTTCACGGAGCGCGAAAGCCGCAAGCGACACGTGTCGCTGCACGTTCGACGCCGTGATGAGCGCAAAAACCATGTACCTCCGCGGGACACGTCACATGCCTTGCCGCGAGAGAGCGCCTCACGAGAGGGCAGGAAATCGGCTCGAACGAAAGCACCGCTCGCGAGCATGGGACATCAGCGGGACATTGGACGGTCTATGTCCCGCTGATGTCCCTAGCTGCCCGTCCGCGATGCTCGAACCACACCCAATGAGCCGAATCCGTGCGCCAGCACGCGCACGAACGGCGCTTCGATGTCCCGGGCATGTACCTGCCTCAGGCGATTCGGAACCTGCGAAACGTATTGCCCAAGCAGCTCGCGCGCTCCGTCGAGGTGCGCCCGTGACCGCAGGCGATTCGGAACCTGCGAAACGTATTGCCCAAGAGCTCTCGCTGAAGAGCGTCGACGGACTCAACAGACGCGCCGGTGCGACCGGGTCGCACGCTAGGAACATGCCGTCGAGCACGGGCGGCGAGCGAAACGCGGCGCCACACTGCGCCTGTATCTCGCCGCTAGCCGCTACGGGTACATGTCCTTCGGAGCGAATGAGGACGAAGCCCTGACCCGTTTGCGGGGCCCGACGCAGCCGGAATCCGACGCTCTTCGGAGGTGCGCCGACGGATGATTCAGTTCGATTGCCGGCGGCCGCGCCCACTCCACGGCGTCGCGCGCGGCAATCCGAGTGGACTCGTGTCGGCTTTTCGCGCTTTCGTTCCGCCTCGGCTGCGCGGCGGCCGCGAAGCGCACGGTGCCCCAACAAAACAACGGCGCCCGAGGTGTACCCGGGCGCCGTTCGTTCTTTTTGCGATTGGGTTGATTACTTCGAGAGCATCACGGCGCCGGCGGCGGCGATCATGGGCGCACCGGCCTCTGCCGCGGAGTGCGAACCCACTCCGTGCACGGAAAGACTGCCGAGCTCGGGGTACGCGGGACCGCCGTGCTCGTGCAGGTCGAGACCCTCCTGCTCGCCTTCCTTCGAGACGCGCAGGGTGCCCGTCGCTTTCACGGCGTACATGAGAACCATGCCGCAGGCGAAGGTGGCGGCGGTGACGCACGCGCTGCCGATGCACTGCGCGATGAGCTGATCCATGCCGCCTCCGTAGAAGAGGCCCTTCACGACCGCACCCGCGGAGTTATCGGGACCCGTCGGACCCGGAGCGCCGAACTGGCCCGTGGCGAAGAGGCCGAGGCTCAGCGTGCCCCAGATGCCGCACGCGCCGTGCACGGCGACCGCGCCGACGGGGTCGTCGACGCGCAACCACTCGACGAGGTCGATCGCGAGGACGCAGACGACGCCGGCGATGGCGCCGAGGAGGAGCGCGCCGCCCGGCGACACCCAGTAGCAGGGGCAGGTGATCGCGACGAGGCCGGCGAGGAAGCCGTTGACGGTCATGCCGCAGTCCCACACCTTGTTACGGGGGTAGACGAACGCGAGCGCGGAGAGGCCGCCGGAGCAAGCCGCGAGCGTGGTGTTCGCGGCGACGCGACCGCAGCCGACCATGTCCATGCCCGAGAGGGTGCTGCCCGGGTTGAACCCGTACCAGCCGAACCACAGGATGACGCCGCCGACAGAGGCAATCACCATGTCGTGTCCCGGAGGCATGCTGCCGCCGTCGCGCTTGAACTTGCGTCCGAGGCGCGGACCGAGGGCGATGGCGCCGGTGAGGGCGACGAAGCCGCCGATGGTGTGGACGACGGTCGAACCGGCGAAGTCGTGGAACGGAACCGGCTTGATGGTGTTGAGCCAGCCGTCGGGACCCCACGCCCAGTGGCCGAGGATCGGGTAGATGAAGCCGCTCACGCCGAAGCTATAAAGGAGGTCCCCCACGAAGCCGGTGCGACCGACCATCGCGCCCGAGGTGATCGTGCTGCAGGTGTCGGCGAACGCGAACTGGAACAGCCAGAACGCGAGGAACGCCACGCCGGTCGATCCGTAGGTGTCCGGAGCGCCGTCCAGGAAGAAGTACTGGTGGCCGATGAAGCCGTTGCCGGAGCCGAACATGAACGCGAAGCCCCAGGCCCAGAACAGGACGCCGCAAAGGCAGGTGTCGACGATGCCCTCGAGGAGGATGTTCACCGTCTCGCGGGTCCGCGCGAACCCGGCTTCGAGCATCATGAAGCCGGCCTGCATGAAGAACACGAGGAAGGCCGCGATGACGGTCCACATCGTGTTGATCGGATTGATGTAAGCAGGAGCCGGTGCTGCCGCGTCGTCCGCGAGCGCGGGCGTCGAGAAGTACCAAGCGACTGCCTTCATGATTGCGAGGACCAGAAGAACTCCGCCCACCTTCGCTGTGAGAAGCGTGGCGAGCAAGCGGCGGTCCTCCGCCCGCTTCATGCGGAGCATGAATTCCTTCAGCATCGGGTCTCCTAAAAGCGTGGCGCCCCCGCTCGATGCAGGCGGCGGTTTTGTGTGTCGTCCGCGAACCTACCGCCGAAATGTTTCGCGGAATTTTCGGATCAATTTCGGCTAAAAATAACGTAAACGGGGCGCGCCGTCGCTCGTCCTGCGGTGAATTCGACACGGAACTCGTGCGACGCGCCGTGCCGCCGGTCAGTCGTCCTCACATGTATCGGGACATGTATCGGGGCGGCGGTTCGCTCGACCGAACACCGGCGCAGCCGTCCGTCGCGATCACCGTTCGCGCTCTCCGTGATGTTCGGCCGATATACACACGATAAACCCCGAATGAATTCTCCGTATGCTCGAGCCGAAACACGGACTTCGAAACTCGAGCGAAACGCGCGCAGCCGATAACGACCGCCAATCGCAAAGAGAGGCGAACGATGCTGCACGACCGCGAAAGAAACCGTAGGACGACCCTCCGGGTCCTGACTCTGAGTTTGACTTTGTTTGCGCTGCTAGCGGCCGCGCCGAAGAGCGCGCGCGCCGACGCGGAGACGGCGCCGCCCGCCACGACGGCTGCCGTGGCCGCGACGCCGACGCCGGACGAGCTCGCAGCGCGCGTGGCCGATCTCGAGGCATACGTGACGAACAGCGCGCCGAAGAAGCTCGCGAGCGCAGGCCCGGGCCACAATGCGTGGATGATGACGTCGTCCGCGCTCGTCCTGTTCATGACGTTGCCCGGGCTCGCGCTCTTCTACGGCGGCCTCGTGCGGCGGAAGAACCTGCTGTCCGTCATGGCGCAATGCCTCGGCTGCGCGGGCATCGTGACCGTCCTGTGGTGGATGTGCGGGTACAGCTTCGCCTTCGCGAGCGGCTCGCCGTTCCTCGGCGGCACCAAGTTCGCGATGCTCTCCGGCGTCGGCGCCCTGCCGAACTCGGACTACGCCGCGTGGGTATCGCAGAGCGTGTTCGCCATGTACCAGCTCATGTTCGCGATCATCACGCCCGCGCTCATCGTCGGCGCCATCGCCGAGCGCATGAAGTACTCGGCGATCATGGCCTTCATCGTGGCCTGGATGTTCGTCGTCTACTTTCCGCTCGCGCACATGGTGTGGGGCGTCGACGGCTTCATGAACGGCGTGTGGAACCCGAAGGCCGGCATCCAGGCGATCGACTTCGCCGGCGGCACCGTCGTGCACATGTCCTCGGGTTGGTCCGCGCTCGTCCTCTGCTTGATTCTGGGCAAGCGCGAAGGCTTCGGCCATCGTCCTTTCTTGCCGCACAGCCTGGGCCTCACCATGGTCGGCACCGGCATGCTCTGGGTCGGCTGGTACGGGTTCAACGCCGGCAGCGCGGTCGCCGCCGACGGCATCGCCGCGGGCGCCTTCATGGCAACCACGCTTGCCGCAGCGATCGCCTCGATCGTCTGGCCGCTGCTCGAGTGGATCACGCGCGGCAAACCCACCGTCCTCGGCTTCTGCTCGGGCGCCGTCGCCGGCCTCGTCGTCATCACTCCGGCGGCCGGCTTCGTCACCGCCAACGGCGCCGCGCTCATCGGCGTCCTCGCCGGCGCGGTCCCCTTCTTCGCGTGCACCAAGTTGAAGAGCATGCTCGGCTACGACGACGCCCTCGACACCTTCGGCGTGCACGGCGTCGGCGGCACCCTCGGCGCCCTCGTCACCGGCCTGCTCGCCACGCCAGACGCCAACCCGAACCTTTCCACCAACCTCGGCGGCATCGTCGGCAGCTCCCTATGGCTCGAACAGCTCAAAGCGATGGGCCTCACCATCATCCTTTCCGTCGTGGGCAGCGTTGCAATTGCGTACGTCGTAAAAGCGCTATTCGGACTGCGACCGACGCGGGAAGGCGAAGAAGAAGGACTCGATCTGTCGGATCACGGCGAGGCCGCGTACCACCTCGACGAGGCGTTCACGGCCGGACACATCCTCGCGAGCGATCCAGGATCGGCGCAGCTGGCGATGGCGGGGGCGGGAACGCGGAAGGAGTGAGGGATGTTTGCGTCAGCTGCCCTGACCGCTCCGCCATTACGCTCGTCGAAGTTGTCGTGTAACTCGAAACGCCTCCATGACTCCGGCGATTGCCTCCACGGTCCACGCGAACACGAATAGGACGAGCGCCCGCGACGAGCATCAGCGGAACACCAATCAACCGAGCGAACACATTCGAAGGAGAGTACGTGAGGGCCTCGGTTGCGCGGTCTATTGAGACAGCCACAAATACCGGGATCCTTACGACCCGGGAAAACCTACAGGCGAGCACTGCATCTACCGCTTTCCGCGATCCGAACCATTGACTGCTTTATGGCGTCGGCGCTTGAGTTTGATTCCAATGCAGGCAGTCGTTGTCGCCTGCCAGTGGCGCGAGCGCCACATCGAACGATGTTTGTCCCTTCAAGTTCTGCACGGGCATGCCGCTCGCGCTCGTTAGCCCAGACGAAACGCGGACGGCCGTCGGAGGCGCTGGCGTCTTGTCGCATTGAAAATAGATCGTGGTGTACCCGGAATCAGTGAGGGCGTTCGTCCGCTGACAAGATAGCGGTTTCCCATCGACAATCGCCGCGATCGGTATATTGTCGAGCGGCACCGTGATCGCTTCCGAGATGGAAAGATTACCCTTGCCGTCGGAGCACGCTTCAGCCGCGATCACGAGCGGCAGTTCTCCGACGTGGAAATAGCTCGCATAGACGTTCTTTTCGAGGGTTGGGCCTTCCCCGGCGAGCAAGAACACATCGGCAACCGCGTTGAATTGCATCGTATACCAGCCATGGGCAAGCGGAGCGGCCGGAACGAGCGCGCTTTTCGAGACGAATCCGAGCTGCTTGTCCTGCGGCCCGATGGGCATCCACTGAAGATTCGTTGCCACGGCGCCATTCGTAGCCGTGGTTATGAGCTTGAGATTGAGTGGCGCCATCGTCTCTTCAAACGCAATGGCTAGCGACGGCGTCACCGTCGGCTCGACACCTGTTTGGAACATCAAAGGGGAGACCACGAGCTTCGTTCCGGGTGATTCGAACGTCACCCCGGATCCCCCGTAATCGCTGCTCTGACCGCATGCGATGATGAACAGACAGGCGAAAAGATGGATCGGCCGTCGCATGGTTTTCACTCTCTACTTTCAAGAGTCAATCGGGGCGCCATTGGCGACACGTCGAGTCACCCGGCATTTTGGCGAAGTTCAGGCTGTAGTGTCGCTGTGCCGCGGTCTCGACTCCGTTCGCGAATTCCCGTAAGCCTACTCCGGATCGCGAGCGCACGCCTCCGATCAAAAAGTCGATCGTGTCCGTCAGGTCGGCATTTTCGCAACTTGCCGAGGCCCCGCGAGGAAATTGTCCCGGTCCACCACTTATCGTGCACTTGCCGCGACCAGACAGGTTCGTGACCGCGAAGCCGGACCGGGCATTGTCAGAAATATCCTCCGAAAACTGAACCGCCGCTTCCGTCCCGCCGCCGCCATGCTTCAGGCAGTGCGAGACAGAGCGCACGATGGGATGTGATGTCGGACTGAAACGCGAACGTACGGAGCCGTCCGGCATGACAGTACCGAGCATCCCGTCTCCCCATACGGAAATGCTATTCGGCAACTTCCATACGACGAGCTCGTACCATCGATCATCGAGTGGACTCGTCGGCACGATATCGATATGCGCGTAGGTTTCGCGTGCGGGCAGGATCTTTCCATTGACTGTTTGATGACCGGTGTCGTTGCGCACCGTAACCGTCGCGGGAACATCGATCCCGTCCGGATAGGTGAGGAGCGCCACCCGACTCTGCAGTTCCGTCATGATCATGGACGGTACCTCGCCCGCTCTCGTTACCTCGACTCCGATGCGACGGTTGCCTGTATTGCTCGTTAGATGCTCCGGCAATAACGCGATGGTCGCGTCCGCGTGACCCTGTGCGTCCGAATGTACGCCTCGGACCGCTGTGTTTGTCGGCGGCGGCAGCGGAGAATTTTTCGCCGGAGACGGCGTCATCGCATAGAGATACACACCAAGCAGGCCCATCAAAAACGACTGAAAAATCTTCATGACCTCACCTTTCTTACTGGGCCAGCGTGATATTGATAAAACTATGCCTGATCCCGTCCGAGGTCCAATAAAGCAGCGGATTGTATGTGAAGTCGTAAGTAATTGGCGTGTACTTTGGGATATAACCAACACGCGAATTCACTTTCCCCGGCCATGCCGCCGTTCCATAGGCCCCATTTATGGGAACAGGATCGGGGAGCGGATAGTCCGTATTATGGTCATTGTCAGGCACATTATTATGATTCACAACATGCCCAACGCAATAGCTATCCAAATAAGGAAACCAATTTAACGCCATCAGAGAATGCCCACATTGAGCATATGACTTCCCATTATAATCAACATATTCATCCGGGAGTCCGAATTCCCAATGACTGAACTCATGAGCCATGCATTCTGGAGCGCCGCCCAAACAGTCCTGATAGATATATATGACCGATGTCTCTGGCGAAACGTTCGGCGGCTTGTTGTTGGCTGAACTTAACGAAACAGTCCACCAGTTTTCCGACCGCCCCGCGACGTTCTGGAAAAATATCTGCATGGATCCAGCGCTCGAATATGTCTGAGACCGCGGGCTTTGATCGTACATTGTCGCGCCTGCGAACGACATCGACATGTCGGTTGCGCCGAAGAATGCGTGCATACCATCGTTTAGAGATGCGGCGACAGAACCGATCATTGTGCTGTCCGTCATTGTCGAGTTGAGGCTCGGGCGGTGGTCGTTAACGTAGTTCGCATGCAAATAGTAGACGCCTGCATTGTTGACATTCCAGGACGGATTCATCGCGGAAAATGAATTTGCCGCGATAAACCATGTTCCATTTTTGCACTTCGATTCAGGAAGATAAAGAAACTCTGACGAACCATACATTTCCGCCGTTGCTTGTGTCTTCAAACTGGCGCCATTCAGCCCGGCCACATCCCAATTCCAACCATTGTTAGCCCCAGTTGGAAGCTGATTACAGCGTGCGTACAGATCGAAATCGACGCCATCCGTATCCGGGTCGCGCCACATCGCCACCACCGCATCATGTCGACCACTGCTTGCGCCGCCTTCCGCCGGGAGTGAATAGTAAATCGTATCTCCGGGCGCCTGCAAAACGCCAATATAAACCGTTCCGTCTGTGCTCAATGGCTGCGGCATTGGGACGGCACCCGCTGAATTATGATAACATGGGGCCGACGTCGCGACTCGGTTGATGGTATATCCTAGGCTTGGATTCTTATTCCAGTCATCGGTCTCTAACCACATCGACGTTCCCATGCCCTGCATATATCCACCGCCGGGTTGGTCAATTGTAAGGACTACGCCGTTCAGAAATCCTGTAGCATCGAGCGAACCGTTAAATTGATTACCGCTCTTATCCACTTGCAATACACTCGAAAAGTGAACCCAGTCAGAGTTCTGCTCCAACCCAAAAGTAGAAAAAAAGAGCTGCACTCGATCTGTGACCGAATTCGCATTCCAAACGAACATGTAGCTCATCCGGTTCTCCAGCTCGTTGTATTGAGTCGGTCGCTGATTCTTTTGCGTCATATTCGACTGATACGTATCGATATTTACCGGAATGTAAGTCCAACTTCCGTCGTTGACGCAATGTGACGAGAATGTCGACTGCATACCCACTGTCAGGGCATGCGCCGGGCGCCTCGTCAGCGCGACCGCAAGCATCGCGAGCATCGGGATTATTCGTTTCATAGGTAATCGGTATCCTTCCGTTCGGGACGAACCCAAGCTCGAACGAAAATGATGCAATCCCCTGCCACTCGCAGCAACGTTATTTGTGCTTACACTGCCGCCTGTAAGCAGTCCGCAGGAACACGGTCGACGTACCGAGAACGAATACTTCCCAAAGCTGGTACGAAGGTCTGGTTGAAGCGCGAACGTGCGAAAAGTGTAGAGGACCGGACGACGTACGGTCCTCTTGCGAGCCGCCAGACGAGTACCGACAACGCGTCCTCGTCACGCGCGTATCGCACTCGAAAAGGTGAATTCTCAACCGCCGCGCCCGATGCGACCACTCCGCGCGACTTCAATCTGCGCGCGCACCGCTTGCATCAACTGCGACATCGGCGCGTCCTTGAAGACGACGGGGCCGATTGCCGAGGCACGGCGTAGAAGGCGTCCATTGCTCGACGTGCAATAGAACGTCGCGGTCGCGATGGTGCCCGCACGACGGAGCCGCTCGGCGAACGCGACTCCGTCCGTCGCACCGACCTCGACGTCGAACACGCCGCAATCGAACGGCCCCGGCGACGCGGCTGCGTCACTGCAATTGAACGCTACCGTGGCGGAGCACCCGAGGCGCGCAAAGCACCGTGCGAGACTCTTCGTCAGGAGATGGTTCTCGTCGACGAGGAGCACCCTAGGCCGGACCACACCTCCTTCGATGGAAAACGATCGTGCATCGACCGCTGCGTCGCCTCGAAACCTCCTCACCAGCCCTGGAGCTGCCACCCATGAAAGCCGCACGTGCCCCGGTTCGCCCCCGTCGCCACAATCGCTGACGCCTTCTAGATCCCCCCGTTGAAACGTCATTCATCTCCTCGTCCTGGAGTGCGCCCACCGGGGCCGTGCGTGAACCCGCTTCTTATGCAATCGCTCGCCGCCGGCGAGCAACGACGTTTGTGCTTACACGGAGCTTTGTAAGCGGCCCGCGGGACAGGGGCGTCGTGTGCCGAACGGAGATAGCCTCCGGAACGGAGCAACCGACCCATTGGCGACCGCAAATATGCAGATGGCGATGGAGGACCTGTCGGCGTACGCCTTGCACGCGGAGTCGCAGCACGAGTACCGAGAGCTCGTGCTCGACAAGGTCATCGAGCAGCTCGGGCTCGCAGCGGGTCTCCTGTGGCACAGCGACGGGGTGTCGTCGTCGATCACCAGGCCGTCGGGGATGAACGACGGCCTCGGCAACGACAGAAAAGGCCACTGCCGCTCGCCTACCCGCGTGGCGAGCGCATCCCTCTTGCCGGGTTTCATTGATAAGAACCTCTCGCCGAATGACGCGATAACAATGGCAAAACGCTCCGCAAATAGTCCAGTCGCACCAGAGCGCTCCGCGCTGCATTGTCGGAGCGCCGGGTCTGCTATTTGATCGTCTGATCGCAGAGTTATCCTGTCGGCTGACAATGACGTACGGGCCGATGATTCCAAGCGATTGGTCTGGAAGACTTCCATTGATCTCGCTGACGCCGTGGCTTCGGCAACTTCACCGAAAGTGCTGGGCCACGCGCTCATGGCGCACTCATCAAATGGTGGAGTGCGATCTCGGCTCGATCTTGACGACACAATACTGGGAGAACACTGGACGGTTGCAGGCGAGATCAGCACGCCTGAATGCGCTGTTACCGCACCTCAGAGCAGCTTTGCGCGCTGCCACTTGACTCGACGAGCGTCGTCGCGATGAACACCCTGCTCAAGGCTCGAGCGGCCCACGGGGATGCTGGGACGCCGGAGAGCTGCGCGGTTCCGCGAGAGCTCGTGATCTGCGAGAGCAGTCGAGCTCCGGGGGCGATTGCAGATCGCGCGGAGTTGTCGTAGCGAAATCACGGAATGCGAGCGGGCGAGTTCGACCTGGTCGGTGCGATCGAAGCGATCTATCGCGTCGAACAATCCACGGAGCATTGGTTGATCGGCATGCTCGAGACGCTCCGGCCATTTCTGGACGATGGCTCGGGCCTCTACGCGCACACGTACCGCATCGATTCGGCGCTGCACCTTCGTGACGCTACTTTCGCTCAGCTCGGCTGCTCCGAGGCGGTGCAGTCGGCGATGCAGCCCATCGTGTTGAACCAGGGCCCCGCATTCGTGCGCGACTCGTTCTTGTCCCCGCTTTTCGTCCGCGCAACGAGCACCATTCCGTCGTGGCGTGAAAGCGCGGCGGCGCGCGCGGCGCGGTCGCTGGGCGTGCACGATTGCTGGGGTATCAACGCGCGCAACTTTGACCGCAGCGGTGTCGTGATCATCACGAACCGCAGCCGCGCCCAGCCCATTCCGCGCAACCTGGCGAAGGTGATGAAGCGCACCGCAGCGCACCTCGCCGCGGCGGCGCGGCTCCGAAGGCGTCTGAATGAGTGCGCCACGGAAGACGGCGACATTGCTGCCGTCGTGAATCCCAACGGCCGCATCGAGCACGCCGTTGGCGACGCGAAGACGAAGACATCACTCGCCGCTCTGTCGCGCGGGACGGTAGCGCGCGAAACGGCGAGGGGAAAGCTCCGCCGTGACGACCCGTTCGGCGCGCTCGAGTGCTGGAAGGGCCGGGTCGCGGCGCGTTGGACGCTAGTCGACTCCTTCGAGAAGGACGGCAAGCGATACATCGTTGCGCGTGAAAACACCCAACCCGTCGCAGCTGACGCCGAGCTCTCCGTTCGTGAGCGCCAGGTTCTCGCATCCGCGGCGCTGGGCCGTACCAACAAGGAGATCGGCTACGAGCTCGGCATCGGGCATTCGACCGTCCGCGTCTTCTTGGCGCGAGCCGCCGAAAAGCTGAACGCGAGGACGCGCGACGAGCTCCTCTCGCGGTTCGCCGAGATCGTGGCGGCGGGTCCGCTCGAAGAGCGAAAGGGGTAGCCGCGAGCGAAATCGAGTAGCGCTACATTGAGCTTCCCCGGTTCAACGCATCGAACCGTTCTAGCAGTTGAGCGCGCGAGGAAGCGCCGAGCTTCCGGGCAGCCCGCGTGAACAGCACCCGCACCGTCGAGTGGGCCAAGCCGAGCGCGTGCGCAATCTCCTTGTTCGAGCGCGCCTGAGCGGCAAGTGTCAGCACCTGGCGCTCGCGCGGACTCAGCTCGAGCGCGCCATCGGCACCGGGTTCCATTTCCGCCACCAGGACGTACCGGCGACCGTTACTCTCGAAGTGGTCGACCAGCGTCCATCGGCGGGAAGCGAAGCTTTTCCCGACACCGAGGGCATGCGGAAGACTCGTTTTGCGCGGTTTCTGTCGGGCACGGCCGGACGAAGGCATCCTTCGAGGAGCACATCGGCCGCCGTCGACTCGCGGTTGCGTTGCTTTAGCTCGAGCGCTTTCTATCCGGAGCGGCGAGCGTCCGATACCGTTCGATGAGCTGACGGCGCGAGCTCGCTCCGAGCTTCTTGGCCGCCCGGGCGAGCAGCACGCGAACCGTAGAGTGCGCCAGACCGAGCGCGTAGGCGGTCTCCTTACTAGAGCGACCGAGGGCGAGATTTGCCAGGACCTGGCGCTCGCGTGAGCTCAAGTCGGCTGCGCCGCGCGGGTCGGGCTCGTTCTCCTGGGCAAGGATGTACCGGCGACCGTCGCTTTCGAAGTGGTCGACCAAGGTCCAACGGGCTGAAACCAAAGGTTTCCAAATGTCCACGGCACGCTCTTGATCTCTCTGGCGGAGCTTTGTCCGCGCGAGGTCCAAGGCGCGCGCCGCCGCGCGCAAATCGTCTCGTGCACCACGAGCCTTCGCGTCGCCGACGGCGTGTTGAATCTTTCCGTTCGACGCAAGGATTGCTTCGGCACGCTCGCTCGCATCGACTCGCTCCAGTCGTTGGCGCAAGCGATTTGCTGCGGCTACGTGCGCGGCAATTCGGACTAACAGATCTCGGTCTCGGGGACCGGGAAGCCCCTCCTGTTTTCGGTTCACGATGAGGGAACAACCCCGATTTCCGGGGTTTCGTCCATTTATGGCCCACACGTCCGCTATTCCAGCGCGAACGGCGTATTCTCT
This sequence comes from Polyangiaceae bacterium, assembly GCA_035547195.1. Classification (GTDB taxonomy): domain Bacteria; phylum Myxococcota_A; class Polyangia; order Polyangiales; family Polyangiaceae; genus DASZVB01. The sequence goes on from DASZVB010000110.1 coordinate 17,162, forward strand.
GCCCTCGCTTCCATGCCATCCCGGAATGGCGCTCCCGACCCCGAGATCAGCAACGACGTATCCCGCACGGATGAATTCTGGTGCGTGCAATGTCGCTGCCCGAGGCAGAACACGAAGCGATTCGTCCGGGCAATCCACGGCAGCGAACGCGTCCGGACGGATTTCGAATGCGGGAGTGACGGCGTACGTAAATCCGAATAATCCGACGCCATCGCCAACCCATGGCGCTAGTCGTTCGAGAATGCGTCCGAGCCACGAGGAAGGGTCGTCCTCGATCTGGTAGATCGACTCGACGATCGAAACGAGATCAGGTTGCATGCCTGCCCTCCGCGCTCCCGCGGTCGCGCGAGGCTACCATGAGACTCGGTGGTCATCGCGAGATACCAGAAAACCGGAATATTCTCGTCAAATGCGGCGGTGATCTTGGACGTCCCCTAGCCTCTAGGCCGCCTCGGCGATCCGCTTCGAACCGTCAATGCGATGACGGCGGAAACCGGCGCTGCGGTCCCAGAAGAGTGCTCCCGAGCACACCTCCAATCGAGGAGGACCGGCAGGCACGCGTCGCTCCGTAAGCGCGCCCCTTCGTCCGGACCTCAATCATCAGCGCGACATCAGTGCAAAGGGCCCGCAACGGTCGCGACATGGGCGTCGACAATCGCTAGCCGTGCTGGTGCGAGCACCGCCGCTATTAACTCCCCGTGGCGCTGGCCGTCCTACCCCATAGGACAATGTCGCGGCTTCATCCCAGCAGCTCCATTTCGGCTTCCTCCGAAGTGCGCTCTCTACTTTCGTCAGTGACCATCCACGGACAACGGGGGGTCAGCCGAAGAGGACGCCTCCGGTGAGCGCGCTGAAACGGACCCTCCCAAGTGCCGCCGAGCGCGCGGCTGCCCCGCCCGCGCTGAACCTCTCGGATTACGCAAGCGCACGACTGCGAGCACTCCTCAAGGCCGCAGGCTTCGACCGCCGTGAGGAGGACCGATCCATCGACGTTTTCCAGGATCTCACGGCCTCGTGGGCACCTCATTACGCGGTATCGCGTGCTCGGGCACCTGCAACGTCCGGATTCTTCCAGAAGAGCAACGCATCTACGTGGGTTTCGGACATCAGCGACGACAACACGCCCGTCGAGTTTTCGGTCACCGTCGTCGACGGTCAGTCAGACGTGCGGGTGCTCTTCGAAACGCAAGGTCAAGAACCTACGCTGGCTTCCTACCGTGAGGCAGGTCTCGCACTGCATGCTCGGCTGGAGCGCACGTTTTCCGCGGACTTGACTCGTTTTCGCGCAGTACAGGATCTGTTCTTGCCACACGATATGCACGGGCCGTTCGCGGTGTGGAACTCCGTCGTGTTCTCGAGGAACAAGCCACCCATATTCAAAACTTACTTCAACCCTCAAGCGCGTGGGATAGGGAACGCCTATGCCCTCGCGGAGGAGGCCCTTTGCCGGTTAGGCTTCGGGCGCGCGTGGAGTGCATTCGCTGCTTCCGCCGCACGCCGAGGACCGTATCTCGACGAAGTCAAATATTTCGCTCTGGACCTGACCCCGGAACAAGAGGCGCGCATAAAAATCTACGTGCGTCATCATGCAGCGCGACAAGAAGACTTGGAATTCGCGTGCGGCGCGGCGGAAGCACACGTCCCTGGCGAAGCGTTGGCCTTCACTCGTGCAATGGGCGCCGATTGCGAGCATTTCTCCGCCCGGTCGGCGGTTACTTGTTCATCGTTCGTAGGCGGACGGGATGAACGACCCGCGGCAACGACCCTGTACCTGCCTGTTTGCGTGTATGCCAGGGACGACGCGGTCGTGAAGTGCCGCGTTAATGATTACCTCGCGCGAAACGCGATCGACGCAGCGCTTTACAATCGCATCATAGACGAGTTCGCCGATCGATCGCTCGAGAGTGGCATCGGCATGCATAGCTGGATCGCGTTCCGCCGCCATCAACAACGTGAACGCACCACGATCTACCTTGCCACTGAAGCGAACCGTATTCATCCGCCGGGTGCAATCCCCGCAGGAACGGCAGATCGCGCGACGTTCAATTCGGCAGAAGAGGTATTCCGATGCTTCACGGCCTACCCGCTCCCTGCTCACCCCTTCATGCAGCGTGTCGGACACGAGCCCGAGAAGGCTCACTTGATCTGGTCGCTGCTTACTACCATCCACGATGGCGTCTCGGCTAACATCGTCACATGGCTGGCGACCCTTGTGGCTCGAGCTCAATCCGGTCGCGTAGCTTCTTTCTTCGCGCACCAGCTCGATCGCGAAATGGGAGCGGGGGATTTTGCACGAGCACGCAGCGAGCTCGTAAACGAATGTCTCCGGAGAATTGAGCCGCAGCGCGCACATGACACCGGCAATGTCGAGCCCTTGATTGGAAGAAGCCTGAGGACGTTCCTTTCTAAACATTGTGCATCAACCGACGATATCGAGAGCAGCGCGGCCTTGGTGGCAACAATAGGTTACAGAAGCAGCATTCTGTCGTGGATCATGCAGCTGCTTCAGATAGAAACTCGGAACGGTGGACCTCTACAGTTCACGGAACGAAACGATCCAGAATTCGACACGCATCTGTCAGATAACTATCTGTCCTTACTGCGCTCGATCACGCCGCCACCCGGCGCAGTCGAATCGATCCAAACAGGTGTGATGGGGGCTCAATCCGCAATGTGGACTTCGCTCGATGCTCTATATACGGCGCACTTTGGAGCGCCCAAGCACCAAGACGAGCTCCTTCACGTTATTCATTCGCAAGCTGCCCCCGGGGCGTCGAGCAAAGCAGAAATGAACAACTAAACCGGAATGCGTACGACGCTGCACTGGTGGATATGGAGCCATGAAATCTTCAATGGATATCGACGCGGTAGTTGAACCATACCGCATCAAGGTCGTCGAAAAAGTTCGGTTGCTACCTCGCGAAGAGCGCGAACGGGTCCTGAAGACCGCCCATTTTTCCGTCGTCCATATCGATTCGGCCGATGTATTTGTGGATCTCGCGACGGACAGCGGGACCGGCGCGATGAGCGATCAGCAGTGGGCCGCGATGATGGTGGCGGATGAAGCCTACGTTCGATCACGAAGCTTCTTTCGGTTCGAAGAAGCCGTTCATGAAACGATGGGCTACGCGCATGTCGTACCCACGCATCAAGGTCGCGCCGCGGAGAACATTCTGTGCGACATTCTGGTCAAGCCCGGTCAGATAGTACTCGGCAACACGCACTTCGACACGACGCGTGCTCACATCGAGCATCGCGGTGCGACCGCCGTCGATTTGGTCGGTGACTGGCTCTGGGATTTCGAAGAAGCGCACCCATTCAAGGGCAATGTCGACTTGCGCAAGTTGGAGAGCGCGCTCAAACGTTACAGCTCTCGGGTACCGTTCATCGCACTCACCGTTACCAACAATATGGCGTGCTCGTCACCCGTATCCATGGAAAACATTCGCGCGGTGAAGCGGCTCGCTGACGAATACAACAAGCCGATATATTTCGACGCCTCGCGCTTCGCCGAGAACGCGTACTTCATCAAAACGCGAGAGCCGGCATATGCCAGCGTTCCTTTGGTGAATATCGTGCAAGAAATGTTTTCATACGGCCGCGGTTGCTGGATGAGCGCAAAGAAGGACGCGCTCGTGAATATCGGCGGCTTTATCGCAGTGGCCGACGAAGCCTTGGCTCGACAGTGTCAGCAGCGGTTAGTGTTGTATGAGGGATTTCCGACATACGGTGGATTGTCCGGCAGGGATCTCGAAGCAATGGCGGTCGGTCTGCGCGAGGGAATCGAGGAGGCCTATTTGCGACATCGAACGAATCAGGTCGCGTACTTAGGAGCTCGTCTGGAAGAAAGCGGGATCAAGTGCAGCAAGCCGTTCGGCGGCTCAGGTGTATTCGTGGATGTACGAGCGTTGTATCCTCATCTCCCGTCAGACCGATTTCCTGAGACCGCATTGGGCTGCGACGTTTACTTGGAGGGCGGCGTTCGCGTCGGCGCGTTCCCATTCAATATGAAGACCGTCGATCACGCGGGAGAGATCGTCGCGAGGACGGTACATTTCGCACGCTTTGGGGTGCCTCGACGAGTGTACACACAAAGTCATCTGGACTACGTGGCGGCTACCGTACGCAAAGTGAAAGACAACGCCGCGAAGAACAAAGGTTACCGACTCACGTACGCGCCAGAAGTTCTTACGCACTTCTTCGCCCGATTCGAACCGTGGTCGTGAGTACGTTCGAGGGGAAGTCACGACAGGAGCACGCAATGACCCACGAACACCAAGTGCAACAATTCTACGACGACGCGATCCATTGCTATCGCAAGATCATGGGCAACCGCTGGCACCACGGCGATCCCGACGCAGTCGCTGCAGGGTTACCGCGCCTGCGCTGTTGTGCCATTCTCGAAGAGCGCCTGATCGAGCTGACGGGTGTCGGCCCCGGCGACCGCGTGCTCGATTTTGGCTCTGGCATTGGCGGACCGACGTGCCACATGGCCAAGGTTACGTCTGCGTCGTTCGTGGGCGTCGGTAACAACGAGCGGCTCAATCACGCGGCGCGCGCACTGGCCCAGGAGACGGGACTCGCAGGCCAGGTCTCGTTCCTCACTCTCGACGACACCGGGTACAAGAGCTTGCCGTTCCCAGACTCGAGCTTCGACGCGGTGACGTTCATCGAGTCGGTCTGCCATGTGGCTGATCGTCCCGCATTGTTTCGCGAGCTGGCGCGCGTTCTCAAGCCGGGCGGACGCCTCGCCGGCGAGGATTGGATCCAACGGCCGTTCGGGGACATCCGCACCGAAGAGCAAATCCTGCGCTTCATGGAGCCTGTCAATCGGCTCATCTGCATCCCCTACCACGGCACCATCGAGGGCTATCGGCAGCACATGGAAGATGCTGGACTGGAGGTGCTCGTCGCCCGCGATCTATACGCCGGTGTCCGCTGCTGGTCGAAGACGCAAGATGAAGAGCGCCCAGACTGGTTCGAATACAATGGCCCCGACTTCAGCCGGTTCCGCGAAGGCGAAGCGGCGCTCCTGGCAGCCCGCGAGGCGGGCGTCTTTACCATAGGCATGTGGGTAGCGCGCAAGCCACCCGTTCGCACCACGACCTAGGATTGTCCGAGTGGATTGCATGCGAGCGTCGGTCGTAAGTCGAGATGCGCTCAACGAGCCGTAGACGCGGGAGTGGCTTGATCCGCGATCTTGGCCTTGAGCTCCTCGACTACTCTAACCAGCGCGCGCGAGCTGCCGCTTCGCGGTGGCATGTAGGATTGCAAGGCGAGCGCACCTGCTGAAACGTCATTGAACCATTTGAACGGGATCTTGTGCGGTAGCATCGTGGTCAACGTGACGCCAACACCGCGCACTAGGGCGGCACGGAAACCTCCTCCTTCCGTAACGATGACCGCGAGACTCATACGGCTAACTATGTCTCGGCTGAATCTAGCGAATTCTTTTCGCGCCTTGTCGTCCGGTGGCTGCGAAGATGGTTCGACGATGATCATGCAGCAGACCGGAGATTCGTCCGCCTGAATCATCTCGAGCGCGAGCTGATTCATCCCGGCCACTGCATCTCTGGTGGGCGAGCCGCGCCAAATCACCACAAGGATCCTCCCCCAGATAGCGACGCCGTGCGCTGTATCGATGGCCGCGATCTTCATGGGAACGGACACAGTCGCCGAGTTTTTCATATTTGCACCAGATTGAACATCGGGAAGTACTCTCAGACACGGGAGGACGCGCGCGCGGTACGCGCCGCCGGCTCCGTGTCGTTACAAGCGCGCTCTCATCGTGACTTTGAGCAGGCGTCCCCCGCGTTCTCTACGCGACCCGAAGGCCTGCGGCGAAGGCCGTCGAGGCTCCGTACATAGGCTGGCAATGTAGGCATCCGAGCGTTCGAATCCAATTGCGTCGGCTACGTCACGGATTCTTGAACGCCCCCGAGAGCGCGGCGGTTCTGGCTTCTTTGCCGTCTCGTTTGCGAATCCGGACGGTCGTCCCCGCCGTCAGAACGACCGATGGTCGCAAAAGCCGCACAGGTTCCGAACGTGGTGGGCACCCCTTCGTGATTCTTCTGCAAAATCAGGCGGCCAACTTTCCTATCCGATCGGCAAACTAGCTGGAAATCCTTTCTCTCCGCCCCCCCCGTTGGCGGGAACAACCCCCCGGGGCTATACGTCAAGGGACGCCCCATGAGCCTCTTCGCGATCGTCCTCGCCGTCCTTGGTTTAGCGGTTCTGATGGTCATTCACGAAGCGGGGCACCACTTCGTGGCGCGGGCTTTCGGGATTCGCGTGCTTCGGTTCAGTATCGGGTTCGGGCCGGTGCTGTTCCGGCACCAGCCGCGGGGGAGCTCGACGGTGTACCAGGTCGCGCTGATTCCCTTCCTCGCTTACGTGCAGGTGGCGGGGATGAATCCGTTCGAAGAGGTCGACCCGGACGACAAGACGAGCTACGCGAACGCGTCGCTCACGGCGCGCATCGCGACCATCTTCGCGGGACCGCTGGCGAATTACACGTTCGCGTCGGTGCTGTTCTTCGCGAGCTTGATGATCGGCGGAGACGTGGTGGCGTCGAACTCGACGGTAGTGGACGTGATGAAGGGGGGCGCCGCGGACGCCGCGCAGATGAAGACGGGCGACAAGATCGTCGCCATCGACGGCGCGCCCATCAAGACGTTCGACGAGATGCGGCGCGTCGTCCTGGCGCATCCGGGGGATCACCTGCGCGTCGACGTGGAGCGCGGGGCGCAGAAGCTGACGCTGGAGATCACGCCGCAGACGCGGGCGGACAAGAGCGGCGGGTTCATCAACGTGCAGGCGAAGACCGAGCGCGTTCCGGTGACGCTGAAGGACGCCACGGTGAAATCTCTGATCGCGCCGGCCATCGTCGTGGACCGGCTCGTGGTGGGGCTGGTCCGCATCATTCTACGTAAGGAGAAGCCGGACCTCGCCGGACCGGTGGGGATCGTGAAGATTGCCGGGGCAGCCGCGGCCCGCGGGATGGACGAGTACCTGGAGTTCTTCGGGATGCTGAGCGCGTACCTGGGCGGGTTCAACCTGCTGCCGTTGCCGGCCCTCGACGGCGGCCGCCTCGCGTTCCTCGCCTACGAAGCGGTGACTCGGCGGCGCGCGAACGCCCGCGTGGAAGCGGGGATCCACTTCGTCGGGCTGGTGATGCTCATCACGCTGCTCGCGGTCGTGACGGTGTTCGATTTCCGGCGCTGACGCGCGCCGAGCTCGACGTGACGTCTTCGCCTCGGGAGGTGTGCCTCCGTGGTCTCGGCCTGCACACCGGCCAGCCGTCGGAGGTACGTCTCACGCGCTCGGACGGGCCCGTCGTGTTCCGCACCGCGCTCGGCGAGGCGAGAATCGACGAGCTGCGCGTGGTGCGCTGCGACCACGGGGTGCGCGTGCGCTGCGAGCGCATCGGGTTCGACGTGGATACGGTCGAACATTTCCTCGCGGCGTTGGGGGGGCTCTCGATCCATTCTGGTGTGGCCATCGAAGTGGACGGACCTGAGCTGCCGCTGCTCGACGGCGGCGCGCTCGCGTTCGCGAACGCGCTCGCCGAGCTCGCCTCGCGACGCGATGCGCCCGCGTCGCGCGTTCTGCGCGAAGGGGTGATTCGCGTCGGAGCATCGACGTACGAACTGACGCCCGGAGACGAGGTCGTGCTGGACGTCGAGGCCAGCTTCGACGCGCCGCGGATCGGCCGGCAAGCGGCGTCTTGGCGCGGCTCGGCCGACGCGTTCGTGCGTGACGTCGCGTGGGCCAGGACGTTCGGGTTCCGCAGGGATGGAGAAGCGCTCCGTCGTTCGGGGCGGGCCCGCGCCGTCGATCCGACTGCGGTGATGGTGCTCGACGACGACGGCGCCGTCGAACCGCCGGGCAAGGAAGCGCGCCCGGAGGAGTTCGCGCGGCACAAGCTGCTGGATCTCGTGGGCGATCTCTATCTGTTCGGGGGTCCTCCGCGCGGGACGGTCCGCGCGACGCGCCCGGGGCACGCGGCCACACACCGCGCGATGGCCGAGGCTCGGGAGCAGGGGATCGTCGGAAAATAGCGGAAAATGATCCGCGGCCGCCGAAGGCGCGGCAGACTCCCGTCCTGGATGGCTTTCGTGCAGCGGCTTACACGGATGCGGAACAATTGCTGCGCTCGTTCGATCCGCGCGCTCTTCGCTTCGATGCTGCTCTCGGCGTGCGGCGCGCCGGCGGTGAGTCTCGCGGAAGGGCCACGCGAGTACGTCGCCACGGATTACGAACGCGTTCTGGATCGATGGACGCGCACCGAGCAGCTCTTCGTTCCGACGGAGCTCGACGACCTGTTGACGGTCACCTCGACATACGAGTCTTGGGATTTCCGCTGGGCGTACGTGGTGAGGTACGCGGAGGACTACCGCCTCACCATCGACCAGCGCAAGGCGTTGTTCGAGCGCTCGCTCAGCGAGACGGAGAAGTATCATAGCTTCTACGTCGCGCTGTACGCCGAGCGTCATCAGTGGTCGGACCTGACCGCGGAGAACGCGGCGTGGATCATCCGGCTCATCGACGATCGCGGCAACGAAACCGCGCCGAGCGAGATCGAGCCGATCCGGAAGCCGGGCGCCATCGAACGCACTTACTTTCCGTACACGACGCCGTGGCGGCGCGCCTACCGCGTGCGTTTTCCGGTGGCGCGCGCCGACGGCCGGCACACCATCGCGCCCGAAGCGCAGTGGTTCGGGCTACGGTTCGCGGGGGCGCAAGGCAACGAGCAGCTCGTGTGGACGATCGATCATCGCGCGAATCGGAGCGTCATCGAAGGCCGCGCAGCCGCGACCGGATCTCTGTGAGGGCGCGACGCATTCAGCCGCGACGGGCGAGCTCGGCCTCCAGCTCGGCAACGCGAGCGAGCGCACGTTCCTTCTCGGCGCGTTCGGCTTCTTCCGCGGTCGGCCAGAGCCGAGCGCCGGCTTCGTCGCTGGAAATACGGAGCAAACGCGCATCTACCGGCACGAAGTAACCCCCGAGCACCTCGGAAGCAAACGCCTGCTCGCCCGCCGTGACGCGCTCGAACCTCCCCGCGTCGGTTCGACGCCAGCCTTGCAGGAGGTGAGGCCCGCCAAACGCCTTCGGCCCGGCGAGCATCGGGTCGAACAGGACGAGCTCGCGGACGCCGACGGCTGCAGAACGGTCCGGTGTATCCGAATAGTCTTTGTAAGGATGTCCGGGGCTGACCACCTCGACGACGAGCGCTGGGGCTGCATGCCCCGGCTCCCAGAGACGGAGACTCGAGAGCTCGTGCGCCCCCGGCGGCGCCGGTTCGACGAGCATCACGTCCGGGTCGAATCCGACCTTTGGTCGATCTTGGCGGACGCGAACGGCCAGATTCCGAAACGCGGCCGCGTCTCGCCCGGTGCGCGCAATCCAGTGATCGAGCAGCGCCATGAGCAAGTCGAGCGCTCGGTCGTGCCACGCGCCTTCAGGCACCGGTACGTCCTCGATCGTCCAGCTCTCCGAAAAGCCCGCGATGCGATGCTGAACGAGAACGGACGCTTCGGGCGGTTCGAACACACCATCCTGCATGACGATGGAGGGCCATGGTAGCACCACGTCCCCTCGGTCGCCGCACCGGGTGGTTGCGCGTTTTTCGTCGCTATCCCGCGAGAACTTCGATCAGTGGCGGGACGCTCAGCAAGAGCTCGTGCGCGACGGAGCGCGGCGTGAAGAGGATGAGCGCGCCGCCCTTTCCGGCGCGCGCGGTCGCGTGAGCGCGGCCGCCGCCGAGCACCTGAGCCGCGAAGAGGAAGTCTCCGGGGCCCGCGTCCGACGAAGCGCCGGTTGCGGATGCGATCTCGACGCGGCCGCCTCCGACAACGTGAAGACCCGGCACAGGCTTGCCTTCCTCGACGATGACTTCGCCCGCCGCGTACGCTTTCACGTCGAGGCGCGACAGCACGAGCTCGCGCAGCGCGTCGTCGAAGCGCTCGCCGATGGGGCCCAGCACCGCCCCGGCTTGCGCCTGGAAGCGATCGGCGACGAGGCGGAGCTCGTCGGCGACCCAGGGACAATCGGCCATCGCCGCCTGCAGCACGACCTCGCTCCACGACGCGACCGTGGTCTGATTTTCGAGCGCGACGACGCGCAGCGAGACGCCGTCGCTCAGTGTGCCGCGGGTGAAGACGACGTCGCCGGGCTTCGCGACGCTCGACGCGACGTCGGCGATGGCCGGCATGATCCCGACGCGGCCGCGCGTCACCAACGCGGCGCCGAAAGCACCGACTTCCTCTTCCGTCGACAGCATCGTGAGCGTCGCCGTCTTCGCGAGCACGAGCTGCGCAGTCTCGGGAAGATCTTCGAAACCACGGACGGTTTCGAGCGACACGTCGTCGACCAACGGCTGTGACAGCGGGGGCGCGGATGGGGCTTCCGCCTTCGCCTCGGTGAGGGGACGGTCGCTCTTCGTCGTATTCTCGAGCGCCTTTTGCCGGAACAGTTCCTCGGCCGTGACGATCGGCTCCATGGGCCGATCGCTGCCGGGGCGATCGCTCGGCGCCGGGCTCGACGGCGGCGGCGCACTCGACGTCGGCGCGCGGCCGGACGACACGGGCGGCGCGCTCGATGCGGCCCCCCCTCCACTCGACGCCGGCGGACGTCCGCTCGATACGGGCGGCGCGCTCGACGTGCGCCCCCGTCCACTCGACGCCGGCGGACGTCCGCTCGACACCGGCGGCGCGCTCGAGGCGGACCCCCGTCCACTCGACGCCGGCGGACGTCCGCTCGACACGGGTGGCGCGCTCGATGCGGACCCGCGTCCGCTCGACGCCGGCGGCGCGCTCGACGCTGGTGGGCGTCCGCTCGGCGCCGACGCGCGATCGCTCCCGCGCGCGGGTACGGGGACCACCGGCGGGTTCGCGACGAAGCCACCTGGAAAGGTGTCCTTCCCCACCTTGGACTTGTCCGCGAAGCGACCACTCAAGTGGCCAGGCTTGGGCGGCGCGCTCATCGTCGAGGGTCGCTTCGAAGACGTGCCGCGAGCGCCGGGGGGGGTGGAAGGACTCGGGGGGCGTTCGCTCAGGAGCTCGGAGGCGTCCACGATGGCCGCGGTGTCGTCGTCTTCTTCGAAGTGCTCGTCGTATTGGGGTTCGCCTTGCTCGCCATGTCCGGAGAGCGTCGAGCCTTCTTCGTAGACGGAGTCGACGTCTTCGTACGACTCGCTCACGTCTTCGTAGTCGCGACTCGATAGCTCGTGGCGGGGCTGCGCGGCCTGCGACGGCGATCGCGGCGGCAAGGTCGGCGCGCGGTCGTCGTCGTCGACGTCCTCATCCGCGAGATCGTCCTCGAACTCGTCCTCGATGAGCTCGGCGTCGTCGTCGAACTCCACGGGGATATCGGCCAATGACTGCAACGAAGGACGCGGGCGCGACGACTTCGGCGTCGCCGACGGACGCGCGAGGAGGTCGTCGACGTCGGCGTCTTCTTCGGGCTGCGGCGGCGCCTGCGAATCCGGCACCGCCATCGCTTCGACGACCAGCCGGTCGGCGACGCTCGCCGCCAATCGAGTCAGCTCCCGAGTGCGTTCGGCGCGCCCGGCGCCGATCGATGAGTCCACCGCGCGCCGCAACCACACGACCGCGTCCGCCCGCTGCCCGCGGTTCCACTGCACGGCGGCGGTCTGCAGCGCCCACGCCGTGTCGTCATCGTCGTCGGCATCGGGCGGAGGGATGACGGGCTCGCCTTGCATTCAGAAGTGGATTTCTACCATTCCGCTAATGCGGCTGGATCAAGACTTCCCTGTCCCGTGCTCCGTTCGGCGGCCCGACCATGCCGAGCTTTTCCATCATCTCGACGATCTTTGCCGCCCGGTTATACCCGATCGTCATCTTGCGCTGAAGCCACGACGTCGAGCAGCGCCTCGTTTCGGCCACGATACGCACGGCTTCGTCGAAGCGCGGGTCCGCGGCGGCCTCCTCCTCTGCCGGCGCGTCATCGTCGTCGTCCGAGCGCTGCAGGATGGCGTCGTGGTAGGTGGGCGTTCCCTGCGAGCGCAGGAAATTCGTCAGCGCCTCGACCTCTTCTTCGCTGACGAAGGGGCACTGGACGCGCCGCATCTCGTTCGAGCCGTTCATCTTGACGAGCATGTCGCCCTTCCCCAGGAGAAGCTCCGAGCCCTGCTCGTCCAGGATGGTGCGGCTGTCGACCTTCTGCGCGACCCGGAACGCGATGCGCGTCGGGAAGTTTGCCTTGATCATGCCGGTGATGACGTCCACGCTGGGCCGCTGCGTCGCGAGCACGACGTGCATGCCCGCCGCGCGCGCCTTCTGCGCGAGGCGCGCGACCGCCGTCTCGACGTCCTTGCCCTGCTGCATCATCAGATCCGCGAATTCGTCGACGACGATGACGATGAACGGGAGCTTCCCGGGGAGGATCGCGCCGTCCGCGCCTTCCTTCGCCGACGGGACGCTCACGACCTGACCGTCGGCGGCGATGGCTTGCACGTCCGTCGGATCCGGCGGCGGGATCTCGCCGTCCTCGATGCGCTTCACCCACCGGTTGTAGGTGCCGATGTTCTTCGTGCCGGCGTTGGCGAAGAGCTGGTAGCGCCGCTCCATCTCGTCGACCGCCCACTTGAGCGCCTTCGACGCTTGCTTCATGTCGGTGACGACCGGCAAGAGCATGTGCGGGATGCCGTCGAAGGGCGCGAGCTCGACGACCTTCGGGTCGATCATGAGCAGGCGAAGCTCGTCCGGAGTGCGACGAAAGAGCAGGCTCGTGAGCATCACGTTGAGCCCGACGCTCTTGCCGGCGCCGGTCGCACCGGCGACGATGACGTGCGGCATCGACGCGAGGTCCGCGTAGAACGGCGCGCCCACGATATCGCGGCCGAGCACGACCGGCAGCGGCGACTTCTCGGCGAGCGAATCGAAGCGCTTGTCCTCCACCAGCTCGCGCAGCCCGACCGGTTGCCGCTCGTCGTTGGGCAGCTCGAAACCGATGCGGCTCTTGCCGGGAATGGGCGCGACGATGCGCACCTTGCGCGACAGACCGAGCGCGAGGTCGTCGACGAGGCTCGCGATCTTGCTCACCTTGGTGCCGGCCTCGGGCGCGACCTCGTAGGTCGTCACGGTGGGACCGGGATGGATCTCGACGACCTTGCCGACGACGCCATAGTCGAGGAGCGTGCGCTCGAGGCGTTCGCTGAGCTCGAAGACGCGGCGCTTGTCGACTTCGCTGACGGTGGGAAGCGCGGCCGAGAGCATCTCCGTCGAAGGGAGCTGAAAGCCGCCCGCTCGCCGCTCCGGACGCCGCTGCGCGCGCTTCACCTCGCGCTCGGGGCTGGTGTCGACGATGGTCGGTTCGAGCTGGGCGCTCTCCGCCGGCTTGGGCGCGGCCGCACGGCCTGGCTTCGCGACGGCGTCCTCGCTCGGCTTCGCCGCCGGCTCGTCCTCTTCCAGCGCGAACAGGCTCTCTTCCCGCTTGCGGCCGCGCTTCTTCGTCTCCGCGACGGGCGGAGCCGCGGACTTGTGCCCCAAAGAAGCCGTCGATGCGGGCGGCTCGACGCCCGCGGCGGCCAGCGCGACGTTGCGCTGAGTGACCGCGTCGCGAAGCGCCTGCGAGAGGGCGATGGGCGGCGCTCCGGTCTTCTCTATCGGGAGCCACTCCGAGTCCGAGTCACCGTCGTCGAGCTTCGCGAGGATCGCTTCGTCCTTCGTCTTCGCTTCGATCGCCGGGACCGGGGCCGCGCGCGCTTCGTCTTCGCGCTCTTTGCGGACGAGCCGCGCTTCGCGCCACGCTGTGCCCAGGCGCGCGAAGGCCGCGAGCAGCTTGTCCTTCGAATAGGCGAACGCGCGGGCGAGCCGATCGATCCACGCGATGAACGACAGCTGACTGCGCCCGATCAGGATGAGGCCCACGGCCGTGCCGCCGACCAAGAACGAACCGATGGCGGAGAAGAGCGCGCGCATCAGCTCGCCGAAGAAGAGCCCGACGTTGCCGCCCGAGACACCGCCGCCGAACGCGAGCGCGTCCGGCGCCGCGATGTGCACGAGCGACGCTCCGACTATCAGGAGCACCAGGTCGCCCGCGAGGCGCAGCGACGTGACCGGCATGCGACCTGGACGGAAGAGCGGACGCGCCACCAACGCGAGCTCGAGCGGAACGAACCACGCCGCGAAACCGAAGCCGCGCGCGAGCAGCGTGCCGATGGCGGTCCCGACCGCTCCGCCCCAATCGGCGCCCTGCACCGACGGATCGTTCGGGTCGATGCGAACGCCGGCGAGCGCGAGAATCAGATACGCCGAACCCGCGACAAGAAGGAGAGACGAGGCTTCGCGCAGCTTGCCCGCGGACGCTCCCACGGACTCCGCGGGCTCCTGCTCCTCCTCTAGGGGGCGAATGAGGCGCCGGGGAGTAAATAAGTGTGCGCGCATCTCCTACTTGGTACTACATATACGTACCCCAACCGGAAACACAAGAACTCGGGGCCCCCCGATCCGGCAACCTCGCGATGTACCAAGCTTGAGTGCGCATCGACCCTGGTCGTATTATCGCCTTCCCTCGGCACTCTTGCCCGAGGGCTCGACGCGACAACGTCGTGACTTTGCACGGGGAACGGTTCCAATGAAGTGCCGCTCGCGCGCCGGCCGCCTGCTGTCCACGACGACGCTGCTCGCCGCGCTCGCTCTCGGCGCCGGCATTTCCGGCTGCCGCACCACCACCGAAGACGTTCATCGATGGGCGAACACCGCCCAAGGGCCGCGGAAGCTCGTCGCTGTCCTGACACACGACAAGTACCCGATGGACCTGCGGGTCGAGTCGGCGATGACCCTCGTCAGCATGAAGCCCCGCAACGGGACTCGCGTGGGGATCAACAACCTGCTCGACGCGTTGAATCAACTGCCGGAAACGGAGCGCTCCAAAATCGTCGCCGGCATGGAGCCGAGGCTCGAAGCGGAAATCTCGAAGCCGCCGAGCGGCACGCCGGAAGCGCGCGTCGACACGTCCGTTCCTTACAAGGACGCGGCGTACGCGCTACTCACCAACGACAGCGGGCCGCTGGTCACGGACAAGTCGCTGCAGGACAAGCTGAAGGCCGCGCTCACTCAATGGGCGATGACGGATTTCAACGCCCGCATGGACGACTCGTCACAGGCGTATGGCATGGAGCAGGTGCTCCGGATGCTCGGCGCGCCAGGCGTTCGCGGACTGCCCGCGCTCATCCAGGTGGACGCGCCGAAGACGGATCGCATCTGCGATCTCGTCGCCGACCTGGGCGATCAACCCACCAAGCTCGAAGCGAGCAAGCGCCTCGTCGCGGTGGCGCAAGAGGTCAACTCGGACAAGTGGCTGAAGGCCAAGGCTCCGAAGCTCGAAGCCGCGAACGCCGCCTCGAAGCTGAAGCCGACGAAGGACCAGTTCCAGAAGCAGCTCGAGCAGTACCAGGAAGAGGAGCTCCTCCGGATCTTCGGCTCCATGAAAAAGATCGGCCAGGCGCCGATCGTCGAGTATTTGCTGAACTTCGCGGGCGACAAGAGCCAGAGCGAAAAGAAGCGCGCGACCGCGCTCATCGCGCTGGAAGGACAGATCGACAAGGACAACAAGAGCCAGGTCGATCGCGTCCTGAGTCTCGCCTCGGCGGAAGATACTCCTGACAGTGTCCGGGACGCCGCGCTGCGGCGCGTCGGCGAGATGCCGCGCAAGCTCGTCGTCGACCGTCTTTATCCGATGTTCGACAGCAAAGAGTGGAAGATCCGCTGGGTATCGGCTGAACTCATCCTGAAGATGAGCGACAGCTCTCAGATCGACGAGTTCATGTCGCACCTCGGCCACGTGACGAAGGGGATGTCGATCACCGAGCCGCTCCGATACGGGCAGATCATCGGCGACATGAAGAAGGTGAAGGTCGACCCCGTCGAGGCGCTCGACAAGTACGCCGACACGAAGTACCCCGTTTCAGTGCGTCTGAGCGCACTCGGCTACTACTACCAGGGCGGCAGCAAGGCGGATCTCGCCAAGGTCGACAAGTATGGTTCCGATCCCGAAAAAGTGCCGGAGTGTCTGCCGAACGCGAAGGAGTGCGAGTGGAAATGCACCGTGGAGGCGGGCGGCAAGTCTGACGAGAAGAACGTCACGACGGTGGGTGACTTCGTTTCATTCTGCATCAAACCTGCCCTCGAGAAGCGCGCGCCGGCCGCCCCGGCGCACCCCGCGGGGGGGAAATAGGCTCGTGTCGCTGACGAGCGACGTTCTCCCGACATAACAGGTCCCGCGGAATGTCCGACGCGAACAAGAAAACAGCACGCAGCTTCCAGTGCCGAGACGCACTCTGGGAGAAGTTCGAACAGATGGCGCGCGAGCTAGAGTGCTCGATCGACTATCTGATCAACGATTCGATGAAGCAGTACCTGCGTCAGCGCGGGTACGGAACCGCGGCGTCGATGTCGATTCCGCCGGGCCAGGCGGTTCCCGCGGGCGCACCGCCTCCGCTTCCGGGTCCGCCGGGCATGCCGCCGCTACCGCCGGCGCGTCCCTCCGTCGGACCGCCACCGCCGCCCGCGGGCGCCGGGCGCAACGCGGCGGGCGGCTTTCCACCGCCGCCGCCTCCTCCTCCCACGACGTCGGCGCAGCCACGCCGCGGGCCGCCGCCGCCGCCGCCGGGACGGATGGCGAGCCGCGCGCCCCCGCCGCCGCCCCCGACTGGGGGTGGTGGACGCGCCGCACCGCCGCCGCTCGTGAACGCGGGCCGGCCGTCTCAGCTTTACATCTATTACATGGGCGAGCGTTTCCAGGTGACGAAGGAGCGCTTCATCATCGGACGCGGCAAGCAGTCGAGCGATCTGACGATTAAAGACCCGAACGTCTCGCGCCAGCACGCGATGGTCGAGTTCTTGAACGGCCAGTACTACATCGTCGACATGGGCTCGACGAACGGCGTCGAGTACAACGGCCAGCGCGTGCAACGCCGGGTGATCAACGACGGCGATACGTTCCGCGTCTGCGATCACGAACTGCGCTTTGCGCTGCACTGAAACGGCGCGCCCGGTCGTTTGCAGTCCGCAGAGGGATTGAACAGGAAGAGGGAAGATTAGAAGGTTTCTTGGGTTGAAAGCAGCCGCTTCACGGCTTTGCCAGAGCCGCACCGACCCCAAATCCTTCCCTTCTTCCTGTTCAATCCTCGTAATACGCCGCCGACGGACGTGTCCGCGTCGCACCGGCGTCGCGTCGGCGTTGTTCGCCACGGTCTTTGCGTCGAGCCTGGTAAGTGCGCAGGGGTTGCCTCCCTGGGTGGCGGAGGGACGGACGCCGCTGGCGGAGGATGTCCGGAGCGCCGAGATTCTGCGCGCGGACGAGCCGTTGTTCGTCGCGCCGGCGCCGAATACGGCGCGGCGCGGAGCGGCGGCGCTGGGCGCGCATTTGCCGATTTATGGCGCCGTCGCGGCGTCGGGGTGCCGCACGGAATGGCTCATGGTCGGCGCGCGCGCGTGGGTGTGCGGTGACGTCGTTCGTATTTCGTCGGAGCCGCCGCTCGGCGCGACGGAGACGCACACCGCGAACGCCGACGGAATGCCGCGCGCGTATTACTTCGTCGGGAGCGACGGCGCGCTCGGCTACGCCGCGCTCGCGGCTGCAGGGCAGGACAAGCCCGTGGCGGAGCTGCAACCCGGGTACGCCATCTCGATCTCCGCGACGGGCACGGGCCCCGCCGGCGACGCCTTCGGATTGACGACGAAGGGCTTCTGGTTGCCCCTGGCCGATCTTCGTCCGGCTCGTCCTTCCACGTTCCAGGGCTACGAGCCCAGGGGCGCGCTGGACCGCGGATGGGTCGTGTCGGATTTTGCCGCGACGTACTCCGAACCCGGCAAGCGAATCAGAGCGCGAACGCGTGCTCGCTTCGACGTCGTGGCGATACTCGAGCGCCGCGAGGCGCACGGCAGAAGATGGATCCGCGTCGCCGACGGCGAATGGCTCGACGCGACGGACGTGCGCGTGCCAAGGCTCGCCGAGCCGCCGGCCGAAGCACGTGACGGCGAGCGCTGGATCGACGTCGATCTCGAAAACCAAGTCGTGACCGCCTACGAAGGCAAGACGCCGGTCTTCACGACGCTCGCGTCCACCGGGACCGGCAAGGGACGAGAGCCGACGGCGACCCCGGCCGGCGTGCACCGCATCTGGGTGAAGCTTTTGACGAGCGACATGGACAATCTCGAGGACGTCGATGCACAGCGCTACTACGCGATGCTCGACGTTCCCTGGGTCCTCTTCTTCAAGAACGGCGCGGGGCTCCACGGCGCGTTCTGGCACTCCTCCTTCGGACACGTGCGAAGTCACGGCTGCGTGAACCTGACCCCGCTCGACGCCGAGAGGCTCTTCTACTGGACGTCGCCGCGCCTTCCCGCCGGATGGACAGCCGCACTGCCCACCGAATACGACCCCGGTACGCTGGTGCGCGTGAGATAGAGGCTATACTCGGCGCTGAAGTGGTTTCCATCGTTCACGCGGCGCGCGACATCGGGCGGGTCCGGGATATCTCGGGCGTGCTGGCGCGGCATGGCTTCGGCGAAGTGCTCGGGCGCATGGGCTTCGGGCCGAAGCGCAGCGGACAGCTCGAGAACGTGAGCCCGGAGCGATCTTGGGCCACGCGCCTGCGGCTCGCTCTCGAGGAGCTCGGCCCCTCCTTCGTGAAGCTCGGGCAGATCATGTCGACGCGCGCCGACGTGCTGCCCCCCGAGCTCATCACCGAGCTCGTCAAGCTGCAGGACTCCGTGCCCCCGGTGCCGTTCCCGGAGATCAAGGCGCAAGTCGAGAGATCCCTCGGCGCCGCCCTCGACGAGATCTACGTCGACTTCGACGAGAAACCGCTCGCCGCCGCGAGCATCGCCCAGGTGCATCGCGCCAAGCTCAAGACCGACGACGGCCTGATGGACGTCGTCGTGAAGGTGCAGCGGCCGGGCATCGGGGAGACCATTTCGAGCGACCTCGACATCTTGCACACCTTCGCCACGCTCCTGGAGCGCGCGGTGCCCGAGAGCCGCATCTACGCGCCGACGGGCCTCGTGCACCAGTTCGACAGGGCCATTACCAGCGAGCTCGATTTCGCGACGGAGGCCGAGAACGCGGTCCGCTTCGCGCAGAACTTCGCGGGGTACAAGAACGTGAAGTTCCCCGCGGTGTACCGGCAGGCGACGAGCAAGCACGTGATCACGCTGGAGTACCTCGACGGCAAGAAGGTGTTCGACGCCGTCGCTGCGGGTCACTCGGGCAAGCGCTTGGCCCGGCTGGCCATGGATATCCTGGTCAAGCAGGTGTTCGAAGACGGCTTCTTCCACGCCGACCCGCACCCGGGCAACGTGCTCGTGCTCGGGCCGCCGGAAGATCCGACCATTGCCATGGTCGATTTGGGCATGGTCGGCCGGCTGAGCCCTCGCCTGCGCGACCTCGCGGTGGATCTGATGATCGCCGCCGTCCGCCGCGACACCGACGCCATCGCCGACGTCCTCTACGCGATCGGGACGCCGACGAAGAAGATCGACATGAACGCCTACCGCGCCGAAGTGTCGATGCTCGCCGAGAAGTATCTCGGCAAGCAGCTGAAGGACATCGATCTGCCGTCCCTCACGCGCGACATCGCCCAGGGCGCGATGAAGTTCGGCGTCGAGATCCCCACGGATTTCCTGCTCGTCGGCAAGGCGCTGATGACCACCGAGGGGACCGGAAAAGCCATCGACCCCGAGCTCGACGTGCTGGAGGAGGCAAAGCCGTTCTTCGTCGAGCTGGTGAAGAAGCGCTACTCGCCGGAGCGGCTCGGGAACGAGCTCCTGCGGCGTCTCGAACGCTTGAGCGGCGCGACGCAACACCTGCCCGAGCAGATCCGCGACGTGCTCGACGATTTACGCTTCGGGCGGCTCACGGTGCGGACCAGCGATGCGTCCGGCGACGGCGCCACGGATCGACTCGGGCGGCGCATCTACTCCGGCCTCGTCGCCAGCGCGCTGATCGTTTCCGGAACGTATTCGCTCTCGCTGAAGCAACCCTACATCACCGCCGCGCTCTTCGCCCTCGCCGGCATCTGGCTCTTCGGCCACACCGTCCGCGACGCCATCAAAGGCTGGCGCGCCGGGCAGCGTCCATAAGCCCGCTGCAAGGAGAGAGATCTACAGGAAGACGGAAGATCGGGAGGTTTTAGGTTGGAAGATCCCCAATAAACCCCCTTCCGACCTTCCCTCTTCCTGTTCAATCCTCTGGGATTTTGGAGAGAGATCTACAGGAAGACGGAAGATCAGGAAGGTTTTAGGTTGGAAGAATCCCCAACAAAATCCCCTTCCGACCTTCCCTCCTTCCTGTTCAATCCCTCTGCCCTCGATTCACGGGATCTTGCTGTACAGCAAGAACGAGACCGCGAACGCGAAGAGGACGAGCGACTCGATGAGCGCCAGACCGAGAATCATCGGGGTCTGGATGCGAGGCGCCGCGCCGGGGTTGCGGCTGATGCCTTCGAGCGCCGCGGCGGCAGCGCGGCCCTGGCCGAGAGCGCCGCCGAGCGCCGCGAGGGCGATGGCGAGGCCCGCGCCGAGAGCTGCGGCAGCCTGCACGTTGAACGCGTTGGCTCCGCCTCCTCCGTCGTCCGCGAAAGCGGTGGAAGAGAAGAGTAGTGCAGTCACCGAGCTGACGACGACGGCCAGCTTCTTCTTGTCGAGCATTCTTGTCTCCTTACTTGAAACCGAGCGGCGATTCGATAGGCGAGCTAGCCGCTAAATCAATGGTGCTCTTCGTGCTCCGTGGCGAGCCCGATGTAAATGCAAGTCAGCAGCGTGAAGACCAGCGTCTGCACGAGGACCACGACGACCTCGAGGACGAGGATGGGAATGGGGACGAACAGCGTCAAAAACCCCATGAAGATGGCGAGCAGCAGGTGATCGACGGACATGTTCAGCATGAGCCGCAACCCGAGCGTGATGGGGCGCACGCAGAGCGAGATGAGCTCGATCGGGAACACGAGCGGCGCGAGATACCACACCGGCCCGGCCAAATGTTTGATGTATCCGAACCCGTTCTCCTTCAAACCGTACAGGTTGAACAGGATGAAGACGACGAGCGCCGAGCCGAGCGTGATGCTGAGGCTCGTCGTCGGTACGGGAAACCCGGGGAGCAGCGCCATGACGTTGGCGCAGAAGACGAAGCAGGCCGCGGTCGCGATGAGCGGGAAGTATTTCTTCGCCCGCTTCGCGTCCATCACGTCCTTCGCCAGCGTGTAGAAGTAGTCGAGGAACACCTCGGTGAAGGTGCGGAGCGTCAAGCTCTCGTCGGGCACCACCGCCGCGTCGACCTTGCCGAGGCTCGAGCGCACGAAGAGCCCGACCAGAACGAGGATGAGCGCGACCATCAACGACGACGCGATCGGCTCGAAGTTGTGCCAGGTCACGGCGTGATGCCCGACGAACGTCTCGCCCAGCGCTTGCGCATTCTGCGAGAGCGTGTCTCGTATGTGAGCGAGCAGCAGGTGTGTCAGAAAACTCGTATGCTCGGGCATCTCAGGAGCGCTCCTCACGCGGACGCGCGACGGGCCAGAGCCCGGCGAGCACGACGCCGACGGGCAGCGCACCGAAACCCGCGACGAGTGGCAGGACGTCGATTGCGCCGGTCTTGACTAGCAACCCTACGGTCGCGAACAAGGCGGTAGATTTGACCAGTGCCATCGCTGCCCAGCGACCGCGCTCGGCTTCGAGATAAACGCGCACGACGCGCTCGAGCACCCACAGATTGCACACCGCGAGCACGACGCCGAGGGCGACGCCAGCCGAAGCGCGCGAACCGAAACAAACAGCAGCGCCGATCAAGAGCAGGACGCCGCTCGCGGCGACGCAAACGTAGGCCGCGCTCAGGCTCGGGTCTCGCTCAGCGCTCTTCGTCGTCTTCATGAAACTTGCTTCGGGCACGTCGTTCCTGTCGCTCTTGTTCTTCGGCTTCGCGATTCGCAGATTGCAGCGCACGCCACACGCTGCGTACGCCTGCCGCGATACCGAAGGCGAGGCCAATGACTGTCAGCCAGTGACCCGTTCCGAGCTTTCGATCCAAGTAGCGACCGCCGAAGAGACCGACGAGGATGCTGAGAGCTAGGTCGAGGCCGACCGTCGAGTACTTTCCTATCCCTTTCCAGCCGTTATTCACCGATACTGTAAAAAAGGCGGCGCTCACTTACCATGCATCGCGTTGGGGGGTCAATGCGGCGGTGGCGCCGCGTGAACACTGAGGAATCGTGGGCAAGCGCGAGCCCGAACTGATCAGTCGTTCCAAACTTGTGCGTTCGCGGCAGTGCTAGCCTCACGCACATGCGGTCTCTCGGCATCGCATCCGGCTTGCTTCTCACGACGCTCGTGCGCGCGGCGTTCGCTCAGGCGGGCGCCCCCAGCGCCGCACCGGCATCCCCTTCACCGAGCCCGCGCGACGAAGCGCCTGCGGCGCCGGCGACGGCCACGACGCCGCCGGAAAATACGCCGGCGAGCGACGCTGCGCCCGCGCCCGGCGCAGCCCCACCGGCACCGGCAGCCACGAACGCGCCGCCGCTCTACTACGTCGAGCCGCGCGACGAAGCCGCGCCCGAGCAACAGAGTCCCCTCTACGAGCCGCAAGCGCCGATGTACGTCTTCGAGCCGCCGCCTCCGCCGCGACCGCCGCACCAAGCGCCGCCGCGGACCGCGCTCTGGCTCGGAGTGCGCGCCGGCGTGATGATCCCGTTCGGCTCGCTGTGGACGGACGGCTTCAACGGCTTTTACCGGCAGCGCACGTTCCACGACTATGCCTCGACGGGACCGATGTTCCAGATCGACGTCGGGGCGCGCCTCGCGCGGCATTACAACGTGTTCGCGATGTGGGAGCACGGGGCGCTCGGCCAGGGCGATCTCGACGACAAGGCGTTCGGGGGGCAGGAGTGGGGCGCGACGAACATGTACGGCGTCGGCGTGCGCTTCTCGACGGATCCGACCGGCATCGGCTTCTTGATGGAGATCGGGCTCGGCTATCGCCAATTTACCGCTTACTGGAACGACGGCACGAAGCTCAGCCTGACGGACGGCTGGCTCGATGCTCACATCGGGCTCGGCGTCGACGTCCGCGTCTGCCGCTGGTTGTCGCTGTCCCCGATGATCGTGCTCGGCGGCGGCAGCTTCGACACCGCGACCTGGTCCGGTCACAGCAAATCCGGCAACGCGCTCACGCCGCTCGACGAAGGCGGCGAGTACGGCGTGCTGAGCTTCCAGCTCGGCGCGCACGCGGACATCTTGTAGATCTCGCGCTGGCCCTCGGTCTCGCCGCGCTACATCTAAGGTGTTCCGAGCGACTGCACGTCGCTCCAGCGAAGCGCGTCACGAACGGCTTCGAGCGCTTCGCGCATCGTTCGGCCGGGCGCGACTCCGAAAGCTTCCGCGTACCGCTTGGAGCTCAAGCTCAGGTCGCGCGCGCGCGGTTCGGATGACGCGACGTCGTTTCGACCGACGCTCTCGATGTCGGGTCTTGGTACGCCGAGAGCGCCCACGAGCAGCTCGCCCATCTCGAGCCTCGAGAGCCGCTCCGGCCCGCCGACGTGGAGCCTGCCGGAGAGATCGCTCTGCGCCACTCGGACGAGCGACGACGCCGCGTCCTCGAGCCACAAGGGCGAGCGGAACTCGTCGTGGAAGAGCCTGAGCGGTTTGCGTTGCCGCAGCAGCTTCACTTGTTCGACGAACGTCGTGTTTCGCTCCACCGCGGGCAGGCCGTACATCAGCGGGAGTCGCGCGACGAGTGCGCCCTCGGCCAGCGCCGCTCGCTCCCCCAGGAGCTTGGAGCGGCCGTAGTCGGAAAGAGGCGACGGCGTCGCGTCCTCGTCGTACGGCGCGTTCTCGCCGTCGAATACCATGTCCGTCGAGACGTAGACGACGCGCGCGCCGCTGCGCGCGCCTGCCCGGCACAGAACCGAGGTGGCGTCGACGTTCACGCGTCTTGCGCGGTCCGGGTCGGCGTGCGCCGTCGCGACGGCCGCGACGGCCGCGGCGTGTACGATGAAGCGCGGTCGCAAGCGCGCGACGATTGCTTCGAGCGCGCCGTCATCCGTGAGCTCGACGCGTTCCGTGTCTCCGAAGCTCGGAAGCGGTCCCCTGGGCGACGCGACGCCGAACGCAGGCAAGCGCGCGTCGATCAGCTGCTTCAAGAGGACGCTTCCGAGCTGTCCGCTCACGCCGGTCACGAGCCACATGGCCGCGCGATGCTACCCCGTTCGCTCGACCTTCGCCCTGACGGGATCTTCCGCGGGCGCCGCGGGGGGAAGCTCGATGGAGAACCGCGTGCCGCCTTCGGGGCGAGGTTCGCAACCGATGTGGCCGCCGTGCGCCTCGACGATCTCGCGGGTGATGACCAGGCCGAGACCGGTGCCGTGGCCCTTCGTGGTGAAGAAAGGTTCGAAGAGGCGCTGGCGCGTCTCCTCGTCGATCCCGCCGCCCTCGTCGTCGACGGTGATCTCCACGCCATCGCCGTGTTTCCGCGCCCCGAGGACGATGCGTCCACCCGACGGCATGGCTTCGCGCGCGTTGCGCAGCAGGTTGTACAGCGCCTGACGGATCTGACCTTCGTCCACGCTGACGGCGGGCAGATCCGGATCGATCTGGAGCGATACGGAGATCTTCTGTCGTAATAGATCTGCCCTCATGAAGTCGAGCGCGTCGCGGCACACCTGTCCGATGTCCTCCGTTTCGACGTGCAGCGGGCGCTTCCGCGCGACGGAGAGGTAGCGCTCGCTCAGCGCCGTCAGGCGCTCGACCTCGTTCTTCACGGCGCGGAGGAGCGCGCGCGCCTCGGCGTTGTCCGCCAGCTCTTCTTCCAGGAGCTCGACGTTCAGCGCGAGCGACGACAACGGATTTCTTATCTCGTGGGTGACGTGCGCCGCCATCTTGCCGATCGTGGCGAGGCGTTCCGCGGCGAGGAGCTCGGCGTTCGCGCGCGCGATGGCCGCGACCATGTTCTCGAACGTCGCCGCGAGCTCGCCGATTTCGTCGTTCGACGCGACGACGGGGTGCGGCGTCAGATCGCCCGCCGCGACGGCGCCGGCGCGCGCGGTGACCGCGCTCAGGGGCGAAAGCACGCGGCGCGCGTAGAGCGCCATGAGGACGCCCACGATGGCGGTGAAGGTCGCCAGCGCGACGAGGAACCACATCGCCTGATGCTCCCGATCGTGCGCCTCCGAGATCAGCGTATCGACGAGGTTTTGCACGTCCTGCTCGAGCACGCTGAGCCGCTTCTTCGCCTGATGCCCCCGCGTCACCAGCTGTTGCCGGAGCTGCTCGGCGCGCTCTTCGTCGCGCGAATTCAGCGCCTCGAAGAGCTGCGGGACGAGCTCGCGATCGGCGCCGAGGAAGTCTTCGATCTGCGTCGCTTCGAGGGAGAGCTCCGCGCCCTTTCCGCGCACGTGTGCGTCGTTGAACGCGAAGGCCCCCTGCAGCGCCGCGCGGAGGCTGCCGAACGTCTGCGGCCGGCCCCCGCGCAGCGTCATGTCGAAGAAGACGCGCTCGTCGGCCGGGTTCTTCGCGGTGGTGACGTGGTTCAGCTGGGTATTCCAGACGTCCTGGCTCGCGACCGCGTCGTGCACCGCCAGCGCGAGCGGCAGGTAGCCGGTTCGGATCATCTGGGCTTCGTGCGAGGCGTTTCGCAGGGCCACGACGGCCCAGCCGACGACCATCGAAAACGCCAGCGTGACGAGCGCGTACGAAAGGAGCACGCGGGTCGCGACCGTTCGCTTCCGCCGCACGACCTTCGCGTCGCTCATTGCGGGCTCTTGGGGACCGGGCTCTTTCGAACCGAGCGCCGGCGCTTGCTCCCTTTCGTCTTCACGGGGGCCCGCGGGGCGCCATCGCCGTCGGTCTTCTCCATGCGCTCCGGCAGCGGCGTCACCTCGGAGACGGCCGCGGGCTGGGGGATCCGCATTTCGAAGGTCGCGCCCTGGTCGCTTGAATGGACGGACACCGAACCGCCGTGCTCCTCGGCGATCTTCTTGACGATGGCCAGGCCGAGCCCGGTGCCGCCTTCCTTGCCGGCCGTCACGAAGGATTGGAAGAGGCGTCCCTCTATCTCCTTCGGGACGCCGGGGCCCGTATCGGACACCGACATGACCAGATCCGGCCCCACCATCCCGGCCCGCAGCGTGAGGCGCCCGCCGCGGTCGGCCATCGCCTCCACCGCGTTGCGCGCCAGGTTGTGGATGGCGCGCGCCATCTTGGCTTCGTCGAACCTGGCCACGAGCTTCGGATCGACGTCGATCTCGAGCTCGATGGCGCGCCCGTCGATCTCGTGACCGAGCTGCTGACGGATCTCGTTGAAGAACTTGTTCAGGTACACGCGCCGCACGAAGACCTTGCGTTCACCGCGCGCGAACTCCAAGACCTCGCGCTGCATCGCCGTGAGCACGTCGAACTGCTTCAAGATCTGCCGCGCGTACTCCTCGCGCTGCTTGGCGTCGTCGAGCCCCGACAAGAGCTGTACGTAGCCGCTGATGACGGTCATCGGCGTCTTGAAATCGTGGATGACCTGAGAGAGGAGCCGCCCGATGGACGTGAGCCGTTCGCTCCTTTCGCGCGCCGCGCTGGCGTTGAACAAGCGCACCGCCGTGGAGACGTTCGCGGTCACCAGCGCGAGCAGCGAAGCGTCCTGATCGCTGAACGCCCTCCCGCCGCGCTTCGTGAAGACGCCCAGCGCGCCGAGCGGCGCGCCGTCGCCCTCGAGCGCGAGCGCCGCGACCGACTCGACCGGAAACGGAAAACGGCCCTCGACGCGCGGATTGTACTCCGGCCTCCGCGCGGCGGTCGCGACGCGGAGCGGCGTCCCCTGCACCATCGCGTGCGCCAGAAAGCCCTCGCCGCTCTTGATCCCGAAGCGATCCAATTTGCCGGGAGCCTCCGCGTCGCACACGTACTGCACCAGGTCGCCGCTCCCGTCCTCGGCGAGCAGGATCGACGCGCCGCGCGCCTCGGTCGCCTTCGCGGCGGCGAGCAACGCGGCCGTGCACAGCTCTTCGACGGACGCGGCCCGCGCCGTCGAACGCTCGAGCTCGAAGAGGATCTCCAGATCCTTCACTCGATGTTCGAGCTGAACCTTGGTCTCGAGGAGCTGCCTGTTCTTCTGCGTCAGCGACAGAAACAGGCGCGAGTTGTCGATGGCGACGGCCGCCTGCGTGGACAGCGCGGAGAGGATCGCTTCGTCCTCGAACGTGAACTCGTCGGCCGTCCGCTTGTTCAAGACCTGGATGACGCCGATGGTGCGACCCAGATGGTTCTTGAGCGGCGCCGCGAGCATGCTCGTCGTGCGGAACCCGGTGAGCAGATCCCACTCCTGCTCGAACCGCGGATCCTTGTAAGCGTCCCGGATTCGGATGGGCTTGCCGGTTTTTGCCACGGTGCCGGCGATGCCGTGGCCGACCTTCAAGCGGATGGAACGGACCTCCTGCCCAACGACGATGCGGCTGACGAGCTCACCCGCCGACTCGTCCAGCAAATACAGGGTGGAACGATCCGCCTCCAACAGGTCCGTGAGTCGTCCCAGGATGAGCTCGAGCAGGTCGTCGATCTCGAGGGTCGTCCCCAGGGCGTTTCCGACTTCGCGGAGCGCGCGGGCGATGCGCTCCTCGCGGGCGAGCGCGTGCCGCAGCTCGAGGAGCTCACTGCTGTCGGCCGAATCGGCACCGCGGCGCGCCACGGCCGGGATCGAACCATGGACGGCCTTCTGGATCCACGAAAGAGCCCTGAGCGGCGGCCGCCGGCCAAGTGCAGCACGCCGGGGACCGGCGCCGCACCGCAAGGCCCCCTCCGATGAGGCCCAAAATGCGACGCTTTCCGCCTTTTTCAGGACAAAAGAGGGCTTGCGGGAGCCGCGCAGGCATACCTTGTAGTACTAGGAGCCAATGGCCTTGAAGCAGCTGCAGCTGATCATCCGGGGCCGCGTCCAAGGCGTCTACTTCCGCGCTTCCACGCAGCGCGAGGCGAAGCGCCTCGGGCTCGGCGGTTGGGTCAAGAATCGAGGCGACGGCTGTGTCGAGATCCTCGCGGAAGGCGAAGAAGAATCGATACGCGAGCTCTACGGCTGGGCGCAAAAAGGACCGGGCGCGGCACGAGTCGATCGCGTCGACACGCGCTGGCGCAGCTTCACGGGAGATTTCCCGGATTTTCGCATCGTGGATTGATGCGCTGCAATCCGCAGAAGCGCCGCCGGCGCGGCGCGGCCGCCGTGTGGATCTGCGCTGCGGCGGCCGCGTTGTTGACGGCGACCGCCGCAGCGTCCCCGCACGACGAGTTGAGCCCGCTGCCCAAGCCGCCGTCGCTCGAGATACCGCCGCCGTCGAACGCGTCGCTCGAGGCGCTCGACGCGCTCCTCGGGCGCCTCGTGTCGCGCGACGCGGGTGAACGCGAAACGGCGGCTGCGGAGGTGTTGGAGGTGGAGCGCGATCGCCTGCCGGCGATCCACCGACGCCTCGGCAGCATCGCCGAGTCGAGCGATCACGTCGCGATGAAGGAGCTGCTCGGCCAGATCCGCGACAAGGCGCACGAAGAGAAGAAGGGGCCGCCGCCGGACTATCTGGAGATGCTCGAGGCGCACGCGAAGCCCGACTCGAAGACGTTTCGCGATCTCGTCCAGGTCGTGGGCATGAGCCGCATGTTGCGGCACGTCGGGACCACGCCGGCCGCGCGCGAGCTCATCGGCGTCTATGCGCGCTTCGGGGAGTTCTTGCGCGTCGACACCCAGCTCTCGCTCGAGAAAATGGGGGAGCGCGCCGTCGCCGCGCTGGTCGAAGCGACGCGGCACCCTGCGCCGAAAATCGCGCACTGGGCGGAGCGCCAGCTCGACGCGCTCGGCAAGGCGATCCCCGGCGAAGCCGTGCGCACCAACGACCCCGAGGTGCTCGCCGACGTGCTGCGCGCCTACGGCCGCACGCGGGATCCCGACGCCGCGCGCCTGGTCATCTCCTTCGCGAACAGCGAGCGCATGCAGATCCGGGAAGCGGCGCGGCAGGCCGTCGTGCTGATGGGCGAGGTGGCCAACTGGCAGCTTCGCGACACCTACGAGAGCGTCGTCGGCAAGAAGCCGTCGCGCGAGTGGTCGTGGGATCGCACGGCGCGCGAGCTCTTCGCCGAGTACGACCGCTCGCGGCTGTCGGTCGTCGAGCGCGATTTCGAAAAGGGGCTCGCCGCGTACCAGGCCGGCAAGCTCGACGACATGGCGGCGCTGTTCGACGAGGTCCTGTCGCAGAGCCCCGTCTTCGCCCGCGCCGGCGAAATGGCGCCGGGCTACGCCGCTTACGCCGAAGAGCACCTCGACGACGCGCCGGAGCTCGCGACGCGCGCTCTATTTCGGGTCGAACGCCTCTCCGAGGACGACGCGCCGAAGAAGCGAGCGCAGAGCCTGCGCCTTTTTCTCCGCGCGGAAGACTTGATGAAGCGCCACGTCGCCGATCAGTCGCTCGCGAGGAACGCGCTTGAGCTGGATCCGAGCAACGCGCGAGCGCGCAGCCTGCTGGATCGGATGAGCCGCGGCGAGCTCGACGCGAGCTCGAGAGCCCGCCGCTACGAAGCCGCGGGCGTGATCGGCGTGCTGGCGCTCGGAGCGATCGCCGTCATTCTGCTGCGCCGGCCGAGGGAGACGGAGCGCGTCGCCGCGAGCAGCCCCACGCCGGAGCCACAAACCGAGGCGGCGGAGCCCGGCCCCGATCAGGGGAAGCAACCCGGCGTACCCGAATCCGAGTGACCGGGGTTCAGCAGCTGATCGCAGCGAGCGGCGTCGAAAGCGCCGCTCACGTGTTGTCCGTCGTAGAACTTGATGTCGAACGCGCCGGTGACATGCTGATCCGTCACCTCACGGATCAAAACCGTTCCGGACAGTGAATCGAGGTACTGCTCCGCGCACTGATCGTCGTTGTGAGCGTACCCTCCCCAGACCATGGTCTGGAACCTCGACGGATCCAGGATGATCGTCGCGTTCACGTGATAGGCGCCGGGCGGGACGCTGGAGCCGGGGACGGACACCGCAAGGTACAAACCTCGCGAGCTCTTGTGGAACGTCCCTGTCCGCAGGATGGACAGCTGCGTTCCACAAGCGTCGGCGTACGGCGCGATCTCGACCCGCAAGTAGCTCACTCCATCCAGGTTGGTGACGATGGAATAGTCGTCCACGCCCTCGAAGGGGGTTCCTTGGATGACGCCGCGTACGGGCGTGCCGGCTTCCGGCACCTCCGAAGAGGCGTCCTTGCCGCCCTCGTCCGAAGACGACGCCTCGCCGGCGCTCCCTTCGGCGCCGTCCTTGGACTCGTCGCCGATCGATGCGTCGTGGCCGCCGAAACCGGACTTCGTGCCACCGCTCGAGCTCACCGCGCCGGGGCTGCCGTCGGAGTGCGCGCCGCCGCCGGTGTGCGACGCTCCAGCGTCTGCGTGCGCCGGACCCGCGTCCCTCTGCGAGCTGCCCTGGTCGTTGGAGCAGCTGAACGCCGCCGCGAGCACCACGAGGGGCAAGAATGACGCGACCCAAGCGCGCATGAGTCGTTTTTAGCGCATCTGGGCGGCAGCCGTCACATCTTCTCGAAACGCCGCGCGCCCGTTCCCGGTCACGCCGGCAGCGACGAATGCTCCACCGCCGCATATTTCCGCGCCGCCCAGTACACCGCCCAGAAAGAGAGTAGCGGAAGGTAATGACGCGTCTCGTTGACGTAACCGAAGGCGACGACCGTCGACAGGAACGCGAGGCTCCACACCGCCGCGCGGACGTCCTTCGAGCGGAAGATCAGCGTGACCAGGGCGACCAGCGCGACGAAGAACGTCGTGCCGATGAACCGCCGGGCGTGCGTCCAATCGGCGTACACCAGCTGGTGCAGGTTGTGGCTCACGTGCAGGTGATTTTCGACCACTGGAGTGGCCGCTTCGAAGACCTGCCCGGAGAGCTTCGGCCTGCCGACGTAGCGCGCGCCGCGAAGCAGCGCGATCACGGCGCCGCCGGCGACCAGCGCCGCCGAACCGAGCGCGAGCTCCCGCGGCGCCGTGTCGGGCCTCGGCCGCTCGAGGGGGACGAGCATGTACCAGAGCGGGAAGAGCAACGCTGTCTCGTGATTGAAGAGCCCCACCAGCAGCAGCGCACCTGGAACCAGCGAGCGGCCCCGCACGACGGAGTGAGCAAAGAGCAGAAAGAGGATCGCGTCGACTTCGTCCCACGGGTATTCGAGCCTGTACGTGAGCAACAGACGCGCGACGACGTACGCCGCGCAGACGGCGAGCGAACGCCAGGCGTCCACGCCGCTCTTCCGGAGCAGGACGAAGAGCAGGACGTTCGCGGCGGTCACCGTGCCGAAGGTGAAGGCGCGCAGCGCACCGAGGGGGCCGCCGGCGAGCGGCTCGAGCGCGCGCACCAAGGCCGGCGCCAGCAAGCGATGCGCCCAGCTCTTCGACACCGGCGTGCCCGCGAGGACGCCGCGCACCGACTCCAGCACGAAGCCGTACTCTCGCGGGTCCGCGAACAGGATTCGCTGGAGGAGACCGAGCTCCCCCAGCGTGAGCAGGCCGAGCGCGACGAGCGGCGCCGGCTGCCTCGACGACACCGGTCGTCCGGTTACTGGACGAATTCGATCACGCACATCGGGGCGTTGTCGCCGCGACGGGGACCGAGCTTGATGATGCGAGTGTAACCGCCGGGACGCCCCTGGAAGCGCTTCGCGAGATCGACGAAGACCTTCTCGACGAGGTCGATCTTGCGGCTCTCGTCGCCGTCCGTGGTGACGCCGAACCGCTGCAAGAAACGGCCGACCTGCCGCTGCGCGGCGAGACGCCGAGCCTTGTCGGCGGGGCTGAGCTCGCCGCCGGGCGTGAACGCGACGTTGCCGAGGCGGATGGCCTGGCTGAGGAGGCGCTCGGCCACGCGACGGAGCTCCTTCGCCTTCGCGTCGGTCGTCTCGATCCGCTCGTGCAGGACCAGGTTCGCCGTCAGCGCACGGAACATCGCGCGCCGGTGGCTCGTGTTACGGCCGAACTGCCGGCCTTGTTTGCGGTGTCGCATGGTTCCCTGCCTTCAATCAGCCGGCGGCCTGCTGCGCCTTCCAGCGCTCGAGCATCTGCGGCCAGTTGTCGAGCTTGAGCCCGAGGCTAAGCCCCATCGTCGAGAGGATCTCTTTGATCTCCTTCAGCGACTTGCGGCCGAAATTCTTCGTCTTGAGCATGTCCTGCTCGGTGCGCTGGACCAGCTCGCCGATGAGCGTGATGTTCGCGTTCTGCAGGCAATTCGCCGAGCGTACCGAGAGCTCGAGCTCGTCGACCGAGCGGAAGAGGTTCTCGTTGAGCGGCTCGTCGTCGGAGCCCGGCACGGAGTACGTCGCTTCCTCCGTCTCCTCGAAATTGATCCAGATGGAGAGCTGCTCCTTCAGGATCTTCGCGGCGAAGGCGACGGCGTCGGACGGCGCGACGGCGCCGTTGGTCCACACCTCGAGCACGAGCTTGTCGTAGTCGGTGATCTGACCGACGCGCGCGTTCTGCACGGTGTAGTTCACCTTGCGGATCGGCGAGAAGAGCGCGTCGATGGGGATCGTGCCGAGCGGCATCGTCGGGCTCTTGTTTCGCTCGGCCGAGACGTATCCGCGGCCGACGCCGACGCTGAGCTCCATCGACAGCGGCCCCTTCTTGTCGAGGGTCGCCACCTGGTGCGTCGGGTTCAAAATGGCGAGGCCGTCGACGAGCTGGATGTCGCCGGCGAGCACCGGGCCCGGCCCTTCTTTCTGAAGGCGCAGCGTGTACTGGCGCGGGTACTGTGCGCGGAACACGACCTCTTTGAGGTTCAGGATGATGTCGGTGACGTCCTCGACCACGTCGTCGATGCTGGTGAACTCGTGCAGCGCGCCGTCGAGACGGACCGCGGTGATCGCCGCGCCCTGAAGCGACGAGAGGAGCACGCGGCGTAGCGAGTTGCCGACGGTGATGCCGTAACCGCGCTCGAGCGGCTCGCAGGTAAACTTGCCGTAAAACTCGTTCGCGCTCTCCTGCTCGATCTGAATCGCCTTCGGACGGATGAGATCGCGCCAGTTCCTGCTGACCATTGCGTTGACCATGTGCTCTGTTCCTTTTCGTTTCAGGGTTAGCGCGACCGTCCCGGGTGACACCGGACGCTCCGGTTTTCACCCCGCGGTCTGCCCGCATTCAGTCGTTGTGATTACATGACGATTGCGAAGACCGCAGGTCCAGATGAGCGGGTGAGGCGCGCAGCCGTACGAAAGTACGGCGAGCACCGAGAGCGCTCAGATGGGCCTGTGCTCGAAGCAAGCGGCATGTAATCACCGAGAGTAATATTCGACGACGTACTGCTCGCGCATCGCGGGCTCGTTGAGCTCGTCGCGCGGTGGGAGCGACTTGAACGTGCCGGTGAAGGCGCCCTTGTCGACGTCGACCCACGACGGGACCTGACGGCCCTGCGAGGCGGCGAGCGCGGCCGCGACGTACGCGATCTTCCGGCTCTTCTCGCGAACCTCGACCTTGTCGTTGTCGCTGATCCGGTAGCTCGGGATGTTCACGCGCTTGCCGTTCACCAGGATGTGGTTGTGGCGCACGAGCTGCCGGCCCTGGGCACGCGACGAAGCGAACCCCATGCGGTAGACGACGTTGTCGAGACGGCGCTCGATCAGGCCGATCATCTCGTCGCCGGTGCGGCCCTTCATGTGCGAAGCTTGGTGGTACGCGAGCCGGAACTGCCGCTCGAGCAGACCATAGATGCGGCGCATCTTCTGCTTCTCGCGAAGGCGGAGGCCGTACTCCGAGAGCTTGAACCGCCCCTGACCGTGCTGGCCGGGCGGGTACGGACGTCGGGTGACCGCGCACTTCTCGGAGAAGCAGCGCTCGCCCTTCAGGTACAGCTTGCCACCCTCGCGGCGGCAGAGCTTGCAAACAGGACCGAGATACCGTGCCATGCTTCGTTCTTCCTCAGACGCGGCGCCGCTTCGGCGGCCGGCAACCGTTGTGCGGGATCGGCGTCACGTCGCGCACGAGCGTCACGCGGAAACCCGCGGACTGCAGCGCGCGCAGAGCGCTCTCGCGCCCGGCCCCTGGGCCCTTCACGAACACCGCGACCGAGCGCATCCCGTGCTCCATCGCGCGGCGCGCCGCCTCTTCCGCCGCGAGCTGCGCGGCGAACGGCGTGCTCTTGCGGGAACCCTTGAACCCGCGCGACCCGGCGCTCGCCCAGGAGATGACGTCGCCGCCGAGATCCGTGATCGTGACGATGGTGTTGTTGAACGTCGATTGGATGTGAGCGATGCCCGCGGCGACGTTCTTCTTTTGCGCCTTCTTGCCGGGGCGCTTCTTCGGGCCGCCGCTGGGCGCGCTGCTCGGGTTGGTGCTCGGAGCTGCCATCTTCTATTACTTCTTCCTGGAGATCAGGCCGCGACGCGGGCCCTTGCGCGTGCGCGCGTTGGTGTGAGTGCGCTGGCCGTGGACGGGGAGACCCTTGCGGTGACGGAGACCGCGGTAGCATCCGAGGTCCATCAGGCGCTTGATGTTCTGCTGAACCTCGCGGCGAAGATCGCCTTCCACCTTGTGGTTCGCTTCCAGGATGTCGCGGATCGCCTTGACGTCGGCCTCGGTCAGCTCGTCGACCTTGCGCGTCTCGGGGATGTTCGCCTTCGCGCAGATGGCCTTCGCCGTCGCGCGGCCGATTCCGTAGATGTACGGCAGCGCATACGCAACTGCCTTACGGCGGGGAAGATCGACTCCAGCAATACGTGCCATTGACTCTGGTCCTCAGCCTTGCCGCTGCTTGTGGCGCGGGTTTTCGCAGATCACTCGCACGACGCCGCGGCGGCGAATGACTTTGCACTTGTCGCAAATCTTTTTCACGCTCGGTCGAACCTTCATGACTTCATCCCTGATCTCTTCGCGCAACCGACACGTTGGGTGCTCATGACTTTGCCGCTGTCTTCTTGGTGATCTGTGCTCGGGTCGGGTCGCTCGGGTACACGCGGACGAGAACCTTGTCACCCTCGATCAGCCTCACGATGCCGTGGCGCGCTTGCGCCGTTACCGCGGCCCGGACCGTTCGCCCGTCTTCCAGGCGAACTCGGTACATCGATTTCGGCAGCACCTCGTCGATGATTCCCGGCTGATCTTGGTCGTTCTTCGTCTCGCCTCCTTGAAACTTCGCTTCGCTTCACCCGCCGAGCGCCTCGACGATGCGTCGAGTCACGTCTGCGGGATCTCCGGTGCCGTCGATGCGGCGAAGCAGCCCCTTCTTCTGGTAATGCGGCAGCAGAGCGGCCGTCATTTCCTCGTACACGTCGAGGCGCTTCTTGACCTTGTCCTCCCGATCGTCCTCGCGGTGCTCGAGGACGGCGTCCGGGGGCGGCAGACTGTACTTCAGATGGTAGATTCGTCCAGTCCGAACGTCGGTTCGACGGAGCGTCGCCCGCTCCATCAGGAGCTCCCGGGGGACGTCGATCTGGATGACGTGCTCCAGCGGGGTGTTCATGCCCGTGAGGACCGCATCGAGGGCGTCGGCCTGGGGGACCGTCCGCGGGAATCCGTCCAAGATAAATCCGTTCTTGGCGTCTTCAAGCTTCAGCCGCTCTTCGACCAGGCCGATGACGACCGAGTCCGGGACCAGCTTGCCCGCGGACATGAACTTCTGGGCCTCTTGTCCGAGGGGGGTACCCGCGGCGAGCGCGGCTCGGAGCATGTCTCCCGTCGAGATCTGCGGCACGCCGTACCGCTCGACGAGAAACTTCGCCTGCGTGCCCTTCCCGCTCGCGGGAGGGCCCATCAACACGATCCTCACGCCGGCCTCCTGCGCGAGCTGAAGCCGGCAGGTCGCCGCGAAGCGGGGCTGGGGCTCCGCGAAGCCACAAGACCAAACCCCCTGCCTGAGCAGGTCGGAATCGAAGCGATGAGGCTGCGGCAAATCATGCTGGCCGCCTGCCACTGAGGCGCGTTGTTTGCGGGCCGGTGAGGCCCTCGTAAGACCGAGTGATCAGGTGCGCCTCGATCTGGCTCGTCGTTTCGAGCGCGACGCCCACGATGATGATGAGGCTCGTGCCGCCGAACTGGAAGGGCACGTGGAACATCTGACTGACCATCGCGGGGATGATGCAAATACAAGCGAGGTAGACCGAACCGCCGACGGTGATGCGCGTGACGACGCGGTCGATGTACTCGGCCGTCTGGCGCCCGGGCCGGATACCGGGGATGTTCGCTTGCTGCTTCTTCAGGTTGTCCGCGACGTCGACGGGATTGAACGTGACCGACGTGTAGAAGAACGAGAAGAAGATGATGAGGATCGCGAAGAAGACGTTGAACGCCCAGTCTCCGCGATTGAGGATCGCGCTGAACGCGGACATGCCCGGCAGATTGAAGTTCGCGAGCGTC
This sequence comes from Polyangiaceae bacterium, assembly GCA_035547195.1. Lineage (GTDB taxonomy): Bacteria > Myxococcota_A > Polyangia > Polyangiales > Polyangiaceae > DASZVB01. The sequence goes on from DASZVB010000110.1 coordinate 53,524, forward strand.
TGCGGGAACATGAGGAGGCTCGAGGCGAAGATCGGCGGGATCATGCTCGCCATGTTCACCTTGAGCGGCAGGTGCGCCGTCTGGCCGCCGTAAACACGCCGCCCGACCTGCCGGCGCGCGTACTGGATCGGAATCTGCCGCTGCGCGCGCTCGAAGAAGACGACGATGGCGACGCAGGCGAGCAAGATCGCGAGCAGCAAGAACACGGTCAGCGGCTGGATGTCGCCGGAGTTCGCCGAAGCGTAGTTCGCGACGCCGGTGGGGATGCCGCTGACGATGCTCGCGAGGATGATCATCGACGTCCCGTTGCCGATGCCCTGATCCGTCGCTTGTTCGCCCATCCACATGAGCAGCGCGTGCCCCGTGGTCAGGGTGAGGATCGTCATGATGCGGAAGCCCCAACCCGGGCTGCCGACCACGTCCGCGAAGCGGCCGCCGCCGACGTCCTGGTCGTTGAGCCCTTCGAGCCACATCGCGACGCCGAACGACTGGAACACGCTGAGCGCGACGGCGCCGTAGCGCGTCCATTGCTCCAGCTTGCGCCGCCCGGTCTCGCCTTCTTTGCGGAGCTCTTCCACCTGCTTCGACACGAGGCCGAGCAGCTGCATGATGATGCTCGCGGACACGTACGGCATGATGCCGAGCGCGAAGATCGAAAGATTCGCGACCGCGCCGCCCGAGAACAGGTTCACCAAGCCGAGCAGGCCGCTCTGACCGCGGACGACCGCGCGCATGACGCTGCGATCGACGCCGGGCGTGGTGATGAACACGCCGACCCGGTAGATCGCGATGACCAACAAGGTGAACCCGATCCGCCGACGCAGCTCGGGTACCTTGGTGATGTTCGAGAATCCGCCGACTACGGCCATGTTCGAGCCTTCATTGCGGCTCAGGCCGCGGGCGCCTCGGTCCCTGCCGCTGCCGCGTCGGGGATGACGACGGCCTGACCCTTCGCCGCCTGGATCTTCTCCGTCGCGCTGGCGCTGAAGCCGTGCGCGTGGACGGTGAGCTTCTTGGTGAGCTCGCCGTCACCCAGGATCTTCACGCGAACGTCGCGCCCCTGAACGAGCCGCACCTTGCGGAGCGCCGCCTCGTCGACGGTGGTTCCGTCCGCGAAGCGCTCGAGCTGGCCGACGTTCAGGACCACCGTCTCCACCGGGAACGGAACGCGGAAGCCGCGCTTCGCGAGGCGACGCTGGATCGGCGTCTGGCCACCTTGGAAGTGGACCTTGTGGAAGTTGCCGGGCTTGCGCGCCTTCTGGCCCTTCATGCCCTTGCCGCTGGTCTTGCCCTTGCCGCCGCCGGGGCCGCGGCCGACGCGGCGCACGTTGTGGCGCGCACCGGCGGGAGGCGCGAGGCGCGAGAGAACGTCGCTCATGACTTTTGCTCCTCAACTTGAACGAGGTGCAGGACCTTCTTGATCATCCCGCGGAACGACGGCGTGTTGTCGACCACGACGGTCGAGCCGGGGCCGCGCAGTCCGAGACCGCGGACGATTTCCCGTGTCGCCTTCGAGCGGCCGATGACGCTGATGCGCTGCGAGACCTTGAGACGCGTGCTCATGCGTTCGTCCCTTCCGCGGGCTTCGCCGTGCCGGACGCGCCGAACTTGGCGACGGGGTAGTCGCCTGCCACGTCGTCGAGCTGCTTGCCGCGAGCGCTGGCGACGTCTTCCGGCGAACGCAGACCGCGGAGCGCTTCGATCGTCGCGTACACGGCGTTGTACTTGTTCGCCGAGCCGAGGCACTTCGAGAGAATGTCCTGGATGCCCGCCGACTCGACGACGGCGCGCACGGGACCGCCGGCGATGACGCCCGTTCCGGGCGCGGCCGGACGGAGCAGCACCTTGCCCGAACCGAAGTGGCCGGTGACGTCGTGCGGGATCGTCGAGCCGATCATCGGCACCTTGAACATGTTCTTGCGCGCCTGATCGTTGCCCTTCCGAATGGCCTCGGGAACCTCGTTCGCCTTGCCGAGACCGACGCCCACGTGGCCCGATTCGTCGCCCACGACGACGAGCGCGGAGAAGCTGAAGCGACGGCCGCCTTGAACGACCTTCGCCACGCGGTTGATGTGAATCACCCGCTCCTTGAGCCGGTCTTCCTCGAAATCTTCGAATGCCATTCGTTTCGTTTCCTGGCGGTGCAGACGCCGCTAAAAGCTCAAACCGGCTTCGCGAGCCGCGTCGGCGAGCGCCTTCACGCGCCCGTGGTAGAGGTAACCATTGCGATCGAACACGACCTTGTCGAGGCTTTTGCCGAGACAGATCTTGGCGATGAGCGCGCCGACCTTCTTCGCCGCGTCGGTCTTGTCGCTCTCGTCGATCGCGCCCTTCAGATCCCGCGACAGCGTGGAGGCGGAGGCGAGCGTCTTGCCCGTCGTGTCGTCCACGACCTGCGCGTAGATGTGCCGCGAGCTGCGGAACACGCTGAGCCGCGGGCGGGCGGTGGAACCCGAAATCTTGTTGCGAATACGGAGCTTTCGGCGCTCCCGGCCTGTGAGCTTCTTCGCCATGGCTACTTCTTGCCGGCTTTGCCGGCCTTCCGACGGACGTTTTCGCCGCGATAACGGACGCCCTTTCCGGCGTAAGGCTCGGGCGGGCGGAACGAGCGGAGCGTCGCGGCCACTTGACCGAGGGTCGCCTTGCTCGCCGACTGGAGGATGATGATCGTGCCCTTGGAGTCGCCCGGTATCGAAGCCGTGACGCCCTTCGGCAGCGGGAACACCACGGGATGCGAGAGCCCGAGCGACATGTGAAGCGTCTGACCCTTCAGCTCGGCGCGATAACCGGTCCCGACGAGCTCGAGCACGCGCTCGTAGCCCTCCGCGGCGCCCTTCACGTCGGCGGCGATGAGCGCGCGCGCGAGGCCCTGCCAGCGCGCCGCTTCGCGGCCGTGATCGGAGCTCGAGACGTTCACCTTGCCGCCGTCGACGGCGACCGTGACGGTCGGCGGAATGATCGAGGAGAGCTGTCCCTTCGGGCCCTTCACGTCGACCTTGCCCGCCGCGACCGCGACGGTCACGCCCTTCGGAAGGAGGATGGGGCGCTTGCCGACCCGCGAGAGGATCGTCTTTTCGTGAGCAGCATGAGCGGCGGTCGTCATCACCACACCTCGCACAGGAGCTCGCCGCCGACCTTCTTCTGACGGGCTTCCTTGTCCGTCATCAAGCCGTGCGACGTGCTGAGAATGGAGACGCCGAGCCCCGAGAGCACGCGCGGGATGCTGTCGTAGCCCACGTACACCCGACGGCCCGGACGCGACACCCGGCGCATGCCGGCGAACGCGGAGTCCTTGTCGCGGTTGTACTTCAGCACGACGCGGATCTGCGGGTGCTTCACCTTCGTCGCCTCGTCCGGATCTTCCTCGCGCACGTCGGCGATGAAGCCCTCGCGCTTGAGGATTTCCGCGATGGCTTTCTTGATCTTGCTCGCGGGCATCGCCGTCGAGGCGTGGCGCGCCATCGAGGCATTCCGGATGCGAGCGAGCATGTCAGCGATGGGGTCGGTCGTCATCGATTCCTCACCAGCTCGCCTTCGTGACGCCCGGAAGCTCGCCCTTCAGCGCGAGGTTCCGGAAGCACAGCCTGCAGAGATTGAAGTCGCGATACACCGCGCGGCCGCGGCCACAAGCGTGGCAGCGGTTGTGCGCGCGCGTCTTGAACTTGGGGGGACGGTTCAGCTTCGCCCACTGGGATGCACGTGCCATCTATTGGACTCCTTCAGAGAGACCCTCGAGCTTTTTGCATTGCGCGTCCGATCCAAGCAGAGGCGTGGCCTGCGCCGGCTTCGCCGGTTTGTTCCGTGGGCTGGGGTCTCCCTGGCGGATCGTGATCTGTTCTTCCAAGACTCGCATGTCTTCCCGAGCGGGGCTTCGCCCCGCTAGCTCCTGAATGGCATTCCGAGACGCGCGAGGAGCTCCTTCGCTTCCTCGTTGGTCCGGGCCGTGGTCACGAACGTGATGTTCATGCCCTTGACGCTGTCGACGCTGTCGAAGTTGATCTCCGGAAACACGATCTGCTCCTTGAGACCCAGGGTGTAGTTGCCGGCGCCGTCGAACGCGCGCGGGCTGGTGCCCCGGAAATCGCGGACGCGCGGCAGGGCCAGCGTCACGAGACGGTCCATGAACTCCCACATCCGCTCGCGGCGAAGCGTGACCTTCACGCCGATGGGGAGGCCCTCGCGCAGCTTGAAGTTCGCGATGGCCTTCTTCGCGCGGGTGACGACGGGCTTCTGGCCGGTGATGGCTTTCAGCTCTTCGACCGCGTTGTCGATGACCTTCGGGTTCCCCACGGCGGCGCCGAGGCCCATGTTGATCACGATGCGCTCGAGGCGGGGCACCTGCATCGAGCTCGAGTACTCGAAGCGCTTCATGAGGTCGTTCACGACCTCCTTCTTGTAGCGCTCGCGCAGGCGCGGCTCCGGGACCTCGGCGGACTCCTCCGTCTCGGCTCCGTCTCCGTCCGCCGCTTCGGCCTCGGCCGCCTTCGGCTTCTCGGCCTTGGACCTTTCGGCCTTGGCCTTGGCTTTCGCCTTGTCGGCCTTTTCAGCCTTGTCGGCCTTATCGGCCTTTTCAGCCTTCGCCATCTCAGGTTTCTCCGACGATCTCCGCGCCGCTCTTGGCCACGCGGATCTTCTTGCCGTCCTTCTCGACGGACTTCACGCGCGTGCGCTTGCCCGTCCCGGGATCGAGCGGCATCACCTTGCTCGCGTAGAGCGGCGCCTCGACCTCCAGGATGCCGCCCGGACGCTGCGGCGTCGCGGACAGGTGCTTCTTCACCAGGTTCACGCCTTCGACCACGACCATGTCGCGCTCGGGGATGACGCGCACGACCTTGCCTTGCTTGCCCTTGTCGTTGCCGCTGATGACGACCACGCGGTCGCCCTTCCGGATGCGCGCGGACATGATCAGAGGACCTCCGGCGCGAGCGAGACGATCTTCATGAACTTGCGGCCGCGGAGCTCGCGAGCGACCGGGCCGAAGATGCGCGTCCCGATCGGCTCTTTCTGGGCGTTGAGCATCACCGCGCTGTTCGTGTCGAACCGGATGTAGCTGCCGTCCGAGCGGCGGCACTCGCGCTTCACCCGGACCACGACGGCCTTGGCCGTGTCGCCCTTCTTCACCTTGCTGTCGGGGAGCGCTTCTTTGATGCTCACCACGATGACGTCACCGAGGCCCGCGTAGCGCCGGCGCGAACCGCCGAGCACCTTCACGCACTGGACGAGCTTCGCCCCGGAGTTGTCGGCCACGTCCAGGAATGTCTGTACCTGAATCATGTGCGCTCACTCCTCCACCGGGCGGGCGACGAGCCGCACGACCTTGAAGCGCTTGTGGCGCGACATGGGCGCGTGCTCCATGATCTCGACGCGATCGCCGGTCTTGTATTCGTTCTTCTCGTCGTGCGCCTTGTAGCGCTTACGGACGCGGACGTACTTCTTGTAGACGCCGTTCAGCTTGAAGCGAACGACTTCGACCACCACCGTCTTGTCCATCTTGTCGCTCATCACGCGGCCGATGAGCTTGCGAGGACCGGACGTGCCGGGCTCGTGAGCGGCGGTGCTGGCTGCTCGGGTGTGTTCGGTCACGACGCGCTACCTCCGGAGGAAGCCGCCGCGGTCGTCGCGCGCTCCCTGAGAATTCCCTCGATGCGGGCGAGATCGCGCCGCGCTTTCTGAAGCTGGCTCGTGTCGTCGAGCTGATTCGTGAAGTTCTTCATGCGGTTCGCGAACAGCTCCTTCTTCAAGCTGGTCTTCAGCTCGAGAAGGTCCTCGGTCGATCGCGCGCGCAGGTCCTTGGCGTTCATCAGACTTCTCCACGCGCCATGAAGCGCACGGCAATCGGGAGCTTCGACGCCGCGATCTTGAAGGCGTCCTTCGCCTCGGTCGCGGTGACGCCGCCGAGCTCGAAGAGCACGCGCCCCGGCTTCACGACCGCCACCCATTGTTCGACCGCGCCTTTGCCGGAGCCCATGCGGACTTCGAGCGGCTTCTTCGTGATCGGCTTGTCGGGGAACACGCGGATCCACAGGCTGCCCTGGCGCTTCACCTTGCGGGTGATGGCCATACGACCAGCCTCGATCTGACGCGCGGTGAGATGGCCGCCCTCGAGCGCCATCATGCCGAAGTCGCCGAACGACACGTCGCTGCCGCGCCAGGCAACGCCGCGGTTCTTGCCCTTCTGTTGCTTCCTGAACTTGGTTCGCTTCGGGGATAGCATGACGGTCTCCGGCGCCTACTGAAGGATGCGGCGAGCCTTGCGCTGCAGCACCTCGCCCTTGAAGATCCAGACCTTGACGCCGATGACGCCGTAGGTGGTGCGCGCTTCGGCTAGCCCGAAGTCGACGTCCGCGCGCAGCGTGTGCAGCGGGACGCGTCCCTCGCGGTAGGTCTCCACGCGACCCATCTCGGCGCCGCCGAGACGGCCCGCGCAGCGAATGCGGACGCCCTTCGCGCCGAACTTCATCGCGGTCGTCAGGGCCTTCTTCATCGCGCGGCGGAACGCGATGCGGCGCTCGAGCTGCGTCGCGATGTTCTCGGCGACGAGCTGCGCGTTCGTCTCGGCCTTGCGCACCTCCTGGACGTCGATGAAGACCTCGTTCTTCGTGAACGACTGGACGCCCGGGAACTTCGTCTCGCCCTTCGCGGCGCTGTCGAGGTTGCCGACCTTGAGGATCTCGATGCCCTTGCCGCCCTTGCCGATGACCATGCCCGGCCGAGCGGTGTAGACGATGACCTTCACCTTGTTCGCGGCGCGCTCGATCTCCACGCTCGCGACGTTGGCGTTGTACAGGTACTCCTTCACGGCGCGCTTGATGCGCAGGTCTTCGTGGAGCCAGGTGCTGTACTGCTTGTCCTCGTACCACTTGCTGGTCCACGTCTTGATGACGCCGAGGCGAAAGCCATACGGATGTGTCTTTTGTCCCATTTCGATGCCTTCGGTGCTGCTTGTCAGCTAGTCGCGACTGCGACCACCTCGGAATGCGCCGCTTCGCGAGTCAGAAAGTTCCTGAATACCTGCAACATTCGGACAGAAGTTTTCCCTGGTTGGTCGGCGGGGCCCCGAGCCCCGCCGACGGCGACCTGCAAGGTTTGCCCTACGGGAATCATCGCTCGTCGAGCTCGATGTGAATGTGGCTCACGCCCTTCTGGACGCGGGTCGCACGCCCCATAGCGCGGGGCCGCCACCTTCGCATGTGCGAATCCGGACCTTTGTCCACGGTGGCGGTCGAGATGAAGAGCGCGTCGGCGTCGACGTTCGGCTTTCGAAGCTTGGCGTTGGCGACCGCGCTCGCGATCAGCTTCTTGACGATGGGAGCGCCGCTCTTCGGAGTGAAATCCAGGAGCTGAAGCGCTTCGGCGGCGTCGCGACCCCTGACGAGGTTCACGATCATTCGCGCCTTGCGCGGACTAATCCGCTGAAATCTTGCTGTTGCCTTGCTGATCATAGGGCAGTTTCTCCGAGCGAGACCCGCCGTCCCCCGAGGCAGTTACGCCTCTTCGCCCGACCCACTGCGAGGTACCGAGATACGTCGCGGCTTCCGTCGGGTGCGCTGGCCACCTATGTGGGCTCCAACGCGAAGGGACCGGCTCTTTAGCAGAGGGTCTCTACCTCTGCAAGCAACGCCGACCCGAGTATCTCCGACCCGGACCGGCGCTGCACACACATTCAGTCGATTGAAAGCTTACTTCTTACCTGTGGTCGGGTTCTTCGGCGCGGCGGCCTTCTTCTTGTCGGCCGAGTGACCGTGGAAGGTGCGCGTGGGCGCGAACTCCCCGAGCTTGTGACCGACCATGTTCTCCGTCACGAAGACGGGGACGAACTTGCGACCGTTGTGGACCGCGAAGGTAAGCCCGACGGCCTCCGGAATGACGGTGGAGCGTCGCGACCAGGTCTTGATGACCTTCTTCGCGCTCGCCGCCACGGCGTCGTCGATCTTCTTCGCCAGGTGCCCGTCGACGAACGGGCCTTTCTTGATACTCCGAGCCATCGCTCAGCCCTTTGCCTTCCGATGCTTCACGATCATGGAATCCGTTCGCTTGTTGTTTCGAGTCTTGAGGCCCTTCGCGAGCTGACCCCACGGCGAGCACGGGTGCCGGCCGCCGCTCGTTCGACCTTCGCCACCGCCCATCGGATGATCGACGGGGTTCATCGTGACGCCGCGGTTGTGGGGACGGCGGCCGAGCCAGCGCGTGCGGCCCGCCTTGCCGACCTTGATGTTCTGGTGCTCCTGGTTCGACACCTGGCCCACCGTCGCACGGCACTCGATGTGCACCTTGCGGATCTCACCGCTCGGTAGCTTCACCGTCGCGTACGCGCCGTCCTTCGCCATGAGCTGCGCGGCGACGCCCGCCGAGCGGCAGAGCTGTCCACCGCGCCCCTTCTTCATCTCGATCGCGTGGATCATCGTGCCGACCGGGATGTGCGAGAGCTGCAAGCAGTTGCCGGGGCGGATGTCCGCGCTCTTGCTCGAGAGAATAGAGTCGCCCACCTTCATGCCGTCTGGCGCGAGGATGTAGCGCTTCTCGCCGTCGGCGTAGTTCAAGAGGGCGATGCGCGCCGTGCGGTTCGGATCGTACTCGATGGTGGCGACGAGGGCGGGAACGCCAATCTTGTCGCGACGGAAGTCGATCCTCCGGAAGCGGCGCTTGTGCCCGCCGCCGCGGAACCGCGACGTGATGCGTCCGTAGTGATTGCGGCCGCCGGACTCCGACTTGATCACCAAGAGCGGGCGATGCGGCTTGTCCGTCGTGATCTCGGCGAAGTCGCTCACCGTGTACTGGCGGCGGCCGTTCGAAACCGGTTTGTACGCTCGGATTCCCATGACCTAATCCTTCTTCGCTTCTTCCGAAACGCCGCGCGCTACCAGCAAGTCCATGCCGCGCATCGAGCTGTTCGGTGCACTGTCGAGTGATGGAGAGTGGTTCATGCCTTCCCACCTGTCACATTCGGATAGGAGTTTTTTCTGTTGGGTCGGTGGGGCCCCTGCCCCGCCTCCTTCGACGTGCTTCATTCCGACGTCTCCGTGAACAATTGGATGTCGCTTCCCTCGCGGAGGGTCACGATGGCCTTCTTCCAGTTGCGGCGCTTGGCGAGGCCCTTGCCCATGCGCTTCATCTTGCCGCGCTGAACGAGCGTGTTCACGCGCGCCACCTTCACGTCGAAGAGGCGCTCGACGGCGTCCTTGATCTCCAGCTTGTTCGCGCCGATCGCGACCTCGAAGACCACTTGATTGCCGTCCGACTTCAGGCGCGCGGCCTTCTCGGTCAGCGCGATGGGGCGGCGAACGATCTTTTCCGGGGTGAGGATCATGGCTTCACCTGCTTGCAGCGCGCCTCGAGTGCCTTGGCCGCCTGCTTCGACACGACCAGGTGATCGTGACGGAGCAGGTCGTACACGTTCACGCCCTCGGGAGGCAGGAACTGCGACTGCTGGATGTTGCGGATCGAGAGCCTGAGGTTCTCGTTGCCCTTGTCGTCGACGACGAGCGTCTTCTTGGGCGTCTGCAGGGCGGTGAGGACGCCGGCGAGCTTCTTCGTCTTCACCTCGCCGAGGTCGATGCTGTCGACCACCGTGAAGCGGCCTTCCTTCACCATGAGGCTCAGGGCGCTCTTCAACGCACCGACGCGCACGCGGCGAGGCGGGCGGTACTGCCAGTCACGGGGCCGAGGCGGATGCGCGCGACCGCCGCCGACGAAGATGGGCGCGCGGATGTCGCCGTGACGAGCGCCGCCGGTGCCCTTCTGCTTGTAGATCTTCGCCGACGAGCCGCGCACCGCCGCGCGCTCCTTCGCCGCCGCGGTGCCCGCGCGCTGCGAGGAGAGCTGAGCGGTCACGACCTCGTGAAAGAGATGCTCCTTCACGTCCGTCGCGAAGACGTCGTCCGCGAGATCGATCTCGCCGACCTTTTCTCTTTTTAGATTGAAAACATCAACTTTAGGCATGGTGCCTCTTTGTGTTTGATGAGCGAGAGCAACCCGACGACAGGCAGCGTTGCGCGACATGCGCACCCCGATGAAGGGGCGCGCCGGCCTCGCCGGTGGTTTGGGTCAAGGCTCCGCCCCGACACCCCGCGTGGGGACCCCAACCCCACGCCGCGACCTGAAGAGAAGGCTGCCTCATGGCCTCAGCTCTTGATTTCCACGTCCACGCCCGCCGAAAGGTCGAGCTTCATCAACGCGTCGAGCGTCTGCGGCGTCGGCTCGAGGATGTCGATGAGCCGGCGATGAGTCCGGACCTCGAACTGCTCGCGCGACTTCTTGTCCACGTGCGGCCCGCGCAGCACCGTGTAGCGGCGAATGCCCGTGGGCAGCGGAATCGGGCCCGCCACGCGCGCGCCCGTGCGCCGCGCGGTCTCGACGATGTCGCCGGTGGACTTGTCGAGGAGCTGATGATCGAAGGCCTTCAAGCGGATTCGAATCTTCGTCGTGTCAACCATGGCTTCTCTCTGCTCGCCCCCGGGAGCCGTGCTCAGGCGACCGGCTCCGGGGAAACGAGAACAATCGTTGTTACTCGAGGATCTTCGTGACGACGCCGGCGCCGACGGTCTTGCCGCCCTCGCGGATGGCGAAACGCATCTGCTCTTCCAGCGCCACCGACGTGATGAGGTCCACTTCCACCGTCACGCTGTCGCCCGGCATCACCATCTTCA
>DASZVB010000111.1:0-62947 GCA_035547195.1 Polyangiaceae bacterium
TTCTGTCGCTTGTGCTTCTTGATCACGAAGCGTCGCTCGACGATGTCGATCTCCTCCGACTCCTCGAATTGCCCCGTCCACTCTCGGAGATCGCCGCCGCAGGCACTGCACACCTTGTCTGCCTCGTCCGCGATGTGGATCGCCTGCGCTTTCCAATACGACAAGGTGTGTCCGCTGACGCCGAGCTCGGCCGCGACGGTGCGCACCGAAACGCCCGCCTTCCAGCGCTCCACCGCGTATCGGATCAGTCGTTGTCGCAGCGTCTCCGGAAACGGCCCCTGCTTCTCCTGCCGCGCACGCAACACCAACGCTTTCAGCTCGTCCTTCACGTCGTCCGCCATGCACGCAGTGTCATGGCGGTCGTGCCCTCACGTCACGACGGGGTTGGGCGAGGAGATACGGGGAATGTGCAAAGTCCACTTACCCGAAGAGCGTCCGTTACCCAGAGGCAAGAGCCGCGTAGTCGCTCCCACTCAGGTCCGCCCGCACCCGTTCGCGCGCCAGTCCCGCCCACTGCTCATTGATCTCAATTCCGAGCACGCGCCGCCCCTGCCGCAATGCCGCGATGCATGTCGTTCCGCTACCCACGAACGGATCGACAACTAGGGCGCCCGTCGGCGCGATCGTCACGAGCCGTTCGACGAGCGCGAGCGGCTTCACGGCTTGATGTAGCTTGTCCCGATCGGCAATCACGCGAAAGCATCCGTCGAGGTAGATGCCCATTTCCGGAAATGGTCCTCGGGTCACCCACGCCATGAACTCGCACTGCGCGCGGAAGCCGCGCTCTCGTCGCGCGACACGCTGACGAAGGCGACCACGGCGACGTCGCCCGGCGGCACCGACCAGTCGCCGAAAAGCGCCCATGCTGCGGCTAGTCGGCACAAAGTGGTGCTCTTGCCGGCCCTGCGGCCTGCACGTATGATCCATCGGCGTTTCCCGGACTTCAGAAACCGGCGGAGCTCGCGCCTCCACCAGGCCGAGGTATCGGGGAAGCCCGCCGCGACCAGAGCGCGACTTAAAGCGTCGAAGTGGCCGAGAATCCCCCTCATTTGGCCTCCCATAGGCCATGGGGTTGACGCCATATGGCGCGAATGCCATGTTTCGACTGTGGCGACGGTCGTCAGCGGAGACTTCGAATGGGACGACGCGAAGGCCGCCTCCAATTTGGCAAAGCACGGAGTCAGTTTTGATGAAGCGACAACGGCCATCATCGATCCCGCAGCCGTCTTCGTCGTCGACGAAGTCCACCAACATCATCGCAATCGGAATGTCGGCCGGTGCCCGCGTGCTCTTCGTTGTCCACGTCGAGCGAGGAACCCGCGACCGAATCATCAGTGCGCGCTGCGCTACCGCAGCGGAAGAGTCCATCTACCCCGGAGGACCATGAAGCCATGAAGCGCCCGAGCAGAGAATCGCTCGCCGAAATTCCGGAGATCGACGTTGCCAAGGCGAAGATCCTTGGCCGCGGGCTCCGCTCGCACCGTCGCCTGGCGCTGCGCTCGCTACGTGCCGCGCTCGGCAAGACCCAGCTGGACGTCGCACGGGCCGCAGAAATGGACCAAGGTGACGTGTCCAAACTCGAGTCCCGCAGCGACATGCACGTGTCGACGCTGTCGCGGTATGCCCGCGCTCTCGGCGGCAAACTCGAGGTAGCCGTCGTTGTCGACGGTCGGCGGTACCTCATCGACGTATGAATCACGGCTTGTCCTCCGACATGCCGTCGTCGTGCTCGTCCTCGTCCGTCGGCCCAGCGACCCATCCACGGGTAGGCGGTCGGCGGACGCGGGCGAGCTGCCGCCTCGCGGGCGGCGAGCTCGTGCGCCGCAAGCAGCGACTGCCGCGACGAATCGCCGAGACGGGACGCCTCACCGAGCATCCGTCCATCGCCCCGCTCTGCGCCGCGATCGAACAGCCATCGCGACGCCGCGAGCTGGAGCGCCGCCGTCGAGACGATGGAGGTCGGACCAGCGCCTACCTCGCCGCCGGCAACGGTCGCGGCGAGCTGCGCCATGTGCTGGTCGCGTCACTCGCGCGCGAGGCGTATGGCGCGAAGGCGTGTCCGTCAGGCGGAGCCCACAACCTCAAGAGCTGCGCCAGCTGGCGGCTCTGGTGGGCCGCAGCGGCGCCGGAACGGGCAAGCTCGCTCGTACCGGGACTCGGCAGCAATCTGCCGGCAGCATCGCGGCGTGGAGCGGGACGGGCAGGCGCGGGCGATCCGACGATTCCGGAAATCGGATGGTCGATGAGCGCGGGCAGGCGCGGGAACCGATCGCCGCTCTCTGCTTCCGTCAGTGACGATCCGGCGGTCGTGGAGCAGCTGACCGTCGGCGCTCGCGGCCTTTGCCCCTCGGCAGTTGGCAGCTGGGGGTTGCACCGCGCCCTGCTGTCGGTGTGGCTTCAATTGCTCTCCGCCTGCCAATCGCCGCCCTCGAGCCGCTCTATCTCCTGTCGATCGAGCTGGAACTGGCGCTCGAGCTCCGCCCGGGAGGCGCGGAGGCGAGCAGTCCGATCGGCTTCCGTAGTGACGTCTTCGCGCAGGCCTTCTAGCAGCGCGACGTTGTGCCGGCGGAAGCGGTCGGCCCGCTCACGGGCTTCGTACGCATGGACGCCGAGCGCCTCGAGCGTGCGGCGGCCGGCGACCAGGGAGGATTCGAAGAGCTCGCGATCGACCAGCGTGACGCCGCGGTTTCGGAGCTCGTAGTAGTGCGCGACGTTCCGGGCGCGGGCGACGATCGTGACGTGCGGAAAGTGCTGGCGCACCATGTCGACGAGCCTGAGGTTCGACGCCACGTCGTCGATCGCATTGACGATGACCCTGACATGCTCCGCGCCCGCGGCGTGCAGCAGGTCCAGCCGCGTCGCGTCGCCGTAGAAGATGCGGAACCCGAAGCGCTTGAGCAGCTCGATCTGGTCTGGGTCGAAGTCGAGGACGGTCGCCTTGAGCCCGCTCGCGAAGAGAAGGCGCCCGACGATCTGACCGAACCTGCCAAAGCCGGCGATGATCACCGGCGCATCGCTGGCTTCGATCTCGTCCGGTGCGCGTTCCGTTTTGCGAGACGCACGTCGCTCGAGCAGGTTCGCTCCGATCACGAGCAGCGGTGTGAGCGCCATCGACAAGGCGACGGCGAGGGTCAAGACCTTGTCCCAGTTGCCGGGCAACACCTTCGCGTCACGGGCGACGCTGAAGACGACGAAGGCGAACTCACCGCCCTGTGAAAGTAGGGCGCCGAACAGCAAGCGTTGACCCGATGGGAGCTTCAGGGCGCGCGCGAGCAGTACGAGGGAGAACGTCTTCAACGTGACGAACCCGAAGACGAGGAGCAAGAGGAACGCGGGCCTCTCCGACAGGAGCCCGAAGTCGATCGACATGCCCACCGCGATGAAGAAGAGGCCCATCAACAGGCCCTTGAACGGTTCGACGTCGGTCTCGAGGGCGTGGCGATACTCGGAGCTCGCCAGGAGGACGCCGGCGAGGAACGCGCCTAGGCCCATCGAGACACCGGCGAGCTCCATGAGCTGCGCGATGCCGATGACGAGCAGGAGCGAGAAGGCCGTGAACACCTCGCGGAGGCCAGTCTTTGCGACCGCGCGGAGGAGCGGCTTGGTGGCGAACCGTCCGAGCACCACGACGCCGACTATCGCGCCGACGACTTTGGCGATGCCGAGGGCCGTCGAACCGTTGCTCGGCCCGCCGGAGAGGAGCGGAACGATACCGACGAGTGGAATGGCCGCGATGTCCTGGAACAGCAGGATCCCGAACGCGGCCCTGCCCATCGGTGACGCCGCCAGCCCGCGCTCCTTCATCGTGGCGAGCGCGATGGCCGTCGACGACAGCGCGACCGCTAGGCCCGCGATGAGCGCCGCACGCCACGGCAGGTCCACCGCGAGCCCTGCAGCGACGAGCAGCGCGCCCGACGACAGCATCTGGGCGCTGCCGTACCCGAATACGCTCCGCCTCATTTCCCAGAGGCGGTTCGGTTCGAGCTCGAGCCCGATCAGGAACAGCATGAGCACCACCCCGAGCTCCGCCAGGCGTCCGATCGACTCGACGTCGCGGATCAGCCCCAAGCCGAACGGCCCGATCACACATCCCGCGGCGAGGTAGCCGAGCACCGAGCCGAGGCGCAGCCGCACCGCGATGGGGACGAACACGACCGCGGCGCCCAGGTAGACGAGGGCGGGCAAGAGCGACAACCCCTCATGCATCAGTAGCCTCCTCGTCGCTCACCAGCGATTCGAGGCGCGCGCGGTAGCGAGCCGCGAAAGCGCGAAGCTCTTCCTGCGAGATGCGGTGGGCGCCGTGCAAGACGAGGGGCTCGAGCCAGGTCATGCCGCAGAACCGTGCCGTCTGCTGGACCACGGGCATGAATGCTTCGAATGGGAACGTGTGCTCGCCCTGGACGGAATACCCGCGCTCGTCGGCGCCGGTCGTCGGGACCCACAGGCACTTCTTTCCATGCAGCGCCGTCCCTTCGGGGCCGTAAGCCCAGCCGACGAGCAGCACCTTCTCGAACCACAACTTGAGAAGGGCGGGAGCCGTGTACCAGTAGATGGGATGCTGCCAGACGACGGTGGACGCGCGCAGCAACGCGGCCTGCTCGCTCGGGACGTCGATCGAAAAATCGGGATACAGATCGTAAAGCGATCGCTGCTCTACTCCCGCGAGGTCCTCGGTGGCCCGCAAGAGCGCCCGGTTCGCCCTCGACTTGTCCGGATACGGATGCGCCTGGATGACGAGCACCATGAACTCGATGAGCCCTCGTGAGATCAATGCAGACGACGGTCGCTCCATGGACCGATGATCGGCTGCCACCCCATCGTGGCTACGGAGAGGAGAGAGACGGTGAACGGCCGCGTCCCGAAGGCCGCTGGCGCGACCGTCACGCCGAGCGCGCGCAGAGCCGCAGCGACGAGCCAGGATCCGAAAAAGCAGAGCGCGACGAAGACGAGCACCCCGAAGTCGCGGGCTGCTGGATCGACGAGTGAGGTTTTCTTTGGCGTTCGTTTCACGGAAGAACCGTTCGTGGAAATATTACAGCAGCGCGACTGCGCCTCGAGCAATTGCTCCATGCCGTTTACCGCGTGGATACGGTCTCGGCGTGCTGACGGCGAGCGCGCGTGATTCGCCGCCTTCGCGTCATTGACCCCGGCCGCACGACGAGCCAGGCTTCATCGCATGGAAGCGGCAGACACCCGAGACATCCTCCGCTCCGTCAGCGAATCGTACGGACTACCCTGGCCGCGGGATGGAAGAGAATCCGCGTGGGTGAGTCGTGTGCTCGATAGAGTACCTGCAGAGAATCACGACCGCGTGACCGTCCTCCTGGATCTCGCCCAGCAGTTCGCGAAACAACGTCGACTCGCGTCCGTTGCGATGATTCTAGCCAGGGTTAGAACACTCCGCTGCTGACGGACGAAGCCATGGCTGTGGCGCCGGCGCGCAGTGTGCGGAGCGCTTGAAACATTGCCGAAGCAAAGGCGCGCGCTAGCCAATGGGCTGCCCTCTCCGTTAGAACTGTCGTTCAGACGGATGGACGGCGGCGACTCTCCGCACGAGGCACACGACGCTGGCAACGTCGTGACGCTGGCGCTGGGCGCGCTGGGAGTGGTGTTCGGCGACATCGGGACGAGCCCGCTCTACGCCATCCGCGAGTGCCTCAATCGGGCGCATGGCGTCCCGACGAGCATGGACAACGTGCTCGGCATCGTCTCTCTGGTGTTCTGGGCTCTGATGCTCGTCATCTCGGTCAAGTACGTGGCCTACGTGCTGCGCGCCGACAACGCCGGCGAGGGAGGGATTCTCGCGTTGACGGCGCTCGCGACGGGAGGGCTGGAGCTGCGCCCCGGAGCACATCGCGTGGCATTGACGGTCGGACTGTTCGGCGCATCGCTCCTCTTCGGCGACGGCATCATCACCCCGGCCATTTCCGTGTTGAGCGCCGTCGAGGGGATCGGAGTCGCGACGCCGTCGCTAGAGTCCATGGTCGTCCCCATCGCGATGGGGATCCTCGTGTTGCTCTTCTCGTTCCAGCAGCGAGGCACCGGTGGCATCGGTGCCGTGTTCGGGCCCGTCATGCTGGTCTGGTTCTTCACGTTGGCCTTGCTGGGTTTCGTGAACATCGTTCAGAGCCCAGGGATCCTCCAGGCGACGAATCCGATGCACGCCGTCCAATTCTTCGTGCGCAACGGACGGCTCGCGTTTCTAGTCCTCGGCTCCGTCTTTCTCGTGGTCACGGGCGGGGAGGCTCTCTACGCCGACATGGGACACTTCGGCGCCCGCCCTATTCGTACCGCCTGGTTCGTCGTTGCCCTCCCGGCCCTGCTTCTCAACTACTTCGGTCAGGGCGCGCTTCTCCTACGGCGACCTGAGACTATCGCGAGCCCGTTCTTCAACCTGGCTCCGAGCTGGGCCATGTATCCGGTCGTCGGCCTCTCCACGATGGCGACGATCATCGCGTCGCAAGCGCTCATCTCGGGGGCCTTCTCGGTGACGCGACAGGCGCTGATGCTCGGCTACCTCCCTCGGGTCAAGATCGAGCACACGTCGGCGCACCACATCGGTCAGATCTACGTCCCGATCGTCAACTGGCTCCTGATGACTGCCGCGGTGCTGGTCGTGTGGGGATTCCGCACGTCGAGCGGATTGGCGGCCGCGTACGGCATCGCGGTCACGCTCGACATGACGATCACGACGCTCTTGGCTTATGTCGTTGCGCGAACCCAGTGGCAATGGAGACCCGCCCCGGCGCTGGTGGTGACGGTCTCCTTCCTGTCGCTGGAGCTCATCTTCCTAGGGTCGAACCTGACGAAGATTGCCTCCGGCGGGTGGTTTCCGCTCGCGATTGGCGCCGTCATGTTCACGATCTTCACTACGTGGCGCCGTGGTCGTCAGCTCCTCTTCGAGCGAATGAAGCAGCGCATGGTCCCGCTCGAGGATTTCTTCGAGCTTCTCGTGGTGGAGAGGCCTGCGCGGGTTCCGGGGACTGCCGTGTATCTGACGGGAAGCGACACCGGAACGCCACCGGCTCTACTGCAAGCCTTCCTTCATATGCGCGCCGTCCACGAACACGTGGTGTTGCTGACGATCATCACCGAGAAGATCGCGCGCGTATCGGCCGAGGATCGCGTTCGAGTCGAGGAGCTGCCCAATGGATTTCGGCGCGCCGTGGCGCGATACGGATTCATGGAGACGCCGAACGTTCCCGAGCTGCTCGAGCATCCCGAGCTCAAGCAATACTCCATCGACTACGTGACGTTCTTCCTGGGACGAGAGACCGTCCTTCCGACGAAGAGCCGTGGCATGGCGCTGTGGCGTGAACGCCTCTTCGCGTTCTTGACCCGCAACGCGCAGCCAGCGACCGCCTTCTTCGGGATCCCACCGAGCCGGGTGATGGAGATCGGCGCGCAGATCGAGATCTGAGCGGAACTACTTCTTGCCAAAGGTATCGCTCGTGATGCCGGGCCACGTTGGGACGGGGATCATCGCGAACCGCGCTCGCATCCTCCAAGGCCGCGCGATCGAGGATTTGACGGCCGATCAGTACCGCGGTCGCCAGACGCCGGTCTGGCTGGGGGAACGACGGATGCGTCGACTTCACGCGACTCTTCGGGCTCGGGCGGCTGCGGTTGCACCCTCGACGCGAGCGGTCGCGCGGCTCCGGCGGGTTTCTCCGCGCTCGCGCTCGCGGCGTGCGCGCGACGGCGTCGCCACCGCGCTTCGAGGTTCGATACGCGAATCGTACGCGGGCGACCCGCGAAGACATCGAGGAGATGAGAGCCGGTCGGACGGATGACGCGGACGTGATCGCGGCGCCGACGCGCACCGTATCTTACATTGCGTACCGAAGTCTTCGTGCGGCGTCGCGTGTGGTTGCTGCTTCGCAGAGTGTATAGCGTTCGAACGCGTACTATCCTCTGCGTGTGTCCATCGAAGGGTCGGTCCCCGAAAGTCGCTTCGGTCGGTTCGCTCGGTTCGCCAAGGTGGGGGGCGCAGTCGCGACGGTGAAGCTCTTCACGCGCGATCCGGAGAAGGTCGCCGAGCAAATGGCGGAGGCGCTCGGCAATCTTCGCGGGCTCGCCGCGAAGGTCGGGCAAATGGCGAGCTACGTGGACGGCTTCGTGCCGGAAGCGCAGGGAGAGGCGTTCCAGACCGTGCTCCGCAAGCTCCAGGCGGGCGCGCCGCGCTCTCCCGCGTCAGCCGTCCGGGCGGTGCTCGAAAAAGAGCTCGGCGCGCCGGTCGATCGCCTGTTCTCCGCGTTCGCGGACGAGCCTTTCGCGAGCGCGTCCATCGGACAGGTTCACGAGGCGTGGCTCGCCGACGGCCGGCACGTGGCCGTGAAGGTGCAGCACCCGGGCGTCGACAAGGCCGTGGAGGCCGATCTCGCCAATGGAAAAGTGCTGGCCGACTTCGTCGGTGCGTTCGCGCCGAGCACCCTCGATACGACCCGTCTCTACGACGAGCTGTCGAGACGCTTCGTGGACGAGCTCGACTACACGCGCGAGGCGGCCAACCAGGAGCGCTTCATTCATCTCCACAAGGGCGACCCGGACATCTGGATCCCGGCGGTCGTCCGCGAGCGGTCGAGCCGGCGTGTCCTCTGCACGGAGCTCGCGTACGGAAGGACGCTCGAGGAAGTCGGCACGTGGCCCGAGCGGGAGCGCGCGCGTATCGCCCGCGCCCTCTGGCGGTTCGCGTACAAGTCGATCCTCGTCGGGGGTGTCTTCAACGCCGACCCGCATCCCGGAAATTATCTGTTCAATCACGGCGGCAAGGTCGCTTTTCTCGACTTCGGCTGCATCGAGGAGCTCACGCCTCACGTGGCGCGATGGGCTCGTGCCGCTCATCGCGCGGCGCTCTCGAAGAACGAGACCATCTTCGCCCGTAACGCCGCGCGGCTCGTCGGTGCCCAAGGCGGTCCGTGGGAGGCCGCGTTCGTCGCGTATCTACGGCAATGCGTGACCCCGCTCTTCGATTCCCCCTTCCACGTGACGCGAAAGTTCGCTCGCGAGTTGGTGCGCGGGCTCTACGATCTGAAGGGTCACGCCTTCGAGAAGGGGAGCGGCTTTGCCCCCGTGCCGGAGAGCACGTTGCTCTTGAACCGGCTGCACGTCGGATTCTTCTCGGTGCTCGCCCGCCTCGACGTCAGGGCGGACTACGCCGCCGAAGAGCGCAAGTTTCTCACGCGCCTCGAGGACGTGGAGCCCCCGACGTTCGCGTGAAGCGGGTGCAGCGGCGGGCTCGACTCACGGCAGCGAACTCGCGTCGTCCTTCATGCAAGCGACAGTCTCAGAAATGAGAGTAGTGGACTCGCCGAGCGCGACCGTGGCCGAGGCGGACCTATAACGATCTTCCTGAGGCGCCGCGCCGCGCGCGAACGGGTCCCTCTTCATCACGGCGCGCAGCGGCGCACGGCACGAATCCTGGACGATTTCCATGCGCCTCGTCGCGTGAGATGAGAGTCCCCCCATGCCAGCGCACGCGACGCCGCTCGAAGTCCCTCTGGCGACCGATCTCGCCGTGAATTCCGTCGCGTCGCCCGCGCTCGCGTCCCACAACGTCGAGGGCGCGCCCGTGTCCCACAAAGAGGGCTCGCTCGACGAGGTCCTCCGCGGCGCCGCCGCGTGGTGCATCGTCCACGGCGACGTCCTCCATGTCCTCCGGGACCTGCCCGACGGCTGCGCCCACGCCTTCGTCACCGACCCGCCCTACTCGAACGGCGGCGCGTTCCGTGGCGATCGCGTCAAGGAGGCCCCGACGGAAACGAGCTCCGCTACCTGCACGCGGTTCGCGTTCGGCCGGGCGCGGTGAAGGCCATCGACGGAATGATCTGTGGGCCCGACGTGCTCTGGGCATACGAGCTCCTCCGAACGCGCTCGCGCACGCAGCTCGTCGTCTCCATCGACGATGGCTGATGCGAAAAGCCCGCGCACGAATCGGTCGCAGGTCCCTGCCCGAGATCTTCGCGAGGATTGACGAGGAATAGGAGCCCCGCGAGCACTTCCCCAGGCGGAAGCGCGGACAGGTCTACCTGCAACGTCGACAGCCAGGCGCCGTCACTGATCCAGTTTGCAGAACCGTAGTTGCCGACGGCGTTCTGGACCAACGGTTCGTCTCACGATCTTACCGTGGGGCTTCGCACTGCTTCGGCGGTCGTGAGGAGATCGCCGTAGCGCGGGTCCCGCACGACGCAGTACGGCGTGTTCTCGTTTCCATAGGCGCACGGCGGTGCGGCCGATCTCCCCACGACGTGCACGCCGCCGAGACCCTCCCGTTCTCGTTGAGGATCCCCACCTCGTGCAGGATCTCGAGCCTCCGCGCCAGCGAGGGCCGCATCACAGCAGTTAACCGATCTGCCGGCGTCCACCGATTGCTGCGCAGTCCTGACGATCAGTTCGACCTCCGCCTTCGGGGAGGTCGACTGCGGCGAGGGGCTTGAAAACGCCGTCTTCGTAACGGGCGAGCAGCCGCTTCGGAGCCGACATGCCAGCAGTCTGCTCCTCCGAACGGATCGAACGAGGCGATTCGCAGACCAAAGGCTCGGCCGCACGGTCGCTGGACTCCTTCCCCGAGATGCGGACGAGCGCGGCCGGCGGCGCGAGTGGCACACCTTCCGGGGGCGTAGCGCGCCACTGGCACGCCCCGCGCTAGCGCCCGCCCGGCAGGCCCGGCCCCCCGGTGCCGGACCTGCTCAGGGCGCCCCAGCCGGGAGTGGGCGGAGCTCGCGCGGGAACGGGTACGGGCGGACGTCAGTGGGAGCGACTTCGCTTCGCGGCTGGGCGGGCAGCAGGCATTGTTTCAAAGCTCATTGACTTGAGCGCCCGGCGCCGACCGTCACTCGACGACGCCGTCATCAGCGGTCATCAAGTGCCGGTACGACGGGTGTCGGCTAGAGAGCTCGACGACGAATCCGTAGCGCCCGCACAGCGCGAGGCTCTGAACGTTGTCCTTATGCACGACGGCGAGGATGCGCGGCCGCGGCGGAACACGCGACGCGATGTCCGTCGTGGCGGCGGACATCACGACGTCGCTGACGCGCACCTTGCCCAGCTTCTTGCCTTGCCACTTCTTCGCGACTGCGACCACCTGCAGCCGCGTTCCGTAGAAGTTGCTTGAGCCGCCCGCCTTCGCTTCGCGTAGCAAGAGGCGCTCGTGAGCCGCCACGCCAATCAAAGCGCCTGTCCGACGGTGCAGCACGAGGAGTACGCGCGGCTCGTCGTCCGCCGCTCCCGATTCGAACGCCCAGTCGAGCAGACGCGTTCGAATGAACGATTCCACTTCCACCTGCCAGGCCACGCGCGGATTTGCGCATTCGAACGGCGCCAGCAGAGCACGATCGTCTTCCGACGCGACTCGGACGAGCCACGCCGGATTGCTCATCCTTCGATTGCTATCGGGACGAGCACGCGGGGCGCAGCCGCCGTCCCTGAGATCTTGCGCATGTCCGACGCCGTGAGAACGCCGACTCGAGCGTCCCGAGCGAATGGGTCGAAATCGGGAGCCGCCGTCGTCTTGTCGACATCGAGCGCTGGAAGGGCGACAGCCAATGCCGAAGAGTCACCCAGACGATCGGTCAAGACGGCGAGCTCATCGCCAACTTGCTCGCGATGGACTGACGAACCGAGCCAGCGGGGGATCATCGACGATTCGCCATCGGTGGTCGTCAAGACCAGCGAGGGACCGCTCACCTGCGAGATCCACCCCGCGACCAACTCCGCCCGCCACCTTCGCATGGATCGAGAGGACCGGACCTTCTCGGTTCTCCGGGCGATTCGTCGCAACACCGACCAGAGCTCTTCGGCCTGAGGGTGTTCTCGAGGAAGCACCCCACGCGCCACCGCACCAACGACGCGAGGCGAGAGACCGGCGAGGAGCCCCGCCAGCGCGACGAAGTCTCTGCTCGTTTCGATGGACGCTGCCTGCTTCGCTAGCCGCGTGGCAGCGGGCAGTGCTCCTAGCCTCGCCAACCGTGCCGCTTCGAGATTCAGGGCGCTGAAGATGGTGACCTGGCCGGCGGCTCGCCCTGACGTGCGCGTCGCGATCCGGACGCCCGCGGTCGCCCAGGCGTGCCGACGAAGCGTTCGGAATGGCGCTTCGCTCGTCACCTCTTCGCCCGGCCGAAACACCCGCACGAGGAGCTCCCGTGGAACCAGGGGCCAGGGAGAAATCTGCATGGGCCAAGCCTACCACACTGAAGCGTCGAATCAACGTCCCAGTGGATTTCGAGCCCGCGTCGGCGCGTGGGTGAGGATACCACCAGGCATCTTCGTCCTTCGCGACGCGAATGGTGCTACCCGTGGAATCCTCGATGGCCAACAGGGAGACTCCAGGGACCGGGCCGTGGACCGCGCACGTTCTCGAGCGCATCCACGAGGTGGAGGCCGGCGTCGACCCGATGATCGAGTGGGCATCGAGGCTGGCGCCGACGTCGCGACTATCGACCTGCTACTACGTCCGCACCGAGAGATGCTGACCGTTCTTCACGAACGCAACTTGCCGCTCGCGGCGGTAGCGGACGCGCTCGACAGGTAGGGAGCCGAAGCGTTGAGCCGACGGGCCTTCAAGTCCGCCGTCGTAGCATCCGTCGCCGATCACAAAGGGGACGAGAGGCAAGCCGTCGAATCGTTCCGAGCCATCGCGAACAAGGACGGACCTGCAACGACCGGAGCCCGGCCCGCGGATAGTATCACTCGGTAGCTCCTGCCTCGTGCCCTCGAGAGCCGCGAGAACTCCGCACCGTCAGGAAGCTTCACGTCGACGCTCGCGAGCGGCGTCTTGAGAACGGCTCGAAGCGCGGAGACCCCCAACGTCGACGTCACCTCCTGTGTCAGCCCGGCGTCGTCAGGTCGACGAGGCGCGGAAGCTGATGCGACTCATCTTCCAGGAGTCGCTGCAGTCGACGCCGGTTCAGACTCGGGAGGGCCGCAGGCTGCAGATTCAGGGCGAAGCGAGCATCGGGAAGGTGCTCGCTTGTGAGTTCAGTAAGGTTGCATCCCCAACGGGATTCGCAACGTTGCTGCGCTCTGAGGAACTCGCCGAGTCCTGGGCACTTTCTCTGGTTTTGGTCGCCTGAGGCGGGAGGCCCCCATGCCAACGACCGCCGCGCCCCTCGAGACCAACCCGGCGAATGGCCGGCGCGAAGAGCCTGCTTCGAGCCCTCCCACGGACGGCCGGAAGGCGCTCCGGGAGGGCACCGTGGACGAAGTCCTTCGCGGCACCGCCGGTTGGTGCGTCGTGCACGGCGACGCCCTGCACGTCCTCCGGGATCTGCCAGATTCGTGCGTCAGCGCCTTCGTGACCGATCCGCCGTACTCGAGCGGCGGCGCGTTCCGCGGCGACCGCGTGAAGGAGACGACCGCGAAGTATGTGAGCACGAACAGCGCCAACAAGGGAATACCGGCGTTTGAAGGAGACGTCCGCGACCAGCGTTCGTTCACCCTGTGGAGCGCGCTCTGGTCGAGCGAAGCGTGGCGGGCCGGCGTCGACGGATGCCACCTCGTAGCGTTCTCCGATTGGCGGCAGCTCCCTGCCCTCTGCGACGCCCTCCAGGCTGGCGGCTGGCTCTGGCGCGGCATCGCCGCGTGGGACAAGACGGAGGCCTCGCGGCCGCGCAATGGCGGGTTCCGGGCGCAGTGTGAGTTCATGGCGTGGGTGACGCGAGGGCCCTTCGCCGAAACCGGCGTGTACCTCGACGGCTGCTTCCGCGTGCTCGCCGATCGCGACAAGCTGCACCAAGCCGTGAAGCCGCTCGCGCTCATGGAGCGCCTCGTGACGATCGCGCCGGCGGGCGGGCTCATCGTCGATCCGTTCGCGGGCAGCGGGACGACGGTCGCTGCGGCACTGCGGCAGGGGCGGCGGGTGCTCGGGATCGAGATCAGTAGGGAGTGGGCGGAGCTTGCGCGGGAGCGCGTACGGGCGGATGCAAGCGGGAGCGATTACGCGGCGCTGTTGCGTGGGCAGCAGGCGCTGTTTTCCAGATGATCCGGGGGCGCTCTCGGTGTCCGCCGTCGTCAGACTGCGCCGGGACCGACGGCAACCAACTACACTCGTCGTCATGCCAACCCTCCACGACGACTACATGGCGCTGGACTTCCCGATGCTGGAACGATGGAAGGCTGAAGCGAAACAGGAGAGCCTTCACCTCGACTTCAAAAGGTGGGGCAAGCCATTCAGCTCGGGGACGTTTGCGCAGGCGGCCTCCGCGTTCGCCAATGCCGAGGGCGGCATCATCGTCTGGGGCGTTGACTGCCGCAAGGACAAGCATGGCGTCGATTCGGTGGACAAGTTCGTGCCAATTGAAAACGTCGATGCGGCGCTGACCACACTCAAGGAGCACTCCAGCCAGGTGCTCTCTCCGGGCCTTTCGGGCATCGATCATCGCATCCTTCACCGCGAACCGGACGGCACAGGTTTCGTCGCGACGTTCGTGCCCGCGAGCGACGCGGCTCCGCACATGGCGGGCTTCGGTGACCGATACTATTTCAAGCGGAACTCGACGGCTTCGCTGCGCATGGAGCACTACGAGATCGCGGACATGTTCGGGAAACGGCAGCGCCCGGATCTTTTTGTCACTCTGACCTGCCACAAACATGAGATTTCATCGAACCTTCACCTATACCAACTCGAGGCGGGTCTGAGAAACCGCGGGCGTGTGATGGCGCGGTTCCTCCGCGTCTACATCGAGATGCCGAACGGCATCATGGGATGGCCAGGGTACCAAGCGCCCACGGTGAGGAACTTCAACTATGTCCGCACGACCGAGCCGGTCTTCCCTGGCGAGCTAACTTTGCTGCCGTGCCATGGAGCCCAGTACCACATGAACGACGAACTCTTCGATCGCTTCCAGGAAAACGGCTGGCCCAACGTAGTGATCCAAATCTACCAGGAGCACGCGCCCATGATCGAAGTTCAGAAGCCGTTCGTGGAGCTGCAGAACTTCTGATACCGGCGCTGTGATCGCCTCGGCCTGCTTGGGCCCAAGAATTGTCGCACCAGCGGTGCGACTTTTCCAAGTAGGGCACGGCCATGTGAATAGTCGCACCAGCACCTCGGCGATTCGTCTTCTCATTGGCGCGAGCTCCTCGCGTGCTATCGTCGAAGCGCGATGACCAACAGGGAGCCCCTCGGGACCGGGCCGCGGACCGCTCACGTTCTAGAGCGCATCCGCGAGGTGGAGGCCGGCGTCGACTCGATGATCGGATGGGCATCCGAGGCCGGCGCCGACGTCGCGACCATCGACCTGCTGCTCTGCCCGCACCGAGAAATGCTGACAGCTCTTCGTGAACGTGACTTGCCCGTCGCGGCCATGGCGGACGCGCTCGACAGGTAAGGATCCGAAGCGCCGAAGAGCTGCGGGCCTCCGAAGCAGGCGTGCGGCCGACGAGGGAGCCCGTCTCGTCGTCTTCTCCGACTAGCGCCAGCTCTTCGCTCGCGACGC
Organism: Polyangiaceae bacterium; assembly: GCA_035547195.1. Taxonomy (GTDB): domain Bacteria; phylum Myxococcota_A; class Polyangia; order Polyangiales; family Polyangiaceae; genus DASZVB01. The sequence continues at coordinate 15,435 of DASZVB010000111.1, forward strand.
GCTGCCAGGCCTGAGGCGCCCTGGACCCTGACGGCGCTTCCTCGTGCCGCGAAGCGCAGCCTTTGACGGGGCGCCGCGTCCAAACGGCCCCCCGCCGAGGAACGGCTCCGGGAGCTATAGGTCTCATTTCGAACAGTTACAGCAGTTCGGCGGCGTCACCTTGCCCACTTGGGACACGGACAATGTCAAACACATCTCCAGCGCAACGGCGCACCACTTGACATTGTCACGGACGCCACCGATACTGAACGGGTGGACGGCGACATCTTCAGCAAGGTCACGAAGCTCGGCGCTGGAGCGGCCGACGCCCTCCTTCGCGCTGCTGAAGGGGGCCCGTGGGATCCGTTTTGCGCCCGGCGGGCTCTCGACGTGCTCGTCTCGGCAGCCGATGGCATCCAGTCCGTGCCGATGGTTCTCGAAGCCTTGCGAAAGCTTTCGTCCGCGCCGCTCCTCGCGACGGCTGTAAGGGAACACGCATGCCGCGAGATCGCCTCAGCGCGGCTGAACGCCCCCAGTACTCTCGACCTGATCCTCCAGAAGCTCGCGCAGAGCTGCATCCTGCGCGGAGAGTACGACCCCCGGACGGTGCTGGAGAGATTCTCCGAACGACTGCTCGATCGCACCGTCGTCTCAGCACGGGGAGGACTCGGTGAACGCGCGTCCACGGGGGTGGTCGAGTTTTCTCGAGAGCTCCTGCGACCAATTGCACGCGACGCAGCGGACGTGCTCGTCGCGCGTCCTACCGCCAAACGGCTTGGACTGGCGCGGCGCCTGTCCAAGCTCGCTCCAGACTCGAACCTCCTAGGAGACGACTAATGGCCCAACGGATTTATGCCTACGACGCGGACCGGCAGGGATACGTCCGCGAGCAGCCGGCAGCGGCTGATCGAGGATTGCCGATGGGATCCATCCGAGCGCAGGGTGTGCAGGGTGATGCAACGTGGTTGGGTGCGTTCGATCGTTCCGCCCGAGATCTCGTTCGAGTAGCGAGCGCCGTTCTTGCCGCGGACCGACTTTCCATGCGTCACACCCTCGGCGCGAAGGGCATCCAGCGCGAGCTCGAGTGGCAGCGCGCGATCGACCTACGGATGTGCGTTGAAGACGTCGATCGATGGAACTCTGTCAGCAGCGACTTGGCAGCTCTGCTGCACTTCATGACCGACGATGATTGGAACCTTTCCTTCGTTTCCGCCGGTCCCGTTGCTGTGCAGCAGACGCTCTTCCCCGGGGACATCCGGGACGTAGCGGAAGTTGCGTTGTTCAGTGGGGGGCTCGACTCCGTTCTGGGAACCTACGTCCGCGGCCAACAGCTGAAGGGAAAGATCCTCGCCGTATCGGCGTGCGGCACCGACGTTCGTGGGCGGGCGCAGGCCGACGCTCTTGAGTGTTTGCGAACGCTTGGCGTATCGACCCGGTGGCTGCGGCTCGAAAACCAACTTCGAAACAAGCAACGCACTCGAAGGAAGATGGAACCTTCGCAGCGCAGTAGGAGCCTCCTCTTCCTGGCCATGGGCGCGGCCGTCGCATCCTCACTGGGCCTCGAAACCTTTCAGACGTATGAAACCGGCATCGGGTGCTTGAACCTGCCGTTGTCGGCTGGCCAAGTTGGCAGCCAAGGGACGAAGGCGATGCACCCGTTCACTCTCCAATCGGTCAATGCCCTGTTCCGAGCGTTGCTGGACCGTCCCGTTCGGGTCACGGCACCTTTCTTCTTCATCACGAAGGGCCAGCTTTGTCGAAGCGCCGGAGTTGCCCTCGAGCCGTTGTCTTCAGTTTCCACGTCCTGCGACGAGGGAGAGGGGCACAAGGCCAACTCCATGGAGCACTGCGGCGTCTGCACGTCATGCCTCTTCCGCCGGATCGCCATCGCCGCAGCGACGCCCGGCAAGGATCCAACGAGGTATCGTGACTTTTCCTCATCGAAGCATGGCGAATACGAATTGAGGCTCTTTGAACAGCATGCGCGTGCCCTCGCGCGTTGCAGGGGCTTCGACGACCTGGTCTCGCTCGATCCGGACGTGCGCTACGCTGCCGCTCCCCCAGTGGAGCCCGCGGTTCCTGCACAGGAGGCACAGGAAAGAACGTTCGCGGCGTTCCGGACGTACGCACGAGAGATTTCGGACTTCTTGTCCACGGCAAGACCAATTTTGCAACCAAGACCCGTTCGCACCCGAAAGGAGGAACACAATGATCTCTTCGCAGCAGTTGGGTGAACGACTTGCTGACGCGCGCAAGCGGACGAAACTCACGCAAGCGCAGCTTGCAGAGCAGGTTGGCCTCGCACGCACGACTGTCGTTGCTGTAGAAAAGGGCGAGCGCCGGCCGTCCACGGACGAACTCGTCAAGTTCAGTCGCGTTCTTGGTGTTTCTGTTCACGATTTGTTGCGGGACAGCTTCGTTCGAACTGATGTCTCGCCGCGATTTCGCGCTGGCCTGGGTGATCATGATGTCCCAGCGGTCGCTGATGCCGTTGACCGTCTTCGGCGTCGCGCTGCCCAGTATGTAGAGCTCGAAAGGCTACACGGACTCCGTCGAGCGCCGGCCCCGCTTGAAAGCGTCCAGACCTACCGAGCGGGCATTGATGGCGGGCCAGCGCTAGATCCCGAGCTCGCGGGAGAGGATGCGGCACGAGCCATTCGCGGGATGCTCGGTCTTGGCGACGAGCCTGCCCTAGCGCTCGATGCGCGGTTCGAGGCCGAAGCTGGACTGCGCATCTTTCATCTGCGCGACCTACCAAAGCATGTCGCAGCTTTTCTTATCTGGAGCGATGAGGTTGGCGCGTGCGTTGCCCTCAACAGCGCGCACCCGTACGAGAAGCGCCGATGGTCTCTTGCGCACGAGATGGGGCATTTTCTGCGTGATAGAGAGGCTGGGGACGTGCTCGACGATGCAACGTCGTTCAAGCATCCAACCGAGCTATTCCCCGAAGCCTTTGCGAAGGAATTCCTCATGCCTGCAACCGGCGTCCAAAAGCGCTTCGCTGAGCGTTGCCGCGCAGGAAAGTTCACGCCCATAGATCTCTACGGGCTCGCCCAAACGTTCGAGGTTTCCTTCGAGGCGATGACGCGGCGACTCGAGGAGCTACGACTCTTGCCGCGGGGCTCCTACGACAAGATCGTGAGCAGTCGTCTTCGTCCCGCCGAGTTGTCGAAGTTTCACCCCAAGCACGCCTCCCCTGCGCTTCCTGAGCTGGGCCTACCTGAGCGCTACGTTGCGCTAGCCGTCTCGGCATACGACCAGGAGCTCTTGAGCGAGCGCGAATTCGCCGAGTATCTCGGCACCGACGTCGCGTCTGCGCGCCTCGTGTTCGGCGAACGCCAGCACGTTCCGCTCGACGATGGCACGCACTTGCCGGTCGACTTTTCCGCCGCTGATCTTCGCTCTGCGTGAGCACGAACCATGGGGCGGACGTTAATCATCGACGCATGCTGTACGTTGAACCTGCTGGCGACCGGCCGCGAGCTGGAGATCGTGCGCTCCCTTGATCTCAAGCTGCTCGACACTGAGTTCACCAGCAAGGAAAGCATCACGCTCTGGACGCCGCCCGACTCCGACGGCGAGCGGCACAAGGAACCCGCGTCCACGGCTCACCTCCGCTCGGCAGGCCTGCTCGTCGAGACGCCCTTCGACACGACTGCGCTCTCGGACGCCTTCGTCACTTGCGCCGAGCACATCAACGATGCCGACGCGTCCTGCATCGCGCTCGCCGGGGTCCTCGGTCTGCCGCTCGTCACGGACGACCGGAAGGAGCGACGTGTTGCGCATACGCTCTTCCCGGAGCTTGAACTCGTCTCCACGCTGGATCTGCTTTCCGAGGCAAGCGCTGCCTGGCCAGACCGGGAGCTGCTTGATGCAGCGATCGGCCTCCGCTGGCGCGGAAATTTCGCCCCACCGCGGCGAGATCCTCGGGCAGAGTGGTATGCTGGCCTCCTCCGCCGCGCAGGAGTTCCGACGCCGTAAGGTGACCCTACGCGGTCACCTCAATCCAACCGATAAGCTTCGCCGCATAGCTTCCCCCGTTCGGTACGATATCTCGATGCTGCAGCTCCCGCTCCAGCATGGGCTCGATGCTGGAGTGGAGCAACGCTCGGCGCGTGGCAAAGGTTCGGTGCCCGTTCGGAACACTCGGACGATGGAATAGCTCCGGGCCCACGCGCTCGAGCCGCGCGCTGCGCTTTCCAGCGTCCGTTACACCGAGTGGGAAAACGCTTGCGCGGTGTTCCCCCGAGCTGCCGCGCGTTTCGATCAACCACCACGTCAACACACCTGGGCCTTCTGGGCTTTGTACCTTCACGCCGATGCGTTCCGGTTGCGCCTCCTGCCAGCGTTTCAGCGCCCCCTGAACTAAGGGATGGTCGAGTCCAAGCAGGTCCAGGTCTTCGCGCTGACGAGCGGCATCGCGATCCAAGGTAAGGAGCGCGATGCGGCGGTCGCGTGAGTCTGTTGCTGCGTATGTCCCGTCTGCAAGCGGTTCGAGCTTGTCCCCGTCCGCCGCTAGCGCCGAACGCAGGAACTCCAGAACTCGCTCCAAGCCAGGCTTCACATCTGCGAACGGCCGATACTCGTCCAGGGAAAAGCCCTCGAGATCCTGGAAGAGCTCGAAGACGACCTTCCGTGCCTCGCTCGCATTGGTCAGAGCCGCTTCGAGTTCCTCTTTCGTTCGCCGTAGCTCAGGATCGCCCAAGGCCTCTCGGTATAGGCGATCGTAGGTCAGCCGCTCTGAGAGCTGGCCGAGCACCTGACCACGAAGATCCTCAGCAACATTGCCGTGCTCGTCCACTTTTCCCAACGTCTTGGCGATCTCGATCAGCTTCTCCTCTAGGAGTAGGAATATGCGCCCCTCGATCGTGTCCGAAAGCACGAGGTTGTAGACCTGCGCGGTGTGGAGCTGCCCGTACCGATGAATGCGGCCGATGCGTTGCTCCATGTCCATCGGGTTCCACGGCAGGTCGAAGTTGAAGAGGATGCGCGCAAACTGAAGGTTGATTCCTTCTCGGCCCGCGGCAGTGCATACGAGAACGCGCGGACCGTCAGGCTTCTTGAACCGCCGTTCGGCTGCGAGCTTGGCACCGTGGTCGCCGCCCCGGAGAACCACGACGCCCTGCCCCGGGTACGCCTTCTCAATCTCCCGCCCGATCAGCTCCACGGTGCCGAGGTACGTGGCGAAGATCACGATCTTTTCCGTGGGATCCTGCTCCCAAAGCGCGCCGAGCCCGCGGAGTAGTTTCTCGGCCTTCGTTTCGCGCCGATCTGGGAACACACGAAGCAGGTCTCGGATCCGAAGTCGCTCCTCCGGTAACGCGAGGCTGACCGCAACGACGGCCGCGTCCTCTGCGCCGGCTGCCGCGAACTCTCCCGCTGTCGAGTCCGACGCCAGCTCCAGCTCTTCCTCATTCAGCCGCTTGAGCAGCTTCAAGCGCAACTCGGCGAGGAGAGCGTCGACTTGGCCGCGGCCGACCGAGTCACGGGAAATCTCGTATTCCTCGTGAATGAGGTCTCGCGCTTCGTCGAGTAGTCTCTGCCGTCCCTCGATGTCGAGTGCCTCGTCCTTGATGATGGCTTCGTGGAGGGTGAGCATCAGCATGCGGCGTCGAAGCGTTCGCCGCACGGCGGCGAAGCTAGAAGCAGCGATCTTTTGAAAGATCGTCATTACGAAGCCGAGCGCGCGCCCCTGATTTCCCTGGCGCTGGGCGAGCGCGAACCCGTCTTCGAGGTACTCACGGAGCGCGGCGTAGAACGACCGCTCGTCGTCGCCCATCGTGAACGATTCCGTGTGCACCCAGCGTCTCGCGAACAGGGGCGACCCGTCGGGCCGGCAGGCATCCGCTTTCGTCCGCCGGAACACGACCTGGTTCAACCGGTGCCGGTTCTCGACCATGTCATCGGGGTTCTTGAAGAGCGTCGGATTGAGCAATTGGATCAGCATCCAGAATCGAAAGTGGTCGCCTTGGTGCGGCGTCGCGGACAGGAGCAGCGTGTCGCGGGCGTGCCCTCGAAGGGCTCGGGCGCGGCGATGGGCGGCAGATACGCCTGCGCGCCGGGCACCAGCGCTACGGGCGGCAAGGCCTGCACGGGCGCGGCTGGCGTACCGGCGCCGTGCGCTTCCTTCGCGTGCTGCTTTTCGTAGAGCGTCCAGAGCGCGAGACCCGCTCCGAGCGCCAGAGGCACGATGGGAACCGGCACGGCTACACCGATGGGACGGGGATCAGGGTGGTCGGGCAAACCTGCGTGATGCTGTCCTCGCCGACCTCGAACGCGACGAACCACGAGGACGCGCCCGACGTGGCCACCGCCCCCCCGGGGATCTGCAGAGGCGTGTTTCCCCCGACGACGCCGGCCCATCCGATGACGGGGTCTTCGGTGATCGCGTCGGGATCGGGGCGCCAGAGCGACACCTGGGTGAGCGTGCGCACGATGTCGGTATCCGCGGCGTTCCCGCCCATCACGCTGACCGTGTTGTCGACAGCCGACACCGTTCCTCCGACGTTGAGAAGCGGGAAGAGGACGAGCAGCGACGGCGGGTCCTCCTCGGAGTCGAGCTCCTCGACGAAGACGACGGTCGCGACCGTCAGGATCGAGTTACCCGGACGGAAGTTCGGGAGCGGGATCTGAATGAGATCGTTCGGGTCCGTCGTGCGCTGGAAGATGAACGGCGCGAGAGGCGGATAGGTGACGCTTTCGCGCGTGCAGTCGGAACCGCCGCGCACGAGGCCTGCGCTGAGAGTGGGGAGAAAGGGGCCGCTCGGGCTCAGCCGGTCGGCTGCATCGGGGAAAGGGACCATGATCTGAAACCTCCTTAGACGGTACGACCGCCCATCTGTTCGTAGACGTGAGCCACGACGGCCCACGGCTCTCGGTACTCGTGCCAATGCGGGCGCACGCGCTCCTTCGCGTGCTCCCACACGTCTTCGTCACGCACCCACGCAGGGGGATTATCGGGATGCGGATAGGTGTGACCCCAGGCGGAGAGATCGATTCCGCCCGCGCCGGGACGCATGGTGTCGTGCGTGTGGTCGAGCTCGACGGGCTCGCGCTCGGCCTCGTTGCGGACGCGCACGAGCAGGTAAAGCCCACCGAGCCCGATAGCGACCGCGAGGAGCTCGGTGAGGCCTACGTTCCGCCCGCTGGCGCGGGTGGAGACGCTGTTCGCTGCACTGCCTTGCTGGGCCGCACCATTTGCTGGAGTCGGTCGAGGATCTTGTTGTCGCGCATCCATCGTTCAAGAGCCGCCTTCGTCGGCCACTTCACAGGTCGTGGTGATCGCTTTTTGCTCGCCATGGTCGTCGGTACCTCCGAGTAGCTCGAGCAAGACGCCCGAGGTTGCTTCTCCGTCCCGCGCGATCTTCTCGACCGCGCTCCCTCGCGGCGCGGCGTCGGCGAGTTTTCCGAAGCCGCGCTGCCAGAGCCTGAAAATGGTGTTGAGCTTCGACATGTTTCACCTCCGAAGCAGTCGCCCGATGGTCCAGATCCCGAGGACAGCGAGCGCTCCGACTCCGAGCGCAACGGGCGACGGGAGGAGCGCGTCCGCTGCGCGCCGCACACCTTCGGCGAGCTCTTCACGTGCGGATCGCTCACGGGGCGCCTGCTCGGCGGACGGCTCGTAGACGCGTGCCAGGATCCAGTCCGCCTGGACCGGGCACCACGGCCCGAGCATCTGCGCCTTGTGAACGGGCCACGGCATGTCGGGCCCGGTGCCGCGATACACGAATTCGACGACCACTCCGATCGCGCCCGAGCCTGCGACGGTCGGAAGCGGCGTGCAGCCCTCGCGGCGAGCGACGGTGCGCCACGGCGCACTCCAATCCCAGGGCACGACGCGGATCTTGAGGTTGTCGACCTTGCCCGTTCCATTCCCGGGCAGGCTCACACCCTCCGCGCTCTCGACGAGTTCGAACCACTTGCTGAAGACGGCGTACGTCGAACGCTCGATATCGAACGCGCTCGGCTCGTCGCGTGTCGTCCGCCAGAGGAGCCACCGGTTCCAGCCCTCGGCATGTAGTGGCGCGCGACACGTCTTCTTGAAGGCGTCGACGTCGACACCCGGACAGCTCAGATCGCCAACGGCCACGAAGTTCGACGTCTTCAGGAGGCGCGCGCTGGCAATGCGGCTCGCCCGCGTGAACGCGAGCAGTCGATCCGCGAACGGATCGGACCACTCGAGGTCGCCAGCGACAGCCGCGAAGCTCATGCGCTGACCCTCCCGACCTCGCGGTGCTTGAAGTCCGCGTACAGTGACACGAGCCCCGCCGCGTACTTGTCTCGCGAGCCCGTGTAGTATCCAGCGTCGGCTAGCGCGAATGCGTAGGCGCTCGGGTCATCCGACTCGAGCAGAGCCCACGCTTTCGGAAAGCGCGTTCGAACAACGTGCACGAAGTCCCACGCGCCGAGACCCGGGTCCGGGTACCAGCGAAAGACCATGTCGACCTTGACCGGTTTTCCGCCGACGTACTCCGTGATGCCACGAATGATGAAGTAAGGACGATCGCGGCCAAGCGTGGTCACGTTGCCGAAGTTGTTTCCGTGCATCTTCGCCCACTGACCGGTCTCGAACGCCGAGTGAGCGAGCAGCATCGCGAGCGCCTCGGCAGGAGCGAGCTCGGCGGTTTCGGCGGAATATGCCCAAGCGACCCACTCGCGCGCCTGCTCATACGTGAGCGGTGTGTTCTCGATGGGATGCTCCGTAGGCGGTCCGGGCGGAGGCGGCACCATCGGCTCGTCGAATGCGGGATCGCGACGATGCGGCGGGCGCCGTCCCGTGATGAGCGCCAGCGCGCCGAGTGCTCCGAGTCCCAAGGCCACAGCGATCCCCCTCCCCTTCATAGCTCGAGCGGAAAGACCGCCCGGATTGGAAGCGGCGCACCGAGCGCGTTCGTCACCGTGACGAAGCGCACGGACTCCGCGAGCTTCACGCCGTCGAGCGTGAGCGCAGCGAGACCGACGTCCGCGGGCGACACGACCAGCGACGGATCGTCGGCCGGCGTCGGACCACCGTGGAAGGTGATCGAGCTCGCCGCGAGCGGCGCGGCGAACCATGCGTTCGCCGGCGTGAGGAATTGAACCGCGAACGCCCAGTTCGGGACGGCGAACGTGTGCGCGCCGCCGTCGGGAATGACCGCGCGGAGCGTCCGCGTCGTGAGGCCTCGACCGGGCCGCGTGCCCCACACGAGCGCCGCCGACACGAGGCATTTCCGGAAGCGGCCGTCGGGCTCGCCGATCGGCGGCTCGTACGCGACGCGCAGGTCGACGAACGACGCGACCAGCGTCAGCGCGACGCCCGTCTTGAAGTCGAAGTCGGCGTGGAAGCTCGCGCCGCCCTGACCCCACTCGAGCGTCCCGATGAGCGCGAGCGTCCGCTCCCCCACTGCGGGAATGTCTTGCTCATTGAACGTGACGCCGGCGTGCACCGTGACCACCCGCGCGCCCTGGCTCTTCCCCGGCGATCGGATGAGCTCCACGCCCTTGCCGAGCGTGAGCTCGAGGGCGCGGCCCATCGCGACGTCCGGCTGCTCGTGGACGTGGCGCTGCGGGCCCGAACGCGCCGCGCGTTCGAGCTCGACCTCGGGGTGAACGCGCTCGCCTAACATCCGCACGCTCCCTGTACCGTCGCGCGCAGCGGCACCCGTTTGCCGCTCGGAAGTGTGAGCGTCGCGTCGATGTGGCCCGCGCGCTGCACGCCTTGGAGCTGAGCGAACCTGCCTCCCGGCAGCGCCACGCGACCGTTCACGTGGCGCGTTTGAGCGTCAGCGTCCGCGAGAGCTGCGAGCGGCGCGCTCGCGTGCGCCTGCGCGTCCTTCAGGCCCTGCCGCCACCGATCGGTGACGTGCAGGATCCGCGCGACCTTGCGAGCTTTCGCCCCTACCGGGCCAGGCTGGCGCGCGAGCTTGCCGAGCGCCTGGATCTGCTTGCGAGCCTTCTCGGCGGCGGCTCCGCCTGCTTCGACGTTGTCGAGCACCTTGTTGGCCGTCACGAACGCGGCCGTCGCGGGGATCCCGACGGGCGGAAAGACCATCGAGGTCGCGGCCAGCGCTGCGCTCGCGACTGGGCTCTTCATCACCTTGCGCACCTGCCCGAAGAGCTCGCGCGCGACCTTGCCCTTGGCGACCTTCTCGGCCTGGTGCGCCGCGCTCGAGAACGCGTGCTCGATCGAGCCAAACAGACTGCCGACCGCGGCGGCTCGCTGGATGCGTTGCATGACGAGCGCGCGGGCGGCGTGCTCGAGATCATGAACGTTCGCGCGCGCCGTCAGCACAATCGGCGCGCCCGGGCCCTGGAGGTGCGCGACTCCGAGGAGCCACGGACCCTTTCGATGGAAGCTCACCTGCACGCGAGGACGAGCAACGAACAGAGGATCGCCGAGACCTTCCATGATCAACCTCCCGCCGCGAGCCGGCCCACGTTGATGTTCGCCTGGCGCACCATCCGCTCCCATGCAGCCTTCGCGCGAGCGCGGTCGGAGGGCGCCTTTGGCCAGTAGCAAGGCGCCGGGACCTTCGGCACGTACTTCGCCATCGCGATCGCCACCTGCGGCCCGTAGAAGCCGTCGACTTCGCCCGCGGCGGGATACACGAGCCGCTGGAACTGCTTCACGAGGTCGCGGCTCTCGTGCCAGCAGCCCTTCAGGCGGATGTCGTCCGCGGCCGCTTGAGCCACTGCACGCGGGTCGGTACCAGCGGGTGCACCGAAAGGCGGCTGTGACGGAGGCGCACCGGGACCAACGGAAATTGGCGAGATGGGCGGCGTTGGCGCGGGCGACACCGGCGAGGGAGAGATGGGTGCGCTCGGCGGCGCGACTACGGGTGCGGGCGCGGGCGGCGGCGCGGGAGGCTGGATGGGCAACGCGGAGCCAGGCCCCTGGAGCACGTCGTGGATCTGCCCGAGCGCCGCACCCGCACCGGCGACAGCTCGAAGCGCGCTCGCTTTCGCTCGGAGTGCCTGCGCTGCCTTCGGGAAGTTGAGCTGATCGAGCTTCGAGGCCCAGTCGTCGAGCTTCGCGGGGTCACCCTCCGCCGAGAGCACGCGAGCAACCTGAGCAGCGAGGTTCGCCGGCATCCCGGGATCGAGCGCGTACTGCGTGAGGATCTGCTGCGCCTGGTCTAGGACGGGAGGAGCTGGCGCAGGCGACGGAACGACAACGGGCGATGCCAGTCCGGGCAACGGAGCCGGCGGCAGCGCGAGCGGCGTGCCGCCGTTCGACGTGCTCGGCGTCGGCTTACGCGTAGCCGCCCAGACGAATCCCCCGCCCAACGCGAGGAGTGCGAACGGAAGGGCCAAAGACATGCGGAATCACCTTCCCCATCCCGAGCTTCTTGCTCGGATCTTCGATGCGGCCGTCAGGCCACGCGACTTGGATGTGATAGAGGAGCACGCCACCCGGAAGCAGCCGTGGGCGACGCACGTAGGGGCGCGCGGCGATGCCTTGGAGCTGGAGCTCCGCCGCGCGGTAGCACGCGAGGTCCTCGCAATCGCCCCCACCGTGCTCGATGACGCTGAGGCAGTCGCGCCATTCTTCGCAATACCGACAGAGCGGCTCTCGCTGATAGACGAGACCGGCGCCATAGATCGGAGGGACCCGATACGCCCGCATGGCGGCCACGTTGATCCGCGTGAGCGCCTCGAGAAGCGCGCAGAGGATCGTCTCGTTGAGCGCCGGAGAGCGCCCGAACGTACGGAGCTTGAAGACGGGTTCAAACACGACACGGCTTTTAAAGGCGACGCGCGGAACGGGCGGACCCGCGAGGGGGCGAGCGGCAAGCGCCCGTTCCGCGTCGTCGCGAGCTACTCGACTGCGGTTCCGATGATGCCCCCGGAGAACGTGCGCGTTTGCTGCAGCGGATCGACGTTCGTGAAACGAATGATGATCTGCATGCCCACGACCGCAGTCTTGAGGTTGAGCCGAACGCCGACCCCGACCTCCGAGAACATCGTCGCGGGGACCGGGTCGAAGCTCACCGATTGGTTGTCCTTGCCGACGATGATCGCGTCGATCGTGAAGAAGGGCGCGATCTGGCTGGGAATGACGAGGCGCTCCGGGCGGAATGTGACTTGCGGAAATGCCGTCGCTTGCGCGCTCGTCCCGAACGGCGTCGGGCCAGGACTCACGAGACCGACCGGGAACTCGCGCCGGCGATCTTGTGGCCGCTGAACGACGGCCACCGCGTGCGGGTCCACCTGCCGCGCCTGGTGCAAGCGGTCGGCGAGCTCGGAGAGCCGCGAGTGCGCGTGGTGGTGTGCCTGCGCCGCGCACACCGGACAGGGGTCGTGGTGAACCGGCGGTGGATGGTGGTGGTGATGGTGCGTCGGAGGATGAGCCGGCGGATGCACGGGCGGGTGAGCGCCGGGGTGGCGCGCGTGCGGATGAAAATGGTGGATGGCGCGGCGAACTGGCGGCATGTACGGCCGGCGCGGGATGGGGCGATGCGGCATCGCGGCGCCCGCGGCCGCCATGAGGGACGCGATATCGTCGGCGCCGACGTCCACGTCGCCGAGGTCGCCGATGATCTCGTCGTAGCCGGCGATCCCGTGATGCCGGCGGCGATGGTAGCCGGCGATGCCCTCGAGCTCGCCGTCCCCGACGCTCACGCTGTCGCCCGCCGCGGCGTCGAGCGCGTCCAGTTCGTCGAGCCCGCCGATGATCTCGTCGTAGCCGGAGACCCCATAGTCGTCGTAGCCGGATACTCCATAGTCGTCGTACATGTTCGTTCTCCGTTCCTTCGCTCGGGATTTCAGCCGCCCGCGCTTCGGGCCATCTCCTGCGCGAGCTCTTCCGCGCTCACGCCGACGTGCGGCCGGTGATGGCCGCCGACTGCCGCGTAGTCGCCCTTGACCGCGGCCGTTGCCGCCGTCGCTTCCTTCTTCGACTCGAGCCCGAAGCGAACGCCCATCGCCGTCAGGTACGAGTCGAGCGCGCCCTGTCCAATCGCGTGCGCGTCGGTGTTGTACCGATCGAACGCATCCGCGAACGCCATGCCCTTCAGCCCGAGCGCGACCGCGAGATCGACGGGCACACCGAGCACGCTGAGCTCACCTTCTGCTCCGTAGCGACCACGCAGGTAGCCGAATCCGAACGCGGTGACGCCGGCCTCCGCCGTGCCGATCACTTCGCCCATGGTTTTCACCGCATGCTCACGGACGCCCTTCAACGCCTGCTTCGCACGAATGCCCGCTTCGGCGAGCTCTCTGAGCTGCCGCTCGCCGGCGCCTTTCACGATGTCGCTGATCGCCATCCTCGAAACCTCCTTGAGCGGTTCGCTCTTCGACGAAGAGCTGGCTCTAGAGATCGGGTGCAGCAACCAATATTTCTTCACGCTCCGCGTCGATGTGCAGCCCATGTCTGCACAGGCTGTCGGGAAAGTGCAGCGAAGAAATCGCTGCAGACAGGGGGCAGGAACCGCACCGGAAGTTGCCGATACTTTTTTTGCATCGACGGCGCTCACGCCGACCGCGGACCCCATCCAGAGGCGCACGTCGCGCACGACGCCAGTAGTCGGCGGAGCGACGCTTCCGCGTCGTTGCGTTCCGCGGGTTCACAAACCGCAAACGATCTGCAGGATCATCGTGCTCGCCTAGCATGCCTCTCGGTGAGCCGTTTTTGCCGCTCTCGCGCACTTCCTCGACGGGCAGCACCGGGTAGGAACTGCCGCGCCGTTCCATGACGGCGCCTGATCGAACACGCCGAGGGACCGACCAACGCCCTCCGCGCTACTACCGGCTTCGGTTACACGGCGAGCATTCAAAAAGCTTGATTGTCGAATCAGCGGCCGGTCCAAGAAGAGACGTCGTCGAAGACACGACGATGTTCGACCCAAGGAATCGAGAAGTAGGTACATGCGGTACGACGAGGTACCGCGATCGGCACTTGCGACGTCGCTGGCGTGGTCGACTTGGGCCCTATGCGGGCGTGTTCGATTGAGCCGCATTGCATCTTGCAAGGTCACGGAGATCCGCGAACGACCGCGCCCGCTCGCGCCCAACGAGACGCGCGCGATGGTCCTCGCGACACGTATGCGAAGCAACCCGAGATCCCGCTTGGGCTTTCTCGTGCAACGTTTGTCCGTACACGATTTCAGATGCGCGCGTTCTGCCCGCTGCTACGAGTTGGGGCGAGCGAGGTAAATTCATGTCCGCCCCCGATGACGGCTGGGCACCGCGCACTGACGTGGCGGCGCTCGTCGGAGTCAGCGTTAGCGCGCTGCGCCGCTGGATAGACGCGGGGGAGGTACGAGCAGAGCGACGGGGGGCCGTTTGGTTCGTCAACGTGGAGGACGCGGAAAGCCGCGCGGGCAAATCCGGTGGAGACGAGCCGCCTCCGGAAGGCGACTCTTCGGCGCAACTCCTGCACCAGGCGACCGCCCACCTGAAGCAGGCTCATCGCCATCTCGAAACGCTGCACGCGCCCGCCGAAAAGCTCCTCGGCATGCTCGCCGAGGAAAACCAGCGCCTTCGCGCTCGCTGCGCCGAACTCGAGCAGCGGCACATCCAGATGCTCGGCGTCTACGAGCGGAGCATGACGCTCGAGCACGAGCGGAAGCTCGCGGAGATCGCAGTGCACAAGAGCGAAGAGCGGAAGCAGGAAGCGTTTCGGACGTTGATACGTTACGCGCCAGTGGTCGCCTCAATGGTGACCTCTCATCTCGGTGGCGGAGCAGCCGGGGCACCGATCCGCGAAGGCGCGCTGGCGCAGCTCATCGCGGAACTCACGGACGAACAGATCCAATCAATTGCGGCCAGCGGCGCCCTACCAGCTCATGCGGCGGCGCTTCTCGTGGAGGTTCGGAGGCAAGTGAAGAATGGCAAGCAAGAAAACACGCAGGAAGGGGTCGGCATCTCACCCTAAGGAGATCGAGTCGAGAGCGCGGGCGAACGGGGCGCCGTCCGTACCAGAACCCGCCGGTGCTGATCCGACGGGCGCTCTCCGTAACGCAACGACGGTGCTCGGGGGCGCGCTCGGGGGCGGCTATACCGGCGCACGCGCAGTAACGGCGGCGCTAGCGCCGGACGCCATGTCTGCGGCGCTCCTCGTCTGCATGCCTGACGAGTGGACGGAGGACGGCGAGGCACAGGGGCTGATTCATCGGCTTTCCAACGACGAGGCGGCCATCGTTCTGGCCTGGCTCGCGACGCAATGGCGCGACGGCTACAGCGCGGCGGTGGTCGATCTCCGGGCGGGGCGGAGACCACTGACCGAACTCGGACAATGAGGGACGAGGGCAAGAAGCGCCCGGTTCGCTCGTACATCTCCGAGCTCGCCAGGGGGAAACGCTCTCTCCGCTTCATGATCCGCTTGAGCTCCGAAGAGCGCGAGCGTCTCGAGCAAAGAGCACAGCAGGCAGGTCTGACGCTCTCGTCTTTCATTCGGCACCTGCTGTCCCTCGATCCGGTATGGCTTCGTAAGCGGCGCAAGGCAGGAGACGGGGATGCTGAGCCGCCGTCGTCGGGAGCATCGGGATGAGCGCGAGCGCGGAGCCGAGGAGGGCGGCGTTTCAGGACCTGTTCGCGTCCGCCGCGGCGCTCTCGACACGGCTCGGCCGCAGGCGCCCCGATCCACGCGAATGGGATGGCGCCGCGAGGCGAGCGCTCGCCGACTTCGCCCGTGAACAGCCACCCCGCCGACGCGCTCTCGCACTGGCGTTGCTCCGCGCAGCGACGCACGCGCGGAGGCTCGTGGGTATTGCCGTCCCGCGACGGCGTGACCCCATCCGACGTCCACGCACGTGGAAGCCGAGGAGAGTCCGCGTCCGTCGAGCGCGCACTCGAGCAACCTGCTCGCGCGACGGACCGGAACCACCAGGCGACCGCTCGCCGTCGCCGACTGAAAATGGGGGTGAGCCGTGAGCGGCAGCATGCTCGCGGCGGCGCTCGAGCTGGCTGCCAGGGGTCTACAGGTTCTTCCGCTGCATTCCGTCGGCGACGACGGCAAGTGCACGTGCCTGACCAAGGCGTGCTCGTCCGCCGGCAAGCATCCGCGGACGAAGCATGGGCATCGTGACGCGACGAACGAGCGCGAGCAGATCACGATGTGGTGGAACGCGAAACCGCTCGCCAACATCGGAGTGCGAACTGGTGGGACGCTCGTCGTGCTCGATGTCGATCCGCGGAACGGGGGCGACCGCACGCTTCGGACCTTGCTCGCCGAACACGGGACGCTACCGCCGACCTGGACGGTTCATACGGGCGGCGGTGGCGAGCACTACTACTTCAACGTCGAGCCCGAGCTTCCGACTCGTGCGGGACTGTTTCCGGGTATCGACTTGAAAGGTGCCGGCGGGTTCGTCGTGGCTCCTCCCAGCCGTCACGCGTCCGGCGCACGATACGCCTGGGTGCGAGGCCGGGCGCTCGACGACCTCCAGATCGCCCCGATTCCGGAATGGCTCCTTCGGCACGCGCGGAGCAATGGCCACGGCAATGGACGTGCTCATGCCGGCCGCGTGACGCAGCTCCCGGTTCGGGAGGGCGGGCGCAACAGCTACCTCGCGTCGTACACCGGGAAACTCCGCCGGCAAGGCGTCGATGGCGGCGAGCTCTTCGGGCGCGTGCTGGAGGAGAACGTGCGCCGCTGCGCGCCTCCCCTATCACGCACGGAAGTCGAGCGGGTCGTGGCCAACATCTCGCGGTACCCCGCTGGAGCAAGTGACGGGATTGCAGCCCTCCTCGAGTCCACCGGCGCCGCCCTACTCGGCAAGGACGCTGCCCCCGCGGAGCGCGAAGCGGTGCTGCGGAAGTTGGCCGAGCTCGCGCCGAACCTCGATCGGGTGAAATCGGCTCTGCTGCGCGACGAGCTCGTGCGCCGGCGCTGCTTGTCGGCCCGGGTCGTGGATACGGTCCTGCGCCCCGTTGCTAGCGAAGCGACGTCGGCGATGCAGGGGCAAGCGGTGGTTCTCGCTGAGGCGAAGCCATGGGAAGAGCCCGTCGAGGGTGCAGCGCTCCTCGACGAGCTCGTCGGTGCGATCCGACGACACATCGTCATTCCTGAGCACGCCGCTCATGCGATGGCGCTGTGGATCGTGCACTCGCACGCGCTGGAGCCGGCGCAGATCACACCGCGACTCGCGATCCTGTCGCCGGAGAAGCGATGCGGGAAGACGACGGTTCTAAAGGTGCTCGGGCGACTCGTGCGCCGCCCGCTATCCACGACGAACGTCACCGCGGCGGCGCTCTTTCGCACGATCGAGAAGTTCCAGCCGACGCTGCTCGTCGACGAGGCCGACACGTTCCTTCGCGAACGCGAAGAGCTCCGCGGCATTCTGAACACCGGCCACGACCGCGCCGGCGCCGAGGTCGTGCGGTGCGTCGGCGATGATTCCGAGCCGCGACGGTTCGCGACGTGGGCCGCGGTCGCGCTCGCGGCGATCGGCGAGATCCACGACACGCTCGCAGATCGCTCGATTGTGATCCGGATGAAGCGCCGGACGTCCGATGAATCGGTCGCGCCATTGCGAAGGAAGCACGTCACAGCGCTCGATCACCTTCCGAGGAAGTGCTCTCGTTGGGCCGCCGACCACAAGCCGCAGCTCGCCGGCGTGGAGGTCGAGGCCCCCCCCGAGCTCAACGACCGCGCCGCCGACAACTGGGAGCCGCTCCTCGGGATTGCCGACGTCGCCGGCGGCGAGTGGCCATCGCGTGCCAGACGAGCAGCCCTCGCGCTCTCGGTCGCACCGGACGACGACGACCGGAGCTCTCGCGCACAGGCGCTTCTGGCCGACGTGCGCGGCATCCTGGAGCGGGCGCAGTCCGACCGGCTGACAACGAAAGAGCTGCTGAGAGAGCTCGTGGGGCTCGAGGGACGGCCCTGGGCCGACTACGGGCGCGGCAAGGGTCTCTCCGCGCACCAGTTGGCCGCGATCCTCCGCCGTTTCTCCATCCAGACCCGCAACATCCGCGTCGCGACCGGGGTGGTGAAGGGCTACTTCGCCGAAGATTTCGCCGACGCATTCGCCCGGTATCTCGGCCCGGAGAAGCGCTACACCGCTACATCGGCAGGAAACCTGCCGGATTCGCTCGCCCGCGATGGCTCGACCCCGGACCCTGTAGCGGATCCGCAAAATGGGCTTTCAGAGCCAAATTCGGCTGCCGTCGCGGATCTTCCGCCATTTCCAGGAAGCCCCATCGATGATCTCGCACTCGACGACGAGTACGCCATACTCGCGGACAGAGACGAACCATCGGATGTATCGGCAATCCTTTCGTCTGGCGGCACGCCGCTGGACTGCGACAACATCGAAGCCGCCTACCTCGAGGAGGAGCGCCGAGGCATCGAGGAGTTCGGGTCGTGAGCGCGACGAAGCCGCGACCTCCCCTCCCCCCGCACCTTCAGCGGGTCGCCGAGGCTCTCGCCAACCTCTTGCTCGAAGACCTGGCCAAGCACCCGAACATCAGGAGTAACGTTCCAGCATGCGAACCGCGATCTACGCCCGGAGGAGCACCGACGAGCACCAAGCCGCCTCTCTCGAGGTGCAGATCGGCGAAGCGACGCTATACATCGAACGGAAAGGCTGGAGCGTCGCGCGCGAGCACGTCTACCGCGATGACGCTGTCAGTCGTGCCGAATTCAAAAGGCGGCCGGGGTTGATCGCGATGCTGAACGCCGCCGAATCGGGCGCTTTCGATGCAGTCGTGCTGCGCGATGAATCCCGACTCGGGGGCGACATGCATCGGACCGGGCTGGTTCTCCAGGACCTGATCGAGCACGGGATTCATGTGTTCTACTACTTCGACGACGAGGAGGTGCAGCTCTCGGGCGCGACGGACAAGATGTTGGTCGCCGTCCGATCGTTCGCGGCCGAGCTCGAGCGCGAGAAGATCAGCGAGCGCACGCGCGAGCATCTTCTGATCAAGGCACGTCGAGGGCTCAACGTCGGGGGTCGCGTCTACGGGTACGAGAACAAGGAAGTTCGCGATTCGGAGCGGCGTCTTCACGTGAATTACGAGCTCAGCCCGACCGAGGCGCCGATCGTGCAGGAGATCTTCACCCGTTACGCACGAGGCGACGGGCTACGGCTCATCATCAAGGATCTAAACGCACGCCAGATCCCGAAGGCACGCGTCGGCAAACGCGGCACCGGTTCTTGGTCGACCTCGGCGGTCTGGTCGATGCTGCGCAACGAGCGCTATCGCGGCGTGCTCGTGTGGGGACGGCGAGAAAAGACGTACCGACGCGGAACCAGGGTGCGCCTCGCGACGGACCCGCGCGACTGGGTCGTCGCCGAGCGTCCCGAGCTCCGGATCGTCTCGGACGAGCTGTGGTTCGCGGTGCAGGCGCGCATCGCGGAGACCACGAAGCGAACGGGACGGAAGGGCGGGCGACCGCCGCGCTATCTGCTGTCCGGCATGGTGCGCTGCTCGCAGTGTGGAGGCCCGATGACCGTCGTGAACCACCGCCACGGGGTGGACATGGTCAAGGTGTACACGTGCGCGTATCACCGCGAGCGCGGCGACTCCGTGTGCGCGAACACCGCACGACGACCGGTGACGTCGGTTAACGACGCGGTCGTGCACTGGGTCGAGCAGAACGTCCTGAGCGAAGACGTGGTGCTCGAGGCGCTGCGCATCGTCCGCAACCGTCTCCAAGAGCGAACGCGCGCCACGACGACCGACCTTCCCGGCTTCGAGAAACGCATGGCCGTCCTCCGTGCGGAGATCGACCGTCTGGTGGGAGCGCTCGCAACCACCGATCAGAAGCCCGGGCCCGTCGTGCAGGCCATCGCGGAACGGCAGGAGGAGCTCTCCGCGCTGGACGCCCGTGTTCGGGCCGCCAAGGCCGCCCCTGACGCTATCGAGCTTGAAATCCGGCGAATGGAGGCCGATGCCAGGCGCCGGCTGACAGACCTCAGAGGCGCGCTCGGACGCAACGCAGACGCCGCACGCGAGGTGCTGCGGGCCATCTTCGAGGCCCCGCTCCGGTCCACGCCGGTGCAGACGCCCGAGGGGCGACGCTTTCAAATCGAAGGAACTGCGAGCGTCGGAAAGATGCTCGCTACAGAGTTCAGTAACGTTGCGTCCCCAACGGGATTCGAACCCGTGTTACAGCCTTGAAAGGGCCGTGTCCTGGTCCAGCTAGACGATGGGGACTGGAGGGGGCGGAACATAGTCGGAAGAGGGGCTCCGAGAAAGGGGCGGGGGGACGAAAATCGAAGGTGCGCGGGGGCTTCCGGGGCGGGTATGGTCGCCGGATTGGCTTTGGCGGAACAGGAGACAAGCGCCGGAATCGGGCTCGATGCGGGGCGATTTCGGGGGGTGGTGGCGGTTTTTTTGGTGTCGGGGGGCGCTGGGCTCGTCGACCAGGTGTGCTTCTCGAAGTACCTGAGTTACGTCGTCGGAGCGACGGCCTACGCGGTTA
This sequence comes from Polyangiaceae bacterium, assembly GCA_035547195.1. Lineage (GTDB taxonomy): Bacteria > Myxococcota_A > Polyangia > Polyangiales > Polyangiaceae > DASZVB01. The sequence goes on from DASZVB010000111.1 coordinate 35,767, forward strand.
GCGCGGTGCTCGCCGCGTTCATGACGGGTCTGGCGGCCGGCGCGGCGCTCGGGGGGCGATTGTCACACCGGGTGCGGCGACCTTTGCTCGCCTATGGCGTCGCGGAGCTGGTGGTGGCGGGCGCGGTCGCTTGCACGCCGTTCGCGTTCGGCGCGCTGACGCCGCTTTACGTGGACGCGGCTCGGCATGCTCACGGGTCGCTCTTCGCGCTTTCCGCGCTGCGATGGGGATGCGCGCTGCTGATTGTCGTCGCTCCGACGACGGCGATGGGGACGACGCTGCCGCTGGTGTCGGCCGCGCTCGCACGCCGTAACGAGGAGTCGCTGCGCGAGCGACGGCTCGCGGCGCTCTATGCGACGAACACACTGGGCGGCGCGCTGGGGTCCCTCGCGGGGGCTTACATGGTGCTCCCGGCGCTCGGGCTGTCGCACACGCTGTGGGCAGCTGCCGCCGCGAGCGCGGGCGCCGGCACGGCTGCCATCGCGCTTGGCCGCGACTTGCGCGCGATGCCTCTCGACGATGTCCCCTCGCCCGCGAACGCCGTCCCGCGCGCGGATGAGCCCGCGGGCGCGGGTTGGCTTTCCGTCATCGCGTTCGCGTCGGGGTTTCTCGCGTTCGCGATGGAGGTGACTTCGACGCATTTGCTCGCGGTCATCGTGGGGAGCAGCGCGTACGCGTTCGGGCTCATCCTCGCGGCGTTTTTGACGTGGCTGTTTCTCGGCGCGGCCATCGCGCCGCGGCTGTCGCGCGCGGCGGGGCGGTCGGCGCTCGCGACGAGTCTCGCGCTCACCGCGCTGGCGATGACGCTGACGCTGACGCTCTGGCAGTTCTTGCCGCTCGCGTTCGGGGGGCTCGGGCAGTACGTGACGACGTTCGCGGGGCGTGAAGCGATGCGCGCGCTCGTCGCGTTCGGTGTTCTCGCGCTGCCGGTCACGGCGATGGGGCTCACTTTTCCCCTCGTGCTTTCGTGGGCGGCGGCGCATGAAAACGTCGGGCGGCTCGTCGGGCGTTTCACGGCGGTCAACACGATCGGCGCGGTCGCCGGCGCGCTGTCCACCGGCTACGTCGTGCTTCCGTGGCTGGGCTCGGAGCGGACGCTCCTCGCCGTGGCCGTCGTGTTCGCGGCGCTCGCGCTGGCGACGGCTGCTCGCGACATGGCGAGCACCGCGCCACCCCGCTCCGCGATCGCCGGCGCGCTGGCGCTGGCGACGGCTGCTCGCGACACGGCGAGCTCCGCGCCATCCCGCTCCGCGATCGCCGGCGCGCTCGCTGCGATCCTCGTCGGCGTGCTCGTGCCGCGCTGGAACGTCATGCGGCTGACGGCGGGTACGAACGTGTACTTCGACTCGGTCCGGCCGTCGGAAGAGCTGCTCAGCGTGCGCGAGGACGTGCACGGCGGGATCACGACGGTCACGATCCACGACGGGGTGCACACGCTGTTCACGAACGGCAAATTCCAGGGGAACGACGGCTGGGAGCTCAACGCGCAACGTTATTTTGCGCACTATCCGTCGCTCTTCGTGTCGGATTTCGGCAAGGCGCTGATCATCGGGTTCGGCACGGGGACGACGCTCGGGACGCTCGCGACGTACCCGTGGAGAGAGCTCGACGTCGTCGAGATTTCGCCGTCCATCGTCGACGCGGCGGGGAGGTTCTTCGCGGGGCCGAACCGCGCGGTCCTGCTCGATCCGCGCGTGCACGTCACCCTGGACGACGCGCGCAACTATCTGCTCGTGCACGAGGACCAGTACGATCTCGTCAGCATGGAGCTCTCCAGCGTCTGGTTCGCGGGGGCGTCCAGCTTGTACAGCGGCGAATATTACCGGCTCGTGCGCGCGCACCTCGCGCCGTCGGGAGTCTTTCAGCAGTGGGTGCAATTGCACCACGTCTATAGGCCGGTGCTCGCGGCGCTCATCGGCACGCTGCGCCGCGAGTTTCCGCACGTCGCGCTCTTCTACGGCGGCGGTCAGGGGATCCTCGTCTCTTCGAAGCGACCACTGCGCTGGTCGGTAGATCGCGCGCGCACGCTCTCCGTCGACGCGAACGTCGGCGCGACGTTGCCTTACGGCCGCCCGCTCGAGACCCTCGCGTACGACATCCTCGCGATGGACGAAGGCCTCGACCGCTTCATCGCCGACTCGGCCGAGGAAGCCGGGGTCCCCGAAGCCGAGCTCGTGTCGACGGACGACAACCTCTTTCTCGAGTACCAGACCCCGCGCGGCAACGTGCTCCCCTGGGAGGCGCGCGAAGCGCTCGTCAGCGTGCTCCGGCGCTATCGCGACCCCGACGCCATCGCGGCGCTCGCCGTGCACTCGGCGGCCGGCCTGGAGCCGAGCGCGGCGCTCGAGCCGAAGTGACGCGCCAAGCCTAAGCGACGCGCACCGCGGCACCGGCGGCGCGCGCGGCCTCCGGCATGCGCGCCACGCGCGCGCGCTTCCCCGCCGAGGCGGTGTGCAGGCGCGCCCCGTCGGCGATCGCGGCGCAGAGATCCGTGAAGCAGAAGCCGGCGGCCGCGGCCATCTTCGCGAAGAGCGCTTCCGGCGCGAGGCTCGGCAGGGTGTTCACGTCGAGGACGTATTCGTTCTGGCCTTCGGTGACCAGGACGTCGACGCGCACCGGACCGGTCGTGTCGAGCGCCTGCGCGGCGCGCTCGCCGAGGTTCAAGATGCCGCGATAGCGGATCGGCGTGAAGCGATCCGCGGAACCTTGTGTATCCAGAGCGCGCGGCGCGCCGCGGGTCACTTCCACGCCGCCGAGCACGCGGCCGTCGAGAATGGCGACGTGCACCTCGCGCGCGGCGATGAAGCGCTCGACGATGACGGAGTCGTCGTGCGCCATCGCGCGTTCCAGGCCTTCGGCGAGCTCCGGCATGCTCGCCGCGCACGACACGCCGACGCTCGAGCCTTCGCGGCGCGGCTTGACGACGACGGGAAAGCCGAACGAACCGTGGATCTCGGCGATGCGCGCGATGTCCGCGGCGCCCTCGACGGTGTAATACGGCGGCGTCGGGACGTTGTGGAGGCGGAAGAGCTCCTTCGACTTGAGCTTGTCCATGGCGAGCGCGGTGCTCATCACGCTCGAGCCGGTGTACGGAACGCCGAGCACCTCGAGCAGGCCCTGCACGCACCCCTCTTCGCCGATGCGCCCCTCGAGCGCCAGGAAGGCCACGTCGATGCGCGCGCCCTCGAGCGCGCGAACGGGGTCGATCCCGGGGCCGAGCTGGACGGCGACGGCGTCGCGCCCCGCTTCCCGGAGCGCCGAGACGACCGCGTCACCCGCCGCTGAATCGCCGCCGTGCGCCGATCCGCCGATCAACACGCCAATTTTTGGTGTGCTCATGCACGCCATGGATAACGAGAAATTGCGTTTTTGGGCAAATACGGGACCCATCGGCCGAACCAACGCCAAATGGCGACCCACGCCTTCCGAAGCGCGCAGCGCGTCACACCGTAATTTCGACGATCACCGCGGTGATGTTGTCTTTTCCGCCGCGGCTGTTCGCGAGATCGATGAGCCTTCGAACCGACTCGCGGCCGCCCAGGTTCGTGAGCGACGGGATCTCTTCCGCCTTCAGATAACCGTGTAAGCCGTCGGAGCACAGCAGGTACACGTCGCCCGCCGCGTACTCGACCATGGTCGTGTCGACCTGCACGTAGTCGCGGTTGCCGACGGCGCGCGTGATCACGTTCTTGTGGCGGCTGTTCTTCGCTTCTTCCTCGGTGATGATGCCCTGCTTCAGCTGCCAATTGATGAGCGTGTGGTCTTCAGTAAGCTGCCGAGCGGACTCCGTGCGCACCTGGTAGATGCGGCTGTCGCCGACCTGCGCGGTGATCATGTAGCCGCCGAAGAGCATCATGGCGCTGATGGTCGTGCCCATGCCGCTCTTGCGCGAATCGAGCTCGCTCATCGCGTAGATCATGTACGTCGCGGCCTGCACGGAGCCCTCGAGCAGCCGCACCGCGGCGTGCAGCGCCGCGTCCGGGTCCTGTTGCGCACCCGGGTTACGGTGCGCGCGCTTCACCATCCCGTAGATGGTGTCCACGGCTTCCTGGCTCGCCACCTCGCCGGCGGCGTGGCCGCCCATGCCGTCCGCGACCACCCAGAGGCCGAGCTCGTCGTCACATAGATAGGCGTCCTCGTTCGCCTGTCTCCGGCGACCCACATCGGAACCCCCGAAAGACCGGACCGTCAACGGCGGCGTGCTCATGCGCGCGAACCTATAGGTTAGAAGAAAACCCCACCTTTCCGGAAGGGAATTAACCGGACAGGCGTCCCGCCTCGGCAATCTTTTCCTGCGGACAGGTCGGATTTCTCCCCGCGGATAGGTCGGGCTCGAGCCGCGATCGAGCTCGCAATTCGCGACAATCCTCGAGATTCATTGCGTCTTGCGTGGGCGCGACGAGGACCGCTAGCGTCATGGAAGATGGGAACGGTCGCGGCGACATGGGAGACCAAGACGACCAGCCCGGAGCGGGTCGCCGCGGCGTTCGCGCAAAGCCTTTCGCAGCTGACGAAGCCCGGCGGGGCCCTCGTTTTCACGAGCGGCGCGCTCGCCGCCGACCCCGAGGCCGTGGTCCGCGCCATCGTCTCTGCCGGCGTCTCCGTACCGGTCGCGGTCGTCTCCGCGGGCGGCGTGCTCACGGAGCGCGGGGAGCTCGAGGATCAATCGGCCGCCGCCGGCGTCACGTGGTCCGGCGGCCGCACGGAGATCGTCGAGGTCCTTCCCGGCGACGACGACGACGTGGGTGAGTCGCTCGCCCGCGTGCTCGGCGATCGGACCGGCAAGACCGCGCCGACGGCCCTCCTCTTCCTTCAGCCGGACGGCTTCGGCCCGTCCACGCTCGAGCCGCTGCGCGATCTCCGCAGCACGCCGCACGTGTTCGGCGCGGGCACCGTCGGCGAGCCGGGCGCCGCCGCGGTCGACGCGAACGGACGCGTCGTCAGCGGCTCGCTCGCCGTCATCTTGCGCGGCATCGCGGCGCCCGCCGTGCGCACCGCGCATTCGTGTCGTTTGCTCGGACCGCTGCGACCGATCACCGCGTGCCGCGGCGCCTTGCTCGTCGAAATCGACGGCCTCCCGGCGCTCGACGTCCTCGCCGCTCACGGCGAGAGCCTCGCCGAGCGTCCGCTGCTTCTCCTGGTGCTCGCGGACGAGACGGAGCCGCGCAGCGGCGAGGGCGGACGTCCCGCGCTCGTCGTGCGCGGCATCCAGGGCGTCGATCCGGATCGCCGCGCGCTCCTGGTCTCCGACGAGCTGCGCGAGGGCATGCGCGTCGCGTTCGCCGTGCGCGATCCGCGCGCCGCGCGCGAAGACTTCGAGGCCATGACCCGCGAGCTCGAGCGCGAGATCGCCGGAGCGGCGCCGCGGTTCGGCGTGTACCTGAACTGCGCCGGGCGCGGCTCGGGGCTGTACGGCGCCCACGACGTCGACACGAAGATCCTCCGGGCGCGCTTCCCCGGCGTGCCGTTCGCCGGCATGGCGTCTTCGTTCGAGATCGCGCCCCATTTCGGGCGCCCCACGATGCAGCTTTACACCGGCGTCTTCGCGCTCTTCACTTCGCCGAGCTGAGCCATGGAGACGGGGCGGATCCTTCCCTTGCGCGCGGGCCGGCGCGTCGCCTTCGCGGACGGCGCGCTCGCCGTGCTCGTCGTCGGCGTCGTGGCGCTGATGGTCGTGCCGCTGCCCACGTGGCTGCTCGACGTGCTGCTCGCGGGAAACCTCGCGATCTCCGTGGCGATCCTCCTCGTGACGTTGTACGTCGGGCGCGCGCTCGAGCTCGCGAGCTTCCCGACGCTCCTGCTCATCACGACGCTCGTCCGAGTCGCGCTCAACGTCTCGTCGACGCGGCTCATCCTGCTCCACGCCAACGCCGGCGAGGTCATCCGCGCCTTCGGCTCCTTCGTCGTCAGCGGCAATTTCGTCGTCGGCGCGGTGATCTTCCTGATCATCACCGTGATCCAGTTCGTCGTGGTCGCGAAGGGCAGCGAGCGCGTGGCCGAGGTCGCCGCGCGGTTCATGCTCGACGCGCTGCCGGGCAAGCAGATGGCCATCGACGCCGAGCTCCGCGCCGGCACTCTCGACCGCGAAACGGCGCTCGCGCGGCGCGAGCGCCTCGATCGCGAGAGCCACTTCTACGGCGCGATGGACGGCGCCGCGAAATTCGTCAAAGGCGACGTCCTCGCCACGCTCCTCATCGCGATCATCAACATCGTCGGCGGCGTCGCCATCGGCGTCGGACAGCACGGCCTGGATCTGCCGACCGCTCTGCGGCGTTACGGCTTGCTCACCATCGGCGACGGCCTCGTCACGCAGATCCCTGCGCTCTTGCTGGCGACGGCCGCGGGCATCCTCGTCACCCGCGTCTCCGGCGAAGAAGGCGGCGTCGCGCTCGGCGCCGCGCTCTCGTCCGAGCTGCTCGGGGTTCCGCGCGCGCTCGGCGCCGCGGGCCTCGTCGTCTCGCTTCTGGCCGTCGTTCCGGGGCTGCCGGGCGCGCCGCTGCTCGTCGCGGGCGCCATGCTCTTCGCGGCGTCGCGGGTCGGCGCGCTCACGAGCTCTCCTGGAGCGCGCGAACCCTCGCGACCAGAGCCTCTTCATTATTTGGGTGGGGGGGCCTTCGTGCCCGCGGTCATTCCATGGTCCATGGACGTGAGCCGGGATTTGGCGGTCACGCTGCGCGGCGATCTGCCTGCGCTCGTCGAGCGACTCCGCGAGCGCGTCTTCCGCGACCTCGGCGTGCTGGTGCCGCCGTGCGTCCCGGGCGTCGACGACACGCTGCCCGACGGCAACGCCGTGCTCTCGATCCGCGAAGTGCCCGCGGCGATCCTCGGCGCCGGCGGCGCGGACGCCGGCGCGGTCATCGAAGCAGAGGCCGCGGCGCTCTTGCTCGACCGCGCCGGTGATTTCCTGGGCATCTCCGAGACGAAAGCGCTGCTCGACCGACTCGAGGCGGTGGCGCCCGCGACAGTGCGCCAGGTCGTTCCCAAGTCCATCGACGTCGCGACTCTGTCCGAGGTGCTACGCCTGCTCGTCGAAGAAGCCGTGAGCATCCGCGATCTGCGCGCCATCCTGGAAGCGCTCGCGCGAGCGCCCGCGACCGACCGCGACGCCCCCGCGCTCGCCGAGCAAGTCCGTACCGAGCTACGCCGCGCGATCACCTGGGATCTCACCGCCGGCCGCGGCTCCGTCGACGCCGTGATGCTCGACGCGAGCATCGAAGACGCCCTCCGCGGCGCGATCACGCGGACGTCCGCGGGCAGCTTCCTCGCGCTGTCCCCCGCGGCGTCCGGCGACATCGTGAAAGCGCTCGAACCCGCGCTCGCCACCACGCCGGCCAACGCCAAGGCCGTCCTACTGACGCGCCCCGACATCCGTCGCTTCGTGCGCCAGCTCCTGGTGCCGTCACACCCCCACGTGCGCGTCGTCGCTTACTCCGAGCTACTCCCCGAAATCCGAATCAATTGCACGGCACGTGCGACGATCGTCGGCTTCAGAGGGGATTGAACAGGAAGACGGAAGGGCAGGAAGGGATTTGGGGGGAAGCGCGCTTGGCGTGCTCCGCGCTTTCGCGAGATCGCATCGTTCATCGCTTGCCACGCATTGCTTTGCCGGACGCGATACTCGCCGCACGCACTACCTTGAGCCATCAAAGCGCCTCGGAAGTACCTTGAAATGCTTCGAGTAATTTTTCCACCTTGAGGTATCAAAGTTATGCGGCGCGGGCGTCGCAGCATTCGCTAGTCGGAGGGGATTGAACAGGAAGACGGAAGGGGGGAAGAGTTTTGGTGGAAAGCGCCTTCGTGTGCTCCGCGCTTTTGCAAGACTGCATCGTTCATCGCTTGCCGAACGCATCGCCTTGCGGGACGCGGTCGGCAGGCAGAATTGAACAGGAAGACGGAAGATCAGAAGGAGACAGCGCTTGTCCGCGTCGTCCCCACGCCGCACTAACAAAATCCCCGCTGCCCTTCTAATCTTCCGTCTTCCTGTAACTCTCTCTCTCTCTCTTCTGCCCCCGAGCACCTCAGTGCCGCTGGACGATCATTTTGCGGGGGACTTGGCCGGACTGCTCGAGCATTTTCTTGGCTTCTTTTTGGAGCAGGGGGTGCGTGCGCTTCGTCAGGAAGCCGGCGAGGAGGCGTGCGTCTTGTTCGAGCAGCTTGCGGAGCGAACGGCGCATGCCCTTCGTGTCGCCGGTGGCGGCGTAGACGTAGGCGCGCGCGCGGTGCAGCTGCGGGCGTAGTTGCTCGTACTCGGCGTCGTCGGGGTTGAAGAGCTCCACCTTCTCCGCGGCCTTCTTCGCCTGGCCGGTGCGCGCCCAGGCTTCGGCCACCACGGCGCTCATCATCGCGCGCGATTTTGCGTCCTGGTGCCGCGACAGGTCGATCCCGTCGGCGAGGTCGCGCGCGGGCGTCACTTCGCCGAGCATCAGGTGGATCATCGCGCGCTGAGCGCGCGCTTCGTCCGCCACCGGCGCGAGCACCTTGTTGAGATCGATCTGCTCGAGCGTCTCCAGCGCCTTCTTCGGATCCTCTTGCAGCAAGAGCTGCGCCTTGGCGAACACCGCCGCCGGATCGCTCTTGCCGTAGCCGGCCTCGAGCTTCTCCAGGGCCGCCTTGCGGTCTTCGGGCGTCTCGACGCCGGAGAGCAGGCTCGCGACGCTCTTCGCCTTCTTCGCCTGACGGACGCCCCAGATCACGACCGCGCCGAGCGCGATGGTGAGCACCAGCGGAACGACCAGCGCGATGATCGCGGTGGTTCGCGATTGGCTCACGCCCGCGATGCAGCCCCCGATGATCCAGATCGCCAGGGCCGGCAGCCCGAGGCGGATCGTCATCTGCTTGATGGCGTCCTTGCTCAGCGGATCCGGCGCTTCGACGCGCTGTACGATCGGCTTCTGGGAGAGCTTCTTCTTCGACTTCCCTGAGCTTGTAGCCATCGCCCACGTCTTAGCTACGACCTGGGCGCTCCGCAACTTACGTCGCGGGGACGGCGTTTGGCGGCGGGGGGCGAGAGATTGATTGAACAGGAAGAGGGAAGATTAAACTAATCTTCCCTCTTCCTGTTCAATCAATCTCGGACCCCGATGCGGGCGCGCGGGGATTGCAAAATGACGCTGTCCGGTGGGGTGTCGGGGAGCGACTCGAAACGGAAATGGTTGAACAGGCTCAGCAATAGCGAAAGCGTCGGGACGGCGAGCAGCGCGCCCCAGATGCCGTAGAAGTGCTCCCCGACCAGGAGCGAGAAGATCACCAGCACGGGGTGCAGCTTCGCCGCGACGCCGATGATCTTGGGGTTCAAGAGGTTCGCCTCGACCTGGTGGATACCGATGATCCAGAGCAAAACCCACAGCGCCGTCCAGAAGTTCTGCGTCAGACCTACCAGCACGACGGGAACGCTGCTCAAGATGGATCCGAAGATCGGCACGATGCTCATGAGCCCGGAGACGAGCGCGAGGATCGGCCAGTACTTCAAGCCGAACATCCAGTAGCCGACCGCCGAGAGCAGCCCGTTCAGCACCATGATGATGAGCTGACCCCGGACGACGCCGGAGAAACCCCGGTCGATGCGGAAGAGGAGCCGGTCGAAGCTCGGCCGCGCGCGCTGCGGCGGCAGCGATCTGAAAAAGTCGAAGATCCCTTCCCGCGTGTACATCAGGTACGCCGAGACCATCAGCGTCATGAACGTCAGGAAGATGCCCCGCGTCAGCTTCCCGAGGACGATCTGTCCGATGCGCAGGAGCTCGAGCGCGTTGCGGCGCACGTAGCCCGCGGTGTCGGCGATGGCCTCGCTCATCACCGCGGCGATGCTGAACGACTCCGTGTGCCGGTGCACTGGCTTCAGGCGCCAGACCTTCGGCCCTTCCTGCACGATGTCCACGCCGCCGGCGAGCCGCACGCTGTAAGAGCCGTCCGGATCTTTCGTCACCTGCAGCGCCGGCGCCGTCTCCGCCGGCTCCGGTGCGGGCTCTCCGACCTGATCGAGCACCTCGCGCACGCGGCGCTCGAACATCGGCGCCCACTCGGCGACGAGCCTTCGCACCATCGCCGGGCTCTCGCGCGCGAACCCCTGCGTCTCCGCCGCGATGCGCGGCGCGATCGCAGCCACCACGCCGTACAGCGTGCCGATGGTGAGCGCGTAGACGACGATGATCGCCATGCCGCGCGGGACGCGGTAGCGCTCGCAGAAAGCGACCGCCGGCGTGAGCACGTACGCCGTGATGATCGCCAAGAGGAACGGCAGAAGGACTTCGTGCGTCCAGACGACGATGCCGAGGGCGACCGCGCCGCTGACGGCGAGAAAGACGATCCTCCCGCGGGTCCAGCCGGTGCCGCTCGCCGGAATGGGGCTATCGGTCATCATCGCGATACCTCCGGCGGAACAATGGCGCTCGGCGCGACCCGGTCTTCGTCCCCTGATCGCGCCATGCTACCGCGTTCGTTCGCCGCCGCCATCCCCAGCCGTCGATGACTCGGGCCCTGGGCTCGGCGGAGCGCGGCTTACTTCTGCTCGCCGCCGCCAGCGCCGCCGGTGATCGTGTTCAGCTTGTCGCCGAGCTTCTCCTTCAGGAGATCACCGAGCGTCGCGCCGCGGCTCGCGCCGGACTCGCGCTTCACGACTTCGAGGGTCTCCGCCGCCGGCGTCTCGCCGACGTTGCGGAGCGTCATGGTGATGCGGCGATCCACCGTGTCGACGTTGGCGATCTCCGCCTTCACGACGTCGCCTTGGCGCACGCCGCCGTCCGGGAGATCCGACGTCGGGACGAGGGCCTCGATGCCGTCCTCGATCTTCACGAAAGCGCCGTAGTCGGCGACGCGGAGGACCGTGACCTGCGGCACGACGGTGCCCGGACGGTACTTGTCGAGCAAGGTCCCCCACGGATCGTCGTACACCTGCTTCACGCCGAGGCTGACCTTCTTCTCGTCGTGGTTGATCGAGAGGATGATCGCGGTGACGTCGTCGCCCTTGGCGTAGAGATCGGCGGGGTTGTTGACCTTGATCGTCCACGACAGATCCGTCTTGTGGACCATGCCGTCGACGCCTTCTTCGATGCCGACGAACACGCCGTAATCGGTGATCGACCGCACCTTGCCGGAGATCTTGTCGCCGGGGTGGTACTTGTCGGTGAAGAGCGTCCACGGATCCGGCTCGAGCTGCTTCAGGCCGAGGCTGATGCGCTTGGCGCGCGCGTCGACCTCGAGGACCTGGCACTCCACCTCTTGGCCGATCTCGAGGAGCTTCGACGGGTGCTTGATCTTCTTCGTCCAGCTCATCTCGCTCACGTGGATGAGGCCCTCGATGCCGGCCTCGAGCTCCACGAACGCGCCGTAGTCGGTGATGCTCATCACCTTGCCCTTGACGCGCTTGCCGAGCGGATACGCCTCTTCCGCGTGGTTCCACGGATCTTCCTGGGTCTGCTTCAGGCCGAGGCTCACGCGCTCGGTCTCGGCGTTGTACTTGAGCACCTTCACGGTGACCTTGTCGCCGACCTTGAACACCTCGCTCGGGTGGTTCACGCGGCCCCAGGACATGTCGGTGATGTGGAGCAAGCCGTCGATGCCGCCGAGGTCGACGAACGCGCCGTACTCGGTGAGGTTCTTGATGACGCCGTCGAGGACCATGCCTTCTTGCAGGGTCTCGAGCGTGCGCGCCTTCATCGTGTCGCGCTCCTTCTCGAGGAGCACGCGGCGCGACAGGACGATGTTGCCGCGCTTCTTGTTGAACTTGATGACCTTGAACTCGTACGTCTGACCGATCAGCTTGTCGAGGTTGCGCACCGGCCGCAGGTCGACCTGCGAACCCGGAAGGAACGCCTTCACCCCGCCGCGGATGGTGACGGAGAGGCCGCCCTTCACCCGCTGGGTGATGGTGCCTTCGATGATCTCGTCGCGCTCGCAGGCGCTCGAGATCTCGTCCCACACCTTCATCTTGTCGGCCTTCTCCTTGGACAAGGAGATGAGGCCGTCGTCGGTCTCGCGGCTCTCGACGTAGACGTCGACGCGATCGCCCGCCTTCACGGCGAACTCGCCGGAGGCGTCGAGGAACTCGCTCTTCGAGATGACGCCTTCGCTCTTGCCGCCGATGTCGACCACAACCGAGTCGCGGTTCACCTGGACGATGATGCCGCTGACGATCTGTCCTTCACCGCCAGTGTCGATGCCGCCGGTCTGGGCGGTACTGGTCTCGAAGAGGGCGGCAAAGCTCTCGGGTGATTGGTTGGGAGTTGACTGTTCGGTGGCAGGCATGGATTTTCTGGGAAACCTCCGTAGGCAGATCTCGGTAAGGCAATGAGACGCGTTCGCAGCCGAGCACGGACCGCGCTGAGCACGTCGGTACGCCGAGCCGCGGTCAGGTACCCCACGCACCGGGTCGAGTCAACACTCCCCCGTTTCGACGGCTACCGCCAGGTGGGCGAGAATGCTCGGATTGAGCGCCCTACTGGCCACCCCGGCCCACGGGCCCGTACCGGCGACTACCGCCAGTGGTCCTGTATGGCCTCGGCGACGAGCTGGAAAGCCTGGTCCACTTCGGCCCGCTCCCACACCAGGGTGACGGCGTCGGTCCCCGAAACGGGCTTCGCGATGGTCGCTCGTTGTGCCCCGTCACGCAACAGTAGCGCCCCGGGGCTCGCTTCCGACGGGTCCAGAGTCTTGGCGAGCTCCACGCCGCGACGAACCGCGGCCGCCGCGGCGCCGGGTTCTTGGTCCGTCAGCGTGACGGTCACGCTCGGGCGCTCGGCGAGCGCAATTTCAGCGCGTAACGCGCCGACACCGCTCATCGCCTGCGACAAGGTCTGATCCGCGAGCAGACCCGGCCACGTCGCGAGCTCCTGGACGCCCGGTTTGCGCAGGGCGAGCGCCCCTGCGCCGACCCGTGGAAGGCCGAGCGCTTCGCCGGCGGAGCCGGGTTCGCGTGCCGCGACCGCGACGGCGAGCGACGAAGCGATGATCACCGCGCCATCGGACGCCCGCGTGACGGCGACGCCCGTCCCGCGGTGCACGACGACCGTGCCGTCGAGCGACGAAGCCCACGCCGGATCTTCCGCCGCGAGCGCCGCCGCGAGCACCGCGGGGCTCGTCCCGCGGGGGAAGATGCCGCCGAGCACGACGGCCCACTCCGAACGAACCGCGCCGCGCGCGACGACGATCTCGCGAAGATCGCTGCGTTTCAGCTGCGTGCGCTCCTCGAGCCGCGAAAGCGTCGCCGCGGCCTCGGCGGGCGAGCGGCCCGGGCCGCCGAGCAACGGAAGCAAATGCCGGCGCACCGGGTCGTACAGCTCCACCCGCTCCACGTCGAGCCGCAGCGCGAGCACGGAGCCTTGCGGCACGTGACGCGCGGCGACTCGCTCGTAATGGATGTAGCGAAAGTAGAGGCTCACCGCGACCGCGACGAGCAGCGCCGCGATCGCGAAGCCCCCGAGCGCCACGGTGCGAAACGACTGCGGAGCGCGATGGCGCGGAGCGGGATCGAGCGGGCCGAGAGAGCGCGACATCGGTATTACAGCCGTTCCGAGCGACTGAAGGTCGCTCTAACAGCTCCCTCCGCGAACGCAGCCCATGATGCTCGACAGCCCGCTCGCGTCGAGGCGAATTCGCACCGTCACGCTGGTGCCGACGGCGCTCACCGTGGCGCCCTGCGCGAGCAGCCCGAACGGACCCTTCGCGTGACTCAACACGGACTTCAGCAGCTTCATCCGGTCGCGCGCGCGACCGGCGTCCGACTCCGACGAAAAGCGCGTGGCGAGGTTCACGGCGAGCCCGCGCTCGTCCGCGGTCGCGCTGCCGTCGAGGAGGCTCGCGCCGTCGAGCGCCTCGGCGACCGCGGGATAGCCCTTCGCGAGCAGCGGCACGAGCGGCGGCGTGCGCGCGGCGAGCGACACGAGCCCTTGATCGGGTGGATCGACGTGCTCGTCGCCCGCGTGTCGCTCGATGGAGCGCTCCGCGGCGTCCACCTCGGCGGTCGACACGAAGACGAGCCAATCGTCGGCGCGCGCGTAGATCCGCGCCGGCGACGACCTGCGCTTCGGCGCGTGCCGGCGGTAGACGCGCATGGCTCCGCCGATGTCCGAGGCGGGTTCCCAGCCCTCGCCCTCGGCGTGCGGATCGAGATCCCCGAAGTCGCCACGCAATAGAAGGACGTTGTCGGTCGAAGCCGGAGCGAGCCCGGGACGGAAGGCGAGCCACGCCGTGTCCGCGCGCACGAGCGCGCCGTGGACGAGCTCCGCGGTGCCGTGATCGTCGGGCTCGGTGACGTCGAGGGCGATGGCCGACGCCACCTCGGGCCCGAAGAGGCGCCGCGCGGCCGCGAGATCCAGCCGGATCGCGACGTCGAGATCGCCGGGGATCGCCGCACCGGGGCGATCCATGGAGAGCGGGGGCGCCGGAGGCGGCGGTAAATTCCCGCCGCAACCCGCGCTCGCGTATCCGGCGGCCGCGAGCGCGAACACGACGAAGCTCCGCGCGCCGAGCGAGCTCAAGGCTGGTCCGGAACGCGCGCCGCGCGCACCGCGCGCACGCGCTCGACGATGACGTTCACGACCTGGTCGACGGACAGGCTCGTGCTGTCGACGAGCACGGCATCCGGCGCTTGACGCAGCGGCGCCACCGGGCGCTCGGTGTCGCGCGCGTCGCGCTCGCGCATCTCGCGCTCCACCTCGGCGAGCTCCGGGGTGAATCCGCGCGCGATGAGCTCGCGATAACGCCGGCCCGCGCGCTCTTCCACGGAGGCCGTCAGGAAGAACTTCGCCTCGGCGTTCGGCAGGACGACGGTGCCGATGTCGCGCCCCTCGAGCACGACGCCGCCTGCGCGGGCCGCGGCCCGCTGAAGCTCGAGCAGCGCCGCGCGCACCGCGGGCAGCGCGCTCACCTTGCTCGCGCCGTCGGCGATTTCTTGGGTACGGATGAGGCGCGCGACGTCGCGCCCGTCGAGCAGGATGCGCTCCGGCGTGTCCTTCGGCGCGGGCACGAGGCGGATCGCTTCGCGGCGCGCGATGTCCTGCGCGATCGCCGAGACGCGCGCTTCGTCGTCCCAGGGAACGCCGGCCTCCTTCGCCGCGAGCGCGATGGAGCGGTAGAGCGCGCCCGTGTCGAGGAGCAAGTACCCGAGCTGCTCGGCGACGCGCCGGGACACGGTGCTCTTGCCGGCGCCCGCGGGGCCGTCGATCGCGACCGTGACTTCGCGCGCCGTCACGAGACGGCCTCGATGTCGGCGCCGAGCGCGCGCAGCGTGCCGACGAACCGCGGAAAGCTCGTGGCGATGCAGTCCGCGTCCTCCACGACGGTCTCGCCGTCGGCGACGAGCCCGAGGACGCACGCGGTCATCGCGATGCGATGGTCGCCGTGGCTCTCCACGCGCGCGGCGCGCAGCAGGCCTTCGGGCTTGCCCTGGACTCGAAAGCCGTCTTCCGCCTCTTCAACCTCGAGGCCGAAGTCGCGAAGCAGCGCGACGACGCGGGCGATGCGGTCGGATTCCTTGACCCGCAGCTCGCCGACGTCGCTGAACTCCGTCGTGCCGCGCGCGCGCGCCGCGAGCGCGGCGGCGATCGGGATCTCGTCGATGCTGCGCGTCGCGAGCTCACCGCCGACCGCGCCGCCGCGGAGCTCGGAGAAACGCGTCGTCGTGAGCCCGATGGGTTCGCCGAGGACGTCGCCCTGCGGCTCCGCCGCGATGGTCCCGCCGAGCAAACGGATCACGTCGACGATGCCGGCGCGCGTCGGGTTCAACCCCGTCCGCCGCGTCGTGACGACGCTGCCGGGCACGATCGCGCCGGCGACGAGCAGGAACGCCGCCGCGGACAGATCGCCGGGGAGGTCGATGTCGAACTCCGACAAGATCCGCGAGTGGCTCGGCGGCTCGAGGCTCACCATCGTCCCCGCCGCGCGGATGGGAGCGCCGAGCGACGACAGCATGCGTTCGGTGTGGTCGCGCGAGAGCAGCGGCTCGAACACGACCGTGGGCCCCGAAGCGAAGAGGCCCGACAGCAAGAGCGCGCTCTTCACCTGCGCGCTCGAAACCGGGATCTTGTATTCGAGCCCCATGAGCCGCGTCCCCGGCGCGAGCGGCCCGAGGTCGAGCGGCGCGGTGATCTCCTCTTTGCGCGTCGGGTGGACGGCCCCTTCGATCGACGCGCCCCGCGCCCGGAGCGGCCGCGCGATGCGCCCCATCGGCCGCTTCGACAGCGACGCATCGCCGATCATCCGCGAGCGGAAAGGTTGCGCGGCGAGCACGCCGGCGACGAGGCGCATCGTGGTCCCGGAGTTGCCGCAATCGATGGGACCCGGCGGCGCCGCGAGCGGCTCGAGCCCTCGCCCGTGCACGACGACGGTGCCTTGGCCGTCGTCCTCGACGGCGACGCCCATGGACGCGAACCCGCGCATGGTCGCGACGTTGTCCTCGCCGTAGGAAAAGCTGGTCACACGGCACTTGCCCCGCGAGAACGCGCTGAAGATGAACGCGCGGTGCCCGATGCTCTTGTCGCTAGGGACCGGGACGCTGCCGGAGAGCGCCTTTTTCGCGGGGCGCACGAGGATGCGACTCATTTATTGTCGGCCCTGGATCATGATGGGGGTGGCGGTGGACGCGGACGTGGCACCGAGCTGAGCCGCGAGCAAGTTCAGCAGCCACTGGACCGTCCGGCTATCGACCCCGAGGACGAATTGCGCGTCGTTGCCGTTCGGCTGGGTGTCGAGCTTCTGGATCGGATTTCCGATACCCGCGAGCTGCAAGAAAAACGAATAGTTCTGAACGGTGGAGCTCATCTGCTGGATCGACTGGCAGGCGTTCTGCGCGGTGGCCGGATCCGGATAGGACAAAGTGCCGGCGAAATTCATCCCCGGTGGCTGGAAGTTG
Source organism: Polyangiaceae bacterium (assembly GCA_035547195.1). GTDB lineage: Bacteria > Myxococcota_A > Polyangia > Polyangiales > Polyangiaceae > DASZVB01. The sequence goes on from DASZVB010000111.1 coordinate 52,610, forward strand.
CCGACGATTTTCGCCGTCTGCACGTTCTGCATGAACGGGAAGTTCTTCACGACGGCTCCGATCTGCGCGCCCTGGGTGAAATCGAAGGCGCCCGCCGTCGCCGCGTTCGGCGTCGCGAGGAGCTGATCCACCCACGCGGCGGTCTCGTGCTTCGCGCGCCCTTCGCTCAGGCGGTCGAGCGCGCGGCGGATGCCGGTCTCGTCACCGAAGAGCGCCGTGTGCGCGGTGAGGACGGCGAAGCCGACGTTGCGCGACACGTACAGCGTCCGGCGGGCGTACGTCGTCTTCACCAGCGGCGCGCCGAGGGGCGTCATCGTCGTTCCATCCGCGGCGCGCTCGATCGCCGCGGTGTCGAAGGTGCCCGTCGCGACGCCGGCGACGTTCGCTCCTTCCATCGAGTAGAGACCGACGTACAGCCCGGAAAGGTCGCGCTGGGGCACGAAATTCGCGCTCGGAGGGAGCGGCAACCGCGCTTGCGCCAGCTGCTGCACCTGCTGCCCGAACCCCGAGCCGAAATACGCCGGCGCGTCGACGTGCACGACGCCGATCGCGGCTCCCGGCAACAGCGCCACCGGATCGCGGTCGATGTCCGCGTCCGTCACGTGCACCTGATCGGCGGCCGCGACGACGACGTCTTCCTTCTTCGAGCAAGCGACGGCGGCGAGCCCGGCCATCGCGACCGCGACCCACGCGGGACGAAGCGTCACTTGAGGACCTCCCGGAGCGCCGCGACGAGGCGATCGTTCTCCGCCCGCGTTCCGACCGTGATCCGCACGTGATCCGGCAAGCCGCCGAAGGCGCGGACGATGACGCCGCGATCGAGGAGCGCCTCGTAGAGCTCCTTCGCGGGGAGCGGCGATCGGGCGTAGACGAAGTTCGCCTGGCTCTCGGTGACGCCGAAGCCGAGCGCCGCGAGCGAAGACGAGAGCCGCGCCCGTTCGGCGCTGTTCTGCTTGCGGCTCCGCTCCACGTGCGCGGCGTCGTCGAGCGACGCGAGCGCTGCGACCTGTCCGAGCGAGCTCACGTTGAACGGAGCCCGCACGCGGTTCAGATAGTCGCAGATCTCCGGCGTCGAAACGGCGTAGCCGACGCGCAGCGCGGCGAGCCCGTAGATCTTCGAGAACGTGCGCAGCACGACGAGCCGCTCGTGGAGCGCGCGCAGGGACAGGGCGCTCGCGTAGTCGGGCGCGTCGGCGTATTCGGCGTATGCCTCGTCGAGGGCGACCACGACGTCCTTCGGGACGGCGCGCAGGAACCGCTCGAGCGCCGCGCGGCCGACGTGAGTCCCCGTCGGGTTGTTCGGATTCGCGACGAACACGAGGCGCGTCTTCTCCGTGATCGCGCGCGCCATCGCCTCGAGATCGTGCACGTCGTTCGCCAGCGGCACCGCGGTGAACGCGACGCCGTGCGTGAGGGCCGACATGCGATAGACGACGAAGGACGGCTCGGCGAAGACGATGTGATCGGCCGGGGTCGTGAACGTCCGGACGAGCAGATCGAGCAGCTCGTTCGAGCCGTTGCCCTGCACGACCTCCGGCATCGTGACGCCCAGCACTTCGGCGATGCGCGCGCGGAGCCGGTAGGCGTTCGCGTCGGGATAGCGGCTCACCTCGGCGAGCGCGCCGCGCATCGCGTCGACGGCTTTCGGTGAAGGGCCGTGCGGGTTCTCGTTCGACGCGAGCTTCACCGCGTCGGTGATGCCGCGCTCGCGAGCGAGCTCTTCGACGGGCTTGCCGGCCTCGTACGGACGGAGCGATTCGATGGAAGGCGTGACCAGGGCGCGCATGCCGCGCGGAGCCTACCTCGTGAGCCTACGCGCAGCGAGCGATGTGAAAAGGCATCTATGCCTCCGAAGGGAACGACCCCAAGAGCTTCAGGTACTTCGTCGAGCCCTTGACGGCTTCCATCGCGGTGACGACGGCTCGATCCGTGACGTGGCCGGCGACTTCCACGTAGAAGATGTAGTCCCAGCTGTCGCCGCGGACGGGACGCGACTGGATCTTCTTCAGGTTGATCCCGCGCTCCGCGAAATGGCCGAGCACCTGGAACAGCGTCCCGGGAGCATCGTCCAGGCTGAAGAGCAGGCACGTGGTGTCGTTGCCGGAGCGGCTCGCCGGCCGCGACCCGATGATGCCGTAACGGCAGCGCAGCTCGGGCTCGTCACCGACGTTCTCTTTGACGACTTCCAGACCGTGCTCGCGCCCGCACATTTCCGGCACGACGGCGGCGCCCTCGGGGTCGTCGAAGGCGCACCGCGCGGCTTCGACGGGGGAGCGGACGTCGATGACGCTGCCGTGCGGGTATTCGCGTTTGCGGAACCGCTCGGACGACGCGTGACCGGACGACGTCGAGTACACCCGCGTGATCTCGCGGCCGCCGCCCGAATGCGTCATCAGGCACAACATGACGGGGAGCGTCCGCTCGCCGATGAGCACGAGGTTCGTCTCGGCCAAGGCGGACACCGCCGGCAAGATGAGCCCGTCCACGGACGAGTCGAAGGGGAAGGTGCAGTACGTCGCGCGCTGGCGTTGCACTTCTTCGAGAGCGTCGGCGACCGTTGCGCACTCTTGCAATACCGCGCTCGCTCCGAAGTGCAGCTTCGCCATCTGATGAGAGAAGCCGCCCTCGGGTCCGAGGTACGCCACGCGCGTCGGCCGCTCGATGGCCCGCGACGTCGCGATCACCTGCGCGAAGATGGCGCGCAGCGCTTCTTTCGGGAGATCGCCCTCCGGCTGCTCGTCGACGGCCTTGAGCGCGTCTCTATCCGTCTCCGGCGGAGCGCCCGTGGGTTCGACCAGCGACCGGATCTCGCGCGAAAGCTTGGCGCGCTCTTGGAGCAGCTCGACGAGCTTGCGATCCAGCTGGGCCATCAGGCCGCGAATCTCACCGAGGCGGGCCGGAGGGCTCATGTCAAATCACCCTGACCCTAAGCGGCGGCCGTCTTCGCCTTCGCATCCGATGAAGAAGAACTTCCCCCATCCGATGGCGAATCGCTACTCGCTTTTTTTGAACCATTCGTCCCTTCGCTGCCGGATGAGCTCTTCGAGCTGGACGACGAAGACCCGTAGCCGTCGGCGTACCACCCGCCGCCCTTGAGAATGAACCCGGCGCCGCGGGATATCTGGCGCTTCGCCTGGTTTTTGCCGCAATGAGGGCACTTCTTCAATGGCGCTTCACGAATCGATTGCTCCGCCTCCCATTCATGCCCGCAGGCGGCGCACGCGTACTCGTACGTCATGATCTCTCCGTTAAAAGTCTTCTCGACGACAGATGTGCAGCGATCCGCATTCTGTCAACGCATTCTCTCCCTCGTCACGCCCCCCGCATCAAGCCCCCGCTGCATCGCCGCCGCTCATCGCCTTGCTCCCGTTTCCCCGCACCCTCCTGACTTTACGTCTACCCCTCCCCCAACTTTTACTCATCGGGGGCTGCAGCAACCCACGCCCTGCCCCGGCCGGCCGCCCACTTTCTCCTCCATCCACGCCTTCTCCCCCACATCTCCCCACCGGTGGGGAAAACCTGTTGCGAATTCACCTTGTGAGAGGGCCGGGACCAGTGCTAGTCCTTTCAGTGGTGAGCTGACGTGACCATACATCACGTGCCGTTCGGCGCTGATTGACCGCAAACGGAGCAGCTCGGTGGTTGGCCGACCACCAGAAGACCGGCTAGCTAAGGACAGGGGCTATCGATGCATATCAAGAAACTGGAGATTACCGGGTTCAAGTCCTTCGTGGACCGAACCGTGATCCAGTTCGACCACGACGTGATCGGCATCGTGGGTCCCAATGGCTGCGGCAAGTCGAACGTCGTGGATGCGATTCGTTGGTGCATGGGCGAGCAGAGCCCGAAGCACTTGCGCGGCAAGTCCATGGAGGACGTCATTTTCAACGGCTCGGAGTCGCGCGGACCGCACGGCTTCGCCGAGGTGACCCTCACCTTCGACAACACGGACGCCGCTTACGCGCGCACGCTGCCGCCCGAGTACGCGGGCTTTCCCGAGCTCGCCGTCTCGCGCCGGCTCTTCCGCGACGGCACCAGCGAATACCTCGTCAATCGGACTCCGGTCCGGCTCCGCGACGTTCAGGATCTGTTCCTCGGCACCGGCGTCGGCTCGAAGGCGTATTCGATCGTCGAGCAAGGGCGCATCGGGCAGATCGTCACCGCCCGTCCCGAGGACCGGCGGCTCTTCCTGGAAGAGGCCGCGGGCATCACGAAGTACAAGAAGCACCGCCGCGACGCAGAGCGCAAGATGGACCAGACGCGGCAGAACCTGCTCCGCGTCACCGATATCGTCTCGGAGATCGATCGCACGCGCTCCTCGCTGAAGCGCCAGGCCGCGAAGGCGGAGCGCTTCGTCGTGTACCGGGAAGAGCTGGAAGAGCTGGTGCTGCATCAGAACGCGCACCAGCTGCTCGAGATCATCGTCGTCGACCGCGTGGAGCGCGACGCGCTGCGCGCGACGGCCGAGCACGCGGCGCAGGCGCGCCTCCGCGTCGTCGAAGAAGAAGGGTTCTTGACCGCCGCGCGCGCGGAGGCGGGCAGCGTCGAAGACCGCTGCGACGCCTTCGCCCAGGCCGCGTTCCGCGCCGACAACGAGGTCAACACGTTGGCGGCCGAGCTCACCCGATCGCGGGATCAGCTAAACCACCTGGAAGACCGGCTGCGCGCCGCGACCGACGAGAAGCACCTCTTGGTGTCACGCCTCGCGCTGTTCACGTCCGAGCGTGACGATCTCGAAGGGCGCAAGCGCTCCCTCGAGGTCGACGCCGAGGCGCGAAGGGCGGACGCGCTCGCGGAAGAGCAGGCGCTCTCCGAGCTGAAGGCCGAGGAGGCGGGCGCCGAACAGATCGCGGAGCGCGCTCGAAACGAAGTGACCGCCGCGACCACGTCGTCCGCCGCGGTGCGCGCTCAGCTCGAAGCAGCGCGCCGGCGCATCGGTGAAACGCGTTCGCGCGAAGAGCGGACGATCGCCGACCGGGAGCTGGTGGGCGAGGAGCTCGCGAACCTTCGCTCCCACGAAGCGGCGATCCGCAAGAGCGTCGCCGAGCGCGCCGAGGGCAAGCGCCACAGCGCGGAGGAGCTGTCCGCGATCGAGCGCGAGCTCGACGCGCTCCGGCCGCGCGCGCTCGACGCCGAACGCGAGCTCGACACGGCGAAGAACGAGCTCGGTCTGAAGCGCAACCGGCTGCGCGCGCTCGAAGATCTGCACCGGCGGCTGGAGGGCGTCGGCACCGGCGTGCGCGCGCTTCTGTCGTCGGGCGACGACCGCGTCGTCGGCATGGTCGCCGATCACCTCGAGGTCGACGAAGAGCACACCGCCGCCCTCGCCGGACTCCTCGGCGAGCGGCTGCAGACGGTCATCGTGACCGATCCGGATCGCGGGCTCGCCCTCCTCGAGACGCTGCGTTCGACGGGACGCGGCCGCGCGACCATCGCCGGAAGGAGCCCGCGCTACGTCGCCGGCGCGCGGCGCGGCGCGTCACCGGATGACCTCGCGCTCGGACACTTCGTCGACTTCGTTCGCTATGCGCCGGAGCACGATCCGCTCGTGCGCGCGCTCATCGGCGACGCCGTCCTCTGCCGCACGCCCGAAGACGCCCTCGCCCTCGCGCGACGTTGTCCGGGTTCGACGGCCGTCGCGCTCGACGGCACGGTCGCGCACGCGGACGGCCTGGTGAGCGGCGGGTCGAGCGACGACGTCGCCTCGGCGATGGTCGAGCAAAAGCGCGAGATCCGCCAGCTGACGGAAGAAGTGGCTCGCCTCGAGCACCGCGTCCAGAACGCCGCCGAGGCGCGGCGCGTGATCCGCGCGCGCATGACGGAGCTCGGCGCGTCGCTCGACCGCGCGCGCGCCGGCGCCGTCGAAAACGAGATCGCGCACATCAGCGCCGAGAAGGACCTCGTGCACACGCTCGCGGAGATGGAAAAGGCGACCAAGCGCCTGGCCACGCTGCACGCCTCCGTGGACGAGCTGCGCGAGCTCATCGACGCTTCGGTGCACGAAGAGACGCGCGCGCAGGGCGAGCTCGACGCGCTCGATCAGCGCCTCGAGCAGGCGCAAGCGGCGCTCGCGCGCGCCTCCGAAGGCGCGGCCGCGTGGAAGGAACGCGTCGCGGCGCACGCGGCGATGGTGACGGAGCGCAAGGTGCGCCTCGCCCAGGTCGGCGAGCAGCTCGAAGCGACGAACGCGACGATCGAACGCCTCGCGTCGACCATCGCCGAGCACGAGGACCGCGTGCGAAAGCTGGAACAGGACGCCGTCGACGCGGCGGCTCAGTTCGGCGAGACGGCCGCGCACATGATGCTGTCGCGCGAGCGGCGGCTCGACGCCGACGCCGCGGCGCAAGAGATCCACAGGAGCCACGACGAATCGCGGAGGCTCCTGGAAGAGCTCCGATTCGCGCTCGGCGAGCGCGAGACCGCGCTGCGCGCGCTGCGCGCCGAGCTCTCCGCTTCCGAGGAGCAATCGAAGGAGCACGAGCTCAAGCTGCAGAAGCTCGAGCTCGCCCGCGAGCACCTCTTGGAGGGCGTGCGCGATCGCTTCCGGGGTCTGGATCTGCACCGGGTGGTCGGCAAGTATCACGCCCGTCCCGCGCCCGACGCCGAGCACCGCCGCCGGATCGACGAGCTCACGAAGCTCATCGAGCGCATGGGCCCGGTGAACCTGGACGCGAAGACCGAGTACGAGGACGCGGAGAAGCGCTTCGCCGAGCTGACGGCGCAGAAGGAAGACATCGAGAAGGCGCTCGTCGACCTCGAGCGCGCCATCAAGCACATGAACCGCGAATCGCGTCGCAAGTTCAAGGAGACCTTCGACGCGGTCAACGATCTCTTCAAGAAGACGTTCCACGAGATGTTCCGCGGCGGCCGCGCGGAGCTGCTCCTGACGAACCCGGAAGATCTCCTGGAGACCGGCGTCGACATCGTCGCGCAGCCGCCGGGCAAGAAAGTCGGGAACATCGAGCTCATGAGCGGCGGCGAGAAAGCGCTCACCGCGGTCGCGCTCATCTTCGCGATCTTCCGGCATCGCCCCTCGCCCTTCTGCGTCCTGGACGAGGTCGACGCGCCGCTCGACGAGGCGAACGTCCGCCGTTACAACGACGCCATCCGCAGCATGACCGATCGCTCGCAGTTCATCCTGATCACGCACATCAAGAGCACGATGCAATCCGTGGACGTGCTCTACGGCGTCACCATGGGCGAGCCGGGCGTTTCCCGCATCGTCAGCGTGAAGGTGAACGACACGGCGACGAACCGCAGCGAGCGCCGCAGCGCCCTAGAGCCGGAGTCGTCGGAGTCGGGCTCCGCCGCCGTGGCCTGAGCGGGCGCGCCCGACGAACAGAGCGAGCGCGGCGATCAGCGCCGTCGCGCCGCGAAGGTCGGACGCGCGGTCGTTCGAGCGGCCGCGCATGACGGCGCAGCCGGGCGGCTCCGGCGGAGATGCGCTCGAGCGTGCGCTCGGGAACAAGCTGGCGTCGACGGAGAGCGGTCCGTCCACGCGCGGTGAACCGCGATCCACGGGCGGGGGTGCGCGCTCCGGCGTCCACGGCGCGTCGAGCCCGGCGTCGTTCGCGACGGCCCCCGTCGAGCCGACCAGGCCTCCATCGCCAGCGCCGGCGTCTCGCGCCGCCGGGCAGGTCGGGTTCGTCCGAAACGGGACGGCGCTCTGCGGCAGCAAGACGAAGCGCCCGCCGCACGCGACGTTGACGTCGTCGACGGCGGCGTCGCCGTCCTCTGCTCCCGATTCCGTCGCGAGCGCGACGCTGTCCGAGCCGAAGCACGCCGGACGGCCTTCGTACGCGAGGTCGACCGTTGCGGCGGATTGGCTCGCGACGAAGCGGAGCCCGTCGTTCGGTCCGTTTTGTAGCCATCCCCCGCGTAGCGCGGAGCGGCCGGCGGCGGTCACGTCGCAACGGGCGCGCTGGTCCACGCTGGAACCGGCGGGGCAGAGCACGACGAACCCGTCCGCGGGAATGGGGAGGTCGCCGAGCGGGATGCGGCGGTACGTGGCGCACCCGCCGTTCGCGCCATCGACGAGATCGAGCTCCGAGAGCCCGCACGACGCGAGCGTCGGCGAGACGACCGCATCCGGAGAGGGCGAACCGTCGGAAGCCGTCGCTGCATCCGCGCCCCCATCCGCGCGCGATCCGCCGTCTTCCGCAGCCTTGGCGGCCGTGGCCGACGCGCTTCGTCGAGCCGCGCCGTCGGTGCGCGTGGCGGCGTTTCGCTCGAGGTTGCTCGCGCCGTCGACCCGGAGCTCGACGAACTCGGCGGTGTCCGCGCCGGGATCGTCGTAGCTCGCCGCCACGAGCGCGACGCTGCATTCGTCGCCGCGCGCGACGACGACGCCTTGCGCCGGCGGCGAGGACGGCGCGGCCAGCGCGGCGCGCGGAGACAGCGCGACGGCGATCGCCACCGTGGCGCGCAGCGGAGCGCGACACGACCTTCGACGGGACGACGTGAGGAGGATGCGGGGACGGCCGGCCATGCGACGCAGGTCGGGCGATGGGGAGCGCGAGTTGCGCGCATTCAATGAAAATCGCGCGAACGACTCTTTACGCCGGCATCGAGCCGCTCGAGGCGCTTGACGAGCACATGGATGACGGGAGTCGCCTGCCCCACTTCTCGCGGGCGCGGCGGCGTGACCTGACGTTCGACTTTTCCCCGCGCGAGAAGGAGCGTCGCGTGACGGGCGGCGAGGTGGAATTTGTCGAAGGTGCCGCTGTAGAGCACGAGGTTCATCGTGCCCGTCTCGTCTTCCAGCGTGACGAACACGACGCCGCTCGCGGTCCCCGGCCTCTGGCGCGTGAGCACGAGACCCGCCACCTGGACGGCGGCGCCGTGGGGCAGCGTTTGCAGCGCGGCCGCGGTGACGACGTTTCGTCGCTCCAGCGCGGGACGTAGATGACACATCGGGTGGTCGTTCACCGAGAAGCCGACGCGGGCGTAGTCGAGCAGGAGCTGCTCTCTCGCGTGAAGCGGCGGAAGCACGACGCTCGGTTCGACGACGTCGTGCTCGGTGAAGAGGCCCTCCGTGCGCGGCGCGCGCGCCTTCCACAGCGCGTACCGCCGTCCCTTCACGAGATCCTCGAAGGCGCCGGCTTCCGCGAGCGCATCCACCTCGGCCTTCCGGAGCTTCGCGCGCCGCACGACGTCGTCGAGGCTCGTGAATGGTCGCTCGGCGCGCGCCGCTTCGATGGCCTTGCCCGCGGCTTCGCTCATCCCCTTCACCAGGCGAAAGCCGAGACGGAGCGCCTTGCTCGCGCCGGGCCATCGGCTCTCGACGCGGCAGTGTTCGCTCGGCGCCTCGAGCGACGAATCCCAAAAGCTATTTTCGATGCTCACCTCGCGCACTTCGACGCCGTGCTTCTGCGTGTCTTTCACCAGAGACGACGGCGAATAGAAGCCCATGGGTTGCGAGTTCAGGAGCGCGCAGATGAAGTGAGCCGGATAGTGCGCCTTCTCCCACGAAGAGGTATAGACGAGCAGCGCGAACGAAACCGCGTGCGATTCGGGAAAGCCGTAATCGCCGAAGCCCTTGATCTGCTCGAAGAGCGCCTCGCCGAACTCCCGCGAGATCCCCTTCTTTTCGAAGCCGTCGAGGAGGCGTTGCTTGTGACGGAGCAGCCGTCCGCTCTTCTTCCACGCCGCCATGTCGCGCCGGAGCTGATCGGCTTCGCCGCCGCTGTAACCCGCGCCGGCGATCGCGATTTGCATCACTTGCTCCTGGAACAACGGCACCCCGAGCGTCCGTTCGAGGATCGGCCAGAGGTCGGGGTGCGGCGACGCTTCGGGCTCTTCCCGGTTTCTTCGTCGCAGATAGGGGTGCACCATGCCGCCCTGGATCGGACCGGGACGGACGATGGCGACCTCGATGACGAGGTCGTAGAAGCACTGCGGCCGGAGGCGCGGCAACATCGCCATCTGGGCGCGGCTCTCGATCTGAAAGACGCCGATGGTGTCGGCTTGCGACGTGAGCGCGTAGACGGCGGGATCTTCCGCCGGGATCCGCCGCAGCACCTCGATGGGGTCGAAGTCCGGAGAAGGCGGCTCCCCGGGCTCCTCGCGGAGCGCGCCGTCCGCGTGGATCATGGCGAGACACTTCCGGATCGCCGTCAACATCCCGAGCCCCAAGACGTCGACCTTGAAGAAGCCGAGCGCCTCGATGTCGTCCTTGTCCCAGGGGATGACGGTGCGATCTTCCATGCGGGCGGGCTCGACCGGCGCCACTTCTGCGAGCGGCCGCGCCGAGAGCACGAAGCCCCCGACGTGGATCGACAGATGCCGCGGGAAGCCATCGAGCTCGCGAGCGAGCTCGATGACCTTGCGTAAGCGGTC
>DASZVB010000112.1:0-111339 GCA_035547195.1 Polyangiaceae bacterium
GGATACTTTGCGACTAGCGATTAGCGATTAGCGATTCTCGAACGTGATTCCGAGGCGCGTCATTTTCCGCCATAGCGTGGTCGGGCTGATGTCCAGGGCTTCTGCCGCGCGCTCCCGGCTGCCGTCGTGCTCCCGCAGCGCGGATTCGACGGCCTCTCGCTCCGCTTCGTCGACGATGTCGGCCAATGTTCGCCCGGTCGGGCGCCATTTCTTGGCCGGCGCTTGCGGCAGGATGTCGTCTTGCGTGACGACGCCGGACGAGCACAGCGCGACGGCTTGCTCGACCATGTTCTCCAGCTCGCGCACGTTGCCGGGGAACTCGTAGGCCATGAGCCGATCCATCACGCCGTCGGCGAGGCGCGCGGAGGTGTTCATCTTCCGGTTGTATTTGTCGAGGAAGAACTGAAAGAGCGTCGGGATGTCTTCCGGGCGCTCGCGCAGGGGCGGGAGATGAAAGCGCGCGACGTTGAGCCGGTAGTACAGGTCCTGGCGGAAGCGGCGTTCTTCCACGGCCGTCGCGAGATCGACGTTCGTCGCGGCGATGACGCGGATGTCCACCTTCAGCGCTTTATTTTCGCCCACCCGGCGCACCTCGCCGTCCTGGATGGCGCGGAGCAGCTTCGCCTGAAACGACATGGTCGTCTCGGCCACTTCGTCGAAGAAGAACGTCCCGCCGTCGGCCTCTTCGAAGAGACCTTTGCGGGCGTTGACCGCGCCGGTGAACGCGCCCCGCGCGTGGCCGAAGAGCTCGCTCTCGAGCAGCGTCTCGGTGATGGCCGCGCAGTTCACCGTGACGAACGGCCGCTCGTTGCGCTTGCTGTTCGCGTGCACCGCGCGAGCGATGAGCTCCTTGCCCGTGCCGCTCTCACCGGTGATGAGCACGACCGCGTCCGTCGGCGCGATCTTCACGACGCGTCCGAGGATGTCGCGGATCGCCTGTGATCTTCCGACGATGTTCTCGAAGTGATACTTCTCGCGGAACTCTTGGGCGAAGAGCTGGACCTGCCCGTGCAGCTTGCGAGAGTCGACCGCCTTCGACACCTTCACGAGGAGCTCCTCCTCGGTGAACGGCTTCTGGATGTAGTCGAAGGCGCCGAGGCGCATGGCTTCGACGGCGCTCTCGATGGTGCCGTACGCGGTCATGACGATGACTTCCGTCATGGGCTGCGCCTGCTTGATGGCGCTCAGCACTTCGATGCCATCCGAGCCCCCCATGCGTAGATCCGTGAGCACGACATCGAAAGCACCCGTCGTGCCGAGCTCTCGGCCCGACGTTCCGTCCGCGGCCTCGTCGACTTCGTATCCCGCCCCGCGCAGCATCATTGCGAGCGTCGTGCGCATGTTGCGCTGATCGTCGACGACCAGGATCTTGCCCATCTAACTTTCCCCTCGAGATTACAGCGAAAAAATTCCCCCCGAGACTACAGCGAACATTCGATCGGTCTGCCGTACGGAAACAATGGCGCCCCCGACGCTTTTGGCAAGCGAAAGCGCACTCGCCCGCGGCGCTCCCCGATGGTTTCCCATTCTCAGGGCGTGACCGGAGAGCGGGCGTCCCGGGCGTCGGCGCGCGCCCGCTCGATGGCGAGCGTGAGGTCGCGGACGTCGAAGGGCTTGACCAGCGAGCGCGTGCTCGGATCCGTCGAACCGAGCACGGTCCGGCTCGCGGACATCAGGACGATCCCGAGATCCGGGCGCGCTCCTCGGAACTGCTCGGCGAGCTCTCGGCCGTCGCCGTCGCCGAGCTTCACGTCCAGTACCGCGACGTCGATGCTGTCGCGGTACTGCTCGAAGAGCCGCCGGCATTCCGCGGCGCTCATCGCCGCGTACACGGAGTGCCCCATCCTGCGGAGCTGGCGCGCCACGGCGCCGACGAGAGCCACTTCGTTGTCCGCGAGCAACACCAGCGCCGGTGAGACGTCGCTGGACGGTTCGTGCGGGATGGGCGCGGACTCCCGGACGACCGCGGTCGCCGGCCAGCGCACCCGGAACTCCGCGCCGCCGCCGGGCCGATCGCCGACGATCACGTCCGCCCCCGTCGCGCGCGCGACCGCGTCGACGATGGCGAGACCGAGCCCCGTGCCCCACCCCGAGCCGCCCTCGCCGTCCACGGGGCGTCGCTTCGTCGTGAAATAGGGCTGGAAGATGCGCTCGCGAAGCTCGATCGGGACGCCGGGGCCGTGGTCGGCGACGACGAGCTCCACGCCGCCGCCGGCGACCGGGCCGAGGCTCACCTCGATGCCGCCCGCGTGCACGCGCGTGGCGTCGCGCGCGTTGACGAGCAGGTTCAGCACGAGCTGGTGCAGGCGCGCGCGATCTCCGACGACGTCGGGCGTGTCGTTCGCGATGTCGAGGACGATGGGGACCGCGTTCGAGCCGCGCGCGAGCACGGCCGCGGCGGCGCGCACCTCCGCGGCGAGGCCCACCGGACGCCAGCTCCCGGTCTCGTCGAAAGCGATGGCGCGCAGCGAGCGCGCGAGCGCCGCGCCGCGCTCCGCTTCTTCGATGATCGCGGTGAAGTCGGCCGCCGGATCGCCGGTTCCCTCTTGCGCATCGGCGTGACCGGCCTGCGCCGTGGCGACGATCGCCGCGAGCAAGTTGTTCAAGTCGTGGGCGAGGCCGCCGGCGAAGCGCGCGATCGTCTCGCTCCGTTCGCGCTGGGCGCGTGATGTGGCCTGGGTCACGCGCTCGGTGAAATCCACCAGACCGACGAGGAAGCTGCGGTCGCCTTCCAGCGGAGTTCCGTAGGCCTCCACGCTCATGGGCGTCGGGCCCACGCGGATCACGATGTCCTTCACGTTGAAGGCGTGCCGGTCGGTGAGGAGCGTCGTCACCAGCCGGAGCAAGCCGGGGCTCACGCTGCCGAAAATGTCATCGATGACCAGACCCGGGCTCGCCCCGAACAGCTTGCGAAACTGGGCGTTCGCATGAGCGATGCGGCCGTATCGATCCAGGATGACTTGGGGGATGGGGGCGCGGTCGAAAGCTTCGTCGAACATTCTCGGCTCTTGCCCCTCGAACAGTCGTGCGGAGGTCGCGCGGGGGACGGGCCCAGCCGGCGCGCGTACAGGGCGCTCGAACTTCTCTCACCTTAGCATCATTCGAGTGAAAGCTCCCGGAAGCAGTGGTATCGAAGCCGATATGCCTACGCTTTCCGAATTGCTCGGGGCTTCACCCAAGCGCGACCAGGTCATTGCCGATGCCTGTCAAGTTCTCGACGACGAGGTTGCCGACAAGGGCGGCCTGAGCGGCCTCGCCATCAAAGGCGCTTATGGAGTCATCAAGGGGATAAAGCCTGGCTTCATCCGCGATGTGGTCGACGGGCTCCTGAACGACTTTCTGCGGGTCCTGGATCCGCTCTACCAGGAAGCAGTGGCCAAGGGCGTCCGGCCGGGGGCGCACCTTCAAGCCAATTCGAGCCGGGTCGCCGACGCGCTCCTCGGCGTCACCGACGAAAAAGCGGCTCGCGCACAGCGCGCCGTAGTGAAGTCGACGTACGACAAGCTGCGCCCCACGGCGAAGAAGCAGGTCGAGGCCGCCGTACCCCGCCTAGGTGCCATGCTCGACCGCCACGTTTAGTGCGCCCCGGCCTCCCAGTGCACGCGCCTCCGCGCTCCGTCTAAGGGCCGAAGCAAGCAAGTCGTAAACGCCGTTACAGCACGGCTCGTCCGTTTCTGGGGGGGACGCAAATCGTCCGCCTCTGGGCGCAAATCATCCGCCTCTGGGGGTTGTGGGGGATGGGAGGCATCCCCCACTCGACCCGCGCCGAACCCTCCCTCGAGCGAGCACCGCAGCCGAAGGCGAGCAGCGCAAGCGAGGGTTCCGCATCTCACCCCGACAAAACACTACAAAAACCCACGACGCTCCCGTCGTCGTAATCGCGGCTCGCCTCTGTGGGACGTGGGGAATGAGAGCGTTTTGCATCCCCGAAACCCAGAAGAATGCGACGCGTCAGTCCGTCTCCTTGGATTTGCGCAGTACGGGCACAAATCGCTGAATTCTGGGTTTCCGTTGGCCGGCTTGACAATGGGCGAGGGCCGGAGCAAGTCAGCGACCTCGTATTTCCAGTGGGTTAAAGAAAGGCCAATCGTAGCGATGGCGACACAGCAGGAGCCCGGTGCATCGGGCTCGACTCGGCCGCACGGCGGCTTGAAGCACATCGCCGGCGCCGTCGTCCGCTTCTGCGGCGACTCGGGCGACGGCATGCAGGTGACGGGTTCTCAGTTCACCGCGACCGCCGCCATCGTTGGCAACGACCTCGCGACGTTTCCAGATTTTCCCGCGGAGATCCGCGCGCCGGCCGGCACGCTCTACGGCGTCTCCGGCTTCCAGATCAACTTCTCGTCGCAGGACGTGTTCACGCCCGGTGATGCCCCCGACGTGCTCGTGGCGATGAACCCCGCCGCCCTGAAGACGAACCTGAAGGACTTGCGTCCGGGCGGGCTCCTCATCGTCAACAGCGGCGCGTACAACGCGCAGAACCTGAAGAAGGCCGGCTACGACGTGAGCCCGCTCGAAGACGGCTCGCTCTCAGCGTACCGCGTGATGTCGATCGACATCTCGAAGAACACGCTCGCGTCGGTCGAGGGCTCGGGCCTGTCGACGAAAGAGGCCGGGCGCTGCAAGAATTTCTGGACGCTCGGCCTCATGTACTGGATCTACGGGCGCCCGCTCGAGCCCACTCTTCGGTGGATCGACGACAAATTCAAGAAGCGCTCGGATATCGCGCAAGCGAACGCGCTGGCCCTGAAGGCGGGCCACGCCTACGGCGAGACGCTCGAGATCTCGTACGAGCGCTACGACGTCCCCGCGGCGCCCGTCGAAAAGGGCGAGTACTGCAACATCTCCGGCAACACGGCGACGGCCTGGGGCTTCATCGCGGCGACGGAGCTCATGGGCATCGACATCGTCCTCGGCTCCTACCCCATCACGCCGGCGAGCGACGTGCTGCACGAGCTGTCGCGCTACAAGCAATTCGGCGTCACCACCGTGCAGGCGGAGGACGAGATCGCCGCCGTGTGCGTCGCCATCGGCGCCTCGTACGCGGGCAACCTCGGCGTCACCTCGACGAGCGGGCCGGGGCTCGCGCTGAAGATGGAAGCGGTGGGGCTCGCCGTTTCGGTGGAGCTGCCGCTGGTCGTGCTCGACGTGCAACGCGCGGGTCCGAGCACCGGCATGCCGACGAAGACGGAGCAGGCCGACCTGCTCCAGGCGGTCTACGGTCGCAACAGCGAGGCGCCCGTCTGCGTGCTCGCCGCGGCGACGCCCGGGGATTGCTTCTACATGGCCGTGGAAGCTTGCCGGATCGCGACGAAGTTCATGACGCCGGTGATCCTGCTGACCGACGGCTACCTGGCGAACGGCGCGGAGCCCTGGAAGATCCCGGAGGTGAAGCAGCTGCCGCACTTCCCGGTGAAGTTCCGGACGGACCCGGACGGCTTCCATCCGTTCCTCCGCGACCCGAAGACGCTCGCGCGCAACTGGGCGATTCCGGGGACGCCGGGCCTCACCCACCGCATCGGCGGCATCGAAAAAGACCACGACAGTGGCCACATCTCGTACGACCCGAAGAACCACGAGAAGATGAGCCGCACCCGCGCCGCGAAGGTCGCGGGCATCGCGCAAGACGTCCCGGAGCAGAAGATCGCCGTCGGAAACGACAGCGGCAAGCTGCTCGTCCTCGGGTGGGGCTCGACGTACGGCGCCATCCACGAAGCGGTGCGCCGCTGCCGCGCGCGCGGCCTCGACGTGTCGCACGCTCACCTGCGCTATCTGAACCCCATGCCGCGGAACCTGGGAGATCTCCTCGCGCGCTTCGACCGCGTCCTGGTGCCCGAGATGAACATGGGCCAGCTCGTGCAGCTCATCCGCAGCCGCTACCTCATCCCGGCGGAATCGATGCCGAAGATCCAGGGCCAGCCGTTCCGCATCGACGAGGTCGAAGAGAAGATCCGTCAGATCATGGAGAGCTAACCCATGTCCAACACCATCGATTCGCCGAAGCTCACGAAGAAAGATTTCGAGACGGACCAAGACGTCCGCTGGTGCCCCGGGTGCGGCGATTACTCCATCCTCGCCAACGTGCAGCGCATGATGCCGGAGCTCGGCGTCGCGCGCGAAAAGATGGTCTGGGTGAGCGGCATCGGCTGCTCGAGCCGCTTTCCGTATTACATGAACACCTACGGGTTCCACACGATCCACGGTCGCGCGCCGGCGTTCGCGACGGGCATCAAGGTGGCGAACCCCGAGCTCAGCGTGTGGCTCGTCACCGGCGACGGCGACGGCCTGTCCATCGGCGGCAATCAGCTGATGCACTGCCTGCGGCGCAACGTCGGCGTGAAGATCCTCCTCTTCAACAACCGCATCTACGGCCTCACCAAGGGCCAGTACTCGCCCACCAGCGAGGTCGGCAAGGTGACGAAGAGCACGCCCTTCGGTTCGGCGGACTACCCGCTCGATCCGTGCGTGTTCGCGCTCGGCGCGGGCGCGAGCTTCGTCGCGCGCACCGTGGACGTGCAGGCGAAGGAGTTCGCCGTGGTCCTGCGTCGCGCCGCCGACCACAAGGGCGGCACGTTCATGGAGATCTATCAGAACTGCAACGTCTTCAACGACGATGCGTTCGTCGGGTTCACCGACAAGGCCGTCAAAGACGACCGGCAGATCTTCGTCGAGCACGGCAAGCCGCTACTGTTCGGTAAGGACAAGAGCCGCGGCCTTCGCATCGACGCGCGCACGCTCGCGCTCGAGGTCGTGACCCTCGGCGAGAACGGCGTCACGGAGAAGGACATCCTCGTCCACGACGAGACCAACCCGATCATCGCCACGATGCTCGCGCGCATGCCCGCGGCGCAATTCCCCGTGGCCATGGGCGTCCTCTACGCCGTCGAACGGCCGACGTACGAGGGCGCGCTGGTGGTTCAAGAGAAGCGCGCGCGCGAGCGGCTCGGGATCGGCAGCGTCGAGAAGCTGCTGCACTCCGGCGAGACCTGGACCGTCTGACGCCAGCTCCGGAGCGCCTTGCAGAGCCTCTCGTGAAGGCGAGCTCAAACGATCCGTAGCCGCCGCTTGTCCCGCAGTTCGGGCACGTCGCTCGCGCGCCGCGGACGCGGGAAATCGCTCTCCATGATCGGCGAGAAGAAGTTGTCCTTCTTGACGTTCTCGTCGGGAGAGAACGCGAATTTGTAGCTCGGCGCGGCGCGCTGCGAGCAGTCGGTGCGATCGCAGAACCGGCAGGTGATGCCCACCGGAACGCCGATCCGGGCGGCGCGCTCCGGCGCCCAGCGCGGCAAGTCGTCGGCGTACGAGAGATGGTGCGCGTCTTCGGCGTGGGTGCCGAGGCCGATGGAGTAAACGGTGCCCTTCACGAGCGACCCGTGGACGGGAGCGGCGTGCACCTTGGCGAAGCAGAAGTACGCCGAGCCGTCGGACATCACGCTGAACTGCCGCGAGATGATGCTCGGCGTGAGAAAAGCCGTGTGTACGACCCATTTGGGGCACGAGCCGAGCCCCACCGGGAACCCGAGCCCCGTCGCGGAGTAACGCTTCGAGATGTTGCCGCCCACGTCGACGCGCAAAAAATGCATGGGCACGCCGCGGCGCTTCGGATCCGACAGCGTCGTCAGCCGATGCGCGACGGCCTCGTAGCTCATCTCGAAGGACCCCGCGAGGCCCTCGACGTCGTAGCGCGTGCGCTGGGCCTCCGCGAAGACGTCGTCGTAGGGCATGAGCAGCGCGCCGGCGAAGTAGTTCGCGAGGTGGATCTTCACGAGCCGCGGCGTCTCGGGATGCCGCGCGGTGAACGACTGCGCGATCGCTCGATCGAGCCCGAGCTCTTCGATGCGACGCAGCCCGAGGACGTGCGCGAGATCGAACTTGCGCCGCGCCTCGGAGAGCTCCGCGGACAGCTCGAGCTTGCCGCGCTCCGGGTCGTAGTAGCGGACGACGCTGGTCGGGTGTCCCTTGGGCAGGACGCTGACCTCGACGCCGAGCTTCTGCGTGAGCACGTTCGCGAGGGTGTCGCTCAGAACGCGGCGATCGAGCCCGAAATCCCGCACCGCGCCCGCGGCGGCTTGCTCGATGCTCGGGAAGTAGTTGCGATGCGTTTGCAGGAAATCCACGACTTCGTCGAGCGGCGAGTAGTCGAGGTGAAGCGCCGAGTCCGTCGCGTGGCCGTGGCGCTCGAGCGAGGCGCGCGCCTTCTCGCCGGCCTCGTGCCGCGACAGGAGCTGCTGGAGCTTCTCCGCCTGGCTCCGCGTGTTCTTGTAGAGATTGAACAGCGTGGTGATGGTCGTCACCGCCATCGGCTCGGCGCCGAGCGACGCGAGATCTTCGCGATCTAGGTTCAGCGTCCGTAGGAGCGGTTCGTCCAGGAGCTGAGCCAGGCTCTGCTCCACCGGCTGCTTCCCCAGGCTGTCGAGGAACGGCTCGGGCTCGACGTTGAGCAGCTCGAGCGCCTTCCACAACAGCGGGAGCTGCACGGCCCGGCGTCCCTTCTCGATCAGGTTCAAATACGAAGGCGAAATGCCGAGCCGGCGCGCGAAGTCCGCCTGCGACAGCGCGCGGTCGCGCCGGAGCTCGCGCAAGCGGTGTCCAACGGTCGCGTTCCGCAGGCTCGGACGGTTCGGCGACGTCATTTGACAAATTTACACGATGCCCTGAACTAGGCGAGCTAGGCTTTGCGATCGGCGTCTTTGCGGGCGACAACGCCGGCCGGATTGGCTATGAGCGCGCGATGCCGCAGGATTCCCGAACCCGCAATCACCAGAAACGCCGCCGCGCGAAGAAGAACGCCCTCTGGGCGCTGAAGCGCGCCGCCGAACAAGCCGAAGCCGACAAGCCGAAGGCGTCGGCGAAAAAAGCGACGTAGAACGCTCGTCCAGAGGGTGGACTCTCCGGAACCTTCGTCACTACGTCGTCCTAGTCGGGGCGGCACGCGCCGCCCCGCCCCGATGAAGTGAATTCATCGGGGCCCCACCCCACACGGCCCCCTGACTTCGCTGTTTCCCAGCTCTTCGTCGCATTCCAACCGTCTGTTGCGGTAGTACGTATACGAACCATCGTGCGCGGTCGCGAGTAGCCCTTGCGGGAAGACGAATCGGGCCATTCGCTGTGCGTTCGTGCGACTGCGGTCGCGCTCCTTGCAATGCGAAAGCCCGAAAACCGATCCCTTACCGCGGCTTCATCTCACTAGCGGCTTCGACGGCCGCCGCGCCCTCACGGACTCTTCGTTCGAGGCGCGCGACGAGCGCGGCGCGTCCGCCGACGTCGTGGACGCCCTGTTCGCCCCACCGGTGCACGAATAGGCGCAGCGCCGCAGCGGCGTTCGCGCGGTAACGCCGTTCCCGCAGCCTGCCCGTGTCGACGAGTCCACGACGGTGCGCGTCCAGCGCGGCAAGGAGCTCCGGGACTCCGTTGCCCGTCGAGGCGCTCGTCAGCAAGACGGGGGGAATGTCGCTCGCGTTCACCGAATGCGCGACGGCGAGCGCCGCGGAGAGCTCGCCGAGCGCGCGCTCCGCGATGCCGCCGAGATCGCCCTTGTTCACGACGAACACGTCGGGGATCTCGATGATCCCGGCTTTCAAGAACTGCAGCACGTCCCCCGAGCCGGGCTGAATGACGAGGAGCACCGTGTCCGCCACATGCTCCACGTCGGTCTCGCTCTGCCCGACGCCCGTGGTTTCCACAAGCACCACGTCGTAGGCGGCCGACAGCACGTCGATCGCCGCCGACGCCGCGCGCGCGAGCCCCCCGAGCTCCCCGCCCGACGCCATGGACCGCACGAAGAGCCCCGTGTCGGCGGGGTCTATTTCGATGCGCGCGCGATCACCGAGGAGCGCGCCGCCGCTGCGCGGGCTCGACGGGTCGACGGCGAGAACGCCGACCGTGCGCCCCGAGCTGCGCGTCGCTTTCGCGAGCGACGAGACGAGGGTGCTCTTTCCGACGCCCGGCGGCCCGGTGATGCCGATGCGCGCCGCTCGAAACGGATCCGTTGCCGCCGAGAGCGCGCGCAGCAGCTCGACCGTCGTGCCTTCGGCTGCGGGACGCCGATCCTCCACGAGAGAGATGGCGCGCGCGACGGCTCCGGGCTCGCGCCCCGCGACGCGGCGGGCGAGCTCGGGGATGGACGGCGCGGTCACGCCGCGTGCGCCTCGCGGACGTAGTCGACCAAATCTTCGAGGATGCGCGTGATGCGGAAGTCCTTCGGCGTGTACACCGCCCGCACGCCGGATTTGCGGAGCTCCGCCGCGTCGCTGTCGGGGATGATACCACCGAGCACGACGGGGATCTTTTCGAGCCCCTGCTTCTTCATCGCTTGCAAGAAGTCGCGCGCGAGATCCAGGTGCGCCCCGCTGAGGATGCTCAGCCCGACCAGGTGCACGCCTTCGTCGGCCGCGGCGCGGGCGAGCTGTTGCGGCGTGACGCGAATGCCTTCGTAGACGACCTCGAAGCCGGCGTCCCGAGCGCGCAGCGCGATCTGCTCCGCGCCGTTGGAATGGCCGTCGAGACCGGGCTTGCCGACGAGCAGCTTCGGGCGGCGCCCGAGCGTGTGCTCGAGGGCGACGACCTTGTCGCGCAGGGCCTCGAGCACACCGGGCTCGCCCGCGGCGGAGCGCGCGCCCGCGACGCCGGTCGGCGCGCGGTATTCGCCGAAGACTTCGCGCAGCGTGGCGCCCCATTCGCCGGTGGTGACCCCGGCCTTCGCCGCCGTGATGGACGCGAGCATGATGTTCTGACCGGACTTCGCCGCATCTCGCAGGCCGGCGAGGGCGCGTTCGACCGCCGCCTGGTCGCGCGACGCGCGGAACGCCGTGAGGCGCGCCACCTGCTCTTGCTCGGCAGCCGGATCGACCCGCAGGATGGCGTCCGCGCCGCCCTCCGTCGTCAAGGGGCTCGGCGCCGACTCCGTGAACTTGTTCACACCGACTACGATCTGGTCGCCGCGTTCGATGGCCGCGATGCGGGCGGCGTGGGACGCGACGAGCCGTTCCTTCACGTACTCGACGGCCGGCACGACTCCGCCGCGCTTCAGGACGGCCTCGACCTCGGCCCAAGCGGCTGCGGCGATCTCGCCGACGCGGGATTCGATGACCGGAGAGCCGTCGAGAATGTCACCAAATTCGAGGAGATCCGTCTCGTAGGCGAGGATCTGCTGGGACCGGAGCGACAGCTGCTGGTCCCAGGGACGCGGCAAGCCGAGCGCCTCGTTCCACGCCGGAAGCTGAATGGCGCGGGCGCGCGCGTTCTTGCTCAGGGTGACGCCGAGCATCTCGAGGACGATGCGGACGATGTTGTTCTCGGGCTGAGCTTCCGTCAGACCGAGGGAATTGACCTGGACGCCGTAACGGAACCGGAGGGCCTTTCCGTCCGTGATGCCGTAGCGCTCGCGGCCGAGCTTTTCCCACAGGCGGCCGAATGCCCGCTGCTTACAAACTTCGTCGACGAACCGGATGCTGGAGTTGATGAAGAACGAGAGGCGCGAAAACGTGTCCGTCAGGACGGCCGGTGACACGCCGCGCTCCCGCACCTTGTCCAGCACCGCGATGGCCGTCGAAAGCGAGTACGCAACTTCTTGCTCCGGCGTCGCCCCCGCCTCTTGCAGGTGGTAACTGCAAATGTTCGTCGGGTTCCATTCCGGAACCTTCTCCACGGTATAGAGCACCGTGTCGGCGATGAGCCGCATGCTCGGCTCCGGCGGGAAGATGTAGGTGCCGCGCGACAGGTACTCTTTGATGATGTCGTTTTGCGTCGTTCCGCGCAGCTTTCGCGTGTCGGCGCCCTGCTCCTCGGCGACGGCGATGTACAGCGACAGCAGCCACGCCGCGGTCGCGTTGATGGTCATCGACGTGTTCATCTGCTCGAGCGCGATGCCGTCGAACAGCGCCCGCATGTCTCCGATATGACAGATGGGCACCCCGGTTCTCCCCACCTCACCCCGGGCGAGCGGGTGGTCGGAGTCGTAACCCGTCTGCGTCGGAAGGTCGAAAGCGACGGAGAGCCCTGTCTGACCTTTCGCCAGGTTCTGCTTGTAGAGCTCGTTGGACGCCTTCGGGGAGCTGTGCCCCGAGTACGTCCGCATGATCCAGGGTGCGTCTTTCTTTTTCACGCCGAATTCCTGGCCCCCTACCTACTATTTTCCAGTGCCCGGGTCACGGCCCGCCCGGTAATTCCCGAGGAGAAGAAGCGTCAGGGGTCGCGGACGCTCCACCCGTGTCTCCGCCGGGATGTCGACCCGGTCGAAGGTGGACTCGACAGAGGCGGCATGCGTGTACAAAGTCATTGTCTGCCGATGGCCGAGAGCCCGAACAAACGAAGGAAAGAAGAGGGCGAGCTCGGCGTGGTCGAGAAGACGTCCACGAGGGAGCCCAGGCGCTACCAGGTGGTGCTCCACAACGACGACTACACGACGATGGAGTTCGTCGTGCACATCCTCGAAAAGTTCTTCCACAAGAGCGAAACCGAGGCGACTCAGATCATGCTGCACGTGCACCACAAGGGATACGGAATCGTGGGCACGTTCACGCGGGACGAAGCCGAGACCAAGGCCGCCCAAGTCATGGATTACGCGAAGCAGCACGGGCACCCGCTCAAATGCACCGCTGAACCAGAAGGGTTTTCCGAACCGCAATGAAAGTCAGTGCAGAAGTCGAGATCGCCTGTTCGCTCGCGGCGCGCGAAGCGCAGCGGCGCGGACACGACCTCTTCACGGTCGAACATCTCCTCTACGCGCTGCTCCATGACGAGGAGACGGCGCGCGTGCTCCGTAAATCCGGCGGCGACGTCCCGAAGATCAAGGCAAGCCTCGAAAAAGTGCTGGATCGATTCATCGCGCGCGTCCCCGAGGGCGTGGAAGCGACGCCCACGGCCTCGCGCGGCTTCCAGCGGGTCTTGCATCGCGCCGCGATCCACGTCGAATCGAGCGGCAAGGAGGAGCTGAAGGGTCCGAACGTCCTCGTAGCCATTTTCGCGGAGCTGGATTCGCACGCGGTCAAGGTGCTGAACGAGGCGGGCGTGACGCGCTACGACGTCGTGAATTTCGTCTCCCACGGAGTCGCCAAAGACGGCGACGACGAGATGAGCGAGTCGGCCCAGGGCGCGGACGAGGAAGAAGAGCCGTCGCCGGAGAAAGACGCGCTCTCGCGGTTCGCGGTCAACCTGAACGAGCGCGCGCGGGCCGGTGACATCGAGCCCCTAGTCGGGCGCGACAAGGAGATCCGGCGCGCGATTCAGGTGCTCTGCCGAAGGCGCAAGAACAACCCGATCTTCGTGGGCGACGCTGGCGTCGGCAAGACGGCGATCGTCGAGGGGCTCGCGGCGCTCATCGCCGAGAAGAAGGTGCCGAAGCCGCTCGAGAACGCGGTCATCTACTCGCTCGACATGGGCGCCCTCATCGCCGGAACGAAGTTCCGCGGCGATTTCGAGAACCGGGTGAAGGCGGTGCTGAAGGGCCTCGACAAGCAGCCGGGCGCCATCCTGTTCGTCGACGAGATCCACACCGTGATCGGCGCGGGAGCGACGAGCGGCGGGACACTCGACGCCTCGAACCTGCTCAAGCCGGCGCTCGCGGGCGGCAAGCTCCGCTGCATGGGCGCGACGACCTTCGAGGAGTACCGGCGCCACCTCGAGCGCGACGCCGCGCTCGCCCGCCGCTTTCAGAAGATCGAGGTGCTCGAGCCCAGCGTCGAGGACACCGTGAAGATCTTGAAGGGCCTCATCGCGCGCTACGAGGAGTTCCACGGGGTCACGTACGCCCCGGAGGCGCTCGAAGCCGCGGCGCTCCTCGCCTCGCGGCACTTGCACGACCGGCGCCTCCCGGACAAAGCCATCGATCTCATCGACGAAGCCGGCGCGGACACCAAGCTCGACAAGGGCGAGGGCGCCGTCGTCGATCAAGAGCGCATCGAGATCGTGCTCGCGCGCATGGCGCAGGTTCCGCCGAAGCAGGTGTCGACGTCCGACAAGGACGCGCTCAGAAACCTGGAGAGCGACCTGAAGGAAGTCGTCTTCGGGCAAGATCGCGCCATCAAAGAGCTCACCGCGGCCATCAAGCTGTCGCGCGCCGGCCTGCGCGCTCCGGAGAAGCCCATCGGCAGCTACCTCTTCACCGGCCCGACCGGCGTCGGAAAGACGGAGGTCGCCCGCCAGCTGGCGAAGACCATGGGCATCGAGCTGCTCCGCTTCGACATGAGCGAGTACATGGAGCGGCACACGGTCTCGCGGCTCATCGGCGCGCCTCCCGGCTACGTCGGCTACGACCGCGGCGGCCTGCTCACGGAAGCCATCGCCAAGACGCCGCACGCCGTGCTCCTGCTCGACGAAATCGAGAAGGCGCACCCGGACGTCTTCAACATCCTGCTCCAGGTGATGGACCACGGCGCGCTCACCGACAACAACGGCAAGAAGGCGGATTTCCGTCATGTCGTGCTCATCATGACCAGCAACGTCGGCGCGGCGGATCTCGCGCGCATCCGGGTCGGCTTCTCGCAGAAGTCGGATCGCGGCGACGACGAGATCGCGTTCAAGAACACGTTCAGCCCGGAGTTTCGCAACCGGCTCGACGCGCGCATCCGGTTCGATCCGCTGACGCAAGAGGTGATGCATCACATCGTCGACAAGGCGGTGCGCGAGCTCGAAGGACAGCTCTCGGAGCGTAACGTACGGATCTCGCTGACGGACGCGGCGCGGGACTACTTCGGAAAGAAGGGCTACGACGTCGACAACGGCGCGCGGCCCCTCGCCCGCCTCGTGCAGGACGAGATCAAGCGGCCCCTCGCCGACGAAATCCTGTTCGGCAAGCTCGACAAGGGCGGCAGCGTCACCGTCGACGTGGTAGACGGCCGCGTCGAGTTCGACATCGCCCCCGCCGAGAACGCCCCCGCCCCGAAGACTCCTGTGCCGGCGCTCAACTGAGCTATTTTGGGGCGGCGAAAGCCGCCGAGCCGAGAATGATCACCATCGTCGACTACAACGCCGGCAATCTACGCAGCGTGAAGCGGGCGTGCGACGCGGCCGGCGTCGAGTCGGTGCTCACGCGAGATCCCGAGGGCATCCTCGCCGCGTCCCGCGTCATCTTCCCCGGCGTGGGCGCGGCGAAGAGCGCGATGGACACCGTCCTCGAGCGCGGTCTCGACGCGGCGCTCGGCGAAGCCGTCCGCCGCGGCACGCCCGTCCTCGGCATTTGCATCGGCGCGCAGATCATCCTGGATCGATCCGAAGAAGGCGACGTGGATTGCCTCGGGTTGCTCCCCGGGAGCACGAAGCGCTTCCGGCTCTCGGATCCGCGGTTGAAAGTGCCGCACATCGGCTGGAACGAGGTGAAGGTGGAGAAGGCGCACCCGCTGCTCGCCGGCCTTCAGCCGGGGGACGAGCTCTACTTCGTGCACTCGTACTATCCGAGCCCCTCGGACGGCGAGAGCGTGTACGCGACCGCCGAGTACGGCGGCCGATTCTGTTGCGCGCTCGGACGGGGCAACTTGTTCGCCACGCAGTTCCATCCGGAAAAGAGCGGCCCCATCGGCCTCGACTTGCTCGCGCGCTTCTCGCGCTGGGACGGCTCGTGCTGAGCAAGCGGGTCATCGCTTGCCTCGACGTGCGCGACGGCAAGCTCGCGAAGAGCGTCAAGTTCGTCGACACGAAGGACATCGGCGATCCCGTCGAGAAGGCGAAGCAGTATTACGACGACGGGCTCGACGAGCTCGTGTTCTACGACATCACCGCGTCGAGCGACGGCCGCGGCATCATGCTCGACGTCGTCGAGAAGGTCGCCGCGCAGGTGTTCATTCCCTTCTCCGTCGGCGGCGGCATTCGCTCCGTCGACGACGCGACCCAGCTTCGCCTCGCCGGCGCGGAGAAGATCAACGTGAACAGCGCGGCGGTGAAGGATCCGGAGCTGATCCGCCGCTGTTCGGACGCCATCGGCGCGCAGAGCGTCGTGCTTTCGATGGACGTGCGGCGCACCGAAACGTCCGCGCAGATCCCGTCGGGCTACGAGATCGTCATCAACGGTGGCCGCACGCCGACCGGCCGCGACGCCGTCGCCTGGGCGCGCGAAGGCGAACGGCTCGGCGCGGGCGAGCTCGTCGTCAACTCCATCGACGCCGACGGCACCCGGGAAGGCTACGAGATCCGCCTCACGCGCACGATCGCGGACGCCGTGCAAATCCCGGTGATCGCGTCCGGCGGCGCCGGCAAGCCCGAGCACCTGTACGAAGTCCTCACCGACGGCCACGCCGACGCGGCCCTCGTCGCGTCGATGGTGCACTACGGCGACTACACCGTGCAGGGCCTGAAAGACTACCTGAAGAGCCGTGGCGTGAAGGTACGCCTGCCGCGGAAACTGCAAGCGGGTTGAGCGGAGCCGCTCACGCGCATGGCCCGATCGCGAAGACGACGGGGTCAGATGGGCGGGTGAGGCGCGCAGGCGTGCACCGCACGCCGGGCACCGAGAGCGCCCAGATGGCCCCGTCCTCGAGGCGAACGGGTCATGCGAGCTAGCCGTGCGTCTGAATGACGTCGGCGATCCCGCGCGCGACGGCGCGGAAGAGGCGGTAGAGGCCGCTGCTCGGTGGCATCTCGGCCGTCGCCGGCGACGCCTCCGGCAAGGCGACGTCGACCGACAGCGTGTCGTCGCCGTTCGACGTCTGCGGCTCGGCGCCGAGATCCGCCATGAGCGCGCGCGCGGCGGGGTTGTCGGCGAGCGTCGTCGCGCGAAAGCGCTCGACGCCGCGCTCCCGCGCCGCCGCCACCAGACGCAGCAGGAGGAGATGCCCGAGCCCCTTGTTCTGATAATCGTCGACCACCACGACCGCCGCTTCGGCGACCTTCGGATCGTCCGGGAGCCGGACGAATCGAGCGACGCCGAGCCCCTCTTCGGATCGGTCGCTCCGCACGCGGATCGCGCCGATCGCGAGGTGGTTCATTCCGTCGAACTCGGTGAAGTAGCGCAACTCCTGCGGCGAGAGCTCGCGCTTCGCGGCGAAGAAGCGACGATAGCGTGAGGCGGGCGAGAGGCGCGCGAAGCCCTCCAGGAGGAGCGCCTTGTCCTCGGGACCGATGAGCCGGAGGTGCACCAGCGTCCCGTCCTCGAGACGCACTCGCTCGTCGTATCGCTCGTCGAAATGGTACGGGTGCATGGGACGCCCGCCGGCAAACGCATGTTAGCAGGGGCGCATGATGGCGAGTGATCCGACCCTGCCGTCTCGCGTATTCTTCGCGCCATGGACTGGCTCGAAGTGGTTCAATCACTGCAGCGGATTGCGCAGGCGGGCCTGACGTACGCGGACGGCCCGTACGATCGCGAGCGCTATTCCGAGCTGCTCTCGATCGCGGCGAACATCACCGCGTCGGCGCTCGGCGGCCCGGTGAGCGCGGTGGAAGACGTCCTGCGCGCGGAGCGCGGCTACGCCACGCCGAAGGTCGACGTCCGAGCGGTCGTCCCGAAGGACGGCAAGCTGCTGTTCGTCCGCGAATCGCAGGACGGGCTGTGGTCGCTGCCCGGGGGCTGGGCGGACATCGGGTCGACGCCCGCGTCGGTGACCGCGCGCGAGGTGCTCGAGGAGACCGGCTACGTCGCGCGGCCGAAGAAGCTGCTCGCGCTCTTCGACAAGTCGAAGCACGAGCATCCTCGCGAGCTGTTCTGGGTCTACAAGGTGTTCTTTCTCTGCGAGCTCGTCTCGGGAGCGCCGAAGCCGAGCCACGAGACGACGGAGATCGCCTTCTTCGGCAAGGACGAGCTGCCGCCGTTGTCCGTGAACCGCATCACGCGCGGACAGGTCCTCCGGATGTTTCAGCACGTCGAGGACCCCGAGCTCCCGACGGATTTCGATTGATCGCCGAGCTCTTCGCGGCGGTCCCGCTCCTCGGCGCGCCTCCCCCACCCGCGCCCGGCGACGCGCTCGCCGCCGTGCAGCGGCGCGGCGAGCTCGTCTGG
Organism: Polyangiaceae bacterium; assembly: GCA_035547195.1. Classification (GTDB taxonomy): domain Bacteria; phylum Myxococcota_A; class Polyangia; order Polyangiales; family Polyangiaceae; genus DASZVB01. The sequence continues at coordinate 17,927 of DASZVB010000112.1, forward strand.
GGCGGAGACATCCAGGGCGGCGAGCCCTACGTGTTCGAGGACCCGGCGAATCCCGAACGCCTCGTGGGGTTCGAGGTGGAGATCGCGAACGCGCTCGCGCGCGCCCTGGGCGTGAAGGCCACTTTCCGACAAGCAGATTGGTCGAATCTGGTCCCGGGCCTCGAGCGCGGCGATTTCGACGTCGCGCTGAACGGCCTGGAGGACACCCCCGCGCGAGAGGCGCGGCTCTTGCTCTCGGTGCCGTACTTCGCCTTCGGCGAGACGCTCGCGGTGCGCCGCGGCGCGAGCGCCCGCTCGCTCGACGCCCTCCGCGGAGGGCGCGTCGGCACGCTCGCGCAGTCGTACGCCTTCGACGTGCTGCGGGCGCGCGGCTTCACGCCGGTGAGCTACGAAGGCGTGTCCGAGCCGTACGCGGATCTCGCCCTCGGACGTCTTTCCGGCGTTCTCTTGGACCACGTCATCGCCGGCCGCTACGGCTGCCCGCGAGAAGGCGTGGAGTGCTTGCCGGGCGACGTGGCGCGTGGAACGTACGTCGTCGGCATCCGCCGTGACGGCGCGGCGCTGAAACGCGCCGTCGACGGAGCGATCCTCGCCATGCGCGAAAGCGGGGAGCTCCGGGGCATCCTCGAACACTGGAAGCTCTGGGACGCGCGCCAGGAAGAGCTCGCGCGCACGCCGCCGCCCGCCGCCACGACGCACCGCGATTTCGCTCCCGGCGTCGAGCCGCGCCGCTGGACCATGGCCGATACGCGGCTCTTCCTCGAGGGCGCCCTAGTCACCGTCTTTCTGTCGGCGTGCGCCTTCGCGCTCGCGCTGCCGCTCGGCCTCGCGCTCGCCCTCGGGCGGCTCGAGCGACGCCGGCTGGTCCGGTTTTGTTGCTCGTTCTACGTCGAGCTGTTCCGCGGGACGCCGCTGCTCTTGCAGCTGTACGTCCTTTATTTCGCGCTCGCGCCGCTGGTCCGGCTCGGCGCGATGGCCGCCGCCGTGCTCGGCCTGTCGCTGAACTACGCCGCGTACGAGGCGGAGATCCACCGCGGCGCCTTGCTCGCCGTCCCCAAGGGGCAGAGCGAAGCCGCGCGTTCGCTGGGTCTCGAGCGCTGGCAGGCGCTCCGTCACGTGCTCTTGCCGCAGTCGCTGCGCATCGCGCTCCCCGCGATGACCAACGACTTCGTGGCGCTGCTGAAGGACTCGTCCCTCGTCAGCGTCATCACGGTCGTGGAGCTCACGAAGCGCATGACCATCGCCGCCGTCGACCTTCGCGGCTGGCTCTTGCCGGGGATCGCCTGCGCGGCCCTGTACCTCGCGATGAGCTACCCCCTCTCCCGTCTCGCCGAGCTGCTCGAGCGGCGGTTGCGTCATGATCCGCATCACGAACCTGCATAAGCGCCGCGAGGCCGAGGCGGTTCTCCGCGGCGTGACCACGCAGATCGGCGAGGGCGAATCCGTCGCGATCCTCGGCTCCTCCGGGAGCGGCAAGACGACGCTCCTGCGCTGCTTGAACGGCCTCGAATCGTTCGACGAGGGCAAGATCGAGATCGCCGGGTTCGAGCTCGGCGCGAACGCGATGGGGCCGGCGGGCAAGGCGCTCGTGCGCCTCCGGCAGAGCGTGGGCATCGTGTTTCAGGAGTTGCATCTCTTCGCGCACCTGACGGTCGTGGAGAACATCGCTTTGGCGCCCCGCGTCACCGGACAGCGCAGCGCGAGAGACGCGCACGCCGACGCGCTCGCCCTGCTGGACCGTGTCGGCCTGAAGGATCGCGCCGGGGCTTATCCGCACGAGCTCTCCGGGGGCCAGCGGCAACGCGTGGCGATCTTGCGCGCGCTCGCGCCGAGGCCGAGCGTGCTGCTCTTGGACGAGCCGACCAGCGCGCTGGATCGGGCGACGGCCGCCGGCGTGGCCGACACGATCGTCGAGTTGACGCGCGGACGGGTCACGCTGGTCCTCGTCACGCATCAAGCCGAGGTGGCAATGAGAATGGCCAGTCGCGTGCTCTACCTCGAATCCGGAGTTCTGTCGGCGGGTGGATCGCCGTTCACCGACGCGCGAACGCCGCCCCGCGGCTGAGCGGACGCCGCGCCACGAGCCTGGCCCAAGAGCCGAGCACAGGCGTTCCGGCCGAGCGCGTCACGCGCACTTTCGCGCGAAACTGTCGACGCGGTCCACTCGTTTATGATGAAGTCCATTCTCGAAGGGCACGAATTTTCAATGTTGAGCATCGATCTGCGCGGCAAGCGCGCTCTCGTAGCCGGGGTCGCCGATGACGGCGGTTTCGGCTGGGCCATCGCCAAAGCTCTCGCGGAGGCGGGCGCGACCGTGTGCGCCGGCACCTGGCCTCCGGCGTTGAACATCTTCAAGACGATGCTCGAGCGCGGGAAGTTCGACGACTCGCGCAAGATGAACGACGGCAGCCTCCTCGGCTTCGAGCGCATCTACCCGCTCGACGCCGCTTACGACACGCTCGCCGACGCGCCGGAGGACATCCGCACCAACCGGCGCTACGCCGGGGTGGGCGATTTTTCCATCGCCGGCCTGGCCCAGCGGCTCGCCCAGGATTTCGGCGACAAAGCCGTCGACATCGTCGTGCACTCGCTCGCGAACGGGCCGGAGGTAAAGAAGCCGCTGCTCGAGACGTCGCGCTCGGGGTACCTCACCGCGATCAGCGTCAGCGCTTACTCCCTCGTCTCCATGGTCAGCCATCTCGCGCCGCTGATGCGTCCGCACGGCTCGGTGGTGTCGCTCAGCTATCTCGCGGCGCTCCGCGTTTGCCCGGGCTACGGCGGCGGCATGTCGTCGGCGAAGGCGGCGCTGGAGAGCGACACCCGCACGCTCGCGTTCGAAGCGGGCCGCAAATACGGCATCCGCGTGAACGCGATCTCGGCGGGCCCCTGGGCGTCGCGCGCCGCGAGCGCCATCGGCATCATCGACGAGACGATCCGCTACACCGCCGCCAACGCGCCGCTGCAAGAGCACTTGCAGCCGGAAGACGTCGGCGCGACCGCCGCGTTCCTCGCGAGCCCCCTCGGCGCCGGCATCACCGGAACGGTGCTCTTCGTCGACAAGGGCTACCACACCATGGGCAAAGCAACCGAAGAGCGCTACAGCGCGCCGTAGCAGCGCGCCGTTCGCTGATCCGCACCAACAAAAACCCCCTTCCGATCTTCCGTCTTCCTGTAAATCTCTCTCCGACTCAGGAAACTATTTTCGCTTCGGAATGAGCGCCCAGTAGTCGAGATCCAAAACGACGTTGGGGTGGTAAGCGCTCTTGCCGTCTTTCTCGACCTTCAGCGGGAACGGCTCGACTTTCAGGTCCAGGTTCTTCACGCCGACGAGGCGAAGGCGGAGCGCGCCGAGTCCCTTGCGATCCGGCAGCTCGGCTTTGTCGAGCACCTCGGTCCAGGCGTAGATGGTGTCGCCGGCGAACGTCGGGTTCGCGTGCGCGCCGCCGTTCCACGCCAGGATCGCGAGCACGTTCTCGAGTCCGTTGAACGCGAGGCTGCGCGCCAGGCTGATGATGTGTCCGCCGTAGATGAGCCGCTTGCCGAAGCGCGTGTTCTTCGCGGCGAACCCGTCGAAGTGCACCTTCGCCGTGTTCTGGTAGAGCCGCGTGGCGATGGCGTGCTCGCTCTCCTCGATGGTCATGCCGTCGACGTGGTCGATCTTCTCGCCCTTCTGGTAGTCTTCGAAGAACGCGCGGCCGCCGGAGACCCACGGCTCGTACTCGTCCAGGCGAAGCGTCGCCGGCACGGCGAGCTCGCTCGCGGGCACTTCCTTCGGCATCTCCGGGCTGTCGTTCGCGCCCGTCGGGGTCTTCGGGTCGCGCTTGTTCACCATCACCCAGCGGTAGTACTCGAGCACCTTCGCGCCGCGCTGGTTCGTGCCCGTGGAGCGCACCCACACGACGCCGTTCTCGCCGCTCTTGTTCTCCTTCTTGCCGATGACCTCCGACACGGAGCGCACGGTGTCGCCCGGGTACACCGGCTCGAGGAAGCGCACCGCCGCGTACCCGAGGTTCGCGACCGCGTTCAGCGAGACGTCGTTCACCGTCTTGCCGAACACCATGTGGAAGGTGAGTAAATCGTTGATCGTCTCGCGCCGGTAGCCGAGCGATCGCGCGAACTCCGCGGAGCAGTGCAGCGGATAACGGTCGCCCGTCAACCCGATGTAGAGGGCGGCGTCGCCCTCGGTGATGGTGCGCGGGACCGCGTGGACGAGCTTCGTGCCACGCTGAAAGTCCTCGAAGAAGTTTCCTGGACTCGTCTTCGTCGTCATCGTCTTTCTTTCTCCGCGGGTCAGCGGCTCTCCGCCAGGTTCTTGAGACCGCGCTTCTTCGCGTTCACGAGGATGGACATGTTGCCGCTCGGGTGCTTGTTCTCTCTCATGAGCTGGTGGCACGCGCCCGTCTCGGCGAACTGGAACACCCGCTCCGACATGCACGGATCGACCTTGCCGGCGATCACCAGATCGTTGATGCCCTTCGCTTGCTCGTCGTTGGCGAAGTGCGAGCCCTGGAAGCGCTTCTGCCGCATCCACAGGTAACGGAGATCGATCGTCGCGTTGTAGCCGGTGGTGCCGGCGCAGATCACGACCATGCCGCCCGTCTCGCACACGAAGCAGGACGTCGGCACGGTGTCTTCGCCCGGGTGCTCGAAGACGATGGTCGGATTACTCTTCTCGCCGAGCGCGTCCCAGAACGCCTTCCCGAAGGCGCGCGCGCCGCCGAGCCACTTCGCGTAACCGGCTTCGTCCTTCCAGTGCGGGAGCATGCCCCAGTGGTTGAACTGCCTGCGGTTGATGGTGCCGACCGCGCCGAGCTTCTTGCAGTACTCGACCTTGTCGTCGCCGCTGATCACCGCGACGGCGCGGCCGCCGGCCGCCTTGACGATCTGAATCGCCATCGAGCCGAGGCCGCCCGCTCCGCCCCAGATGAGCACCGGCTCGCCGGGACGCACGACGTTCGGCGACCAGCCGTGCAGCATGCGGTACGCCGTCGCGCCGACGAGCATGTACGCCGCGGCCGCTTCCCACGAGAGGTGCGGCGGCTTCGGCAAGCACATGTGGTCCTGCACCTTCGTGAACTGCGCGAAGCTTCCCCAGTTCGTCTCGTAGCCCCAGATGAGCTGCGACGGCGCGAACATCGGATCTTTGCCGGCGAGCACGTGCGGGTCGTCGTGGTCCCACCAGCCGCAGTGGACGACGACCTCGTCGCCCACCTTCACGTTCTTCACGTCCTTGCCGACCTTCCACACGATGCCGCTCGCGTCGGAGCCGCCGATGTGGAAGTTCTCTTTCTCGCCCTTCTTCTGCCGCGCCTTGATGACGTCGATGGGGATGCCGAGGGCCGCCCAGACGTTGTTGTAATTCACGCCGGCGGCCATGACGTAGACCAGCACCTCGCGCGGGCCGATCTCCGGAACGTCGATGGCTTCTTGCTTGAAGGCATCGCGCGGCTCGCCGAATCGCTCCGGGCGAATCAGCTGCGCGTACATTTTCTGGGGAACTTCCCCGACGTCTGGGATCTGACCGAGCTCGTAAATCTCTTTCGCCATGGCGGGCGCGCATCCTATACAAAGCGCGGGGCCGGCGAAAAGGGCGGGCGCGCGACCAGCCGTCTGGCCGTCGCTTCGAACCGAGTCCGGCCGCTCGCCGAGAGTCACATCAACGGGTGATTGACGCCACGAACGGCTCCCCCTATTTGCGCCCGCGTCCGAACCGGCAATGCCACGAAATCGGGCCCAGCCGGGCCAGACGGACGAGGAGTTACCGTGAGCACATCCATCGATCTCCGTTCCGCTGTCGCTGCCATCGAGGAGCTCTATCGGCGCGCGCTGCCGCGCGTCACGGAGCACGTCACCGAAGGCGGCAAGATTTCCGGCAAGAAGCTCGACGGTAACCAGCTGGCGGCGCACGCCCTCGCCTATCTGGCGACGGAGCTCGAAGCCGCGCGGCAGCTCGTCGATTGGAGCGAGCGCGGCGCCGGCGCCGGGGGCGGCGCGCTCGAGCGCAAGATCGCCGAGGCGTACATCGGCGAGCTCGTCCGCGAGCTTTCGGGCGGCGTGAACCTCGGCCCCTGCGAGTCGATAGCGCCTTCGGATCTGTGGCTCACGGCGAAAGACTTCGCGGAGACGGTCGGCAACCCGTCGCTCGAACCCGTGGTGCGCGCGGCGTCGTCGAGCGTGATCTGCGAGATCGCGCGGCGCTGCTTCGAGGAGCGGACCTACGGCGCCTGGGGTCTCGACGACGACACCCTCGACACGATCCGCGCGGAATTCCGCAAATTCGCCGACAACGAGGTGCTCCCCATCGCCCAGGACGTGCACCGCAAGGACGTCCTCATTCCGATGGCGCTCATCGACAAGATGGCCGAGATGGGCGTCTTCGGGCTCACCATCCCGGAAGAGTACGGCGGGCAGGGCCTGAGCAAGGTCGCGATGTGCGTCGTCACGGAAGAGCTCAGCCGCGGATACATCGGCGTCGGCTCGCTCGGCACCCGCTCGGAGATCGCCGCGGAGCTCATCATCGGCGGCGGCACCGAGGCGCAGAAGAAATACTGGCTCCCGCGTCTCGCCTCCGGCGAGGCCATGTCCACGGCCGTCTTCACCGAGCCGAACTTCGGCTCCGACCTCGCCCACATCCGCACGAAGGCGACGAAGGAGCCCGACGGCTCGTACCGCATCGACGGCTCGAAGACGTGGATCACCCACGCGACGCGCGCGGATCTGATGACCCTCCTCGCGCGCACCAATCCGGCCGACGACGGCTACGGCGGCCTCTCCATGTTCCTCGCGAAGAAATCGCGCGGCAGCGAGACCAACCCCGAGCACGAGGGCTTCCCCGACGCGGGCATCAACGGCACCGAGATCAAAGTGCTCGGCTACCGCGGCATGAAGGAGTTCGAGATGGGTTTCGACGGCTTCAAGGTCGAGGCCGGCGCCTTGCTCGGCGGCAAAGAAGGCATGGGCTTCAAGCAGCTCATGGCCACCTTCGAGAGCGCCCGCATCCAGACCGCCGCGCGCGGCATCGGCGTGGCGCAAGCGGCCCTCGAAGAATCCATGCGCTACGCGAACGAGCGCATCCAGTTCGGCGCGCCGCTCTTCGTCTTCCCGCGCGTACAGCGCAAAATCGGCCGAATGATCGTGCGCATCATGGCGACGCGCCAGCTCACCTTCTACGCCGCGCGCACGAAGGACGGCGGCAAGCGCTGCGATCTCGAAGCCGGCATGGCAAAGCTCCTCGGAACACGCGCCGCATGGGAGGCAGCGGATGCCTGCGTACAGATCCACGGCGGCAACGGATTCGCCGAGGAGTACGTGGCGTCGCGGTTACTCGTGGATGCGCGCGTGCTGAGCATATTCGAAGGCGCGAACGAGATTCAGGCCGGCGTGATCGCGCGGCGGTTGATTGAGCAGGGGATGAGTAAAGGCTAGGGCTAGGGCTTGGGGGAGTGCTTGAGGTTGAGGGGGGGGCGCGGCGGATCGCGGCGTGGGGCCGTGCTTTAGGTTGAGTTAGGGGGGGGCGGGGCGCGGCGGATCGCGGCGTGGGGCCGTCGGTTGGCGCACAGAAGACGTACCAAAGCGCGAATTTCGGCCTGGGACCGTTGTCGGAAGGCTCCCAGGAGCCCCTTTGCGATGGTGACCATCCAGGGGGGGGCTCCCAGCAGCCTTGGTGTGGCTTCACTACGATGCCGCGCGCGGGAACGACAGTTTGTAGAGTGTAGCGAGGATATGCTGACAGCGAGCTTCGAGCTTCTCGCCGAGTGGCGGCAAGTAACGTAGTCGCACGGCGATCTCGAGCGCCGTGTAGCTCTCGCGCATCTCTCGCAACGCCACATTATAGCAAGCGACGCGCGAGCGCCCGCGAGCCGAAAACCCTTCGGCGACATTGAGCGCGACCGACGAAGCCGCCCGTCTCAACTGCCGCGCAAGATCCGGATCGTGGTGAGCGATGCGAGGCACGAGCGAGGCGACATCATCGATGAATGAAAGAATGACATTGTAGATACGCAGCATGGCTCTTCTCCTTCTCGAGAGCCCCCCTCGCATCCGCGCGCGCAGGATTGATCTAGGGCGGCCGAAGGCCGCCGCGCGCGTCTGCGTGCGCGGGCGAAGCCCCTAGAGCAATCCGAGCACGCGGATAAACTGAGCAGACTCGAGCAGAAAGACGCGTCGTCTCCCCACCGCCGTCCCCACTCCGGTCCCCGATCCTGATCCCGTCCCCGATCCTGATCCCGTCCCCGATCCTGATCCCGTCCCCGATCCTGATCCTGATCCCGTCCCCGATCCTGATCCTGATCCCGTCCCCGATCCTGATCCTGATCCTGATCCCGTCCCCGATCCTGATCCTGATCCCGTCCCCGATCCCGCTCCCGTCCCTACTCCCCCGCCCCCGAAATCGCTTCCTTCACATCGAGCGCCAACGCACAGCTATTCACCTGCCGTTGCTCCGCCGCCAACGTCACGGCACTCACCGCGGCGCCATTGCCGACCGAGACGAAATCGCCTCCCGCTTCCGCGCGCAAACGGAGTACGAGCTTGCCCTCGCGGACGTCCCAAATGCCGACTCGCGCGGGATGAGCCGCGCGCTGGATGCGCTCTTCCGGCGATTCGTCGGGCTTGCCTTTGTCGTTCAGCAGCGGATCGGGAAGCCCCGACGGCGGATCTTCGTCGAGCACGGCGGTGAAGTATCGCGCCCGCGAGAGCAGCTCGATCGCGACGGGCACGTCGTTCTTCGTCACGGCGTCGAGCTCGAGCTCGAACGCCCGCACCGATAGATCCGTCGACGCCCGGTGCAGTTCGTCGGTCCACTCGGGCGAGAGGATGCGGAGCGTGCGATACAAGAGCCGCAAATTGTACGGCTGCGACGGGCGCGCGCAGACGCTCCAGTCGTTGCACACGAGACCCCCGCTGCAATCCGCGGGTGACTTGCAGTACTTGCCGTTCGTCTCCTCGCGGCGAACGAAGAGACACGAGGTGAAGCCGTCGCGCAGCGAGCTCGCCGCCGCGGAGCGAAGCGTCGCCGGCTCTTTCGCGTTCGCGAGGCGTAAACGCAGGTAGACCCCGGGGCTCGTGGAGATCGTGTCGAGGCTCGCGCCCGGCGCGACCGTGTTCGGCAGGTTCGCCTCCGCGAGCTGCATCACCCACGCCTCCACCCGATCGCGGAACGGGATGATCTTCGGTCCGAGGGTCTGCATGACGGCGCGCTGCTTCGCCATCACCGCGCTCTTCTGGCTCTCGAGCTGCCCGAGCGCGTACTTCCAATAGACGATCCCGAAGGTCGCGAGCGCGAGCGCCGTCCAGAGCCAGAATTGAGGCGAGCCGCCGTAGATCCTGGCTTTGCCGCTGACGAGCATGCGCCGGCGCTGCTCGCGAGCCTCGTTCAGCGACGGTAAGCCGCGCTGCCTTGGATCACGAACGGTCGCCAGCGATGAGCCCCGCGAACTGGCGCGAACTCAGCCCGAACCGCCGCCGGGCTTGCCGAGGCGCTTCGTCATGAAGCTGACCTGCGGATAACCGGCGAACGCCGCGGTCTGGAAGACGCTCTTCACGACGAGCGCCGTCACGCGCTTGTCGACCTGGAGAACGACGACGCCCGGGAACGTCTTGCTCGGGTTCATCTGCTTCCAGAGCTCCCGCTTGCTCTTGAGCACGTTGAAGAGCTCGTCGACGCGCTGCAGGCGGTTCGCCTCTTCGATCGCGCGCGTATTCCCGGACGGGATCCCGTCCACGAGGATCTGCGAGCCGGTGATGGCGACCATCGGCGCCTCGACCATGTCGTCGACGTTCTGCGCGCTCGGGAGCTTCACGTTCTTGTCGACCGGCAGCTCGCCGGTCGCGGAGAAGCTCGCGAGCAAGAAGAGCACGATGCAGAGCAAGAAGTCGATGAACGGAACCAAGGGTAGCTCGGCGTTGACCGCCCGAGCCCCGCCACCGGCCACCTTCTTTTTGACGAAGTCGAGGCTGATGTGGTGCAGCAGCCGCCGCCCGGGAACCGAGATCGGCTGGTGAAATCTGTTTAGCGCCTTGTTGCTCATCCGAGGGGCCTCAGTTGACGGAGAAGGTCACGTTGAACGCCGGGTATTCCTTCTGCTGGTTCCCGAATCGAAACTCGCGCTTCGGCGTGTAGATCGCGTCGATGACCGCGACGATGTCCTGGAACGGCGTCGTGTTGTCCGTGTGGAGGATCGCCTGGTCGAGCTTTTTGTCGGTGGGAGCGCGGTGGCTGCCGTTCTGCTTCCACTCGTCGTCGATCTTCTTTCCGAGATCGGGGTACGTGTATTCGCCCTCGCCGAAGGGGACCTGCTTGCGCGCGACCTCGATCGTGTTGACGACGGTCGTGCCTTCCTTCCAGACGAGGTTGAAGCTCTTGTCGCCGTGCATCTCGACGTGGAGCGTCTTCTCTTTCTTCTGCTCCTCGATGTCCTTGTCCGGGTTCGGCGGGCCGGGCACCTGGGCGTCCGCATTCAGACGCGCCATCTGCGACCAAACCGCGGTCACCAGAAGGAACATGACGAGGCAGAGAAGAAAATCGATGAACGGAACGAGCGGGAGCTCCTGATTTACGGAGCGCCTTCCACCGTGACCACCACCACCAACGTCGATGCCAGCCATTGCTACGTCCTATCTTTCGCGGCTCGCGCTGATCCGAGCTCGCTCGATCCGTAAAATGACCGAGCGAGCTCTCTCGACCGACCGGAGCGGTCGATCAGCCCTCGAGGCCCTGCAGGTTGACCTTCTGACGATTCGCAACGACGAGGTTCAGGACGCGGACGGACGCCTCGTTGATGTCGTCCTCGAGGCCCTGAGTCTTACCGTTGAGCACGGCGAACCCGGCGAGCGCGCAGATCGCGGAGATGAGACCGAACGCCGTGCAGTTCATCGCTTCCGAAATACCTTCGGCGAGGATGCGCGCCTTCTGGCTCGGGTCGACGCTCTCGCCACCGACCGCGCCGAACGCCTTGATGAGACCGACGATGGTCCCGAACAGGCCGTTCAACATGGCGAGGTTCGCGAACAGCGCGAGGAAGCCGGTCCGCTTGACGATCTTCGGCATCTCTTGGAGCGCCGCCTCGTCCATGGCCGCCTGAACCTCTTCGTCGGGTCGGTTGACCTTGACGAGACCGGACTGAACGATGCGGGCGAGCGGAGCGTTCGCCGCCGAGCACATCTTCACGGCCTTCGCCACGTCGCCGGCCAGGATGCACTTCTGCATCGTGGCGAGGAACACCTCCTTGTTGATGGAGGCGCCCCACAAGTAAACGGCGCGTTCGGCAATCACCGCGATCGAGCAAACCAGCCAGAACAGAATGAGCCACATGGCCCAACCGCCCTCTTGAAAGTGATGCCAGAGGTCAGCCATCGTCTTTACCTTTTCTCCGTTGCAGGTTCAGTCGCGGGTGCGGAAGAGGCGGGTCACTACTACCGGCGCTTCTCGCCCACCCTGACTTCCGAGGCCTCGGCCTTTCCCAATGGGGGCGGTCGGGCTCGGGGTCATCTTCGCGAAGTAGACCCGGACCCGTCAAGAGAGATTGGAATTTGTTCCATTCTTCGGGCAACATGCAAAAGTTCCATAATTACCGCGCTTTCGTCGACGAAGTGCGCTCAAAAGAGACGTCTGGAATTCTCGTAATACTGCGAAATCGGAGCTAAAAAGGTCACCTTTCGAGTGAGGGCGGACGAGAACCGGTCCTCGCGCGTTGCAGTGACAACGCACAGCACGGCCAACAATTTCTATGACGCTGGACGTCGTCGGGGAGATTCGTCGCACCGCTCCAGCTGGCCGGGCCATTCGTGAGTCGAGAGCGGACTCGCGCCCGGGGCTCGAGCACGCGGCCGCCTTCCCTTCGACACATTCCATGACCCACCTTTTCACACGTACACTCAGGACGCGCTCGCGTGTCTTACTGCCTCACCGCCGTGCTGGCCGCCGGCGGACCTGACCACCCTGTTGCCGCTTATCGATCGAACGCGCGAGCTCGTCACATTCGGAAGCGGAAACGAGAGCGCGCGGCCGGGCGTCCGCGAAAATACGCGCGATCGAAACGAAGCCGCTAAACGAAACGGACGAGCGGCCGCTTGGATGTCCGCATGCTGCGCCCAAGCTGGCAGCCAGCGGCGTTCGTCGCAGCCGCTTCGAGCGGGGCGAAGCTGAAGAAGGCGCGCGCACGGAGCTCGCCCGAAAGCGTCGAGTCATCGGACGAGCGAACGAGCGGCACGGATGAGAGCCACGCGGAACAAAAGACGAAGCACTCGCTGCGCTTGCAAGCGCGCGCACGCGGCGGCTATAGTCGGCTCCAGTTTGTAAAAGGCCTCGCTTTCGCGCGCCGAGGTCGAGTCAGAGCACGGTTAGTACGGTAGTTCAGAAAGGGACATGGGGAATGCATCTTCTGCTTCTCGCGGCACAAGAAGCCAGCGGCGGTGGTGAAGGCCAGCTAGTCGAGGCGTTCAAGCACAATCCGACCTTCATGGTCTTGAACTTGTGCGCCTCCGCGGTGGTGCTCACCATCGTCGTGGAGCGCTTCACCTTTCAGCTCACGCGCTACCGCGTGAACTCGAAGGAATTCTTCGCGCAGATCAAGAAGCTCGTCACGGCGGGAAACATCGATCGCGCCATCAAGCTCTGCGAAGCGAGCGACTACCCGATCCTGCAGCTCGTGAAGTCGGGTCTCACGCACTCCAACAAGGGCCCCGACGAGATCGACGCGGCGCTCAGCGAGAAATTGAGCGAGCTGAAGCCGCAGGCCGAGAAGCGAGTCGGCGCGCTGTGGTCCATGGCGAACATCTCGACCCTCATCGGGCTGCTCGGCACGGTCAGCGGTCTCATCGCGACCTTCGGCGCGATCGCCGCGCCCGGGCTCTCCCAAGCCGACAAGCAGCGCATGCTCTCGAACGGCATCGCCGAAGCCATGTACAACACGGCGCTCGGGCTCGGCATCGCCGTGTTCTGCATGATCACGCACATCTTGCTGCACACGCGCGCGAAGGCGATTCAGCACGACCTCGACAGCACTTCGGAAAAGACCTTCAACCTGCTGACGATTCAGCAGCGCGGCTGAGCTCCACGCCCGGACGCCGAGCATGGCGGAAGAACGCCTCAGCACCGCGCAGGTCGCCAAGATCCGGCGGCTCAGCCAGCCCAGGGAGCTCGCTCCGGACGAGGAGGGCGGCGAGCTCAACATCGTCCCGTTCCTGGACATCATCGTCAACATTCTCATCTTCGTGCTCGCGACCGTCGCGGTCACGTTCACCGCGACCATCGAGACGCAGCCCCCCGCGAGCGGCGGCAGCGGCGTCCGAAACCCGATCGAGAACAAGGCGCTGAACCTCACGGTCCTCATCGTCAACGACGGCTTCTCGCTCAAGGCCGCGGGCGGCAACGTCGCGGGCGGATGCGAAGGCGTAGGGCCCGGTCTCGCCATCCCGTTCAAGAGCGGCGCGTACGACTACGACGGGCTCACCGATTGCGCGACGAAGCTCAAGCAATCCAACAGCGATTACGCCGAAGAGACCCAGGTCTACATCAGCGCGAACCCGGGCACGGACTACCAGACCATCATCAGCACCATCGACGCTCTTCGCTCGACGCGACAGGGCGATCCGCTCTTCACCGACGTGAACTTCAAGGTGCCCCGATGAACCCGCATGCGCCGCGAGCGACGCGGAGGCCAAGATGACCCCATCGACACCGCAGTCCAAGCCACCCGCGCCGAAGGCGTCGATCGCGAAGTACAAGGCGGCGCTGCGCAAGGCGATCCGGAAGAACGCGCACGACCAGGAGGTGAACTTCCTCAACATCACCGCCATGCTCGACATCATGACCATCATCCTGGTCTTCCTCTTGAAGAGCCTGGGTGAGTCGACGGCCTCCGTTCCCCAGAGCAACGACCTGAAGATCCCGACGTCGTACATCACGTCGCAGCCGAGCATGGAAGGCGTCGTGGTCACCGTTTCCAAGTCGCAGATCCTGGTCGGCGACGAGAAGATCCTGTCTCTCCCGAGCCGGCAATCGCTCGCGCAGTCGGGCGTCGGCGCGCAGTACAAACGCAGCGGTCCGAACGATCTCTACATCGTCCCGCTCGGCAACGCGCTCCAGGCGGCGCGCAAGACCGACAAGCTCGTGCGGCAAGCGAAGGGCCTCGACGCGAGCATGTCGGAGGCGATCGTCATCGCCGACAACACGACGCCCTACCGCCTCTTCATCGAGGTGCTCTTCACGCTCGGGCAGAACGAGTTCGGCAAGTACCATTTAATGGTCATGCAGACGAAGAAGGGTCAATCTCCGAGCTGATCGGACGTCCTTCCGCGCCGATCGCTTCTCCGGGGGGCTGGGGGACGACGCCCCGGGCGGGCGCCCGAGTGGCAGTGCTTGCACGGCTCCGAACCCCCGTGCTACGACCCCTGCGGGTCACGGCTCGTCGCGCCATTGGGAGTGGCTAGCGTCGACGACGTAGTGTGAAGGTACGTCGTCGTTGCCCGGAGCGATGGTGTGGCGGCCGCCTCCTCAGCTTTCGTCGTGCATCGACAACCGGGCATGAGCGCCGGGCGCGTCGGAGGGCTGGGCGACCCTGGACGGACTCGTGCTGACCGAACTCGGAGTAGTGCTTTGCCTGGATTTCGTGAGCCTCGCGTTTGCAGTGGTGCTCGGAAGGTGGGCGCTCGGCCGAGGTACGGGAGGAGCCGAGGCAAGACGCCTCGTCAACGCGGCGACGCGAGCTGCTGAGTCCTTTTTGCTGCGGGAGGGAAAGCTCGCCGCGGCCGGCGTCGGCGCGGCGCTCTTGCTGATCGCGGCGACGCACGGGTACCTGCTGCTCCGCCGCGGGCCGGAAACGACGCTTTCGTCGACTCTGTGGACGGCGTTCGCCGTGGTGCTCGGCGCGGGGCTCACGGCGGGGGGCGGCTATCTGGCGACGGAGATCGGCTTGCACGCGACGCTGCGGACCGCCAAAGCCGCCGAGCTGGGGCTCGAGCACGCCACGACGGTTGCGCTCCGCGCCGCCGGAGTCGGCGCGCTCGCCGCCGATGCGCTCGGCGCGGCGACCGTCGCGTTCCTTCTCGGGCTCCTCTACTTGCTCGGCGGCGGGACCGTGGTTACCTCATCCGCCGAGACGTCGCTGCTCCTCGAGCGCGCCGCGACGGTGCTCCCCGGGCTCGGGCTCGGCAGCGTGACGGCTGCGCTGGTGCTCGGCGCGGGAGGCAGCGCCTACCGCGTGTGCGCCAACGTCGGCGCGCTCGGCGCCGCCGGCCTAGATCCCGCGGATCCGCGCAATCCTTCCATGGTCGCGAACCTCGTCGGCGATCACGTCGGTACCGGAGCGCGGCGTTCGGTCGACATGTTCGCCGCGACCACGCTCGCCAACGTCGCTGTCGTGACCATCGGGGTGGCCGCTTTTCGGCTGAACGGCGGAGCCTCCGGAGCGCGTGCGTGGTCGCTGGTGACGCTGCCGCTGGTCGTCCGGGCCATCGGCGCGCTCGCGACGCCGGTGGGCCTGCTGACGGGGAAAGCGACCGACTCCGAGCGGCCGACGCTCGCGCTCTGGCGCGGCCAGATCACCACGGCGCTGCTCGTGCTCGGTGGGCTCGCCGGGGCGTCGTTGTGGCTCATCGGTCCGCCGACGTTCGTCTGGGCCATCGCCGCTGGCGCGTCCGGCGTCGTGGCCGGCTTCGGCGTCAGCCAGGGGGCGCGCCGCAACGTCGATCGACGGCTCGGCGCCGTTCAGGGCGTGCTCGAAACGGCGCGCACGAGCCCCATCGCGACGGTCGCGCGAGGGCTCTCGGTCGGCTCGCGGAGCATCTGGCTCCCGGTGGCGCTGCTCGCCGTCTCGCTCGCGAGTGGGTTCAAGCTCGGCGAACGGACGGCTCTGATCGGCGGCGGGCTCCTCGGAACCGCCCTCGCTCTCACCGGCTTCGTCGCGACGAGCGGGTACATGCTCGCGCTCGGGCTGTTCGGACCCATCGCGTCCGGCGCGGCGTCCATCAGCGCGCTCGAGCCCGACGCCACACGCCCCGACGCCCGCCGAACGGCCGCGCTCGACGACGCCGGATTCGAGAGCGGCCGCGTCGCGGATCTCTTTTTCATCGCGCTCGGCGCCGCGGCCGCCATCGTGACGGGGCTGTCGATTCCGCTGGTGGCGGAGCCCAACGGACGCTCCGCGGCATCGCTGGGGCTCGCCGAACCCGCCATCGTGTGGTCCGGCGTGGCTGGCGCTTGCCTCGTCCTCCTCGTCGCGGGTATGGCGCTCGACGTTGCAGCGCGCGCCATGCGTGGGACGCTAGCGGAGGTCGAGCGGCAGCTCCGAACCTTCCCCCGAGAGCGCGAGGGCAGGGTGGTCGTGCCCGAAGGGTACACGCCGAGCTACCGGCTTCTCATCGAGCTCGCGGGGCGCCTTTCGGCCGAGGGCGTTCTCTGGCCCACGCTGTTCGGATTGGTTGCTCCTGCGGTACTTGGCTTCGGCCTTCGGCTGCTGTACACGTCATCGAGCCTGGCCGCTGAGGGCTTGACCGCATTCGTGGTCATCGCCGCGGCGACGGGGCTGGCCACCGCGCTCGCAACGGATGGGGCGCACTCGGTCCTCGGCGCGGCGCAGCGTGAGAGCCGGCCCTGGGGGGCCTCCGCCGGGCCTCCCGCGTCCTTTGCCGGACAGCTCGGCAGCTTCATCGGTGACATGTTCGCCCCCGCCGCTCACTCGTTTCCCAAGGCACTCGCGGCCACAGCACTCGTAATCGCGCCGCTTCTTTCAAGATGACGACACCTCATCATTCGTCACCAATCGCCAGAACGGAAGGCGCCGCTTGCCCTCTATAGCCGACGCCCTCTCCACGCTCTCCGATCGCGGCCTGCGCCGCTTGCTCGGCGCCCGGACCTTCCTGCGCGGCCTGGACTACGAAAAGCGTCGCGTCGTGGAGAGCGTCACGATCGCCGACGCCAGCGCGACCGGTCGCGTGAAGGGCTCCGATCCAGAGCCGTACGAAACGACGATCAAGCTCGGCGGCGAAGGGATCACCTCGAACTGCACGTGTCCCGCGTTCAAGAAGACCGGACAGCACTGCAAGCACGTCGCCGCGCTCCTCATCACGGTGCGCAATCAGGCGCGCTCGCAGCTCCCGCGGCGCGAACAGCCGCAGCACGCGCCCCCTCCCCCTCAACCCGCCTCCGCGATGGACTCCAAGGCCAGCCGCAGGCGCGATCGAAGAAGGCGGTCGCAAGTGCAGCAGCTCACGGCGCCGCCCGGCGTCGCGCTGCCCGCGCCCGACGCCAGCGCTCGCCCCACCGGCATCGGCGCGTGGCTCGCGCAGGAAGGCGCCGTCCGCCGGCTGAACCTCGAATTTCGGGTGCACGTCCGTCAAGGCGGGTTGACGGTGACGGTGCTGGACACGGATCAGCGCATGCCGCTCTTGCCGAGCATCGCGCTCACGTGGCAGGCGCTCGCGCCGACGGCGGATCGTGACGCGCTGCGGCTCTTGACCCGCTTCGAGAGCGGCAATCCCCGTCATCCCGCGGTCGATATCCGCGGCGAAGACGTGTCGGACCTGCTCCCGATGCTCGCTCATTCCCGAGTGCTGCTCGAGCCGGCGCTGATGCAGCTTCGCTTCGTCGACGAGCCGCTGAAGGCGAAGTTCGACCTCGAGATGGTCGGCAGCGACACCATCGTCGCGAAGGCCACGTTCGAGCGCGGAGGCAACGGACGGCGGTTCCACCTGACGAGCGGCGGCTGGTACGAAGGCGCGCCGGGCTGGCACATCGACACGAGCGAAGGCATCGCCCGCCCGCTCGACAAACGGGTGTCGCCCGCGGCGCTCCGAAGGCTCATTCGCAGCCCGGCGATCGCCGAGCCCGCCTCGCAGCTCATCCCGATGATCGTGCAGAGCTTGCCGAAGGTCGCCCTCGAGATCGGCGCGGATCTACCGAACTTGTCGCAGGTCGCCGACGTCGTCGATCTCGAGCCGAAGTTCCGCGTGAGCGCCGGAGGGTCCCTCGTGGAAGTGACGGTCACGCTGGAAGCCATCTACGGCGACACGGAAGTCGAAGTGCGCGCCGACGGAATGTCGCCGCCGGTCGTCATCTACCCGCCGGAAGAGGGACAGAAGCGCGCGACGTGCATCCGCATGGATATCCCCGCGCAGCAGCAAGCGGTGCAGCAGCTGCTCGATCTGGGGCTCAAGCCGAGCGAGAGCGGCGACGGCTTCGAGGCCGAAGGGGACGTCGCGCTCAGGTTCTGGTCCGAGGGCGTCGGCTCCTTGCCCGAGACGTGGGAGCTCTACGTCCCCGAAGAGCTCGTCGGCGTGCAGGTGCGCGGCAAGCCGGTACAGATGAGCGCTCGCGTGTCGAGCGGCATGGACTGGCTGAACGTGAAGATCCAGTGGGAGAGCGAAGGCGTCACCGTGGATCGCGCGGAGATCGAACGGTGTCTGATCACCGGTCAGAAATACGTGCGGCTCTCGGACAACTCGTACGCGCAGCTCGACGCCGCGAAGGTGCAAGGCCTCATCGATCGCGAGGTGGAAATCCTCGCCGCCGCCGGCAAGAACGGCAAGCTCCCGCTGTCGCAAGCCGGCCGCGTCCAGGAGCTTTTGCAGCAGGCGGACAGCGCTCAGGTCAGCGGACAGACGAAGGAGCTCTTCGAGAAGCTCGCGAACATCTCGGAGATCGGCAAAGCGAAGAAGCCCCGCGCGCTGAAGGCCACCCTGCGCCCGTATCAGGAGCAAGGCCTGTCGTGGCTGCGCTTCATCCACGACATCGGGTCGGGCGGCGTGCTCGCCGACGACATGGGTCTCGGCAAGACGATTCAGACGATCGCGCTGCTCCTCGGGCTGAAGCAGGACAAAGAGGAAGTCCGGGCGCTCATCGTCGCGCCGACCAGCGTGGTGACCAACTGGATCCGCGAAATCGAGCGCTTCGCGCCGAGCCTCACGACGGCCCTGTGGCACGGCGCAGGCCGGAAAGATCAGGCGGACGAGCTCGAGAACGCCAACGTCATCGTGACGAGCTACGCGCTCCTGCGCCGTGACATCGATCTCCTGAAGAAGCTGAAGCTCACGTACGCCATCCTCGACGAGGCGCAGAACATCAAGAATCCGCTCAGCGCCACGGCGCAGGCGGCGAAGGATCTCCGCGCCGATCATCGCCTCGCGCTGACGGGTACGCCGATCGAGAACCGCCTGAGCGAGATCTGGTCCATCTTCGAGTTCGTGAGCCCCGGCCTGCTCGGTCCGCTGCCGAAGTTCGAGGAGAAGTTCGCGCGGCCGATCGATCAGGGCGACTCGAAGCAGGCAGCGCGGCTCCGCGCCACGATCCACCCCTTCATCCTGCGGCGCACGAAGATGGAGGTCGCGAAGGACCTTCCGCCGAAGATCGAGAGCGACAAGTTCATCGATCTCGCGCCGGAGCAGAAGGCGATCTACCTGCAGGTGCTGCGGGAGGTGCGCGCGCAGATCATGGGGGAGGTCGAGCGCGTCGGCGTCGCGAAGAGCCAGCTTCACATCCTGGCCGGCCTGACGAAGCTGCGCCAGGCCGCGTGCGATCCGCGCTTGCTCGGCATGCCGCGGGAGTTCTCGCACGAGGACAGCGGCAAGCTGATGGCGCTTCGCGAGCTCGTCGACGAGTGTCAATCGAGCGGCCACAAGGTCCTCATCTTCAGTCAGTTCGTCTCGATGCTGAAGCTCATGCGCGAGGCGCTCGACGAGGACAAGGTCCGGTACGAGTACCTCGACGGCAGCACGACGGATCGCCCGGAGCGGGTCGAGCGCTTCCAGACCGATCCGACGATCCCCGTGTTCCTCATCAGCCTGAAGGCGGGCGGCTCCGGCTTGAACCTCACCGCGGCCGACACGGTCGTGCACTTCGATCCGTGGTGGAACCCGGCCGTCGAAGATCAGGCGTCGGACCGGGCCCATCGCATCGGACAGAATCGCGTGGTGACGATCTACCGGCTCGTCGCCGCGGGGACGATCGAGGAGAAGATCCTCGAGCTGAAACAGAAGAAGAAAGACTTGGTGGCGTCCGTGCTCAGCGAAGACGCGGGCGGCGCGAAGAAGCTGACCCGGGAAGATCTGGACGACCTGTTCCGAGTGGATTGATTGGGGTCGCGCGTCGCGACGCTGGCCGAAAATGTCCGCTCGAAGGCCCGCCCGGGACCCGCGGAGCTCCCCCCCTCGCGCGACACAGGAGGGATGCGAATCGCGGTCGCGGCCGTCCTCGGCGTGGGCCTCTCCGTCTTGCTTCCGGGGTGCGCCGGAGAAGCCCCGAATCCCAACGGTTTTGGCGCCGGAGAGGCATCCGGCGGCGCGAGCGGCGAAGGCCCCGCGGAAGTCCCGTTCGCCGGCTCACCCTCGGACGAAGCGGGCGGCGCGACGGGCGCCGTCCCGGCTTCGAACGGCGGGAGCGATGTGGACGAGAATGGCGGCGCCACGTCCGGCGCCGGCGCGAGCTCGAACGGTGGCGCAGCCGCGAGCGGTGGAAGCACCGCGACGTTCGGCACGGACGGCGGCGTGAGCAGCGGAGGCGCGGATGGCGCAGGCGGCTCGGGCGCGGGCGGCGCGAGCTGCGGCGGCTTCCTTCAGCCGCCCTGCGCGACGGGCGGGGCGGGCGGCGCGGCCTGCGGCGGATTTCTCGAGCCCCCGTGCGGGACGGGCGGCGCGAGTGGCGAAGGCGGCGACAGCGGCGCGGGCGGCGCGGACCAATGCGCGAACGAAACCTGCTTCGACATCTTCGACTGCTATCTCTATTTTTCGAACGCCAGCGCCTGCAAGTTCACCAAGTGCGACGGCTTGATCTGCAAGCCTTGAGCGCTCGTCCATAGAGTGGGCTGTCCGGAACCTTCGCCGCCCGTTCGGGCGAGCGGCGAAGGTTCCTTCGCCACGCACTCGTCTGACGAGCGCTCTGACCTTCACGTGGGTCGCGCGACTCCGTCGCGCCCCTTGCTAAAGGAGCGGGTTCGTGGCGGTGACGAACCAGCTGCTCGAAGGCCCGAACACGCCGTCTTTGCGCTGGAACGTCGAGAGCGTCTCGCGCAGGGCGGACATCACCTGAGGCTTCCTGCGTTCTCCTTCTTCGCCGGCGAGCCGCATGATCTCGCCCGCCGGTCCGAGCGCCGTCGCGAACTCGACGGCCTCGTCGAGGTCGCGACCGATGCAAATGTCGACGTCGTAACGCTCGAACACGACATCGCGGTAGCCCGCGCTGATCAGGAGATTGCTCACCAGATCCGCCCCCGACATCGAAAACGGCCCCGGGCCACAGTGGACCTGATCCGTCTCCTCGTGGGAGACCACGGGCACGATTTCGCGCACGCGCAGCTCCGCCGCGTGGAGCCACGGGTTGTCCTCGCGACGTCGCCACACGATCATCGTGAACGTCCCGCCCGGCACGAGCGAGCGGCGCACGTTGCGAAGCGCCGCGCCCGGCAACGAGAAGAACATCGTGCCGAAGCGCGCGTAGCCCGCGTCGTACGGCCCCCCGATTTGCTCCGTCTGCACGTCGGCGCAGCGAAAGAGCGCGTTGGGACGCCCCGCTTGCTCCGCCGCCGCGCGCGCTTCGGCGATGAAGTTCTCGGCGCAATCGACGCCGGTCGCGCTGCCGCGCGGCCCGACGGCCGCCGCGAGCTCCTGCGTGGTGTCGCCGAAGCCGCACCCGACGTCGACCACGGAAGCGCCGGACCGCGGCGGATGACGGCGAAAGCATTCGGCGCTGTGGGGAGAGAGCCCCGCCGTGAGCAGATGGCGGAAGCGGGCGAATTTTTCGAACAGGACGGTGTTCCAGGCGTCGATGATGACGGCGTTCTCGCTCTTCGGTTCTCCTGCGCTCATGGCCAGCACTGTGAGACAGCGCCGCGCGGCCGTCCATGACCGAAGCGCGGAACGCCTTGATCGGGCGTCCACGTCCACGCGGGGGCGCGCCGTGACTCGTCGCCGCTGCGTTCAGCGACAGCGTGGACAAACGCCTCCGCGCGGCGCGCGGAACCCCGCGAAAACCCGCCGATCCGGCCGCTGGCACGAGAGGTGCTCGCACTAGGGCGATGGCAACCGTGGCGGACATCATTGCACTCAAAGGCAACGCAGCGCACCGCGTCGGACCTCACGATACGGTGTACACGGCCATCGAGAAGATGGTGAAGCACAACATCGGCGCCCTCGTCGTGGTCGAGAACGACGCCCTGGTCGGCGTCATCACCGAACGCGACTACCTGCGTCGCATCGCCGTCGAAGGCCGCACGTCGAAGACGACGCCGGTCGCGGCCATCATGAGCGTACGTCCCGCGACGGTGACGCCGAACACCACCGTCCAACAATGCATGCAGATCATGACGGATCGGCGCATCCGTCACCTGCCCGTGATGTCGAACGGCCGCCTCGCCGGCATCGTGTCCATCGGCGACATCGTGAAGAGCATGATCTCCGAGCAAGCGGACCACATCGAACACCTCACCGAGTACATCCAGGGCAGCCGCGCTTGCCCGCCGATATGAGCGCGCGAACGGCCGAGAACGCACGGTCCGCCCGAGCCAAGGGCTCTTTCTACTGGTCTCCGTGCTCCTTGGGCAGGTGACCCGTCGTTTGCAGGACGTGAATCGCGTCGGTCGCAAAGGCGCGCGCGTCGGCCAGCGACGCTTCGGTATCTTCCGCGGTGAAAGCTACCGCGGCGTCGTAGTCCGCGAACTCACGCGAACGTTGCAACGCCGCGAGCGCTCGGTTGTGAACCGGCGGGAACACGCCGGACCGCACCAGCTCGGAGTGGAAGAGATGCACGACTCCGGCGTGACTCTTTGCTTCGAGCCCGCGCGACAGCAACAGCGCACGCACGAAATGGAGGACGGCGTAATACGATCGCGAAATGCTGTCCGCGTGAAGACCGAGACCGGCCAAAGCCTCCGCTGCCCGCAGTGATTCCTGCGCTCGCCTCATCTCGTCGGCGATGTTCCGGCGCCGGTTCTCTTCGGTCAAAGCGGCACCCCTTCGCGCTCGATGTCGCGAGCGATCCTACGTTCGCGATCCCGGAGCGAACGCCACGATTCGGTGCTCTGAGTGAACGCGGAGATGAGCAGACCGAACTCCGTCAGGACGTCACCCGCGAGGTGAGCGATTTCACGGCCCTCGGCGCTCGAAAGGTCGTCCACGACGATCAACACGTCCAGATCCGACTCTTCGTTCGCCTCGCCGCGGGCGTAGGAGCCGAACAGGGTGATGCGACGAACGCGGCCGCCGAGACGACTTCGCACCAGGGACGCAAAGCGGGCGAGCGCCGCGTTCGCGGTGCCCCGAGCGACCGTGGATGCCATGCGCGAAGAATAGCACCGCGCTCGCCCTTTGCTCAGCGCCGTATCGAAATGCTCATCAAGAGCCCGAAGCCCGTCAGCGTCGTGATCACGCTGGAGCCGCCGTACGAGAACAGCGGCAGGGTGATCCCGACGACGGGGACGATGCCGAGGGCCATGCCCACGTTGAAGAAGACTTGCCAGAAGAGGTTCGCGCCGACGCCGACCGCGACCGCGGCGCCGAAGCGATCCTTCGCTTGCGACGCGATGTTGATCGCCCAGATGCACAGGAAGCAATAAAGACCGAGCAAACACGCGCATCCGATGAAGCCCCAGTCCTCGGCGAACACAGCGAAGGAAAAATCGCTGAACTGGTCCGGCAAGAAGCCGAACTGGTTCTGCGTGCCCTCGCGGAAGCCCGCGCCGAGCAAGCCGCCGTCTCCGATCGCGGTCTTCGACTGGAACGCGTGCCAGCCCGAGCTCGTGCGGTTGGCGTCCGGGTCGAGGAAGCTCGTGATGCGCAAGCGCTGATAGTCGCGCAGGCCGAACTTCCACATCAAAAACGACGCCGTCCCCGCGGAGCTCAGGCCCCAGAACAGGCTCGAGCGGCGGATCTTCGTGATGGCGAGCATCGCCGCCACGGTCAATAAGTAGACGATGGAGGTCCCGAGATCGGGCTGCGCCATGACCAGCACCGTCGGAACCGCGGTGAGCAGCAGCGGCGGCGCGAGGTCCACGAGCGTGCGCGGTTCGGTCTTCGGATCGTCGGCCAGGTAGCGCGCGACGGCCAGGATGAGGACCGTCTTCATGAACTCGCTCGGCTGGAAATTGAAGCCGCCGATCTGGATCCACCGCGCGGAGCCGCGGATGTCGGCGCCGAGCGCCCAGACGAGGAGCAGCGCGACGACGCCGCCCGCGTACAGGATGTACGCGATGCGCTCGAAGAAGCGATAATCCATCGCGGCGAGGAGGATCGCGAGCAACCCGCCGACGACGAGCCAGTACACCTGCGAGACGTAGATGTCGGCGATGCCTTCCCTGCCCGCGACGCCCATGTACGGGCTCGTCGCGCTGTACAGGTTCACGACGCCGCCGATCGCGACGAACACCACGCCCAAGAAGAGCGGCCAGTCGAGCCGCTCGCGAGCGCCGCCGCCGAGCATCATGGCGCGTGTCGCGAAGGCGCCGCGACCTTCGTCGTCGACGCGGAGCGCGCCTCCATGCGCTCGGCCTTGAGCTTCTGCCAATCGCGGACGACCTTCATCGCGATGGGCACCGCGTTCAGACCGCCGCCGCCGCCGTGCTCGACCATGACGACGATCGCGATCTCCGGCGACTCCGAGGGCGCGTAGCCGGCGAACCAGGCGTGGTCGCGGTTGTAGTACCAGTTCTTGTCGGGATCGACGCCCTTCGGAGTGACGTGGGTCACCTGCGCGGTGCCCGTCTTCCCCGCCATGTCGACCTCGGGGAGCTTCTCTCTGTTCGCGGTGCCCTTCTTCTCGTAGACCACGCCGCGAAGCGCCTGGTGGATCAGGTTGAGGCGCTCGGGGTCGATGTCGATCACGCGCCGGACGCGCGGGGGAAATTCCTGGACGATGGTGCCGTCGCTCGTCTCGATGCTGCGTACGATCTGCGGTTGATACAGCGTGCCGCCGTTGGCGAGCGCGGCGTACGCGAGCGCGAGCTGGGTGACGCTGACCGTCGTCGCGCCCTGCCCGATCGCGGCGAGGAGCGTGAAACCGCCGCGGAACCCGCCTTTCATCCGGCGCGTGTACCAGGCCTTCGTCGGCATGCGGCCGCGCGCTTCCGGGTTCACGCCGACGCCGGTCTTCACGCCGAAGCCGAACTCGGTGCCGATCTCGGCGAGGCGGTCGATGTGGATCTGTTCGCCGATCGAGTAGAAGTAGGTGTTACACGACTGGACGATGGCTTGATACAGGTCGACGCTGCGGTGCACGCCGGTGCACCGGAAGAAGCGCCGGCCGAAGGTGTAGCCGCCGTGACAGTCGACGCGCGTGTTCGGCGTGATGAGGTGATCGGCGAGCGCGGCGAGCGCGGTGAACGGCTTGTACGTCGAGCCCGGCGGGTACGCGGCGGAGATCGTCTTGTCGAGCGTCGGCTTGAGCGGATCCGAATAGAGCTTCTGGAACTCCTCGCGCACGGCGTCCGTGCCGTTGCCTCCGGAGACGACGTTGGCGTCGAAGCCCGGCTTGCTGAGCGCCGCCAGGATGCGCCCGGTGCGCACGTCGATGACCACCACGGAGCCGGCGAGCTGGCCGCGGAACGCCTTCTCGATGATGCCGACGAGATCGATGTCGATGGTGAGCGAGATGTCCCGACCCGGGATGGGCTCGACGGTGCGCGGCTCCTCGAGGTACCGGTTCTCCATCTCCTCGCGGTTGCCGTGGGCGCGCTGCCAGTGCACGAAGCGCTTCAGCCCGCGCTCCCCGCGCAGGTAGCTCTCCCAGCGCCGCTCGATCCCCACCGCGCCGATGCGATCGCCCGCGCGATACCCCTGGTCTTCTTCTTTCGCGAGCGTATCGGGATCGATCTCGCGCATGTACCCGATGGAGTGAGCGCCGAGGGCGCCGTACGGGTAGAAGCGAACGGGGACCGGGACGACCTGCACGCCGGGCAGATCGTCTTCGTGAGTCTTCAGGGCGGCGACGACGTTGCGATCGACGTCCACCTTGAGAAGGATCTGCTGGCTGCGCCGCGCGCTCGGCGTCGCCTGGATGCCGGCGATCTTGTCCTCCAGCGCCTTCTTCTCGTCGGGGCCGAGGCCCATGAGCTGCGCGGCGAGCGGCCAGGTCGTCTTCAGATCCATCGCCTCCGGGACGACGTAGACGTTGTAAGAGGGGCGGTTCGCCGCGAGCACCTTGCCGTTCGCGTCGCGGATCACGCCGCGCGTCGTCGCGAGGCGGATCTCGCCGGTGATGTTGCGGCGCGCCTGCGCGCGGTGCAGGTCGGCCTCGACGATTTGCAGCTGCACGAGCTTCGCGACGAGCCCGGTGAAGGCCACGAGCACGACGAGCACGAGCCAGCTGTACCGTCGCCGGAACTCCCCGACGTCGGAGCGCTGGACGAGGAAGCTCACCGGGCGACCTCCGCGGTACGCGGCGCCGCGGCGGCTACCTGGTGCAAGCGCTCGGCGATGCGAAAGACGACGGGCGAGATCAGCGCCGTCGAAACGGAGTGCGGCAGGACGATGTACGACAGCTCGACGGGGCGCTGCGGGTCCGCGCCGAACACCGCGAGGAGCACCAGAATGACGAGGCTTTGCACGAGCGAGAACCCGAACGCGAAGGCCATCTGCGTCGGCACCGTCTGCGCGGCGAGGCGCACGCCGACGACGCGGGCGAGCCACCACAGCGCGACGTATACGAAGGTGAAGAGCCCGATGGGAGCGGACGCGAACAGGTCGAGCGCGTGCCCGATGACGAACGCGAGGATGGCCCCGCGCGCCATCGACGGCTCGTGCACCCCGAGGAAGACGACCAGCGGCAGCACCATGCTCGGCGTCCATCCGTGCAAGTGCAACGGCCCGACGACGCGGCTCACGTTCGCCTGAATGAGCGTGAGCAGGAGAGCGAAGGCGAGGAATGCCGCGTTCCGCATGCTTCCTTCACCGCTTGGCGCGGCGCTCGGGCGCCGGCGTGCAGTCCTTCGTGTCCGTGAGCACGATGAGCACCTCGTCGAGGCGCGAGAAGTCGACGAGCGGCTCCGCTTCGACCTGCTGGTAGATGCCGAAGTCGCGCTTGACGACCTCCGTGACCTTGGCGACGGGGATGCCCTTCGGGAAACGGCAGCCGAAGCCGCTCGTCACGAGGATGTCGCCCTGCTGGACCTCGTCGGTGCGCTGGACGTACTCGACGCGGACGACGTAGCGCGACAAGTCGCCGACGCCGCGCACGAAGCCGCGCGCCCCCGTCCGCTCGACGACGACGTCCACGCCGAAGCCGCTGTCCACGGTCAGCTGGACGTCCACTCGTTCTCCGGCTACCCGCTGCACGGTGCCGACCGTACCATCGAGCGAGATGACCGGCATGTTGGGGCGGATCCCGGGCGCGGCGTTGTCCAGGACCAGGTGCGCGACGCGGAAATACTCGGTGATGTCCTTGGCGATGACCATGGCGCTCACCGTCTCGGCCTTGGCCGTTTCGCGCAGGCCCACCAGGCGTCGCAGCCGACGGCTCTCCGACTCCGCCGCGGAGAGCCGCCTCACCTCGGCGCGGAGGCGCGCGTTCTCGTAGGCGAGCTTGTTGTTGTCCTGCTTCACGTCCACGAGATAGACGTACCCGCTGAGGAGGCTCGAGATGCCGCGCGAGAGCGCGGACACGAAGTACTCGACGGGCGCGGAAATGCGCAGGAGCGCGCGATCGATCGCGGTCAGGTTCTCCGGGTTGCGAATGCTGGCGCGCAGAAAGAAAAACGGAACGGCCAGCAGCAGGATGACGAGAACGATGTCGCGATAACGCCGGAACCGATTCACCTAGCGGGCCTCAGAATTCGTGAGCTCTCTCCGGAAGCGCGCGTCGGACCCGGCGGTGTCGGCGAAAGCCACGAACGCGGCCCGGACACGGTCGTCAGCCGATCGCGACTTCCTTCAGGAGCTCGATGTGATCGAGCGTCTTGCCGCTCCCGAGCACGACGGCGCTGATCGGATCGTCGGCGACCATGACCGGGAGCCCGGTCTCCTCGCGCAAGAGCACGTCCATGTTCTTGAGCAAGGCTCCGCCGCCGGTGAGGACGACGCCTTTGTCGACGATGTCGGCCGCGAGCTCGGGCGGTGTGCGCTCCAGCGCGAGCAGCGCCGCTTCGACGATGGCGTTGATCGGCTCGGCGAGCGCTTCCCTGACCTCGTCCGAGTTGACGACGACGGTCTTGGGGATGCCGGCGACCATGTCGCGGCCCTTCACTTCCATCGTCATTTGCTCGTCGAGTGAATAGGCATTGCCGATGGTGATCTTGATGCGCTCGGCCGTCTGCTCGCCGATGGCGAGGTTATACTTGCGCTTCATGTACGCGACGATGGCCTCGTCCATCTTGTCGCCCCCGACGCGAACGCTCTGCGAGTAGACGATGCCGGCGAGGGAGATGACGGCCACCTCGGTCGTGCCGCCGCCGATATCGACGACCATGTTGCCGCTCGGCTCGGTGATCGGTAGGCCGGCTCCGATGGCCGCCGCCATCGGTTCTTCGATGAGGTACACCTCTCGGGCGCCGGCGCTCTCGGCGCTCTCTTTGACGGCGCGCTTTTCCACCTCCGTGATGCCGAACGGAACGCAGATGATGATGCGCGGCTTCACCAGCGTGCGCCGGTTATGCGCCCGCGTAATGAAGTAACGAAGCATCGCTTCCGTAATTTCGAAGTCCGCGATGACGCCGTCCCGCAACGGCCGGATGGCCTGGATGTTGCCGGGGGTACGACCGAGCATCTCCTTCGCTTCGCGACCGACGGCGAGCACGCTCTTGTCGCCGCGCGCATCACGCTGCACGGCGACGACGGACGGCTCACAGCTGACGATCCCCTTGCCCTTCACGTAGATGAGCGTCGTCGCCGTACCGAGGTCGATGGCGAGGTCGTTCGAAAACAGTCCGTAGAGCCAGTCGAAAATCATTCGTGACTCACTCCGAGCCCGGCGCAAAAAACCTGAAGGGCGAACGCTTTGAGGGCGTTGACGAAACCGCCTGACCCGCGAGGCGGCGGAACGAGTAACACGTAGCGGACGCCGCTTGCAATCGGACCCGCACGCGAAGGTGAACTCTGCGTCACGCCTTCCGTTAAACGACTGAAATTATTGCCACATAAGCCGTGTAGCCACACGGCAACGAGCCCTCAATCGTCGTCTTCTTTGTCGTACCAGTCGCGCGCGCGGGGACCGCGCAACCCCTCGCCATCGCGGCGATTTCGGCCGCGCTCCGGCCCCCGCGGCCCCTTCTTCTTCTTACCGGTGTCCTTCGGACCGCGCCGACGACCGTCGCCCCGACCTTCTTCCTCGGTCGAGGCTCCCGGGGGCGGCTCCATGGGGGCATCCCATCGAGGCTCGTCACGCGGAGGTCGCGAGAACCCGCCGCCACCGCCTCCCATGGGCGGCCCGCCACCGGGCGGACGCGGCGGACGCGTGCCGCGCGCATGCGCGATGCTCGCAGACACGCGACGTCCCTTCAGCTCCGCCTCGCGAAGCGCGTCGACCGCCGCCTGCGCCGACTCGGCGCTTCCGAGGATGACGAAACCGAAACCGCGCGGGCGCCCCTGAGGATCGAGCGGAAGATTCACGCGCACGACGGATTCGACCCCGGCGCGCGAAAGCATCTGCTCCACCTCTTGCACCGACGTCTCGTACGGGAGGTTGCCGAGATAGAGCGTGCGATCCTCGGCGCTCCCGCGATCTGGCGGGGCATCGCCGCGCGGCGCGCCGCCGCCACCGCCGCCTTCAGGACGCCGCGGCGGACCGGCTTGAAACGGTCGCACCGAGATGGAGCGGCCCGATTGCATCGATCCGTCGAGCACCTCGCGCGCCGAGCGCGCTTCGTCCTCGGTCGAGAGCGTAATGAAACCGAAGCCGCGCGGCCTTCCCGTCGCTCGATCCCGCGGGACACTGACCTCGACCACCGTGCCGCCGGTCGCTTCGAACAGCTGACGCAGCACGGCCTCGGAGATCGAATCTGGCAAGCCCGCTACGAAGAGCTTGCATCGGTCGTCGATCGCCATGTTGTGTCGCGGCCTCCCTCGGGGGCTTTCTTCTCCAGGCTCGAGCTCGGTCCCTTAGAGGCGGCTCACGATATCGTTTTCGAAAAACCCGTCAAGGCGGAACGAAAGGACCGCGGCGGTGACCAGACCAAAGCGAACGCTTTTGCGACCACGGTCGCCGTGAGAGCATCCCTGCCCCGCAGAGTAGCCCGTTCGGGACCGGAATCGTCCCGGCGGCAGCGACCGCTTTAGCAAACATGAAAATTCGAGTCATCGTGAACCCGAAGGCCGGCGCGGGCTCCGCGGGACGCAAAGCCCCCGTGGTGCAAAAGGCATTCGAAGCCCGCGGCGAAACCTGCGAGATCGTCTATACGCGCGCCGCCTTGGACGCCGTGCGGCTCTCGCGGGAAGCACGCGCGGACGGCGTGGAGCTGCTTGCCGTCATGGGGGGCGACGGCACGATGAACGAGGTCAGCCGGGCGTACCTCGACGAGTCGGGCGCTCCGCTCGAAGGCCCCCACCTCGGAGTGATTCCTGCGGGGACCGGCGGGGACTTCCGGAAGTCGTTCGGCGTCGACGGCGGTCTCGAGGCCGCCGTCGCGCGCATGCTCGACAGCCCCCCTCGGCCGCTCGACCTGGGCATCCTCGAGCTGGTCGGCGATGACGGCGGCCCCGTGGTGACCAGCTTCGTCAACATCGCGAGCTTCGGCATGTCGGGGCGGATCGATCGCCTGGTGAACGAGGGCCCGAAGTGGATGGGCGGACGGCTCGCGTTCTTCATCGGAACGCTCCGGGCGATGAGCACCTATCGCAACGCGCCGGTTTCCGTTCGCGTCGACGGAGATCCCTGGTTCGAGGGGCGCGTGCAGGTGGTGGCGATCGCCAACGGCCGTTACTTCGGAGGCGGCATGCACATCGCGCCGCGCGCCGATCCTTCGGACGGCCTCTTCGACGTCGTCGCGACCGGGGACCTGGCGTTCGCCGAGTCGTTGCGACTCGGAACTCACATTTACAAGGGCACGCACCTCGGGCAGCCACACGTCGAATCGACGCGCGGCAGCGTCGTCGAAGCGGACGCGCTCGGGGAAACGCCGGTGTTCATCGACGCCGACGGGGAGACGCCGGGCAGGCTGCCGCTGCGGGCGCGGGTGGCGCGGGGGGCGCTCAGGATTCGGGTGTGAGGGAATTAAGGAGTTGGGGCTCGCGTCGCGGCGGGTTGGATGGAGATGCGATCTTCTTCGCCGGGGTCGAGGGCGGAGACGACTCGAAGATCGACGCCGTCGCAGACTCGGCGAAGGACGATGGGGCTCACGGGGTCGACGGCGCAGCGCGAGGCGGGCAGCGCGGGCTCCACGGCGATGGCGATCATCTGCGTGGCTTGTCCGATGGCCTCGATGCGCGCGCCGAGATCCGTGGGCGGGACGGCGGCGACGCGTACGGCTTCTCCGATGCGCGTGAAGAGCTCGGGGCCCGTGACCCACGCGGATCGCACGCCGCCGTTCTCGAGCTGCATGCCGACGTCGTAGACGGCTTCTCGCGCGCTCTGCGCCTTGCCCTCGGGCACGTCGTAAGCGACGGAAATGGTCTTCGTGCAGAGGTCGCCGTCGCAGCGCGCCGCGGGCGCCTCGAGCCGGAACGCGAAGACGAGCTCGTCGTCGAGCTCCGAGATGCGCTTTCCGAAGTCGCGCAGACGCGACAACCGCCGCGCCCATCCGACGACGCCGCGCAAGAGCTCGCGCCTCCCCGATTCTG
This sequence comes from Polyangiaceae bacterium, assembly GCA_035547195.1. Classification (GTDB taxonomy): domain Bacteria; phylum Myxococcota_A; class Polyangia; order Polyangiales; family Polyangiaceae; genus DASZVB01. The sequence goes on from DASZVB010000112.1 coordinate 49,613, forward strand.
CCTTGGCCAGGCGCGCCTCGATCGCGGCGACCTTCGCTTCGAAAGCGCGGTCGCTCTTCTGTCGGTACTCTTCGGTGAGCTCGAGCTCGACGAGCCGCTCGGCGGCGCGCGACGAGTACGCGCCGGAAGGCACCGCCGCGAGAAACGCGCGCAACCGCGGCGCGTCGTCCCACGCGCGGACGACGTACCCCATCTCGGCGTGACGGAGCCAGCGACCGACCTCGACGCGGTAACTGCCCTTCGGGTTGTCGCGCAGATAGTCGACGCTCGCGGCGAGCTTCTGCTCCACCGTGGCCGCGACACGAAAGCGCCGATACGACGCGAACTCGTCGACGGAGACCGTCGCGCGCCGCCCCATCTCGGCGCAGCCGAGCGCGCACAGCAACACGGCGATGATCGACAACCGCATCACGGCTCGCTCGGGCAGAAGTCGCACTCGCTCGGCACCGTGGGCGCGGTGTCGTCGAGGTAGCGCGCGTAGTCGTCGCAACCCGTGTCGAGGAGCTTGCGCAAGCAGACCTCGCCGTCGTGGACGAGCGGCTCGCAGCCGGAGGGGAACGACTCCACCTCGAGCGCGCCCTTGCCACAGTCGGCGGTGCAAGTCTCGTCGTCGATCCCGCACTGCTTGCAGTGGTCGCAGTCGATGTTCCGCTTCGCCGTGAAGAACCGATCCGCGTCGAGCCGGGCGACGGGCTGCCCGCAGGCGCCGATGTCGCCCGGAACCGGGGCTGCGCAGAGGAGCGCGACGACGATGGCCGGCCCGATCCGCCGCTTCGGATGCCGTCGCGGGGTCACGGGAGCACCTCGTAGTCGTACACCGCGCCGAGCTCCATGGACAGGATCGGAATCGCCGGCCGCGCCGAGCTCTGCGTCGCCGCCGAGAAGAACAGACTGCCGACGAGCGACGCGGTGATCCCGAGGCCCGTCGTGACGTAGAACACGCCGCCGCCCGCGATCTCGAATCCGACGTTCGCGTCGGGCTCGACGACGACGGGCAATCCGGCGCGGCCGAGCAACGCCCACCGCGGCACCGGACGCAGCAAGAGGAGATAAGACGGCGTGATCACCTCCTGGGTGATGCCCTCGAGCGCAAACGACGCGTGGACGGTGACGCCATGGAAGATGCGCTCGCCGCCGGCGATCAGCCCGGCGATGGAAACGTCCAGGTAGGTGGCCGTGAGCGACAGCGACTCCGCGTCGTGGCCGAGCTCCGTCTGCAAGCGATACGGATTCTCGAAACGAAGCCCGCGTCCGACGCTCGTGCCGGCCATGAGCCGGTACTCGCCGCCGAGCGGCGGCAGAGGCGTGCTCGGGCCGCGCTCGGCCGTGTCCGCCGTGGCCTCGGGCGACGTCTCCGAACCAGGCAGCGCGGGCGATTGGGTCTCGGCGCGCGCCGCGCCCGTCCACCCGACGAGCAGGAGCGGAACGAAGGACAATCCGAGCGGACGCACTGCTCAGTCCACGAGCTCTTACGCGGCGTTGCAGGCGCGTTCGACGTCCGCCGTGCGCCGGGGGATCGCCTCGCTGAGGACGCGGTGTCCGCTCTCGGTGACCAGGACGTCGTCTTCGATACGAACGCCGATGCCGCGGTACCGCGGCGGCGCTTTGTCGTCGCCCGCCGGGACGTAGAGGCCGGGCTCGACGGTGATGACGACGCCGGGCTCGAGCGGCCGCGCCTTGCCCTTCTCGAAATAACGGCCGACGTCGTGCACATCCATGCCCAGGTAGTGGCTGGTCTTGTGCATGTAGTATCGCTTGTAGCGCTCTTCTTTGATCGCGTCCTCGACGGGGCCCTCGATCAAGCCGAGCGCGATCATGCCCTCCGCGAGGACGCGAACGCTCGCCGCGTGAACGTCGTCGATCGTCGCGCCGGGCTTCGTCGCCGCGATGCTGGCGTCCTGAGCGGCGAGCACGAGCTCGTAGATCTCGCGCTGCGGCGCCGTGAACTTGCCGGCCACCGGAAAGGTCCGTGTCACGTCGGCGGCGTAGTAGCCGAACTCCGTCCCTGCATCGATCAAGAGCAGATCGCCGGATTCCATGCGCCGGTTGTTCTTGTGGTAGTGGAGCACCGTCGCGTTCGGGCCCGAGCCGACGATGGGCGCGTACGCCGGACGCTCGGAACCGTGCTTGCGGAAGATACCGCGGAGCAGCGCCTCGATTTCGTACTCGTACATGCCGGGCTTCGCCGCGGCCATCGCGGCGATGTGCGCCTCGCCGGTGATGTCCACGGCACGCGTCATGAGCTCTATCTCGAGCGGCGTCTTGCGACGGCGCATCTCGTGGAGCACCGTCGCAGGATCGATGATCTGCGTCGGATAGGACGACCCGCGCCGCGCGCGCGGCCGTGTTCGATCGATGGCCCTGAGCACTACGTCGTCTTGGTCGCGGTTGCGCCCGATTCGATAAAAGAGGCGCTCGGCGTTCTCGAGCCAATCCGGAAGCTTTTCCGCGAGCTCCGCGACGGGGAACGCCGCGTTCGCGCCCAGCTCGGAGACGGCGCCGTCGACGCCGACGCGCGCGCCGTCCCAGGTCTCGCGCTCCGGGTCCCGCGGGCGCACGAACAGCACGAACTTCTGCTCGTGCACGGTGCTGAGCACGAGCACGGACTCCGGTTCGTCGAAACCCGTCAGGTAGTAGAAGTCCGAATCCTGCCGGTACTCGTGCTCCACGTCGTTGTTGCGAATGGCGGCGCCGGCCGCGAAGAGGACGAGCACGCCCTCGCCCATCTCCTTCAAAAGGGCGGCGCGGCGTTCTGCGTGAATGGGATCGACCATGCTTTCTCGGGTATCATACAGCGCTCCGGCCCATGCACTAGCGACGCTCGCAAACCAGCAGAGTCCTCGCTATGGGCTCGCCGTCGGCGGATGCCGCGGCAGCATGCGCGCGCCGCGCCACACAGCTGCGAAGAGCTCGCCGCTTCCCGCATGCGTCGTGAACGATGCCTCGAAATGCCCGGCTCGCCCGGCGCAAAACGGCCCGTCCTCGCCGAGCACCGCCCAGCGGCGACGCGCGTCGGCGTGCAAGCTCGAGGTGGACACCGCGCTCTTGACGTCGACTTTCAGGGCCTCGACGGGCTCGGCGGCGACGGCGAAGAGTCGGAAGCAGTCTCCGCGGTCGGCGTCCCACCGGAGCGTCGGCCCGCGTCCGGCTTCGTCGACCCTGCCGCTTGTCTTCGCGAGCTCCGTGAGACCTGAAACGGGTCCGCATGCCGTGCCCAGCCGGACGACGTCGATACGGGGCGACGCAGACGGAGCAAAACCTTGGTAGCAAGATACGGCAGGCGGAGGACGGGGTTCCGCGAGCACGCTCGGAGCGCTAGGCGCCATCTCTGGTTTCGATGGGGAAGCCGGAGCTGTCGGCGTCGCGCTCGTCGCGGACGCGAGGGAGACCGGGGGGGTGCGCGCGGATGGCACGCCCGATATCGCGCTCCGAGTCGAGCCCGAATCGCCGTGGGCAGGCGTGCCCGGGCCGGCCGCCCGCCTCCCATGGCAGCCGGCCACGCTGAAAATCGCGATTATGAGGGGAACCGCGTTTGACTGACGCACCGCACCAGGGTACTCGGTAAACCGTGCAAAGTGATCCGCCGCCAGCATCGGAGCGAACCGAACGAGAGCGCGAGCGGAAGCGTCTCGAGCGGCTGCTCCCGTACCTGATCAAGCGCGCCCTGGAGACGGGCTTCGAAAAGCTCGCCGAGGCGCCGGAGAACGCGCGGAACCTCTTGAACGAAATGAAGCTGCCGAAAGAGGTATTGTCCCTCATTTTGTCGCAGCTCGACGAGACGAAGAACGGCCTCTACCGAGTGGTGGCTCGCGAGACGCGCGACTTCCTGCAGCAGACGAATATCGCGGAGGAGATCGCGCGGGTTCTCACGACGCTGTCGTTCGAGGTGAAGACGGAGGTGAGGTTCATCCCGAACGATTCGCGGCTCGGCGCTTCTCCGGACGTCCGCTCTCGCGTGCGGGTGAAGAAGGTGGAGAACGACCGGCGCAGCACCCCTCCCCCCCCCGAGACGCCGGACGCGAGCAACGACAAGGCTTGATCCGACCATCGACATGGTCACATCTGCGCGCTGCGATCGCCGCCCTGCTCGGCGGGGCGTCGCTGACGCTGGCGAGCGCCGCGCGCGCCGACGTCGCGCTCGCCCCTTCCCCGGACGGCCATGTCGGCGCGTTCCTCTCCGCCGGGCCCGTCCCGACGCGACAGACCGTCGACGTCGCGAGCTTGCACCCTTCCGAGGGCGCGCGCCTCGGGAACGGGCTCGGAGCGCTAGCGTGGGCGGTCGCGGACGGCGGCACGACCTCCTTCGATCTCGGCAAGGTCTTCGGCAAGACCGCGAACAGAGGGTTACTCGCGTGCGAGGTCGTCCTGACGCAGCCGCTGACCGGGTGGCTCTTGCTCTCCGCCGACGGCTCCGTGTCGGCGAGCATCGACGGTAAACCGGTCTTCGTCCGCGAAGCCGCGCACCTGCGCGGCGCCGCGTGGGATCCGATCGCGCTCAGCTTGGCCTCGGGAGCGCACACGGTGGTGCTGGATTTGAAACGCCGGGGCCGCCCGTGGAACGCGGAGGTGCGGCTGCTCGACGCCGCGAACCTCGAACCTCCGCGCGGCGCGCTGTTCCGGCTCCCGGGCGCGCTGTCCCCCGCGCGGCTCGCCATGAAGCTCGCCGACGTGAGAGTCTCGAGCGGGGTCGTCCCCGGCGGGTTCCAACCCCAGGTCCGCGTCGACTTTCCACGCGGCGCGCCGCTGGACCCCGCGGTGACCCTCTCCGTCATTCCTTCTTCGCACGCTCGGGCGGTCGGAGGCCCCCTCTCGCTCGGTGCGCTCGCCGCCGATCCGACGTCGGTTCCGGCTCGCGCCGCGCTCCTTCCGGCGATCGCGAGCGCAGAGACGTCGCTCGGCGGAGCCGTGGATCAGGTCGAGGTGCGCATCGGCGACGCGGCGCGGACCTTCGACGTGCACGTCGATCCCGAGGTCTCCGCCGCCGTGGGACGCGCGCTGTCGCTCCGCGCGCGCCTGCTCACCAAACCGCCTTCGGCGTCGAGCGACGTGGAGACGTGCGCCGCGACGCTGGAGGCGCGCACCGCCGAGCTGGCGGCGCTCGAAGACCGCGGCGATCCAACGGTGGTGCCCCGCGCAGAGCGTCTGGACGCGTTCGTCGGCCGCGTCGAGAGCGGCGGCGACCCGCTTCGTGACCACGGGGTGCTCGAGCTCGCGCGGCGTTCGCGCCTCGACGGCGCCCCCGATCCCGTCCGCGTGCACGTGCCCGCGAGCTACGACCCGCGTTCGTCGCGCAAGTATCCGCTCGTCGTCCTGCTGCACGGCTACCTGAGCACGCCGGAGCGCATCATGAACGCGTTCCTCGGCACCGACTCGCTCGCGCCGCACCCGAGGGTCGACGGATTCGTGCTCGCTCCGTCCGCGCACGGCGACGCGTTCTATCGCGGGCCCGGCGAGATAGAGGTGCTCGACGCCCTCGACTGGGCCCTCCGCACGTATCCCATCGACCCGGAGCGCGTCTCCATCGCCGGCCACTCCATGGGCGGCACCGGCGCGGCGCAGATCGGCTTCCGTTTTCCGGATCGGTTCTCCGCGATCGCAGCGCTCTCCGGGTACCACAGCTTCTTCGTGCGTCGCGACGTGCAAGGGCGTCCGCTTCGCCCCTGGGAGCTCGTGGAGATGACGCGCTGGTCGCCCGCGAGCTTCGCCGAGAACGGCCGCGACGAGCTTCTCTTGGTCGCGCAGGGCCTCCAAGATCAGCCGCTGGCCCATTCGCAATCGCTCGTGGATCGTTACCGGGCGCTCGGTTACCCGTTCCGCGAGACGTGGCCGGACATCGGCCACGACGTGTGGCGGATCGTGTGGGCCGGCGCGGGCATGTGGCCCGCGCTTTCGGAGAAGCGCGCCACGCCGATGCCCGCGCACGTGACGTTCAAGACGGACTCGCTCCGCTACGCGGCGCGCGCCTGGACGCGCATCACGTCGCTCTCGGGCGCGACGGGCCTCGTCGACGCGACGCGCGCCAAGGACCACGTCGTCGTGCGCACGCGCGGCGTCGACGCGCTGTCTCTGTCCGTCCGCGCGGCGGGCGTCACGGGACCCGCGACCGTGGAGCTCGACGGACAGCGCTTCGAGGCCGAGGATCGCGATCCCTCCGCCTTCCACCGCGACGACGGCAAGTGGACGGTGGGTCCCCGGACCGCCTCGCCGAAGGAGAAGCACGCCTTCGTCGAGGGCCCGATCCGCGACGCCTGGAACGGGCCGCTGGCCTTCGTTTACGGCACCCTCGACGCGCGCCAGACGAATGCGGCAAGGGAGGTTGCCGAACACTTTCGCGCGCGATGGTCCGGCGATACCCGCTATGCGGTCCTCGCCGATCGCGCCGTGCCGCGCGCCCTCGGGCGTACGCACTCGCTGTTTCTCGTCGGGAGCAAAGACTCGAACCTGCTCGTGCGCGAGCTCGACGCGGCGTTGCCCTTCGGCATCGAGCACGGCGCCGTCCGGGCGGGCCGCGCCTTGCTCCCCGGCGATCCGGAATCCGGGGTCGTCTTCATTTATCCGAATCCCGAGAACCCGGAGCGCTACGTCGCGGTGCTCTCGGCCGTCTCCGCCGCCGGGCTCTTCCGGGCGATGTCGCTCCCGCTACAGCTCCCGGATTTCATGGTCTTCGATTCGCGCCTCGCCCCCGCGGCGGGTCAGCAGGTCCTGGGCGACGCGCGCGTTCTGGGCGGCGGCTATTTCGATCGCTACTGGGCGCTGCCACGGAGCCTTGCGGACGTGCTGCTCCCGGGCGTCTCGCCGGCGGCTCCGACGGCGACTTCGGCAGCTCCTTCGGAACGCCGTAGTCCTTCTTCAGACGTTCGAGCTCCGCCCGCGTCAAAGGACGGAAGTGCCCCGGCGCGAGGCCCTCGGCCGTGACGCCGGCGAACGAGAGGCGCGTGAGCTTTTTCACCGGGAAGCCCGCCGCTTCGCCGAGGCGATGGATCTGTCGATTCCGTCCTTCGCGCAGCACGATGCGCAGACGGGTTACATTTCCGAAGACGCCGAGCCGGGTCACCTCGGCTGGCCGCGTCGCACGCCCGTCGATTTCGATGCTCGCTCGAAAGCGCGGCAGATCGCGGTCTTCGACGACGCCGGCCACTTCGGCGACGTAGATCTTCGGGGATTCTTTCCGCGGGTGGAGCAACCCGAGCGCGAAGTCGCCGTCGTTGGTGAGTAGCAGCGTGCCGGTCGTGCCGAAGTCCAGCCTGCCCACCGGAACGACGCGCGCGCCCGCGCGCTTCAAATACTCCGCGACGGTGGGGCGCCCCGCCGGATCGGACATGGTGCTGACGACGTTCCGCGGCTTGTTGAAGACGAGATAGACGAACGCCTCGCGGATCACGGGGCGACCATCGACCTCGATGCGGTTCCGCTCGGGATCCGCGTGCGATCCGAGCTCCGAGACGACTCGACCGTCGACGGTGACGCGCCCGGCGGCTATCAACTCCTCTGCTTTTCGGCGGGAAGCGACGCCGCCGCGGGCCAGGATCTTCTGCAAGCGTTCGCGTGTCATGGGCGATGGAAATGGAGAAGCGCGCGGCTCGCGTAGCAGAGCCGCGCCGGCCCGCATACTCGGGGGGCCTTGTGTACGTGAGCTTCCCGCGCTAATCGAAGATCTTATGCGTCGCGTCGAAAAACCGTGGGGGCACGAGATCATCTGGGCGGAAACGGACCGCTACGTCGCCAAGGTCCTCTTCATCAAGCAAGGCCAGCGCCTGAGCCGCCAATATCACCGCCGCAAGGACGAGACCTTCTTCGTCGAGACGGGCGAGATGACCCTCGAGGTCGGCAAGGACCGCGACATCAAGCCCATCGAGATGAAACCGGGCGACACGTTCCACTGCCCGCCCGGCACGGTACACAGGATGATCGGAAAGACCGACGTACGCGTCTTCGAAGTCTCGACGCCGGAAATCGACGACGTGGTGCGCCTCGAAGACGCCTACGGTCGCGAAGGCACCGACGCGCCGTAGGCCGCCACGACGGCGCGACCCTACGGGCTCTTCGTCTTCGAACCCGTCGTTCCCTTCGCCGGAGCCGTGGTCGACGGGCTCGACGAGCCCGCTGACGCCGGCGCGATCGTGCTCGACGAGCCCGGCGACGTTGGGCCGCTCGCGGGGCCGGGGGGCAGCGTGCCGGCCGAACTGGACGTCGCGGGCGCGGCGCCGGGTTTGTTCCCCGAGTCCTGCGGTCGAACCGGCTTCGCTGCAGCGCCGGGCGGACCTTCCGCGGCCTTGTTGGCGTCTTCCTGCGCTTTTTGCGCCGCCTCGGCCTTCTCGTCGTCCTGGCGCTCTTTCTCTTCGGCGATGCGATGCGCGACTTCGTCACGATCCCATCGATCGACGTGACCGTCGAAATCGACGTCCGTCCCCATGCGCTCGAGCTGCCCGTCCACGTAGACTTCCCACACGTCGGGGCGGCCGTCGTAGTTCGTGTCCCGCTGCACGCGCGACAGCTTGCCCTTCACATAGTAGAGCCACTCGTCGGGGCGGCCGTCGCGATTGCGATCGCGCTCTTCTTTCGCGATGCGGCCCCCGGCAAACTTGATCCAGGTGTCGATCTTGCCGTCGTAGTCGGTGTCCGCTTGCTCGTCGACGGGATCGCCCTTGTCGTTGTACATGCGGACGACGTCTTTCACGCCGTCGAGGTTCGTGTCGATCTCGCGACAGAAGAGCACGCGGCGTCGATCGTCGCCTTCGCCAATGATGCCGAAGACACGACGGACGTTGGGAAGCGTCGCGCCGGGGCCGTTGGACTCCACGACTTCGCGATCCGAGCGGCCCTTGTAATCGCACCGCGATTGGTCGTTGCCGGCGGACGCCATTTGGGCGGGCGTCTTCGCGGCAGTCTCTGGCTTGGAACCGCCGCAAGCGGAGACCCAGACGACGGCGGACACCGCGATGAAACGAACCGCGTGCTTCTTCGAGCCCGACATCACTTCTTCGTCCCTTGGTTCGTCGTATCGGCCGGCTTCTGTTCTACTTCCGTCGGCACGTCGCTCGGATTCGAACGCTCGAACGTCGCGCCCGAAGGCGCTTTGTCCGAGGCGCGCTCGGGCGGCACGTAGCCGCTCGACTGATCGCAAACGTTCACCGTCGCGCCCGGATCCGGATGGCCATCGCCGTCGACGTCCGAATGAATGAGCGGGCACTCGGGCTGATCGGGCTTCGGGTACTCCCACCACTGATCGATCTGGGTGTCGCCGTCGGAATCCCGCTCGGTCCGCGCGAGCTTGCCGCCCTGGTAGAAGTGCCACGTGTCGAGGCGCCCCACCAACGTCGTCGCGCGTTGCTTCTCGACGAGCACGCCGTTCTGGAAAATCTGGATTTCGTCGATGCGGCCGTCGCGATCGTAATCGTTCTCGCGACGGCTCACCGCGCCGTTCGCGTCTCGGTAGATCCACGAATCGACGACGCCGTCGAAGTTCATGTCCACCGAGCGACACACTTCGCGGCCGTTGGAGCGCACGATGACGATGTCGGGACGGGAATCGCCCCCCACGTCGATCTTCTGCGCATCCGCGCTGTCGACGGCGCAGGGAGCATGCGACACGCGAATATCGCGATGCGTCACCTCTCCTGGCTGGGATGGGCCGTCAGCGTGAAGGTTACTCTCCCCACATCCCGGGAGGGCTATACCCGCAACGACCAGGGGCGCGCATCCCGCGAGAGCCCGACCCATTCGCACAAGCATTCGGAAATGGTTTGGAAAGCGATGCATGGTGCTAGCGTGAGCGATCCGGGACGGCCGAGCTACGAACGCGCTCGCTGCCCCAGGTTTCGCCCATCGATTCAAGGGACGATGGTAGGCGGCTTGCCGTGGGGTGGCAAGCGACCGGAGGGCCGAACCCGTCCGTTTGGACACCTCCCACCCGTTCGGGTGAACGTCCGCCCAGTTAGCGAATAACAGCACGAAATTAAAAGGCTATTATGCGATCGCGCGCGCCAGTTCGAATTGACAACATACGTATGGGAATCTATTGTAACGAGTGGCAGGTCACCCGCCGCAACCTCGTGCGCCGCCGATGTCCCGGAAGAAAATATCCACGACGGTCTACATCACGCCGGAGCAAAACGAGCGCCTGCACCTGCTGCACGAGCGCACGAAAGTGCCCGTCGCCGTCTACATCCGCGAAGGGATCGATCTCGTGCTGAAGCGCTACGAGCACGAGCTGCCGGGCCAGATGACGCTCACCGACGCCGTACCGCGCGCAACGGCGCGTAAGTAGCGAAGGAACCGGGCACCTCGCCGAACTCGGGTTCGCACGCCCCGGGTCGCGGCGCGCGTGTGGTATGCCGTCGCCCGCTCGAACGCCCCCCCGCACCATGCCGTCCGACACCGCGCTCATCCGCAACTTCTCGATCATCGCGCACGTCGATCACGGCAAGAGCACGCTCGCGGATCGCATCCTCGAAGTTACCGGCGCGCTCACCGCCCGAGAGCGAGTGAACCAGTTCCTCGACAAGATGGACATCGAGCGCGAGCGGGGAATCACGATCAAGGCGCAGTCGGTCCGGCTCCGCTACAAGGCGCAAGACGGTCGAGAATACCAGCTGCAGCTCATCGACACTCCCGGGCACGTCGATTTCAGCTACGAGGTGAGCCGCAGCCTCTCGGCGTGCGAAGGCGCGCTGCTGGTCGTCGACGCGACGCAAGGCGTGCAGGCGCAGACGGTGGCGAACGTCTACTTGGCGCTCGACAACGACCTGGAGATCATCCCGGTGCTGAACAAGGTGGATCTCCCGTCCGCGGACGTGGATCGCGCCGTGCAGATGATCGAAGAGGTCATCGGGCTCGATTGCAGCGGCGCTCAGCTCGTCAGCGCGAAGACCGGGCTCGGCGTGCCGGAGCTGCTCGAGGCCATCGTCCAGCGCATCCCGCCGCCGAAGGGGAGCGGCGACGCGCCGCTCCGCGCGCTGATCTTCGACAGCTGGTACGACAGCTACCGCGGCGCCGTGGTCATGCTGCGGGTCATGGAAGGCACGCTCCGCAAAGGGGAGCGGGTGCGCCTCATGGCGACGGGGAGCGTCTACGAGGTCGTCGAGATCGGCTGCTTCAACCCGCACCCGTCGGCGCTCTCGGAGCTCGGGCCCGGGGAGGTCGGCTTCGTCGCGGCGAACATCAAGAGCGTCAGCGAGACGAAGATCGGCGACACGGTGACGACCGCCACCCGCGGCGCGACCGAGCCGCTCGCCGGTTTCAAGGAGGTGAAGCCCATGGTCTTCGCCGGCGTATTCCCCACGGACTCAGCGCAATACGAGGACCTTCGCGACGCGCTCGGGAAGCTGCACATGAACGACGCTTCCTTCCAGTTCGAGCCGGACACGTCGGAGGCGCTCGGCTTCGGGTTCCGCTGCGGGTTCCTCGGGCTCCTTCACATGGAGATCATCCAGGAGCGCCTCGAACGCGAGTACAACCTGGACCTCATCACGACGGCGCCGAGCGTCGTCTATCACGTCTACAAGAAGAACGGCGACATGGTCTTCGTCGAGAACCCGTCGAAGATGCCCGAGGTCGGCGACATCGAGAGGATCGAAGAGCCCATCATGAAGGTGACGATCCACGTCCCTTCGGAGTACGTCGGCGCCGTCGTCGCCCTCTGCGAAGAGCGCCGCGGCGTGCAGAAGGGCATCCACTACGGCACGACCACCCACGTGGTCATCACCTACGAGCTCCCCCTCGGAGAGGTCATCCTGGATTTCCACGACAAGCTGAAGAGCGTGTCGCGCGGGTACGCGAGCATGGACTACGAGCTCGTCGGATACCGGCCCGAGAACCTGGTGAAGCTCGACATGCTGGTGAACGGTGAACCGCTCGACGCGCTCAGCGTGATCGTCCACAAGGACACCGCGTACACGCGCGGCCGCGCGCTCGCCGCGAAGCTGAAGGAGCTCGTGCCCCGCCAGCAGTACGAGGTGGCGATCCAGGCGGCGATCGGTTCGAAGATCATCAGCCGCGAAACGGTGCGCGCGATGCGCAAGGACGTCACGGCGAAGTGTTACGGCGGCGACATCACTCGGAAGCGCAAGCTGCTCGAAAAACAGAAAGAGGGGAAGAAGCGAATGAAGAGTGTCGGTAAGGTCGACGTGCCCCAGGAAGCCTTCTTGGCGATATTGAAGCTGGAATGACGATGACGACCGCACAGTCCCCCGCATCCCTCGCCGCTCGAAGGAGCAAGTGGCTGCCGTCGCTCGGCGCGGCAAGCAGCCACGCACAGGTCACCCACGAGCGGAGCGTCGCGTTCGGGCCGGCGCTGTCCGTGGAGTGCTTCCGCCTCGGCAACGGACTGCGCGTGCTCGTCTGCGAGGATCACTCCGCGCCCGTCGTCGCTTATCACACCTGGTACCGCGTGGGCTCGCGTCACGAACGGATCGGCAAGACCGGTCTCGCGCATCTCTTCGAGCACCTGATGTTCAACGAGACGGAGACCATGCCCGCGGGCGAGCTCGACAGAAAGCTCGAGGAGGCCGGCGCCGAGAGCAACGCCGCGACCTGGCTCGACTGGACTCAGTACAACATCGCCGTCCCTCGCGACCGGCTGCCGCTGGTGCCCAAGCTCGAGTCGGAGCGCATGCGCAGGCTGGTGCTCCGCGATCCGCAGGTCACGAGCGAGAAAGAGGTCGTCGCCAACGAACGCCGCTACCGCGTCGACGACGACGTGGAAGGCGCCGTCAGCGAGCTGCTCTGGGCCACCGCGTTCAAGGAGCACGCCTATCGCTGGCCGACCATCGGGTGGATGCCGGACATCGAGGGCTTCACCACCGACGACTGCCGGCAGTTCTACGACACGTTCTACGCGCCGAACAACGCGACCCTGGTCATCGTCGGCGACGTCACCGAGCGGCGCGCGCTCGAGCTCGTCGTCGCCGCGTACGGGAACATCCCGCCGTCCACGTTGCCGGTGGAAGACGTGCGCCCCGAACCGCCGCAGACGGCGGAGCGCGTGGTGGACGTCTCGAAGCCGACGGCCACGGAGAAGCTGGTCGTCGGCTATCACTCCCCCGCCCTCGGCGACTTCGATCATCCCGCGCTGTCGCTGTTGTCCGAGGTGCTCTTCGGCGGGCGAGCGTCGCGGGTTCATCGGCGTCTCGTCCGGCAGATGGAAATCGCCGTCGACGTCCACGCCTTCGTCGGGCCGTTCCGGGATCCCGGGCTCTTCGAGGTGTTCGCGTCCGCCCGTGACGGCAAGACGGCGCGCGAGCTGCTCGCCGTGGTCGACGAAGAGATCGAGCGTGTCCGCGCCGAGCCGGTGTCGGAAGAGGAGCTCGAGCGCGCCAAGGCGCGGCTCGAGCTCTCGCTCGTCGCCGGGCTCGAGACGGTGGAAGGCAAAGCTTCCACCATCGGCTTCTACGACACGGTGCTCGGTCGTCCCGCGTCGGCCTTCGAGCGCCTGGAAGCGACGGCGGCGCTCACGCCGAGCGACATGTTGCGGGTCGCCCGCCGCTACCTGGTGAAAGAGGCGCGCACCGTCATCTTCGTGCATCCGCAAGAGGAGTCGAAGGGAGCAGCCGCGTGAGCATGCCGGCAGTGAAGAAGGCCGACGGCGAGCCGCTCGTGCTCGTCGAATCGAGCCGCGCGCTTCCCCTCGTCTCCATGACGATCGCGACGCGGGCGGGAGCGACGAGCGACCCCGTCGGCAAAGAAGGGCTCCTGCGCCTCGCCTGCCGGCTCGTGCGACGAACCGGAGCCGGGCTCACGACGGAGGCGCTCGACGAGCGCATCGACGCGCTCGGAGCCTCGATGTCCATCGACGTCGGGCACAGCTCCGCCACCATCCACGGCACGGTCATCACCCGATCCGTCGAGCCCTTCGCCGAGCTCCTCGTCGGCGTGCTTTCGAAACCGAGCCTCGCCGAGACGGAGCTCGCGAAGCTCCAGCGCGAGACGGTCGCTGAGCTCGTCGACGCGCGCGATCATGATCGCGAGCTCGGGCAGCGCTGGTTCCGGCGCCGCCTCTTCGGAGCGCATCCGTTCGCCCGCCCCGTCGGCGGAACGACCCAGAGCGTGGAGTCCGTGCGCTCGCCCGAGGTGCGCGCCACGTACGAGCGCCACCTGTGCGCGAAGAACCTGGTGTTCGCGTTCGCGGGCGACCTGGACGAAAATCGCGCGGCCTCCATCGCGAAGACGGTCGCGGCGGCGTTGCCCGAGGGCACGCCGATGCCCGACGACGTCCCCGAGCCGGAGATGACGCCGGGACGGCGCCTCGTCATCGTCGACAAACCGGAGCGAACACAGACCCAGATCCTCATCGGGTGCATGGGCACCCACCCGCACGATCCGGATCACATCGCGCTCCACGTCGGCAGCACCATCTTCGGCGGCACGTTCACGGCGCGGCTGATGAACGAGGTCCGCTCGAAACGCGGCTGGTCGTACGGCGCTTACTCGAGCCTCCCGTACGATCGCCACCGGCGCGGATTCAGCCTGTGGACCTTCCCGAAGGCCGCGGACGCGGCGCCCTGCATCGCGCTCGAGCTCGAGCTGCTCGAGAAATGGTGGGAAGAGGGCGTGACGACCAAGGAGCTCGCCTGGGCGCAGCGTTACCTGGCGCGCTCGCACGCCTTCGCCATCGACACGCCCTCGAAGCGGGTCGGACAAATGCTCGACGAGGAGCTCTACGGCCTGCCCGCCGGCTATCACGCGAACTACGTGGAGCACGTCCGCGCGGTCACGCGCGACGAGGTGAACGCCGCGATCCGAGCGCGCATCACGCCGGAGAACTTGCTCGTCGCCGTCGTCGGGACGGCTTCCGAGATCGAGGACTCCGTCAAGAAGTCGATCGGGGGGCTCGCCTCGACGGAAATTGTTCCGTTCGAGACCGACGGCTGAGTCGTCCGTTTACGAGCCAGATTTTTTCACAGGAAGGGCGGAAGGGCGGAAGGGATTTTTGGATTTAGGTCGATCCTCAAAATCCCCCCTTCCGATCTTCCGACCTTCCTGTGAAATCCGATCTGCTCGTGACGCGCTAGAAACCGAGACACGCAGCGAGCTCCGCTGCGGCGCGGCGCGCGGCGGCTTCTAGCGCGGCCTCGGCTTCGACGAGCGAGTCGGCGGCGGCCACGTCGCGCCGTAGGTCGGCGTAGATCTTCAGCTTGGGCTCGGTGCCGCTGGGGCGCAGAAGGACGCGGCCGCCCCGCTCGAGCTCGAGGAGGACGAGGGGCGAATTCGGCAACCATGGTGGTCGATTCTGTCCGCCTTCGCGGAAGTCGACCACGTTCGCGACGCCGCGGCCGGCTAGCGACGCCGGCGGCGTTCGGACGACCGAGTCGAGTGACGCCGCGATCTCCCGTGCTCCCCCGGCGCCGCGGCGCGTGACCCCGTGCTGCGCGCTCGCCCAGAGGCCGTGGCGGCGATGGAGCGCGGCGAGGCGGCTCCACACGGTTTCGCCTTCTGCCGCGAGCTCGGCCGCGAGCTCGGCGAACCACACGGCCGCGTTGATGCCGTCCTTGTCCCGCACCGAGCGGCCGATGGAGTACCCGATGGCCTCCTCGTATCCGAACACGAAGCGCACGCCTTCGGTCTCCTCGAGCTCGAGCGCGCAGGTCCAGATCCACTTGAAGCCGGTGAGCGTCGTCTCGTGCCGAGCGCCGTACGCCGCGGCGACGTCGGCGAGCATCGGCGACGAGACGATGCTCGAGACGACGAGAGGACGCGGCGCCCTCGGCGCGCGCCGGAGGACGAAATCCGCGAGCAAGACGCCGATCTGGTTGCCGCTCAGCGGACGATGTCCCGAGGGCGCCGGCACACACACGGCGAGACGGTCGGCGTCGGGATCGTTCGCGAGGACCACGTCGGCGTTTCGCTTCGCGGCGAGCGAGAGAGCGAGCGCGAGCGCCGCGGGGTCTTCGGGGTTCGGCGAGCGCGCGGTCGGAAATGCGCCGTCGGGCGCGGCCTGCTCCGGGACGACCGCGACGCGAGTGAACCCGGCGCGCGCGAGGGCCCGGGTCGCGAGGGCGCCGCCGACGCCGTGCAGCGGCGTGTACACGATGGAGAGCGACCGCTGCGCGTTGCCGTGCGGGCGTTCGGAATCGATGCGCGCGAGGTAACGTTCCACGAGCGCTTCCGAGATGGGGACGGCGGGTGCCGGCGGGACGGCCGGCACCGCCGATCCGCCGGGGGCGCGCATGCGGCGTTCGATCTCCGCGTCCACGGGAGGAACGATCTGCACGGCGTCCTTTCCGTACAGCTTGTAGCCGTTGTACTCGGCCGGATTGTGGCTCGCAGTGATCACGATGGCCGCGGCCGCGGAGAGCTCACGCGCGGCGTAAGCGACGAGCGGAGTCGGACAGGGCTCGGCGAAGTACCGCGCCGGCACGCCGTACGCGCCGAGCACGCGGATCGCGGCGTCGGCGAAGTCGCGGCTCGTCGGCCGCGCGTCGAAGCCGACCACGACGACGAGGTCCTTCGCATCCCCCGTGTTTTCGTCGAGCAGGTACTCGGCGACCGCGCGCGTCGCGCGTTCGACCACGGCGCGATTCATCCTCGACGGTCCGGCGCCGACCACGCCCCGTAGCCCCGCCGTACCGAACTTCAGCGGCGAGCCGAACCGATCGCCGAGCTCCTCCATCCGCTCGGTGTCCACCAGCGCGGCGAGCTCCCGTCGCGTCTCCGGATCCGGATCGAGCAATATCCACGCGCGCGCCTCGGCGAGCAGCGCCTCGCGGTCGACGTCCATTCAGCCGCCCCGCGCGATCGTCTCGGCGAGCGAAGTGTCGTACGCGCCTTCGGCGAAGCGCGCGTCGGCGAGCACCTTCCGCAAGAACGCGATGTTCGTCGCGCGCGGCCCTTTCGGTCCGACCAGGCGAAGCTCCGTCGCCTCGAGAGCGCCGGCGAGGCGCGAAATCGCTTGCTCGCGATCGTCGCCGTGGGCGACGACCTTCGCGATCATGGGATCGTAGTACGGCGTGACCTCGCCGCCCTCTTCGATGCCCGCGTCGATGCGGACGCCGGGCAAGCCTTCGGGCCACACGAGCCGCTCGACCTTGCCGGGCTGCGGGACGAAACCCTTCGCCGGATCTTCGGCGTAGACCCGCGCTTCGATGGCGTGCCCGCGCGGTGTGGCTTGCAGGAGCTCGTCGGGCAGCGCGCCGCCATCCGCGATGCGGAGCTGTGCCTCGACGAGATCGACGCCGGTGATCATTTCCGTCACCGGGTGCTCGACCTGCAGGCGCGCGTTCACCTCGAGAAAACACGTGGTCCCGGCGCCGTCGGCGACGAACTCGACGGTGCCCGCGCCCTCGTAACGAGCCGCGGCGACCACGCGGAGCGCCGCCTCGGCGAGCGCGCTGCGCCGTGCTTCGCCTTCGGGGCCGCGGAAGAACGCCGCCGGCGACGGCGATTCCTCGATGATCTTCTGATGGCGGCGCTGCACGCTGCACTCGCGCTCGGCGAGCGCGACGCCCTTGCCGGCGCCGTCGCAGACGATCTGCACCTCGATGTGCCGCGGATTGTCGAGGTAGCGCTCGACGTACACCCGGGGATCGCCGAACGCCGCGCGCCCTCGATCCGAGCACGCGCGCGCCGCCTTCTCGAGATCCGCCACGTCTCGCACGAGCTGCATCCCGATGCCGCCGCCGCCGCCGGCGGCCTTGAAGATCACCGGAAGGCCGACGCGCTCCACGACGGCGCGGAGCCCTTCCAGATCCGCGGGGTCGACCGGGCCATCCGAGCCCGCGGGAGGCTCGACGCCCACGGACCGCGCGAGCGCGCGCGCCTTCAGCTTGTCGCCGAAGGCGTCCAGGGCCGCGGGCGGCGGCCCGATGAAGACGATGCCGGCGGCGGCGACCGCGCGCGCGAATCCCTCGTTCTCACTCAACAAGCCGTAGCCCGGATGGATCGCCTCCGCGCCGGTGTCGCACGCGGCGTCGACGATCGCGGCGACGTTCAGGTAGCTGTCCTTCACCGGCGGAGGGCCGATACGCACCGCGCGATCGGCGAAGCGGACGTGCGGCGAGCGTTCGTCCGCGTCGGAGTACACCGCGACCGTCTCGACGCCGAGGCGACGGCACGTTCGCATGACCCTGAGCGCGATCTCCCCGCGATTCGCTACGAGGATTCTTCGGAACATCCTGCCCTGCCCTTCCGCGACAACTTCTCGCGGAGCACGAGCTGCCCGCACGCCGCGTCGACGTCGTCGCCGCGCCGCTTGCGCACGAACACGCTGTAACCGCTCGCCGCGAGCGTCTCCTTGAACGCGTCCACCCGCGACGCCTGGGGCGACCCCATGTCCGCGGCGGTGATCGGATTCATCGGGATGAGGTTCACCTTGACGCGCAACCCTCGCAGGGCGCGGGCGAGCTCCGCGGCGTGCGCCGGGCCGTCATTGACGCCGGCGATGAGAATGTACTCGATGGTGACGCGGCGGCGCTTCGGCAGCGGGTAGGCGCGCACCGCATCGAGCACCTCGCGAACCGGGTAGCGGCGGTTCATCGGCACGATGCGGTTGCGCACTTCGTCGTTCGGGGCGTGGAGCGAGAGCGCGAGCCCCACTTTGCCGTCGAAATCTTCGCCGAGGCGGCGGACGCCCGGCACGAGCCCGACGGTGCTCACGGTGATGCGCCGCGGGCTCATTCCGGCGCCCTCCGGATGGGTGAGCAATCGGATAGCGCGCGCCGTTTCGTCGTAGTGATGCAGCGGCTCGCCCATCCCCATGAAGACGAGGTTCCTGAGGCGCTCTCCGGGCGCGAGGTATCCGCGTGCGACGAGCACCTGCGCGACGATCTCTTCCGCGCGAAGCCCGCGCTCGAGGCCGGCCTGGCCGCTCGCGCAGAAGACGCAGCCCATCGCGCACCCGATCTGCGTGGAGATGCACAGGGTCACCCGCCCGTCCCACGCCCCTTCTTCGTCCTCCGGATCGTCGTCGGGCTCGTCGGACATGGGGATGAGGACGCATTCGATCTTGCCCCCGAGGGAGAGATCGCAAACGAGCTTGCGCGTCCCGTCGCGGGAGCGGCGTACGTCGGACACGGAGAGCGGCATCGCGAGCCGGGGCTCCGAGAGCCGCTGCCGAAACGCCTGCGGCAGATCCGTCATCGCCTCCGGATCCGTGACGCCGCGGGCTTGCACCCACTTGAACACCTGCCGGCCGCGGAACGGCCGTTCGCCGAGGTTCGTGGCGACTTCTTCCCAGTCGCTCGGGAGCCGGGCCATCGGATGCAGCGAGCTGCCGCGCTCGTCCGTCACGCGCCGCGCTCCTTCGCCTCGTTCCAGTAGCCGTCCATCTCTTCGAGAGAGATGCCCTTCGTCGGCTTGCCGTGGTCGTCGCGCGGCCAGTCGCCGTGCTGCTCTTTCACGCGCCGCTCGACGTGGTCGAAGCGCGCGCGAAAGCGATCCGCCGTCTCGCGCAGCGCTTCTTCTGCGTCCACGCCGTGATGGCGCGCGAAGTTCACCAGCGCGAACAGCAGATCGCCGAGCTCGGCGCGAACGCGGGAGCGGTCGCCGCCCTTCACCGCTTCGTCGAGCTCGCCGAGCTCTTCCTCGACCTTGTCGCGCGAGCCTTGCGCGTCGGGCCAGTCGAAGCCGACGCGCGCGACCTTCTCCCCGAGGCGCTCGGCGCGGAGAAGCGCCGGCAGCGCGCGGGGCACGCCGTCGAGCAGCGGGCGTTCCCGCTTCTCGGCGCGCTTGATGGCGTCCCAGTTGCGGACGACGTCGCCCGCGTCCGCGACGGTGGCGTCGCCGAAGACGTGCGGGTGGCGCCGCACGAGCTTCTCGCAGATCGCGCGCACCACGTCGTCGGGACCGAAGGCGCCGTCGCGCCGCGCGAGCTCGGAGAGGAAGACGACCTGAAGCGACAGATCGCCGAGCTCGTCCATGAGCTCGTGCGATTTACCGCGGTCGATGGCGTCGATGACTTCGCAGGCTTCCTCGAGCACGTATTGCCGGAGCGAGCGGTAGTCTTGCTCGCGGTCCCACGGGCATCCATCGGGCGCGAGCAGGCGCCCCATCAGCTCGACGAGCGAGGAGTACGTCTGACCGCGTTGTTCGGCGAGCGGCAGCGCTTCGGGCACCTTGAATGACCGCGACATCGGATGAATTTCGAGAGCGCGGGAACCTAGCACGCCTTCGCTCGCGGAGAGAGCGGCGCTCGCGTTTCACGCCGGTGCGCCGAAAACCGCGTATGCTGCGCCCATGGAACCCGTCCTCATGGTGGAACGCAGCGGTTCCGTCGCGACGCTCACGCTGAACCGCCCCAGCACGAAGAACGCGTTGAATCCCGAGCTCGTGGCCGCGCTCGGCGAGGCCGTCCCGAGCGTCTCCCGCGACTCGAGCGTCCGCGCGGTCGTCCTGACCGGAGCCGGCGGCGCGTTCTGCTCCGGGGCCGACTTGAAGGCGGGGCTCGCGGGCGGCGCGAACGAAGAAGTTGGGACGCGCCTGGATCGGATGCACGACGTCGTCCGCGCCATCGTGAGCGCGCCCGTCCCGTTCGTCGCGGCGGTGGACGGCGCGGCGGTGGGCTTCGGCTGCGATCTGGCGCTCGCTTGCGATCTCCGCGTGCTTTCGACCCGTGGGTATCTACAGGAGATCTTCGTGAAGATCGGCCTCATGCCGGACGGCGGCGGGACTTTCTGGGTGCCCCGGCTCGTGGGTCTCGGTCGCGCGATGGAATACCTGATGCTCGGCACGCGCATCGACGCTGCGCTGGCGCGCGAAGTGGGTCTGGCAAACCGGGTGGTCGATCCGGAGCGCCTCCCCACCGCGGCGGCGGAGCTCGCCCTCGAGCTGGCGAAGGGGCCTCCGCTCGCCATCGCCAAGATCAAGCGCGCGGTGCGCGAAGGCGCCGCCGGCGGCATCGACGACGCGCTCGCGCGGGAGAAGGCGCACCAGCTCGAGTTGCTTCGCACCGAAGATCTCGCCGAGGGCGTCATGGCCTGGGCACAGCGACGCAGCCCGGAGTTCAAGGGACGCTAAACTCGACTCGAGCGAGGCTTGCTAAAATAAATAGCGTTCCCCGGAATCGCAGAGCACGGTCACGACCTTGCCGCCGGGCAGCCGCTTGGCGATCTCGAGCGCGGCGTGGACGTTCGCGCCCGACGACGGACCGACGAGCAATCCTTCTTCGCGGGAGAGCCTGCGCACCATCCGCTCCGCGGCGACGTCGCTCACCGCGATCACCTCGTCGATGACGCTTCGATCGAGGATTTTCGGGACGAAACCGGCGCCGAGGCCTTGAATGCCGTGCATGCCCGGTGGTTTCCCGCTGAGCACGGCGCTCTCGCGCGGCTCGACGGCCACGACGAGGACGCCCCGACCGAAGCGCGCCTTCAGCACGCGCCCGACGCCGGTGATCGTGCCGCCGGTCCCGACGCCGGTGACGAAGGCGTCGAGGATGCCGCTCGTCTGTTCGAGTATTTCGACGGCGGTGCCCTTCTCGTGGCTCTCGGGATTCGCGGTGTTCTCGAACTGGCTCGGCATGTACGCGCCCGGCGTGTTCCGCACCAGCTCGTTCGCGCGCGAGACGGCGCCGCTCATGCCCTCGGTCGCCGGCGTGAGGATGATCTCCGCGCCGTAGGCTTTCAGGACGTGGCGGCGCGCCATGCTCATGTCCTCGGGCATGACGAGCACGCACTTGTAGCCGCGCACCGAGGCGATCATCGCCAGGCTGATCCCGGTGTTGCCGCTCGTCGCCTCGACGATGGTCGCGCCGGCGCGGATCTTGTGCTCTCGCTCCGCGACCAGGATCATGGACAGAGCGGGGCGGTCCTTCACGCTGCCCCCGGGGTTCAGAAACTCCGCCTTGGCCCAGACGGTGGCGCCGTCCTCGGGGCTCACGTGGGCGAGCCGCACGAGGGGAGTGCGCCCGATGAGGCCCATGCTGCCGTCCGCGGCGACGGCCATCTGCCGTAAAGCGCTGTCGTTGGTTTCTTTGGAGCGACGGCCGCCGCCTTGAGGAGCACTCATGTGTCTTCGAGTTTACCGCGGGTCGACGACTTCGGCGCGGGATCCCTCGACGAGGAGCTCGGTGCCGGGGACGGCGGCGGCGGCGCTCAGGAAGGCGAGCGCGACGGGCGCCCCGAAGACCGCGCTGTTCGCCGCGCTGCGCGTCTCGCCCACCGGCGCGGCTCCGTCGAACACCTTGGACCCGGAGACGGGCACCCTTCCGTCGTCGAGCCGGAGGACGGCGAGCCGGCGCTTCACTTTGCCGCGCATGTCTTGCATGCAGACCGCCTCTTGTCCGAGATAGCAGCCTTTGGACCACGATACGACGCGGCGCTCGAGGGACACGTCGTGAGGGCTGCGTTGCTCGTCCATGTCGACGCCGTACGCCGGAACGAGCCGCTCCACGCGCAACCCGAGCCAGTCCTCCGCCGACGCCAGGGCCGCGCCCTCGGCGAGCGCGACCTGCCGCGCCGCTTCCTCTTTTTCGCGCCGCACGACGACCGCGGCGCCCCCGAGACCCGTGACGTCCACGTCTCCGTATGCGGCCGACGTTCGCTCCGCGATCCGCGCCGCGATGCTCGCCGCTTTCGGACCGTGGAGCGAAAGCCAGGCGAACGTCGCGGACTCGTCGGTGAGATCCGCGTCCTCCATGATGAGGAAGCTCGCTAGATATTCGTGGGCGCGCGGCAGCGCAGCTCCCGGGATGCCGAGGAGCACGGCGCCTTCGCCCCCGACGACGAGGACGTCCGCGAGGATCTTCCCCTGGCGCGTCAGGATTAGCCCCCAACGACCCGCGCCGGGTGCGACGCCGCTCACGTCGCAAGTGACGATGCCCTGGAGCCAAGTGAGGGCATCGGGTCCGGTGACGGACAAGGTGCCGAGCTCCGCGCGCGGCGCGAGGACGGCGCCGGAGCGGGCGGCTTGGTCGAAGGGCGACACCGCCTTCAGATAGGCGCCGGCACGGCGGCAGTCAACGCAGCCTCAGAGCGGCACGCCGTCGTCGACCGCTGGATAGACGGTGCCCTCCTTGATCGTCACGCGCCGTTCGGCGCCATCCTTTGCGCGGAGCAAGAGGTCGACGCCGACCTGGGCGTTCGCGTTCACGAGGCTCTGCGCCTCCCCTTCCTCCATCGCCTCGACTTTTTTCCCTTGTATCTCGACGATCTCCTCGCCGTCCTTCAGGCCCGCGCGCGCCGCCGGCGATTCCGGGAAGACGTGCGAAACGGCGGCTCCGTTCGAGCTGAGCTCGTAGTTGAAGCCGAGCCCCCAGCGCGCGTGCGCCGGCTCGACGCGAATGACGATATGCGCCCCGCTGTCACAATCCACTTCGAGCGGGATAGGGCCGGCCTGATCGTGGAAATCGCGCAGCCTCTTGATGCAGATGGGGTGGTTGGTCAGCGTGTTGCTGTCCCACACCTCGAGGCGCACCTCGGCGTTGCGCGACACC
This sequence comes from Polyangiaceae bacterium, assembly GCA_035547195.1. Lineage (GTDB taxonomy): Bacteria > Myxococcota_A > Polyangia > Polyangiales > Polyangiaceae > DASZVB01. The sequence goes on from DASZVB010000112.1 coordinate 72,975, forward strand.
CAGTAGTTCGCTCGCTTCTGGTCGGGCCAGGTTGGCTTGAGCGTGTCCGACTGGATGGGTGTTTTGATGATTTCGCGGTTGTCGACGATGAGCTTCGCGAACGGGTCCGGTAAGCTCCCGCCCAGGGAGTCCCACGGGCGGCCGTCACGCGTGGTCGGGGGGATCTCGGCCGACGCGAAATCGATATAGAGAAGGTCGGGCGGCGGGGGCGGCGCGAGCTTGCGACCAGCCGGCGGCGACTTCAACGGCGGGGCGATCTCCGGGTAGACGGCCGCGCACCCGATGGTCGTGCCCGCGAGAAAGGTCAAGCGCAAGAGCAAGGGAGCCTTCATCGGAGGCGAAGGCTAGCCCATTGTGCGGGGCACTTACATCATTCCGAGGGCGACGCCGGCAAAGCCTTCTTTGACGCGCGCCGCGGCCCTTTTACGGAGCTCGGAAGTCTCCGCCACCGTCGCCGGGGCGGTCTCGTCCAGCCCCAGGGCAACGAGGGCCAACGCGAGCTCCCGGGCAGACATCGAGGCGTAGCGGGCACGCAGGGTACTCCCACCGACGTGCGCGGCGGCGTCGAGCAGCGTGTCGGTGACGGTGGCCGCAATGCGCTCGAGGGGTCGCGACTCCTTCCGGTCGGGACCAGTGATGAACGACGGCCGCGCGATCGCGTACGGCAAGCCACTCGCACGCACGTCCGCTTCCGCTCGGTGCCGCGCAGAAAGATACGCATTGCTGGTTGGCCGGCCAGCACCGAGCGAGGACAAGTAAATGAAGCGCGGCCGCGACGCGCAGGCCACGGAAGCACGCAGTAACATCGCAGTCAGCCCGTAATCGACGGAGTCGTACGACTCACGCGGCGCGCCGGCGCGGCGCGCTGCTGCGGCGCGCGCACGCGTCGTGCCGAGCAGCGCGAAGACGACGTCCGGACGATGCTCGGTCAGCGTCTTCCGCATCGCTTCTTCTTCCCACGGCGTCGTGTCGGTCAGAGCTCCATCGGATTTCAGCTCCAGCAACACGGCGGCGGCGTTCGACGATTGCGGACGTACGTGCGCGACTGTTTCGACGCCGCGCGCGACGAGCGCGCGAACGACCTCTCGACCGGTGTAGCCCGTCGCGCCTGCCACGAATGCTCTCGCCATCTTTCATCCATCCAGGGGTCGTTGCGCTACGCGCTCGTGGTAGCAGATGGGACGCGCGCATGCCCCGGTGTATTTCGACCCATCCAGAAGAAGGATGACGCGCGCCCGCCAGTAGACGGCGGCGAGGCGAGACGACACGAGTGACTACGGAATCCTGACGCGCCCGTCGCCGACCGCGAGAGATCTCGCGACGACGTTATAAAAGCTTATGCGAGATTTCGGGGGTGCGAGATGCGCGCCGCCGCACTATCCTATACATAGGTAGATCATGGCTCGAATGTTCGGCTTCATCGGCAATCGCGCCGATCTCGGCGCGCGCGTCCTCGCGCTTCACGCCGACGTGTTGAAGATGCCGGCGTCTCCGGCCGGACCGATGGGCTGGGGCATCGGCTTCTATCAAGCCGGCGAGGTGCTACTGCGTCGCCGGCCCATCGACGAGCGCGAAGCGATCGATCTGACTCCGGTCATCGAGGGCGTACGCACCGACGTGCTCATCGGCCACGTGCGGCGTCCCACCGTCGGCGGTTTGCGAACGGAGAACACGCACCCGTTCCGTTACCGTCAGTGGCTCTTCGCGCAGACCGGCACCATCGGCGGCTTCGCGCAACTGCGGGATCGACTGCTCGAGTCGCAACCGGAGTTCCTTCGCCGCAACGTGCGCGGCGACACGGACAGCGAGCTCTTCTTCTATCTCTTCCTGTCGTTCTTGCACGACGCCGGGCACCTCGCCGACGGGCAGGTCGCGCCCGAGCATCTCCGCGCCGCGCTGCGAGCGTGCATTTCCCTGGTCGACAGGTTGTCCGCGGAAGAAGGCTTTCCGAAGAACACGGGCGATCTCCTCGTCACCAACGGCGAGTTCATGGTCGGCCTGCATCGCGGCGAAGAGCAAATGGCCTACCGCGTCCTGAACGGACGCAACGACGTGGAGGCGTTGCTCGGCGACGACGGCATGCAGCAAGCGCGCATCCCGAACGTCGACACGACTCATTTCTCCATCGTGGCGAGCGGCCTGGAACGCGTCCCCGAGAGCTGGAGCACGGTCGCCGACCGCACCTTCGTGACGATGACGCGCGCCGAGAACCCGGCGTTCGAGCCCATCTGATGCCGCCGGCCCTTTGCGGCGCGCGCCTCGCTGCCGCCGCATCGACCGTGGCGCTCTTGGCTGCGTGCGCGGCGAACACGGCCGGCCCGGGGACGAAGTCGGCGTCGCCGGCGCGCGCGGCCGCCGGCGAGGGGCGGGGCTTGCAGGAAGCGCCTCGCCGCGGGCTCGGCATCGCCGTGGATCCGGAGCTCGAGTTGCCGGAGGCGACGGCGACGGGCTCGGCGCAGAAGGGGGTCGTCGTGCTCGCGGCGCCAGTCGACGTGCGGCCGGCGCTTCAAGTGGTGAGCGACTTCTTCGAAGCCGCGAGCGCGGAATCGCTCGAGACGATGGAACGGCTACTCGACCGCGCCGCCCACACCCGGGGGAGCCCGAAGGCACGCCCCGAAGCGGCGCTTCCGTCCTGGCGGCGTCGCTTCGACCGACTCGACTACACGCCGCTCGCGACCGAGCTCGTGTACCGCGCCGGCGACGTGAAGGTGCACACGGCGAGCGACGCCGCCGCGGAAGGCGCCGCACGGCTTCTGCCGATCGTCCCGAAAGGCGACGAGATCCTCGTGCAAGTGTTCCCAGTCGGGCAGTCAGCGGGAAAGCTCTTCGGTAGCGAGGTGGATTTCGTGCTGCGTCCGTCCTCGAGCAGCGCGAACGGCTACAAGATTGCGGAGCTCGTCGAAGATTTTCGGTTACCCTGAGCCATGCAGCAACGTTCGTTGAGCTGCTGGCAATGCGGCACGGTGATGTCTGCGCTCGGGGGTCGCTGCCCGGCGTGCGGCGCCGAGCAACCCGATGACGCCGCGCCGTCGAACACGCCGGGGCGCCCGCGTCCCCCGACGTCGAGCGAACACGACGGCGGAGGGAGATCACCGAGCGCGCTGCCATGGATCGCGCTCTTCCTCGGCCTCGGCGCGATCGGCGCCGCCGCAGTGCTGCTGCGACAGCGCGACACGAGCCCGGACGCGAGCCGCGAGCCGCCGATCGCGTCGGCGCTGGAAGGTGAACCCAAAAAAACGGCTCCCACCGACGTCGGCGCGCTGAACTTGCGCGCCGTCGATCCAATCGAGTTGCTCGGGCGCGTGAAGACGCGCGCGCTTTCCTGGAGCAAAGATGCCGTCCTGGTCTCGATGCGGGCGCGCCCCGTCGCTTCGGGCAGAGTCGACGTGCAGGGCGGCGGCACGGTCGAATACTGGTTCGGAAAGCCCACCGGAGAAGGCTTCGGGCCCGGCATGAAGACCGCCGGCAAGCGTCTTCGCATTTCGCTGGAGAGCACCGGAACGAAGACGGAAGAGACGGCGGGCGGCCCAGCTCGCGCCGCGCTCGAGCCGAATTGCCCCCTGGACGCCGCCGCGCACGCGGCACAAGCAGCGGGTGTCGCGCCGCCTTTCGTCGCGACGTACGAGATGGCGGATCGCTCCGCGCAGAAGCCGACGTGGCAAATCGCGACGGACGGCAAAGAGAGCGCCCAACGACAGATCGACGGCTTGTCGTGCGCCGTGCTCGTCAGATAACGACTACATCCCGGCGAGAATCTTGAACGAGTCGCCGACGGGGACGATCTCGAGCCGGTTGTCGGCGACGCGACGTCGCCACAGATCCCCGGTGGGCGACGGGATTTTGTAGCTCGCGGTGTACGTGTAGTCGACGAAGAGGCTCTTGTGGTTGCCCGGGAGCACGCGCCGGTAGTGAATCTCGTAGCGGATCGCGCGGGTCTCCCTGAACTGCCCTTCCAGGTAATCGCGGAGCCCGTCGTAGTCCATGTCGTCGGACGAATCGGCGTTACCGCCGTCTTCGTAGTAGCGCGGGTCGGCGAGCTTCAATAAGAGACCTACGTTGCGCGCCTCGACGGCATGCCGGTATTGCTCGCAGAAGTCGATGATGCGGCGATTGTCTTCCGTGTCTTCGACCTCGGTGTTTGGAATGTAGTGGGTCGTGCAGCCAACCTGAGAAACGGCGAGCACTGCGCACGCCAAGAGGACCCGGAGAGACATCCCGGAAGCGAACGCCGAACCTGCCTGAGCCATTCCGCGGCGGACACTGCCAGATCCCGGAGCCCGCCATCAAGCCCTGGCTCTTCCCCGAATCCCCAAAGGATTCACGAAGGCGGGGCCAGGGCCGCAAGAAATGCGGGCCACCCGCGCGCGAGGGACGCGTCCCACCCCGGTCTGCTCCGCGTTTCCCGGGCACGAACCAAGGCCGCGCGCACGCGGCCGTCGTCGGAGGGCGCCCGCGCAAGGACGACGGCAGCTGCTCCGTCCACCGGCGCCGAGAGGCCCATCGCCGCCCACAGCCGCCGAACCGCTTCACCCACGTGCTCCGCCGCGACGACGATGACGGCTTCCGCGTCGCCGGCGCAGACCAGGTCGAAGCCTACCATGAGCGCTTCGAGGTCGGCGTCGGGAGAGGCGCCCACGGACAACGCGGGTCCGTGCAGCCCGAACGCGATGGTGCAGTTTCCCGCGGCCAGGTTCGGCGACGTGCTCGGAAATCTCCGCGGGTCCACGCCGCGGGGGCCGCGTTCGCGAAGACGTCGATCGAAGGCGGCGTCGATCTCGAGCGTCGCCGCGGCGGTTCCGACCACGACGCCCGTCCGCTCGCGTGCAAGCGTCGGCGTCGCCCGGAGGGCGCTCGCGGCGGCCGCGACCACGGAAGCGGACAGCGGATCGAGCCGTGACACGACGGCTTTGGGCAGCTTCGTCTCCGCGGCCACTGGCGCGAGGTCCGCCGCCGTGCGGGGCTCGCCGATCGCGAGCAGCTGCGCGTGGGATCGCTGCGGTGCGCGTCCCTCCGCGGCGTCGCGGGAAAGCACGAGCGCGGCGTTCGCGCCGCCGAAGGCCGCCGAAAGCTTGAGGCAGGTGCGGGCCGCGCCGCTCGCGTTCTTCGCGAGCAAGTTGCCGGCGAACGCGTCGTCGACGTCGCCTTCCCCGAGGGCGGCCGGAAACACGCCGCGGTTCATCGCATCGAGCCCGGCGAGCGCCTCGAGCGCCGAGCTCGCGCCGAGGGTGTGCCCGACGATCGCCTTCATCGGGTGCACCACGACCTCCCGCGCGTGCCCGCCGAGCAGGGTCGCGAGCGCGCGCGCCTCGGCGGCGTCGTTCAGCGGAGTCGCGGTGGCGTGCGCGCTGACGATGTCCACGCTCGACGGCGAGATGCCTGCGTCGTCGAGCGCGGCTTTGGCCGCGCGCACGAGCCCGCTTCCGGTCGCGTCGGGCGCCGTGATGTGAACCGCGTCCGATGACATACCGAATCCTCGGACGTACCCGACGGCGCTCCGCGCGCGCTCCCGCAGCGTGAGCGCCACGAGAGCGGCGCCTTCACCGAGCGACATGCCGTCACGCGCCTTCCTGAACGGCAGCGGCGCGCGCGCCGTCGTCGCGCCCAAGGACTCGAAGCCCGACGCGACGAGATCGCCGACCGCGTCGTAGCCGCCCGCGACGACGAGCTCCGCGCGGCCGAGCTCGAGCCAGCGACAGCCGAGCCCCATCGCCACCCCCGAGGACGCGCACGCGGCGAGCACCTGCGCCTCGACGAGGGGCGAGACGCCGAGCGCGCCGAGCGCGCGCAGCGGACCGAAGTAAGGGGCGGCCTCCGCGAGGTCGCGCGGGATGGGCTCCCCGGTGCGCTCTCGCGCGAGCGCGCGGCTGAGCGAGATCATTCCGCCGGACGAGGTGCCGATGGCAAACCCGATCCCGAGTTTTCTCCAATCCGGTAGCGCCGCGTCGAGCTCGACGGCGAGCGCCCGCGCGACGCGCTCGAGCAGGAGCTCGGCCGGATCCAGAGCCGAAGACGGATGCCGGAGCGCCGCCGCGCGGGCGACGAACGGCTTCACGAAGCCCGCGTCGCGTAAAACGGCGTCCTCCGCGATGCGGGTGACGGGTGTGTCGCCGACGTCGCCGACGCCGTACGCGGCGGCGCCGCTTCCGAGCGACGACTCTGCGGCCGCCGCGACGACGGCGACACACTTCACGACGGCCTCGCGAGGTGGAGCGCATAAAGGCGTGCTGCGGTGAAGCCCATCACGAGCGCCTCGTCGGCGTCACCGCGCTCGATCTGCCCGCAAGCAAAGGCGAGCCCCGCGCCGGCCGCCGCTGAAGAATCGCAAACGTGGCGCGCGCCGGCCCAGCCTGCACGCGCGATCGCCGCGCGCGCCCGTTCATCGTCGCGGGCGAGGACGACAATCGCTCGCGACAGATCTTTCGGCCGCGCGACGGACGGCGCTCGTTCCCCGTCGAGCGGCACCTCGTCGCGCGCGACGACGACCGCGAGGACGCGCGCGCCTCGCTCTTTCGCGCGCTGCTCCGGCTCGAGCACGACGAACCCGGAGCCGTCCGCCCGCCCCTGCGCCTCCGCGTGACAGACGGGACCGAGCACGTCGCGCGAGAACGCGTCGCGGACGAGGCTCGCTCCTGCGACCATCGCGCTGGCCAGATCTTCCGCGAGCAGATCGCAAGCGATGAGCGCCGAGAGCTCCGCGCTGGCGTCGAGGGCGCTCGCCGTCATCACCGGCCCCGTCAGCCCGAGGTAGATGGCGGCGTTACCGGACGAGGACGAGGGTAGCAGATGCGGAAATTCGGCCGGCGCCGCGCGCCGCGCGCCCTTCTCGAAGGCGTTGCGCAAAAACGACGCCGCACGCGCCACGTTCCCGAAGGCGCTGCCGGCGATGAGCCCGATCGGCGCCGCCTCCGGCGCAGCACCGCGCAAGGCTCGCTCGGCCGCCAGCGTGACGAGCGCCGTCTGCAGGTCGAAACGACGCGAGCGCGAAGGGTCGAGCGACGCGAGCGCGTCCGGGGCCTCATCGCCCGAATCGCCGGGAAGAGCATCCGCGCACGCCGTCCCGGTGAGCACGCCGCGGCCGGTCACCGCCGCCGCGGCCGTCACCGCGATGCGCGGCGCTCCTCGAGGGACGGACGACGTCCGGCGCGGCGCGGACGCTTCTTCGAAGAGCAACACGGTGCCCGCTCCGCCGAAGCCGAACGCGCTCGACAGAGCCGCGCGGATCCGCGCCGGACGTCCGACGCCGATGACGTGCGTCACGTCGCAAGCGTCGTCCGGTTCGAGCAAGCCGCCGGTCGGCGGCACGCACTGGCGTTCGACGGCGAGCACCGTGATCGCCGCTTCGATGGCGCCGGCCGCTCCCAGCGTGTGGCCGATTTGTCCCTTCGACGACGAGACGAGGAGACGATCCGCTGCGGCGCCGAACGCCGAGCGGATCGCGGCGCACTCCACCGCGTCGTTCGACGTGCCCGTCCCGTGCGCGTTCAGATAGTCGACGTCGGTCGGTTCGAGCCCGGCCCGCTCGATCGCCGCGGCGAGCAAGCGCGCGGGCATGCGCCCCGACGGCTCCGGCTGCGCGATGTGATGGGCTTCGGCGCCGGCAGCCCAGCCGGTGAGCCACGCGAGAACTCGCGCCCCGCGCCCGAGCGCCGCCTCTTCGGACTCCAGCACGAGAAAGGCCGCGCCCTCGCCGAGCGTCAACCCCGCGCGCCGGCGATCGAAGGGTCTGCACGGCACCGCGTCCGTCGCTCCGAGGGCGTTGAATCCGGTCACCGTCAGACGGCAGAGCGCGTCCGTGCCGCCCGCGAGCGCGGCGTCCACGGCGCCGCTGCGAATCCAGAGCGCCGCTTGCAGGATGGCGCTCGCGCCGCTCGAACACGCGCTGCACATCGTCGCGACGCGCGCGCGCGCCCCGACGGCAGCGGCGAGTCGCTCCGCGGTGCTGCTCACCGGGTAAGTCACGAGCGCTTCGCGCGCAGCGTCCGACAACGGCGCCTCGGGGAAGCGCGCGAGCCGCTCCTCCGTCTCGAACATGCCGCCGGTGGTCGCTCCGACGGCGACGCCGGCTCTGCCGCGGAAGAGCGCGCCATCCGCGGCCCGAAGCGCGTCGCGCGCCGCGGCGAACGCCAGCGCGTCGCTGCGCGACAGCGGACCTCGGTTTTCCGAGAGCGCCCAGTCCTTCGCGGAGAAGTCGCGCACCTCCGCGGCGAACGTCGTTCGCTGGCCGCGTGTGTCGAACAGATCTATCTCGGAAAATCCGCGGTCGCCGCGCACGAGTCGTTCGAACGTCGCGCTCGCGCCGCCCCCGAGCGCGCTGACGATGCCCACCGAGGTGACGGCGACGCGTGCCGTCGTCATCCCCGCGACCGCGCCCGTGCGATGTGCTCCGCGAGCGCCGAGACCGAAGCGAAGATCGCCTTGGCGGTGTCGTCCTCCGGTATGGTGATCCCGAAGCGTTCTTCGACGGCGACGGCGAGCTGGAGCGCGTCGAGCGAATCGAGACCGAGTCCCTCGCCGAAGAGCGGCGCGACGTCGTCGATGCCCTCGGGCGTCTGATCCCGCAGATCGAGCTCCTCGATGATGAGGCGCTTCAGCTCTTGCTTGAGATCGTCCTCCGGCATCCCGATGCTCGCGTCTTCAGACGCCGGCTTTCCGGCGGATCGCGTTCACGATGTCGCGATCCTTCACCCCGTCGGCCTCGGCGCGGTAGCCGAGCACCAGCCGATGACGGAGCGCCGGCAGCGCCATCGCGACGATGTCCTCCACGTCCGCGGCCGCTTCGCCTCGCGACGCGGCGCGCGCCTTCGCGGACAGCACGAGGGCCTGACTGCCGCGCGGACCCGCGCCGAAGCGCACGTAGCGCCGAACCTCGTCCGGAGACTCGGGCGACGAGGGACGCGACAGACGCGACAGACGCACCGAGAGCTCGACCGCTTCGTCGGTCACCGGAATGCGCGGAACGAGCTCGGTGAACGAGCGGAGCTCGGCGGCCACCAGCACGGGCTCGAGCTTCTTCACCCGGCCGGACGTCGTCCGCCGCGCGATCTCCCGTTCTTCTTCTTCGGAGGGGTAGTCGACGTGGATGTCGAGCAAAAACCGGTCGAGCTGCGCTTCCGGCAGAGGGTACGTGCCTTCTTGCTCGATGGGATTTTGCGTCGCGAAGACCTGAAACGGGTCGGGCAGCTGGTGCGTGGTTCCGCCGACGGTCACGCAGCGCTCCTGCATCGCCTGCAGCATGGCCGCCTGCGTCTTGGGCGGCGTCCGGTTGATCTCGTCGGCTAAGATCAAGTTGTGGAAGATGGGACCGGGCATGAAGCGGAGCTCACGCCGGATGCCCGCGCCCACCTCGACCTCGTTGAGGACGTCGGTGCCGGTGATGTCGGCCGGCAGCAGATCCGGCGTGAATTGAACGCGTCCGAACGTGAGTCCGAGCGAGTCGGCGACGGAACCGACGATCAGGGTCTTCGCGAGACCGGGTACCCCGACGAGGAGCGCGTGGCCACGGGCGAGCAGCGTCACGAGCATCGCGTCGACGACCGCTTCCTGGCCGATGACGATCTCGGCGACTTGAGCTTTCAACCGCGTGCAGGCCGCGGCACAGCGATCGAGGAGCTCGGCGGGGCGAAGCGGCGTTTCCAGTACGGGGGCGGTCACGGTGCGAGAGGCCGGCGCGACATGAGCCGGGAACACGCGGAGCCTAGCACGCAAGCCAGATAGGGTGCCCGGGTCGTCAAGGGGACTTTCGAAGAATGGTTTTGCGCGCGGCGCGGTCACCGTATAAGGAAGCGCCCTTCATGCGCGGAGACCCACGGGATGGCGACGAGGCGGGCCGCACCGTGATCGAGCGGCCGCCGCCCGGGCTCGCTCGCGGTCGCTATCCGGCCCCGGCGTGGGTCGTCCTGGCTTTCGGGGCGGCGCTCCTCGCCGGCACGTTCCTCTACCTCGTGTGGCGCTTGCGCCGTCGCACCCGCCGATGACCGCCGGAACACGAAAGCTCGTCTCGGCGATGCTCCTGGGCGTTCTGCTCTACGGGGTGTTCATCGCGTACACGGGCATCAACAAGATCGCGGCGACGCTGGATTCGTTCCGCTGGGCGGCGTTCGGCCTCGCGATCGGCCTCGCGTCGCTCAATTATCTGTTGCGCTTCGGACGCTGGGAAATCTACCTGCGCATCCTCGGCATCGACGTCCCGCGCGCCGACAGCCTGCTCGTGTTCCTGTCGGGCTTCGTCCTCACGGTGTCGCCCGGCAAGGTCGGCGAGGTCTTCAAGAGCGTCATCCTCCAGCAGACGCACGGCGTCCCCATCGCGCGCACCGCCCCCATCGTGATCGCGGAACGATTGTCGGATCTCATCGGCGTCGTCCTGCTCATCGTACTCGGGAGCGCCGGCTTTTCGTCCGGCCTGCCGTGGGCCATCGCCGGAACGGGCGTCGTTCTCGTGGGCCTCGCCGTCATCATCTGGGAGAAACCGCTCGACCTGCTGCTGTCCTTCGTGCAGCGCCATCCACGCTTCGGTCGATTCGAACCGAAGCTCCGCGAAGCCGTGGTGAGCCTGCGCCTGCTCTGCCGCCCGAGCACGCTCGGTCCGCCGCTCGCGCTGTCGGTGCTCGCCTGGGCGAGCGAAGGCATGGCGCTGTGGGTGCTCTTGCGGGGTTTCGGCACGAGCCCTCCGCTGATCCTCACCGTGTTCTTCTACGAGACGGCGTCGCTCGCCGGCGCGCTGATTCCGCTGCCCGGCGGGCTCGGCATCGTCGAAACGATGATCCGCGAGCAGCTCGTGGTGCTCGGGAAGGTCCCCGTGGCCATCGCGACGTCCAGCATGCTCCTCGTGCGGCTGGCGACCCTGTGGTGGGCCGTGCTCGTCGGCTTCCTGGCGCTCGCGGTCTTGCGGCGCCGCCACGCGGTCCTGCGCGGCGTGCCTGCGACTCCCTGATTCGAGCGCTACGGAGCCCGCAAGCGAAGCAGCGCGCGCTGCATGTCCGCGGGCAGCGAAGACTCGAAGCGCAGGCCTTCGCCGGTCACCGGGTGCGTGAAGCCGAGCGTCGCGGCGTGGAGCGCCTGCCGCCCGAGCTCCGTCGCGACCTTCGCGAGGTGCGCGTCGCCAGGCAAACGACCATACAACTTGTCGGAGAGAATCGGCGTGCCCGCGCGCTCGGAGAGGTGCACCCGGATCTGGTGCGTACGCCCGGTCTGAAGCCGGCACGAGATGAGCGCGGCCCGCCCTCCCGCGAGCACTTCGTCCAGCGCGACGTGGGTGACCGCGCGCCGCCCGCGTTCCGTCTTGCTGGTGAACTTACGGCGCGCCGAAGGATGACGCGCATGCAGCGACTCGATGCGGCCGGCCTTGGGCACGCCGACCGTGATCGCGCGGTACACGCGCTCGACCGAGTGCGCGGCCAGCTGAGCCTTCAAACCTTCGCGCGCGCGGTCGCTCTTCGCCACGACGAGGAGGCCGCTGGTGTTCTTGTCGATGCGGTGGACGATGCCCGGGCGCAGGTGTCCCATGGGGTCGCGTTCGTCGAAGACGTCGCGTTCGAAGCCGCCGCGCGCGAGGAGCCCCGCGACGAGCGTGTGCTCCCAGTTGCCTCGGCCCGGATGCACGACGACGCCGGCCGGCTTGTCCACGACGATGAGCTCCGCGTCTTCGTACACGACGTCGAAGGGGACGCTCGCGTCGGGCTCGACGTCCGTCTTCGGCGGCGCGCCCGGCACGACCTCGACGACGTCGCCCGTGCGCACTTCGTCCTTCGCGCGACAGACGTCACCGTTCACCGTGACGCGCCCCTCCTCGATCCAGCGCTGAACGGTCGCGCGGGAAACCTGAAGGAGCGGCGGCAGGACCTTGTCTACACGGACGCGCTCGCCCTCACCCACGACGAAGCGGAGCGGAGTGCTCACGGGTCACTCCCCTTTTTCACGGCGCCCACTGCGCGCCGTCCACCGCTACCAGAGCTTGCTCTTGATGTGCGCTTTCGACCGGATGAGGATGTCGACGAGCGCGCGATCGTAGAAATTTCGCTGGTAGAGCTGCGGAGCGACGCGGCTCTTGTAGAGGGCGCGGCCTTCCTCGATCTCCTCCGTGAGCTCTTGGAACAGGTTGTCGTGTTCGATGCCGCGCACGATCTTCTCTTCGTTGTAAAGCGACAGATCGCTCGCGATGGCCCTGGCCAGGCGGCGGGCCGCCTCTTCCGTCTCGATGAGTGGCATCCGACTTACGACTCCTTCGAAATGTGAGTATCCCCCACCTGTTCTTTCCGTGTCAAAGCGGTTCCCGCGAGCGCGGCGAGCGCCGGAAAGCAGACGAGCGAGTAACGGCCTGCGCCGAAGAAGGCCGCATGCGTAAGTGCCGTCGCGAACACCGTGCTCGCCGCGATGGCGGCCGCGGGGCGATCGACGAGCCGCGAGCCGAGGAGACCGGCCGCCCCGATGACGCCGATGTGGGCAACCCACGCCGATCGCACGACCAGCCACCCCGAGGAAGCGAACCCGAGGATCCGGCGCGCCTGCTCACGAGGGCCCGCCGCCCGCACCAGCGCGACGAGCCCGGCGAGCACGACGAGCCGCTGCCAAATGGTCTCGACCGTGCCGAGCGCGATCTTCGACGCCTCGCCGAACGCGTCCGGGTTCGACGAATGCAAATAGAAGCCCGCCGCCCCCGCGTAGTCGAAGGTATCGGCGAGCTTCTTCGGCGCGAGCGACAACCAGTGAAGCGGCGCCTGCCGGATCGCCCTCGCGCCGGCGCGCAAGAAGCAGGCATCCTTCGCCGCTTCGTCCCACACCGTGCGGCACTCGCTCGGAACACCGAGCTTCTCGATCGGAACCCACGATCCCGTCGCGCCGGGAGCCGCGCCGATGAAGAGGTTCCACCCCGCGTTCACGCTGACGAGGGCGCACGAGTGCATGCGCGAGCAGTTGCGCAGCGTCCACGGAAGGCACGTGAGCATTGCCCCCGCCGTCACCGCCGCCGCCGCCAGCACTCGTCGCCGCGAGGTCGCGCCGCGCAGCGCGACGAAGCCATAGAATGGAGCGAGCAGCAACGATTGCGGCCGCACCAGCGTCGCCGCGCCGAGCGCCACCGCGAGCGCCGCGAGCGTTGCGAAGCGCGTCCGCCGCGTACCGTCTCGCGCGCGGACGACGAGCCACGCCGCGATGGCGAGGAGCGCCGCCGTCGTGCCTTCGGTCATCAGCGCGGGCGTATACGCGACGAGCCCGGGGTGCAGCGCGACGGCGAGCGCAGCGAGCGCTGCGCCGGTCCGCGTGGCGCTGGTCGCCGCGACGCGGTGAACGGCGAAAGCCGCGCCCGCGCCGAGAACGGCGTTGAGCGCCATCGCCACGACGGGCCGCTCGCCGAAGATCGCGTACGCTCCGCCGAGCAACGCGGGATACCCGACGGGATAGTGGGCGGCGTAAGTGACCGCTCCGTCCGGCCAGAGCCAGGTGTAGCCGAGGCCGTGAGCAATCCGTCGCGCGACGACGTCGTAGAAGCGGCCATCTTCCGCGGGTGGAAACCGCGAGCTCGCCCACGCGACGACCGCCGCGCGCGCCGCGAGCGCCACGCCGGCGGCGATGAAAGCGTCGAAGGCGTCCGGCCGAGCCCAACGGCTGGGCGGGGCGGGATCCGCCATCATTCTGGAGCTCGCGGAAAATCCCGGAGTAACCCGAGCTCCATGAGATCCCCTACGACCTCACGAGCAGGCAGACCGACCACGTTGGTGAACGATCCTTCAATCCTCTCGACGAGGAACGTGCCGATCCCTTGAGCTGCATAGGCGCCCGCTTTGTCGAGCCCCTCGCCGGTCGCCGCGTAGCGAGCGACGACGTCGGCGTTCGCGGCGCGCATCGTCACCAGCGACTCCACGGTGCGCTCGACCCGCTGCCCGTCGATCGATCCGCCCACGAGAAGCGCGTACCGCGTCTGCACCCGGTGCGTTCGGCCGACGATGCGCGTCAGCAGGGCCACCGCGTCGCGCTCGTCGCGCGGTTTGCCGAGGATCTCGCCGTCCACGACGACGATGGTATCGGCCACCAAAACGGCCGGCGCGTCTTCGGCCCGCGCGAGCTTCGCCACGGCCGCGACCAGCTTGTCGGCGACGACACGGCGGAGGTACGTCTCGGGGTCCTCGTTCGCCCGAACGGTCTCGTCGACGCTGCCGACGACGACCACGATGGGCACACCGAGCGACGTCAGGATCTCTCGCCGGCGCGGAGAACCGGAACCGAGGACTAGGGGCGTTCCATCGGTGATGACCATGTCCGTGCGGCCCGCATATAGCCGACCGTGAACGATTCTGCCCGCTCGAACCGCGCCCGCAAGAGCGACCGGCCTCGTCTTCACGCGCTCCACGGCATGAAACCCGTGTACCGTGCGGACGTCGTCCATGCTCGTTCCCAAGCGCGGCCTTCTCTTCGCAGCCGTCCTGTCGCTCGCAACGGCTCTTCGTACGAGCGACGCGCGCGCCGCCGACTGCGTTCCGCGGACGAGCCAGTCGAGCTGCTTCGACGCCGACCCGTTCCACGCCCCCTTCGCCCCCAGCGACTTCTTCGGGATCCCGCGCGGTCGGGCGATGGCGGACCGAACTTGGTCCCTCGGGCTCGACTTGACGGCGCTGCACCATCCGGTGGTGCTGCACGCCCCCTCGCCGGATCCGCGGGGGCGCGACATCGACGTCGTGCGCGACGCTTTCGACGGCACCCTCGCCGTCGCCGGCTCACCCCTGCGCCACCTCGAGCTCGGCGCGGCGCTGCCGCTCGCGTTTTACCGGACGGGAACCGGCCTCAGCGGAGTCACGTCGCAGACCGGACCGGATTTGCCGAAAGCGGCCTTCCGCGACCTGCGCATCGGCGGGGGTTACGACATGTTCCACGCCGCCCTGCGCGACCGCCGCACGACCATCTCCGGCATCGTGCGGCTCGACCTGTCCTTTCCGACGGGCAAAGCGAGCGCGTTCGCGGGGGAGCGCTCGCTCGTGGGCGAGCCCGCCGTCGACGTCGAGATGCGGAGCGGGAGCCTCTTCGGCACCTTCGAAGAACGGGCGCGCCTGCGCCAACCGGTGGTGTTCGGAGGGCAAGAGCTCGGAACACAGTGGCTCACTTCGCTCGGCTTCGGCTGGAACGTGCTCGCGCCGGACCACCTGAGCCTCGCGCTCGAGGCATTCGTCGCGCCCTACCTGGCGCAGCCGGCGCGCACACTGCCGGACGGAACGCGCGTCGAGCCGGGAGCGGTAATGCCCTCCGAGTGGATGTTTTCCGTACGCAGCCACCTCGACGCGTTCCTCTTCGGCATCGGCTTCGGCACGGCGATCCCGCTGTCGAGCGAGAAGCGCATTGCGCCATCGGGCACGGACAGCAACGAGAGCTACGCCGCGGTGACGAGCCCGGCGTATCGGTTCGCGTTCACGCTGCGCTACGCGCCCCCTGAAACAGCCGCGCGCTGAGCGCTCAGAAGATGCGCTCTTCGACGTAAATTTGATCGCCGGCCTGAAGCAGAATGTCTCCAGACTTGCCTTCCATGATCGCGTCGACGCTGACGATGACGGTCCTCGTTCCGCTCTTCATCTTTCGCGTCAGATTGACGTGATCCTTCTTGGCGATCGCGCTGAACCCGCCGGCCATGGAAATCGCTCGAACGAGAGTGAGCCCCGGAGTGAACGGATAGCTGCCGACGCGCGCCACCTGTCCGAGCATTAGAATGTGTTTGCTCGAGTATTCCCGTACCCGGACGATGATGCTCGGATCCGTGAGGATCTTCGCCTCGGTCATCTTCCGCGCGATGAGATCCGCGATTTCTTGCGGCTCGAGCCCTTCCACGTGGACGCGATGGATGTACGGCATGTTCACGTAGCCATCCGGATCGATCTGGTACTCGGTTGGCAGATCGCGTTCGCCGATAATCTGCAACGTGAACACGTCACCCGCGCCGACGGTCGTATTCTCGGTCGGCGGCGGCAAGTGAACACGAGAATTGTCCACGCGCGGGCCGCATCCTCCGGTGAGGAGCGAGGTCAGCAACAGGAGCGATTGCAGCTTCGGAAGGAAATGTCCCACGATGCGCTAGAGGAACCACCGCGCGCCCAGAAGGATCTGGTAGCGGTTGAATTTCAGATCGTCGCCGGTCGGGCTACCAAAAGCGATTTGGTACACACGATGATCTAGCTCCGCGTCGTACCGGAACGTGGTGTTCACGCCAACGGACGTTGACAGGCGATACTCCAGAAATGCGACACCGTCGACGCGATTCTCCCCCGATCCCGGCGACTGAACGTCCTGCCCCGGCGCAGCGGTTGCCGGAACATTTGCAAAAAAACTTGCTGGACGCGTGACATGGCTCAGGCCGCCAGCGAGTGAAGCCACGAACCGCTGCCCGAAGAAATACACGGTGTTCAAGTACCCGCGATCTTGCTGGAAGTAGGTACCAAGGTAGCTCGGGCCGAAGCTACGCGTGTAGCCGAGCGCAACGGACGAGAGACCGACCGGCATCGCGTTCGGCCCAGGCACCTGGTTCTGCGGGTTCGGATACCAGGTGAGTTGAGCCTGTCCGATGACGCTGTCGAAGTTCTGCGCAGTGCCTGCGGCAGTGTTGTAGAAGGTGCCGGCCCACCCGATCATTCCGAGAAGGCCGAAGTAGTTGGAGATCAGACCGTTCAACCCGATCTGACTGTCGAACGTCTGACCCGTGCCGAGCGTCTGTGGGCGCGTGTCCGTGTACTCGAGCCAGGTGATATTGCCTCGGTAGACAAGGGCCGTCCGAGGCAAGAATTTCCAGGTGCTGCCGAGCTGCAAGCTGTGAACGATGTTGTTGAGGGTCTGGAATCCGCTCGATTCGAAGAGCGTTACGTTCGCCTGATAACCGACGCGGACACTGAAAAGACCGCCTCCAGGGCGGAACGAAATACCCGCCGTCCCCCGGATGTTGTCGCGCTTCCAGGCATTGCTTACCGTCGGATCATTCGATGCTTCGATGATGCGGTTGTATTCCGCGCCCAGGTCGCCGCCCCAAGTGCGGGCGGGGAAAACATTCAACGCGGCGCCGGCAGAGACGCCGACATCGTCCTGATTCGTGACGTAGCTCGAGTACTGACTCTGATTGGCCCACAACGCGTTGTAAGAGGCGTCAGCATGCGCGGCTAGCGTCAGATCCGGTAACGGTCCTCCGCCTTCCTGCGACGCGCGGACGCCGCGCGTGAGCATAGAGAACGAAGGTGTAACCTGGAGCCGCCACGCGTCGATCACCGGCTCTCTGACACTGACCTGCGCTCCATTCAGCGCGGTCACGCCGTTCTCCGTACCGGCTCCTTGGAAGTAGTTCGAGTCGTAGCCACCTGCGACGGCGATGCCGGGGTGCAGCTCGAAATTCCCTGCCTTGATGCCCCGACCCTCGACGAGGCGCGGATCCGATAGGAAAGCCTGCGCGAATGTGGTGCCTGCGTGGCTGGCGTAGGCTAGCGCCAAGGCCGCAAAAAGGAAGCGAGGCTTCATCGTGAGCTAGTTCCTTCCAGTGCTTCTTAAGCTCTATAAAGGCCCTGATGCTTACTTACATCTGAGGGCTGACGAGCACTGGAGGTTCACTGACGACTTCGGGATCGTTTCCAAGCTGATCCACGTTGTTGTCCGGAATGTTCGAATCGACGGTGAGCGAAACGAGCGACTCACCAATGAAGCCTGCTTCTTCGCCGATGCACTGGTTCGCTTCCTTCACCAGCTGATCGACCCGATCCTTCAACACCTGGAGAATCATGAATTCGTGGCGCGCGCGATCCCGATCGTGCGATGAGACCGCGCTCTGCAACGTCGTCGAGCGATCCTTCGCGGAGCGGGTCGCAACGTCGATTTGATTCAGCTTGTCGTTCAGGCAAAGCGTCTTCACCACGTCCTTCGCCTGGCGCGCTTGCTCGAGCGCAGCGCGCACCGTCGTCGTGGATTGATCCATCTTCGAGATGTAGGCATGTGCGAGGCTCAGCTGCTGCTCGGGCGGCAAGTCGACCTCGCGCGGCGCCTCGATGGCGGCAGCGGGTGCACCGAACAGGCTGTTGTTCGGGCTGAGCACGGATCCCGTGCGCGCCGCGGCGACGCCGAAGACGCCTAGCGTCATCGCGCCCGCTACGAGGAGCCCAGTCATCTTGATCAACGGCATCGGCAGAAGCCTCCCTCACAGAAGTCTCGAGGAAAATCGAGGTGAGTATAGGAGAGCTCGACTTATCGTGTCAACGCACCCCGATCGGCGAAAAGCCGTTAGGTTTCTCGGCCATACACCGACCACTCCGCTGGCCCGCATCGGGGGTTATGATGCGCCAAGGCACGCGAAAATTCACGCGAGAAGTGACACTTAGACTAGCCACGTCGCGGTGATTCGCGGTGTCTCACGATGGGGCGATTTACCCCCGCACAGCGTGCTCGGCGCAAGGCTGCGCTAACTCACTGCTTCACAAATGTGACGGGCACCTGGATGACGGCCAAGCCGCCCTGCGGGGGATCGAACTGCGCCGCCTGAGCGCGGGCCTTCACACAGCTGACGACGGAGTCGGGCAGATTGCCGCTGGGTGCGGCCGTGACGCCCTGAACCTCGCCGCCCGGGCCGACTCGAATCGAAAGCGCGATGCGGCCCTCGACGTCTGGATTTTGCGCGAGGGCGCGATTGTAGCAGTTGCGGAACCCGGCACGCATGCCGGCGACCACGCGAGCCGCGTTGCTCACGCTCCCGCCGCTCACGTTCGCGGCGCCCGTGGAGGCGTTGCCCTTCGGCCCCTTCACTTCTTGGACCGAGCCCGTGCCGGTTCCACCGCCTGGACCCGTGGACCCGATCGAGCCGAGACCGCCGCCCGCGGAGCCCGGCTTGATCGCACCGCCACCGCCGCCGAGGCTGAGGCCACCGACGCCGACACCCGCGCTGCTGGCCGCCGCCTTGTCGAGCGCGCCCGTCGGCACTTCACCCGTCTTCAAGACACCCTCGGTAGCTGGACCCGCGCCCGACAGAGCGCCGAGAGTCGCCATTTCCATCTGCTCGAGCTGATTGCTCAAGGCGGCGGCTTGCGCGTTGCTCATCGCGCCGGCTTTGCCCGGCGCGCCGCCGGCCTTCGCCGCTTTGGGCGCCTCCGCCGGTTTGTTGTCGGCGGGAGCTTGTTCGTCGGGTTTCTCCGTCGGCTCCTCGACGGGCGGCGGAGGCGGCAAGCTCTTCACCGAATCGAGGAGGCTACTGATATTCACGTCGTAGTCGACGACGGGATCGAGCCACTCCGAGTAAATGGCGCCGATGGCGGAGAAGTGCAGCAAGAACGAGAACGCCGCGATCATCGTCGTCGGCCAATCGATGGACGTCGCGCCGCGCGTCACCGATACGGGCAGCTGCGGCCGCGGCTGAATCGGAGGCGGCGCGACGAACTGGAACAGGAACGTCGTGTCGTCGACGACCACCTTTCCGCGCGAATCCTCCGTCAGACGGATCTGATATGCGCCTTGCTGCGTGCGGCGCGCTTGCCCTTTCAGAACGGATAGATCCGAGATGCCGGTCGGCAGCGCGACACGACCCGTCATGCCTTCCAGGAAGTTCAGGCAGTAGTCGTTGCCGACGAGCTCGAAGAGACGAAAGCTCGCAGGCAGATTCCCCGCCGTCACGACGAACATGTTCTTTTCGTTCGGGCCGACGGTGACGTGAGTGCGCTGCTTGATGATGCGCTCCTCGATGACGCGTCCGGACTGAACCAATCCGATTCGGAGCACCTTCGGGCCGGTTGCCGCGACGGCCCGCATCACCGCGGTCATCTGACCGGGGCGCCCGCCACCAGGTGCAGCCGAAGGAGTTTGCTGTGTCATCGACGAACCTCCAGAGAACCAATCAGAAGCGTGCGGACAGTGCCGGGTAGTTCGAATCAGCCCGAGTCGCTCTCGTAGCTTCGCGGGCTGCCCGCCAGGTTAACCCAGGAAAGTCTTTTAGGTCCACGCACAAGCCATGGAATTTTCGGCCGCGCTCGGCACACGGCCCGCAGCTACGACCCGCGCCGGCGGCTCCGCCTTTGGTCCCGGTCACCCCGCCGTCCAGGCGCGCCCGCCGCAGAAGCCGCGGTGTCTACGAGGCCGAGCCGTGCGGCGGCCGAGCCGGCGACCCGGTCCCAGTCGCGCCGAAGCTCGGTCGCCCGTCGGGTCATGTTCCGTCCCAGCTCGAAGCACACCGCCGCCGCACCTACACCGAGCACGGCCGCACACAACGCGGCCGGCAACCGCTCGAAGTCGCCCGCGAGCTCCACGATGGCGCCGAGGCCCGCCGACAGCAACGCGACCCGGATCGCGCCCGGGGCGATCCCTTCGTGCGCGGCGAGCTCTCCATCCAGATCGCCGAGGCACTCGTCGAGCGCCGCCGCTCCAGCCAGCCGCACCTCCTCCGTGTCCGAGGTGCGCCCCCGAAGCATCGCGTCGGCGGCATCGGGGAAAGCGCGCCGCACCGCCGCTTCTACCTTCGCGTCGTCAGCGCCGCGAAAGACGCTTTCGAGCGCCGCGACGTCGCCCGGCGAAAGGAGCCTTTGTCGGAACCACGCCCGCGCACAAACCGCGACGGCAACCGTCCCTGCCGCCGCGACGAGCGCAACGCCGAACACCGATCAGAACGGATCGCGCGAGATCGCTTTTTCGATGCGCTCGAGGAACGGCTGACGTAGCTCGGCGAGCGTGAGCTTCGGCTGGATGCGGCTGACGTCGACCGCCGCGATCGGCTTTTGAACGCGACCGACGATGGTCACTTCGCTGATCGTGACGACGCGGCCCTTGGCTTGTGCCCACGCCGTGCCCGGCAACAGCGCGAAGGCGATACCGACGGCGAATAGTGAAACGCGATGAGACATGTCAGGTTCTCACTTGCTGGGGAATGACGCCTTGGATCCCGCGCCGCCGGACGGAGCTGCGGCGCCGCCGGTTTGAGCGCCGCCACCCGTCAGCGGAGGCGGCGCGGCGCCGGGACCTGAGCTGGTGGGAGGAGTCGTCGTCTTCGTGCCGCCAGCGGGCACCATGCCGCCGTTCGGCGGGGTCGTCCCGCCGCTCTTCTGTCCGGGGGCGCCTCCGGCTGGCGCTGTGCCTCCGGCGGCGGGCGCCGCGGGCTGCGCATCCGGAGGCGGAGCCGCTGCTTCTGCCTGCAAGATCGCCTTCTTGTTCTTCGCGCGGCTCAGAAGCTCGTCCGCGTCGTCGCCGGCGCCGGCTTTCGCTCGCGGCCGCATCGACTTGAAGAGCTCGAGCTCGGCGATCGCTTTGTCGATGGCCGAGGTCGGCGTCGTCCCCGGAACGTTCGTCGAGAAGAGGTACAGGAGCCCGAGGTTATAGTGCGCCTCGGCGATGGTGCTGTCCTTGCTCAGCACCCACTGCAAATGCTTCAACGCGTCCGCCGGACGCCCTTGGAGCCGGTAGCCGTCCCCGAGATTCAGGTGCACGAGCGGATTCGAAGCGTCGTAATTGAGCGCGCCTTCGAGGATCGGCACGGCCTCGGTCGCGTTGCCCGCCTCGAGCATGTACTTCGCGAGATTCAGCCGAGCCTCCACCAGATCCGGCCTCAGCTCGACCGCTCGCTTGAAGTCGGCGAACGCTTCGCGCCGCTTGCCTTGCTCCTTGTAGATGAGGCCCCGTAGAAGGAGCGCCTCGGCGTTGTCCTTGTCGCGCGGCGGATTCTCGGGGCCGTAGCCGTCGAGGATCGCCGTCAGCGTGTACAGCGCGAGATCCAGCCTTCGATTCCGGTAGTGATCGCGCGCCAGCGTGACCATCGCCGGGCGGTAATCCGGGTTCTTCTTCAGCGCCTCCTGAGCGAGCTGCTGCGCCGACGCCGAGTCCTTCTCGACGGACTTCACCTCCGCGAGCGCAGCGAGGACGGCGGCGCTCGACGGCAGGATGGCGCGCTCGCGATTCAGGAAATCCTCCGCTTCGCTCGCGTCCCCGGTGTGCGCGAGGAGCAGCGCGTACGCGGCGATCGCCGGCTCGTAGTCCTTCACGACGCCGTAGGACGCGCGGTATGCGGAAAGCGCTGCGGATTTCGACCCGAGCCGTTCTTGCACCACGCCGAGCGAGAACTGCGCCTGGTACGCGTTCGGATCGGCGTCCACGGCCCGCGTGAACTGCGTCTTCGCGCCCTGCAGATCCCCGGACTGGAACGCCTGGAGCCCCGCCTGATACGCCTGCTGCGCGGCGGCGTTCATCTTCGGTCGGTTCGATTGCTCCGGGGCGTTCGGGCTCGGCGCTTCGGCGGTCGCGTACTGCTGCCCCGCTTGATTCGTCGCCGTCTGCTGAGCCGGCGCCGGCGCGCCCGCCGTGGACTCGGGCGTCTTCGCCTCCATCTGCGACGACGCGCCGCCCCCGCACGCCGTCGTGGCGACGGCGGCGACGAAGACCGCGGCGAACGAAAGCTTCGACATGATTCCCTCTCTCATTGCGGCAACACCGGGAGCGGCGCGGGAGTTCCGTTCGAAGGCGGCGCCGAGTCGAGACCCGGACGCATCCGCAGGAACATCCCGGGCGTGTAGTTCAAGTCCTTCACGCGCGAGGCGTACTGCGGCAGCTTCGCCTCGCCGATGACGTCGGTGAAGAACGCCAAGCGCTGGGTGGCGTGCACGATCGCCGCGTTCGAGACGTTGTAGCGGCGCGCGAGCATGACCGCGTTTCCGTACCTGTCGATCATGATCTGGTCGGCGCTGTTCAGCTCTTGCTCGCGCTTGTCACGCCAGGCGTTCTGGACGTTCGTACGCGCGGCGTCCGCCTTCTCTTGCAGGTCGGGGTTGTCGCTGTTCTCCGCCATGTGGAGCAGCTTCTCGGTCTTCGCGTCGAACATGATGAGCGCGGGCGGCCGCGTCTCGTAGAGACCCGTTCGCAGCGAATCGTAGAGCGACCCCTGGCGCGCGATCGCCGCCGCCGCCCACTCCGGCGAGGCGTACGTGTCGACGACGCCTTGAAGCTTGTCGTACCACTTCTTCGCTTCGACCGCGTCGCCCTGGTAGTTCTTGATGACCTCCACGGCGGTGCCCTTGTAGTGGTGGTGGCCCGTCTCGTAGTCGAACGAGTTGTGGATGTCCTGGTCGAGCAGCGTGAACGCGCCCTCCGCCGCCATGCCCGCCTCGGGCGAACCGACGGCGCTGTTCGAGCCGTCCTTCGCCTTCGGAGCGACCGCCTTGTATCTGTCGAAGGCGCGGATCGTATTCTGCCAGGCCTCGTCGACCTTGTTCGAGTGCGCTGCGCGCTGTGACTTGGCCACGTTGTAAGCGGCCTGCACGACGTACTGCGCGGCGGCGTCGTTGTTCTTGTTCTTGTCGTAGTACGTCTGCATCGACGCCTCGGCGCGTCTGCGGGCCGCTTCGTTCGCGCCGGTGTCCGGCGAGAACTCGTCCCACTTCTTCATGTCCGCGCTCGCGACGATGAAATCCGCCTCGGCCTTCTCCTTCGGAGAGGCGCCGAGCCCCTGGAACCGCTCCCGCGCGCGCATCATGCCGCCGGTGTCGCCGAGGCTCGCGTAGAGGCTGAGCGCCTGACGCGCCGCCGCGCGCTGCTGATCCGGCGGGAAGTGCGTGTTTCGGCTGATGGTGTCGAACGTCTCCGCCGCTTTCGGGTAGTCGAAGAAGAGAACGCGCGCGTTCGCGAGGGCGTCGTAGGCCATCTTCAAGAACTTCACGCGGTCTTCGTACTTCTTCGGGTCGGCGGCGACGGGGGGCTGCGCCTTCGGATCGCCGTGCTGCAGCTGGTCGAGCTTATTCTCGCTGCCGTACTGCGCGATGAAGAGCTCGTACATCGCGATGGCCTTGTCGTACTCGCCGACCTGCTTGTAGGCGTACGCGCCGTTCATCGCCGCCTCGGGCGCTTCGTCGCGCCCTGGCGCGGCGTCGAGCGCGACCTTGTACGCCGCCGCGGCCTGGCGCCACTTCTTCTGGCGCTCGGGGCCGTCGGGCATCGCCTCGGCCTGCTTGTACAGCGTCTGCGCGTCGAGGTACGCGACGCCCTGGATGACGGGCTTGCGCAGCGCCTCTTCGGCGGCCTTCGAGTCCTCGTTGTAGGCGCAGCTCTTGCCCTCGGCGAGCTTTCGGCTCTGCGCCGCGTTGCCCTCGAAGTTGCTCATGCTGATGAGCTTCTCCCACGCCTTGTAGCCCCACTCATTCTGACCACAGTACTGGTCGTAGAGCGGCTGGTAACGGGCGCGCGCCTCGGGGAAGTGGCCGTAGACGAAGTAGTAGTCCGCGGCCTGGAAGGCGTAGAGGAGCCCGTTCTTCTCCGGATCGCGATCCACGGGGATGCGCGCGTTGTATTCGTCGCGCGCCTTGATCGCGTCGAGCACCTCCGGGGGCATCGGATCGGACACCACCTTGCGGTTCTCGCCGTCGCCGGTGAACTTCACCTCGTCGCGCTTCTCGATGCCCGCCGCGCCGCCGGAAGCCTGAAACTGCCGGTACTTGTCCTCGAGCACCTTCTCGGAAATGCTGACGAGGTAGTACGCGGCCGGCTGCAGGTATTTGTCGTCTTCGTTCGAGTCGCGGACGTCCGTCGCGGCGTCCTTCGCGCGCTGGATCTCCTGCGGCGTCGGCGTGCGTCCGAGCGCGATCTGCAGGACGACGACCCAGTAGCGCGCGTCGGCGAGCCAGAAGCGGCTCTCGTAGGAGTCGAGCGCCGTCGGATCCTGCTCGAGGTACGCCTGCCAACCCGTCTCGGCGAGGCGGTACTCGGCGACGGCCTTCTCGATGAGCGCGCGCTGCTCGCCCTCGTCGGTGAGCTCCTTGGCGCGCTGGAAGTAGTTGCGGGCGAAGTTCGTGTGGTCCGCGGCCGCTCGCTGCAGACCGTTCTTCACGAGCTCCTCGGCGGCGGCGAGCGCCTCCGGGTCGTCGCGGTTGGCGTCGGTCCAGGGCGTCGTGCCGACGTACGCGGCGAGCTTCGTGCGCGCTTCGAGGGCCTTGCCGGCGTACTCGGTCTTCACCGCGGAGCCGTCCGGCGCGAGCCGCGCGAGCTGGTCGTACAGCTCGGCCACCTTGTTTTGCATCTTCGGCGCGTCCCGATCCATCGGGAACTTCTTCAGCGTGAGCTCGAGCACCGCGATCGCGTTTCGGTTCTGCGTGATCTCGATGAACTCTTGCGCGAGCGCCTTGTAGATCTCGACCGTCCACTTCTTGTCCTGCGGGATCAACGCCGGATCTTGGACGCGGTCGATCGCGATGCGCATCTTGTCCTCGGCGACGACGGGGTTCGTCTCCACGTCGAGGACGTCGTTGCGCGGAATGTTCGGCAGATCCGCGGCGGGTCCGTCGAAGTCCACGTAAGTCAGCGAGCCGGCGATGTACGTGTACGCCTCTTGCCGGAAGTCCGCGCCGGGGTCGCCGGTCTTCGCCTCTTGATCGTCGGCGTAGTGGAGCAGGTTCACGAACCACTGCACCGCGGTCTTGTAGCGCTGCTGCTTGAAGTAGGTCCACGCGCGCTTGTACATGGCGACGCCGTACAGCGGCGGCTTCTCGTACTTCATCGAGTGCTCGTACGCGCTCATCGCGCGATTGAGCTCGTAGGGACCGCCGGAGACGTCGATCTGGTCGAAGTGGTAGTTTCCGATCTGCCACCAGATCTCGGCGACGTACTTCGGCTCCTCGCCCGGGTCGACGTGCTGCGGAACGGGCTCGCACGTGTCGGGGTACGGATTGTCGTAGCGAAGCTCGTCGTTGTCGCGCGCGAGCCCCGACGACTTGCTGGTCGTCTTCGCTTTCGCTGCGGGCGCGGGCGCCGCCGCCGGTGCCTTGCCCTTGCGCCGGCCGACGCCGACCTGATCGAGCGGAACGGGGTGGCGATTGTACCAGTCGTTCCAGAACTTCTCGTCGTGATCTTGCGGCAGGTGCTGGATCGCGATCTTGTCGGAGTCGTTCGGGTCGTCGGTGACGGTGTAGCGGTTGTTGCACACGAGGGCGCGCCACGCCTGCTGGCCCTCGATGAGACGCGACGAATCGGTGTAAGCGTGCCCGAGGAAGTAGTAGACGCCCGCGATCTCCTCGTACTTCGGATATTCGCGGATGATGCGGCGATAGAGATCGATCGCCGGCTTCAGCGTCTTCGACAGGTCGCCCTCGAAGTCGGCGCGGGCGCGCTCTTCGTACAGCGCGGCGAGCCGGTACATCGCGTCCGGCGTGGCTTCGGCGTTGGCGTTCGCGCCGCTGTACGTGTCGATGAACTTCTCGAGCCGGCGGATCGCCTCGTCGCGAGCGGCGGTGAGCCCCTTCTGTTCGACGTCGATCTCGTGATCGAGCGTGCTGAGGACGCGCCGTCGCTTCTCGTCGTAGTGGTGCCGCACGATCATCGTGAGCGTGCTGCGGTAGTCCTTGGCGGAGGCCTGATACTCCCCGAGCTCTTGCTGGAGCTGCGCGAGCGACTGGAGCTGCTGGGGAGTCGGCGGCGGCAGCGTCGGAGCAGTACGCCGCGGCGTCATCTTGGCGAGCGTCGCAGGGGGAGCGAGAGACGGCGCGGCGCCGGCTCCGGCCCCGGCCCCTCCCGTCGTCACGTTCCCCGGGGACGCGGGCATCGCCGACGCGGCGGGCGCGGTCGTCGAGACGGGGGGCAGCGCGGAGCCCACCGGCGTCGTGGGCGAAGCCGCCGAAGCGCTCGAGGCCACCGACGGGGCGCCCTTCGTCGTCGCCGCCGAACCGGCGGGCGCGGGCGTCTTGGCAATAGCGCCGGCGGACGCGGACGTCGCCGGCTTCGCCGAAGGAAGCGTCTGCGCCAACGAACCGCTCGCCATCGCGAGCACCAGGAGAGAGGCGAGCGGGCTCTTGTACCGGGCGGTCACTGCTGGCCTCCCGCGTCGTCGAGCACTTCACGAAGCTCGTCGTTCAAGTTCTGTTCCTCGCGAGCGCGCTCCCTCTGCAGGTCGCGGACCCTGAATCGTTGCTCTTCGCGTGTCTCCCACGCCTGCTGGACGATGCCGACGTCGGCGCGGAGAACGATGCTCTTCAAGCGATCGCGGACCAGCCCGAAGTTCTTCATCGCCACTTCGCCCACCAGCAGGCGCGCGTTCTGATCCAGCGTGTCGAGCCGATCGGCGTAGACGCGGATGTTCTCGGCTTCGGCGTCGACCTGTCGCTGCAGCTCCTCGGCGCCGGCTTTCACCTTCGCCTCCAGGTCGCGCCGCATGCCTTCGACTCGCGTGTCGACCGCGTCGGCGCTGGCGAGCAGCCCGCTGATGCTGCGCGCGTACGCCGCCGTGTCGGCGTCGGCTTGCCCCGCGGCGGCGAGCTGTACTTCGCGCGCGAGCAGCTCGCGGAACCGCGCCCGGACGTCGTCGTCGTCCGCGTAACGTTGATCCCCGAAGCCGATCTGGACTCGGCCCATCTCGACCGCTTCGCGATAAGCCGCGATGCGATCGCGGTACGTCTTCAGATCGCGCTCGTTCGCTTCGAGCTCGGCGGCCAGCCGCTGCCGCGACGCCGCGTCCTTCGAGACTCCCTGCTTGTCCGCGTCCGCGAGAACGCGGCGCAGCGCGTTCACCATCGCCTGCAGCTTGTCGGCCTCGATGGTGAGCCCCTGGAGCTTCTGCGAAACCTGATTCCATTGGCGCTCGCCCGACGCTTCGCGCCGAAGGAAATCGCCGTCGGTCACCGGCAGCCACCCGAGCCGCTGCATGAGCTGCTGGCGCTGGGCGCGGATCGTCCCCGTCTCACCCGGCTGGGGAGCGTCGCTCACGCTGTCGAGGCCCATGGCGAGCGTGCGGCGCGCCAGGGCGACGCGGTTCAAGAGCCCGAGGGCCCTCTCGAGCCCGGCCTTCAGATCCGGAAACGCGCGGGCGCGGGTGGGCGACGACAGCACGGCCGTCAGCTTGCGCACCAGATCCCGCGACTTCTTGATGAGGTCACGCGAACGGGTCACGTCGTCGATGACCCCGAAGACCCGGTCGTCCTCCGCCGCCTCGCGCACCCAGCTCAAGACGACCGATGGAATGCCGGAAGTCTCGTCGTCGACCTGCTCCTCGACGAGCCGATCGTAGTACGCGGTGGGGTCGGTCGTGGTCGTGAGGAACGTGTCGACCTTCTGCCGCATCGGGTCGAATTCTTGTCGCACGCTCTCGTAGAGCTCGAGGGCCCGCTCGAACATGCCGGAGCGGAGCATCAGGTCCGCGCGGAGGAGCGAGCCGTCGGCCAAATGGAGACTTCCCGGCGAGGTGACGCTCAGCACTTCCAGCGCGCGCTGGGCGCGTTGATTGTCTCCGAGGCGCACGTACACCCACGCGAGCTCGTAGAGCATGTCCGCGAACTCGGGCGAACCACGGTCCACGTGACTGTAGGCCTCCGCGGCGTCGAGGTAATTCTCCGTCTCGTAGAAGAGCCGCCCGATGGCCATCCACGCGAGATCGATCACGTGGCGGTGCGCGTCGGTGTCCGCCGGGAGCTGCGTCACCTTGTGGAACTGATCGATGGCCGCGGCGAACCGCTCCGCCGCTTGCGGGCCGCCCGCGGTGTCAGCCGGCGCGGCTCCGGCAACTGGGGTTGTCGTAGCGGTCGCTCCGGCCGCGCCCGCCGCGCCGTTCGACGACGGCGGCGCCTTCGCGAGCGCCTCTTTCAAGGCGACGACGCCCTTCAGGTAGCCGGCCTGATGCGCCCAGTCGCTCGTGGTGGCGACGCTGTCGAGCGCGCCGCGAGCGCTCGTCAGATCGCCCCGAGCGATGTACGCCTTGCCGCGCGCGTATTGCAGCGAACCGCTCGCGTCCGACGGCGGCAGCTGCGCGAGCTTCGTGAACACGTAGTCGAGCACGTCGGTGTGCTGGGTCCGGATCGAGACGTCCACGAGCCGGCTGAGCGAGCGCCCGACGTAGCTGTCGAACGGAGGCTGAAAACCCTTGTCGACGAGCTCGCGGTAATGGCGCGCCGCCGCGAGCGGCTGGTCGTCCTTGAAGTAGGTCTCGCCGATGAGGAAGAGCGCGTCGGCATAGGACGGCTCCGTCACCTGTCCGCGACGGTGCAGCTCGAGCACCTGCGACAGCACGTAGATGGCTCTGTCGTAGTCACCCGTCCGCATCAGGAGCTCGCCGGCGACGATGCGCTTCTCCGGCGTCTCGTCGACGCGCTTGGCTTTGTTGATCGCGTCCTGGATCGAGCCGGTGTCGGCGTCGGCGCCGCGAATCGCGGTCTCGGCCTTGCCGCGCGCCTCGGACGCGTCGATCGCGTAGGCGTTCACCGACGACAAGAAGCCGAGGAGCGCTGCCGCGAGCGCCCCGCCACGGGCGCCATTTATTTTCGTCATTTTGATCCTGCGCCGATGGAGATGCTACCGGACGCGCCCGCGGCGGGTGCGGCGGCGGGGGCCGCCGGCGCGGACTCGGCGGGCGCGGCGCCCGTGTCGCCCTCCCCGATGCCGCTGCGTAGCTTCTCGACGTAACGAACCGCGGGGCGCTGCTCGAGAGGCGTCGTGACGCCGCCCTTCTCCCAGGCGATTGCCTGCAGGTCGATCGCCTTGCCTTCCGTCACGGTGAAGGCATGGCTCGACTTCACCTCGAACTTGTAGCCACGGAGATACGAGAAGACGCCGTAGCCGTGCCCGCGCAGCTGCACGAGCACCTGCAGCGTGTGATCCCCCGGCGCGATCGAGCCGCTGAAGATGGGGATCTCCGTTTGAGAGGCGAGCGCTCCCGTGTCGTCGGCCTTGTTGTATTGCACCGCGCCGTCGAGCACGAAGAGCGCACGCGTCAGCCGGAAGGCGCTGCTCATGTCGTTCTGAAATCGAATCTCGGCGCGCGCGCCGCCCACGCCGGCGGAGAGGATCGTGTCGCTGAGCAAGCTGAGACGCGTGTGACTGCGCCGGATCTGCTCCTTCAGCTCGTCGACGCGCGACTCGAGATCACGCAACCGAACGGCGTACGTGGAGCCGTCGATGGGCGCAGCAGTCGCTGCTGCCGCGCCGCCGGCGGCGGAAGTCGGCGTCGAAGTCGTCGGTGGCGCCGCGCTCGTCGCGGGCCCGGCGACGGGAGCGCTGGTTGCGCCCTGCGTCGTGGCGCCCGCCGAAGCCGCAGTCCCCGGCGCTTTCGCGGAGTTGGCGCCCGCCGAAGCGCTCGCGCCTGGAACCGCGACGGACCCACCGACAGACGCCGATGCACCAGGAGCTTTCGCGGATGCACCGCTCGTCGACGTTGCCTGCGCAGACGCCACGGACACCCACAAAAGCGATGCAAGCATCCCTCGCGCGGCATTTCGAAGTCTCATCACCGAACCCTCTCCGTCAGTTAGTAAAGTTACCCTGTGCCGAACGCTGCTCGAGGCGGCCACAGCCGACCCGATTTCACGACCGCAACTTTACCAGGATGCAGCGCGTCTGGCGCAATCGAAGAAGTGATGGGGGAAACATCCCCCATCACTTCAATTTCGATCGACGTAGACCCCTTCGTCGAGTGGCGCGTCGAATGAGCGTGAGTCCGCGAACCAAGTCGTCGGGGTCGAGTCGTCGCGCCGTTCGCAGGCCGAGTCTGTCGCGGCCGAGCGGGTCGAAGCGCGACGAATCTCGGCGCCGCGGTAGCGCTGGGCGGCGCGGGCGCTGTGGCAATTCGCAGCAATTTCTGCGCGCGGCTCTCGCTCACGCCATTGTTTCCTGGCAAAGTACTCACCCCCTTCGCGCGCCGGCCCGTGCGGCGTCGCAAGGGCAAGCAGGGCGCCGATGCAGGCCCGGACCATCCACATCAAGAGGGCTCGCAAGCCGTTCCCCCTCGGCTCCGCAGAGGATTGAGCCGTGGCGGACGTTCCGAGCGTTGCTGCTGACGAAGCGCTCATGCTGCGCTATCAGCGCGGCGATCGGCGCGCGTTCGGCGAGCTCGTGCGTCGCCACAAGACGCCGCTCTACAACTTCGTGCTGCGACACCTCAGGTCCGCGAGCGCTGCCGAGGACATCACCCAAGAGGCGTTCTTGCGCGTCGTCCAGCGCGCCGCGGAGTTCAAGCACGAAGCGCGCTTCACGACGTGGCTTTATACGATCGCGCGAAACCTCTGCATCGATCACGGACGCAAAATGAAGCTGCGCCGGCATCCGTCGCTCGAAGCGCCGACGAACGACGGCGGCGACGCGAGGCCGATGCTGGAAGTCCTTCCCGACCCGCGGCCCGAGGGCGACGTCGGCCGCGCAGCGGAATGGACGGTGATGCGGAAATCCATCGTCGTCGCGGTAGAGGCGTTGCCCGAGGATCAGCGCGAGGTATTTTTGCTGCGCGAAGTCGCGAACCTGCCGTTCGCGGAGATCGCCCAGGTCACCGGCGTACCGGAAAACACGGTGAAGAGCCGGATGCGCTACGCCCTCGAGCGCCTTCGGCTCGCCCTCTCCGAATTCGAGGAGTACGCGCGCGCGCTCAGGTAGCGCCGCCGGATCGAATCACGTGGACGCAGAGAAGTTCGACAAGGTCGTCCTCGACCTCCTCTATGAGGAGCTCGACGAGCTGACGCGAGCCTCCGCGATCCGTCATACCGAGCAATCCGGCCGCGCGAAGGCGCTGTACTCCGAGCTTCGGGCAACCCGCGAGGTGGGCGCGCTGCCGCTCGTCGAACCGCCGTCGGATCTCGAAGAGCGCATCCTGCAAGCCGAAGAGAGCGCGCGGCGCGAGCGCCCGCTCCGCCAGCGCTTCGGCAGTTTCGTCTCCATCGCCGCGAGCTACGCCATGCGGCCGCAGCTCGGGATGGCCGCGGTTCTCCTTCTCATGGTCGGGTCGAGCCTGCTCTTGCTGCGGGTGAAGCCGGGCGCGCCGAGCTCGGTGCAAGTGACGGAACGCGGCGTGCCGGAATCGGAGAAAGATTCGGTGACCGTGGTCCCGGTGCCGCGACGAGCGGCGCCGCCCGTCGCGGCAGAGCCGCTCCCCGCGCCCGCAGCCGAGCAGCCGCGCGCGGCTCGCAGCCGCGCCGAAGCGCCGAAGGGCGACGTCGCGCCGAGCCCGCGTCCCGCTGCCACCCAGTCGGAAAAGACGTCGGCCGTCGCCGCGGCGCCCCCGCCGGAGAATCAGCCCGCGCCGGCCGACGAGCTCGGCGGCAGCCCGACCGACGACGTCGCCGCGGCGGAGGCTGCACCCGGAGCCGTCGCCGGCGGTGCCGCGGCGAAGACGGAGGAGGGCAGCGCGACCGGCGGCGCGTCGGCAGGCTGCGACACGGATCTGCCGCGCTACGAGTCGATCCTCGCGTCCGCGGGCGCGCACTCCGCGGGCGAAGTCGACGCGGCTCGCTTCGCGGCCGCCCAATGCTATCAGCGCCTCGGACGCGTCGACGCGGCACGCCGAAGCTATCGACTGCTCGTCAACAACGCGACCTACGGCGAAGCGGCGCGTCGCGCCCTATCCATCTTGCCGGAGAGCACCGCCCGCGTCGCAGAGTCCGCCCCGGCAGAGCCCGCCGCGAAACCGGCAAAGCCGGCAGCGTCCAAGCCGTCACCGTAACGACGCCTCGCAACTAGGAAGCGACCACTGATCTTGTCATGTTGGAGCGACCTGGTGCATTCATTTTTAGCGCCAAGGCCGCAAAGAGCGCCAAGGCCGCAAAGGGATTTGGGGGTCCACTCAGCGGCTCAGACCGTCGTTGTAACGACGCTCCACCCCAAAAATCCTAGCGGCCTTGGCGCTCTTCGCGGCCCTGGCGCTTTCTCTCGCCCCTTGTAGGTCGAAAATCGCCGCCGACCGATAGCACGCTCCGATACGATCAGTTCGGTGCGTCTCTGACGTAGGCGATGGTGCGGATGGCTTCGACGAGGCGTTCTCGGTCGGCGGGCATCAGCTCGACGAAGCGGATGCCCATGCCGGGGTTGCGATTCTCGGAGAGCAGGCGCACCGGGTTGATCCACTGGACGATGCCGCCGAGGACGAACGCTTCGTCCAGACTCGGCGGCGCGAAGCGCAGCGTGACGCGCGTTCCAATGGGCAGCGGCTCGCGCGTCGCCACGAAGATGCCGAGCTCGGAGATGTTGCGGATGGACGCGTAGAGGAACGTGTCCTCGGTCTCGCAATCCACCGACCACGCCACCGCGAACCGATCTGCGTTGCGCCGGTTCTCCGGATCATCCGGCGAGTCGAGATCCGAGAGTTCGTCGGGAAGACGGTCCTTCACCCAAGGGGGCTTAACCCTGCATCGACCGCGTGTCACTGTCCGAATTCAGCACACGACGAATTCTCGGCCGGGTCAGCGGACTTCTAGCGGGCCGCCGTTCACGCGGTTGTCCTCTGCCGCACCGCGCTTTACTTCGAGCCGCTGCTCCCCGCGGAACAGGCCGAAGAAGAGCGTGTACGTGCCGCCGGTGAAATTCGGCTCGAGCTCGAATGGGTGAATGTCCTCGATGAAGTCACCTGGATGCCACAGGTAAAACGGGTACTTGCCCTCGAGCGTGTCGTGGTCGCCGTTGTAGCGACGCTGATAACCATCTACGTGGATGAAGGTCTGCCACTCACCCGAGATCGGGCGCGTGACCTCGTAGTAGAAGTGGAACACGTAGGGCTTACCGGCGCGGACGAACGTCACCGGCTGCCCGTCGGGTGTGGTCACTCCCCAGCCGAGCCCGTGCAGCTGCCCGTTGAAGTCGATGTCGAGCGGCCGCTGGGGCACGGGCTTCGACTCGAGCACCCAGCGCGCGAAGGGATTCTGGTTCTTCTCCCCGGGCTTGAGCTGGTTCGAGACGAGCAAGATCTCGCTGGACCGCGCGTCGAGCACCGGGAGGTTCTTCGGCGGCGAACGGTGCGCGCGAAACTGCGCGTTCATCTGAGCGATGTCGTTCGCACGCACGACGAGCCATCGCCGCTGATCGTCCCGCTCGACGAGCCAGTTGAACGCCTCGATCGTGCTCGCGAACGTGCGCACGTCCCCGCGCGCGTAGTACCGAGCGCTCGCCGAGCCGCCGCCCGCGCTCATCATGCCGAGGCTCTCCCCCGGACGCGCGAGGCGCTGATACGAGTCGAACACCTCTTTCGGCGATATCTGACGTGCGAGGAGCGGATAGTAGCCGAACGACAGCGCGGCGCCGAAGGCCGCCACGGCGAGGAGCGCGGCCGCCCCGCGAGTCACATGGAGCTTGCGGAGAGCGACGCGGACCGCGTCTCTCACGAGCATCACGATGCTCGGAAGCGCGACGAGGATCGGCAAGCCGAGAAAGCCCGCCTTCGCGATCTGCCGCACCGGCAGCGCCATCGACTCGATCTGCTGCCAGTGCGTGTAGCGGTCGCTGATGACGGTCGCCGCCGCGAGCCCGACCAACGAGACTTCCAGCGCCATGAGCCCGAACGCGACGTTGCCGTCGTACGAGCCGCGGAGCGCGGCGTAGTAGCGACGGTGCTCGTCGCCCCGGAACACGCGCTGTCCCTCGTCGCGTTCGATGAAGAAGAGGGCGAACAGCGCGGCCGCAGCAAGGGTCCCGGCGGCGAGGACCTTGAATCCCTTCTCCTTGAAGCTCTCGGGAAACTTTGCGCCGTCCACCACGAAGGCGCTGAGGCCTTTTTCCGGGAAGTTATTGAAGTCGCCGAGGAACAACACGAGGAGCGCGGCGACCCCGAGCGCGAGCGTTCTGGAGCCCGGAGCGCCGCGTTCGAAGTCACGGAGCATGACGGCGATCGCCGCCGCGAGCACGCAAACACCCGAGAACGGCAGAACGCCGAGCAGCGGCGCGATCGCCGTATAGGCGCCGAAGCAGAGGATCGCCACGATCGCGAAGGTGACGCTGCCGCTCGCCTCCCGCTCGCGAGCGGCGCCTTCGACGCCGATGGGGGCGCGCAGCATCCGTCCGAGCGCGAACGGCGCCACGGCGCTCCACGGGAACAGCGCGTGCCCCAGCTCGAGCACCATGACGTCGTGGGTCTGCGCGATCTTGTGGCGGTCGATCGTCGTGCCGAGGAGGCGCGAAAATTCGTGATCCGGGACGGTAATGAGCGCGCGGACGCCGACGAAGACCGTGACGGCGCCGAGCAGCAGCGTGAGCACGGCGAAAATGCCGCCGAGCCGATCCACGCTGCCCGCGCCGCGCCGGAGCAGCCACGCGAGCCCGACGGAGACGGCCGGCAAGGCCACGCCGAGCAGTACGCCGCGCGAGCCGAACCCCGCGGCCATCCCGAGCGCGCCGAAGAGCGCCCACCCGGACCGTCCGAGAGCTCCCGGGCGATCGTCGAACACCGCGATGGAGAGGCCCGCGACGGCGACGGCGAGCCCGGACATCGTGACGATGTCGCCGAGCATGGTGCGCGCCGCGAGGAAGTAGAGCGGCGTGGTCGAGAGCACGACGACCGCGAACACCGCCGCGATGCGATCGACGAGCCGCGCGACGAGGAAATACGTCGCCACGACGCCGACGAGCCCCCAGAGCGCCATCGGGAGCCGCCCAGCCCATTCGTGGAGCCCGAACACCCGAAGCCCGAGGGCGATGGACGTGAACGGGAGCTCGCCCTTGCCGAGCTCGCCGGCGGTGGGGACGTAGTTGGTTCCACCCTCGATGACGAGGTTTTTGCCGCCGAAGAGGGTGACGGCGATGCGCCGGGCGAGATCGGCGACGTTGAGCTCGTACGGCTCCCAGATACCGCTCAGGGTGATCGTGCCGAAGAGGCTCGCGAGCGCGAGCGCCGCTCCGAAAATGGGAAGGGCCCAGCGCGAGCCCGCGGCGTTCGGGTCCGGCACGATCCGCTCGTCTTCGAAGGCCGACTCCGAGTCCGCGGGAGCGGGGGGAGCCGACAGCGGCGTCGCGACGAGCTCGCCTGCCGCGGAAGCGAGGGGAATGCGGTCGGGAACGTTTTCGGTCATGACGGGCCGAACGAGCGCGGACACTACAGCGAAACGCAGTTGAGCTGCTCGAGAAAGTCCGTGGCGGTGACCAGACCTCGAGCCAAGGCCAGCCGGATTCGGCCTTCACCCGGAGCAGGGCCGAATCGGGCGACGGCTCGATCCGAGCGGAACCGCCATACCGCGGGACGTGCTACACGGAAAGGCTCATGAGATTCGGTACGGTGGCCCTCGTCGGCCGCACGAACGTCGGAAAATCGACGTTTCTGAACGCGGCGCTCGGCGAGCCCCTGGCGATCGTCTCGCCGCGCCCGCAGACCACGCGCGACGCTCTCCTCGGCGTGGTGCACCGGCCGGACGCGCAGATCGCGTTCGTCGACACCCCCGGGCTGCATCGGCCGCGGACGGAGCTCGGCCGCCGCATGAACGCGACGGCGCGCGGCGCGGCCCGGTCGACCGACGTGGTCGTCTTCATGACCGACGTGACGTCGCTCACCGTCTCGCGCGAGCAGGCGGAAAAAGAGCCGCTCTTGGCCGAAGACCTGGAGCTCGTCCGCGACATGGCGGGCGACGCGATCGTCATCGCCGTCGTCAACAAGGTGGATCTGCTCCGCGACAAGTCGCGGCTCTTGCCGATGCTCGCCGCGCTGAACGACGCGCGCTCCTTCGCGGCGCTGGTGCCGGTGAGCGCGCGCGCGCAAGACGGCGTGGAGCGCGTCCTCGAAGAGATCGTCAAGGTGCTGCCCGAGGGCAACGCCGGCTACGACGAGTCGACGCTGACCGACCGTCCGACGTCGTTCTTCGTGCGCGAGTACGTGCGCGAGCAAGTGATGATCGCCACGGAAGGCGAAGTGCCGCACGCCGTCGCCGTGTCCGTCGAAGAAGTCAGCGAGACGTCGAAGGTCGTGGTCATCAAGGCGACGATCCACGTGGAGAAGGAAGGCCAGCGGGCCATCCTCGTCGGCAAGGGCGGCGCGCAGATCAAGGAGCTCGGTATCGGCTCGCGCAAGCGGCTCGAAGAGCTGCTCGGCAGGAAGGTGCACCTCGAGCTCTTCGTGCGCGTCACGCCACGGTGGAAGAGCGTCCCGCGCAAGCTCGCCGAGCTCGGCTACGACGAGCCGCCCAAAGGCGACGGCGGAGAGCCGGCGTGACGCCGATCGTCGCGATCGTGGGCCGCCCCAACGTCGGCAAGAGCACGCTGTTCAACCGCTTCGCGGGTCAGGATCTGGCCATCGTGTACGACGAGCCCGGCGTCACGCGCGAACGTCACTACGCCGACGCGCACCTGCACGGCCGCGACGTCACGCTCATCGACACCGGCGGCTTCGATCCGCACACGAAGGATCCTCTGAGCGCCGGCATCGTGCGTCACGTCGAGGCGGCCATCGAAGAAGCCGACGCGATCCTGTGCGTGCTCGACGGCACCGCGGCGCCGACGCCCGCGGATCGCGAAGCGGTGGCGCTCTTGCGGCGCTCGCAGAAGCCGGTGCTCTACGCCGCCAACAAGGCGGACGACAAGCACAAGGCGCTGCTCGCGAACGACCTCTACACGCTCGGCGTCGATCGCATTTTTGCCATTTCCGCGGCGCACGGGCGCGGCTTGCACGAGCTCGAGGCCGCCCTCGTCGCGCTGCTGCCGCCTCCACGGGCGCACGAGGAGCAGGAAGAAGACGCGCCGCCGCACGTCGCGATCGTCGGCCGCCCGAACGCCGGGAAATCGTCGCTCTTCAACCGCCTCTGCGGCGAAGAGCGCTCCATCGTCGACGCGCGCCCCGGCACGACGGTGGATCCGGTCGACACGCGCATCGAGCTCGCCGGGCAGCCCGCGGTCCTGGTCGACACCGCGGGCATCCGACGGAAAGCGCGCGTCGACGCGGGAGTCGAATCCGCGAGCGTCATGCGCGCGATCCGCGCCGTGGGGCGTTCGGACGTCGTGGTGCTGCTCTGCGACGCGACGCTGCCGGTCGCGGAACAGGACGCGCGGCTCTTGGGGCTCGCCGCCGACCGCGGCCGCGCCGTGATCATCGGCCTGTCCAAGGCGGACCTCCTCGACGCCGAAGCGCGGCGCAAGGTGGAACAAGCCGCGCGGGACACCATGCATTTCGCGCCCTGGGCGACGCCCGTGCTCCTCAGCGCGCGCACCGGCGAGGGCATCGCGGAGCTCGAGAAATCGATCCTCACCGCGTACCGCTCCTTCCATCATCGCGTCCCGACCGCGGAGCTGAACCGATTCTTCGGCGAGGTCCTCGAACGGACCCCGCCGCCGACGCACGGCGGAAAAGCCCCTCGCCTCTACTACGTCACGCAAGCCGAGACCGCTCCGCCCGTCTTCGTCGTCATGTGCAACGCCCCCGAAGCCGTGAAGGCCAGCTACAAGCGTTTCGTAGCCAACCAAATCCGAAAATCCTTCAGCTTCGACTTCGTCCCCGTCATCGTCCACTTCCGTGGACGCAAGGAGAAATAGCTGTCAGCCATCAGCCATCAGCCATCAGCCGTCAGCCGTCAGCCGTCAGCCGTCAGAGTGTACAGTCGAACCCTGTCCGCCTCTGGGGCTGGGCATTCATCTCAATTTTCCTGCCTGGCGGAGTTCGCCGAAGATTTCGGCTGCCATAAGGACTCGCTCCAGTCCCCGACCGATGATGGTGGTTCCGGGTGGACCGCTTGAGCGGTTGCCAACGTAGCCTCCGAGATCG
>DASZVB010000113.1:0-50768 GCA_035547195.1 Polyangiaceae bacterium
GTCGTCTTCGGTGGCGGCATCATTCCCGACGACGACGTCCCGCGCCTAGAAGCCGCCGGCGTCCGCAAAGTCTTCCCCCCCGCCACGCCGCTCGCATCCATAGTGAACTGGGTACGCACCAACGTGCCGCCGCGTCGCTGACGTCGAAGCGCATCGGCTTCTCGGCTTGGTTCGAGGAGACGCCGTGAGCGTCGTGAGTTTTTAGGTTTTTTGTCGGAGTACGGAGGGGAACCCTCGCTTGCGCTGCTCGCCTTCGGCTGCGCTGCTCGCTCGAGGGAGGGTTCGTCGCGGTTCGAGTGGGGGATGCCTCCCATCCCCCACTCCCCCAGAGGCGGACTGGGTTCGATGGACGATGCTCCCGTCCCCGCGCCCCAGAAGCGGACTGTTGGACAGATGATGCAAGTGCCGTCCGCGTGCCTACGCCGTCCCAAATCCGCACCAATAAGACCTGTACGCTTGTAGGGGTGATAATCGGTTCAGGTAAGGCTTTTAGTCACACGATCCAGCGGAAATTTCGCTGTCTCCGTTGTTGACAGCGGGCTGGGAAAGCCCGTACGGTCGGGGCCATTAGTGGGAAGAAGTGGGTCAGAGTGCCTTCTCTTCCCATGAACTGGACGTGAATTCATGTTCCGCGGGCAGTTCGTGCACACCATCGATGCGAA
Organism: Polyangiaceae bacterium; assembly: GCA_035547195.1. Lineage (GTDB taxonomy): Bacteria > Myxococcota_A > Polyangia > Polyangiales > Polyangiaceae > DASZVB01. Next base: position 663 of record DASZVB010000113.1, read on the forward strand.
AGGACGCGTGAGCTTGCCGGCGCGCTTTCGCGAGTCGATCGTGGCGAACGGCGACGCGCGGCTCGTGCTCACGCCGGCTCCGTTCGACCCGTGCTTGCACCTGTATCCGCTTTCGGACTGGGCCGAGCTCGAGAAGAAGATCGATAACCTTTCGCGCTTCGAGCCGGACATCGTTCGGTTCCGGCGCATGTACGTGTCCGCGGCGCTCGAGTGCGAGCTCGACGGCGGCGGCCGCGTGCTCGTGAGCCCCGATTACCGCGCGCGCGCGCATCTCGGCAAAGAAGTGCTGGTCGCCGGGATGGGACGCGTCATCGAGCTCTGGTCGAAGGACCTCTGGGACCGCGCGACTGCTCCGCTGCCGGCGGAGGAACAGGAGCGCTTCATGCGACGCGTAGAGGAGCTGATCAGAATATGACGATGGCAGCACCGATGGTCCCCCCCACGCCGCGTTTCGAGCACACCTCCGTGATGCTCGAGGAAGTGCTCGCTGCCGTCGCGCCGCGCGCGGGCGGCGTGTACCTCGACGTCACCGCCGGCGGCGGCGGCCATTCGAAGGCGCTCCTCGAGCGGGCGCCCGACGCGCGGCTCATCGCGTTCGATCGCGATCCGTCCGCCGTGCGCGTCGCAAAGCAGCGGCTCGCGGAGTTCGGCGAGCGCGCGAAGGTCGTGCACGCGAGCTTCAGCGAAGTCGAGGAGTACCTGGTCGGCGAGGGCATCGAAGCCGTCGACGGCGTCATCGCCGATCTCGGCGTGAGCTCGCCGCAGCTCGACGACGCGGCGCGCGGCATGAGCTTCCGCTTCGAGGGGCCGCTCGACATGCGCATGGATCCTTCGAGCGGCGAGACGGCGCTCGAAGCGATCGAACGGCTCTCCCAGGACGAGCTCGCCGACGCGATCTACCACTACGGCGAAGAGCACCGCTCGCGCCGCGTCGCGCGGTGCATCAAGCAAGCGCTGGAAGCGGGCGAGCTCAACACGACGCTCGATCTGCGGCGCGCGGTCGTACGCGCCACCGGTCCGCGGCGGCAGCACGGAATGGATCCCGCGACGCGGACGTTCCAGGCGTTGCGCATCCTCGTCAATCGCGAGCTCGACGAGCTCGAGTCGCTGCTCGCCGCGCTCCCGCAGATCGTCGCGATCGGAGGCGTCGCCGCGATCATCAGCTTTCATTCGCTGGAGGATCGGCTCGTGAAGCGCGCGTTCGCCGAGCGCTCCACGTGGGAGCGGCTGTCGAAGAAGCCGGTCACCGCGAGCGGCGCCGAGCTCGCCGACAATCCGCGCGCGCGGAGCGCGAAGCTCCGCGCGGCGCGCCGCAGCGAGGGCTTCCTGTCGTACGACGACGGATCCTACGAGCCGGACAGCAACCCCGAGAGCGCCCCGCCGGAGAGCGATCGCGACGCCGAGGCGCAGGTGAACGTCTTTCAGATCCGCGGAGACGCCGAGTGAAGCCGCGTCCATTCTTGGTGGTGTGGACGCTCGCGGTCGCCGCCGCGACCGCCGCGTTCACGGTGTTCCTTTCGCTGCGCATGCGCTCGATCGAGATCGGGTACGACCTCGGGCGCGCGCACCAGCACCTCGGGCGCCTGCGCGAGGTGAAGCGCGTGCTCGAGCTCGAGCTCTCGAGCCATCAGACGCCCGAGCGGATCGATCTGGTCGCGCGCAGCGTCCTCGGCATGGGCGAGCCTTCGCCGGACCGGATCCTCTCCGCCGGCGCGCCGCCGCCTGCCGAGCGCAGCGGCGTCGCGCTCCCGTCCGAGGACGGCGAGCCGCGCAAGGAGGCGCCCGCGCCGTGAATCGCATCAAGACCGACGCCGGCCGTTTCATCCGTCTGCGGATGGGCATCCTGTGCGGGCTGCTCGCGCTCGGGATGGGCCTCGTCGTGTCGGCGGGGTACACGCTTCAGATCGTCGACGGCGCGGACTGGCGCGACATCGCCGAGAAGCAGCGGCAGCGGCGCCTGCACATGACGCCGAAGCGCGGCACCGTCTACGATCGCAACGGCAGCGCGCTCGCCGTCAGCGTGGACGTGCCCAGCGTGAGCCTCGACGCGGTCGAGCTGCTGCACTCGGTGCCGCCGCAGCGGGTGCCCGTCGTCGCGCGCGACGCGGCGAACCGCATCGCCCAGGCCCTGGGCATCGACCCCGCCGACGTGGAGCGGAAGATCCTCAAGAAGCGCCGCTTCACCTGGCTCAAGCACTACATCACGCCGGAAGAGACGGAGAAGGTGCGCGCCCTGTCCGAAGGCGACGGCGAGATCCCCGGTCTCACGGTGGAGGGCGAGGGACGGCGCTTTTATCCACGGCGCGAGCTCGCCGCGAGCCTCCTCGGGTTCGTGTCGCCCGACGGCGACGGCAAAGACGGTCTCGAGCTGTCGCTCAACCCGGAGCTCGAGGGCCACCAGGAGCAGCTCCGTGGCCTGCGGGATCGTTCGGGCCGGTTGCTCTTCGCCGACGGCATCCAGGACGAGCAGGCGCTCGCCGGTCACGACGTCAACCTGACGATCGACCAGGGCATTCAGTTCGCGGCGGAGCGCGCGCTCCGCAACGCGGCGCGCACGTTCGAGGCCGCGGCGGGTTCGGTCGTCGCGGTCGATCCGCACACCGGGGAGATCCTCGCGCTGGCGAGCTACCCGGGATACAACCCGAACGACTACTCGGAGAGCGACCCGGAGGCGCGCCGCGAGCGCGCGCTCAGCGAGCGCTTCGAGCCGGGCTCGACGATGAAGATGTTCACCATCGCCGCCGGGCTCGCCGCGGGGACGATCACGCCGACCCAGCAGCTTTACTGCGAGAAGGGCGCGATGCCCCTCGACAACGTGATCATCCGCGACACCCATCCGTCCGAGTGGCTCACCATCTCGCAGGTGCTCGCGATTTCCTCGAACATCTGCGCGGCGAAGATCGCGCTCGGCATGGGCGGCGAGAAGCTGTACGAGGCGTTCCGTCGCTTCGGGTTCGGCCAGCCGACGGAGGTGCCGCTCCCCGGCGAGTCGTCGGGCGTGCTCAGGCCGCAAGGGCGCCCGTGGGTGCAGGTCGAGACGGCGTCCGCGGCGTTCGGGCAGGGCATCGGCGTCACCGCGCTGCAGCTCGCGATGGCGGCGAGCGCCATCGGCAACGGCGGCGAGCTCATGGAGCCGATCCTCGTGAAGCGCGTGTCGACGGCGACCGGCGAGGTGCTCCGCGAGGCGGTCCCCAAGGTGCGGCGACGCGCCGTGCCGAAGGCGACGGCGAAGACGGTCGCCGAGATGCTCATCGCCGTGACCGAGGGCGACGGCACGGGCGTCCAAGCGGCCATCGACGGCTATCAGATCGCCGGAAAAACAGCGACGGCGCAAAAGGCCGACCCGCGAACCGGGCTGTACTCCGTCGACAAATTCATCGCGTCTTTCGTCGGGTTCGTCCCGGCGAAGGATCCGGTCATCGCGATCGCCGTGGTCATCGACGAGCCGATGATCGAGCACGCGGGCGGCGCGGTCGCCGCGCCCGTGTTCCGCGAGCTCGCGTCCATGGTGCTCAAGTACAAGGGCCTGGTCCCGGCCGGGACCGAGCGCGCCGACCCCGCCGAGCTCGCGCGGACCCCGGACCCGGCCAACGCCGTTTACGCGGCGTACCGAGAAGCAGCGGGGAAGAAGCCGCCGGTGCAGGACGTCTCGCCTGCCGCGCGCGTGCCGGCGGGTAAAGTTCGATTGCCGGATCTCACCGGATATCCGTTGCGTCTCGCCATCCAGAAGAGCATCGAGCTCGGCGTGACGCCGAAGGTCGAAGGAACTGGCCTCCTCGCGCGGCAGGTGCCGGCGCCGGGCGAGGTGGTCGATCACGGAGCCGAGGTCGTTCTCGTATTCGAGCCAGCAACATGAGCGCCGCCATGCCGCTATCCGCCCCAGGACTGTCTCTCGCCGAGCTCGTCGCCGAGCTCGCTCCGGTTCACGCGCGGCTCGCTGCCGGCGGCGCGGTGTCGGTGACGGACGTGCGCCACGACTCGCGGCGCGTCGAGCCCGGGGACCTGTTCGTCGCGCGCCCGGGGACGAAGCTCGACGGCGCGCGCTTCGCCGCGGACGCCGTCGCCCGCGGCGCCCTCGCGCTGCTCGCTGCGGAAGAGACGGCGCTGCCGGATCTCGGCGTTCCGGTGGTGCGCGTGCGCGACGTGCGCCTCGCGCTGGCCCTCGCCGCGGAGGCCGTGCACGGCCACCCCACGAAGCAGCTCGGCGTGGTCGGCATCACCGGGACGAACGGCAAGACGACCACCACGTTTCTCGTCGCCGAAGCCGTCGACGCCGCGGGCGGCGCGACCGCGCGCCTCGGGACGCTCGGCTACTCCTTCCGCGGCGACACCGTGGACGAGTCGCTCACGACGCCGGAGGCCGACGACGTCTCGCGCTTCACGTCGCGGGCCCTCGCGCGCGGCGCGACGCACCTGGCGATGGAAGTGTCGAGCATCGCGCTCACGCAGGCGCGCGTCGACGCGGTGTCGTTCGCGGTCGCGGCGCTGACCAACGTCACGCAAGATCACCTCGACTACCACGGCAGCATGGAAGCCTACGCCAAGGCGAAGGCGCGTCTCTTCGAGGAGCTGTCGCCGAGCGCCGCGGTGATCAACGTCGACGATCCGGTGGGCGCGACCCTCGCCGAGCGGATGAAGGGCCGGCTCTTGCGGGTCGGGCGCGGCACGGACGCCGACGTGCGGCCCATCTCCGTGCGCCTCACCGGCAGGGGCATCCACGGCGCGGTGAAGCTTCCGTCCGGCACGGTAGAGCTCGACAGCGAGCTCGTCGGCGCGCACAACCTGGACAATCTGCTCCTGACGCTCGGCATCGTCGAGGCGCTCGGCCTGCCCGCGGAGCGCGCCGCCCTGGGGCTAGCTCGCGCGAAGGCCGCGCCCGGCCGTCTCGAACGGTGCAGCGGCGACCAGGACGACATCGTCGTGCTCGTCGATTACGCGCACACGCCGGACGCGCTCCGGCGCGTGCTCGAGGCGGTGCGCGGGCTCACCCGCGGCGCCGTGCACTGCGTCTTCGGGTGCGGCGGAGATCGCGACCCGAAGAAACGCCCGAAGATGGGCGAAGCCGCGCGCGCGGCCGCGACGCGCATCACCATCACCAGCGACAATCCGCGATCGGAAGATCCGGCGGCGATCGCCGCCGCGATCGAGCTCGGGCTCTGGGGAGCGGAGACGCCGTACGAGATCGTGCTGGATCGCAAGGTCGCCATCGAGAACGCGATCGCCCGAGCGTCGCCCGGCGATCTCATCCTCATCGCCGGCAAGGGGCACGAGCCGTACCAGATCGTCGGCGCCGAGAAGCGCGCCTTCGACGATCGCGTCGAGGCGAGGCGCGCGCTCGCGAAACGACGAGGCGAAGGCGGCTGATGGCGACGCCGATCCCCGCGAACACCGCCCGCTTCACGCTCGCCGAAATCGTGCAAGCGTGCGGCGGTACGTGCAAGCGGGGAGCGCCGGAGCTCGTCGTCCTGGGCGTGACCACGGATTCGCGCGCCGAGGTGCGCGGCAAGCTCTTCGTCGCGCTGGTCGGCGAACACTTCGACGGCCATCGCTTCGCCGAGGCCGCCGCGGCGGGCGGCGCGAGCGCGCTGCTCGTCGAGAAGGGCACCACGCTCGGCGCGGTGGGAGACGCCGCCGTCGTCGAGGTCGACGACACCCTGACCGCGCTCGGCTCGCTCGCGCGCTTTCATCGCCGGCGGTGGGGAGGCCCCCTCGTCGCGGTCGCCGGCTCCGCCGGCAAGACGACGACGCGCAGCGCGATCGCCGCGGCGCTCGAGGCGGTGCTGCCCGGCGCCGTGCATTCGGTCGCCGGCAACCTGAACAACCGCGTCGGCGTGCCCATGGTGCTCTTCGGCCTCACGCAAGCGCACGGCGCGAGCGTCGTCGAGATCGGGACGAACCGCACCGGCGAGGTGCGCGAGCTCACCCGCGTGGCGTCGCCGAGCATCGGCGTGCTCACGCTGGTCGACGTCGAGCACGCCGAAGGGCTCGGCTCGCTCGACCAGATCGAAGAAGAAGAAGGCGCGCTCCTTCGCGGTCTCCTGAAGACCGGCACGGCGATCGCCAACGGCGACGACGAGCGCGTCGTCCGGCAGCTCGTCGCCGCGAACGCGAAGAAGAAGATCAGCTACGGCACCCGCGGCGCGGTCGACTACCGCATCGAGCGGCGCGAATCGATCGGGCTCTCGCACAGCCGCGTCACGCTCGAGCGCCCGCGCGGCCGCGGGCGCGAGACGATCGCCCTGGAGGTGCCGCTCTTCGGTCTGCCGGGCGCGCTCGCGACCGCCGCGGCCGTCGCCGTCGCCGATCGCGTCGCGGCGCGCCCCGTCCCGCTGGATCGGCTCGCGCCGGCGTTCGCGCGCGGCCCCATCGGCGAGCCCGGACGGCTCTGCCCCGTCGAGCTCGGCGATCACACCGTCGTGCTCGACGACAGCTACAACGCGAACCCCGCGAGCGTCCGCGCCGCGGTCGCCGCCGCGCGCGAGCTCGCCGACGATCGCGCGTCGCGCCTCGTGCTCGTGCTCGGCGAAATGCGCGAGCTCGGCGCGCACTCGCCGGAGCAGCACGACCTCGTCGGCCGCGACATCGGCGGGAGCGGCGCCGCCGCGCTCGTGGCCGTCGCCGGCGAGGCCGTGCGCTTCGTGCCGCCGGCGCGAGCCCAGGGGGTCGACGCCGCCTTCGCCGTCGACTCCGAGCGCGCCGTCGACGACGTGCTCGCGCGCGTGCGGCCGGGCGACGTCGTCCTGGTCAAGGCGTCGCGCGGCGTTCGCGCCGAACGCATCGTCGAAGCCCTCGTCCGCGCGAAGGGCAGGGCGGCTTGATCTACGAGCTCCTGTTTCCGCTCTCCGGGAAATTCGGCTGGGCGGGCGTGCTGAACGTGCTCAGGTACGTCCCGTTCCGCGTCATCATGGCCACCATCACGGCCATGCTGCTGTGCTTCTGGCTCGCGCCGTGGTTCATCCGCGAGCTGCAGAAGAAGCAGATCGGCCAGATCGTCCGCAAGGACGGGCCGGAGTCGCACTACAAGAAGGCCGGCACGCCGACGATGGGCGGCGCGCTCATCCTCTTGTGCGTTCTCGTGCCGACGGTGCTGTGGGCGGACGTGCACAACGCGTTCGTGCTCGCCACCGCGGGCCTCACCGCCGGCTACGGCGTCATCGGCTACGTCGACGACCGCATGAAGCTCGTCAAGCGCAGCAGCGGCGGGCTCTCCGGACGCTACAAGCTCGTCGGGCAGACGCTCGTGGGCGGCGCGGCCATCGGCTATTGCTTCCTCTACGAGCCCGCGCTGCCGGCGCGCTGGATCGAGATCCGCTCGCGGCTCTCGATTCCCTTCGTCGCGTTCGCGAAGCACCCCGTCGAGCTGCCGCTCACCGTGTACGTGCTCTTCGCGGTCTTCGTCGTCGTCGCGACGAGCAACGCCGTGAATCTCACCGACGGCCTCGACGGCCTGGCGATCGGTCCGGTGATGATCAACGCCGGTACGTATCTCATCTGGGCTTACATCGCCGGCCTGGTGCTCTTCGGGCGGCCGCTCGCGCAGTACCTGGACATCCCCGGCATCCCGGAGATGGGCGAGCTCTCGGTGTTCGCCGCGTCGGTCATCGGCGCCGGCATCGGCTTCCTCTGGTACAACACCTACCCCGCGCAGGTCTTCATGGGCGACGTGGGATCGCTGTCGCTCGGCGGCGGTCTCGGCATGCTCGCGGTGCTGACGAAGAACGAGCTCCTGAGCATCCTCATCGGCGGCATCTTCTTCGTCGAGGCCGTCAGCGTCATCACCCAGGTCATTTCGTTCCGCGTCTTCGGCAGGCGCGTCTTCCTGATGGCGCCCATTCACCACCACTTCGAAAAGAAGGGGTGGCCCGAGCCGCGCATCATCGTGCGGTTCTGGATCATTTCCATCCTGCTCGCGCTATTTGCTCTCGCCTCGTTGAAGCTTCGCTGATTGCCATGCTCGATCTCGCCGGAAAGAACGTCATCGTGGTCGGCCTGGGCCGGAGCGGCATCGCCGCCGCGCGGCTCTGCGCCGAGCGCGGCGCGCGCGTCACCGGCACCGATTCGCGCTCCGAAGCGGAGCTGCCCGCCGAGGCGAAGGGGCTCGCGATGACGCTCGTCGCCGGCGGTCACCACGGCGTGCGCTTCGACGACGCGGACCTCGTCGTCGTATCACCCGGCGTTCCGCCGCTCGCGGCGCTCGACGCCGCGGAGAAGAACGGCGTGCGCGTCGTCGGCGAGCTCGAGCTCGCGGCGTCGTTCTTGACCGCGCCCGTCGTCGCCGTGGGCGGCACGAACGGAAAGAGCACCGTGACCACGGCGGTGGCCACATTGTTCACCGCCCAGGGGATGAAGGTTTTTGCTGGTGCGAATTTGGGGACGCCGCTCTCGGACGCCGTGGGCCGGCCGTACGACGTGATCGTCGCCGAGGTGTCGAGCTTCCAGCTCGAGCGCGCCCCCACGTTCCGTCCGAGGGTCAGCGTGCTCTTGAACGTCACCGAAGATCACCTGGACCGCTACGCCTCCTTCGACGAGTACGCGAACGCCAAGGGCAACGCCTTCGTCAATCAAACGCCGGAGGACGCCGCCGTCGTCCCCGCGGGGGACGCGATCGTCCGACGCCAGGCGACGCGCGGCCGCGGGCGGCTCGTGACGTTCGGCGCGGACGCCGACTACGCGGTCGCGGGCGCGAGCGTCGTCGAGCGCCGCACGGGCGAGCGCTTCTCGCTCGAAGGAACGGACTTCCACGGGCTCCACAACTACACGAACGCCGCGGCGTCGATCGCCGCCGCGCGGCTCCTCGGCGTAGGCAAGGCGCAGGTGGACGAAGGGCTCCGGGCGTTCCGCGCGCTCGCGCACCGCATGGCGCTCGTCGCGGAGGTGGACGGCGTCCACTACTACGACGACTCCAAGGCGACCAACGTCGGCGCGGCGGTCACCGCGCTCGTCGGCCTCGCGGAAGCGCGCGCGGTGCTCATCGCCGGAGGTCGCGACAAGCTCGGTTCGTACACGCCGCTCGTGGATGCGCTCCGGCGGAAGGGGCGCGCCGTCGTCGTCATCGGGGAAGCGGCGGATCGCATCGAGGCGGCGATCGCCGGCGCCGTACCCGTCGAGCGCGCCGGCGACATGCTGGACGCGGTGGCGCGCGCGCGATTGCTCGCGCTGCCGGGCGACGCGGTGCTCCTGTCGCCGGGGTGCGCGAGCTTCGACATGTTCAAGGGCTACGCGGACCGCGGCGACAAGTTCGCGGACGCCGTACGACGGCTTCCACCCGGGAGGGCCACATGATCGACGCCGCGCGATCGGAGAACGAAACCGTCCGGACGGGTCCGGTCGACCCGGTGCTCGCCGCCGTGGTCATCGCGCTCATCGGGTTCGGCATCGTCATGGTGTTCAGCGCGAGCACCATCGAAGCGACCGTGACGTTCCACGACCCGTACTACTTCCTGAAGAAGCAGGGCGCGTACGCCATCCTGGGCCTCGTCGTCATGATGTTCGTCTCGCGCATGGATTACCATCGCTTGCGGCCGCTCACGTACGCCGTGCTCGCGGGCAGCACGTTCCTGCTCGTGCTCAGCGTCATCGGCTTCGGCCACAGCGGCGGCGGCGCGGCGCGCTGGCTCCGCTTCGGGCCGATGAACTACCAGCCTTCGGAGGGCGCGAAGGTCGCCCTCATCCTGTGGCTCGCGTACTCGCTGGAGAAGAAGCGCGAGAAGGTGAAGAGCTTCAGCATCGGCATGCTCCCGCACTTCTTGATGGCCGGCGTGCTCATGCTGCTCTGCCTGAAGCAGCCGGATTTCGGCGGCGCGCTGGTGCTCCTGCTCCTCACCTTCACGCTCCTGTTCGTCGCCGGCGCGCGGCTCGGCTATTTGCTCGGCGCGCTCATCCTCGGCGCGGGCGCGGGCGCCTGGCTCGTGCGCTCGAAGGCGTATCGCTGGGAGCGCGTGCTCGCCTGGTTCAACATGGCGGAGCACCGGCAAGATCTCGCTTATCAACCCTTTCAGTCGGTCATGAGCTTCGGCTCGGGGCAGGGGACGGGGATGGGGCTCGGCAAGGGGCTTCAGGTCCTCTACCTGCCGGAAGCGCACACGGATTTCGTCTCGGCGATCATCGGCGAAGAGCTCGGGTTCCTCGGCATCCTCGCGCTGTGCCTCGCGTACCTGGTCATCGTCGCGCGCGGCGTGCGCACCGCGCTCCGCGCGGAGGACGAATACGGCTCCTACGTCGCGTTCGGCATCTCCGTGCTGTTCGGCCTGCAAGCGCTCATCAACCTCGCCGTGGCCATGGCCGTCCTTCCGACGAAGGGGCTCACCTTGCCGTTCGTCAGTTACGGGGGCTCGTCGCTCCTCGTGTGCTGCGCGGCGATGGGCATCCTGCTGAACATTTCACGGCAGCGCGGCGCCCGTCGCGTCGCCGCGCCCGGGCGCGCGGCGGAAGCGAGCGCCCTGGTCGCCTCCGAAGCGGACTTCGCTCCCCACGAGTCCAAGCTCGCCCCCGGCGCGGAGGCGGCGTCGTGACGGCGCTCCTCTTCGCGGGCGGCGGGACCGGCGGTCACGTCTTCCCGATGATCGCCGTGGCCGACGCCGTGCGCGCGCTCCGCCCCGACGTCGAGCTCGTCTTCGCCGGCACCGAGCGCGGCCTCGAAGTGAAGCTCGTGCCCGCGCGCGGCTTCGCGCTCACCACGCTGCGCATCGCGCCCCTGCGCGGCGGCGGCGTGCGCGGCGCCGCCCGCGGAACGTACCTCGCCGCGCGCGCCGTGGCGGAGGCGCGGCAGCTCGTCCGGCGCGTCTCGCCGGCGGCGGTGCTCTCCATCGGCGGCTACGCCGCGGGCCCCGTCGCCCTCGCCGCGTGGTCGCTCGGCGTCCCCGTCGCGCTGGTCGAGCCGAACGCCGCGATCGGTATCGCCAACCGCCTCGCGGCGCCGTTCGTCCGGCGCGCCTACGTGGCGTTCCCCGAGGCGCGGAAGCACTTTCGCCGCGGCGCGGCGCTCTTGACCGGGGTGCCGCTCCGCGGCGGGTTCGCATCGTCCGACCACCACCCTGGTCGGGTGCTCTCCGTGCTCGTCCTCGGCGGCAGCCAGGGCGCGGAGTCGCTGAACCGCACCGTGCCCGAGGCCCTGTCCCGCGTGGACGTGAACGTCGTGCACCAGTGCGGCGCGGGTCGCGACGCCGCGGTGCGCGCGCTGTACGCGGAGCTCGGGCTCGGCGCGCGCGCGCGCGTCGAAGCGTTCATCGACGACATGCCCGCGGCGCTTTCGAAGGCCGACGTCGTCATCGGCCGCGCCGGCGCGAGCGCCGTGGCGGAGATCTGCGCCGTCGGTCGGGCGAGCGTGCTCATTCCGTACCCGTTCGCCGGCGATCACCAGCGCCACAACGCCGAGTCGCTCGAACGAGCGGGCGCCGCGGTCTGCATCCGGACGAAGGACGCCACCCGCGATCGCCTGACGGCGGTGCTCCGGCGGATGGATCGCGATCGCGCGGCGCTCGCGGCGATGGCGGCCGCGGCGCGGGCCCTCGGGCGTCCGGAAGCGGCAACCGTCATTGCCGAAGACTTGCTCGCGCTCGCGGGCATCGCCCGCGAGGGCTCTCGGAGCCCGCCGTCCGCGCCGTCGGGCGATTCCGGGCGGGGCGGGGGCGGGCGCACCGCGCGCGCGGGCTCGGACGCGCTCTCCGGAGGCCTTCGCTGATGTTCCGCGGTCGCGTGCGGCACGTGCACTTCATCGGCGTGGGCGGCATCGGCATGAGCGGCCTCGCCGAGATCCTGCGGACGCTGGAGTTCGACGTGTCCGGCTCGGACATGAAGGAGGGCGAGACCACTCAGCGGCTCGCCCGGCTCGGCGTGCGCATCGACATCGGCCACCGCGAAGAGAACGTTCGCGGCGCGGACGTCGTCGTCTATTCGAGCGCCATCAACGCGCAGAACCCGGAAATAGTCGAAGCGCATCGGAGCGGCATCCCCGTCATCCCGCGCGCGGAGATGCTCGCCGAGCTGATGCGCGTGAAGTACGGCGTCGCGATCGCCGGCTCCCACGGCAAGACGACGACCACGTCGCTGGTGTCGACCATCCTCGCCGCGGCGGGATTCGATCCCACCGTCGTGGTCGGCGGCCGCATGCACGTCTGGGGGACGAACGCGAAGCTCGGGGCGGGCGACCTGCTCGTCGCCGAGGCCGACGAGAGCGACGGCTCGTTCCTGCGGCTCACCCCGACCATCGCCGCCGTCACCAACATCGACCCCGAGCACCTCGACTTCTACGGCACGCACGAGCAAGTGAAGGAGGCGTTCGTCCAGTTCGTGCAGAAGGTCCCGTTTTACGGGCTCGCGGTCCTCTGTCTGGACCACCCTTCCGTGCAGGAGCTCTTGCCGCGCATCGGGCGGCGGCACGTCACCTACGGGCTCTCGCCGCAGGCGGACTACTCGGCGCGCGCCGTCGGCTTCCACAAGCTCAGGACCAGCTTCGTCGCGTACAAGAGCGGTCGCCCGCTCGGCGAGTTCGTCGTGCAGATGCCCGGGCAGCACAACGTGCTGAACTGCCTCGCCGCGATCGCCATCGCCGACGAGCTCGAGGTGCCCATCGACGTCATCAAGGACGCGCTCTCCACGTTCCGGGGAGTCGCCCGGCGCTTCACCATCGTGGCCGAGGTGAACGGCGTTGCTCTGGTCGACGACTACGGCCATCACCCGGCGGAGGTCGTCGCGACGCTCGCAGCGGCGCGAAGGGCCTTCGACGGCCGGGTCATCGTCGCGTTCCAGCCGCACCGGCACACCCGGACCCATCATCTCTTCGACGAGTTCACCCGCGCCTTCAACCAGGCCGATCGCCTCGTGCTGCTCGACATCTACGCCGCGGGCGAGGCGCCGATCGAGGGGGTGTCGAGCCAACGGCTCGCCGCGGCGATCCAGAAGCACGGCCACCACGCCGTCTCGTACGAGCCCGACCGCTCGAAAGTGGCAAGGATCTTGGCCGCGGAGGCGCGCCCCGGCGATTGCGTGATCGCGCTCGGCGCCGGCGACGTGAACCGGATCCTCCGGGACGTCGAGGCGCTGATGAAAGACGCGAGTCGGTCGAAGGAGAACCCGCCGTGAGCCGCAGAAGAGCCGCCAAGTCCGTCCACGGCGCCGCTCTCGAGGCGCCGGCGGAGTTCGGCTTCGTCACCAGCGACAGCCCGCCGCCGCCGAACGTGCGTGTGCGCCGGCCCGAGGCGAACAGCGGGCCCCGGTGGCCGCACGTCGTCGCGGCCGTCGCGTCCATCGTCAAGCTGTGCGCGGGCATCGCCGTGGTCGTCGGCATTTCCGTCGCGATCGCTTGGGGCGCCCACCGGTACGCGGTGACCACGCCGCGCTTCTCGATCCGCCAGCTCGAGGTCCGCGGCAACCGGCACCACGGCGGAGACCAGCTCGCGCACCTCGCCGGCGTGGAGCGAGGCCAGAACCTCTTCGCGGTCGACACCGCGGCCGCCGAGCGCAAGCTCCTCGAAAATCCGTGGGTGCGCACGGCGAAGATCGGCCGGGAATTGCCGGCCACGCTTCGCATCGAGGTCACCGAGCGCGACGTCGCCGCCGTCACGGTCCTCGAGAACGCCCTCTATCTCGTGACGCCCGAGGGCGAGCCCTTCAAGGAAGCGGAGCCCGGGGACCCGACGGATCTGCCGGTGATCACCGGCATCACCCCGCGCGATCTCGCGATCGACCGCGCGCGCGCCATCGACCGGATCGCCGTCGGGCTGGAGGTGCTTCGCGAGTACCAGGCGCTCCCTCTGGCCAAGGTCTTCGAGCCCGAGGAGGTCCATCTCGACCCAGGGGGCGCCGTCACGCTGACCATCGGCAAGAAGGGCATGACCCTTCCGCTCGGTCACGGCCCCTTCCGGCAGAAGCTGCTGATGGCGGCGCGGGTGATCGCGAAGGTCCAGGCGACCGGCGAGCTTCCGGGCATCGTGTTTCTCGACAGCGAGGCCCACCCGGAGCGAGTGGTGGTGAGGATGCGGTGACGCCGACGGCACGGTGACGCCGGCGGCACCACGAAATTCCCATATCGGCAAACTTGGCCCCCGTTTCGGCCGCATGGCAGCGTCGCGAACGCGCCTTCATCGGAAAAAGTCCGAAAAAAAGCAGAGATCTTGCCTCGTAACGTGATCGCCATGAGCAGCTCGAGCCCCCCGGAAATCATCGTCGGCCTGGACCTCGGTAGCACCAAGGTGTCTGCCGTCGTGGGGGAGGTCGACGCCGACGGCATCACGATCCTCGGCGTCGGGAACGTGCCTTGCCGCGGCCTGCGCAAGGGCGTCGTGTCGAACATCGAGTGGACGGTGCGCTCCATCCGCGAAGCCGTGGACGCCGCCGAGACCATGGCCGGCGTGGAGATCCAGACGGTGTACGCGGGCGTCGCCGGCGCTCACATCCGGAGCCACGTCTCCGACGGCGTCGCCGCCATCTCCGGTCGCGAGGTCACGATCACGGATCTCGAACGGGTGCTCGAGGGCGCTCGCGCGATCCCGGTCGACGCCGATCGCATGATCCTCCACGCGCTGCCGCGCGAGTACATCGTCGACAATCAGGACGGCGTCCGAGATCCCATCGGGATGAGCGGCGTGCGCCTGCAGGTGCGCGTGAACCTCATCACCGCCGCGAGCTCGTGCGTCCAGAACGTCATGCGCTGCGTCGAGCGCTGCGGGCTCGAGGTCGCCGACATCGTGCTCGAGCCGCTGGCCAGCGCGGACGCGGTGCTCTCCGACGACGAGAAGGAGATCGGCGTCGGCGTCATCGACATGGGCGGCGGCACGACGGATCTGCTCGTCTACGCCGACGGCGGCATCGCCCACACCAGCGTCATCCCCGCCGGCGGGAACAACATCACCCGCGACGTCTCCGCCGGGCTCCGCACTCCGGGCGGCGAGGCGGAGCGGCTCAAGCGCAACTTCGGCTGCGCGCTCGGCCGCATGATCGCCGACGACGAAGAGATCGAAGTACCCGGCGTCGGGGGGCACGCGCCGCGGAAGGTCGCGCGCCGCGTCGTCTCGGACATCATCGAGCCGCGCGTCGAGGAGATCTTCAGCGAAGCGCGCCGGCGGATCGAGGAAGCGGGGCTCATCGAGCAGATCAGCGCCGGGGTCGTGCTCACGGGCGGCGCGGTCCTCATGGAGGGCATGGTGGAGTGCGCCGAAGAGGTGCTCGGCATGCCGGTGCGGCTCGGGTTCCCGGTGGGCGTGAAGGGCATCGTGCAGCTCGTGCAAGGCCCGCAGTACGCGACCGGCGTGGGGCTCGTGCGCTTCGGCGCGGCGAAGCTCGCGGAGGCGCGCGCACGCGCCGAGGCGGCCGATCGCGCCGAGCCCGAGCCGCGCATCGTCACGCCGCAGGCCCCGAACCGCGGCGGTTTCTGGACTTGGTTCAAGGCAGCATTTTGAGACTTCGGAACCGATTAAAGGAAGGCAGGTCGGCGTAGCGCAGAAAAGTGATGTTTTCGAACGAAAGCCCACGGCGAGAGCCGTAAGCGGGGAGAGGCACCCCGGGCTTCCGAGAGATCGCATCGGTTCGGTGCTGGCCCGGGAGGACGAACATGAGTTTCTCGATCGAATTCGCAGACGAGATGGCGAGCTATCAGGCGCGGATCAAAGTCGTGGGCTGCGGCGGATCCGGCGGTAACGCCATCAACACGATGATCCACTTCGGGCTCGAAGGGGTCGAGTTCATCGCCGTCAACACCGACGCGCAGGCGCTGAACGCGAACCTCGCGCCGGTGAAGATCCCCATCGGCGGCGCCGTCACGAAGGGCCTCGGCGCGGGCGCCGACCCGGAACGCGGGCGCAAGGCCGCCCTGGAAGACGTCACCCGGCTGAAGGAGGCGATCTCCGGAGCCGACATGGTCTTCGTGACCGCCGGCATGGGCGGCGGCACCGGCACCGGCGCGGCGCCGATCGTCGCGCAGCTGGCGCGCGAAGAGGGCGCGCTCACCGTCGGCGTCGTGACCAAGCCGTTCATCTTCGAAGGACGGAAGCGCGCGCGCCACGCCGAGCAGGGGCTCGCCGTGCTGACGGAGCACGTCGACACGCTCATCACGATCCCCAACGAAAAGCTCATCACCATCGCCGACGAGCAGCTCACCTTCGTCGAAGCCTTCCGCAAGGCCGACGAGGTCCTCTTCCAGGCCATCAAGGGCATCAGCGACCTCATCACGCAGGAAGGCATCGTCAACGTCGACTTCGCCGACGTGCGGGCGGTGATGAACAGCATGGGCCGCGCGCTCATGGGTACCGGCTGCGCCAAAGGCGAAGGCCGCGCCCGGCTCGCCGCGCAGGAAGCCATCACGTCGCCGCTGCTCGACGACATCTCGGTCGACGGCGCGACGGGGGTGCTCATCAACATCGTCGGCGGCCCCGACATGAAGATGCGCGAGATCCAGGAGGCCGCGACGCTCGTGCAGGAGCAAGCGCACGAGGACGCGAACATCATCTTCGGCGCGACGGTCGACGAATCGATGGCCGACATGCTGAAGGTCACGGTCATCGCCACCGGTTTCGACCGCGCGAACGAGGAGCACGCGCACCTCATGAAGCAGGCGAGCCGCCAGCCGATGGAGCGAGAGGTACAGGCTCCGGTGACGCGCTCTTCGCAGCACCACGGTGAGCCCGCGTACTCGGTGCGCCAGCGACCTGCGGCGCCCGGTCTGCACCTGCACGCGCACTCGAGCGCCCCGCCGAACAGCGTCGCGCCATCGCAGCTCCCGCACGTGCGCGACCGCATCACGTTTCCCGCCGCGCCGTCCCAGGCGAGCCTCGAGCACGACTGGGATATCCCGACCTTCCAGCGGCGCGGCAACGGCGGCTGAGCCACGCCCCGCCGCTCAAGGTTCAAAAATACTTCTGCTGTCTCCGAAGTCTCGACGGCCCTCCCGCGCCCTCAGGGAAGGCCGTCGCTTTTTTTTTCGTGTGAAGTACTCTTCAGCGCTCAGCATGTTTCGAGGAATGTAGTCCGGTGGCGCACACGCCATCGGCGTGAGAGCATTCCGGCCATGCGAGGCTTTCGGACGGTCGTGGGGCTCGGCGCGGTGTGGCTCTCGGCTGCCGCGTGCAGCTCGAGCACGGGCTCGGCGTCGTCGCAGCAAGCGGGGAAGGATGCCGGCGCGAGCGGCGCACCGACGAGCGCCGGCGCAGGAGGTGCCTCGTCCGGCGGGGCCATGGCCGCGCCGTCCACGAGCGCGGGCGGCGTGTTCACGGGCATCGATACGAATCCGGTCATCCTGGACGGAGGCTCGTGCGCCCAATCCGTCACGAAGGGCGAAGCCGTCCCGCTCGACATGTACATTCTTCTCGACAAGTCCGCCTCGATGACCGAGATGACCGGCACCGGCGCGACGAAGTGGGACGCGATCGGCAGCGCGCTCGAGTCGTTCGTGAACGATCCCGCGTCGGCGGGCCTCGGCGTCGGGCTCCAGTATTTCCCGATCCTCAAACCGGGTGTCCCGGCGACGTGCACGAGCCACGCGCAGTGCGGCTCGGGGGGACCTTGCTTCCTGAGCGCTTGCACGAACCCCGGCGCGAACGGCGAGGTCGTCATCTGCGCTTCGAACAGCGACTGCGGGCGCGGCGGCCAGTGTCAGAACTTCGGCGTTTGCCAGTATTACCCCACCGGAGGAGACCCGGAGATCTGCGCGCCGATCGGCGGCACCTGCAGCGGCGGGCTCGGCGCCTGCCAGGACGTGCCCGATCGCTGGTGCGTGAACGGCACGGAGTGCACGAACGACGCTTACGCCAGTCCCGCCGTGCCCATCGCGGCGCTGCCCGGGAACGCGAAGCCGCTCATGACCTCCATCGACGGGACCACGCCGGAAGGTCGCACGCCGACCGCGCCCGCGCTCGGCGGCGCGATCGACGAGGCGACCACCTGGTCCAAGACGAACCCGGGCCACCGAGTCATCGCCGTGCTCGCGACCGACGGCCTGCCGACGGAGTGCACGCCGACGGACATCACCGCCGTCTCCGGCATCGCGAGCGCGGGCGTCGCGGCGACCCCGAGCATCTCGACGTTCGTCATCGGCGTGTTCGGTCCCGACGACACCGACAGTCAGACGAACCTCGACACCATCGCGCAAGCGGGCGGCACGACGAAGGCGTTCATCGTCGATACGAGCGGCGACGTGACGAAGCAGTTCCAGACGGCGCTCAACGCGATCCGCGGCTCGAGCCTGGTGTCGTGCGACTTCCAGGTGCCGCCGAGCACCGGCAGCGCCGGGCTCGATTTCGGCAAGGTCAACCTCGAGGTGACCAGCTCGAACGGTCAGAAAGAGCAGCTCGTTTACGTGGACAACGACTCCGCGTGCGGCAGCACCAACAGCGACGCCTGGCACTACGACGTCGATCCCGCGACCAGCACTCCGCAGCGCATCATCGTGTGTCCGAGCGCGTGCACTAAGATCCAGGCGGACGTCGGCGCCGTCGTGAACCTGCAGATCGGCTGCAAGGCGACCATCCGCTGAGCGCCGGCGCCCCCGCAACGTCGCTCGGAGCCACCCTTCGCGACCCCTCGGATCACCGCACCGGAATCCACAGCGGCTGCCCTTCGCTGAGCCCGTATTTCGGATCGAGATCGTTCGCGCGCGCGATCGCGGCGACGCTGACGTGAAAGCGCTCGGCGATCCTGGCGAGCGTGTCGCTCGCGACGACCGTATAGAGCTTCTGCGCCGCGACGCGCGGATCGTCGGCCGGGAAAGACGGCGGATAGACCTCGATGGTCGTCCGGCGCGCGTCGACGAGGCTCCGCTGCACGGCTCTCGACACGTCTCGCGGCGTCACGCGCGAGAGCGCTAGAATGGCGGAGCGCGCGCGCTCGGCGCCGCCACGGACGAGCTCGTAAGAAGCGAGCAGGCGAGCGAGCGCGACGGGGTCTTCCCAGGTCCGGTATGCGTCCAGCAAGAGGCGCTGTTTCGCGCGCGCGAGCTCGCGGCGCGACGGACCCACGAGGCGGAGCTGTTTCAACGCGCCGTCGACGAATCGGCGGATTCGATCGATCGAGACGCGCGCCCGCGGCTCGATCAAGAGCCCCGACAGCGTTCCCCCGGGGACGTGCAGCTCCCATGCCTCCGCGCGCTTGCCGAGGTGCGTTCCCTGGAAGAGCCGCGGCAGCCTCGCTTGCTCCCCGCCGCCGAGCACCTCGAGCGCGACGCGGATCGCGGCTTCGTCGTCACTGCCCTCCGGCACGACCCAGGCGTAGCGCGCGAACGGTGAAGCGACGTCGGCGTCCAGCGCCGACATGCGTTCGGTCGTTTGCTGCGGCTTCATGGGAGCCGGACGCGATGCGGGCTCGCGCGGCCGGGTGACGTCGAACCGGGCCGCCGCGAGCTGCTCGGCCGCAGTACGCTCGACGCGTCCCGCCAGAGTGACGACGAAGCGCGCGGGCAGGCTCGCCGTCTCGTCGGTCGCTCCTTCCAGAGCGATGGCCGCGGCGCGGACGAGGCTCGGGTCGACCGCGCCGCCGGACGTCTCGGCGTCGGCGTCGTCGGGTTCGCCGTCGCGAGCGGCGCGCTCGGCCGACACGACGTGCGTCGCGAACCACACCGCGAACGGCAGCTCCGACGACGGCAGCGCGCCGCACAGCACGTCGACGCCGTCGATCGCCGCTCGAGATGCCTCGCCGCCGCGTTCCGCGATGGCGAGCGCGAGCGCGGCGTCGAGCCTTTGCCGCACCGGCGCGACGCAGACCGAAAGCGAGAGCGCTTCGTCTCGAGGCGCCACGACGAGGCGTCCGGCGCCGCCGAGCTCCGACGTGAAGACGGCGAGAGGTTCGAGAGGCGCGGTGTCCGGCGCGTCGATCGCCCGCGTGGAGGGTACGGCCGGCTGGGCGCGCGCGGAAGTGGCAATCAGAGTGGCCGCAAGCAACGGAATGCATCGCGCGATCCGTGCGCGCTGCTTCGGACGCCGACCGATCGGGAGGGGCGTCAGCGCGAGCCGCTCGGCTTCGCGGGCTTCTTCGGGGCAGGCTTGGCCTTGCCGCCCTTCGGCGGCGCCGCGGGCGCGGGCGCGCTGCTCGCGGGCGGGTTCGGCGCGGCCGGTGGCGCGCTGTCTCTCGGCGCGGGGTTGGTGCAGCCGTTCACGCATTCGTTCACGTTGCGCGCGCACGAATCCTGGCAGGCTTTGACGCCGTCACAGCGATCGAGGCAGTCCGTGTAGACGGTCTGGCAGCGGGTGTTGCACTGCTGCACGCCGAGCGTGACGAACGACGATGCGTCGTCCGGCATGGACCAGGCGGCGCACACCGGAGCGACCGCGAGCGCGAGCACCCAGGGCCGGACGGACAGCAATCGCACGAGCGGATCAACGGCACGCCCTCGCCGCGGATGAAGGAGGCCGGGTCATTTGCGGCGGGCGCGGTCCGCGCCTCGGATTTCTCGCGGGAGCCGTGCTAATCGTCTGGCGTGACTTCGGGTCATCGCTTTTCCTTCGGCGTTCTCCTGTGCGCGATCGCGTGCCAATCGGGTAGCGGTCCTCCTATATCCGACAAGCACGTGGCGTCGAACACCGCGAGCGCGACGACGCCGCCACCCGTCGCGCAGGCCGCCGTTGCACCGACGCCCGAACCGTCGCCTTCGCCGCCCGCCGCGCACGGCGTGGAGTGGAAGGGCAACGTGCAGTGGCACACGTGGGAAGAGGGCTTGTCGATCGCGGCGAAGGAATCGAAGCCCATCCTGGTGCTCGTCTACGCCGACTGGTGCCCGCATTGCCGAGCGCTCGGTCCCGTCTTCGCCGATCCCGAAGTCGAAGCGCTCGCGACGCACCTCGTCATGGTGCGCCAGAATCACGACGAAGATCCGTCTTGGTTGCAGCCTTACAACCAGAAATACGGCGGCTATGTCCCGCGCATCTTCTTCTTCGACTCGACGGGAAAAATCCGCGAGGACTTGACCAGCGGACACCCGCGCTATCCCTTCTTCTATGCAGCAGAAGCGAGCGACTTGCTGAAGAGAAGCATGCGGCGCGCCATCAGCTCGTAGCTGCAACGAAAATTGGCCCATGCACTAGGCGACCTGCCCAGCTAGACTGCGGGCGCGGTGCAGAAACCGGTACCTGTGTGCCGGAAGCTCCCACACTTGGCTCGACCCTATCCGAAGGACGCAGCAATGACTACGCGAGACTCCGGGTCCTCGAATCTGCTGGACGAGTTCTTTGCACTGCCGAAGGACGCGAACGACGACGAGGTCGAAGTCGTCGAAGAAGTCGAAGAAGGCGACGACGCGGCCGCGATCGCGAACGCCGCCCCGCGACGCTCACTTCCGCCGCCGCCTCCTTCCATGCGCGCGGGGCGCGGCCCTTCCGCGCCGCCGCCGCGCGGCCGCGGCCCTTCGCGCCCACCGGCGCCACCCCCGCCGCCGCTGAAATCGACGTTGCGCGGATCGGGGGAGCTCCCGGTCGTGGTCGAGCCGCCTCCCGCGGTGCGCTCGACGCTCGTCGGAATGCCGGAGCCGATCTTTCACGCGCCCCCTCCGGCGGCGGAGCCCGGCGACGAATCCACGGAAACGGACGCGAGCGCCGCGCCGCCGCCGGTCGAGAGCGCGTACGACGATCAGCCGGCATCCTCGGAAGAAGGCGCGATCCGCGGACAGGCAGAGCCGGAGACCACGCCGGGAGCCTTCGACGGACAGGAAACCGATCTGTCCATGCAGGGTGACGACGCGCCGCCGGCCGCCGCCGACGCAACGGAGCACGAGCACACCGATGTTCGTCCGCCCGGGGACGCCGACATGGCCACTGCGCTTGCCGGATCGCTGTCGCTTCGTGGCGACACGCCGTCCGAGGCGGATGCGTCGATGGCTCGCATGGACGTGGTTGCTCCGGACGTCGAGCGCGAACGCACTTCCGCGATCTTCGATGCCGTCCCGACGCCCTCCGCGGAGACGTCGGTCGAGGGGCCGTCTTCCGCATGGCCGACGCCCGCGAAGATCGACGAGTGGGACGACGACTGGGCGCCATCGCTCTCGGCGCTCGGAGCAGGTCAGCGTGACGGCTCGTTGCGCGAGACGGCGCCGGAGTCGCCGAAAGCGCGCGCGAGCGCCGTGCCCGGTGCTCCGTTCCGACTGTCGTTGCCGCCGCCGCCACCTCCTCCGTTGAAGCGCAAGGTGCCGTTGCCGCGCCCCGAACCGGAAGTGCCGGTGAGCGTCGACGAGGAGCCCATCGTAGAGGCCGCGGCGCCGCCCGTGGCAGCAGAGGAAGCGCCGGAGGAAGCGCCCTCCGAGTCGCCGCCGGCCGAAGACGAGGGTCGCCCGGAGCTCGAGACGCGACCCGCGATCGACATGGAGGTGTCGCCCTTCGGAGCCGCCGACGAACCGTCGCGAGAAGATCTGACACGTCCGCTTCCGCCGACGGAGCTCGCGCGGCTCGCCGCGGACGAAGGGCTCGAGCGCTCCGAGTCGGAGCTCCTGCGCGACGACGTGACGATTCCGTTGCCCGGTCTCTCGACGGAGGCCGCGAACGCGGAATCGCCGTTCCTGTCCGCCTTGCCGGACCCGTACACGTCCGACACCGATCTCACGCGGCCGTTGATCCCCCTCAGCGAACGAGGAGACGCTCCGCGTAGCGCGATGTTGCCGCCCCTTCGTCCGCCGCTCGACGGGCCGACGACCGACGACAACGACGTGCCCCTCATCGTCGCCGTGCCTCCCCCCAGCGTCGGCACGGTGGAGCACGCGCCCTCCATCCAGATCACGCCGGGAGCGCCGGACTCCGAATACACGCCGACGTCGCAGCTCGCGCGGCCGTTCTCGCCGACCCGCACGTCGCCCGGCATGCGCAGCGTCTTGCCGCCGATCCCGAAGCCCGCGCCGGTGCCTGCGGATATCGGCAAGCGTGGGCCGAGTCCATCGGTCGCGCCCGTCACGGGTTCCGTCTTCCCGCCGGGCTTCGCGCCGAACAAGCGCTGGCTCGTGGGGCTGGCTGCGGCGGTCCTCGGGCTCGCGGCGCTCGGGCTCGGGTTGCACAACCGCAGCGGGTCCATCGTCGTGACCGTCGCGGGGCCGTCGGGCGCCGCGGTGCCCGGCGTGTCGGTGCGCATCGACGGCACCGAACGCTGCAACTCCGCGCCCTGCATCGTGAAGGACTTGAAGCCCGGCATGCACCTGGTCAGCGCGGCCGCCGCCGGGCTGCCGCCCAGCGCGGATCGCGCGGTGGTGCTCGAGCCCGGCGAACAGATCGCGCAGCACGTCGTGCTGAGCAGCGAGGAACGCGCGACGGCGGGGCTCAGCGTGGCGGCGATCGGGACGGGCCTGCACGTCACCGTCGACGGCCGCGACGTCGGCGCGCCCCCAGTCACGCTGAACGACGTGACGCCGGGCGAGCACACCGTCAGAATCCTCGGCGACGACCGCTACTACCAGCCGTACGAAGAAGTCGTGCGCCTCGATCGCGGCGAAGTGAGAAGCCTCGGGCCCGTTCGCCTCCGCGTGCTCCGCGGAAAGCTCGAGCTCCGTCCCGGCGAAGGCTCCGAGGGCGCCACGGTCGCTGTCGACGGCCGCCGCATCTCCCATCTTCCAGCGACCCTCGAGCTCTCCGCCGAGGAGTCGCACGAGGTCACGGCCGACAAGCCCGGCCACGGTGAGTTCACGCAAGACGTCGTGTTCGACGGCACCGCCGAGCATCGGGTGACCATTGCGTTCGGCCCCGACTCGTCCGGCAGCGCGCCGTCGTATCGCACGGCGCCGTCGTTCCCCGTTGCTCAAGCCGCGGCGCCCACCCGCAGCCGCGCCGCGTCCGCGTCGTTCGCCTCCGCGTCGGCGGCGGCGCCCGCCGGGACGGCGACGCTCGACATCACGTCGACGCCGCCGGCCGCCGTCGTGGTGAACGGACGACCGCTGGGGACGACCCCGCTTCACAACGTTCACGTCGGCGCAGGCAGGCAGACGGTGCTCTTCGTGCATCCGTCGCTCGGACGAAAGATCGCGTCTGCGAACGTCGCTCCGGGCGGACGCGCGACGATCGGCGTAAAATTCTGAGCCGTTACTGGCCCCCGCCCGACTGCGCTGACCCGACAGCGTAACCATCGATAGAATTCGCTCGGCGCGCCATGGAGCGCGTCGGCGATTTCGCGGCGCCCCACGCGCGTTGGAGCCGATCCCCGCGAAAACGAGCTCCACTGAGACTCGAAAGACGTTGGCGGAACGGAGCGCGCCGTGGCACTACTTCACTCGTATCTTTTCATTCACATCGTAGAACCGTTGAGATGAGCGAACGGAGCTTGCTTCCCACCGCAGAGCCGACGGACGCGCAGGACGTGCGTTGGGCCCTCGAGACGGCGCAGTCGTTGTGGAACCAGGGCGAGCGTCGCGAGGCGTTGCAATGGGTGCGGCGTGCGGCCGAAGCCGCCGCCGAATCCGGGGCCGACGATCGCGCGCTGCTGCTCGCCAAGATGGGCGCGGAGCTGCGCGGCGTTCTCGACATCCCGCGAACGTTGCCGCCGCCCAGGCCCGCGGACGCAGCGCCACCGGCAGAGCAGCGACCGGACCGCACCGAGCGCGCGGATCGCGAGGCAGAGCAGCGACCGGATCGCACCGAGCGCGCGGATCGCGAAGAGGGGGAGCTCGTCGTCACCGTCGTGTCGGCCGACGGAAAGATCCCGGCGCCCGATGCTTCGCTCGTCAGCCACCGCGCGCTGCGCGTCGCCGTGACCGCGGGCACCGGGAACGGCGAGCTCGTCGTGCGCGTGCTCTCGGCGGGTCAGCTCGCTCCGGAGAATTCGAAGGTCGCCCTGCTCGTCGCGCTCGAGCCCGGCTCGTCACCGTTGCCCTGAGCGCGGGCGTGCGGCCGCGGCGAGGCCCCCGCCGCGGGGGTCGGCGTAGCCGTAGGCGACTCCGTCCGCGACGGCGATCGAGTTGGCGTCTCCGATCGACCGCGTCTTACTACCCAGGTGATGACCGCGGCGCGCGAGCTCCGCGAGCGCGGCCTTCGGCGGCGGATGTCCGCCCTCGTAACGGATCTCGTCGGGGACGAAGCCTTGATGGATACGTGGCGCGTCGACGGCGCGGTCGAGCGTCATGCCGTAGTCGACGACGCCGCGCAGGATGCGCGCGACGGTGTTCGGGATCGTGTCGCCACCGGGCGTGCCGAGCACGAGCACCGGGTCGCTGCCCGCGCTCACGAGCGTCGGGCTCATGGACGTCGGCATGCGACGGCCGGGCGCCTCTGTGCTCGCGCCCGCGGTGCCGAACGCGGCGAGTGAGTCGTTCAGCACGACGCCCGCGGCCATGATCTTCGCGCCGAAGCTCGCCGAGAGCGTCGTGGTGCACGCGGCGACGTTCCCCTGGGCGTCGACGGCGGCGAGGTGCGTGGTGTGCTCGAGCTCCTTCACGGCGACGTCGTAGAGCGGATGCACGGCGCGCGAGGGCGTCGCGTGCTTCATGTCGATCGGCGAAAGCCGCGCGAGCAGCCGCGCCGGATCGAGCCACTCCGCCTCGTGCTCTGCGAGGCTGTAGCCGGACACCGAATCGGGATCGACGACGTCGAAACGCCGGATCGTCTGCGCGCGCCGCGCCGCTTCCGCGAAGACGTGGAGCTCGTCGGCGGACAGCATGGGATAGCGCTCGGCGTGCTCGTAATCGAGCAGGCCGAGGAGCGCCGCGAGGGCCGGACCGCCCGCCGAGGGCGGCGGCGCGGTCTCCACGACGAAGCCGTGATAGCGTGTTCTGAGCGGCTCGCGGACCACGGCACGATACGACGCCAGATCTTCGCGCGACATCAGGCCGCCGCGGGCCGAGAGCGCCGCGAGCTGGTCCGCGGTCGGGCCTCGATAGAAGCCGGCGTCGCCCTCGTCGGCGATGAGCTCGAGCGTCGTCGCGAGCTCCGGCTGGACGACGCGATCGCCTTCGCGCTTCGGGCCTTTTCCGCCGCCGAAGACGCGCTTGGCGAGCGGATCTCCGGAGAGCGCCGGCCAGGACCAGGAGAGCGCTTGCGCTTGATTATGGCCGAGAGGAAAACCATTTCTGGCAAGCGAGATGGCCGTTTCGAGCACGTCCCGCCGCGACAGCTTTCCGTAGCGCGAGAGCGTGAGATCGAGACCGGCGACGCTGCCCGGCACGCCGGCGGCGGCGGCGCCGACCGCGCGCTCCGCGATCATTCGATCGAACACCGCCTGGGTGACGGCCGCCGGAGCGCGCTCCCGGAACTCGATGGCGACGGTCGGGCCGCCGCGCGGGCGATACAGGATGATGCCGCCCCCGCCGAGGTTGCCCGCGCTCGGGTAGGTGACGGCGAGCGTGAACGCGGCGGCGACGATCGCGTCCGCGGCGTTTCCGCCCCGCTCGAGCGCGGCTATGCCCGCGCGCGTCGCGTTCGCCTCCGACGTTACGACGACGCCGGAGGCGCCGCTCACCATGCGCGCGCTCGCCGCGTGCAGCGGAGGAGGCGGCTCGCTGGATACAGGTTCACGGACGAGCGCCGGTCGTGCCGCGCTCGGGACGGTCGCGGGGACGAGCGCGACGGGCGGGGCCGCCGATGAAATCGCCGGGGCGGGGCGCGCCGACGCGCCGACGCCCGGCGGGCCGCTCGCCGACCCTTCGGCGGGTCGAGCGGGGCCGCGGGCGCAGCTCGCGAGCGACGCGAGGAGCAGGGACGACGCGCAAGCGACGACCGCTCCCAGAGGACGACGGAATGACGGGGAAAGTCGCGCCGGCAAGCCCCGGATCTTAGCGCGGCGCGACTTCGTCGGCGCGAAGGTTCGCCGATCGGTGTCCGTCTGGTGTACGAGGCGAGGCGGCGGTGCGTCGCACCGGGCATCCCGCGCCGCAAATAAGGAAGGATCCATGAGCGAGCGACCTTTCGTGGCGGTCAACGTGGCCGTCCTCACCGTGAGCGACACGCGCACCCGCGAAAACGACACGAGCGGCGGGGCGATCGTCGAAGCGCTCACCGCCGCGGGCCACCGCGTGACGCGGCGCAAGATCGTGCCCGACGACGTCGTGAAGCTTCGGTCGACGTTCGAGGAATGGATAGGCGACGATCCCGAAGTGGACGTCGTGATTTCGACGGGCGGGACCGGCATCACCGGGCGCGACGTCACGCCGGAGGCGCTCGCGCCGCTGGTCACGAAGCCCATCGTCGGTTTCGGCGAGCTGTTCCGACATCTGTCGTACGCCGAGATCGGCGCGAGCACGATTCAATCGCGCGCCGAGGGCGCGGTGTGCCGCGGCAAGCTCGTGTTCTTGCTGCCGGGCTCCACGGGCGCGGTGCGCCTCGCGATGTCGAAGATCTTGCTGCCGCAGCTCGACGCGCGCACCCGGCCCTGCAACTTCGTCGAGCTGATGCCTAGGTTCCGCGAGTAGAAGAGACCAGGGTGATGCCCGGGTCTCGGCGCGCGCGGTCTTCGATGTCGCCCGCGGGTACCGCGAGCACGGGGGTCCCGAGCGCGCGCGCTTCGCGGACGACGGTGGACGCGCCCTCTTCGCGCGACGCGCTGACGAGCAGATCCGCGGCGGCGATCCACGCGAGCGCCTGGGTGCGCGGGGCGCGGCCGACGAGCACGGCGCGCGGGCACTCGCGCGCGACGGAGCCGTAGAGCGGCCCGTCGCCGACGACCACGACACGATCCACGACCTGCTCCGCGAGCCGCACGGCTCTCACCGGGTCCTTCGAGGCCACGAGACGTCCGACGACGACGCCGAGTCGTTCGTCGCCGAGGCCGAGGCGCGCTCGCGCGCCGGCGCGCGACGGCGCACCGTCGACGGAGATGGCGCACGGCTCGACGCGGCTCACGCCGAGCACCGAGGCGCTCGTCGCGCGCGCGAAGCGCCGGCGGAGATCGTCCGAGACGAACCGAAAGCGTGCGCCGCGGGAGAGCAGCGCCGACGCGAGCGCGACCCGGACGGAGCGAGGGAGCCGTTCGACGAGCCCGACATCGGACCCGTGCGCCACGACTTCGAGCGCGCCCTCCGCATGAACGGCGATGGGCCATCCGCAGGGGACGACGAAGTGGGCGACGACGGCGTCGAACGCGCCCAGACCGCGGACGTACGCCCGCGCCCCGGCGACGAAGCGCGCGGCGTCGAGCGCGCGCGCCGGATTCGACCCGAGCCGCGAGAGCGCGCCGGGCCAGCCGAAGGCGTCGCCGCCGGCGAGCCAATGCACGCGAACGCCGCTCGCGGACGCAGGCGACGGCTGCGCCGGGCGCGCGCGCGCGGACGGCAGCGGCGCGACCACGGCGATCTCGTCGCCGGCCCGCGCACGGAGCTCCGCTTCCGTCTGCACGAAATGGCCGGACGGATCCCCCGGCGCCGTCGGGTACGAGGTGGTGACGAAGAGCACACGCGCCACGGTCAGAGAAGCTCGGGCACCTTTTCGGGGAGCGCGTCCCCGTGGGTCGCGTAGAGCTCGCCGAGCCTTCGCAAGAACTCGTACGGGTAGATGCCGGTCGCGTGTCCGTCGCCCCAGCCGAGCTCGAGCGCGTAGTTGCCGACCTGGGCGACGTCGCGGAGCTCCGGATCGCCCGCGTCGACGAATCGAACGCCGCCGCCGTGACCCTGACAACCTGCGCAGGGGCAGTACCCGCGGACGATCCGGTGGGGCAGCTTGAAATCGCGTCCGTCGGCCCACTTCAGCTCGAGGATGCGGGCGCCGTGGGGCGCCTTCACCCCGACTAGCTGAGTGCGAAGCTGCGGGCCGGGGCCGGTGCTCACCATGAAAACCTCTTGCGCTACGCGGGTCTGTCTGTCAGAACGCCGGTTCTGCCGTGGCAAATCCTAGCGAAGCAATTCAGTGTAAGCCCCTCGAGGTCGCCGTTGGGGACAAAGGTATCGAGCGCGCCATCAAGCATCTCAAGCGCAAAATGGCGGCGGAGGGGATCCTTCGCGAGCTGAAGCGCCGCCGGCACTACATGAAGCCATCGGTGAAGCGGCGTAAGAAGATGAGCGAAGCCGCTCGGCGACGACGCAAGCGCGAAAAGACCGTTCAGTTCTGAGACGTCGGCGCAACTTGCCAACACCGCCGCTCGCTAGCTTCGAGCACGGGCCCATCTAGGCGCTCTCGGTGCTCGGCGTACTCTCCTGAGACGTCGGCGCAACTTGCGGGCACGGCGGTCCGCTCGCTTCGAGCGCACACCCATCTAGGCGCTCTCGGTGCTCGACGTACTTTCGTACGTCTGCGCGCCTCACCCGCCTATCTGGGCGCGCGGTCTTCGCGATCGGACCACCGGGACATCTGCCACCGGGACATTTGAAACGGGGCAACCAGAGGACGGGGCGGTTCTTCGCAATCGAACGACGGGGCGGTGGGCGGTGCGGTCGGGACGGTAGAAGTTGGCCAGGGCTCGGTCGTTTCGCTAACGACCGGTGAATGCGCGCGACGGAAGCGGCGGTTCTGCCCGAGGTGGCGCCGCCGGTTTTTCGCCTGCGGTATCTCCTCGTGCTCGGGCTCTCGTGGCTCGCTTATTCGGCGACCGCTCCGCGCATCAAAGCGGCGTGGCAGCTCAACTCCGCGGCGACCGCCTTCGCCGATTACGCGCTCTGCATGGTCGGTCCCACGGGTCCGTCGCTGCTCCGCGACAACCCGGCCGAATTCCGGAGGCTCGTGAGACGGCGCCTCGTCGCCGCGGGCGCGGACGATCGCCCATTTTCGCGATGCGCGAAAGGCGCGGGACAAGTGATGGACTCGCCGGCCGTCGAGCGCGCGCACCACACGGCGGCCGGGGCGTTCGCCGAGTACGGCGGCCCCGCGAGCGACCCGGGCGCGGACGCGGCGCATCTCGACGACTTGGCCGTCACCACGAAGCGGCTAGCCGCGTTGTCGGAGAAGGCCTGGCCGTTCGTCCGCGGCGGGTACACGAGCCTCGTTCGGCCGTCGGCGTACGCGGCGGAGGCCGCTCACCCGATGGAGCTGCCGCCGCCCGGGAGCGGACGCGGCGAGCCGCCGGTGCGCGCCCTCGGCCGTTGTGAGGCGGGGGGCACGGGCGGCGCGTTCGTGCTCGGGATGTCCGAGGATCACCGGCACAAAGTGGTTCGCACGATGACGCCGGAGGGCGCCGCGGTGGACGCCTTGCTCACGACGCCCGATGGGCGCGTGTTCGCGACGGCGTGCGACGAGCACGCCATGATCGTCGCCGTCGGTCGTGAAGGCACTCGCGACGTCGCGCTCTATTCCTGCGCGTACCTCGGCGCGTGCACGCCGATGCCTTTGCCGCGCCTCGGCGCCTCCGGTCCCGCGGTGCGCTATCCGCTGGACGTCGCGCGCGTGTCCGGCACGACGGTGCTCGCGACGCCGATGAACGGCGTCGTGCGCGTCACGTCTTCTCGCGACGACGGGCGCACCTGGGCTCCGCTCACCATCGCGTTCGACTCCGAGGCTCACCCCGGGATCCGGTTCGACGCGCCGGCTCCGGACCACCTCTACGTCTCGGGCCGGCGCGTGTTCTTGTACGGCGTCCCACCGCGCGCTCGCGGTACGTTCCCCGTGCTGGTGTCGGAAGACCTCGGCGCGTCGTTCCACGCGCCGTAGATCTCAGCGCACCGCGATTTTCGCGAGCGCGTGACGGACCCACGAATAGCCCGGGCCTTTGCCGGCCACGACCGGGTCGAGGTCCGCGGAGAGCAAGGTGAGGGCGCGGACCTGGAGCTTGGTCTGGCGATCGGTGTCCGCTTCACGGCTCACGGCCGCGGCACGCCGCCAGAGTGACAAGGCGGGTAGCCACGCGCCGCGCGCCGCGTACATCGCGGAGAGCTCCTGGGTCTTCGCGACGTCGTCGGGCGCGAGCTTCGCGGCGTACTCCAGGTCCTTGGCCGCCTCCTCGGTCCGTCCCTCTCTGGCCCGAATGTGCGCCCGGAGCGTCAGCGCTTCGGCCGCGACGCTCGAGTAGCGGGCCGCGCTCGAGAGCAGGAGCTCCGCCTCGTTCGATTCGCCGAGCCGCTCGCGCAGCTTCGCGAGCGCGAGGAGCGTCTCTCCGCGCGACGGATCGAGCTTGATGGACTCGGAGTACGCGGTGATGGCTTCCGTGTAGCGCTGTGCTTCCTCGAGTCGCCGCCCGCGGTCGGCGAGCTCTTCGGCGCCGCTCTTCATCGGCACGCGCAGCGGGACGAAGGACGGCGGAGGCGGCGCGGGAGAGGGCGCCGCGGTCGCGGTCGCGGCTTCTTTCGGCGCCGCGGTCTGTCCGACTTCTGGAAAGCGAGCCACGGGTTCGGCGGCCGCGCGGAGCGGGAGCAACGCAAGGAGGAGCGCCTCGGCTCCTCTCATCCGCCCAACCCGAGCCGGCGCCGGGCTTCGGCGTAGTTCTCGCTCACGCTGAAGACGCAGAGATCGCGCGCTTCGGGCTGTCGCTGCACCCACTTGAGGCGCTCGCTCACGTCGGACGGCATTCCCTCGGTTTGGCCGAGGGCGATCGCGACGCCGCGCAGCGCGAGCGACGGACTGCCCACCGCGAGCAACGCCGTACGGCTCGCCCACTGAGCCACCGCTTGTCCGAGCTGACTCGCGCGATTCCCGATGCTCCCGGCGATCTCCAGGGCGAGCGCGCCGAGCTCCGGGTCGCGCGCCGTGGGAAGCGCGGGCTCGATGCGCCGCCGCGCGTCCGCGAGCTTCGTCGGATCGATGCCCGGGGCTTGCCAGTTCGACGCGATGCCGGAGAGCAGGGCGCCGAGCACCGGCGACAGCTCGATGGGCGCGATGCGCGAGAGCGCTGCAGCGTCGCTCTCGATCATCTTGAGCGCGCGCACCAACAGGAAGTAACGCGCGCGCTCGTCGGTGCTGTCGAGCAAGCTCTGCCCGACGAGGAGGCGCGCCGGTTTGCTCGAAGCGGGCAAGAAGACGCTCCCGAGCAGCGGCGTGACGAGCAGCTCGACGGACCGGACGCCCATGGACTCGGCGACGGCGCGGATCTCGCCGCCCAGCTCCGCGGCGCTCGGGGGCAGGGCGCTCGCGCGCAGGGCTTTCAGGTCGGCGGGGTACGCCGTGTCCAGCACCGACGGCAGCTTCGACAAGAGCGCCCGCAGCGCCGGGCTGAGCAGCTCCGGGGCGACGAGATCGTCGAGCGAAGTCGCCGTGGCGGCCGCGCCGCCGCCTGGCACCGCGACCTCTTCCCTGCCTTCGAGCGCGGCGAGCGTCGCCCGGGTGACGCTCGCGACGTCGGCCTGACCGCGCAGGTCCGCCACGGTCTCCAGAACGCCGAAGAACGAAAGATCGAACCTGCCGTGCGAGAGCGCGCGCCGCGCCTCGGCCGCGGCGCGATCGAGCAGCACGTTCTGCGCGGGCGTCTCGCCGTGTCGCTCGTAATGCCGAGCCAGGGAGCGGAGCACGCCGGGCTCGTGCGGCCACGCCTTGCGCGCCTTCTCGAGAATGGTGAGCGCGCTGCGCTTGTCCTTGGCGATCTCGTCGTAGACGTCGGCGAGCGCCAGCATGAGGGGCCGCTTCTCTTCGGGCGCCGTCGCGCGGTCGACGAGCTCCGTCTGCAGCTGCACCGCTTTCACCACGTCGCCCAGACGTCCGTACACCTTCACCAGCGCGAGGGTCGCGGCCGGGTCGTTCGGGCGCCGCTTGAGGATCTCGCGGTAGCAGATCTCCGCGCGCTGCGGGTTCGGCAGCTCCTCGTCGTACAGCGCCGCGAGGCGGCCGTAGATCTCCGCTTGCTTCTCCGGGGCGGTCACGACGCGCGCCAGGCGTATCCACGTCTCTTCGGCGCGCTTCCACTCGCCTTCGGCGAGCGCGAGGCTTCCGTACGCCTCGAGGGCGTCGGCGTGATCGGGGTTGGCTTCGAGCGCGGCGCCGAGAGCGCGCCGGGCGGCGTCGCGCTCGCCGACGTCGGCGAGCGCGCGCCCGCGCGTCACCTCGAGCGCGACCCGCTCCTCCGGAACGGTGGTGCGGGCGAGGCGTGCTTCGAGCAACTCGGCGAGCTTCGCTCGTTCGCCGCTGCGCACGTATTGCTGCTGCAGGCGTTCGAAGACGTCGCCCTTCACGATATCGAGCGCCGCGACGCGCTCGAGCGCCGTGAGGTAGCGCGCCGGGTCATCGACCTTGTCGCCCCAGAGGATCGCCGCGCGGTACCAGGCGTCGGCCTGGTGCTCCCGGAGCGAGAGGCTTCGGGTCAACGCTTCCAGGTCCTCGGCCGCCTCCGAGTATTTCCCGGTCTGTTCCTCGAGGTACGCGCGCAGCTCGCGCGCGACGAGGTGACCGGGCGCGAGCTCGAGCGTCGTTTCGAGCAGCGCCAGCGCTTCGTCCCATTTGCCGAGGCGCGCGGCCGCTTCGGCGGCGCGAAGCGACAGCGTCGCGCGATCGAGCGGCCTCTCGGCGCGAGCGGCGAGCTCACGGTCCGTTTCGAGCACGCGCGCGTCGTCCCCGGCGAAGCGCGCGTGCGCGCTCGCTTGCCGCAGAGCCCAGAGCGACGCCGGCTTGTGCCGGACGGCGTGCTCCACGAGCTCTCGCGTGCTCGGCCAATCGAGCGTCTTCACGCGCAGGCGCGCGGCGAGCCGGGCGTGGGCGAGCGCCTCGCCGCGGTCGAGCAGGTCGACGAGGCTCGTCGCGAGCGCCTCGAGCTCCTCTTCCGAGCCCTCGGCCAGGAGCCGCTGCTCGGCGGCGCGTGAAGCCGCGAGCCCCGCGGGCGGCGCGTGTTCGTCCGCGCCCGTTCGGCGCTGGGCGAGCAGCGCGGCGAGCGCGCTGTCCCCCGCGTTCGCGGCTACGATGGCGAGGCGTTTCGCGTCTTCCTCGGCGTCGGCTCTCCGGTATTCGTTCGCGGCTTCGTGGGAGAGCCACACCTTCGTGCGGGCGTGATCCGTCGTCTCCACGGCTCTCTCGCGCCACTCTGCGCGTGAAGCATTCGGAGCCGGCGAGAGCCGGCCCTCGAGCTCCCGCAGCGCCACGTCGTCCGGACGCGCGACGACCGCCGCGGCCAGGCACGCCGCGGCCCCGGCGGGGTCGTCGTCGGCGATGAGGAGCGCCTCGCGCACCGCGCCGAGCGCTCTGCCCATGGGGTCGGTCGCCGCGATCTGCTGCTTGCGGAGCCATTCGAGGAGCTTCGGGACGTCGCTGCGCGCCCGCGCCAGATCCGACCCGAGCCGCGCCGCGAACGGCAACGAAGGCGCTGCTTCGTGCGCGCGGCCGAGCAGCTCGTCGGCGGCGTCGACGTCCGTGAGGCCGCTGCGGATCGCCGCTTCGTAGAGCAAGAGCGACTGCCGCGCGGTCGTCTCCTCGCCGAGCGAGGACGCGAGCATCGCGAGCAAGTCGGAGGCTCCGGCGTCGCCCGGCGTGACCATCGCTCGCGCCGCGCTCTCGGCCCGCTCGGGCGAGCCGAGCACGCCGGTGTAGTGCCGGCGCGCCGCGTCGACGCGCCCTGCGGCTTCTTCGATGAGCGCCGCGGCGAGCTTTCCGTCGAGCGCCGCGTCCGCGGGGGCGAGCTTGCCGAGCTCCGTGGCAACTGCGGTGGTCGCTCCAGCGCCGGCCTCGAGCTCGAGCGAGAGCACGCGGCCGAGCTCCGCGTCGTGTTCGGCGGCTCGCAGCGCGTGTACCGCGTCCCGGAGGTCGTCGAGCGAGCTCGCGAGCGCGAGCTTTCGCCCGAGCGCGATGCGCGCGAACGTCGCCGGCTCTCCCACCGGCACCGCGGGAAGATCCACGCTGCTCGCCGACGAGGCCGCCGCCGCGAGCGGGCGCAGCGCCACGTCGCCGGAGATGGCCCGCGCCGCTTCGGCGAGGGCTTCCGCGTCCGCGCCGGTCAGCGCACCCAGCGCGACGCGATCGCTCGCGTCGAACGCCGTGTCCTCGGCTTCTTCCGAAGACAGCGCGACGGCCATGGCTTCCTTGTCACCCTGCTCCAGCGCGCGGGAGGCGAGCGCCCGGCGCACTACGTCCGACTGATCGCGGGTCAGGAGCAGACGGAGCAGCTCGATCGACTTGCCGCGCGTCTCCGAGGACGGCGCGTACAGCGCCGACGAAAGCAACAGCGCGCCGTCCCCGATGCCCGGCACGTCCCGGAGCGCGTCGATCGCCGCGCCGGCGCGAACGCGATCCCCCGAGTCGAGCGCGCGGGTCGCGTCGTTGAACGCCACCACGTCCGAGGGCGGCGCGTCGCTCGAGCCCGGAGCGCGCAGACGCGACAGCTCGGCGTGCGCCTCCGCGAAAGGCGCGAAGCCCTTTGCGTCCTTCGGTGCGGGCTTGAGCGGGCCGCTGGTGCGCCCGAGCTCCGCGGCGAGGCGCGACAGATACGGGCGGGGATCGTCCGGCGCGACGCGGGCCAGCGTATCGAGGCGCCGCTCGGCGGCCTCGGCGTCGCCGAGCGCGACGCGCTGCACTTCGGCAGCGAGGTACGAGGCGTGCGCGCGCGCGGCGTCGTTCTGCGCGGTGCGGTTCTCGACGTCGAGCGCCTCGGCGACGGTCTTCCAATCGCCCTGGACGGCGGCGAGCGCCCGCGCCTGTCGCGACGCGAGCGACAGAGAGGGCCACGCAGCGGTCGCTCGTCCCGCCGAGTCGCGGCTCCGCGGCAGATTGCCGGCCATCGCCCAGAGCTCGCTCGCGGCGAGCAAGAGTCGGGCGCGCGCCTTCACGTCGCTCGTCGCCTGCGCCTCGGCTTCGAACCACTCCGCGCGCGCCACCCAGGCGTCGATGAGCCGATTACCGCCGAGGCGCGCGACGGCGGAGGCGGGCGCCGGCGTCGTGTCGGCCTGTCGCGTGACGGGCGGCTCGCTCATCTCGAGGAGCGCGTCGACGTCCGATTCGCTCGTCTCGAGGCCGACCTCGACGCTCGCGGGCGCCGCGCTCACTGCGACCGAAGGCGCCACCGGCTTGCCCGTGGCGCCGGGCTCCGGAATCGACGTGGTGCGATCTTCTTCCCAATGATCGAGCTCGGCGTCGAGCGCCTCGACGCCGGCGGTGGCCTCGACGACGGGCGCGTCGGGGTCTTCTTTCTCGCCGCCGGCCGTCAGGTCCGCGGCGAGCCGCGCGAGGCTCGGCGCGGCGTCGAGGAGCGGGTCGTAGTCCATGGTGGGCTCTTCGACCTCGACCGCCTCGAGATCGTCGAGGCTCTCGTTGTCGAACGCCGGCGGCAGCCATGAATCCGGATCCGGCGGCAGCGGCGAGCGCGGCGCGGAGGGGGCCCCGTCCCGGTCGCCCATCGCCGGAAGCGGAGGCGGCGCTTCTTCGTCGGGCTCCTCTTCCTCTGCGAGGCCCAGGGGCGCGACGGCCTCTCTCGCCGTCGTCGGCGGCGTGGTGGGCGCCGCCGGGTGGCCCGAGAGCGACATGAGCGCCGCGTCGATCTCCGAATCGTCGATGCCTTCGCCGTCCGGCAGTCCCTTCGCGGGCTTCGGCACCGGACGCGCGGGCGGGCGCGTCGCGTCGCGCTTCGGCGCCGCCGGCGCGCCGGGGCGGGGGACGCCCGCGCCGGGAAGCGGCAAGCGCGCTGGTCGGGGCGGAATCGGCGGGGTCTTCCGGGGGGCGAACGGGGCGGGTTGCGCCGTGGGCACGTCGCGCGGCGGCGGCTCGGACGACGGCGGCGTCCGCACCGAGAACCCCCCGGGCGGCGGCATCGTCTCCGCGTTGAACGGGAGCGTCGCCTGCTCGTCGCGATACTCTTCTTGCGTCAACGAGTCGAGCAGCCCGTCGACCTCGTGCGCGTCGTCCTTCTCGACGTCAGAGTCGCTCACCGTACCCCCAGCCCGAGCCCGTCACGAACGGCGAACGCCGCCGGCGACAGGATGAACGACAAGATGCGCTCTGCACGTAGCTTCCCTTCCGCGGTCTCCGGCGCGTCGCCCCGGCCGCTCCCGTTCGGTCCAGCGAGCACCCACGAGACGTCTCCGATGGCCGCGGCGGCCATGCGATCCAACGTCGACATCGCCGCGCGTACCCACTCCGTCGCGTCGCCGCCCTCGTTCGCCACGGCGGCCGCGAGCTCGGGCAGGACTTTGCGGACGCGACGCTGCATCTCCTTGCCGAGCAGTCGCTCGAACTCCGCGAGCATCGCGTACGGAGGCGCGGAGAGGGGCGCGCCGCCGAGCTGGCAAGCAGCCGTGACCAGCGCGGCGATGTCGTTCGCGCTGCGCCGGAGCAAGACCGTCGTTCCGAGCTTCAGCGAGAGGAGCTCGCGCGCGAGGTTGCCTCGGTGCACCGCCGAGAGCGGCGGATTGACGTCGGCGCCGACGACGACGGAGGGCACCTCGGTCGCGACCGCGTAGATGCCGTTCCGGTCGCGTCCGCCGACGTACAGATCGAACTCGCCGAGCCCGAGCGCTCCCGCCCACGCGGCGACTTCGTTGCGAATGGGCAGGCCGTCCTGAGGGCGCACCCGCTCCTTCTTCGACACGCCCAGCGCGACGAGCCCCGGCCCGATCGCCTCCGCGATGGTCTGCGCGAGCTGCGCCATGAGCTCCGGGATCGGCCCTTTGTCCCCTGGATCGCGCAGCTTGGCGACGACGCGGTCGTCGATGGCCGTCTGGGGCACTCGAGCGATGCGCGCGTCGAGCTGCGACAGCTCCGCGAGCACCTCGGGCGTCTTGCCGCCGAGCGCGACCACCGCGCCGAGCGCGACTTGCCGCATCTGAACGTCCTTCAGCGTCCGCGCGATCTCGGCGAGCCGGTTCGTTCGCTCGAGGTCCAGGGGCTCCTCGATGAGCGTCGCGATCGTCGCGTCGCGTCCGGTCGTCAGCGCTCGCCGCGTGCCGTCTGCGGAGAACACCGACGTGAGCGCGAGGTCGATCGCTTCGCCGTCGTCCGGGACCTCCGAGAGAAGACGGAGCGCGGCGTGCTCCGCGCGCGCCGCGGCGCCGAGCTTGTCGCGGTAGAGCACCATCGCCAGGCGCGCCGCTTCCGCGCGGCCTTCGCGGGTGTCCCGCTGCTCCATCAGCTCTTCCAGGACCGCGGTCGCCGCTTCCCACGACTCGGAGCGGGCCGCCGCGCGCGCGAGCCGCTCCCGCACCGGCAACGTGGAGAGACCGGAGCGGTGCAACGTCAGGAGCACCTCGAGCGCCTTGTCGAGCTTGCCGAGCCGGTTTTCGTACAGGTCGACGGCGGCCACGCCGCTCATGAGGCGCTGCTGCGTGGGCGCTTCGGGGAGCTCGGAGAGCCGCGCGAGCGCCTCGGCGGCCTCGTCGAAGCGCTTCTCGGAGATGTAGATCTCGCCCGTCAGCGCCAGCGCGCCGACGTGATCCGGCTCGAGCATCGTGACGTTGTCGAGCGCCTCGAGCGCCGCGCGCGAGTTGCCGCCCTCGCGCAGGACGCGCGCGCGCTCCCAGTAGAGCTTCGCGATTTCCGCCGCGTCCTCGGCGACCGCGAGGCGAGCCGAGACGAGCTCGAGCAGCCGCGGGCCGTCGCGCCGCGCGCGCACCAGGCGGAAGAGGCGATCGAACGAGCTCTTGCGGGTGATGTCCCGCTCGACCGCGCGCGAAAGCGCCGCCTCGCCCTGCGCCGCCTCGCCGAGTGAATCGAGCAGCAGCGTCGCGGCCCGCTCCCAGAGCTCGCTCCCTTGCCCCGCGTCGCTCACCAGATCTCCGAGCGCAGCCGACGATTCGGCGAGCAGCCGCTTGTCGTTCGAGAGCTCCGCCGCCGCGCGGAGACCTTCCCACCCGACGATGTCCTCTGGATACGCCGCGACGTACCGATGGAACGCCTCGATGGCAGCCGTCGAGTCTCCCGCGGCGAGCAAGCTGAATCCGGCGAGCCCCACGCCGCACGCGCGCGACGCGTCGTCGAGGACGTCGCCCGCTGCTTCGAGGGCCTTCGCGCGGCGGTTCGGCTCGCACGAGGGGGGCGAAAGCTCGAGGTTGGCCAGCGCCGCCTCGGGGGTGCCGGCGGTGAGCAGCGGCTCGTCCGCCTCCGGGTGCGCGATGTGCGCGAGC
This sequence comes from Polyangiaceae bacterium, assembly GCA_035547195.1. Taxonomy (GTDB): domain Bacteria; phylum Myxococcota_A; class Polyangia; order Polyangiales; family Polyangiaceae; genus DASZVB01. Next base: position 39,421 of record DASZVB010000113.1, read on the forward strand.
AGCCGCGCGCTCGCGAGGACCGCCCCGGAGACGGGCGCGGCCAGTCGATTGGCCAGTTCTTCGCGCGCGTCGATCTCCCGCTCCAGGGCCTTCGACGCCATCGCTTGGCCGAGCCACTCGAGGGCCGGCGCGAGCGTCTTGTCCGCCTGGGCCCATTTCGCCGCGAGCGGTTCGCGCGCCCCGACGGTGGGAGTGCTCGAGCCGAGCTCGGCCATGTACTCGGCGCTGCGCGCGACGGCGAGGGCGCGTTCGCCGCGCAGCGCGATCGCCGTGAACGCCGTCTCCCGCGTCGCCGAAGGCAGCGACGACGCGACCAGCGCGCGCCCGAGCTCGAGCGCGCTCTCCACGACGCCGCTCCCCGTCGCGTCGGCGAGCACCGTGGCGGCGGTCGCGCGATCGCCCGCGCCGACGTCGAGCGCGAACTTCTCGAGCGCGAGCTCGCCCACGTCCTCCGACGCCGCGGCGGCCTCCAGGGCACGCCGGCGCGCCTCCGGGTCGTTCGGCTGCCCGGCGCGAAGCGCCCAGGCGTAGAGGCCGGCGCTGGCTTCCGGCGACAGGTGCGAGGCGGACTCGAACACGTCGATCGCCCGATCTCGCGCGCCCGCTCGCCATTGCAAAATGCCCGCTTCGAGATGAAGCGCCGCGGCGACCGCCGGATCGCTCTCACCGAGCGCGCTCTCGACCAGGGCGTCCGCCGCGGCGAGGGGCTCGTCTCGCTTGCGCAACGCCGTGGCCAGCGCGGTCGCGGCGACCAGCTCCGACGGCTCGTCCCCGTGGAGCCGCCGCAAATCGATGAGCGCTTCGTCCGGCAACCCGGATAGCCGGAAGCGTAACGCCGCGGCCGTGCGGAACGCGCGCGAGCGCTTCGCGTCGGCCGTCGAATCCGCGAGCTCCACGAGCGCCTTCGCACCGATCGCGTTCGGGGCGAGGTCGGCGATTGCCCGCGGCAGGCCGTACGCGCGCAGCGCCGCGCCGAGCCACGCGCCGCCCGGGGTCGCCGAGAGCGCGATCAACGCTTCGGCCGCGGCGACCGGTTCGCCGCGCAAGAGTCGCGAGCGGGCGAGCTCGAACCACAGCGCGGGCCGCTCCGCCTCCGGCGGATTGGTCGACAAAAGGCGCCGCGTCGACTCCTCGAACCACGCCGCGTCGTTCGCCAGCGCGGCCAGCATGCGCCCCGTTCGCGCCACGACCTCGAGCGGCGCGCCCGACGCCGCCGCCTGCGAGAGCGCCGCCTTCGCGGTGAGCGTGTCGTTCGCTCCGCGCACCGCCGTGTCGGCGCTGAGCAAGAACAGCTCCGCAGCCAGGGGGTCGCTGCCCAGGTGCGACGCCGCCGATTCCAGCGCTTGAGCGAGCGCGCCGGCGTCCGCCGTGCCTCCGAGCAAGTGGAGCTCGAGCGCGCGCGCCGGTAAGCACGCGGGGTCTTCGGCGAGCGCCGACGCCAGCGCTTCGAGGGCGCCCTTCACGTCGCCGCTCGACGCGGCCGCTTCGCTGACGCGCATGAAGAGCGCCGCCGCTGCCGAGCCGTGCACGCCGCGCGCGAGCTCGCCCTTCGCCAGCTCCGCGGCCCGCACGACGTCGCCGTCCCGCTCGGCGGCCCTGAGCCGCACCGAAAACGCGACTGGATCATCGGGGACCAGCTCGCCGATTTTCGCGAGGTGCGCCGCGGCGCGCTCGCGATCGCCGCTCTTCTCGCGGAGCTCCGCTGCTTCCAGCAAATCTGCGGCGACGAACGCGTTCGCGCGCGCGTCCGCCGGGACGCCCGCGGCGTCGTCGTCCGGTTCACCCGCTATGGCCCGCAACGCGAGCGCGGCGCGCTCTTCCAACGCGCGCGCCACGAGATCCGGTCGCTCGGCGCGGCCTCCGATCCTCGCGAGCTCCGTGAGTGCGGCGAAGGTGGCCGCGCCTTTGACGGCGAGCGCCCTCTCGATGGCCGCTAGCGCCGGCTCGAGCTCTCCGAGCCCGAGGTCGAGGCGGGCGACGTCGATGAAGAGGAGCGCCTGCCATTCGCGGTGCGTCGTGAGCTCCGCTCGCGCCGCGAGCGCTCGACGCCGGTCGTTCGCGAGCCCGGCCTTCGCCGCCAATCGTTCGAGAAACAGCCAGGCGTCGACGTCGTCGGGCCTCGCCTGCGTCGCGGCTTCCAGCGACGCGCGCGCGGCCTCGACGTCGCTCTCGTGATCTTCGCGGTAGGCGGCGACCGATACCAGCGCGCGACTCGACTCCTCCGGCGTCGCCGCGATTTTCGCGAGCCGATCGACGAGCTTGCCGAGGTTCTTGTAAGACTTGCGCCGTTCGATGAGCGCCACGAGGCGTTCGAGCGGTTCGTGGAAATCGGGGAGGGAGTTGACGGCGCTGAGCAGGTCGCGCGCCGCTTGTCCCTCGTTCTGCGTGGCGTCTTCGAGCACGCCGATCTCGTGCAGCAGAAGGCCGCGGCTGACGTCGGTCGGCGCGCGGTCGCATTCCGCCCGGAGCTCCGCGAGCACCGGATCGGCTACATTCGGATCGGGGGATGCCGAGTTGGGGGGCAGCGAAAACGTCATCGATGGACGAAACAAATGCGACTTTATGCGACCCCAATCATGGTGCATAGAGCGCTCGTCCATCGAGTGGACTGTCCGGAAATTCGCCCGGGCTTCGCCGCCGTCACTCCACTCTTTTCAATATCCAGTAGCCTCTTGGCGTGTCGATGGGCTCGCCGTAGACTTCGCCTTTTTTGAGTGTGAAGAGCACGTACTCGAGCCCGGGTTCGAGGACGTCTCGCGGCATCCTCCCCGCTTGAGAAGTGGAACCGGGGTCGCCCTTCTTGACGGCCTCGTCGAAATCGCGGCGCGCTTCGGGGAGCAGCTCTTTGGCCTTCGCGAGCGCTGCGGCCTTGTCGCGGGCGTCGGTCGGCGCGCCTTCCGCGCCGCGATAAGCGACGAGCACGACGGCGAAGGAAACCGCCTTCGGTGCGTCGGCCGGAAGCTCGGGTACCTTGCGGCCGTCGGGCAGAACGGCGCTCAGCTCGGGCGGCGGCGAAGGCTCCGGCTGTCGTTCGGAGGCTTCGGTCGAGGCCGACGCGGCGGCCGACGCAGGAGGGAGACTATGTGGTTCTTCTGGCGCACTCGACTGCTGGTGTGCTCGCCACACGATCGCGAGGACGATTGCCAGCAAGAGCACACCGATGATCGCCATTTGAGAACGCGCCATCGGCGCCCGCGTATCACGGATGCGACAGGGAGCGTGAGCCTCGCGGGTCCGAGCCAGATCTCGAGGGACAACCCGGAGCCGTACCTGCTAGAAGTCAAGGTAGCGATCGATGTTCAAAGTCGAGTGCCCAGGGTGCAAGGCTCCCTATCAGGTGGACGAACGCCGCGTTCCACCGAGCGGGCTGAAGATGCGTTGCCCGAAGTGCGGCACGAGCTTCCAGGTCGATCCACCCCCCGCAGATCCGCGAGCAGCGCAGCCCGCGGGTGCGGTCCTCGGCGCCGCGCTCGGTCTTTCCGGCGAGCAAGGCTCGGAAAACCCGCCGGAGGCGGCGCAACGCCCCGCGCTCCCCCGCCGTAAGCCCCCGTTGAAAGGCACGATGATCGGCGTCGCGCCGCCGCGAAGTGGAGCGGCCGGCGCACCCGCGCGCCCCGCGATGGGCGCGGCGGAAGCCACGGCGAAGGTCGCGGTGAAGCCCGCGACGCCGGCGGCGGACCCGTTTGCCGAGCTGGATTTGCCGGCAGCCATCGCACCGAAGCCTGCGGGACCGAAGCCCCCTGTCCCGAAGCCGGCATGGCCGAAGGCCGCACCACCGGCAGCCGATCCGCTCGGCGACGTGGACTTGCCTTCCCCGGCGGCGCCGCCGCTCCCCGCGCGCAAGAACGCCGCGCCGCGACCGGCTGCCCCTGTGCACGGTGCGCCGCGGCCCCCGCTGCCGCGCCCCGCCGCGGAAAAGCCGGCCGAGCCGGAGCCCATCGAGGAAATCGAGCTGGGAGACGCCGGCGGCTGGGAAATTGGAGCCGAAGAAGCGGACCTCCCCGCGATCGGCGGTCGCGCCGATCTGCCGATGACCGCAGCGCCGACGCGCGACGCTTTTGCGGATCTGCCGAGCTCCAAGGCGGCAGCGCCGCAGCCGGGGCGAGCGCCGGCCAACCCGCGGCCTGCACGCGCCGCCGCGAGTGCTCCTGCTCAGCCGGCGAAAGCGGCGCCCGACGCGTTCGGGGAAATCGATTTGCCCAGCGTGTCAGCGGGAGGGACGGATCTCCCGTCGCTGTCGACGGGCGTCGATCTCCCGTCACCGAGCCTCGGCGCGGACCTTCCGTCGGTGCTGACCGGCGGTCGCGCCGCGGCGCACGCGCCCACGATGCCCGGCTTCGGCGAGCTGGATTTGCCGATCGTCGGTGGGGATTTGCCGGTTCCTGCTGCGGGCCTCCCCGTTCCCGTCGCCGCCGGTTTGCCGTCGCCGGCCGCGGGCCTTCCGACGCCGTCGGCGTCCTTGCCGATCCCGGCCGGCGGTCTTCCTTCGGCGAAGCCTTCTCCGCTCCCCGCCGTGCTCGGAGGCGGCACGAGCGCCGCGCCCGCCGCTGCCGACGACGGCTTCTCCATCCCGCTGACGGATGATCCATTCGCGCAGCCCCTCGGAGCGCCCGCCCCGTTCGAAATCGACGCGCCACCGGCGAGCTTCCGGAAAAATACGCCGGACCCCTTCGGCGGCGTCGCGGCAGATCCGTTCGATACCAGCGGCGATCCGTTCGGGGGGAGCGGCGGCGATCCGTTCGCGCGTGGCTCGTTGCCGCCGACCGGAAATCGCTTCGAAGCGGAGCTCTCGGAGCCGCCCAAATCCTTCCGCAATCAACCCGCGCCGTCTGCGCGAGGGACGGGCGATTCCGCGCCCGGATTCCACGCCGAACCACCGGCGGCGGACCTCGTGCGCGAGGCCGGCGGCGGCACCGCGTACGGCGAAGTGAATCTCGACGACGGCGGCGGCGCGGGCGTCGCCATCGAAGGCGATCTGCCGGAGCAAGCCCCAGGGCAGGTCGCGTCGGAGGTCGGCAGCGAGTTCGCCGGCCTGCCCGAAGAGGTCTCGCTCCCGAACCGCGCCCGCGCTCGGCCCGACATTGCCGCGGGCAGCGCCGCGGCGGAGATTCAAGCGAAGCGCAAGCGACGGCGCGTTCGCATCGCCGTCGCGCTGGTCGCTACCCTCGCGCTCGCGGGCGGCGCGCTCACGTTGGTTCCGGCGCTCGGGCCGTTCGGCGCGTACTTCATCATCGACCAGGTGAAGCACGGGGACTACGAGCGCGCGCTCGCGAACGCCGCCGGCGCCGCCCAGAAGGCGCTCGCGTCCGATACGGCGCCGGACGCGGAGCGCGCCACGCAAATCGTGGAATCGGCTGCCGCGGCCGCCCGTCGATTCAAGCCGCTCGCGGCGTACACCGCGTTCGTCGGCTTCGATCGCGCGCTGCGTTTCGGTGGCGATCCTTCGATTTACGCGAAGGCGAAGGTCACCACCGACGAGCTCGCCGACGTTCGAGGCATGCGCGAGCTCGATCTCGCGCGCGCTTCCAAGGCGGCCGTCGACGGCGACCTCGCGCGCGCGCGGCAGCTGCTCGATCAGCTGGCGCAGGCGCAGCCAAAGGACGTCGACGTCCGCTCCGTTCGCGGCGAGGTCGAGCTCAGGGCGCGCGACAACGCCGCGGCGGTCACCGCGTGGAAGGCGGCCGTGGACGCCGAGAAGAGCCCGCGAGCGCTCTACGGCCTCGCGCGGGCGACGCTCGCGTCGGGCGACGCCGCCGGCGCCGAGAAGCTCGTCGAGCAGGTGCTCGCTCTGAACCCGCATCACGTCGGCGCGCGTCTTCTGCTCGCGGAGAGCGCGTGGACCGGCAAGCACGACGAGCCCCGAGCGACGAAGCTGCTCGACGACGTGCAGAAAGACCTCACGCTCGCGGGTCCGGAAGAGCGCATCGTGACCGAGACGCTCCTCGGCGAGATCCACATGAGCCGCGGACGGATGTCGCAGGCCGAGCAAGCCTTCGGCGAGGCCATCAAGACGGCGGATCAGCTCAAGGCGAGCGCGCTCGCGGCGCGCGCCCTGAGCGGCCTCGGCGAGACCATGTTTCGCGCGGGCAGGTATTCGCAGGCCATCGCCCGGTTCAAGGCCGCGGCCCAGGCCGACCCCGACGACGTGCAAGCGCAGGTCGGCGTGGCGAAGTCGAGCCTCTTGCTCGAGCGCGCCGACGACGCCCGCGACATGCTCGGCAAGCTCCGCAAGAGCCACGGCAACGTCATGCAGGTCGCCTACTGGTACGGCCGCGTGACGGAGTCGCTCGGCGATCGAAAAGAGGCGGAGTCCGCGTACCGCGACGCCATCGGAAACGCGAAGGGCGATCCCGACGCCGTGCAGGCGTACATCGCGCTCGCCCGGGTGCAGAGCGCGAACGGGCAGCTCGACGCGGCCCACGCGACGCTCGCCGACGCCGAGACGCACCTTTCCGCGTCGCCGGCGCTGTACAAGGCGCTCGGACGCGTCGCGATGAGCCAGGGCCGCTACGCCGACGGATTCGAGTCGTTCCAGCGCGCGCTGGATCTCGACGGGGGCGACGTGGAAGCGAAGTTTTTGCTCGGCACGGCGCTCGTGCGTCAGCGCCAGTTCGACAAGGCCCTGGAGATCTTCGACGCCGTCGCCAAGATCGATCGCGACTTTCCCGGTCTCGCGCTCGAGCGCGGCATCCTGTTCCAGGAGTCCGGGCGAACGGAAGAGGCCCTGCGCGAATACGAATCCGCGCTGGCCAAGGCGCCGACGGATCCGGACCTGATGCTGAAAGTAGGGTGCGGAAAGGCCGAGGCCGGCAACGGCGCCGAGGCCGAGAAGCTCCTGAAGAAGGTGCTCGAGCAGCGCCAGAACTCGGCGGAGACGTATTTCTGCCTCGGCCGCGCGCTGATGATGAAGCACGACCTCGGCGAAGCCATCAAGCAGTTCGACCGCGCCATACAGCTCGACCCGAACCACGCCGAGTACTACTTGTACGTCGGCTGGGCCGCGAACGACGCGGGCGCGATCGCCAAGGCGTCCACGGCCTTGAAGCGCGCGCTCGAGCTCGATCAGGGGCTCGCCGATGCCTACTGGCAGCGCGGCGTGCTCCGCGTCCGCCAGACGCGTCCGAAGGACGCCATCGAAGATCTGGAGAAGGCGCTCGAGCTTCGCCCGTCCCGCTACCAGGCGCACGCCGATCTCGCGCTCGCCTACTACGACCTCGGGAAGGAAGATCTCGCGCTCGCCGAGTGGCAGAAGGCGATCGCCGCGAACCCGAACGAAGCGACGTGGCGCTTCCACTACGGCAAGCTCCTGAGCCTTCGCCTCCAGAACGCGGCCGCCGCCGAGCAGCTGAAGAAGGCCATCGAGCTCGCCGAAGCCGAGGGCGGCACCGAACCGTGGCTCTCCGAAGCGCACCGCCTGGCGGCGGTCAGCCTCGGCAATACCCCCGCGGCGATTCCCCACTGGCAGGCGTTCCTGAAGACCGGCGCGCTCAACTCCCCGTTCCGCAACGAAGCGAAGGCGGCGCTCAAGCGACTCGGACAGCCCTGGGAAGACGATTGACGCCCGCGCCGCATGGCCTCCTTCGGCCGGCGCAATTTCATGGCTTCCCCGGCGAGCGCCCGTCTGAAAGCTCCGAGCCCGAGGCGCCGCGTCGTGCTGGTGCAGCCCGACGAGCTCGTCATCGGCGTTTTTTTTCTCGCGCTGCTCTTTCTCGGTGCGGTGACGGGCACCGAAACGTTCGAGCCGCTGGATCGAAGTCGGCTGACGTACCTCACGGCGCTCGGTCTGCCGCTCGTCCTCCTGGTCTCGGCGTTCAGACGGCGCTTCCGGCGCATCACCTCGTCGCTCACGGATTGGTGGCAGGTGCTCGCGGCGCTCGGCATCTACGAGAGCCTCAAGCACCTCCACGCGAACCGCATCACCGAGTGGCTCGGGATAAAGCCGAAGGACGCGGCGATGATCCGCGCGGACGAATGGCTCTTCGGACGCGTGCTCCCGCTCTGGCTCGAGCCGATTTCCTCGGACGGCGTCGTCCACGTCATGTGGTTTTTCTACGTGTGGGTCTATTACCTCGGACCCATCTTGGCGCTCGGCTTCGTGTACTTCGTGCTCGAGGACGACGCGCTGTTTCTTCGGCTCCGTAAGGCGCTCGTTCTAGTCCTGCTCGGCGGCTATCTCTCGTATCTGCTCGTCCCGGTCGCGGGACCGCTCTTCAACGTCGGCGAGCAATTTACGCGGCCGATCACGACGCAGCCGGTGCTGCGGAGCCTCGTATTCGAAAAATACCGTTACAACTGGGACTGCTTCCCGAGCCTGCATACGGCGGTTCCGTGGACGCTCTCGCTGGTCCTGTGGCCCAGGCTCGGAAACAGAGGCGGGCGCGCCATCGCCGTCTTCGCGTGCTCGGGGGTCACCCTGTCGACTCTCGTGCTGCGCTTTCACTACGGCGTCGACGTCCTCGCAGGGCTCGCGTGGGCCGTGGTGGTCGCGCTGTTCGTCACGAAGAACCGGTGGGTGCAATCGCCGCTCGAGGTTCCGATCTGGTACCCGGATCGGTCGAAGCTCCGCGCGCCCCATTTGCGACTCGCCTGCCTCGGGTTCGTCTTCGTTCTCACGGGGGTTGCGGCCCTGCTCTCCGAGCAAGCCTTCGAGAAGCTCTTGTCCACCCTCGTCGGTTCATCGACGGAGGCTGCGGCCATCGTGCTCGGCGTGTATTTCCTCGGGCTGACGATCGGCGCCGCGGCTTACGGGCTGGTCGCTTCGCGTGTCGCGAATCCGCTCGTAGCGTTCGCTTGTCTCGAAGCGGGGGTCGCCCTCTGGGCGATCCTGCTCGCCCTGTTCAACGGATCCGTCGTTTCCGCGTTCGTCCCGCTGTTGATTCGCGGTGCGGCGTCCGCGGAAACCTTGGCTCTGGCGCGAGCCGCCGTGGCCTCGCTCTTCATCCTCCCCCCGACGTTGCTCATGGGAGCGACCTTTCCCGCGGTCGTGGGGGCGCTCGAAATGATGCGGGTCCCCGCGGCGAAGCGCGGGATGTCCGCGTTCTACACGTTGAACCTGCTCGGTGCGTTCGTCGGGGCGATCCTGGGACCGTATCTCGTATTTCCGACCCTTGGAGTGGACGGAACGCTCTTCTTCACCGCCTTTCTCGATCTCTTCGCGTGCCTTTCGGTCTTCCTGCTGGCTCGCGCGCGAAGATGGCGCCCGCCGCGGCCCGCGCCCGCCGACCTGCGGCAATCGGCCGCCCCGAACCGCAGCCGCGTCTTGCTCGGCGTTTGCTTCGTCTCGGGCTTCATCTTCTTTTCGCTCGAGGTGCTCTGGACGCATCTCATCTCGGCCGTTCTGGGGAACAGCGTCTACTCGTTCGCCGTCATGCTCGCGCTCGTGCTCGCGAGCCTGATGCTCGGCGGGGCCTCTGCGTCGCTCCTATTTCGGAAGGACCGCTCGATTTCCGCTCTGGTCATCTCCGGAGCCCTCGTCGCCGCGTCCGTTGCGCTCTCGGTGCAGACGGTCCTCTGGCCTCACGTGCCGCATTCGTTTTCTCGCGTGCACGACGTCGTCACGACGTTCGCCGGCGCCGAGGCCGTGCGCTGGGTGCTCGCGACGGGCCAGCTCCTGCCGAGCGCCACCCTCCTCGGCTTCGTCTACCCGGCGCTCTTCAGGATGCGCGAATTCCCCGACGTCGCGCGGGCCCGGTTCGTCGGCAGAGCGGCGGCGGCGAACGCCGTCGGGTGCCTCGCCGGGGCCATGATCACCGGCTTCGTGCTCATCCCGCGCGTCGGCTCCGAACGGACGTTACAGGCTTTCGCGGTCCTCTGCGCGCTTTCGGGGGTCGCCCTCTCCGTCGCTTTCGAGTCCCGTCTCGGGAAGGCTCGCCTCGGCGCTCTTGCCGCCGCGGCTTCCGTGATCGCGCTGCTGGAGCCGAGGTGGGACCTTCTCGCCCTCACCTCGGGAGAGCACGTCTATTTCGAGCGCGCGCACGTGTGGCCGGAGAGCAAGCTCGTCTTCTTCCGAGAAGACACCGCCTCCGGCATGACCACCGTAGTGGACAACCCGGCGGGCGTCCGGCAGCAGACCCGTCCGTTCCGCACCTTGCTGACGAACGGCAAATTCCAGGGAAACGACGCCTGGGAGAGCTCGGCGCAGCTCGGCATCGCCCTGATCCCGCTGCTCTACACCCGGGGCTTTCATCGCGCCTGCATCGTCGGCCTCGGTACCGGGCAAACGGCGAGCGTCCCGGTAGCCTTCGGGTTTTCCGAGGTGGACATCGCGGAGCTGGCCCCCGGGATCGTGAGCGCCGCGCCGTATTTCGCTCGCATCAATCATTCCCTGCTGACGCGCCCCACGGTGCGCCTCTGGCTCGAGGACGGACGCAACTGGTTCTTGGTGCACCCGGACCTTCGCTGCGATTTCATTTCGGTAGAGGTGCACAGCGTGTGGTTCGCCGGGGCGACCAACGTCTACTCCCGTCAGTTTTACGAGCTCACCAAGGCTCGCCTCGGGCAACAGGGTGTGCTCCAGCAATGGATTCAACTCCACCACATCGGAGTCGTCGAGCTCGCCACCGTGATCGCCACGGTGCGCTCCGTCTACGACCACGTGAGCTTCTGGGTGTACGGCAGACAGGGGATCATCGTGGCCTCGGCGAGCCCGCTGACGCTCTCGGCGGAAGCGATGCGTCGCTTCTTCGGGGCGCGTCCCGAACTGGGATTCGATTCGAACGCCGCGGCCGAAACGCTCCTCGAGGACGTGCTCGGGAGCCGCCTCCTCACCTCCGCCGAGGTCTCGTCGTTCGTCGCGCGGAACGACTACCCGATCAACACCGATCAAAACCGATTTCTGGAATACGCGACGGCAAAGTACAACGTGAGCCACGCCGACCATCTGAGCGACAACGTCCGATGGCTATCGGCCGAAACGACCTTCCCAGCGCCCGAGATCCCGACGGAGCTGCCCCCCGAGTACCGGCTCATCGTCCAGCACACCGATCCACATCGAGTGACGCTCCTCCGTTGAGCACGTGCCCCCCTGATCTTCGTCGCGGCGAAGACCGGATGGCGTGTATTTTAGGCGCCAAGGCCGCAAAGAGCGCCAAGGCCGCAAAGAGAGATTTTTATTTGCTCTGCCGTCATCGTTCGTCGCGGACACGTCATTCGACGTGGTGCAGACCGGGTACATGGGTGACGAAGTAGACCGGGCACATGGGTGACAGCTGAGAAGGGCACGGGCTAGAGGGCAGCGTGCCTTGGAAGGTGAGTAAACCCGTGGATCTTCGAATGGAAATGATGGTGCGCCTCGCCGACGGCGAGAGGCTCACGGACCTATGTCGTGAGTACGGAATCTCGCGGAAGAC
>DASZVB010000114.1:0-120611 GCA_035547195.1 Polyangiaceae bacterium
CGTTCAACGGCGTGCCGAGCTCGTGCGCGATGCTCGACGCGATGGTGCCGACCATGCGGAGCCGGTCGAGGTGCCGGAGCTGTTCGAGCGTCTCGACGCGCGCGGTCGCCTCTTCGTCGACGCGCTTCTGGGCGAGCGCGAGCTGGTCGCACATGGCGTTGAGCTCGTTCATCAGCACGCCGATTTCGTCCTTCCGCTCGGATGACAGTCGCTCCGAGAGATCGCCCGCGCCGATGCGGCGCGCCTGCGCGACGACGCGTTCCAGGGGCTTGCCGATGAGCGCCGCGCCGAGCACCACGGCGATCGCGCCCATCGCGACGACCAGGACCCCGACCAGGGCGAGCTGCTGGATGAGCTGATCGCGAAAGAGACGCGCGGCGCTCGGGATGGATCGCGCGACGTCCAGGGTCCCCTTGCCCTGCGGCAGCGCGACCGGGAGGGTGACGCGCACGGTCTGCCAGTCGCCGTTCTGCGACACGGACGACGCTTCGCCGTTGGCGGCCGCTCCTTCGACGAAGCGGATTTCGACGTCCGTGCGCCGGCGCGCGACGGAATCGATGACCGCGAGGGCCGACGCTTCACCGCCCTGCGACGCGGCGACGAGCATGCCTTCCCGCAGGCCATCACCGAGAGCCGCCATGTCGGACAGCGCGTCCACTTCTATCTGTTTGGCTTCGGCCCTCGCCGCGAGATAGCCGTACACCGCAAGACAGACGGCGCTGACGACGACGAACGCGAGCAGGAACCTCGCGACGATCTTCACGTGCACTCGACGACACCACGCAGGACGACATTGGTCAAGAACACCCCGTGCAGTTCCCGAGCCAACGAGCGCGCCGTCGCGAATCGCCCATGTTTCTCCGCGCCTGGCGTAGCAGGCTGCGACGATCGCAAAACGCCACAGCGTTCTCGATGACCCAGGGCGCCCGCTGAATCGGAGAAGTCGGTAGCGGCGACCAGACCTCGAGCAAAGGCCAGCCCGATTCGGCCCTCACCCGAGCGCGGGCCGGGTCGGACGACGGCTCAACCGAGCGGGGACCACTGGAGGTCCGTTCGACGTGGCATGTCGGCTGCAGTCGTGCCCGGACGAAGAAAGGCTCTCCGCGCGAATGCGAACCGCACGTTGGCTCCGGGCTGCGCTCCTCGTTCTCGGGTTTCTTCCTGCTCCCAGGCCGGCGCGGGCCGGGTATTTGACGCTCGACCAGGCCGTTCGGCTCGCGAAGAAACGCGCGCCGTCCGCCGTCGACGCAAGCTTCGCCGTCGCGACGGCGCGCGCGTCCGGCGCCGGCGCGAAGGTGCCCATCTTCCGCAATCCGTCGCTCGAGATCACGGGCGAGACCAGCCGTGCGACGAAGGACGTGAACCTGGTAAGCTTCGTCTACTTGCCCGTCGAGGTGAGCGGGCAGCGCAGCGCGCGCGTCGCCGAGTGGCGGCGCCTCGTGGAGTGGCAAGCTTCGCGCGAATCGAGCGCGCACGCCGACACCACGGGCGCCGCCGTGTCCGCCTACGGCGCGGTGCTCGTCGCGCGAGCCCGCCTCGAGCAGGCAAAGCGCGCCGCCGCGGAAGCGGAGGCCGAAGCCGAGGCCTATCGCGCGCGCTCGAAGGTCGGCGACGTGACGATCTACGACGTCAGCGCGGTGGAATCCGAGTCCGCGCGCTATCGGCAGCTCGAGGTGACGGCCATCGCGTCGCTCGCCTTGGCCGTCGCGCACTTTTCGGAGCTCGTCGGCGAAGCGCCGCCCGACCAGCTCGGTCCGGACGAAGGACCGCCGCGCATCGCGGAGAGCATTCGCGTCGAGGACTGGGTCGACCGTGGCCCTGCGGTGCGGGCGCTCCGCAGCGAAGGGCGTTATTGGATCGCCTCGCGAGAAAGGTTCGAAGCGGATCGAACGCCGCCGCTGGTCCTGATCGCAACGGGAGGCCGCGGTGACTATGGAGAAGCGCGCGTCGGCGGCGGGATCGGGTTCGAGTTTCCGGTCTTCCGTGGAAATCAGGGAGAAATCGCTCGCGCCGACGCGGAGCAGGCACGCGCGGGGCGGCTCGCCGAAGCGGTGCGCGCGGCCCTCTTGGAACGCGCGCGCGGCGCTCTCGCCGCTTATCGCGGCATCGTCGCCGGCGTCGACGAGCTCGACCGGAACGGCATCCCCGCCGCGGAGCGCGCGGAGAGAGCCGTGACCTTGGCGCTCCGCGCCGGCAAGGTCGAGATGATCCGCGTGCTCATCGCCCGCAGGGATCTCGCCGCGGCGCGGGCGCGCCGGCTCGACCTCGTCGAGGTCGCGTGGTCCGCCTACGCGGAGCTCGCTTCGATCCGGGGAGCGCTTCCGTGAGCCGATGGGCCCTCTTGCTTTTTGCGATGTGGGCCGCCGGATGCAACTCGAGCAAGGCGAAGCCTGCGCCGTCGCCGCGTTCGGACGAAGGTCCGCGGATCCTTCGCGTCGACGTGGGATTGCTCGAGCGCCTCGGCGTGACCAGCTCACGTGTCGGACAACGAAGCGACGCCGAGCGCATCGAGCTGCCGGGGACGCTGGAGTACGTCATCGACCGTTACGCCGAGGTCGGCACGCTGGTCGAGGGGCGCGTCACCAAGATAGACGTGACCGTCGGCGATCACGTCAAGAAAGGGCAGTCGCTCGCGACGGTGCTCGCGCCGGCGCTCGTCAGCGCCCAGGCCGAGGCGCTCTCCGCGCGCGCCGCGCACCGCACGGCCGTCGAGCACGCCAAACGTGAAGCGCTGCTAATCGAGCAGAACCTCACGACGGCGCGCGAAGCGGAGATTGCGCGCGCCGACGTCGCGCGCGCCGAGGCCGATCTCGCCGCGGCGCAATCGAAGCTCGCCCTGTTCGGATCGCGGCTCCCTTCGAGCGCCGACGGCATCAAGCCGAACGGCAGCGTCGTGCTCACGGCTCCGCTCGACGGCGTGGTGATCCGTCGCGACGCGGTGCTCGGCGCGTTCGTGTCGCCGGACGAAACCGCTTTCATCGTCGCCAATACGGACACGCTGTGGGCGGTCCTCGACGTGTACGAGTCGGACCTCGCCTTCGTGCGCGAAGGCGCGACCGTCGAGCTCACGGCGGACGCGCTACCGGACGAGAAGTTCGTCGGGCGCATCGCGATGCTCGAGCCCGCCGTCGAGCGGACGACCCGCGCGCTCCGCGCCCGCATCGTCGTCGACAATCGCGAAGGCACGCTGCGACAAGGCTTCTTCGTGCGCGCCCACGTCCCGATTGCAGAGGGGGCGCGCGGCGGCGTGATGGTACCCAGCGCCGCGGTGCAACCCCTCGGTGAACGTGACGTCGTCTTCGTCGAAAAGGAGCGCGGCCGGTTCGAGGTGCGGACGGTCGGCGTCGGCAGGAGGACGCCGCACGTCGCCGAAATCATGGACGGCCTGACCGACGGCGAGACCGTCGTGACGCACGGGGCCTTCGTGCTGCGCGGAGAGGCCACGCGGCAATGAAGGCCGTGGTGTCCTGGGCCGCGGAGAAGCCGCTCTTCGCGCTGCTCATCGCCGCGCTCCTGGCGGCGCTGGGTATTCACGCCGCGGCACACTTGCCGATCGACGCGGTTCCCGACGTCACCAACACGCAGGTGCAGGTCGTGACGCGCGCGCCGGCCCTCTCCGCGACGGAGGTCGAAGCCCAGCTGACCCAGCGCATCGAGCGCGAGATGGCCGGCATTCCAGGGTTGAAGGAGACGCGTAGCATCTCGAAGCTCGGTATCTCCCTGGTGACGCTCGTCTTCACCGATGGGACGGACGTGTACTTCGCACGCGCGCAGGTCTCGGAGCGACTCACCCGAGTGCGAGACGAGATCCCGAGCGACGTCGGGCGTCCGGACCTCGGTCCCATCTCCACGGCGCTCGGCGAGATCTACATGTTCGAGCTGCGCGCGAACGGGCCGCCTCGATCGACGGAGGAGCTCCGCACCATCGTCGATTGGCAAATCGCCCCGAAGCTGCGGCAGGTGCCCGGAGTCGTCGAGGTCGTCGGCTACGGCGGCGCGGAGAAACAGTATCGAGTGACGCTGGACCCCGCGCGGCTCGCCGCGCACGGCGTGTCGTTCGGAGAAGTGAAGGACGCGCTCGAGCGCGACAATCGCGTGGCCGGCGGCGGCTTCATCGATCACGAGAAGGAGCAGATCGTGCTGCGCGGAGACGCGCGCTTCCGCGGGCTCGAAGACGTGCGTTCCACGGTCGTCCGGACCGATCCGCGGGGCACCACGGTCCGTGTCGGGCACCTGGGAGAGGTGGACACCGGGCCCGGGCTCCGTCAAGGCGCGATGACGCGCGACGGCCGCGGCGAGATCGTCGGCGCGAGCGTGTTGATGCTCAAGGGCGAAAATAGTCGCGAGGTCGTGGCGCACGTGAAAGCGGCGACCGAGGCGTTGTCGCGCTCGCTCCCGGACGGCGTGACCATCGAGCCGTACTACGATCGCGCGGAGTTCATCGACCGCGTGCTCGCGACCATCGCGAAGAACCTCTCCGAGGGCGCGCTCATCGTCGTCGGTTGTCTGCTGCTCACGCTGGGAAGCTTGCGCGCGGGCCTGCTCGTCGCCGGGGCCATTCCGTTCTCCATGCTGGTCGGCTTCGTCGGCCTTCGAGCCACCGGGTACAGCGGCAACGTGATGTCGCTCGGCGCCATCGATTTCGGGGTCATCGTCGAAGGCGGCGTGCTCATGGTCGAGCACGCGATGAGCCATGGCGCCGCGGAGGCCGATCGCGCACGTCGGCGTGGACGCATCGTACAGGCCATGCGCGACGTCGCGAAGTCGTCGCTGTTCGTCGTGGTGATCACGCTGCTCGTCTTCTTGCCTCTGTCGACCCTGGAGGACGTCGAGGGCAAGATGTTTCGGCCCGTCATCTACTCGCTCACGTTCATGCTGCTCGGCGCGATCGTGTACGGGCTCTTGGTCATCCCCGCGCTCGCGCCTTCGGTGCTGCGCGTTCGCGCCGGCAGCCTCGAGCCGTGGCTCGCGCGAAAAGCGCGCGTCCTCTACGCGAGGGCGCTCGACTGGGCGCTCCTCCGCCCGAAGCGCGTCCTAGTCGCGTCCTTCGCGGCGACGGCGCTGATGCTCGGCGCGGGCAGCCGGCTCGGCGCGGATTTTCTGCCGCGCGTGTTCGAAGGCGCGTTCGCGATCGACGCGATGCGGCCACCGAGCTCGTCGCTCGGCCTGGCCATCGAGCTCGGCGGCGAGACGGAGCGCGCGCTCGCGACGGTGCCGGAGGTCGCGACGGTCGTGAATCGCATCGGTCGACCGGAGGGGGCCGTCGATCCCTCAGGTCCGGAGTCGAGCGACGTGTTCGTCATCCTGAAGCCCGAGTCCGCGTGGCGCGCCGGGGTGACGCCGGAATCGCTGATGGCGGAGCTCTCGGACGTCTTGAACCGCCGCGTCCCCGCGACGCTGAACGCGCTCTCGCAGCCGATCGAAATGCGCGTCAACGACCTGGTCGCGGGCGTGAAGAGCGACGTCGCCGTGAAGATCCACGGCGACGACCTGAGCGTCATGAGCGAAGCGGCGCGAAAGGTGCTCGCGGCGATGTCGAAGACGCCGGGCGCCGCCGACTTCAAGATGGAAGTCGCGACGGGCCAGCCGTCGATCCAGGTCCGTGTCGATCGCGAGCGCCTCGGTCGCGCCGGCGTCTCCGCCGGTGAAGTGCTCGATGCGCTCTCGCTCAGCAGAGCGGGTCTGTCCGTCGGCAAAGTGCGCGAGGGCGAACGCGTCTTCGATCTGACGATGCGGCTCGGCGGCGACGCCGTGTCTTCCCCGGCGAGCCTGTCGCGGCTGCCGGTGGCGACGGCGAACGGCGCTCTCGTTCCCATGGCGCTCGTCTCCGACATCCGAGAAGAGCGCACGGTCGTCCAGGTCAGCCGCGAACAGATGAAACGCAGGCTCATCGTCCAGGGCAACGTGCGCGGCCGCGATCTCGTCGGTTTCGTGGGGGACGCTCGGCGCCGCGTCGCGGAGCTCGATCTCCCGAAGAGCGTCGAGCTCACGTGGGGCGGACAGTTCCAGAACTATAGTCGCGCGAAGGAGCGTCTAGGTCTCTTGGTTCCGGTGTCGCTCGGCGTGATCGCCTTGATGCTGGTCGTCATGTTTCGACGGCCGCGGCTGGTCCTGATCACGCTGCTCGGGTTGCCCGTCGCCGTCGCCGGCGGCACGGTCGCGCTCGTCCTGCGCGGTCTACCGTTCAGCATTCCCGCGGGCGTCGGCTTCATCGCGCTGGCGGGCATCTCGGTGTCGACGGGCATCGTGCTCACGACCAACTTCCTCGCCGATTCGAACGGCCGCCGCGTCGAGCGCGTTCGGCGCGCGGCGCTGGCGTCGTTCCGAGCGATCTTCACGACGGCGCTTCTCGCGTCCATCGGATTCGTGCCGGCGGCGATCGCGACGGGCGCCGGGTCCGAGGTCCAGCGCCCGCTCGCGACCGTCGTCATCGGTGGACTGCTCGTCGCGACGGTACTTTCGTTGTTGGCGCTACCGGCGCTCTTTCTGCTCTTCGCGGGCGAGCGAGAGACTTCGGAAAACGAGTCGGAGCACGCGGGCTTCGATACGGCCGGTCAATCGACGATCCGCGAAGGCGCGTGATCGCCGCCCGCGTGCGCGCCCGAGCAAGTGGGGGACGAACGCACGCGGCCGTTCAGCGACGTGATTCACGCGTCACGCGCGCTGACACTCAGCGGTTCGGCTGCTTCGTGACGCGGAGGTACGGCGTCTGTTCGTTCCAGCCCTTCGGAAAGAGCTTCTTCGCGTCATCGTTCGAGATGGAGGGGACGATGATCACGTCGTCGCCGTCCTTCCAGTTCACCGGAGTCGCCACCTTGTAGCCGTCGGTGAGCTGGAGCGAATCGATGACCCTGAGGATCTCGTCGAAGTTGCGCCCCGTGCTCGCGGGGTACGTCAGCGTCAGGCGCACCTTGTTCTCGGGATCGATGATGAACACCGAGCGAACCGTCAGCGTGTTGTTCGCGTTCGGATGGATCATGTCGTAGAGGTCGGCGACCTTGCGATCCGGATCGCCGATCATGGGGAAGTTCACTGCTTGGCCCTGCGTGCGCTCGATGTCGCCGGCCCACTTCTTGTGGTCCGCCACGCTGTCGACGCTCAAGCCGATGACCTTCACGCCGCGCTTGGCGAAGTCGCCCTTGAG
The DNA here is from genome assembly GCA_035547195.1 of Polyangiaceae bacterium. GTDB lineage: Bacteria > Myxococcota_A > Polyangia > Polyangiales > Polyangiaceae > DASZVB01. The sequence continues at coordinate 7,145 of DASZVB010000114.1, forward strand.
CTTCGCCGTGTAGCCGAGCTCGGTGGTGCACACCGGCGTGAAGTCCTTAGGGTGCGAGAAGAGCACAGCCCAGCTCCCCTTTTTCCACTCGTGGAAGTCAATGTCGCCTTCTGTAGTCGGAGCCTTGAAGTTCGGAGCGACGTCGCCCAATCGAAGTGCCATGGTGTCCTCGTGAGGGGTTTCAGTGAATGTGACAGCCCGCGGTTCCGTTCCCGCGAGTTGGCCGGCTTTTACCGAGCCAGCCCGGCTTAAGGTGTCCCCGACGTTGCGGCAAGCGCCCGGCTGAACCCGCCGCCCCGCATGGGGTTCGCGGGACCTGGTCCGAAATGCGACACCCGCCCGGCGGGCCGTTTCACGTCAGGGTGTCGTTGCAATGGCTGCTCGGGACGCGCACGCTGTCCAAGGGGTAATCTTCGAGTCATGTCGTCGCCTTCTCCGAGCCTGCTCGAGCCCGGCACCGCGGGGACGACGGAATCCATCCTTTTGATCGACGACGACGACATGGTGCGCCGCGCCTTCGGCCGCATCCTGTCCATGTCCGGCTATCGCATCCGGGTCGCGCCCGACGGCGAGCAAGGGCTCGCCAGCTTGCAGGAGTCTCCGCCCGACGCCGTGCTCGTCGATCTCACCATGCCCGGCATGGGCGGTCTGGACGTGCTCGCGGAAGTGACGCGGCTGACCCCCGACACGCCGGTCATCGTCATATCGGGGACGGGCAACGTCGACGACGTCGTCCAGGCGCTCCGGCGCGGCGCGTGGGATTACGTCTCGAAGCCGGTTGAAGACTCGCGCCTCCTCGTGAAATCGGTGCGTCGTGCGCTCGAACGCGCGAATCTGCTCCGCGAAAATCGCGAGCAGCGCCGCCACCTGGAACAGCTCAACGCGAGGCTCAGCGCGGCGGTGGAAGAGCTGCGTGAAGATCAAGAGGCGGGCCGGCGGGTGCAGTTTTCGCTGCTCCCTCCGGATGCTTTCCGAGCAGGCGCCTACACCTTTTCGCGCCGGCTGCTCCCCTCGCAGTGCTTGAGTGGGGATTTCATCGACTATTTCACGGCCGGGGACGATCACGTGGTGCTCTATCTCGCGGACGTATCGGGCCATGGGGCCGCCTCCGCGTTCGTGACGGCGATGGTGGCGGCGCTGGTGGGTCGACACCGCGAAGCCTTCGCGCGCGAGGAGAGCGATCTGGTGCTGAACCCCGATCGCCTCCTCGAGAGCTTGAACTCGGATCTCGGTCTCCGGAAGCTCCACAAGCACGTCACGATGTTCTACGGCGTCATCGACCTTCGGTCGGATCTGCTGACCTTCGCGACCGCGGGGCAATATCCTTATCCTCTGCTCGACGATGGCCACGGCGTCACGGTGCTCGAAAGCAAGGGCCGCCCCCTCGGTTTGTTCGCGGACGCACGGTTCGCCCGCCGCGAGGTCTCGCTCGCCGGGAGCCGGCGCTTGCTCGTTCCGTCCGACGGCGTATTCGAGGTCTTGAAGGGCGAATCCTGCTCGAAAATGGAGCGGCTGGCTGACGTGTTCGGCAAGGCGACGACCATCGAAGCGCTCATTTCCGCGATCGGGATCGACGAGGCGCTGCACAATCCCGACGACGTCGCGCTGCTCTTGGTGGAAAGGAGCTCATCCCATGGGTGAAGGACGCGTTCTCTACGCCGACAACGATCACGTACATGTCTTGCGCTACGTGGGCGACATCCGGCATCCGTTGGCGCCGTCCGTGAGCCGATTCGTCGACACGCTGCTCGAGCGCTTCGGCGGAGAAGACGTGGTCGTGGATCTCTCCGAGGTGGACGCGATCGACAGCACGAACCTGGGGGAGATCGCGCGCATCGCGGTGCTGCTCGCGGAGAAGAACGGCAAGCGCGCGTGCATCGTGTCGCCGCGCCAGGAGATAAGCCAGGTGCTCCACAGCATGGCGCTCGACGAGGTGTTCGACATGGTCGCCGAGCCGGTCTCGCCGTTCGACGGAGAGCCGATCCCCACCGTCGCCGTCTCGCGCGAGCTCTCGCTGCAGACGATCCTCGCGGCGCACCGGCGCTTGATGGAAATGAGCGAGGAGAACCGAAGGAAGTTCGCCCAGGTCGTCGACTTGCTGGAGCGGGAGCTCCAAGCGTCGGCGAAGGGAACCTCTTAGAACGCCCGGCGTCTCGCGAGCAAGAGCAGCGCGACGAAGCGGCGTAGGGGGCGTCGTGCGCGGCTTAGCCGGAGAACGCCCGGCGTCTCGCGAGCAAGAGCAGCGCGACGAAGCAGGCGTAGGGGGGGTCGTGCGCGGCCGATTCGTCCGCTCGAGCGCTCGTCGACGAGCAGCCGGGCTTCGGCTCCGTAGCGGTACCGCGATTCGCGACGCTGATGGCTGAAGCGTCTACCTCCGTCGGGAGTACGCGATCGGGCGCGGGCGCGAGCGTCGGATTCTGTCCTTCGGAGTCGGATCGGGCGGCGTCGGTGGGCACCGAGGTGCTCGCGTCGGCCGCCTTCCGGGGGCTTGCGTCTTTCAGTTCGGGATTGCCGCCGTCCGGCATCGAAGCCGCATCCCCCGGGAGCATGTGCTCGTCGGAGGGGTGGGGTAGTGGTCCATCCGCTGCACCGCCATCGAGGACGACTTGGCGATCGATCCGGCTCTTGGCGAACGCGAGGAGCTCGCCGAGCGAGCCGTCGAATTCGTCGACGTCGACCGCCGGCGAGATGCCGGGCACGTGATCCGTCCCTTTCTGCCAGAAGGTCCAGCTGCGGAAGATCGATGGCACGTCCGGGCAGGTCGCCGGGTAGCTCGAAACCCAGAGCGCGTGATCGCTCAGATCGGCGTCGGCCAGCGTGTTCCAGAAGTACGAGGCCGTGTAGAGGATGGGCCGCTTGCCGGTCCCCGATTCGACCGCGGCGAGCCATGCTCGAAACATCGGCACGAGATCCACCAGGGCGACGTCTCCTGTCGTCTCGGCATCGAGCGCGACCGGCAGATCCAGCGGTCCCAGTCGCCCGACTTCACGGACGACGAGCGCAGCTTGCTCTACGGCATCTTCGGACGGCTCGAAATACTGATAAGCGCCGCGAACGAAGCCCGCCGTCGCCATCCCCGTCCAGTTCTCGTCGAAGCGCTCGTCCGGGTGCGACAGGCCGTCGCTGACGCGCGCGATTCCGAAGCGGTACCCCGCGCCGTAGACCGCGCCCCAATCCACGGCCCCCTGATAATAAGAGACGTCGAGCCCCTGCACCGTCGCCGGTCCGGCGCACACGGCGAGCGCCGATTGCGACTCCTGTACGTCGTCGGAAGGGGCGGGACTGCAGCCGGCGAAGAATGTCAGCGCGACCGCCATGATGGACGCGCGCGGTATTGCACGAACACGTAAAGACGCGCGCGTCAGGCCTGGCTCGGGCGGGTGCATCGCTCGCCCACTCGGTCAGCGCGGGCAGCGATTGCGTCCATTTTGGTATTGGGGGCTGTTATTGGGGACGGTTCGACGTTTCCAGACGATGCTCGAGCGCGCGTCGAAATGAAAGAAATCGACCTCGGCGTTCGTGAGGGCACGCACAGACGTGCATAGCACGCCGGCGCGCGGCGTCAGAACTCGCACTGCTGCGACGCGGCGTTGCACGTCGAGCCGGGCGCGGCGAAGACGCAGACGTCTCCGACGTAGTCTTCGCACGGATCGCCGCAAGCGCCGATCGTGTGGCCGTAGCAGATCTGATTGTCGGAGCAGTCCGCGGACGTCACGCAGCGGCAGCTGAAGTCGTCGACGATTCCGTTGCCGTTCTGGTCGACGCCGTCACAGCATTCGGTGGGATAGGCCTGGCTCGCCGAGCAATCCGAGTCGGCGCAATCCACTGCGCCGTCGCAGTCATCGTCGATTCCGTTCGTGCACGCCGCGATGCCGAGCTCGGGGACGGCGTCCTTGCCGCCGTTGCAGCCCTTGCAGTCCGCCGTCGTGGTGCAGTCGGAGTCGGCGCAATCGACGTAGCCGTCGCCGTCGTCGTCGACGTGGTTCTTGCAGATCTCCTGCGGTTTCGCGTAAAGGTTCACGTTCAGCACGTAGTTGCCCTCGTCGGCACCGAGGACGGGGTCGACGGTGAAGCCGTCCACGAAGATGAAGTAGCTGCCCGGTTGCAACGTACCGAGCGACAGCGCGGACGAGTGACCCACTCCGCCGCTGTCGTCGTCGCAGCCGATCTCGCGGCCCTTGCCGCAGGAACCGTCGCGCACGTAGAGCGCCGTGTCGAAGTCGGAGCCGCGAGTGTCGAGCGCGACGTTCGCCGGCGCGGTGAGCTGCAGACGGAACACGGCTTCGGGACCGCCTCCGCCGCAGCTGCCCGTGTTCTCGCCGGTGAGGCCCGACGTGCTCCCGGTGAACGTCCCGCTGGCGGTGATGAGCAGCGCGGAGACGCACGTCGCGTGCGTCGCTAGGCAGGCGGGGTTCGTCGCGCAGTCCGTGTCGTCGCAGTCGATGGCCCCGTCGCGGTCGTCGTCGATGCCGTTGTTGCACAGCTCCGCCAGGGGAGCGCAGCTGGGATCGAAGCGGCAGCTTTCGTCCGCGCAGTCGATGGCGCCGTTGCAGTCATCGTCGACGCCGTTGCCGCACACCTCGGGTTTGCACTTGGCGCACGCCGGATCTCTCAGGCAATTCGGGTCGGCGCAATCGACGAGCCCGTCACAGTCGTCGTCGCGTCGGTTGCTGCAGTTCTCCACCGTGCCCGGCGGCTTGCACGTGCACTGCGCGGTGCTGCCGCAGTTCGGGTCGGCGCAATCGACGAGCCCGTCGCAGTCGTCGTCGACGCCGTTGCTGCAATTCTCCGGCACGTGGCAGCGGCACACCATGTCTTCGCTGCAGCTCGGGTCGGCGCAATCGACGAGCCCGTCGCAGTCGTCGTCGATTCCGTTGCCGCAGTTCTCCGGCGTGTTCACGTTGCAGCCGCACGCCTTCGACGCCGCGCAAGCGCTGTCGAAGCAGTCGAGCTGGCCGTTGCAGTCGTCGTCGACGCCGTTGGTGCAGTTTTCGGGGCCCGTGGCGATGCACGCGCAGTCGGCCACGCCCGCGCACGCAGGGTCGTTGCAATCGCTGACGCCGTTGCAATCGTTGTCGGCGCCGTCGCCGCAGATTTCTTTCAGTCCCGGGCGCGCGAACGGGTTCATGTCGTTGCAGTCGGTGCCGCCGCAGGCCGCGTCGAACGCGCCGTCACCGTCGACGTCGCGTAACGTCGTCGTGCACTCTCCCTGCTCGCAGCGGGGAATTACGCAAAAATCGCCGCTCGGGCAATCCGCGTCGCGGTTGCACGCTCCCGAGAAACCACCGCCGCCTGCGCCGGCGAACCCCGCGAATCCGCCCTCCCCACCGAATCCCGCGGATCCGCCACTGCCGCCGAATCCCGCGGAGTTCCCGAATCCGGATGTTCCCCCCGCGCCGGCGCCACCATCGCCGAAGCCCCCCATCCCGAATCCGCCGTTCGCGCCGAATCCGCCATTCGCGCCGAATCCGCCGTTTACGCCGGATCCGCCGCGTCCAGTGCCGCCGCGGCCCGTTCCACCGCTGCCGATCGTTCCGCCGTCACCCGACGGCGATGCGCCGGCGCCGTCGAAGGCAAGACCGTACAGATCAGAACGGCTGCACGCCGGCGCACCCAGTAACGCGACCAAGAGACAGCCGCGCGCGACGCCGTGCCCTCTCCGGAGCGTGACCATCGGCCCCGCATTGTACTCGAGGTCACTCGTAAAATGGCCGCCTCTCGATGAACGAGCTTGCCGTTTTTACCTCTCATGAATCCGCGCGCGGACTGGCTGCGTAGTCTCGCCAGACGAGTCGCACTGCCCGGAACGCTCGGCGATGGAGAGGACGGAACATGAAGCAAGCATTGCGGAAGCGGACGCACGCGGTGGTCGTAGGTGGGAGCATGGCGGGTCTCATCGTCACCCGCGTTCTGACGGACCACTTCGAGCGCGTCACGCTCGTCGAGCGCGACGTGCTTCCCGATGGAGCCGAGCAGCGGCGCGGCGTGCCTCAGGCTAGGCACACGCATGGCCTCCTCGCAGCCGGCCGGCAGGTGATCGAAAGACTGTTCCCGGGGATCGACGACGAGCTTCTCGGCGAAGGCGCGCTGTCCGGCGACGTACTCGCGAAGTCGCGCTGGTGCTTCGAGGGAGCCGTGCTCGCACGCAAGCAAAGCGACATCACCGGATTCATGCTCTCGCGGCCGCTCCTCGAGAGCGTCGTGCGCCGTCGTGTGCTGTCGTTGCCCAAAGTGACCGTGCTGCAAGGTCGCCGCGCGGACGCGCCCGTGCTCGACGGCGGAAGCGTCGTCGGCATGAAGCTCGCGGAGGAAGTCGTCGTCGCCGATCTCGTGGTCGACGCCAGCGGTCGCGGTTCGCGCACGCCGAGCTGGCTCGAGCAGAGCGGCTACGAGCCGCCGCCCGAAGAACGCGTCGAGGTCGGCGTGCAGTACACGACGCGGTTGTTCCAGCGCGACGGGTCCGAGCTCGGCGGTGACGAGGTCGCGGTGATCCCGCCCACGCCGTCGGGCAAGCGAGGCGGCGTGATGCTCGCGCAAGAGGGCAAGCGATGGACGGTCACCTTGATGTCCCACTTCTCCGCGAAACCGCCGGAAGAGCTGCCCGCGTTCATCGAATTCGCGAAGAGCCTGCCGTCGCGGGATATCTACGACGTCGTCTCACGCGCCGTCCCGATAGGCGACGCGGCCTGCACGAGCTTCCCGGCCAGCATCCGACGGCGGTATGAGCGCCTCTCGCGCTTACCCGCGGGCCTGGTCGTCGTCGGCGACGCCATCTGCAGCTTCAATCCGATCTACGGGCAGGGCATGTCGGTCGCGGCGCTGGAAGCGGCCGAGCTCGACCGGGTGCTCGCCGGGGACGACGAGGATCTCCCGCGGCGCTTCTTCGCTCGTGCCGCGAAGGTGGTCGACATTCCGTGGTCCATCGCCGTCGGTACCGATCTGCGTCTGCCGGAAGCGACCGGCCCGCGCGGCCCCGGCGTGTCCTTCGTGAACTGGTACCTGGAGAAGCTGCACCGTGCCGCGCATCGCGACCCGGAGCTCTCCGTCGCGTTCCTGCTCGTCGCGAACCTGCTCGCGCCGCCACCGAGCCTCATGCATCCGCGCGTCGCGCTGCGCGTCCTTCGCGGGGCCCTGGGGCGCGCGCCTCGCGCGCTGGCGATCGCAGGTGCACCCGCGTCGTCGATCGCCGGCGAGTGAACGACGCACGCGAGCGCGGGACGCCTGGGACAATTTGCTACGCGCCGCGGCCGCCGCGCTCCGCTTCCGCGGCGCGTGAGCGTCGTCGACGTGGCACACGGACTGCAACTCGCTCACCGAAAATCGTGGATCATCCGATTCCGGAAGACCGCAACAAGCCGCCGCGTAGGGACTTCTGGCCACAGCGGCTGCGGGTCATGACGTACAACGTGCACGGGTGCGTCGGCGTGGACCTGCGCTTTTCGCCCGAACGGATCGCGCGGATCATCGAGTGCGTCGGCGCGGACATCGTCGCGCTGCAGGAAATTTACGTGGAGCACCCGCGCAGCAAGCACCTGCATCAGGCGGCGTGGCTCGCCGGCCGTCTGGGCATGCACTTCGAGTTCGGCATGGCACGAAAGCTCGCCGGCGGCGGCCGCTACGGCAACGCCGTGCTGAGCCGCCACACGCTCCGCGTCGTGCGCGCGGAGGGGCTGCCGCGGCTCACGCCGAGGCGCGAGCCGCGAGCCGCGCTGCGCGTCGAGGTCAGTACGCCGCTCGGCGACGTCGACGTGGTGAACACGCATCTCGGGCTCCGCCCGCGCGAGCGCACGTTGCAGACTCGGGCGCTGGCGAGCGATTGGCTGTCGCACGTCACGCCGGACTCCACGTCCATACTCTGCGGAGATCTGAACGCCGTGCCCGGCTCCTCCGTCTACGAAAGATTCGCCGGTCTCTTGCAGGACGCCGAGCGCGTCGGAGGCGCCAGAAAGCCGGCCAGGACGTGGCCGGCGTTGTTCCCGGTCATGCGGCTGGATCACGTGTTCGTCGGGCACGGGCTGCGCGTCGTTGCTTGGAACGTTCCGTCGTCCACCGTGGAGCGCCTCGCCTCGGATCACCTGCCCGTCGTGGTCGACGTCGTCGCCGGGGCGCGCGAGCGATGAAACGGATCGTCGCGCCGGGAAAGAACGTGTGGCGGCTGTCCCCGGTGGCGCAGGCCGGCGTGCTGGTGGACGCCTGCGATTACTACCGCGCCTTCTACCAGGCCATGAGCTCCGCCCGTCGCTACGCGCTGCTCGCGGGGTGGCAATTCGACAGCGACGTCCGTCTCCTCCGCGGAGAAGACGCGGTGGGCGCGCCGTGGCCCGTCGAGCTCTTGCCGTTCTTGAGCGCCCTGTGCCGGGAGCGACCGGAGCTCCACGTCTACGTGCTCGCGTGGGACTACAGCGTCGTCTACACGCTCGAGCGCGAATGGATGCAGCGGCTGAAGTTCGATTTCGCCACGAGCGATCGCGTCGAGTACGTGCTCGACGGCAAGCACCCGGTCGGCGCGTGCCATCACCAGAAATTCGTCGTCATCGACGGCCGGATCGCGTTCGTGGGGGGCGCCGACATCTGCGACGGACGGTGGGACGACCGCCGGCACCCCGCCGAGAACCCGGAGCGCGTGAACCGCTACGGCGAACCGTACAAGCCCTACCACGAGGTCGTCGCTTTCATTTCCGGCGATCGGGCGGTCGCGAGCCTCGAAGAGGATTTCGTGCTGCGGTGGCGACGGGCAGCCGGGGTTTCGTTGGAGCTGCCGAAGGATGGCGCGGCCGCTTCCACCCCGGAGCGATTCGACTTCGACGGCGCGCTGCCGCTCGACGCGACGACGGCCGCCATCGCGCGGACCTACGCGGCGTACGACGACGACGGCTGCGAGGCGGTCTCGGAGATCCGCGCGCTCTACGAGGACGCCATTCGCGAAGCGGAGCACCTCGTCTACATCGAGACGCAATACATCACGTCGCGAGCGCTCTACGACGCCCTGGTCGAGAGACTCCGGAACGCGTCGATGCCCGCGCTGCAAGTGGTGATCGTCGTCCCCCGGGGCGGCGACACCTTCAAGGAAGAGCTCGCCATGGGCGCCGCGGAAGATCAGCTGCTCGCTTCTCTCGGCGAGGTAGCGCGCGAGGCGGGGCACGCGCTCAGGGTGCTCTACAGCAGCTCGAGCGACGCGGCGGAGAGCTCTCCCCCGACGTTCATCCACTCGAAGCTGCTCGCCGTCGACGACCGTTTCTTGACGCTGGGCTCGGCGAACTGCACGAACCGGAGCTTCGGCGTCGACAGCGAGCTGAATCTCGTCTGGGAATCGGAGCGGCGGCGCGGTCCCCTCGCGCGCAGCGTCGCGCGGCTGCGCGCGAGCCTCTTGTCCGAGCACGCCGGGATCGACTACGACCCGCGGCTCGAGGACACGGAAGGCGTCGTGGAACGCCTCGACGAGCTCGTGGAGGCCGGAACACGGCTGCGCTGGCGACCCGCGTCGCGCTCCACGGAGAGCGAGCTATCGGCCCTGCTTCAGCGCGCGTTCGATCCGGAGAGCCCGGTGTTCAGAGCGACGTGATTTGGCGCGCGGCGCGGGCGCCGCTGGCGATGGCGCCGGCCACGGTGCCGAAGTGATCCGCGTCCGTCGCGTCTCCGGCGAAGAAGAGCACGTCGTCCACCGGCGTCGCGAGCGCCTTCATCGCGTCCATTCCGTCGGGCCTGACGTACGGATAGGCTCCGAGAGAGAAGGGATCGCGGCTGAAGTCGTGATGGTGCGCGGCGACGAGGGCGGCGCGGATTTCACCGGGCAACACGGAGCAGCACTCCGCCAGATCCGACGCGACTTGGTCCAGGAGATCCCTCGGGTCCAGCGCTTCGATGGACCGCGCCTTCGAACCGCCGATCCACGCGGTGACGACGCGAAGATCCGGCAAACGTTGTTGCCAGAATGTGGGGAAATTGCCGGCCGGCAGGTGGAAGAAGTCGGCGTCGGGCAAGGACGTCATGAACGGGTGCTCGCGCAGCACCAGGACGAGCTTCACCACGTGGCCCATGGCGAGGCGCGAGAGCGGCGTCCGGAGCGACGCGACGTCGGGCGAGAACCGGACGGCGCCCTGTTCCGGCGGCGCCTGCAGCACGCCGAGGGGCAGCGTGACCACGCACCGCAGCGTCTCGAATTCGCGCAGCGCCTCGCCCTGCCGAACGGCGAGCTTGCATCGGCCGTCCGGGCTCCACTCGATCGATTCCACCACGCTCTTCAACTGGACGTCGACGAGCCCCGGCGCGAAGCGCTGCACCAGCCCTCGGCACATCGCGCCGAAGCCGTTCACCGGCCGGAGGTCCGCGTTCCCAGCGGAGAGCCCGCGCGCTTCGCTGGCGAGGCTCTGTACGCTCACGTCGTCGAGCGGCGCGGCCTCGAACCCCTCGACGATGAGACGAAAGAGCTCGGCGACGTCGCCGCTCGGGCGTTTTCGCTTCAGGTAGTCCGCGGCGGATTGGTCCGGGCCCTCGTCGGCGCCGTCGAGCAGCTTGCCGTAGCGGTGCCAGACGGCTCCCATGCTCCGGAATTTTCCGTCATCGAAGCGCGCGTGTTCGTCGGCGACGCGCCCGACGGAGACGTCGGTGGCGTCGGCGAGCGCCATCGCGGGCTCGGCTGCCCCATGGATGAACTCGGCGCCGAGCTCGAGGGGCAGCGGGCAGTCCGGCTCGGATACCGTCATGATCCGCCCGCCGATCCGGTCGCGCGCGTCGAAGACCTGCACCTTCATGCCGCGCTGGCTGAGGTGATACGCCGCAACCAGGCCCGACATGCCGGCTCCGACGATTCCGACTGGTAGCTCCTTCGACGCGCCCATTCCTGGGCTGCTAGGCAAGCGTCGAGCCAAATTCCGGTGCTGGCACGAGTGATACGCGCCGCTGCCCGGACGCGTCGGAACCGCGGGATCGCGGCAACCGAGCACCGGGTTGCGACGGTCGCGCCTCCGTGGCGGGGGCATTTTGCACCACCCGGGCCACATCGCGAGGCACGGGAGTCGAACCGCCGTCGCGATCGGTTTTCCACAGCCCCTCCGCCGCTGTTCAAGCGCCGGAGACACGCCCGAGACGCGGCTGTTTCGGCGATGTGGCACGGACGGTTGTCACACCGCCACCTTCCACAGTTCAGGGACAAGCTGTGTGTAAAGGCAGACTTCCGCTTCACTGCGGACGCAGCGCGTCGCAGCATCGTTGTGCACTTTTTGCGGGAACCTTCGTCTTTTGCGTCTTCGGGAGACGCCCCCGCTTCAGAACAGCCCGCCGTTGCAATTCGCACCGACGGCCTCGGCGTCGACGATGCACATCTCCCCGAGATACGTCTGCTCGGTGAAGCGCAGATCCGTGTCGTTGTTGTTGGTCACGTTGCACTGCCAGCTGATCGTGTCGCCCGCGGCGACGTCCAGGATCCCGCTCCACCCGCCTTCGATGCCGTTCGGGATGTCGGGAGCCGGGTTCTTCACGAGGCTCGAGTACTCGAGCAGCAGAGGCTCGTCCCACTTGTCCGCGTCGTAGATGACGTCGGTCTGGGTGCCGCGAACCCGGGAGACCGTGAAGCGCGTGTTGTTGGCGTGGCGATGGCCGTACAACCACAGGAGCCTGCCGTCTTGATCGACGTTGCAGGTGTAGGGTCCGAGCGTCGTCGACGTGTGCGGCGGGACGTCGAGGAGGACGTTGCCCGTCTCGAACCACTCCTGAGCGGGCTCGGTCACCTCGCTCGCATCGCGATACCAGAAATTGATCCACGCTTCGCGCAGCTGCGGCTGGTCCGTCGTGTTGATGGCGTGGAAGCTCGCGCTGATCGACGCGTGCGCGGCCAGGGGCAACCCGACGTTCTTGTCCTCGGGCGCGATGACGTCGCCCGCGGGATAGTCCTGCGAGGTGTTCGCCGTTCCGATGCGACGGCCGGTGAGGATGTCGCCGGAGCCGTTCGCCGCCGAGATGATGATGTGATGCGCCGAAGGACGGAGGCGGTACTGCCGGTAGAAGAAGTAAACGTCGGTGTCGTTGCTCGACGTCGCCGGGAGATTGTCGGTCCGCTCTTCTCCGGGCGCGAGCATCGACAGCGCGTCGGGGTTGTCGTAGTCGTCGGGTCCGAAGTGGAGCTGAAAGCCCTGGTCGGCGGGCGGCGGAAGAATGCAGCGATCGTCTCCGGCATACCCAGTGGACAGACCGCACTCGTCCCACGCGAACGGTTTTGCGCCGGCGTCGCCGCCGGCGTCCGACGACCCCGCCGTGTCGTCCTTCGTGCTCTTCGACGCGTTGTGCGCCTTCGACGGAGACGCTTTGTCGGATCCGCAAGCCAGCGTTCCGATGCCGGCCAAAACACAGATGGCGAGTGAGTATTTCATCGAGCCGTCCTCTCCAAACCGATCGGTACAGTCGCTTCCGACCGCTAAGCTGTCAAGAACCCGAAGAGGCGGTTGGAGCCACCGGTATTAAAGGAATGGTCCTGCCCCTCGGATTTCACTCCAGACCGATTCCATCGCCTTCGGCCGAACGCGGGACGCATTGGCGCCACTGGTTCGTCAGTGCGCTGTTCTTTTCGGTCCTGAGCGGGTGCGCGCATCGCGCTCCTCCGGCCTCGGCGAGCTCCGCGACGGCTGGAGCGGGAACGTCAACGGCAGTGGACGGTTCCGAAACCGCCGGCTGGGTTTCGCCCCTCGACCGCGACCACCCGCTGGTCGGACGCATCTGGGACGTCGCGGCGGCTCGCTTCGTCGAGGCGTCGACCGTGAGCGACCGGGTCCAGCGGGCGCGCTTCGTCGCCCTCGGCGAGCAGCACGACAACGCCGACCATCATCGCCTCGAAGCGTTCCTTCTCGCGGCCGCCAGCACCGGCCGGCGGCCGGCGGTGGTCTTCGAAATGATCGACGTGGACGAGCAAACTACCGTCGATCGCGCCGCCGCGGCGCACCCGGGCGATCCCGACGCCATCGGCGCGGCGGTGGATTGGGCGCACTCGGGCTGGCCGTCGTGGGCGATCTACCGCCCCGTGTTCGCCGTCGCGGTGGGCCGCGGTTTACCGATGAAGGGCGGCGGCCTCGACCGCGCGCTCGCGCATCGCGTCGCGCACGAAGGCACGGCGGCGCTCGCTCCGGACCTCGTCCGGCGCTTCGCGCTCGACACGCCGCTGGATCCGCCGGTAAGGGCCGCGCTCCGCGACGAGATGCGCGACGCGCACTGCGGCATGCTCCCGGATTCGATGCTCGACGCGATGGCGCTCATCCAGCGCGCGCGCGACGCGGAGCTCGCCGAGAAGCTCGCCGAAGCCGGAGCGGACGGGGCCGTGCTCGTAGCCGGCAACGGACACGTCCGCGCCGATCGCGGTGTCCCTCGCGCTTTCTCACGCGCCGTCGCGGAACCGCTCCTCACCGTCGCCTTGCTCGAAGTCCGGCGAGAATGGCGGCAGCCCGCCGAGTACGCGGCCGCGTTTTCGGCGAGCGCGCTGCCGTTCGATTACGTGTGGTTCACGCCGCGCGCGAGCGACGTGGACCACTGCGCAGAGCTCCGCGAGAAGCGGAAATAGCCGTCACATCGCGCTGCACGTGCTGTCCGGGATCGTCTGGCTCACCGCGGGGATGCTCTTCAGGTACGCCGCGATCGCGTTCGCTTGATCCGCGGTCATGTTGTACGGCGTGGTGCCGAACTTCGGCATCACGCAGAGCATCTGGTTTTCGTCGTCGACGCCGTTGAGTATCGCGTTCACGATGGTCGCGGTGCTCCAGTTGCCGATGCCCGTGGTCGGGTCCGGCGTGATGTTCGCGGGGTAGGCACCCGACATCGCCGTGGTCATGCCGGCGAGGTTGGCGCCGTGGCAGCTGGTACAGGCGAATTGCATCACCGCTTGCTGGCCCTGTTGAACTTGCGCCGCGCTGTCGCTGCTCCCGCTGCTTTTGTTGTCACTGCCGCACCCGGTTACCGACGTGCCGACGAGCGCGGCGATGGCTGCGCTCGCCAGGGTGAAGCTGATTGCGATGTGACGTGAGGGCATGAAAACTTCCTCCAAATTACGAACACCGAAGTGACCGGCTTCGCGCATACGAATGGGTTAGTGACCCATTTCCGAATTTTCAGGCAGGAAAAGCGCCTCCGACTACCGAACCATCGGTAGACACTGTTCGAAGGCGCCGCTCTCCACGCCTTCCTAGTGTCGAAACGCGGGCCGTTGCAAGTGCGAGCTGCATCGAGACCGCAAACGCCGTTGCACCGACGCGTCGAGACGCGCTGTCGATTGTCTGTAACGAAAATCAAAAACGCGATCGCCGCTCGGCCTCGGGGACGGCGAGATCACAAAACCTTTGCGATCGAATCGGTTACATAGTCGACGTTCTTTTCGTTCAGCGCTGCGACGCAGATGCGTCCGCTGTCGACGATGTAGAGCCCGAACTCGGAGCGCAGCTTTTGTACTCGCGGAAGCTCGATTCCGGAGTACGAGAACATCCCACGCTGCCGTTCGATGAACGAGAAGTCGCGTTTGATTCCCTTCGCGGCGAGCCGCTGAACGAACAGCGTGCGCATGCGCCGGATGCGCTCGCGCATCGCCGTGAGCTCGCGCTCCCATTGCGCGCGCAGGTCCGCCTCGGCGAGGACGAGCGCGACGACCTGGGCGCCGTGCGAGCTCGGGTTCGAGTAATTCGTGCGGATCGTGCGCTTCAGCTGTGAGGTGACGCGCTTCGTTTCGTCGGCGTCGGCCGTCACGAACGAGATCGCGCCGACGCGCTCGCGGTACAGCGAGAACGACTTGGAGAAGGAGCTCGCGACGACGAAGGGCATGTCGGCGCGGACGAACGCGCGCACCGCGACCGCGTCTTCCTCGATGCCGTCGCCGAAGCCCTGGTAGGCGAAGTCCACGAACGGGACGAGCGCGCGTTCCTTGCAGATCGCGACGATCTCGTCCCACTGAGCGGCGTTCAGATCGACGCCCGTCGGGTTGTGACACGCGGCGTGGAGCAGCACGATGCTTTGCGCCGGAAGCGCCGCGAGCGCGCCCTTCATCCCCGCGAAATCGACGCCGTTCGTCGCGGCGGAGTAATAGGGATACTCCTTCACCGTGAAGCCCGCCGACTCGAAGAGCGCGCGGTGGTTTTCCCAGCTCGGGCTCGAGATGTAGACGTCCGCGCGCGGCAAGAAGCGTCGCAGGAAGTCCGCGCCGAGCTTCAGCGCGCCCGTTCCGCCGAGCGCCTGCGCCGTCGCGACGCGGCTCTTCTCCACGAGCGGCGCGCCCTTGCCGAAGAGCAGGTTCTGCACCTCTTTCCGGTAGGCGACGACGCCGTCGATGGGTAGATACGACTTCGAGTCTTCGCGTTCGTACCAGCGCTTTTCGGCTTCTCGCACGACCGGGAGCACCGGCACCTTGCCCGTCTCGTCCTGATACACGCCGACGCCGAGGTTCACCTTCGTCGTCCGCGTGTCGGCCTGAAAGGCTTCGGTGAGCCCGAGGATCGGGTCGGCGGGAGCGAGGGGAATTTCGGAGAATGGAGAAGAGGACATTGTTTTCTAGTGATCCTTCTTTGCCTGTTCGGCGTTTGCTGGTTCGGCGGCGTATTTCTGGAACGTTTCCATCGCGGCGGTCGCCGCGGCGTTGATGAGATCGTTGCCCTTCGCGTCGACCCAATCGAGGGAGGCGACGCGGGCTGCGTTGGACGCATTGAAGCGCGGCAGGACGTGGCGCGCAAAGAGCTCGTACGACTCTTTGGTGGCGTCGAACGGTGCCCAGTTGTGCGCCATGTGCAAAAACGCCCCGAAGTGCCCTTGTTTCGCCTCGAGCCGCTCGATCTGGGCGATGGCGTCGTCCGGCGTTCCGATGACGGCTCGGCCGGAGGCGACCAGCTTGTCGGCGAGGTCGCCTTCGGCCGTGAGATCCAGATCGCGCATGAGCGGATTCACCTTGAGGAAGTATTCCGCCCATTTGAGCAAGCCTTCGCGTACGTTCGTGCGGGCTTTCTCGCGCGTCGCGGCGAGGTGCATCGGGCCGACCAGGCGCAGCCGCTCCGGATCCATGCGCGCCCCGCGACGCTCGGCGAGCTCGCAGGCGATGCGCCAGTTCGCTTCGAGCGCGTCGAAGCCGGCGGACGCCGTCGCGGCGACGCAGAGCATGCCGAGACCGTACTTGCCCGCGGCGCGCCCGCCGGAAGGCGTCACCGAGCTGGCGACGGCGATCTCCGGCGTCGGGTGGGTGTAAGGAAGGAGCTGACAGCGCGCGCTCTTCAGCTCGTACCAGTCCGTCTTCTCCGTGACCGTCTCGCCGCGCATCAACCGCAAGATGACGTCGAGCGCCTGGAGCATACGGTCGCGCTGGGTCCGCGGATCGATGCCCAGCATGAATGCGTCGGACGGCAAGAGACCGGGCCCGACCCCGAACATCACCCGGCCGCGCGTCATGTGGTCGAGCTGGATGATGCGGTCCGCGACCATGAGCGGGTTGTGATACGGCAGGCTCACGACGCCGGTGCCGAGCTTGATGCGCTTCGTTCGCATCGCCGCGGCGGCGATGAAGAGCTCGGGCGACGCGATGATCTCGAAGCCGCCGGAGTGGTGCTCTCCGATCCACGCTTCGTCGTAGCCGATTCGATCGAGGTACTCGACGAGCTCGAGGTCGCGGTGAAGCGCCTCGGTCGGATCTTCGTCGAGCGGGTGGAACGGGGCGAGAAAGATTCCCGTACGGAGCTTGAATGGACGCGCCATGGCCGTCTCCCGGTCACCGGGGAGACGGCATTTGCCACGGAGGGCTGCTGCGCGAAAGGATCGGCTACAAGTTCTTCGACGCCAGCGTGGCCCAGCCCGGATCTTTGCAGATGCCGCAGCCGTCCGGCGTGCCGCCCTGGAAGAGCTTGCAGGCGACCTGGTCGTTCGCGAGGAAACAGCGGAACCAAGCCGACATGAGGCGCTGGAACTGCTGCGCGCCCTTCTGGCTCCCGGTCGCGTCCATGTTCGTCGTGTCGAGGCCCAGGTAGCCGAGCACCGTCTCGGTGCCGACGTGGTCGCCGCCTTGCCACACCGCGACGAAATCGGGTCCCGTCGCCGCGGTGACCGTCTGCTGCGCGTTCATCACGATGTCGGCCGTGCCGGTGAGCACGAGCCCCGCGACCTTCTGCGTCGCGGTGAAGGTCATGCCCTCGACGGCCAGGGCGACGACGTTCGGATGGCTGGTCGCGAGTCCCGCGCCGATGCCTCCTTGCGAATGACCCGCGACTCCGGCGCGCGTGCTGAGCTTGCCGAAGAACTTGCTGGTCATATCCATGTTCTGCTTCAGCAGGTAGTCGATGCCGGCCTTGTGGAACTCTCCCGAGCCGGTGTTGTTCTCCGCGGACGATGCGACGACGATGCCCCAGCTCGCCATGGCCTGGTTCAAGAAGTTGTAAGTGAAGTCGGAGTCGGTGACGCCCGTTCCATTTCCCCACGCGACGATCGGATGCAGGCACGCGGTCTCCAGCGGGTCCGGTGAGTAGATGGTGAACTTACCGGTGTCCTGGTTCGCCGCGATCATCCCCAGATCGACATCCGTGGTGGTCACTTTGTACGGCCCCGGGAAGGTGTAATTGCCGTTGCCGGGCTGCAGGCAGTTGGGACCCGCCGGCATGAGCGGCACGTTGGGAGCCCCGCCCACGGACGTGACGGGCGTTCCCGCCGCACCCGCGGCGCCCGCGGGTGGCGCGCCGGAAGCGCCCACGGGCGTCGTCGTGCCACCGGCTCCGAACGGCGGCACGACGACCCCGCCTGTACCGGTCGGTGGAACGATGCCGCTCGTGCCGCCCGCTCCCGGAGGATTCGTCGAAACGGTGTTGCCAGCTCCGGTCGTGACGCCGGAAGGAGTGCCCCCACCGCTCGGATTGGTTGCGGTGCTCACCGAGGTGGTCCCGCCCGTACCGGTGTTCGACGGAGCGCCTGCCGTCGCGACACCGCTCGTGCCATCCGAATTAGCCCCGCCGCTCGATGACGAACAGGCGGCGATCGACAGCAATGCGACGCCGACTGGCGCTCGCAGGATCCCTGGAATTTTGCGGCTCGAAGTGCTTTCCATGCGACCTTCCCGAGTAAAGAGCATGGCTCATCGAACGAAGCGGCAAGCACTCTCGAGCGAGCCAAAAAGATCTCACATTGGGCCACTTCGACGCGCGCGTTCAAGCTCGTCGTAGCAATTCGCAACGGCGGTACTTTCAGGCGCGTCATTTGCGGAGCGCGCGGCGACGGCATGAACGATTGACGGTGTCCGAGTGCCGCCCGACGACGTCACCGAGCGCTCACGAAGCGTCGAACGGCGCTCCGCTTCGCAGTAAGCTTCAGTCGATGGCTGACCAGAGCCACGCAGAGGACGCGAGCGCGTTCTTTTTACCGGGGTCGTATGTCTGGTTATTGCTCGACACCATTCGCTCGTGGGAGATCACCGCGACCGACCTGCTCGGGCCGCTGGGTCTCGACGAGAACGAGGTGCTCGCTCCGCACGCGCGGCTTCCACTCGACGTCATTCGGAACATCGTGCGCCGCGCACGGGATCTGACCCAGGAACCCGGACTCGGCATTCTGGTCGGCCTCAACACGCGCCCGAACAGCTACGGTTTCTTGAGCTTCGCGGCGATGAGCGCGTCGTCGCTGGGCGAAGCGGTGGATCTGATAGTCCGCTTCAGCACGGTGGTGAGCTCGGCCTTCCGCATCCGCCTCAACTTGGTCGACGACCTTGCGGGCGTCGTCGTGGAAGAGAACTGCGATGACCACGACACGCGGGACATCCTGCTGCTCGGGTTGCTCGTCGGGCTCCGTGCGGTCGGATGCGCGCTCACCGGGCGCGAGCCCTGGCGGCCGATCGACATCGCGATGCCCGAGCCGCCGTATTATCGGCGACTCGCGCACCTGGTCCCCGAGCTCCGCTTCAATCAGCCCGTCAACCAGCTGGTGCTCCGGGCGAGCGATCTCGAGCTGCCGCTGCTCACTCCGAATAGCATGGCCCTTCGTCTGGCGACGGAGGAATGCGAAAAGGGGCTTGCCGTCGTTGGCGGGCAGCCGAACATCGAGGACGCGTTGCTGCAGGTGATGCTGCGCGAAGACGAGACGCTGCCGTTCGTGAAGGTCGCCGCGGCGCTTCGCGTGTCACCGCGCACGCTGCGAAGAAGGCTCGCGGCGTCGGGGCTCACCTTCTCCCAGCTCACGCAGAAGGCCCGGTGCGAGCGCGCCGTCCTGCTCCTGAGCTCGCGGGAGCACTCGCTCGAAGACGTCGCGGAGCGCCTCGGCTACTCCACGCTGTCCAACTTCGTGCGCGCGTTCCAGAAATGGACCGGCATGACGCCTGCGGCGTACCGCAAACGCGCCGCGGAACGGCTGCCGGTGCACCTGCCGCTGCGGCGGTAGCCGTCCCGCATTTACATTTGGACTTGCTGGGAGCGCTGAAAGTTGCGCGTAGAGGAAATACTTCGCAACTTGCCGCAAACGCGTCGCGGAACGACTGCCGGTGCACCTGCCGCTGCGGCGGTAGCAGTGTCGCGTTTACGTTTGGACTTGCTGGATCGCTGAAAGTTGCGCGTAGCGGAAATACTTCGCAACTTGCCGCACACATCCATGGTTATTCGGACGCGAAACGATGGTACGTATACGTACTATCGTTTCGTACAGCTTGCGGAGCTCGTACAGCTTGCGGAGCTCGTACAGCTTGTGGAGCTCGTACAGCTTGTGGAGCTCGTACAGCTTGCGGGCTCGTACAGCTTGCGGGCTCGTACACCCCTGCGGGCTCGTACACCCCAGCGGGCTCGTACGCCAAAACAGCCCATCGAACGAAGCAGCGGAGGTTTCAAGAGCCCACTCACTGGACCAGCGCTCATCGCACTTCGCGCTGCTTACACCCATAGGCGATGTCGATGCGCGCCGTCTTCGCTTTGCCGACCTCGGTGCACGTGTCGGGGCAGAGTACGATCTTCGTCGGGGTCTTCGGGTCGTCGTAGTACCAGGTGGTGTCGGGTTTCAGCGAGCAGTCCTTTGGGTCCGCGGCGTAGTAGAACGACGTCGTCGTGCCGCCCTCGGTGAAATCGACGTTCACGGTGTCGTAGTCGATGCGCATGGCCGTGTCCTTCGGCACGACGTATTCGCATCCTAGGGACTTCTTCTGGATGTTGCGGAGCGCGTCGACGAGCTGTTCTTGCGCGCTCGCGCCGTCGGCGATGAGCACGGCGCTCCCCGTTCCGCCCGCGGCGGCGATGGTATTCAGCGCGTCGAGCTCCTCGCCGACGCCGATGACGAAGACCGGGAGCGGCGGCGTCCCCGTGGCCAGAGACTGCGCAATCTTCGCGGCGTTGTCGAGGCTGTTCGGCGGATTCAGGGAGTTCACGGCGCAGGTGTCGTCCGGTACGCCGTCGGTCGCGATGACGATGACCGTCCGGTGGTCGTCGTGGGCTTTCGCCCAGTCCGTGGCGTAGGCACCCACGCCTTGAAGCGCTTGCACGATGGGCGTGCCGCCCGACATGCGCCGCGCGTTCAGCGTCGCCTCGATGTCCGGCTCCGAATCCGAGACCTGCGCCATGGCCAGCGCCGGCGCCGCGTATGTGTCGACGTCGCATTGATCGCGCAGCGGGAAGAACTGCAGCGATAGCCCGAGCGACCCTTGCCCGGGCGACGACACGAACGAGATGAGCCCGCCCTTCACGTATTCCCAGCGCAGATCGAAATCCATCGAGTACGAGTTGTCGACGAGGAGCGCGATATCGAGCGGGACCGGTTTCACTTCCGCCGTCGCGGCGGCGCAGGTGTTGCCGTTCGGCGCGGCTCCGTCCACGGATGGGCCCGCGCCGAAACCGGTCCCGACCGAGCCGTCGACGTGCAGCACGATGCCGGCGCCGCTCGCGCCGCTGTCGATCTGCTCGCCGGCGTTGGTGCTGGTGCCACCTTCGCCGCCGTCTTTTGCGCTCGGCTTGATGGAACTACTGCGCGTCACTTCGCCGTTGCTCGAGCAACCGGCGAGCACGCCGAGCAACGCGAGCGCCGCGACCCGCCGAACGTCACGAAGGTTCCTCAGCATGGTCCGCAGTCCTCCTTGCCGCCGCAGGCGTTGTCGACGATGCCGCAGCGTCCGGCGCACGCCGCGGGCGTGCAGCCGCACACCCCGGCCTTGCCGCCGCCGCCGCACTTCTGTCCGGTGCCGCTGCAGCCGCAGCTCAGCGTGCCGCCGCAGCCGTCCGGGAACTGCCCGCATTTGCCGGCGTAGTTCTTGGCGCAAGTGAGCGGCGTGCACGAGCATTTCCCGGCGGTGCCGGGCGTCTGCGAGCTGCACGTGTAACCCGTGCCGCCGCACGCGCAGTCGATGGTGCCGCCGCAGCCGTCGTCGAGGGCCGTGCCGCACGCGCCGCCGATGCTCGAGCACGTCTTCGGCGTGCAACACATGCCGGAGACGCATTTGCTCGTCCCCGAGCACGAGCAGTCGACGTTGCCGCAGGCATTGCTCACGGTGGTACCGCAGGCGCCGTTACACGTGGGAAGCTGGCAGCAAGCGTTGTTGACGCACGTCGACCCCGCCGGGCAATTGAACGTCTGGGAGCCGCAGGAGTTCGTCACGGTGCCGCAGTACGTCGAGCTCGGTTGCGTCGGCAGCGCACAGCACGTCCCGGGATCCGTCGTGCCGGCCGTGGAGCACGCGAAGCCAGCGCCGCACGAGTTCGCCGAGCAGTTGCTCGAGCCGCAGGAGTTGCTGACCATCGTGTTGCACGGCGCGCCGTCACCGCCGCACGTCGGTAGCGCGCAGCACGTGCCCGGCGTGTTGGTGTCGGGCTGCTGGCATTGCGAGCCCGAGGGACAGCCGCAGGTGCGCGTGCCGCCGCAGCCGTCGTCGACGACGCCGCAAGCGGAGCCGCACGCCTTGCGTGCACAGCACGTCCCCGTCTTGCCGGCGGCTTTTTCCGAGCAGACCGAATCGCCGGTGCAGGGGCAGTTGAGGGTGCCGCCGCAGCCGTCGGGCAACGTTCCGCCGCATTTTCCGGCGTACGCGGCGCTGCACGTCTTCGGCGTGCAGCAAGTGCCGCCGGCTTCGCACAGCCCCTTGTTCGGACACGCCTTGGTGAGCTTGCCGCCGCAGCCGTCGTCGAACTGACCGCAAGCGACGTTCGCCGCGTCCGGCGGGAGCGCGGGCGTGCACTTCACGCCGCACTTGCCGTTGGTGTTGCACACCTCGCCCGTGGGGCACGTGCCGCAGTTGACGCTGCCGCCGCCGCACGCGCTCTTGATCGTGCCGCATTCGCGGCCCATGGCGTCGCACTCGCGCGGCACCTCCGGCGGCCCGCAACGGTTCGCGATGCCGTCGGTCGCGCACGATTGCCCCGTCGGGCAGTCGCCGCAGAAGATCAATCCGCCGCAGCCGTCGGAGATGTATCCGCAATCCGCCTTTTGCGCGGGACACGCCACCTTCGGATCCGCGGGCACGCACGTGCCGCCGACGGATTTCGCCGTCGGCTCACAGCGGTTGTAGGGGTCGTTGCAGGTGAAGCCCGTCGGGCACGAGCCGCAATCGGTGAGCGTCGTCCGCGGACCGCAGCCGAGCCACGCCGGGCCGCACTCGAACCCCAAATCGAGACACGTGGGGTTCGTGCACGCGACGCACAAGTTAGTGTTCGGATCGCACTCCGCGTTCGCCGGGCAATCGCCGCAATCGAGGCGCGCGCCGCAGGTGTTACGGATCTTGCCGCACTCCGCGCCGAGGTCCTTGCACGTCGTCAGCGGCTCGATGCACTGATGCGCGTCCGTGTCGCAGGCGAGCCCTGCGGCGCACCCGCCGCACTCGATTTGCGCTCCCGTGCACGGCTCGATCACCGGACCGCATTTGCCGACGCAGGTATTCGGGTCGGGCACGCATCCCGAGGCACCGCTGTCGGCCGTGCCGGAGTCGCCCGACGGCGGCGTCACGATCGTGCCGGTATCTTGTTTCGGCAGAATCGCTGCATCCCGCGGCATCGTCGCGGGTGGCGTCTGCCCGGCGTCCGGAGGGCCCTTCGGCGGCCGGACGCCTCCGTCGGTCATCGTCCCCGGATGATCGGGCGTCGATGCGTCGGGCTTGGGCGACCCCTCTCCAGAAGAGGAGGAGGTCGCGCTACTACAGGCTGCCGTCCAGACGAGCGCGCACGCACCGAGGAGCGCACGGGCTCGCCGCCACCGCGATTCCCGTTCGAACATGGAAGCTTCAGCATCTTGGAATCGGCCAATCGCGCAAGCCCCGAATGAGGCGGCCGCACGAAGCGGCGGGCCGGTCAGCGCGCGTCGAAACCGGTGCTCGCACGTGGGATGCTTCCGCACACTATTCCCTTTTCGACGGGATTTTCGCGGCGCCGAGTGGGGCTCGAAAAAAATGAACGACCCGCGTCGATCGCCGGCGGCCTTCTTCGTCGCCTCGGTGACCCCAACCACCAGCAAGGAAAAGTCACATGAGAGTCATGGTCATCGTCAAGGCAAACGAGAGTTCCGAAGCCGGCAAGCTCCCCACCGAGGAGCAACTCCGGGAGATGGGCAAGTTCAACGAGGAGCTCGTGAACGCCGGCGTGCTTCTCGCGGCGGACGGCCTGCAGCCGAGCTCGAAGGGAAAGCGTGTCCTGTTCGGCAAACGCGGTCGATCGGTCATCGACGGCCCGTTCGCCGAGACGAAGGAGCTCGTCGCGGGTTTCTGGCTCTGGCAAGTGAAGTCGATGGAGGAAGCGCTCGCCTGGGTGAAGCGCATGCCCGACTGTCACGACGACGGCGGCGAGATCGAGATTCGCCCCGTGTACGAAGCCGCGGACTTCGGCGAAATGCTGACGCCCGAGCTGAAGGAACAGAACGAGCGCCTGCGCGCCCGCACCGCGGCGCGGACTTGAGCCGAGCATGGCGGTTCCCTCGAATTGAGCTGTCGCCCGATTCGGCCCCCATTGGGTGAGGGCCGAATCGGGCTGGCCTTTGCTCGAGGCCTGGTCCCCGCCACCGACTTTTCTCGAGCAGCTCGGCTGCGCTTCGCTGTAACGGTAGCCCGGGCGATCGGAGTACCGTTGTCCGTCTCCCGCGAAAGGCATTCATCGGATGAGCGCCACCGATTTCGACCCCGAGTACGTCTTTTCCCATCATCACGCGACGCCGGAAAAACTCAAACAGTACGACGCCATTCACGTCGCCGCGAGAAAGTTCGCGGAAGTCTTGCTGGAGAACACCCCGGCGTGCTCCGACCGCAACGCGGCGCTCCGGCTCCTGCGCGAGGCGACCATGATGGCCTGCGCCGGCGTCGCCCTCGAAGGTCGGCTAAAATAAGACGTGTACCTCGTGGCGATTGCGGAAGTCCGCGGCGTCATCGACACGACGCTGAAGGAGCTCGCAGCGGATCTCGGGACGACGCCGTACGAGCTCCGGCTCGTCGTCAACGGGGGATTACCCGCCGTCGTGCTCGTCAGCGCCGAAGCGGAGAAGGCCGAGCACGCGCGCGCCGCGATCGCGCGACACAAACACGTCCCCGTCTCCGTGGATAGTCGCGCCGCCGTCGCGAGCAGCGACATGACGGAGCTCGTCCGCTTCGTGCTCGCCCCCACCGGCGTCGTGGCCGACGAGCGCACCGGTGTGGAGCTTCCCTATGCGGACATCGGCGCGCTCGTCCGTGCCCAGCACCGCGGCACGACGACCACGACCGAGCAAGTGAAGGAGCGCAAGCTCCGTCCGGTGATGGCGATCGCGACCGGCGGCTTGGTGATGTCGAAGAAGACGACCCGCGAAGTGACGCGCCACGAAGAGCACCGCGAGCAGGTCCTGTACGTCTTCCGTCGCAGCGGCGAAGCGCCGTGGATCTTGCGCGAACGCGGCGCGCTCTACGGCGGCCTCGGCGCGGACGCGGCGCCCACCGCATTCGAAAACTTCCAGACCACCATCCGCAAGCTACGCGAGCGCGCCCCGGCCGCCGCGTACGACGAACGGCTGATGACGCCGCGAACGATCCGCGGGGTGCCGCAAGGAAGCGAGGCGACGGATTTACTGGCGTACTTGATCGCGCTGCATGCGATGAAGACGGTGTGACCGACGTGGATGCGGTGTGCAAGGACGCCGTCACCGTGGACCCGTATGCACCGGATGCAGGCGCGGGCCGCGGCCAGTAGCGTCGCACGGGGCGCTCGTGCGACGCCACTGCTATGCTCTCGGCGCGCCATGACGTCGGAAGGCTCGCGCCGCGCCGGGTCGCAATTTTCGCGACGAGCCGGCCCCGGTGCGGCAGGGCGCCGATGCGTTCGACGTCCGTGGATCTTCGTCGCGTTTGCGATGCTCGGATTGGCGTCGTGTCGTTCGGCGCCCGCGCCCGGTTACACGCCGAGCGCACCCGTTCGTCCGCCGCCATCCGTGCCGCGCGCCGCTTCGTCTGAAGCGCCGGTGGTCGCTCCCGCCGCGCCCGCGTGCGAGGAGGCGCCCGTTTCGACCGCGCAGGTTGCCACATGGAAGGTCGTGAATTCACATACCGGCTGGGGCCGTCCTCTGGCCATGGTCGGCAACCCGAAGGGCGGCGTATTCGTCGCGGGCATCCTGTCGCAGACGACCTCCGAGCAAGTCCCCTTCGTCGCGTTTGCGACGGCTCAAGGCACGGTGCGATGGCTCCGAAAGCTGGACAGCGCGTTTCCGTCATCGCCTCGCGCCCCGCGGGCGACGGCCTATGCCTTGGCGCCGGATCGGGAAGGCGGCGTGTACGTGCTCGGCGGCGATGCGCCGTCGTCCGTCTTTCTTGCGCGGCTGAACGCGCAAGGCGCGGTGCTCTGGAGCGGTCCGGTGGGCGGGGGCGACGCGCTGGTCTCCACTCTGGGAGGCGTCGTCGTGGTCGGAAGCGTCGCCGAAGCCGGCGCGGACGCCACGACGGAAAAGCGCGAGCTCCTGCTCGACAAACGCGACGACAAGGGCAATCAGGCGTGGTCAGCGCGATACAAGCTCGAGGGGCCTCGCGTCCGCGTCACGGCCGACGCCACTCCGGACGGTTTCGTCGTCGCCACAGTGGCAAATGGAGTGGTCGAAATAGGCGCCACGCGCGTCGCATCCGCTGCATCCACCGTAGATCGCCGGTGTCGTGAAGACACCGAGGCCTGCCCGCGGCCGGGCAACACGGCCGTCTTGGCCGCGTTCATGCTCGACGGCACGCCGAAATGGGTGAGGTCGTTCGGCGCGCCCAACGCGGAGGTGTTGCCCTCGCAGGTCCGTTCGCTGCCCGGCGGCTCCGTCGCGCTCGCCGGCGGATTCACGGGGCGCTTCGTGTTCGGCTTACGGACGCTCTGCGAGACGGCCGAGCAGCGTCCGCCGCGCACGCCTCCGACGCCGCCGGAAGAGCGCCCCGCTTCGGCGTGCAATTGCGAGCCGAACCACGACGCGCAATTCGCCGCCGTCTTCGACGCGAGCGGCGCGCCGCAAAATGCGTGGACGTTCGGCCATGGCGCGGACGACGTCGGCGTCGTGGTCGAGGGTGACGATCTCGTTCTCCTTTCGCGAGAACGCGGCGCGGATGGCCCCGCCGCGCCGTTGCAGTCGTCGGTGCGGCGCGTGAGCAAGGACGGACGAGACTGGACCGTGCTCACGCCGCCACCGGACACCGGCGGCGTAGCGGCGAGCGACGCGTCCGGGGCGTTGTACTACGCCACGGAGGGGAAGCTCGCGACGATCGCGCCGGCGCGGGAGCGCTGAGCCTTCACTGCAAGCCCACGCCCGTCGCGACGCTCTCCGCGCGCTCCTTCGGCCGACAAACGTCGTCGGCGATGTCGCTCACGACGCGTTCCAGCGCCGACGACAGCGCCCGCACCGTGTCCGGCGAATGCTGCGCCTTCGTCGCGTTCGCGATGGGCACTTCGGCCGTCATCGTTCGTTCTTCGCGAACGACGCGCTCGTCGTGCAGAATCAACGTCGCGACGACGCGTGCAAAGTGCCCGTCACCGCGAACGACCTCCTCGAACGCCACGAGCTCCACCTCGATGGCGAGCGACGGTCCCGATACGATCCGCCGCACGCCGCGTCTCTCGAAGAGCTCCTGCGACAGCGCACGACGGAGATACGCCTCGGGCTTCTCCGTCCAGCGCTGTTCCTCGGAGAACGATAGCTCGTCGCCTTCGGTGCGGACGACCAGGTTCTGACGAATTTCCGAACCGCTCGTCACCGGGCCCAATCGCAAGGCGAGATCCGGCGGCGGCGTCGCCGTGGACGGCGAGGCCGCGAAGGGTTCCGGCGTGTAGTACGTCGGATCGAGCGGATCGGCCTTCGTGAACAGGGCGCACCCCTGCATCGCAAGGCCGAGGAGCAGGGCGTGGAGCGATCTCACCGCGATCTCCTCGCGCGGCCTTTGAGCAGCATGTCGGAATCCAGCTCGAGCGCGTCCGCCAGTTTCTGCACGGAGTCCGCGGCGTCGTGCACGGCTTGCAGCGTCTCGTCGAGCTGCGTTCCGACGCCCGTCGCGTTGCGAGCGGCGTCGCCGACGGCGTCGGAGGCGCGCTGCGCGCTCGCCATGAGGCCGTCTTGCGCCGTCGTGCGCTCCAGGAGCGCGTTCATCCGCGTGGCGACGGCGTCGATGTTGCCCAGGGCGCCCTGCGCGCGCGCCGACAGTTTGTCGGTCTGCAAGCCGCTCAGCGCGCCGTCGAGGCGGCCGAGGACGCGATCCGTTCGACCGAGCACGGCTTCGGCCTGGTCGCTCAGATGATGCGTCTCCACTTCGGCCAGGATGCGGTCGAGGCGGGTCGTGACCATGAGGATGTTGTCCGCCACTTCGGGGACGCGGTTCATCGCTCGCGTGACGGCGTCCTCGACGTTCTTCATCATCGAGACGGCGGCGGGGATGTAGTTGCCGGGGGTCTTGAACGGCAGCACCGGCGGCGGGTTGTCTTTTTCGACGAAGAAGTCGATTTGCAAAAACTTCACTCCGGTAATTCCCGCCGACGCGATCTGGACGCGGAGGTCGCTGGGGATTTTTGGCGTGGTGTTGCGTGACTTGCCGCCGGTGAGGCCCAGGCGGTTCACGGCGTCGGTTTCCAGGTCGCTGATGGTCTCCACGTGGCGGCGGTCCGGCGCGATGTTGATGGCGGAGACCGCGCCGACGACGACGCCTCGGAACTTGACCGGGGAACCTACCTCGAGACCTTGGACGGATTCGTCGAAGTAGGTGACGAAGGGGACCGTGTCTTTGTGCAGGCTCCGGGCGCCGAAGAGCACTAGCGTCGCCAGCGTCAGGACTACGCCGGCGACGACGAAGAGCCCGAGCTTCCAGTGGTTGGTGGGGACGGCCACGCTATGGGCCCTCCGTGGTGCGGTTGAAGAAGTGTCGGACGAGGGGATCGGGGCTCGCGTCGCGGAGCTCGCGCGGGTCGCCTTCTGCGATGATGCTCTTGGTCTCCTTGCTCAGCATGATGCAGCGCTCGACGGTCTTGAAAATGCTCGGCAGCTCGTGAGTGACCATCACGACGGTCAGATCGAAGCCGCGGTTCAGGGAAAGAATCAGCTCGTCGAGCTCGACGGCGCTGATGGGGTCGAGGCCGGCCGAAGGCTCGTCCAGGAACAACAGCTCGGGATCCAGAGCGAGCGCGCGGGCGATGGCGGCGCGCTTCTTCATGCCGCCGGAGAGCTCCGACGGGAATTTCTTCTCCGCGCCGGCGAGGCCGACGAGACGTAGTTTGGCGAGGGAGATCGCTTCGACGGCGTCCGCGGGGAGATCCGTCCATTGCTCCAGAGCCAGGGACACGTTTTCTCCGACCGTGAGCGATCCCAGGAGCGCGCCGGATTGGAACATGACGCCGAAGGGCGGGCGGCCCACGGTGAGATTGGGCGTTCCGTATCCGGCGATCTCGATGCTGCCGGCGATCGGCTGTTCGAGGCCGACGAGGTAACGCAGCAGGGTCGACTTCCCACAACCACTGCCGCCCAGGATGGCGAAGATCTCACCCCGCCCGACGTGAAAGGTCGCGTCCTTCTGCAATATGGAGTCGCCCCAACCGATGGTGAGGTCTTGGACGGCGATGAAGGGTTGGGTCATAGACCGAATTTGTAGAAGAACAGGGTGAAGCCCGCGTCCAGAAGGATGAGCGCGAACAGGATGGAAACCACCGACGCGGTCGTGCGGCGGCCGACGCCTTCCGCGCCGCCCTCTGCCGCGAAGCCTTGCTGACACGAGATGAGGGCGATCGCGAGCGCGAACACGACGCTCTTCAGCACGCCGGAGAAGACGTCCCAGAGATCGACCGCCTGCCGCGTCTCGTTGACGTATGCGCCCAGGGTGAGCCCGAGGCTCGAGAGCGCGACGGCGAGGCCGCCGGCGATGCCGACCAGATCCGCGAGCAAGGTGAGCAGCGGCGCGGCGAGCATGAGGCCGAAAGCGCGCGGCAAGACGAGGTAGCGAATGGGGCCGAAGCCCATGGTGCGTAAAGCGTCGATCTCCTCCGACACGCGCATCGAACCGAGCTCGGCCGCGAACGCCGCGCCGGTGCGACCGCAGAGGATGATCGCCGTCATGAGCGGACCGAGCTCGCGGGTGACGGACACGCCCACCAGGTCCGCGACGAAAATGTTGGCGCCGAATTGCTTGAGCTGCACGGCGCCCTGGAAGGCCATGACGAAGCCGACGAGGAAGTTGATCAGCGCGACGATGGGCACCGCGTCGGCGCCGGTGCGTTCCATGATGTGAGGAACTTCGCGGAGGTTCGCGGTGCGCGGTTCCTTCAAGAGGCCCATCACCGCGAGGAGCATGTCGCCGAAGAAGCCGAAGACCTGCTGTACTTCGCGAAGGACGCCGAGGGTGGCGCGTCCCACCTGGGAGAGGCTCGACTCGGGTTTGCGTTTCTTGCGGCGGACGGGTTTGTCGTCGCCGTGATAGAGATGAACGATCGGCGCGTGGCGTTCTTTCACGCCGACGAACTCGCACGCGACGCCCCGCAGCTCGAGCTCCGCGCGAAGGTGCGCGAGGAGCGCCATGGTGCCGCCGTCGATGAAATCGAGCTCCGACATATCGAAGTTCAGCGTTTCGCCGCGTGAGAGCGAGCCGAGTCGTTTCGTCAGCGACATCCAGAGCGGCGCGGCTTCGCTGAAGACGAGCGCCCCGGAGAGCGCGAGCCGCTGCGGCTGCCCCGTCCGGGGTAGTTGAAGCTCGATCCGGGATGGCCGCCCTTCGTAGCGGCTTTCTCGTTCCACCTGCGCGATTGCTTTCCGTCGTGAAGCAATGTTTCGAAAACGAAGCAAGACGGCGACGAAGCAATCGCCGGGCCACGGGTCGGGACACGACGACGTGTGTGGGCGCAAGCGTTACTGGAGGCTCTTCGAAGCGACTGACCTTGCAGGTGGTTGTGTCAATGTGACCCAGCGTGGTTGTTGTGCTTCACGCCGCGGCGCTCGCGGGGGCTGCTCGCGACGATGGCCGCGGCAATCGGCTCGCGTGCCAGATGTGGCGCATGACGATCGCCGGCACGCGACGTGCTCTTCATGTTCGGCGATTGCTTCCCTTACCGACCATCGCGCCCATCACGGCCGGTCGTCTCCGCCATGAGCGAGCTTGTCATGAACCGCATTCTTCCGAACGCGTCGCTGGGACCGGTGGAGGTCGTGGAGTGGGACGAACGCCCCGCGGGTCCGAACACGGTGTCGCCGGCGTCCGGCGACGCCACCACCCTGTGCTCGGAGTCCGGCGTGAACGCAAAGCTGCCCGACGTGTCACACCAAGCGCACCGCGAGCCATCGTGGGATGCAATCCCGGTGGGGAGCCTCATCGACGGAAAGTATCGTGTGCTGGGCGAGCTCGGCCGGGGCGCGATGGGAGTGGTCGTTCTCGTTCACGACGAGACGCTGGCGCGCCGGGTGGCCGTGAAGCTCGTGCAATCGCACCTGGCGAGCCCGGGCTTTCATCAGCGGTTCTTGGACGAGGGGCGGGCGATGGCACGCGTGAACCACCGAAACGTCGTTCAGGTGTACGCCTGCGGCGAGCACGGCCGGGTTCCGTACATCGTGATGGAGCTCGTGACCGGCAGCACGCTGGAGCGCTGGCTCGCGCATCAGATCGGCTACGTCGACATCCCGACGGCCGTGAGGATTCTCGCGGCCGTATGTGAAGGCGTCTCCGCGATTCACGCCGCGGACACGCTCCACCGTGACATCAAG
This sequence comes from Polyangiaceae bacterium, assembly GCA_035547195.1. Classification (GTDB taxonomy): domain Bacteria; phylum Myxococcota_A; class Polyangia; order Polyangiales; family Polyangiaceae; genus DASZVB01. Next base: position 38,231 of record DASZVB010000114.1, read on the forward strand.
CCGAGCAACATCTTGCTCGACGAGAACCTCGAGCCACGCATCGCCGACCTCGGCGTCGCCACGATCCACCGTTCGGACCGCTCGTCTCGCCGGGAGATCGTCGGTACGCCGGCCTACATGGCGCCGGAGATTGCGTTTCCGACCAGTGACGAACCGCCGACCCAGCGCGCCGACGTGTATTCACTCGCGTGCGTGGCTTATGAGCTGCTCACGGGTCAGCTCTTGTTTCCGATAGAAGACGAGCGACAGGCGCTCCTGTCGCACGCGACGCATCCGGTGCGACCCCCGTCGGAGGTGCGTCCCGGTCTGCCCCCCGCGTTCGACCGTGTCCTGCTTCGTGCGCTCGCGAAAAATCCCGAGCTCCGCACGCCTTCGGCGGACGAATTCCGTCGCGATCTTCTCATGGCGAGCGGGAGCTCGGAAGAGCCGGTGCGTGTTCTCGTCGCCGAAGACGACGCGGACTTTCGCGAGCTCTTGGGGCAGGGGCTGCGCAGCGAGTTCCACGACGCCGAGGTCGTGTGCGTGGGCAGCGGCCGCGAAGCGCTCGACGCGCTCGGCGAGCGCTCGGCCTCCGTGGCGATCATCGATCTGAACATGCCGGATCTCGGCGGCTTCGAGGTCACCCGGCGGCTCCGAGAAAACGAGCTTTCGCGCGCGATGCCCATCATCGTGCTCACGGGTTCCGGAGGTCCGGCTGAGTGGCGGCGCTTGCTGTCGCTCGGCGCCGACAAGTTTCTCGTCAAGCCGGTCAGCCTCGAAGATCTCGTCGCTTGCGTTCGGAGCTCGGTGCGCGCGCGGACGAGCGACGGCACTCCCTCGTCACGGACGCCGCAACCGGCCATCGAAACCGAGACCGCGACCGCGGAGATCGTCGCCCACGACTCCTGGCTCTTGCCCGACGACGAAGCGTGATCGACGCTCGCGCGTTCGCGTGACGCCGTGGAAAGATTTACCGGGCGCTGCGACGCGGCTGGCGGAACTCGGCGGTGTGAGCGTTTGCGATAGCAGCTCACTCGGACAGGACCTCGTGCAGCTTCGCGGCGAGGTCCGAGCGGGTGTAAGGCTTGGGCAGAAACGCGCTGTTCGTCACCATCTCGTCGTCGGAAGCACCGGAGTACCCGGACACGAACAGGATGCGGAGGCCAGGGCGTCGTCGCGAGAGCTCGCGGGCTGCCGTGGGGCCATCCATGCCGGGCATGGAGACGTCGCAGACGAGCGCGTCGATGTAGCCGGGGTAGCGGTCGGCGACGTCGAGCGCCTCTTCGCCGCTCGAAGCGACGAGGACGTCGTATCCGAGGCTCTTCACCATGCGCACGGTGGTGTTTCGCACCAGCTCTTCGTCGTCGACGACCAGGATGCAACCCTTGCCGTGCAGCGGCGCCGCGGACGGCGGCGGGTCGCTGCCGGCGACGTTCGCCGAAAGGGGAATCAACACGCGGAAGCGCGTGCCGTGTCCAGGGCGCGACAGCACGTCGATGTGCCCGCCGTGCTGTTTCACGATGCCGTAGGAGCTCGCGAGCCCGAGACCGGTGCCGCTCTCCTTGGTCGTGAAGAACGGATCGAAGATTTTGCCGCGCGTCTCTTCATCCATGCCGATGCCGGAATCCGACACTTCGAGGAGCGCGAAGCTCTTTGGTCCCGAGCCGGGAACCGAATGCAGGGTAGTTCCGACGAGCACCTCGATCCGGCCGCCGTTCGGCATCGCTTCCTTCGCGTTGATGACCAGGTTCACGAGCACCTGCTCGAGCAAGGAAGGATCCGCGCGGACGAGAACGGAACCGCTCTTGGATATCGCCAGGTCCACGCCGGCCCCGACGAGCCGGCGCAGCATGCGTTCGACGTTCGTGACCATCGCGGAAAGGTCGACGTCCTTGTAAATCACCGGCTGCTTCCTGGCGAACGCGAGCAGTTGCCGGGTGAGCTCGGTTGCGCGGGCCGCTCCATGGCGAATCGTGGCGAGATCCTCCCGCGCCGTCGGCGGGCAATCGTCTTCCATGAGCTCGATCGAGCCGATCATCGCGGCGAGCAGGTTGTTGAAGTCGTGCGCGATGCCGCCGGCGAGACGTCCGATGCTCTCCAGGCGGTGCGCTCTTCGTAGCTCCTCTTCCAGGTGATGCTGTTCGGTCACCTCCATCATGGTGCCAATCAGGCGCACCTTGGAGCCTTCGTGCCGCACGCGGGCGAAGGCACGAGCCCACCGTGTCACGCCGTCCGTGCCGACGATCCGAAATTCGTGCTCGATGGCATCGTCGTGGTTGGCGCCGACGAGCGACTCCATGATTCCCCGTACCGCCGCGCGATTGTCGGGATGGACGCTATCCAGGAACTTCGCAAAGTCCTCCATGCTGACCGGGAGCTTGAAGATGGCGCTCAAATTCGCGGACCAAAAATCGATGCGCTTGTCCCCGGACATTTCCCAAACACCCATCTTCGCGGCCGAAAGGGCGACGTCGAGGCGCGCCGCGCTCTCCCGCAACGCCTGCTGTGCTTGGAGGCGTTCGGTGATGTCCGTGAACATGGTGACGGAGCCGCTGACTTTGCCGGAAGAACCGCGGATCGGCTGGGCGGCGACGCGGTACCACCGGCTCCCTTCGCCCTCCGTGGTCACTTCGTAGACCTGTCCGACCTCGGCGACGCCGGTGGCGATGACGCGACGGCTCGGCATATCCTGGAGGTCGACCTCGTCGCCGCTCTCCTTGCGGACGGTCCACTTCTTCGTGATCGGTGCCGCGGTCGTGCCCAATAGATCGAACTGCGACCCTGCACCGTACAGGCGCACGGCGACGTCGTTGCAAGCGAGGATCTGGCCGTCGGCTCCGCGGAGCAATACGGCGTCGGGCAGCGCGTCGACGAGCGTCCGATAGCGCGTCTCGCTCTCGCGCAGAGCCGCTTCCGCGATGGGCGGCGTGGCGACGTCGCGCATGAAGATGACCATGTGATCCGGTCCGGCGTAGACGAACGACAGCTCCACCAGCATCGTCGCCTCGGTGCGATCGTAGCGGCGCACCGCCATTTCCCGCACGATCTTGGTCTTTTCCGCGACCGCGCGCCTCGCGTCTTCACGCGCCTGCACCTGATCCTGATAGAGCTGCAGCATGGATCGCCCGCGCATCTGCGCGATCGCAGGATTGTGAGCCCGGGCTGCGGCGTTGACCTCTTCGAGTATGAAATCGTCGCCGTCGACTCGAAACACGTATGCCGGTATCGGAACGTGTTCTACGAGGTCGAACGGACCGCCCATGAAGCCTCCCCGCGAGTCGAGCGACGAATCAGCCGCCGGCGAGATTAGCGGACCTCGTCCCGTTTTCCCACCTTCGTGAGACCATGTCGCGGCCGGGTCGCTCGGCTGCTCGCGGATCTCCGGTTAGAGCAGCTCGTCGATCGTGATCGGCAGGTCGCGGACGCGCTTGCCCGTCGCGTGGAGCACGGCATTCCCGATTGCCGCCACGACGCCGGTCGACCCGAGCTCGCCGATCCCGTCGCGCCGAGCTCGTTCACGTGCGGGTCGTCCTCGCCGACCAAGACGCCGTCGACCGCGGGCACGTCCGCGTTCACCGGTACAGGTAATCCGCGAGAGCTCGGGTGAGGACGCGGCCATCGGTCCGCGCGCCCCTCCGCGAATTGGCGCCGAAGCTGCGCGCGCGGTAATCTTTTCGCGCCTCCAGCTCCTTGCCGTTCGCTTCCACCGCTTCCGGACGGCCCATCGTCGTGCCGGTATGGGGGGATCGCCGAGGTAATCCGGTGCCTTGGCCGCGAGCTTATTTTCCTGCCTTGCAGGCGCTGGAAGGAGATCGAGGCGCGCGTGATTTGCTTACGCACGGTTCCGAGAGCATTCTTCGCCTGCCGCTCGAAAGCGACGCGGTCCTCGTCGACGTGGATACTCCCGAGGACCTAGGCGCGACCCGGCGGCGCCTGCATGTCTCGAGATGACACCGTCCTCCTGATCGACACGAGCTCCGTATTCTTTCGCGCTCACCACGCGCTGCCGCCCATGAACACGCAGGCGGGCATGCCGACGGCCGCGCTCTACGGCACCTCGGCGCTGCTGCTCAAGCTGCTGCGCGAAGAGCGACCGAGGGCCATGGCCTTCGCGCTCGACGCGCCGGTGGCGACCTTCCGTCACGAGCAGCTCGATTCTTACAAGGCGACCCGGCAGCCGCTGCCCGAGGCCCTGCGCCCGCAGCTCTCGCGATTGCCGGAGCTGCTCGCCGCTTTCGGTGTCCCTTCGCACCGCGCGCCCGGTTTCGAAGCGGACGACGTGCTCGCGACGCTCGCGCGAAAGCTCGCGAGCGCGGATCACCCCGTGCGCGTGGTCACCGGTGACCGTGACCTCTTCCAGCTCGCGCGCGACGGCGTCGACGTCCTGTTCATCGGCCGTCGCGGCGAAAAACCCATCGTGTACGACGCGGCGGCCATCGAGAGGCGCTTCGGCGTCCGACCAGATCGCTTGCCGTTTCTCATCGCGCTCGTCGGCGACAAGTCCGACAACCTGCCGGGCGTCCCCGGCATCGGCCCGCGGTCGGCGGCGAAGCTCGTGGCGAGCGCCGAAGACGCGGCGGATCTGATCGCCCGGGCCTCCGAGATCCGCTCGTCCGCGCTGCGCAACGCGGTCGTCGCCGCGGCGGATCAGATCCGCACGACCGAGAGGCTCGCGCGGCTCAGGATCGACGCCCCGCTCCACGACGGCGCGCTCGCGGGCGCCGTCTCGAAGGGCGCGGTACCGAAGCTCTACGCGCTCTTCGAGCAGCTCGAATTCAAGAGCCTCTTGCCTCGGCTCACCACGCTCGAGCCGATGCTCGCCGACGACGCGGCGCCCATCTCGTGACGCTCACTTGAAGGTCGCGAGGAGATCGCCCCCGCCGAAGACCCACAACGTGCCCGGCGTCGCGGCTTCCCAGGCCTCGTCGCGGGTCAGCGGGAACGTCGCGACCACCGCCACGCGCGCGTCCGGAGCGGAAGAGTCGATCTCTTCTTCCAGGCGGACGCTGAGATCCGCATCCACGAGCGTCGCGCGCCCGAACGGCGTCCGGCGGACGATGGCAGACAGGTGATCGCCGCAGCGCGCGAACAGGTTCTGGCCGTCGGCCCAGAGGAAATTGAACACGCCGTCGCTCCCCAGATCGTTCGCGAGCTCGTACAGCTCGGCTCCCAGAGCGACCGGGTCGTCCGGGTACTTCGGACCGTGACGGCGGCGCAGCGCCTCCAGCATCACGCAGAACGCGTATTCGCTGTCCGTCTCGCCGATCGCGCTCTCGTGCTCGAGGCGTCTGCTCTTCACGCTGGGCAGCGTGCCGTTGTGAGCGAAGACGACGTGACGCCCGTCGTACACGCGCAGGAACGGGTGCGTGTTCTCGATGGAGGCGACGCCGCGGGTCATCTTGCGGACGTGGGCGATCGAGAGCCGCGACTTCATCGGGTTTTCTCGGACGAACCGCGCGAGCGGGCTCGAAAAAGCGGGGTGAGGCTCGAGAAACGTCCGGGCGAAGGGGCCTTCGTAGAGCGAGACGCCCCAGCCGTCCGCGTGAGGTCCGGTCTGACCGCCGCGCAACGCGAGCCCGGTGAACGAGAACGCGAGATCCGCCGTGACGTTCGACACCATACCGAGCAACTCGCACATGGCTACCGTTCTCCTAACGAAGCTCGTCTTCGGAGACGACCAGCAGCGACGAGACACCCGCCCCCGCCGACACGTTGGTGATCCCGGTCGACGACAGCCGCACGATGCCGCCTTCCATACGCCCGCAAAACACGAACGGACAAAGATCGAAGTACACGTCTTCCCAGACGATCTCCCCGTTGCGGAACGCGGGCATGCGCGCGATGCCGGCTTCGGTGCGCTCCTGCGCGATGACGTTCGCGCCCTCGGCCGCGTCGAGCGCGGCGGCCCACTCCGCTTCGCTCGACGTCCAGCCGAGCACGACGCCGCGGCCGCCGTAGTCGTCGTTCGGCTTCAGGACGAAGCGCGTGCGATCGCGCGACAGGAGCGCGTACAGATCCACGCGCTCGCCGTGGAAGTCGACCTTGCCGCGGACGACCCTCCGCGTGAAGGGGACGTGCTCGGCGATGGCTCGACGTTCCGCGTCGGTGAAGAGGGGCGCGTACGCCGGATCGCCGAGCGCGGCGAACGTCGCCTTCTTGTTCACCGCCTTCGTGCGAAACGAGTTCGCGACGCACACCGCGCCGTCGCGATACGCGCGGATCAGCGGATGGTCCATTCCCTGGTCTTCGAGGAGCTCGCTGACGAGCACGCGGCGGTACACGAGATCGACGTCCCTGCCGTGAGCGGTGAGGCGGCGTCCGTCGTACCGGAGAGCGCGGGGATCGGCGAAGAAGGAGGGGTAGCCCGCTTGCGAGAAAGACTCCGCGAGCACCCTTATCTCCCCCAGGGTCTCGGTGCTCTCGAAATCGACCAGCGCGATGGTCGGAACGCCCCCGCGGCCGGAAGAGGCGTAGACGCGGAGCAGCGCGTGAAGGGCGCCGAGGTGTGGCCTCGGCGTCGCGACGTCGCTCCGCGAACGCACGGATTTCAAGTGAGGCAGCTCGAACAGGGTGCGCTCGACGAGGAGCTGATCGACGATGCCGCCGGGTGAGTCCGCGTTCATCTCGATGAAGGCAAAGTGATCTCCGCACAGGAGCGCGTCGAGGCGGCCGACGGCGAGGAGCTCCGGATACCCGGGATCGATGGCGGCGAGCGCGCGCTCTTCCGGCGTGAGGCCGATGGCCTCCGCGAGGGCGTCGTCGGCGAGCGCGCGCCGCCCGAGCTTTTCGAGCGCCGAGGTGACGTGCTCCGCGGCGCGGCGCAACTCCGCGTATCGCGACTCGGTGATCACGAACGGACTCAGGTGACGGCAGAGCGGCCGCTCGCCCTGCACGAGGCCGAGCCGGCGCTGTTGGTCGAGGAACTCGGTGAAGCGGCGCCCCGAGATCGCTCCGGGGAGCGACAGCTCGAGCTCGATGGACTTCGCGATCGAGCGGTGCGCGTCTCGGCGGCTGAAAGCGGACGTGGCCATCGCTACGATTCCCAGGTGTGCACCGGCTTGCCGGACTCGAAATGGACGATGTAGCGCTCGAGCATTTGCCGCAGCGCCTCGTCGCGTTCGAGCCCGCGGGCGAGCAGCTGCTCGAGCGCGCGACGTTGCCAGACGGCGCCGGTCACGCCGCAGGTGACGCGCGCCTGGAACGAGTGCAGGTAGTGGCGGATCTCGTTGGCGTCGACTCCCGCGCGATCGAGCGCCTCGCCGGCGCCGGGCAAGAGGCGCAAGCACAGCTCGCGGGCGGTGAGCAGCTCGGGCGCGCCCGACTTCGACGGCCACGCGAGCTCCGCCGCGAGCCCGAAGCGCGCCGCCCGGTAGAAGTTCCGCTCCGCGAGCGCGAAGGGAAACGACGGCAAGACGTCGGAGACGTCCGGCGCGAGCGCGAGGATGCCGCCGACGAGAAATGCGGCGTTGGCGAGCATGTCGTCGAGCGACGGCCCCGCGGGAAGCGCGCGGAGCTCGACGCGGAGGTGGCCGCCTTCGTTGGGATCGTAGACGGGGCGGTTCCATTTCCAGACCGTGCCGTGGTGCAGTCGAAGCTCGGGGAGATTCGGAACGCCGCCGGATCTCGCGCAAGCGAGCGAGTCCTCGTCGCTGCAGACGGGCAAGATGGGCTCGTGCAGCGCGACGCTCTCCTTGAACAGCTCGGCGGCGCCGTCGCGCACCCAGCCGCTGCCGAAGTCGATGCGCGCCGGCAGCGGCAGCTTCGCGTTCTCCGCCGGCGGTCGGTCGTCACCGGCCTGCCGGAAGAGCACGACGCGCGTCTCTTGCCAGAGGCGGTGTCCGAGGAACGTCGGTGAGTTGCCCGACGCCGCGAGCACCGGCGCCGTCATCATCATCGCCGCGTTGAAGACGCGGGCGAACTCGGTCGCGTCCGCGCGCAGGTGCACCTGGAAGGCCGTGTTCGCGGCTTCCATGGCCACGTCGTGGCTCACGAGGTCGAGCGGGTCGTCGCCGTCGATGGCGATGCGAAACGGCGCGCGGCGCAGGCGACAGAGCCCCGCGGCGAGCGCGCGATAGCGCGATAGATCCGTGATGGTTCCCGCGTGGAAATCCGAGCGCCGGAACGTCGGAAGGATGCTGACGGCGACGACGCGCGCGCCGCGAGCGCGGGCCCGCGCGCGGATCACGCCGATCGCGTCGTGCATCGCGGAGCGCAGCGCCGAGAACGGCGCGCCGGCGAGCTTCACCGGCGGCGTCGACAGCTCGATGTCGAACTCGCCCATCTCCGGACCGACGAACGGCGTCGCCGCCGCGTCCACGACGGCGCGGCTGATGGGCAGCGGCCGCCCGCGCTCGTCGATGAGAAACAGCTCGAGCTCCGCGCCGACGCTGCGCTCGCCCTGCCCGAACGCCGGGCGCGCGAGCACGATGTCCAGCGCTTCGAGCCCCTCCCGGAGCCGCGCTCTGAAAGTCGCGAAATCGTCTTCGGTGAATCGGTCTTGCTGAATTTCGATCCCCAAGCAACAGCACTCCTTGAAGAGCCCGGCGCGACGTTCACCGCTGTACGAGCTGTCCCCAGGTGTGCAAGTTGAATGCCCAGAGCGACTTCGCGCACGTAGCTCCGGGTGGCCGGTGCACCGGCGAAGACGTCGTCAGGGCAAGGTCTGCTCGCGACGCACTGTGACAGATGGGCGCAGTGCGTCCTCCGGAGTGTCGCACGGCCCGAGCACACGCTTTGCGGGCGGCCGCGCGGCAAGCGTGTCGCTTCGAGGCACCTTTCTGGCGGCCGCGTCCGAGAACGGCGTGCGATTCTCCGCCCGCCATTCTCATGCAAACGAAGTAGTATTCCGGTAAAGCGTTGGCGACTCTCTTAGTCGCGGCTTTCGCGTCAGCGACGGTCGCGTGCTCGTCGAAGGACAACGCGGGCCACGCCGCCGCCAAGTCGAAGCACGACGCGGGCGCCGAGGATGCGGGTCCGGCACCGGTTCCGCCGCCGGAGCCCGATGATTGCTTCATGACCGGCGACGCGGGGCTCAAAACGCATCACTGCGAAGGGCTCGACTTCGAAGTTTCGGTTCCGGACGAGTGCCTGACGCACGCCTGCGGCTTCATCACCGAAGTCCACGGCTTCGGCATGAACGCGGAGCTGATGAACGGCCACACGCACATGCGTGAGATGGGCAACGCGAAGGGTTACATCGTGCTCCAGCCGAGTGCGCCGGGCGCGGTGCTGACGAGCGCATGGAGCCCGAGCAACGACGCTCAGGTCTTCGCGATCATGCAGCGGGTGATGCGCGTCTGGCACGTCGACCCGAAGCGCGTGCATTTCGATGGCTACTCGATGGGTGCCTGGATGACGTGGCGGTTCATCTGCGCGCACTCGGATCTGCTCGCCTCGGCGGCGCCCATTGCCGAAGGGTTGCAATCGGGCAGCTCGTGTCCCTTCGATCCCACCGGCGGGGGCGCGCCGGGCGAACCTTCCATCCCGGTCCAGCAGATTCCGATCTTGTACACGCACGGCAGGAATGACGGCCTGGTGAACTTTTCGCAAGCGATGGCGGAACGCGACGCGGTGGTCGCTGCTTGGTATCCCGGCGTTCAGCCCGAGGTCGTGGCGCAGGATTTCGACTACGAGTGGGATCGCTACAAGAACTCCGATGGAACGATTTTCGAGTTCGTGCAGCACGACTGGGAATGTGGCTTCGTGCTGCCGCTCGGAGGCAACCAGGTCGCTCTCAAGGGGCACTGCTTCCCCGGCTCGAACCAGTTCCTGGGTTGTGGCCGCGATACCAACGGCAAGCTCGACGGCGGCATCGTGTATCCGTTCACGTGGGCCGAAACCGTCTTGCAGTTCTTCATCGACCACCCGAAGAAGGGCTGAACGAACGCGCGCCTGGCGAGCGGCGCCGCGCGTCTCCCTATCGAGCATCTGTACGACTCAGGCCGCCGCTTCCAGCGACCGCAGCGCCTCGGGAAGCGTCTCGATGGAGACGGGCACGCCGAACACGCGCAGGAGCGAGATGCTCGCCTGCAGCGAAGCGAGATAAGCGGCCGATGCTTCCTCGGGCGGCACCAGCACCGCGCGCGCAATACGACTCTTCAACGACCTCACCGCAGCAGTGACGATCGGGCGGGCTACCGGATCGCGCCCGACCATGAGTCCGAGATCGAGCACGAAGACGACGGGACCCTCGCCGGGGAATCGTTCCAGAAACCGTTCGAGCGCTGGGCCCGCGCCCCACTCGGCGAGCGCGACGCTTCCCGGCGCCCGTCGCGCGAATTGAATGACGGCGCCGGGGGGATCGGTGAACCAAACCGCGACGGAACGCGACGGATCCGAGAGATGCGGCGGCTTCGCGAACGCCGCTCTCGAGCTGGGATCGCCTTCCGTCATCGTCACTCGAGGATAATCGCAACTTGGTCCCGTCGAGCAACCGCGATCACCTTTGACTACAGCGGAACGAGCTGGGCCGTGCGATGAAGGAAGATTGTAAGTCGGTTACGCGTAGTCTACGCTGTCCGAGTTTGTCCCAAGGAGTATTTTCGTAGATGCGAGCAACGCGAGTATTGTTCTGGGCACAGGTTTCTGGGGTTCTCACCGCCTTCTTGGTGGGTTGCGGGGGCGATACCGGCAGTAGCGGCGGAAGTGGAAGCGGAAAGGGCAGCGCAACCGGCGGAAGCACTTCCAGCGGCGACAGCAGCGCGACTGCCACCCAAGTGAAGCAGTTGTGCATGAACCTGTGCGACAAGGAGAACACCTGTCTCAAGGCCGGTCTCAACTGCGACTCGTTCTGCTCTTCGCAAGGGGGAACCGGCGGCGCCACGGCCAGCGGTGGTTCCACGGCCCCGGCAGGCTGCGACGTCAACGAGCTGCTCGACAAGGAGAATGCGTGCATCCAAGGCACGTGTGACAACTTTACCTCCTGCCTGGAGGACGCATCCAAGAGCTGCTCCGGCACGTCGAGCGGCACGGGCGGTGCGAGCAATACCGGCGGTAGCACCGGCAGCGGCGCAACGACCAGTACCGGAGGCTCGTCGAGCGGCAGCTCCGACTGCTCGATCTGCGACCAGGCGGCGACGTGCTGCAATTCGGCTGGGATCGGGTCGTCGTGCAGCTCACTGTCGAGCTCGACGTGCAACATGGAGCCCTCGTCCGTGAAGCCCCAGCTCGTGCAGGCTTGCCAGCAATTCCTCGACGGCCTCAAGCAGGCCGGCATGTGCAAGTAACGGCGATCGGCGCAAGCTGAAGCGAGCTCGGATCGGCGTCAGGCCTCGGGTCGAGCGAGCTGCTCCCCGAGGCCTTGCGCTCGCGCGCGCTCCGAGCATCACTCCGGGCATCTCGGAGCATTCGCATGGCCTTTTCGCGCGTTCTAGTGCTCGGCACGGGTTACGTCGGCGGCGCGGTCGCACGGGCGGCGCGCGCACGCGGTCTCTCGGTCGTCTGCACGGCGCGAAGCGATGACGCCGCGCGCGCCCTGGAGCGCGACGGCTTCCGCGCCCTCGTCGCCGCCGCGCTCGACGAGACCGTCGCGTCGGAAGCGACGGCCGACACTCACGTCGTCGTGGCGTTCCCGCCGGACGACCGCACCGACGCGCGCGTGTCACCTGCGCTCCGCGGCGCGTGCTCCGTCGTCTACGTCTCGAGCACCGGTGTTTACGGCGACCGGCGCGGTCACGTCGACGACGAGACGGAAGTGCCGCGGCCTCCGGCGGAGCGCGCGCGGCGAATCCTCGACGCGGAAGCGGCGTATCGTGCCATGGGCGGAACGGTGCTCCGCTGCCCCGGCATCTACGGCCCCGAGCGCGGCTTGCACATGCGCGTGCTCCGCGGCGAGCACCGCATCCCCGGCGACGGCAGCCGTACGCTGTCGCGGATTCACGTCGTGGATCTCGCCGAGCTGTTGCTCGCCGCTTCCACGGCTCCCGGCGAGACCTTCGTCGTCGGCGATCTCGAGCCCGCGCCGCACATCGACGTGGTGCGATTCGTCTGCGAGACATACGGCGTTCCGATGCCGCCCTCGGTGCCGCTCGGCGACGTGCACGATTCGCTGCGCGCCGACCGCGAAATCGACGCTTCGCGCGCGCTCGCGCGCCTCGGCGTGACGCTCCGTTTCGCGAGCTATCGCGACGGAATGGCGCCGGCCGCGACGGGCATCTCACCGCGCGGCTGAAGGGGACGCGAGGAGAGCTCGCCGCCAATGAGCAGGGCTACTGAGGCTTCGCCGAGTTCGCCGTCTCGTCCCGGTGCTTCTCCGCGCACTTCGCGCAGATGCACACCTTGTCGCGCACGGCGAGGGGAACGAGATCGAGCGCCTTCTGCGGGATGACCGTGGAGTAGCACCAGCACTCCGAATCGCCGCGCGCCATGCCGCACTCGTTGGGCTCGCCGCAGAGCGCGCAGCGGCTCGGGTCCAGCGCCCGCTCGGTCACGCCGCGGTGCCCTCGGAGGCGGATACGTCCATGTCGGTGGTCGATTCACCGCCTTCGTAGTTCAGGTTCGTGCCGAGCCACCGCTCCACCTCCGCGACGGTCGTGCCCTTGCGCCGCGCGTAGTCCTCGACTTGATCTTTGCCGAGCTTGCCGACGGAGAAGTACTTGGAATCGGGATGGCCGAAGTAGAGGCCGCTGACGCTCGACCCGGGCCACATCGCGAAGGACTCGGTGAGGAGTATGCCGGTGTTCTTCTCGACGTCCAGGAGCTTCCACAGCGCGCCTTTCTCGGTGTGATCGGGGCACGCCGGGTAGCCCGCCGCGGGCCGGATGCCGCGGTACTTCTCGTGGATCAGGTCTTCGTTGGTCAGCGCCTCGCCGCGGCCGTAGCCCCATTCTTGCCGCGCTCTCTTGTGCAAGCATTCGGCGAACGCCTCGGCCAGTCGATCCGCGAGCGCCTCGGCCATGATGGCGTTGTAATCGTCGTGCGCCGCCTTGAAACGGTCGCACAGCTCTTTCAGGCCGATGCCGCTCGTGACGGCGAACCCTCCGACGTAGTCGGCGACGCCCGTCTCCTTCGGCGCGATGAAGTCGGAGAGCGCGCGGTACGGATCGTCGTGGTCCTTCTGGCGCTGCTGGCGCAGGAAGTGAAACCGCTCGAGCACGCTCGTGCGTGACGAGTCGGCGTAGAGCTCGACATCGTCGCCGATCGCATTGGCCGGGAAGAAGCCGTACACGCCGCGCGCGACGAGGAGCTTGTCGCGGATGATCTTGTCGAGGAGCGCGTTCGCTTCCTTGAAGAGCTTTCGCGCCTCTTCTCCGAGCTTCGCGTCTTCCAGGATGCGCGGATAGCTCCCCTTCAGCTCCCAGGTGCGGAAGAACGGCGTCCAATCGATGAACTCGCGCAGCGTCGCGAGCGGAAAATCCGAGAGCACGCGCACGCCGGTGAACTCGGGCACCGGCGGCTTTTCGCGCGGCCAATCGATCGGCGTCCGCTTGGCGCGCGCCTCTTCCAGGGAGATGAGCTTGAAGTTCGGCGCGGAGTGGAGCTTGCGGATCTTCTCGTACTCGGCTTGGTGCTCGGCGACGAAGGTGGCGCGGTTGTCCTTCGAGAGCAGGCTCGTGGTCACGGGCACCGCGCGGCTCGCGTCGACGACGTGAACGACCGGCTGCCGGTAGTGCGGCGCGATCTTCACCGCGGTGTGCGCCTTGCTCGTCGTGGCGCCGCCGATGAGCAGCGGCAGCGCGAGCCCCTGACGTTCCATCTCGCGAGCGACGTGCGTCATTTCGTCGAGCGACGGCGTGATGAGGCCGCTCAGGCCGATGATGTCCGCGTTCTCCGCCTTGGCCTTCTCCAGGATCTTTTCGCAGGGCACCATGACGCCGAGGTCGAAGACTTCGTAGTTGTTGCAGGCGAGCACGACGCCCACGATGTTCTTCCCGATGTCGTGCACGTCGCCCTTCACGGTGGCGAGCACGATCTTCCCCTGGGTGCGGACGGCTTGGCCCGACGCGGCGAGCTCGGCCTTCTCCGCCTCCATGAACGGAGTGAGGTACGCGACCGCCTTCTTCATCACCCGCGCCGATTTCACCACCTGCGGCAGGAACATCTTGCCGGCGCCGAACAGGTCGCCGACGACGCCCATGCCGTCCATCAGCGGCCCTTCGATCACCGCGAGCGGGCGGCCGAGCTTCACGCGCGCTTCTTCGGCGTCCTGTTCGATGTACGTGTCGATTCCCTTCACCAGCGCGTGCGACATGCGCTCTTCGACGCTGCCCTTGCGCCACTCCTCTTCCTTCTTCTCCGCCGGGCCCGCGTCCGCGCTCTGGTGCTTCAGCTTTTCACCGAAGTCGACGAGCCGCTCCGTGGCGTCGGGGCGGCGATTCAAGAGCACGTCCTCGACGAGCTCTTTCAGCTCCGGCTCGATCTCTTCGTAGACCTCGAGCATGCCGGCGTTCACGATGCCCATGTCCATTCCGGCGCGGATGGCGTGGTACAGGAACGCGGAGTGGATCGCCTCGCGCACGCGGTTGTTTCCGCGGAAGCTGAACGACACGTTGGAGACGCCGCCGCTCACCTTGGCGTGCGGCAAGTGCGTCTTGATCCAGCGCGTCGCCTCGATGAAATCGACGGCGTAGTTGTTGTGCTCCTCCATCCCCGTCGCGACGGTCAGGATGTTCGGGTCGAAGATGATGTCTTCGGGCGGGAAGCCGAGCTCCTCGGTGAGGATGCGGTACGCGCGCTCGCAGATGCGAACCTTGTCGGCGTACGACGCCGCCTGCCCCTGCTCGTCGAAGGCCATGACCACCACCGCGGCGCCGTATTTCAGGACGGTGCGCGCGTGCTCGCGGAACTTCTCTTCGCCTTCCTTCAGCGAGATGGAATTGACGATGCCCTTGCCCTGCAGGCATTTGAGCCCCGCTTCGATCACCTCCCACTTGGACGAGTCGACCATGAACGGGACCTTCGCGACTTCCGGCTCGCTCGCGAGCAAGAGAAGGAAGCGCGTCATCGCCGAGACGCCGTCGATCATGCCCTCGTCCATGCAGACGTCGATGACGTTCGCGCCGTTCTCGACCTGCTGGCGGGCGATCGCCACGGCCTCCTCGTACTTGCCCTCCTTGATGAGCTTGGCGAACTTGGGCGAACCGGCCACGTTCGTGCGCTCGCCGAGCATCATGAAGACGCCGGGCTGCTGGGTGAACGGCTGAGAGCCCGACAAGCGCAGTGGCCGGGATCCTTCGCGGGGCTCTTCCTTCGCGACGAGAGGGAGCGCGCGTGGAGGTTCGTTCGCCAGAGCGCGCGCAATGGCCGCGATGTGTTCCGGCGTGTTGCCGCAACACCCGCCGGCGATGTTGAGCAGCCCGCCCTTCGCGAATTCGTCCAGATACCTGGCCATGTCGCCCGGCTCGAGGTCGAACCCCGTCGGCGACAGCGGGTTCGGCAGGCCGGCGTTGGGATAACAAGAGATCGCCGCCCCCGCCTTGTCCGAGAGCTCGGACAGGAACGGGTACATGAGATCCGGCCCGAGCGAGCAGTTCAACCCGACGGAGAGCGGCTCGACGTGCTTCACCGCGTTCCAGAACGCCTCCACCGTCTGCGCCGAGATCATCGTCTCGCCGCCCCGGCCCACGGCGGCGGAGATCATGATCGGGAGCTCCTTGCCGTCCGCGTCGAAGACGTCGCGGATGGCGACGAGCGCGGCCTTCGCGTTCAGCGAATCGAAGATCGTCTCGACGAGGAGCACGTCCACGCCGCCGGCCATGAGCGCCCGGACCTGCTCCGCGTACGCCGCCGTCACTTGATCGAAGGTCACGACGCGGAACCCGGGATCGTCCGCGTCCGGCGAGTTCGACAGCGACACCGTGAGCGGCCCGATCGCGCCGGCGACGAACCGCTGCTTGCCGTCTTGATTCGCGACGCGGTCGGCCCAGGTGCGGCATTGCCGCGCCGATTGCTCGTTGATCTCCCACGCGAGGTTCCGCAAGAACGGGTCTTCGATGATCTTTTGATAGAACGCCGCGTCCTTCTTGCCCCCGTGCTCGCGGGGATCGTCCACGAAGAACTCGCTCTGCGAGATGGTCGTCGCGCCGAAGGTGTTCGTCTCGATGATGTCCGCTCCGGCTTCCAGGAACCGGCGATGGATGTCGCCGATCGTCTTCGGTTGCGTCAGCGAGAACAGATCCCCGTTGTTCAGCAGGTCCTTCTTCGCGTCTCCGAACCGATCGCCGCGGATGTCCGCTTCTTTCATTCCGTAGGTGCGGATGGTCGTCCCCATGGCCCCGTCGATGACGACGATGCGGCGGCGCATGAGGTCTCGGAGCGGGTGCTCTGCGGACGGCGAGCTCGACTGTTCGGCCAAGTTAGTTACCCTTTGCTCGTTTCTTCGTGGTCGTTGCTTGATGCGGCTTGTCGGCGATTCCCAGCACGACTTGCAAGTATGGTTTGCGGCTCTCGCGGCACGCGACCTCCGCGACGGCGACGTCGAGGCCCGCTCCCGAGAGCATGGATCGGACCGTCTGCGGCGAAAACCCTGCGTGGCGCTCCCCGTAGCGCGCCGTGACTTCCTGCTGCCGGTGCTCGTCGAGGCAGAGGACCACGAGCCGGCCGCCCGGTGACAGAACGCGCGCGCACTCGGCGAGAGCGCGCGGCGGATCTTCCGCGTAGGTCAGTGTGTGGAAGACGAGCACCGAGTCGAACGCGTCGTCGGCGAACGGGAGATCGTGCACGTCGGCGACGCACGCCTCGGCGTGGGGAAATTTCGCGAGCCGATCCTTCGCGACCTCGATGAGGCGCGCGTTCGTGTCGACGCAGGTCAGCGAACGGCAGTAGCGCGCGAGCGAGCTCGCCGCGGCGCCGTCTCCCGATCCCACGTCGAGCACGTCGCCGAGCCGCAGCAGAGCCGCGAGCCCCACCGTGAGCGACTGCCAGCTGCGCCCGGGCGAATAGTAACGTTCCAGCTGATCGGCGACGCTTTCCGGCAAGCCGTCGCGCCGTTCGGCTTCGAGAGAAATGAGCCGCGCTTGATCGCCGTCGAGCGTCGGATCGCCGGAGCGCGCGGCTTCGTCGAGGAGCGTTCGCGCGGCGCTCGGCAGCGAAGCGGTCGTCAGCGTGTAAAACGTCTGCGATCCCTTGCGCCGATCGCGCACGAAGCCCGCTTCTCGCAGGCGCCCGAGGTGCGTCGACACCCGCGATTGCGAGAGGCCCGTCACCAGCACGAGATCGGTCACGCACAGCTCGCGCTCGCGGAGCAACGCGCAGAGCCGCAAACGGCTTTCGTCGCCCAAAAGAGTCAGCGTTTCGACGTACTGCGACAGGCTCATTTATCCGCGTATCCGAATGTACGGATACATTGTTCCGCCGGCCTTCGCTGGTCAAGAGCCATGCCGGGCAAGTCCAAATATCCGAAGGATTCCAATGAGCTCGTGTAGCGTCCCCCGGTTCGGTCGAGGACGAGTACTGACACCGCCGTGGGTTCCGTCGCCAAAAGGATAGCTCCTGCCGTGGTCGTCATTTGGGCGGCGGCTTACGTCGGGTTCGCCTTGTGGTGGACGCGCGGCGGCGAAGCGCTCCCGCCCGACTCGATGGACTACGCGGAGGTGACGCGCAGTCTCCTGCGCGGACAGGGCGCGACCATCGATCACGTCATCTTCAACGCCCACCTGTTTCCTCGCGTGCGCCACGCCCTCGAAGTGCACGGCATGCTCGTGCCGCTGGAGCTCGCGCCGCTCTTCGCGCTCTTCGGAGCCAAAGGCGAGCTCGTGCGCATCCCGAGCATCGTCCTCGCCGGCGCGACCGGCGCGCTCTCGTTCTTCACGGCGCGGCGCCTCTTCGGCGCGGCCGCGGGTCTCGTCGCCGCGGCGCTCGTGCTCGGCCGGGACGATTTCGTTTTCTGCTCCGTCCTCGGCGCGGACGACGTAGGCGCGGCGTTCTTCGCGCTGCTGTCGCTCTACTGCTTTCTGCGGACCGAGCCGCCGTCGGACAGACGCTGGATCTTCGCGACGGGCGTCGCGTGCGCGCTCGCCAGCTTGCAGAAAATGACGGGTCCGTTCTTGCCGCTCGCGCTCGCCGCGGTGCTCCTGCTGCGGCGCCGCGAGGAGCCCGCGACGGCGGCGTCTCGGCGCGACTGGCTCTTCGCGGCGATCCCGGTCGGCGTCGCGTTCTCGCTGTACGTATTCCGGAACGTCGAAGCCTACGGCGCGCTGGGATCACCGTACGGATGGCTCGAGTGGTTCGGCAAGGACAGCTTTCCGGCGTATTTCGCGTACTACCCGAAGCCGTTCACGATCCTGTCGGCGTGGCGGAAGCTCGGGTACGCGCGCGTCGCCGAGCTCACGATGGATCAGGTGCGCGCCGTCGGGACGTTCGTGCTCACCGATCCGGTGTTCGCCGTCGGTCTACCGTCGCTGGTGTGGCTCTCGAAGCGAACGCCGCGTTTTGCGCTGACGAGCTTGTCGTTCGGCGCGGGCATCCTGTTCCTGGTGTGCGTCGCGCATCACCTCGAAGCGCGGTACTTGGCGCCGCTCACGCCGCTCTGCGCCGTCGCCACGGGCGGGCTCGCGGCGCACGTGCTCGCCTGGGCAGAGGGGCTGCTCCCGCGATCGCGGAGACGATGGCCGGCGCTCGCCGGCGGCGTCGTTCTCGCTGCATTAGCGCTCTCTTCGGTCGTTCGAACGGGCAAGCTGGCGCGCGATCTCGGCGCTCGCCTGGCGGCGCCCAAGAAGTGCGCCGACGCCCTCGACTTCGTGCGAAGGAGCGGCAGCGAAGCGGAGCCCGTCATCACGGCGAATTCGTGGTACGTCGCCTGGGAGACGGAGCGACCGGCGATCAACGCGCCGACGAACGGCCCCGACGCGCTCGCCGCCGTTGCCCGGCACTACGGCGCTCGGTGGCTCTTCACGGGTGCACCGGTCATCGGCGGTCTCGACCTCGCCGCCGCCGTCCGCGAGCCAGCCGTCGTGCGCCGCTTGCGCCCCGAGCTGCGTTTCGACGGCGCCGACTGCGACGTGTATCGGATCGATCCGTCCTCTCCGTGACCGGACGAGAGCGGGAGATCCGCCCCTCACCGAGCCAGGGGCGAATCATCCCGATGATCCCTTCGATGACGAGGTTCAATGATGAATTAGACCGCGGCGGCGTGTAACCGCGCCGTAGATCGCGAGCACGATCAGCGCGCCGATCGTCGACGCAATGATGCCCGGGCCCTGATCGGCGTCGCGGTACCAACCGACCGCACGACCAAGCGCGCCGGCGATGAACGATCCGACGATGCCGAGCAGCATCGTCACGATGATCCCGCCTCCCTGCTTTCCGGGCATGATGAGCTTCGCGAGCGCGCCCGCGATCAACCCGACGATCAACATCCAAATGAAACTCATGGCGTGCTCCTTTGGTGGACGGACGTCCGTGATCCGTCCCGCGACGCGACCGTCGTGCATCCCTCGTGCCGCCACCTTCCGCCCTGGCGGGCGGCGAATGCGTCCGACTATGTCACTCTGCCCGCAGATGAATTCGCGCAGGTGTGTCGGATTGTATCAGCGCGATCCGCGCGGACGCGCCGTCAAAGCGGCCGCTCGTCCGTGATCGTCACGTGGACGATGCGACGTCCGACCCCGCCGATGTCCGCCAGATCTCCGTCCAGTCCGCCGCCTGGTATCGGTTGCCTGAGCATCGGCGTGCCGAGCGCGCCCGGATCGTTCGCGTCCGGGAGCTTTTCGCTCTCCTTCGGGAGCTCGAGCCGGCTCAGGCGAGTTCCGTCTTCGCTGACCAACGGAACCTGATGCAGCGTCGCGACCGAGCTGCTGCCGCTCGGTAGTTGAATTTTGGAAGAAAGCGCGAGCCGGACCTCGAGCCCCGCGGCTCCGGCGGGCACGTGAAGGCGCTTCTTGGCCAGCGCCTTCAGCGCGCGCGCGGCGACGTTGCGCCAGTCCTCGGCGTTCGAGGAGACGCGAGTGGGCCGAAGCGCCGTGACGAGGCCGGTCGCGTCGATGACCGCCACGAACTCGGCCTGGCCGTTCACCGGCGAGGCGATGAGCATGGCCGCGTCTTTCAGCGCGGTGACGACCGCGCCGTTGCGCGAAGCGCCGGTCGCGCGATCGTGCGCGAGCATGCCGCCGACGAGGTACTGCCGGAGACGTTGCTCCGCGACGCGGGTCCTATCCGGCGCTTCGCTCGACGCGGCGGGAGGTGCGGCCGCGGCCTCTCCAGCGCCGATGTCTTTCATGCCGAGAAAAGGGTTGCTGCCGACGCCGAGGGCGCCGAGAGACAGACCGGGTCGCGGCGGCGCGGAGCTCGCCGTTGCGCTGCCCGCGGCTTCGGGCTCCGGGAGTGTTTCGGCCGAAGCGGAGTCCTGGGTGACGGATGGTTCGGCCCGAGACGGTTCGCGCAGCGATTTGACGGCGGTCTGCGGTGGCGTCGAAAGACGCGCCGCGGGCTCCTCCGCCGCGGCTGGTTGGACCGCGTCCGCCGCCGGGGCTTTCGGCGTGTCGTCGAGCAAAGAGACTTCGAGATAGGGACGCTGCGCGTGATACGGCAGCTCCCGCGGGCGCCGGAGCGACGACACCAGCACGATTGCTGCGTGCAGAACGCCGGCGGCCGTCAGCGCGAGCCAGAAGCGTCGCTCCCATCGCGCGTCCCGGGGCGAATATCGCACGGGACGGGCCTGTGCCCGCTCGACTTCGTGCGCCACGTAAGACACGACGTGCCACGGAACACACGGGCTAGCAAGCCGCGTCCTACCTAAGCTCGAGATTCGGCGATCGATCGTGCGTGCTTCGGCGGCCGACGCTTCCGTCGACGAGGCTTGGGTTCACCCCACGGTCGCAAATCGGCCGTTCGCCGGATCGTCCAAACTCGGCGACGAGACGCGGGATGCAGCTGGCGCTGTCCGTCTTGGACGACCTCCAAGAGGGCTGCCAAGTCCTCGGCTTCGATTGGAAGTTACCTGTACGTAAACGAGGCGCTCGTGCGACAGGCGGCGGACGCCGTAGTAAACCCTTCGGCCATGAAATGTCAGCTCGTCGCCTTCGATTGCGACGGCGTTCTGGTCGACAGCGAGCCCCTCGTGAATCGCGTGTTCGCCGAGGTCGTCGCCCGCGGCGGTCCGGTGCTCGACGTGGAAGCGTCGCTCGTCCGCTTCACCGGCGTGTCGATGGCGGAGCGCATCGCCGCCGTTCGGGATGAATACGGCTGGACGCCGCCCCGCACGTTCGAGCGCGATTTCGACGAGCTGCAGCGGAAGGCGCTCCAGAGCGGGCTCCACGCCGTGCCCGGAGTCATCGCCGCCGTGCGCACCGTCCGGACGGCGCGCGCCGTCGTCTCGAACGGGACTCTCGCGGAGATGACGTTGAAGCTGACGACGGTCGGACTTCTCGATGCGTTTGCGCCCAATCTGTTCAGCGCCGCCGAGGTCGCCCGCAGCAAGCCCCATCCCGACGTTTACTTGAAGGCGATCGCGACCCTGGGTGTAACCGCAAAGGAGGCGATCGCCGTCGAGGACAGCGTCCCCGGCGCGACCGCTGCGCTCGCCGCGGGGCTCACGGTGTTCGGCTACGCCGGAAAGTCGAGGGACGACGCGCTCGCGCGTCTCGGCGCGCGCGTATTCCACGACATGACGGACCTGCCGCGTCTCTTGCGCAGCGCAGGCGTCGATATCGTGTAAAGAAACCGCCCAGGGCCTGAGGTCGGTCGCGTCAACTGCGCGAAAGTGTATGATGCGCGCCGTGACTTCCACGAAAACGCACGACGCCCACGACGTCTCTCTCGCCGAGCGCGTCGACTACATGACGGTCATCGCTTCCATGGCCGGCGCCGACGTGTCGCTCGCGCCGGAAGAGATGGCGAAGCTCCGGGAGCTCTGCCGGGCGCTGGAGCTTCCGGAGCGCGAGACGCGCGCAATCCTCGATACCGCTCACCGGCCGACGGCGTCGATCGAACGCCATCTGGAAGCGCTGAAATCGTCTCCGCTGAAGTTCGCGCTCCTCTCGGATTGCTTGTCGCTCGCTTACGCCGACGGTGAGTACGCGAAGAGCGAGCGCACGGAGATCGCCTCGCTGGCGAAGGCGCTGAACGTCACCGGCGAGCAACTCGCCGCGCTCGAAGAGTGCGCGCGCGCCCTCGCCGAAGCGCATGCGAAAGGCCACGCGACGGACTGGAAGAGCAAGAGCGAACAGCTCGCCGAACAGCTCGCGAGCGTCGGCATCCCGATCGCCGCGGTGGGCGCGTTGTCCGCCGTGGGGCTCTCGACGGCGGGCATTTCGTCGGGCGTCGCGGCGCTGGTCATGGGAGTCGGTGTCGCGAGCGGTTTCGGCGCGGTGCTCGGGCTCACCGTCGGCACGGTGATGGGCATCCGCTGGCTGCACGACCGCATGCACGAAACCGGCTGAGTGCTCGGTGCGGGCACGGCTCTTGCGTTCCGTCGTTCCAATGGAGCGCGAGAGTCGCTATCGCGATCGTAGACACGCCGGCCGGGTCCTCGCGTCGAAGCTCGAGCGGTACGCGAACCAAGCAGGGGTCATCGTGCTGGCGCTGCCGCGTGGCGGTGTGCCCGTGGGCTACGAGGTCGCCCTGCATCTGCGCGCCGCGCTCGACGTATTCGTCGTGCGAAAGCTGGGCGTTCCCGGGGACGAAGAGCTCGCCATGGGAGCGGTGGCTTCTGGAGGCGTCCGGGTTTTGAACGACGCGGTCGTCGAGCAGCTCGGAGTAACCGAATCCGTCGTCGCGGAAGTGACGGCTCGGGAGCTCGCGGAGCTGCTGCGGCGTGAACGGGCGTACCGCGGCAACTTGCCACCTCTCGATCTGACGGACAGGACGGTGATCCTCGTCGACGATGGTCTCGCGACGGGCGCCACCATGACCGCCGCCATCCTCGGCGTGCGTCAACACGCACCGCACCGTATCGTGGTCGGAGTGCCGATTGCATCGCCCGGTATTTGCGAAGAGATCGGCGCGCTGGTCGACGACATGACGTGCGCCGCCACGCCGGAGGGGTTCTCGTCCGTCGGTGCGTGGTACGCGAACTTCGAGCAAACGACCGACGCGGAAGTGCGCGCGCTCCTCGACGCAGCGCGCGCCGCCGAGCAATGGCAGCCGCCGTCGATGAACGCGTCTTGAAGGCTTGCTGACCCGCAGTTCGAAGTGAATCGTTTGCGCTCACGCGCAACGGAAGCGTCGTGCCGCGACTATCAACGCGCATATCCTACTGGTCGATCGCACCGGTCGCGACGATCTGCGCTGTCGCACGAAGTACGGTCGTTTCTGGGACGAATACTGCCGGCGCGTCCCATACAGAGATCTTCCCCGGCGTCTATTGACGTCCCAGGGGCTCCTGGCGTTCGAGTGGCGAAGCGCCGCGCGATCCGGACGTGTACATACCGCGTTCGTATTCGGCGAAGAGCCGGCCCCACCGGGTATCCCGCTTCCACGACTCGAACACGCTTCGGTCGATGCGCGGCCAGCGGTAATAATCGTGATACGCCTCGCTGCCCAGGATGAAGGCGTTCACCAGGGGCGTGCGGAAGAACAGCTTCTGAATCCGTTTCAGCGCGCCGAACCACATGACGTCGCCGACCATGCTCGCGGCGTTGTCGCCCACCGAAAAGCCCCAGCTTTCGCGGGAGATGTCCGCGCCGACCACCTCGATGTCGCGCGGATCGCCGACGCCGAGGCCGTCGTCGTGCGCGACCTTGATGAACTCGAGACTCATCGGATCGAAGCCCATCATTTTGGCGGCGACGGCGTCGATCGCCACCTGGTCGGCGCTCGCGAGCATGTAGTCCTTGACGACCGGGATCATCGTGCGCGGCCCGGGCCCGTTTCCGCACGTCGTGCCGTCCATCACCGCGAAGAGGCCGCTGTGGATCTCTTTTTGGATGGCGAGGAGATCGACCAGCGTGCGGTGGATCCAGGAATGCGTGTAGTGCCGCTTCGTATTGAGGAGGCCGCCGAAGGCGTTCTTCATCGCCCCCGTCGTGGTGGTGTAGATGTGGCACTTGACCGTCGGCAGGTGCACGACGTTCTTGCCGAGGAAGTAGTCGGGGATCCGGATACCCTCGGGGAAGATCTCGTCGAGGACGTGCATCTTCGCCTTCGGGCGATAGTCGATCCACCGCATGTCGCTGTCGCGGAAGTTGTAGAGGACGGGGATGTCCTCGTGTCGGAAGATGGGGACGTAGTTGTTCAGATCCTCGCCCTTGAACGCGTCGGTGACGACCGTCTTGTTCTGGACGCAGACCACGTCCTTTAGACCTTGTCGTCTCAAGGCGCGCGCCGTTCCCTGGAGCTGCCACGGCGTCGTGTTCGCCGCGGGAAATGGGAAGTGCCACGAAATGTTGTCCTTCAGGATCGTCGTCGTGCCCGAGGCGAGCGCCTCCTTCATGCCGCCCAGCTCGCAGATCCGCTCGATGTCGTCGAGCACGGTCTCCGGGTTCACCTTCAATACCGCGACTTTGCTCTTTGCCATGGACGCTCGTTCCTTCGCGCTGCGCGCTGCCACGCATTCTGTATCGCGCGCGCGTGGTGGGGGCGGGGGAGCGTCGTGGAGTCTCGATGGAGTCCGCGTGGAGAATCAGAGCCCGGACAGCTGTTCGTGGTTTTCGACGATGCGGCCGACGAGGCCGTAGTCGACCGCCTGCTGCGCGCTCATCCAGTGGTTGCGTTCCGTGTCCTTGGCAATCTTCTCGTAAGCCTGGCCGGTCGCGGCGGCGAAGATGCGGTTGAGGCGCTCGCGCATGGCGAGGATCTGCGCGGCTTCGATCTCCATGTCCGTGGCGGGGCCGCCGATGCCGCCGAGCGGCTGATGCAGCAGAAAGCGCGTGTTCGGCAGCGCGAATCGGTTCTTGCGCTCCGCCGCCGCGAAGATCAGCGCGCCGGCGCTCGCCACCCAGCCGGTCCCGAGGACCCGCACCTCCGGAGTGATGAACCGGATGACGTCGTGGATGGTATCGCCGGATTCGACGTGGCCGCCGGGCGAGTTGATGACCAGGCGAATGGGCTGCTCGTCGACGGCGGCGAGCGCGAGGAGCTGAGACGAGACGGACTCCGCCAGCGCAGCGGTCACTTCTCCGAACACGAGGACGGTGCGCGCCGCGAAAAGACGTTCGGCGACGAAGGGGCGAGGGCCGCGGGTAGGATCGAGCTTCACGGGCTCTTCTTCGGGCATGTGTCGCTTTTGAGCTCGACCCGGTTCGCGCGCCATATCCGGAACGCTCGAAGACATTCCCGGCCGTCCATGGCGGTCTCGATCCGCCTGGACGAACGGTCGCCGAAGCTGAATGCTGCGTTCATGGCGAAGCCGCTTCATCGGGTCGAGGTGGTCTTTCTGGCGGAGGGAACGGTGCAGGTTCGAGTCGACGGCGAGCGAGTCCCGTCGGATGCCTGGGTGCGCGCGATAGCGCAGAGCTTCGCTGCCGATCTCGCGCGCGCCGTCGCGTCCGACAAAGGCGACGTCACGCGGGCGCGCGTCGCCGACGGCCGCGTCCTCAAGGCGCTGGCGCTCATGCAAGAAGACCCGGCGAAGCGCTGGACCGTGGAGAAGCTCGCGCGCGCCGTCGGCCTCTCGCGCGCCGCCTTCGCCCGCCGTTTCGAAGCCGTCACGCGGGCCGCGCCGCTGCGCTATCTCACGCGCCAGCGCATGCTGCTCGCCGCCGAGCTCTTGCGCGACTCCGACGCGAGCCTCGCCGAGATCGCTGCGCGAGTCGGGTACGAATCGGAGTTCGCGTTCAGCCGCGCGTTCAAGCGGCACCACGGGCTACCTCCGGGCGTCTTTCGTCGAAATGCTCCCTTGCCCTCGACGACGAGCATCCGCGCCGCGGCGTAGCGCGCGACGTTGCCAACGCCTCGGTAGGCGCCTACGTATCGGGCCATGCCGAAGAAGATGAGGGCGATTCGAGCCGCGAAACCCGACGGTCCGTTTCAGGTCGTCGAGCTCGACGTTCGGGAGCCGGGGCCGAGCGAGGTCCGGGAAGAAGCGTTCACGAAGGTCCTTCAGAACCGGGTGAGATTTCGCGCGGTCCTCGTCCCCTGAGCTCGGCGCTCCTCGATCGAAAGCCCAGACTTGAAGCATAGTATGCGCCATGAGCTTCAGTTTTGTTCGTGGCGCTTCGATCTTCGTTTCGACACTGCCGTTGCTCGTGGCCTGCAGCAACGACGCCGTGAAGCGCACCTCGGACGGCGGCACCCTGCAAGCCGAAGCGGGCCCGCTCTGTTCGGGCAAGCAGGGCGCCACCGGCGCGACGACGATCACGGTGCCGGAGCCCGGTGCGCCCGACGGCGGGCTGCGCACCGCGCTGGTGCACGTCCCCGCGAGCTACGACCCGACGAAGCCCGCGATGCTCGTCCTGAACTTCCATGGGCTCCTCGAGCCGAACACGCTGCAAGAGAGCGTGTCGCACATGTCCGACACGGCGGATCAGCGAAACTTCATCGTCGTGTATCCCGCGGGGCTCGCCGTCGGCGTTGGTCTCAGCTGGAACGCGGGCACCTGCTGCGGCAACTCGACGGACGACATGACGTTCATACGCGATCTCGTGAAGAAGCTGGAGGACGACTACTGCATCGATCCGAAGCGCGTCTTCGCGACGGGCCTGTCGAACGGCGCGATGATGGCGTATCGCCTCGGGTGCGAAGCCTCCGACGTCTTCGCGGCCGTCGCGCCCGTCGCTGGCGCGGTGCTCGTCGATCCGTGCAGCCCGACCCGACCGGTGCCGCTCCTCGCGTTTCACGGCACCGGGGACACCATCGTCCCGTTCAACGGCGGCACGGACGGCCTCTATCACGTGCTCCAGTTTCCGCCGGTCTCGTATTCCATCAATCTATGGAGGAGCGTCGACGGTTGTCCCGATGCGCCGGCCACGACTGCGCAAAGCTCCATGCCCATGCCCGACGAATCGACGCCCGATGGCGGACCGAATCCGTCGCTGTTCGCCGGGTCGCAGGTCACGTATCAGAAGGGCGACGTCGCGTGCCACACCTGGTCCGGTTGCAAACAGGGAAGCGAGGTCGAGCTCTGCACGGTGATCGACGGTGGACACGCCTGGCCCGGCGGCGCGCCCCTCGTCGGCAAGACGACGATGGATATCGACGCGACCAGCGCGATCATCGACTTCTTCGACGAGCACGCGATGCCGTGACGCAGCGCTCTGAATGAATGCTGCCGAAGCGCTTGCAGAGCGCGACTGGCGAATGGGTCGATGAGAGAGCCGCCGGCACGAACATCTGCGTGAAAAACTCGGCGTAGGGTCACATCGAGGCGGGCCGCGACCGCTTCCAACCCACCGGTCACCTTCGCTCGAAGGCTTCGCCCTACTCCCTCCGGGGTTGCCATTGCGCTCCACGACGTCTCATGGTTCCGCGAGGCGGGCCAGGCCCCGCGGTAGTGTGTGGCACGGGCTTGCACGGACTCCCCTTCTTCGGAGATCGTGGCTACGAAATCACCATCACCATGACGGATGGATTCAGCGAGCGGGTGAAGTGTTGCGTGGTCGGCGGCGGGCCGGCGGGCGTCATGGTCGGGGCGTTGTTGGCGCGCGCGGGCGTGCGCACGCTCGTGCTCGAGAAGCATGGTGATTTCTTACGCGACTTCCGCGGCGATACGGTGCATCCGTCCACCCTCGCCGTGCTGGACGAGCTCGGCTGGCTTCCGGATTTCCTGCGTCTGCCGCATCAAGAGCTGCGCAGAATTCGCGCCCACCTCCCGGACGCCGAAATCACCCTCGCGGATTTCACGCACGTTCCGGCGCGGAGCAAGTTCATCGCTTTGATGCCCCAGTGGGATTTCCTGAAGTTCGTCGTGGAGCGCGCGAACGATTTTCCGGCGTTCGAGATCCGAATGCGCGCAGAGGCGACCGGCGTCGTCGAGACGGGCGGCCGAGTCGAGGGGGTCACCGTGCGCTGCGCGGGCAAAGACATGACCATCGGTGCGGATCTGATCATCGCTGCAGACGGGCGCCACTCCGTGCTGCGGAAGAGCGCCCGAATGACCGTGGAAGACGTCGGCGCGCCGATCGACGTGCTCTGGCTGCGTCTCCCGCGTCGCGCGCAAGATCCGGTGCAGAGCCTCGGCTGGGTGACGCGCGGGAAGTTCCTCGCGCTCATCGACCGCGGTGAATTCTGGCAAATTGCGTGCGTCATTCCGAAGAACGGCTTCGACGAGGTGAGCGAGAAGGGCATCGAGGCGTTCCGCGCGAGCATCTCCGAGACGGTCCCTTTTCTTGCGGATCGGGTCGGGGCGCTCCAGAGCTTCGACGACGTGAAGCTCCTCTCGGTCACGGTGGATAGGCTGAAACAGTGGTGGCGTCCCGGCCTGCTGTGCATCGGCGACGCCGCGCACGCGATGTCTCCCGTCGGCGGCGTCGGGATCAACCTGGCCATTCAAGATGCCGTGGCCGCCGCGAACGTCCTCGCAAAGCCTCTCCGCTGTGGCGTCGCGGTCGATGAACGCTTGCGTCGCGTGCAGCGGCGCCGAGAATGGCCGACGCGCGCGACGCAAGCCGTCCAGGTCGCGGTGCAGGAGCGCGTCATCCAGCGCGCACTCCGCGACGACCGGGCCCTCCAAGCCGGCCCTGTGCTCAGATTGCTGGATCGCGTGCCGTCGCTGCAGCGCATCCCGGCCTATCTCGTCGGCATCGGCGTACGCCCCGAGCACGTCCGCAGCCCCGGCGCGCCGAGCGTGTGACGCGAACGCTAGCGTTGCGGGCGACCCGAGAACCCACCTTTCAACCCGAACGCCACGGCGAGGATGATGCCCGTCGCGGCGACGCAGAGTGAAAGGCCGAGCAGCGCGACGAACGCCACCTTCAAGATGACCGTGGAGAGCTCCGTCTTGTTCGGCGCCGCCGGCGTGTTCGGCGCGGTCGCCTCGCCCGGACGACCCTCGGCACGCGCGGCATGAGCCGCCGCAGCGCCTGTCGCGTCGGCGCCCCCGAGCCGGCGACCGCCGCTCTCCTCGGGTGTGCGCGCGGACGCGGCCTCTTCCTGCGCCGATGCCGGATTCGATCCGGCAATCGAGGGCGCCGCCGGGATGTGCGCCATGCCGCGTGCAGTGGCCGCTTCGGAGGGGGCTTGGTTCTCGGCGCCTGCGTTCTCGCTCTCCGATGGCGACGTGGGCTGCGCTTCCGCGGGAGCAGCCGCTCGTTCCGTCACCGTGACGCCGGTGCCGGGCGGAGCCTGCACGACGACCGAAACCCCTGGCGTGGGCGCGTTGGATGCCGCGGTGCCCGTCGCCGTCGGGGCGGCTCCCGTCGGGGCGGGCGCTGCGCCGGTTGGCGTCGTGCCCGTCGTCGGCGCCGCGCCGGTCGGTGGCGCGCCCGTTGTCGTCGGCGCCGCCGGCGATCCGCCGGTCGGTGTCGTGGGCGCGGTGCCGGTGGGCGGCGTGCCGCTAGGGGCGCCTGTGGCAACTCCGGTGGTCGTTCCATTGCCCGCCGCCGGCGCCGCGCCGGTTCCGTTGGTCGCCGGCGCGGCCGGCGGCGCGGGCGGATTGAGGTTGAAGACGGGTGTGTCCGGCGTCAAATAGCCGAAGGGCGGCGATTGGGGTTGGTTCGTGCCGGTGGGCGGCGCCGCGTACGTTCCGGGCGCCGGTAATGACTCGGTCGTCGCCGACGAGGCGGGGTGCGTTATGTACGACGTCGACCACGTCAACCAAACCGGCGCCGGCGGCTCCGAGAAGCCGCCGGCACGACTGGAATCCAGATCGGCGCTGTTCGAGTACCAAGAAACGACGCCCTGGTTGTACGAAGTACGCGGGTCGGCGCTGTTCGAGTACCAGATGTTCGACTGGCCGTAATTGGCGACGGGATCGGTGCTGTTCGAGTACCAGACGTTCGCTGCACCGCTTCCGTTCCACGGGCTCGTGCTGTCCGAGTACCAGATGTCCGGCTGGGTCGTATTGCCCCGCGGCGCGTCCGTTGCCCCGTTATTGGACGCGTTTCCAGCGGCAACCGTCCCTTGCGGAGCGACGGGAGCCGCGCCGGGAACGGCCGTCGGGGCGACGGCGGGCTGCTGCGCCTGTTGTTGCGTCATCGCTGCCCCCTGCTGAGCTTGCGCCATTGTTGCAGCGGGCTGCTGATTTTGCGCGGCTGCTGCGGCAGTGGTCTGAGCGCGCGTCGTTCCTGCCGCGAACGCCGATGCTGCCAAAAGTCCGAAAACCCCAGCGATGCAATTGCGATTGGCCACGAATGGCTGGCGTCGCAAGAACCGTACCGGCAGTCAGCCGTGCGCCCGCCGGTCGCCAGTACGGATCGTCGCTTCGAGGGGCGAATGACGCGCTCGACGCGAAGCGCTTCGACGGCGGCTCCGCGACCAAACGCGCGACGCGGGTTTCGCGTCGCGCGGTCGGTGATGAGCGCATCGTGACGGGGATCGCTGCAGCCGATGATGAGGGCGTTCGACGTCTCGGTCGAGGATATGGCAAGTTCAGTTGTCGGACAATTCGGCGGTCGAGCGGACTCGGTCGAGAGCACGGGAGCGAAGCTCTTCATCCAGGAAGCTCATCCGGAGAAGTTCGCGACGCGCGCGCTCCGATCCCTCGAGAGACACTTCGCGTCGAGCGCGTGGTGATTCCGGGGCGTTCTGGGACCTCGCGTGACGACCGTCCGTTTGGAAACGCTTCACCGCACGCGATTACAAGCATTCGGCGTGGTGTGGAACGCGCAATGCACTCGGTCGCGGGCGGAGGTTTTACGCGATGACGTTTCGATCGATACGGCACGTCGGCTGGGTTGCCCTGGCAGTCGGTGCATTTGCTTGCAGCAACGACCACAACAATAACAACGTCACCGACGCGAGCGCCGGCGGGACGGCGGCGACCGGAGGCTCCGGCGGGACGGCCGGCAGCGGCGGCGCGACCACGGGCGGCTCGTCGGGTCGGGGCGGCAGCGCGGGCTCATCGGGCGGGTCGACCGGAATATCCGACGCCGCGACGGGCGGTTCCGCCGGCCAAGGCGGAGCAGCCGGCAGCGCCGGCACGAAGGCGGACAGCGGCATCGTCGACGCCGGTCTGAGCGACGCGGGCGTCACGGCGTTCAGCGCCGCCGAGTGGATCGGCTTGCTCGACACCGTCAACGGCGGCGAGGTGTCACAAGGAGAGCTCGCGCAGACCAAGGCGAGCGCGTCCGACGTGAAGTCGTTCGCGGCCGAGATGGTCGCCGATCACACGGCAGGTCTCGAGAAGGACAAGAGCACCGCGACGGCGCTCGGCGTCACCCCGGAACAGACCAAGGTGAGCGCCAACTTGAAGGCTCAGTCCGACGCGACGATCTCGTCTCTCGGGACGGTGAGCGCTTCGGCCTTCGATCGCGCCTACATGCAGGCCCAGGTCACCCAGCACGCGGCGGTGCTGTCGCTGCTCGACGTCGGAATCCTCTCCATGGGCGGCAGTCCCGACGCCTCGACACCCGACGGCAGCGCGGCGACGCCGCTCCTCACGTTGTTGGAGCAGACCCGAGCCATCGTGCGGGAGCACCTGAACATGGCGAACAGCATCGTCTCGGGTCTACCGTGATCGTCCGCTCCTGATCGCGACGGCGGCGGATCAGACCCCGCCGTCGTCGCGGGTCCCGGCGCGCTCAACGCGCGACTGTTCCGGAGTCGTCCCGGTCCAGCGCTTGAACGCGTGGTGAAACGCGCTCGGATCCGAGTAGCCGAGGAGGCAAGCGATTTCGGCGACGGAGAGCTGCTTGTCCAGGCACTCGATCGCCATCTCGTGGCGCAGGCAGTCCACGAGCTCGGCGAACGAGGTCCCTTCTTCCTGCAGACGGCGTTGCAGCGTGCGCTCGCTCGTGCCGAGCGCGCGCGCCGTGCCGGCGAGCGTGCATCGCCCGGAGGCGAGGGCCGCCTGCGCCGCGGCGCGGACGTCCTTCGCCGTCGCGGTCGCCTTCGGTAAACGGGCGAGAGCGCGCTCGACCTGGCCTTGGAAGATCGCAGAGTAGATTTCGTTCGCGTGCGGCAGCGGAGCGTCGAGATCGCCGTCCGCGAGCTCGAGCTCCGTGTGCGGGGCTGCAAACCGGAGCTCGCAACGAAACAACGTCTGGTGCTCCCGGACGTCCGCCGGCGCCGGGTGCCGGAAGCGAACCGCTCGAGGCACGACGTCGCGCCCGGAGATGGCGCGAAAACCGACGACGATCTCCGCCATCGCGCACTCGTCGGATTGCCGCTGGTAATCGTCCGCGGTCCCCTCGTTCATCAGCCGAACGCTGGCGCCGCCCGGCACGCCGAAGAGCTTCACGCGTTCGCCGTCGCCCCAGTAGCGCTGATACTCCGTCATGCGCTCGAGCCCGGTGCGCACGCAGGGGCTCGACATGAGCATGAGCAGGCCCGCGTCGTACACGCTCGTGTCGCGCACGTCCTGGGCGAGGTGAAGGCCGAGGTTCGGGTCTCGCGCGAGCTCGGAGGCGCGCTCTCCGAGCTCGCGAACGACGGCGTACGGCACGCGCGACCCCTCCGCGCGCAGCGACTCCAGGCTCAGGCCGACGCTGCGGCACAGCGCCTCCGGGTCGTGCCCGCGCGCCGCGACGAAGTCGACGACGCGCACCGCGACCCTGCCGGAGAGCGTGTTGCCCGGCGCGTCCCGAACGGCCATCAGCTCGTCAGCCGGAGCGGGCGCCGCCCTTCAGAGCCGTCTCGATCTGCTGCGCGATGATCTCGTAGTTCGTCGGATCCGAGACGCGCGTTCCGTTGATGAACATGGTCGGCGTCCCCTGGACCTGCACCTGTTGCCCGAGCTTCATGTCCGCGTCGACGTTCGGCGCAAACTGGTGATCGCTCACCGATTTCTTGAACTGCGCGACGTTCAACCCGGCCTCCTTCGCTTCCTCTTCGAGGCCGGCTGCGTCGAGCTTCTGCTGGTTCTTGAAGAGCAGATCGTGAAACTGCCAGAATTTCCCCTGCGCGTTCGCGGCGAGCGCCGCTTCGGCGGCTCCGCGGGCATTCTGATGCATCGGCAAGGGGAATTGCCGGAACGTGAAGTGGATGCGATCGCCGTACTTTTCCTTGATCTTGTCGACGGCTTGGGCGGCGCGCGAGCAGTAGGGGCACTGGAAGTCCGAGAACTCGACGATCTGCACCGACGCCGTCGGAGGTCCGAACGTAGCCGCCGGCGGATCGAGGATGGCCTTCTGCTGATCGGGGCTCAGCGGCTTGTTGCCTTCCTCCATCTTCTTGAGCTGATCGATGATCTCCGGGATGTGCTCCCGCATCGCCTTGCAGCGATCCGGAGTGAATGCCTTCGTCTGCACCGACACCATGGTGCAAGTCTGCGTTTGGGGGCCGACGGCGTCGCACAGCGTCTTCGTCAGGTCCGCGCAGATCTTCCCCTGCTCGGCGAGCTTCTTCAGCGAGTAATCGATCTGCTTGTTGGCCGCGGTGCACGTGTCGGGCGAAAGCAGATCCGCGGTGTTCGTCGTCGATTCGCACGCCTGGGATTGCGCGCCCGCCTTGTCACAGATGCTCTTCACGAATTGAGCGCAGGGCCCGGTGGGGGCACCGGCGCTCGCGCTCCCCGCGGGCGCTTCTCCGGCCTTCGTCGGCCGCTTGCAACCGGGCAGCGCGGCGACCGCGAGCAGCGAAATCGGCGCGAGGGCACGGACGAGGCGGCGCGACAGCTTCATACGGAACATGAGACGACCCCTTTCTTCGAGGATCTGCCGATTGGGCCCGGGTTGGTTAGCAGCACGTGGACCCAAATCAAAGCGCCGTCCGTAATCCTTGCTCGGCCGGGCAGTTCGAAGGCGGCGGCCCGGGGCCGTCAGAGACTCATCCGACAGATCCGCCACTCTTCGAGCAGGTCGGCGCCGTAGCCCCGGTAAAAGTCGATGGCCGGCTGATTCCAATCGAGCACCGACCATTCGACGCGCCCGCAGCGCCGTTCCTTCGCGAGCGATAGCACCCGGTCGAGCAACGCCCGCCCGACCCCGTTGCGCCGTTGGTCCGGAAGCACGAACAGATCTTCGAGCCAGATGCCGCGCCGTCCGCGCCACGTCGAATAGGTGTGGAAAATCAACGCGAAACCCACGGCGCGGCCGGCGTCTTCCGCCAGGAGGCATTCGAACGGCGGCGCGGGCGAGCGAAGCTGCGCGGAGAGCGTCGCCTCGTCGACCTCGACGGCATGCGGCATCTTCTCGTACTCGGCGAGCGCGCGGACGAAGGCGAGGATGGTCGCGGCGTCGCCGTCGTGTGCGAATCGGATCTCGAGCATGCCGCCAGCATACGTGCACGATTTGCGGTGCGCTACGCTCGGCCCCGGCGTCATCCTCGGCACCATGAACCCGTTCACGGTCGCGCGACCGGGCGAGACGTTCGCCGTCGCCATCGAGGGCATCTCGTGGGCGTGGGCACCGATGCGCTCACGAGAGCACGTGCACGACCAGACCAGGATCAGGATAGCGGTATGAGAGCTTGTTGGCGTGGGTACCGATGCGGAGACAATGGTACGTATACGAACCACCATGGCGCGCTCGCGAGTAGCTCGTTGCGGAGGAAATCGGCCGAACCCGCCTGCTCGTCCAGCCGTGGTTGACGCGATCTCGACGGCGGAGCAATAGCGCGCGGTACCGGCGAACTCGAACGCCGAGCACGCTGGGCCACGCGATACGGCGTCGAGCCGCCTCGTTCTCGTTCCCGTGCTCGTCGTAGCAGGGCCGGTTCGGGCTAGAATCATCCGAACTCGAGCAGCTGCAAATTCAAGAGCGCGACCCTTTCGTTCGGCTCCGACGCGGCCACGATGGAACGAATCTCGCGAAACGTGCGCCTCAGCAGATCATGAATGCGCTCGTAGTCGGCCTGAGAAGTGCTCATGACGTTGTAGGCGAAGAGATCCGACGGCCGGCGCTCGATGATTCGCCGATAACCGACCGCGCTCCAGTGACGTAAGAGGACGCTCAGGTCGTCGCGTGCACCCCGCGTGTCGACGCTGAGCGGGCGACCCTGGCGCCAGAGTCCGCCGTCCCGTCGAACGACGGCCGCCGCTTCGAGGCGCCGCAGCGCGGCCCTGGCGACTTCGACGGGGACGTCGAGGTGCTGCGCGACGAAACGGTCGTCGTGGGTCGCGAGCCCCTGGTATGTCTGCGTGTCGAGGACCCTCAGCACCGCTTCCGTCCAGGGCGCGTCGAACGCGACGCGACGTGCGGCATGCATCGCCGCGTGCCGCGCCAACAAGGAGGGGACCGTCTCGATGGGGACGAGCGCCGCGACGAGATCCGGCAGGCGACCGGTGAGCGCGTCGACGCAGCGAAAGAAATCCGGCAAGCGCGGCAGGGCCGCGCCGCTGAGCCAGCGCGCCATGGCGAACCGCGAGGCGCCCGCGCGCGCGGCGACGTGCGCGACCGGCGTCGTCCCTCGTATCGCGGTGAGCCACGGCGCGACGTCGAAGCGCCGCGACGAATCGGGTTCCGGCGGCGCCGCCGCGTGAAACTCCGAGAACGCCTGCTTCACGTCGACGCCGACGAGCTGCGCCGCGCGCAGCGCCTCGACGGCCGTTGGAAACCGTCGTCCGTGTTCCCAATCCGTGATCGGATTGGCGCGATACCCGAGCCTTCGCGCGAACGCGCGCTGCGAGCGCTTGCCCCGCAACGACCGCAGCACTTCGGCCGCGGCGCGCCGGAGAAGGGCATCGTCGACGACGGCGGCGGAGGACGAGTTTCCCAGATTCGCACTCATTCTGCTCAATTGTGCCCATAGAAAGTGCGCATTCGGGCAAAAATGCACTCGGCAAAGCGCTCGACGCACCTCAGAATGAGGGCGTGGCGACGGGTTTTTCGGGACGGCGCAGGCAGATTCCAATGCGGAGCTGGGCCTTCGTCCTGGCGTTGGCGGGCGCGCTCGGGCCCATCGCCTGTTCGGCTTTCGGGGGCCAATCCGGGTCGGAGGCACCCGCATCCCCGGCGGGATCCGGCGGGTGCAGTTCGCAAACGCCGGCGCTGGGAGACTGCTCGGGATCTGGGGGCAGCTCGGGTACCGGTGGCACCGCCGCCGCCGGTGGGACTGCAGGGAACGATGCGGGGACGGCGAGCGACGCCGGTGAGGAGAGCGATGTCGGCGTTGGAGCCCCGCCCTGAGCCGCCGGCAGTTCGCTGCGGATCAAGTCGACGGCCCGAACACGCGGCGTCCGAGCTTCGCCTTTTCGCGCGCGGTCTAACGCCAGCAACGTTTGCGCGGCGTTGAATCTTTCCGCGACTCGAACGGCTGGTTTTCTGGCAGCGGCGGGAAATGGGCACTGGTTACCATGCTAGCGCTCGCGGCTCGTTGCAGTGAGCGCGCCCAGCTTTGTCCATCGTCAAACGCGTTCGTGTCGTCGTCGTCGCGGCAACCGTGTTGTCGTCCGCCGCATCGTGCGCTTCGGTGGAGCCCCTCAACGAGAGCGCCCTCGAGGCTCTCGATGCCGGACTCTCCATGGGGGGCCAAGCCGGTCAGCGAACGCACGTCGCAGTGGTGTCCGAGAACGGAGGCACGGATCCTGGCTCCCAGAACGATCCAGCCGCCGGCGGCGTCTCCGTGATGCCCCCGACCGACCCGGTTGGAATGGGTGGAATCACGATGAGCGGGAGCGGGGCGATGCTCGGCAGCGGTGGAGAAAGCCCCATCGTCGGGATGGGGGGCTCACCGGTTCCGCCGTCGCGCACCGGGGGCACGACGGGTGCTGGCGGCAAAATGGGTGCAGGTGGGTCCAGCGTCAGTGTCGGCGGCGCTTCGACCGGCCCGATGATGTGCACGTCGGATCAGAAGATGTGTGGCGGGGCTTGCGTGCTCCCGTCGCCGAAGGTGGGTTGCGGCACGACCGGCTGCGATGCCTGCACGATGACCGCGCCGACGAACGGCTACCTGACGTGCGTCATGGGGCAGTGCGCGTTCGATTGCCTGTCGGGGTACACGAAGATGGGCTCGGAGTGTCAGGGCCCGCCGCCGGGTTCCGACAAGGGATCTTGTCCGAACTCCGCGATCGGCTGCCCTGACTGCGGAGCGGTGTTCGGCCCGGGCTGTTGCGCCGGCGACAAATGCGGCTGTTCGCCCATCCCGTGGACGGCGGGCTTCCTCGGCTGCATTTGAGGCCGATCCCGCGCGCGGCGCGCGGTCAGTGCATGGTCGGGCGCCGTGTGAGGAAGTGATACGCGAGGCGGACGAAGTCGCCCTCCGTGATGATGCCGACCAGGGTGCCGTCCTCTTGCGTCACCGGGACGCAGCCGACGCGCGACTGCCACATCAGCGCCGCGACGTTGGCGAGCGGCTCCGATGGACGGACGGTGATCAGATCGCGCCGCATGACGCGCGCAGCGGGCAGTCGATGAAGGAACGCGTTCTCTTCCGGAGCGCTCGTCGAGAGCATGCTCGATGACAGGTGTAACAGGTCTTTGTGGCTGATGAGGCCGACGAGCTTGTTGCCCTCGACCACGGGCAAGTGTCGAAATTGGAACGCGGCCATGTGCGCCTCCAGGCTTTCGAGCACGTCGTCGGGGCCGATGGTGAGAAGCTCGCGGGTCATCAAGTCCGCCGCGACCTCGGGCTGGTCGCCGTCGACGAGCATCGGGCGGGCCTCGTGAGCGGCCGCCCGCGCGCGTAGACGCGGGGGCGGAGGCGGGTGACGCGAGGCGCTCGGTCTCGCGGGCGCGCCTTCGTCGAGGAGCTCTGGGACGACCTCGACGAATTCCCCGTCTGGGCTTTTGCTTTCCACTGGTGCATTCGGAGTGTCCATACGAAAAGACGGTGCAATCGACGTGCCCGGGTCTCGGCCAGGCGGCCTGACGGGGCTGACCGACCGTGACCCATCGCCCTAGACAACGACCGGTGGCGGACCCGCTCCCAGACAGTCTCGCGACGCAGCAGCTCCCCGAAGCTCTGAAGCAGGCGTCGACGACGCCACCCCCGCCGCTCGTGCTGAGCCCGCAGGTGAAGCGCCTCGTGCCGTGGCTCGTCGCGGTGGCTTTCTTCATGGAAGCGCTCGACACGACCATTTTGAACACGGCCGTTCCGCGCATCGCCGACGCCCTGCACGTCGCGCCGCTGTCGATGAAGAGCGCGCTCACGAGCTACACGCTGAGCCTCGCGGTCTTCATTCCGGTGAGCGGCTGGGTCGCGGATCGATTCGGAACCCGGCGTGTCTTTTCTACGGCGATCGGGCTCTTCACGCTGGGCTCCTTTCTGTGCGGCGTCTCGAACGACCTACATCTCTTGGTCGCTTGCCGCGTGCTGCAAGGCATGGGCGGCGCGCTGATGGTGCCCGTCGGACGCCTCACCGTCGTGCGCACGTTCCCGAAGGCCGAGCTGGTACGGGCGATGAGCTTCGTCGCGATCCCGAGCCTCATCGGTCCCATGCTCGGGCCCCTCGCCGGCGGCGTGATCGTCAGCTACTTGAACTGGCGCACGATCTTCTTCGTCAACTTGCCCATGGGCGCCGCGGGTGTGTACCTCGTGCGGCGCTATCTGCCGGACTACACGTCGCCGAAGGTCGGCAAGCTCGACGTCACCGGGATGGTGCTGTTCGGGTGCGGCATCGCGCTCCTGTCGTACGTGCTGGAGGTCTTCGGCGAACACCGCTTGAGCACGCGCGAGATCCTCGGGCTCCTCGTCTTGTCCGTCGTTCTGCTCGTCGGGTACTGGCACCATTCGCGGCTTCGAAAACGACCGCTCTTGCGGCTGTCGCTGTTCGGCGTCCGCACGTTCCGTGCGGCGGTCATCGGCGGCTTCATCACGCGCCTCGGCGCCGGCGGCATGCCGTTCTTGCTCCCGCTGCTCTACCAGGTGGGCCTGGGGCACACGCCGATCGAGTCCGGCCTCCTGATCATGCCGCAGTCCGTCGCCGCCATGAGCCTGAAGATGACGATGCCGAAGATCCTCACGCGGTTCGGCTACCGCCGCGTCCTGCTCTCGAACACGCTGATC
The DNA here is from genome assembly GCA_035547195.1 of Polyangiaceae bacterium. Classification (GTDB taxonomy): domain Bacteria; phylum Myxococcota_A; class Polyangia; order Polyangiales; family Polyangiaceae; genus DASZVB01. Next base: position 77,000 of record DASZVB010000114.1, read on the forward strand.
ATCGGCCTGATCATCGCGCTCTTCGCCACGGTGGACGGGCGGACGTCCGTCTCGGTGATCGTCGCGCAGGCGTTCGCCTTCGGGTTCTTCTCGTCGCTCCAGTTCACCAGCATGAACACCCTCGTCTTCTCCGACGTGGCCGACGTGGAGACCAGCAGCGCGAGCACCATCGCCAGCACGTTGCAGCAGATGTCCATGAGCTTCGGCGTGGCCACGGCGTCCCTCGCCGCGGCGCTCTTCATTCCGGATCGATTCTCCGCGACGTCGGCCCAGATGCTCCACGGCATCCACGAGGCGCTCCTCGTTCTCGGTGTCCTCACGGCGCTCTCCACGGTCGTCTTCGCGGGGCTCAGGGCCACCGACGGCGAGAACGTCAGCCAGCACCACGAACGCCGGGACGAGCTCGACTGACGCCGGGGCTACGCGCGCTCGACGCCGAGCGGTGTTCCGCGATCGGCCAGCGACGCGACGATCTCTTCGATCAACCGGAAATCCACGGGCTTTACCAGGTGGAGCTCGAACCCGGCGGCGAGCGCTCGGTTGCGATCCGATTGCTGGCCGTAGCCGGTGACCGCGACGAGCTGCGCCCGCCGCATGGTGGGTAGCTCGCGCAGGCGCGCCGCGAGCTCGTAGCCGTCCATCACCGGAAGGCCGATGTCGAGGAGCGCGGCGTCGAAGGGCTCGTCCCCCGCCACGCGCAGCGCCTGCGGGCCGTCGTGGGCGACGCGCACCTTGCAACCGAGGCTCGCGAGCGACAGGGCCAGCATCTCCGCCGCGTCTTCGTTGTCGTCGACGACGAGGACGCGGACGCCGCTCCCCGACCGCGCCACGGTCGGCGTGTCCCGGTCTTCGAGCCCCGCGCGGAGGAGCGCATCGGGCAGCGCCTTCGGCAAGCGCACGACGAACTCGCTGCCCTTGCCGGGGCCTTCGCTCGAGGCCGAGACGGTGCCGCCGTGTCGCTCGACGAGGTTGCGCACGATGGCGAGCCCGAGCCCGAGCCCGCCGTGAGCACGATCGATGGGCTGCGCGCTCTGAATGAACAGCTCGAAGGCGTGGCTCTGCATCTCCTTCGACATACCCATCCCGTTGTCGCGCACCCGCAGGACCACGGACCCGTCCTCCTCGGCCCCGGAGAGCTGGATGCGCCCGCCCGGTGGCGTGTACTTGCCGGCGTTGGTGAGGAGGTTGCCCACGACCTGCACCAGCCGCTCGGCATCGCCGAGGACCGGCAGACCTTCGCGCGGCACGTCGACGGTGAGCGTGTGAGCGCGTTGCTCGAGCAACGGACTCGCGACCTCGATCGCGCGCGTCACCACCGCGCAGAGCTCCACCACTTCGCTGTTCAGCTCGACCCTGCCGCGGGCGATGCGCGACACGTCGAGGAGATCGTCGACGAGGCGCGTGAGGTGCTTCACCTGCCGTTCGATGACCGTGCGCTCGCGCTCGGAAGCGAGGCCATCGCGCAGCTTCATGAGGTGCAGCGCGGTGGCGATCGGCGCGAGCGGGTTCCTGAGCTCGTGACCGAGCATCGCCAAGAATTCGTCCTTCGCGCGGTTGGCCGCCTCGGCCGACTCGAGCAGGCTCTTCCGTTCACGCTCGACGCGCGCCCGCTCGATCGATTCCCAGCAGCGACTCGCGACGCGCTGCACGAGATCCACCTCTTCGGGCAGCCAGCTGCGGGGCTCGACGGCGTGCACCCCCATGGTGGCGACGAGCCTTCCCGACTTCAAGATGGGCGCGCAGATCAGGGCGTGGATCGAGAGCGCCTCGTACGCCGCGCGATCCGCTCGGCCGATGCGCGGATCCGTCCGGCAATCCTCGACGACGTAGGGTTTGCCCTCCCGGAGCTGGCGCAAGCACTCCGCGCCGAATTGATGGAAGGCGTAACGCCCCACCGCGCTGCTCACGCCGTTCGTGTAATTGCCGGTGATCGTGAAGGTGTCCTGATCGGACTCGACGAAGGCGTACACGCACCGGTTGACGTCCAGGTGGCCGCCGAGCAGCCGCGCGGAAGTAGAAACGACGTCCTCGGGCTTCGCCAGCGGGCGAACGGCGTCGTCGAGCCGCAGGAGCAGCCGATCGCCGGTGATGTCCTGCACGACGCCGATCATGCCGAGCGCCGCCCCGTGCTCGTCGTATTTGCCGTGGCCGCGCACCGCTACCCAGCGCTCGCGCCCGCCGTTGATCAACCGGTACTCGATGACGTAGTCGCCGCGCGTCTCGAGCGCCTGCGCGACGGCATCCCGCGCCGCTTCGCGATCGTCCGGGTGCAGCAGCCCTTGCATCGCCGCCCACGTCGTTGGGGCCCCCGGATCGATCCGGAAGATCTCCGCCGCGCGTCGAGAAGACGTCACGATGTCGGTCGCGATGTCCCAGCGGAAGGCGCCGAGCCGAGCGGCGGCGAGGGCGAGGTTCAGGCGATCCGCGTCCGAATCGAGGCCGCCGGCCTCGTGCACGAGGACGATGTCGCCGACCATCTCGCCGCTCCGAGAGAGGATCGGCGCGACGGTCGCGACGCAGTCGAGGCTCTTGCCGCTCGCGTGAATCCCTTCGGTGGCGAGCGGCTCGGCGGACTCACCGTTCGCCGCGGCGCCCCGCGCGTTCGGCTCGGGCAGCGGGGTCCGCGGCAGGAAGCGGTCGATCGATCGACCGACGGCGTCGTCTCTTCCCGCTCCGAAGAGCCGCTCCGCCGCGGTGCTGAACGAGACGATCCTGCCGACGGAATCACATACGATAATTCCCTCGGTGGAGCATGCCGACAACGTCGAAAGAATCAGCGCCGAATCGATGCCCGACACAGCCCCCCATTTTAAGCACGCCCGCGGAAATCAGCGAGGCGCCGCGGCGTCGTCGGTCTTGCCTCGCGCCTTCCGCGGGCGGCCGGTGGTACGGAAGCTCACTTGGTACAGTTGAACATCCAGCTGATCCCATAGGCGTCGACCAGCATGCCGAACGTCGCTCCCCAGAACGTGTCCTGGAGCGGCATCGTCACCTTCCCGCCGACCGACAGAGCGTCGAACTTCTTCTTCTGGTCTGCGGGGTCGTCGAAATCGAGGCAAACATGCACATTGCTCTCCTTCGGCACCGGCATGTTCGGCATGGCGTCGCTGATCATCACCACGCCGCCTCCGATGTGCAGGCGCGCGTGGATGACGAGGTTCTTGTTCTCCGGCGCGGGCGTGTTGCCGGGGATGTCGCCGTAGCGCATGACGCCTTCCGTCTTCGCGCCGAGCGCCTTTTCGTAGAGCGCGATCGCCTTCTCCGCCGTGCCGCTGAAGTTGAGATAGGGGTTGAGTTGCTTGATCATCCGTCGGTCTCCTTCGCGCAAACTCGCGCTTTCCCCCATGCGACAACCGAACCCCTCCGCGATCGACACCCGCCCCAAAATTTTCCGCGCCGTGCGTATAAATACCGGAAATCAGTCGTTAATCTGACAGCTGACAGCTGACAGCTGACGGCTGATTAGAACCCCCCCGAAGCGATCACGGCGCTGAGACCCGGCGTCACGAACGCGGCCATTCCGACGGACGTCGATCCTTTCGTACGCGGTGTGAGCAGCCACCAGATCGGGGTCGCGACGGCGGCCACGCCGGCGATGACGAATCCGGTGGTCGAGAGCGCCTGCGCGCGGTTCGCTCCGTCGACGTCGTTGCGCAACGCGGTGCAATCTGCCGACGAGCCGGCCGAGCCGGTGCACGCATCCGACGCGTATCGCGCTCGGATGCCGTTCGCGCGATCGTCGTCGGCGTTCGCGGAAAGACGAAAGGCAATGCCGGTGGTCAGGCCGACGGCGACGACGGCGCCGCCGACGATGAGCGGGACCACGCTCCGAGCTCCGGGCTCGTCGTGAGGAAGCACGGTCGGCGGCGTCCCGAGCTCGAGCGTCACCGAGCTCTCTTTCGCGGCGTCGAAGACCCCGTCACGCGTCGCGACCGCCGAACCCTTTCGCGCTTCGATGACGTGCTTGCCGGGTGCGAGGAAGACCGCGTCCGGAAGCGGAGACGTGCCCACCGCGCGCTGATCGACGCGGATTTCCGCGCCCGGTTGATCGACGGCGACGTGCACGGCGGCGACGTGCTCCCGCGCGACGTCGAATTGCTCGCGCACGTTCGCGAGCGCCTGCTCGTTCTCGAGCGGCGGGAAGTTTCGGAGCGAATACGAGAGGTGCTCGGCGGCGTCGGCGAACAGGCCGAGCCGGACCTCCGTATCGCCGAGCGACGCGGCGACGTCGTAGCTTTGCCGCAGCGCCCAAGCTCGCAGCAAGAGCTCGCGGGCTTCGGTGTAGTGACCGCCTTCGAATGCTTGCGACGCGCGCCGATACAGCGTTCGAGCGCGCGCATAGTCGGTGAGCGCGGGTTCGGACGCTCGGGGTTCCGCATGGAGGGGCGGGGCGAGCAGAAAGCAGAGCGGAAGGACCATGCCGCGTCGAAATGATGACGTGAAGCTCGTATTCATGGATGTGTCGGCGCTCAACGGGGCGGCAGCGACAGCGTTCGTCGCGGCGGCGGCTCGCTCGAGGCGGGCGCGGCATCGAGCCCCGAAGCGACCTCCGGTGCGGCGGATCGTGCCAGAGCGGCCTCGGTGTTCGGGTTGCGGCGTCGCGCTTCACGCTGCCGGGGCTCGTGGCGCGCGGAACGCGACGTCGGCTGGCGCGCCCTGGTCGCGTCGGCCGTTGCCCTGTCGCTGGACGGCGATGGTATCGGAGCGCCGCGTTCGGCGTCCGGGGCGCGTTTTGCGGCGTCGGTGCTCGTCGTCTCGTCGGTGGGAGCGACGTTGCTCGGTCGGTCGTCGGTGCGTGCCGGCGCTTCCGCCGGCGCGGCGACGAGCGCCCTGGACGGCGGAAGCGTCGCGGAGGCGTGTTCGTTCGGCGCGGCTCGACGGCGATGGAGCACGGCTACGACGCCACCGAGCAGCGCGAAGAGTGCCACCGCGTACGCGCGGCGGCGGCGTGCGCGCGCCGTGTCCCCCGTCGCGGGAGCGCGCACGGTGATGCGCTCGTTCTCCGTTGGTTCGGCCTTCAGCGCGAGAGCGTTGCGCGGGGCCGGACGTTTCGCCGTTTCGTCGTCGAAGGCGTCGACCGACAGCGGCGCGACGCTCGTCAGAGAGGGCATCTGCTCGAACCACGCCATCTCTTCGGCGCTCGGCGGCGGCGGGACGCCCAGCCCGCGCTGCGTGGGCTCGGCCTTCGCCGTCACCACGGGCAGCGGCGTCGAGCCGGCGGGCACTTGGACGTCCCAGAACCGCGGCGTCGGGACACCGCTCGCGTTCGCTTCGGCGTCGTTCGCGCCTTCGCCGGCGCGCGGCACGGGGCGAGAGCCGCTTTCATCCGAGACGTCGAAGTGCGGATCTTCCTCGGGCCAGGGTGATTTCTCTTCGTCCGTGTCGGAGTACGGATCGAACAATCCAGAGAGTCGGTCGTCGCGCTTCACGAGCATGGCCGGTCACGTTTCGGTGCGGGCTCTGCTAGCCGATTGCTCCCCCGGGAGGCAATCCTTCATCCATAGCACGTCGCCTTCCTCGAATCTTGCCCGGCTCGGCGGATCGTGCTCCGCGCTAGCAGTGTCGCGAAAGGCATCACTGGGACTCGGTCTTCGAGCTTCTGCCGGGGCGGGTTCTGCTAGCTTCCCTCGCCATGACGAAACCCAAGCTGACCTATTTCGACGCACCCGTGAGCCGCGGGGAAGAGTGTCGTCTCGCGCTCCACCTCGCCGGCGTGGATTTTCACGATAACCGTTTGAAGCGCGAGGATTGGCCCGCGTTGAAGCCCAAGACGCCGTTCGGCAGCCTTCCGCTGCTCGAGATCCCCGGCAAGCCGGTCCTGGCGCAATCGAACGCCATCCTGGTGTTCGTGGGGCGCAAACACGGCCTTCATCCGAAGGACGATTTCGACGCTGCGTATCACGAGTCGGTGATGCACTCCGTCGAGGACCTGCGCGCGGCCGTCGGTCCTTCCTTGCGCATCGAAGATCCGGCGGAGAAGAAGAAGGTGCGCGAGCGCCTCGCGGCCACGACCATTCCGGAATGGGGAGCGCGCGCCGAACGGCTCATCGAAAAGGGCCCCTTCTTCGCGGGCGAAAAGCTCCACGTCGTCGACATCAAGCTCTATTCCATCGTTCGCTGGTTCACGAACGGCGTGCTCGATCACATCCCCAGCAACGTCTTCGCGGATCTTCCGAAGCTCACCGGCGTCCACGACGCCGTCCGCGAACATCCGGGCGTCAAGGCGTGGTACGCGAAGCGGTGAACGGTCGCGCTGTTTATCCGCATAGTCCGATTTCGCCACGGTCTTCGTTCGGAGAAATTGGCGCGGCGATCGGGGGGGAAGGCGGTTGGCGCGACGGCACGCCCGCGCAAGGTTGATCGGCAATGGCACTCGAAACGAAGACGCGACCGGGGGTTCCGTATCCGTTGGGGGCGACCGTGGTCGAAGACGGCGTGAACTTCGCGATTTATTCGGAGCACGCGACCGGCGTCGACCTTTGCCTCTTCGCCGAAAACGAGCAAGGCGCGGAAACGCGCATCCCGCTCCGCGAGCGCACGGCCTTCGTTTGGCATGCCCACGTGCAGGGGGTCGCGCCCGGTACGCGCTACGGCTACCGCGTCCGCGGGGAGTACGCGCCGGAGAAGGGGCTTCGTTTCAACGAGCACGTCGTGCTCCTGGATCCGTACGCGAAAGCCGTGGAGAGTCACGAGCGCTGGGACGAAGGTGTGTTCGCCTACGAGCTCGGCGCGCCCGAGGGCGACGCGAAGAAGAGCGAAGCGGAGGCGCTCGGCGCGCCGCGCGCGGTGGTGATCGACCCGTCTTTCGACTGGGGAGACGACGCGCGGCCGGCCATTCCGCTGCATCGCAGCGTCATCTACGAGGCGCACGTGCGCGGCATGACGATGCGGCACCCCGAGGTGCCGGAGAACGTTCGCGGCAAATACGCCGGCCTCGCGAGCGATCCGATGATCGCCTACTTCAAGGAGCTAGGCGTGAACGCCGTCGAGCTCTTGCCGGTGCACGCCTTCGTCGACGACAAGCTGCTCGTCGATCGCAAGCTCCGCAATTACTGGGGCTACAACAGCATCGCGTTCTTCGCGCCCGACTCCCGCTATCGCACCGCGGGCATCCCGGGCCACGGCGTGCGCGAATTCAAGGAGATGGTGAAGCGCCTGCACGCGGCGGGCATCGAGGTCATTCTCGACGTCGTCTACAACCACACCGCGGAAGGGAACCACCTCGGCCCCACGATGTCGTTCAAGGGGATCGACAACCCGACCTATTACCGCCTGACGGGCGACAATCCCCGTTTCTATTTCGACTACACCGGCACCGGCAACAGCCTCAACGTGCGGCATCCGCAGACGCTGCAGCTCATCATGGATTCGCTCAGGTACTGGGTGCTCGACATGCACGTCGACGGGTTCCGCTTCGATCTGGCCTCAACGCTTGCCAGATCGCTCCACGAAGTGGACCAGCTGTCGAGCTTCTTCACGATCATCCATCAAGACCCGGTCATCAGCCAGGTGAAGCTCATCGCCGAGCCCTGGGACGTTGGCGAGGGCGGCTACCAGGTCGGAAATTTCCCGGTGCGCTGGGCGGAATGGAACGGCAAATACCGCGACGTCATGCGCGCGTTCTGGAAGGGCGACGGCGGGCGCGCCGGCGAGCTGGCGTACCGGCTGAGCGGGAGCAGCGACCTGTACGAGAACGACGGCAGGCGGCCCTACTCGAGCATCAACTTCGTCGTCGCTCACGACGGCTTCACGCTCCGAGATCTGGTCTCGTACAACGAGAAGCACAACGAAGCGAACGGCGAGGACAACCGCGACGGCGCGAACGACAACCTGTCGTGGAACTGCGGCGTCGAAGGGCCGACGGACGATCCGGACGTCCTCCGCTTGCGCGCGCGGCAACAGCGGAACTTCCTGGCGACGCTCCTGCTCTCCCAGGGCACGCCGATGATCTGCGGCGGCGACGAGATCGGCCGGACGCAGGGCGGCAACAACAACGCTTATTGCCAGGACAACGACACGAGCTTCATCGACTGGAACCTCGACGACGAGCGCAAGGCGCTGCTCGAGTTCACGAAGCGGCTGATCCGCTTGCGCGCGGAACATCCCGCCTTGCGTCGCGCCAAGTTCTTCAAAGGCCGGAAGATCCGCGGCGCGGACATCCGCGACATCATGTGGATGCGGCACGACGGCGCGCTCATGACCGAGGAAGACTGGAAGACGCCCGACATGCGGGCGCTCGGGATGTTCATCGCCGGCAACGGGCTCGACGAGGTGAACGAGCTCGGTGAGCCGCTCACCGACGACGATCTGCTGATGCTCGTCAACGCGGGGCACGAAGCGCTGGACTTCACCATGCCGCAGATCGTTCAAGGGCCCGAGCCGTGGGAGCTCCTGGTCGACACGAACGACGATCCCGCGCGCGATTCGGCGCCGCTCGGCGAGGGCGCGCGGCTCGAGGGGCGGTCCCTCCGCCTTTATCGCCGTCCGGCCAGCGGCGAGCGGTCGAGCATCGTGTGAGGGGCGCGTGTTCCGCAGCCGATCCGCGTCGAGCTTTGATAAGATGACCGCCCGATGAGCGCCGTCGAGCGAGCCATCCGCGATGCGGGTCCCTTCGCGCGCTTGCGAGCGAGCGTCGAACGCACGGGCTTTCGTCTCCTGGTCGGCAGCGAATCGCTGCGCCGCCGCTTGGCGAAGACGCGCAGCACGCCGATCGACGGAAGGACGTTGCATCCGGAGTACGCGGCGATGCTCGCGCTCGACGATATGACACAGCGTTCGGACCTGACTGCTCTGTCGCCCGGCGAAGCGCGTGCCCGCGTGGCGACCGACGTCGGCGCGGTGAACCTGCCGGGCCCCGCCATGGAGTCGACAGACCGGGCGATCCCGTCTCCCTCTGGCGTGATCCCGGCTCGCTTGTACACACCGAGCGGGCTCGCCGCTCCGTCGCCGGGCATCGTCTACCTCCACGGCGGCGGGTGGGTGACGTGCGGCGTGGGGACACACGACGCGTTCTGCCGGCGGCTCGCGGACGGCGCGCGCTGTCGCGTGCTGTCCGTGGAATACCGCCTCGCTCCGGAGCACCCGTTTCCGGCGGCCGTCGACGACGCCCTCGCCGCGACTCGGTTCGCCCTGTCGCGAGCGAACGAGCTCGGGATGGATCCGTCGCGCATCGGCGTCGCCGGCGACAGCGCGGGCGGGAACTTGAGCGCGGTGACCGCGCTGCATTTGCGGAACGAGACGCTCCGGCCCGCGCTCCAGGTGCTGCTCTATCCGGCGCTGGACCTGACGTGCTCCACCAGGTCGTACGACGCCTTCGCCGAGCGCTATTTCCTGACCCGACGGCTCGTCGATTGGTTCCTGCGGCACTACGCGGGCGGCGGCGATCTGCGCGACCCGCGCATCTCGCCGCTCCTCGACGAGCGGATCTCCGACGTGCCGGCGTTGATCTATACGGCCGGATTCGACGTCTTGCGCGACGAGGGGTACGCCTACGCCGAGCGGCTGAAGGGCGCCGGGACGCGCGTCGCGTACCGCGAATTCTCCGACGCCATTCACGGCTTCGTCTGCATGTCCGCGGTCACGCCGGCGCTCGACGCCGTGAACGAGATCGCCCGAGACGTCGGTCGCGAGCTCGGCGCTCGTGCGTGAGCTCGACCTCCGTCGAGCATCGACGTGTCGCGCGCGCGGCCCTTTTCGGACGCGCTCGTCCTCCGTCAACGGGGAGTGAATGACGTCGGTGGCTACGACAACTGACCGCGCTGGGCTTGCGTGTGTTCACGTGGCCGCTGGCGGTCATGGCAGTGCGATCCGAGCGAGCGGACGGACGCGCGGCTCCGCTCTTCGACGATGGTCAACACTGCGACACGGCAGCGCAAGATCTGCATTTGGCCGCGCGCGGCAATTCGTGTGGTCGGCGGTTCACGTTTCCGTCGCGCGGCGGTCGTCATTCCGATTGAGCGCAGCAGTCATCTATTCGCTCAATCGGAGTTCGAGTAGTACGCTGTAGTTCCATTCACGTTCGCGGGGTGTCATGTGCCCCGCGCATTTCAGCGAAAAGGGTTCACGAGAATGAACGCGAAGCTTCCCGTCGTGTTGGTCCTTCTCTCCGTTGGTGCTGCAGGCGTCCTCGGCGCTTGCGGCGGAAGTGACGAAGGCTCCGCGGGCAACAGCGCCTGCGGCAACGGCCAGATCGACGATGGCGAAGAATGCGACGGCCAAAACCTGGGCGGCGCAACCTGCCAGTCGGCGACGATGAGCAGCACCGCGACGGGCAACGTGAGCTGCGATGCCACGTGCAAGCTCGACCTGACTGGATGCAACACGTCCTCCGTCCCGGTCGGGCCGGGCAACGGGACCGGCGGCTCTTCCAACAGCGGCTCAGGTACCGGCGGAATGGGAACGGGCACCCCCGGCTTCCCCTTCGGCGGGTTCACCGGGTTTGGCGGGTTTACAGGTTTCGGTGGGTTCACCGGGTTTGGCGGATTCACCGGGTTCGGCGGATTCGGGCAAGGCGGGTTCACCGGGTTTGGCGGATTCACCGGGTTCGGCGGGTTCGGGCAAGGCGGGTTCAACTTCGGCGGATTCGGGCAAGGCGGAATCAACGGCCGTGGCGGTCGTTCGGCGGGCGGTGAAGCCGGCCGCGGCGGTCAGGCCGGTGAAGGCGGCAAAGGCGGTTCAGCTGGGGAGGGCGGTGCCGGCGGTGCGGGCTCCGGAGGCGAAGCGGGCTCCGGCGGTACGGGCGGTACGGGCGGCCAGACGGGGTCCGGCGGCGAAGCCGGTTCCGGCGGCACAGGCGGCGCCGGCGGCGAAGCCGGTTCCAGCGGCGTGGCGGGTGCAGCTGGAACGGCTGGCACGGGCGGCGGCAGTTAAACCCGCGGTTCGCACCAGTCGTTCGGCCTGAGGGGAGAACGCCGGACCCGACGAGATCGGACTTCATTCGGGAGTAGCGCGGCCGTAAACGTGCGAGCCGCGTTTGCTCCCGAGTGGTCCGTTCATGCCGAATCGGTTTTCGCTTCTTCGACGGCTTCACGCCAATCTGCTCGCGCTCTTGGTCGACGCCGAGGGCGTGTTCAATCACTTCACGGACTCCGAGAGCCACTGGTGGCCCTTCGCGTTTCTGCGGCCCGATCCCGATGAGCCGATCTCGACGATGCGAGTCGCGGCGCTCGCGCTCTTGCAAGGGCTGCCCCTCGGGCTGCTCCTCGTCGTCGTCGACGCGCAGGCCCGGCGTGCGGCGACGGATCAACGGTTGCTCGGATTCCTCGCCATCGTTTGTGCGACCGTGTTCGTCACGAACCGCTTCACGCTCGCGTATTTCTGGAACCGTCGCGCCGAGCGGCTCGGCGAGCATCGCGACCGTCTCGAGGCGTGGAAATCGGGCGGTGATGGAACGCGCGCGCGCGACTGAGGCAACGTCGCGATCGGCCCGGACGCGACGCTGCATCTCGATCGAAGAGACGACGCCGCTGGTGTGTGACTGCGCTTATGAAGCGCCGTACTCGCGGGATCGCCGCCGGTTTTCTGCTGCCGAACCCACGCGCGCCTACCTCACCTCACAGAGTAGCCTCGGGACAGCCTGCTTGATAGGCTGGTGATCCCAGTTGCTGCGCGGAGGCTCTCACCTCGGCGTATGAAACGTTTGCGGTGGTCTCGTTTGGCATGAAACGAGCCGTGTCGCATGCGACACTAACTATCAAAGATTCGGTGTACTCACTCCTTTGCACGTTGGAAAAGCCGTCGCGTGCTCGCTCATCTGTCGACGGCGGGTGGTTGGTGGCGGTATGCGGGCTGTTTCTCGCGTTCGGCGTGACGTCGTGCGGGAACGGCGGACCCGGCTACGCCAACGCAAACAACAATGGCGGTCCTCGCGGCGACGGTTCGACGTCGGAGTCGTGCGCCACGCCGCAGTCGGGATGCGCCTGCGACAAAGAGGGTGAGTCGACCGACTGCGGGCAAGTCTATCGGAAGACGGCCGACTACGTCTCCTGCTCCATGGGCAAGATGACGTGCAGCCATGGCGCGTGGGGTGCGTGCGTCGGCGATCGCATCGCCACGATGAACGTGAACACCGGCGCGTCTTCGATGCTCCGCGCGCTCGGGCTCGGCAGCTCCACGGCTTGCGTCGGAAACCCGTGCGACCCGTACTGCGTGAACTACGTCGATACCCCGCTCGGCGTGGACGGCGGCAACACCATCGTGCTCCGCGACGGCGGTCTCTCGACGGTGAAGGGGACTCGATTGCCGAGCCAGACGACGTGCACGGCGCTGACGGCTTCCCCCACGCCGCAGACGATCACCGTGACCTCCGCGAGCCCGCTGGTCACGAACCCGAGCATGCTTCAGTTCATCACGCAGCTGACGCCGATGGGCTGCGTCAGGACGAACGTCCCCGCGACGTGGGCGGACTCCAACACGGACATGTCCGCCATCGACTCGAACGGCAACTTCGTCGTGTACGCGCCGGTGGCCGCGAAGGTCAACCTGACGGCGTACGTGGCGACGTGGCAAGCGAGCGCCGTCGCGAACGTCGTCGTGAACATCAACGACACCTCGCGGGCGCCGTCGGGGACGACCCCGGTGTTCTCGCAGACGCCGAGCGGCAGCGACTCGATCACGTTCCTCTATCCGTACGCCAACACCGTGTTCCCCCGCGGCTTGGCGTCGCCGCTCCTGCAGTGGGACAACGGCGGCACGGCCGCGGCCGCGGTCAAGGTGTCGCTCCGATACCCGACGACCGGCACGCCGACCTTCACCTGGTCGGAGATCATCCCGGAGAGCAATCCGCCGCGCGCGACGTTGCCTCAAGCGGTGTGGGCGGGGCTCGATCAGACGGCGAAGGGCCAGGACGCCCTCATCGTCATCCAGCGCGACGTCGGCGGGATGCTGCTGAACGAACAGACGCGGCTCATCCACTTCTCGAGCACGCCGCTCCGCGGGCAGATCTACTACACGGAGTACGACAGGACGGCGAGTAGCCCGCTGCCCTCTCCGACGCTGGGCGGCAGTTGCTCCTTCGGCAACAACGGCGCGCTCATCCGGTCCCTCGACCCCGGCGGCAACTCCGCGCCGGTCGATCCCTTTGCCACCGTCGCTCCCGGCGGTTGTCCCGTCTGCCACTCCGTTTCGGCGAACGGCTCCACGTTCGTCACGTCGGATCGCGGGTGGGGCTCGGGCGGCGGCGTGTCGCGCATCAACGCCGACGGCACCTTCACGCTGATCTCCGATTCGCCGCAGCCTCCGAACCCGAACGTCGACTCGCGCGGTTTCGCGTACGCGGCCATCACCCCCGACGGCAAGTACGTCCTCCAGGGCTCGAACCTCTGGGGCAACACGAAGTACGCCGGCGCCACGAGCGGCAGCCGCCTCTCGGGCGGCAACGGCCAGGGTCTAGAGGGCGACTACTTCCCGAACAAGACGCTGACCGGCACGGCGACGCTCACGGAGATCGATCAGACCGTGGGCTTCAACTGGGGCACCGGGACGCCCGATCCGCTGCTCCCCTCCGGCGCGTTCAGCGTGCGCTGGACGGGCAAGGTGCAGCCGTACTCGACGGAGACCTACACCTTCGAGACCGAGACGGAAGACGGCGTGCGCTTGTGGGTGAACGGCACGCTGCTCATCGACAAGTGGACGAACCAGAACGACGTGAAGAACAGCGGGACCATCGCGCTGAACGCCGGCGTCAAGTACGACATCAAGATGGAGTACTACGTGAGCAGCGCGAACGCGCTCGCGTATCTCCGCTGGAGCAGCCCGACGACGGCGTACGGCGTCATTCCCGAAACGCAGCTCTATCCTCCGCCGCAAGCGCCGACGACGCACGGGCTCACGGGCTACTACTACAATAACCAGTTCTGGACCCCGCCCGCGACCGTCACGCGCGTCGACAGCACGGTGAACTTCGACTGGGGTAGCGGCTCGCCGGATCCGTCGATCGGTGTCGATTACTTCACCGTGATCTGGCAGGGCTCCGTCCAGGCGGCGTACACCGAGACGTACACGTTCCAGACCGCCACCGACGACGGTGTCGCCCTCTGGGTCAACGGCGTCCAGCTCATCAACGACCTCGTCTATCAAGGCGCGAACGCCGTCTGCCCCGCGGACTCCACGCACAGCGGGTCGATCGCCCTCACCGCCGGCCAGAAGTACTCGATCAAGATGCAGTACTTCGAGAACACGGGCGGCGCTTCCGCGAAGCTCTACTGGAGCAGCCCGTCCACTCCGTGCGCCATCATCCCGAACAGTAGGTTGTACCAATGAGCGCGGCGCGCAGCGCGGCATCGCTCGTCTCGCGCGCCTTCGCGGCGTTCGTCGCCGTGCTTGCGTGCGTGGCGGCGATCGCTTGTAACTCTGGTCCGCCGCCGGGCGGCGCGGAGCCGTCCGCGATCGGGCAGGTCACGAGCGCTCTCAACGCGAACGGGACGGCCTGCACCGCGAGCTCGCAGTGCACGTCGGGCTATTGCTGCGGCGGCACCGCCGTTTGCACGGCGTGCAGCTCGGACACGAACTGTGCGTCGAACCAGTATTGCTCGAGCGGCGTGTGCGTCGCGAAGGGCGCGGTCAACGCGGCTTGCAGCGCGGCCAACCAGTGTCTGAGCGCGAAGTGCACCAGCAGCAAGTGCGCGAACTGCGGAACGAACGCCAGTTGCGACGACGGCATCGCCTGCACCACGGACACGTGCAGCGGCACCGCGTGCGCGCACGCCAACGTCGCGAACGGCACGGCGTGCGGCCTCGGCGTTTGCGAGAACGGGACTGCCTGCACCGCGGGCTGCGGCACGAGCGGCGGCACGTGCACGCCGTTCGCCTCCGAGACCGCCGCGTCCTGCGGCGCCGGCGTCGTCTGCGCGAGCTGCGACGACGGCAACGCGTGCACGACGGATGCGTGCAGCACCACCACGGGCGCTTGCTCGCACACGAACGTCTCCAATGGGACGGCGTGCACCGGCGGCGTCTGCGAGAGCGGCGCTTGCTGCACGGGCTGCGTGAACGGCACCACGTGCGTCGCGCTCGGCTCCGAGAGCGCCACCCAGTGCGGCGCGGCCGGCGCCGCGTGCGGGACTTGCAACGACAACAACGCCTGCACGACCGACACGTGCAGCGCGACAGGCGTTTGCCAGCACGCCAACGTCTCCAACGGGACGACGTGCACGGGCGGCCTCTGCGAGAGCGGCGCTTGCTGCACGGGCTGCGTGAACGGCACCACCTGCGTCGCGCTCGGCTCCGAGAGCGCCACCCAGTGCGGCGCGGGCGCCGCGGCTTGCGGGACCTGCGACGATGGCAACCCGTGCACGACCGACACGTGCAGCGCCACGGGCGCTTGCCAGCATACCAACGTCTCGAACGGCACGGCGTGCACCGGCGGCGTCTGCGAGAGCGGCGCTTGCTGCACGGGCTGCGTGAACGGCACCACCTGCGTCGCGCTCGGCTCCGAGAGCGCCACCCAGTGCGGCGCGGCCGGCGCCGCGTGCGGGACTTGCAACGATAACAACGCCTGTACGACCGACACGTGCAACGCGGCCGGTGCGTGCCAGCACACGAACGTCTCGAACGGGACGACGTGCACCGGCGGCCGCTGCGAAGCCGGCGCTTGCTGCACTTCGGGTTGCGGCATCGACGGTTCGGGCACGTGCACGGCGTTTGCGTCCGAGACCGCGACGTCCTGCGGCGCCGCGGGCGCCGTCTGCGCCAGCTGCAACGACAGCAACATCTGCACCACGGACACGTGCAGCGCGACCGGCGCGTGCACCAACACGATCCCGTCGACCTGCGCGAACGGCCTGACCGGCAACTACTACAACTTCAATGCCGGGACTTATCCGCCGACCACGTCGCCGTCGGGCTCCGCGAACTACACCAACGTCGACAGCACGGTGAACTTCAACTGGGGCAACGGCAGCCCCAACGCGGCGATCAACACCGATTACTTCTACGTCGTGTGGACGGGCCAGGTGCTCGCCGACACGACGGGCACGTACACGTTCTCGACCACGTCGGATGACGGCTCCATGGTGACCGTCAACGGCACGCAGGTCGTGTACAACTGGTACGACCAGGGCGCCACCACGCGCAGCGGCACGATCAACCTCACCGCGGGCACGCGGTACGACATCATCGTCACGTACTACGAGCACACCGGTGGCGCGTCGATGGTGCTCTCATGGACGCCGCCCTCCGGGACGAGCGCCACCATCCCCGCGGATCACCTCTTCGCGGCGTCCGGGACCTGCTCACCCTGCGACGACGGCAATCCCTGCACCACGGACACGTGCGGCGCGAACGCCTGCACCCACGCGAACGTCGTGGCCGGTACGGCGTGCACCGGCGGTGTGTGCACCGGCGGCGCTTGCTGCACCGGCTGCATGAACGGCACCACTTGCGTCGCGCTCGGCTCCGAGACCGCCACGCGATGCGGCGCCGGCGGCGGAGCTTGCGGGACCTGCGACGACGGCAATCCGTGCACCGTCGACGCCTGCAGCGCGGCCGGCGCGTGCACCCATACGGTCGCCCCTGCCGGAACGGCGTGCCGCCCCGTCGCGGGCCCCTGTGACGTCGCCGAGTCGTGCAACGGGACGTCGACGGCGTGCCCGGCGGATACGTTCCTCGGCTCGAGCACTCAGTGCCGGGCGTCGGCGGGCGTGTGCGACGTCGCCGAATCCTGCACGGGCTCGTCGGCCGCGTGTCCCGCGGACGGGTTCTTGGCCATCAACACGTCGTGTCCGGACGACGGCAACGCCTGCACGGACGATTATTGTCCCGGGACCGCCGCGACGTGCTCGCATCCGACGAAGGCGTCGTGCTCGAACGGCCTCACCGTAACCTACTACGACAACATCGACTACACGGGTCCGACCGTCAACCGCATCGACCCCAACATCAACTTCGACTGGGGCACTGGCTCTCCGGATTCGACGATCTCGAACACCACGTACTCCGCGCGGTGGACGGGTCAGGTGCTCGCCGACTTCAGCGAGACGTACACGTTCGAGACCGAGGCCGACGACGGCGTTCGCCTCTGGGTGAACAACCAGCTCCTGGTGGACGATTTCGTCGACCAAGGGTCGACCAAGGTCAGCGGCACCATCCAGCTCACGGCGGGACAGCGTTACGACATCAAAGTCGACTATTTCCAGGACGGCGGCGGCGCGGACGTGTATCTGCGCTGGTCGTCGCCGTCGACGCCCTACGCGGTCATCCCGACGAACCACCTCTTCGCGGGCGGTGACGCCGGCCTCGGCGGCCTCGCGTACAACGCGGGCGCCGACAACGGCACGGGAGATCCGTACGTCGTCTGGCAGATCTCGTCGACGCCCAACACGGCGCCGGTGAACGTGTCTTCCACGTCGCCGAACAACTGGGGGCTCGGCAGCTCCGTGATGATGGTCCCGGCGTTCTCTCCCGACGGAACGAAGCTCGCCTTCATCGACGGCGATTCGGCCGGTGGCGCGGGCTGGCGCAAGGGCCTGTCCGTCTTCGACTTCGACGAGGCCGGCAAGCAGTTCTCGAATCGCCGCTCGATCCGCAACACGTGGTCTACCGGCGACGTCATGAAGTGGCCGGTCTGGGAGCCGGATTCGCGCAGCATCATCTTCCAGACGAGCACGCCCACCGAGCTCTGCACGCAGTGCGACGGCAAGACCGGTTACCGCTACGGCAACATGGCGCCGACGAACTACTACGGCGCTCCGGGTACGCTCTGGTCCATCGACTCGATGAACGCCGGGTCCGCGGTGCAGCTCGCGCAGCTGAACACCGGCGAGCGCGCGGCCGACGCGACGAAGTCGTACCAGCCGACGATGCTCCCCGTGTCGGCGGGCGGCTACCGGTGGGTCGTCTTCACCAGTACGCGACCGTACGGCAACGTCCTGAACGCCCCCGGCATCTCCACGTCGTGCATGGCGAGCCAGCTCTGGGTCGCCGCCATCGACGACACGACGTCGGCTTCGACGGATCGCAGCCATCCGGCGTTCTGGCTCCCGAACCAGAACTACGGCGATCCGTCGCAGCCGAACTCGATCAACGAGCGCGGCTATTGGGTGCTCAATCCGTGCAAGCCGCCCGGGACCGGCGCCGCTTCGGCGTGCGTGACGGACGACGATTGCTGCAACGCGCCCGCTCAGGCGGCGTGCCGCATCGATCAGCCCGCCACGACGCCGCCCACGCGCCACTGCGTTTCGATCAACAGCAACACCTGCGTCAGCGACGGTGGATCGTGCGGCGTGGACTCGGATTGCTGCGGCTTCCCGAGCTCGCATTGCATCACCGGCGTGTGCACGCCGCCCGCTCCGGTGCCGAACTACCAGAACGGCGTGTTCACGCGCGACTACACCGGGGACTGCCCGCCGGACACCGCGCCGGTGTGGCGCTTCTTCGATTGGCAAACGATCACGCCGGGTGACAGCAAGATAGACTTTTCGGTACAGACCTCGGATACCGAGAGCGGGCTCGCGAGCGCACCCTCGGTCGACATCGGGGAGGCGTCCGGCGCCCCCACCACGGGTTGGGTCGGCGCGGACGTGGGCTTGGCCCTCTCCAACGCGAACCTGACCTCCTTGCAGTACTTGCGCGTCACCATGAAGCTCGACGCGGCGTCCGACGGGACCACGGCGCCCACGCTTCTCGACTGGCGCCAAGCTTACAGTTGCATCGCGAACCAATGAAGATACTCAGCTTTTCACGGCGTTCCAACTCGACGGAGCGCCGCACATCGAGGTACGTCTTCGCGCTCGCGCTCGTGACCGCGGCGTGCTCCGGGGACGACCACGCCCCTCCACCGCCGGCCGATATGTTACCGAGCTCCGGCGGTTCCACCGGACGCGGCGGAACGGCTTCGGTGTTGGACAGCGGCGCCGCGCGCGATGCGAACTCGGGCTCGGCGAGTGACGCCTCGACGCCGGATGCCTCGACGACGCCGGACGCGTCGGCCAGGGACGCAGGCGCGGTCGTCCTGGACGCGGGCTGCAAGCACCCGGCGCCCGGCGCGCTACCGGGAACCGGGAAGTCCGTGTGCTCGCCGACGACGACGTGGTCGAGCGGCAGCGCGATCCGTAGCGCTTCGACGGCGTCCGACGACGTGTTCAGCGCGATCACTCCCGACGAGCTGACCATCGTCTGGATGTCGATCGAAGGCGGTAGCCCGCTGCTGCACTATGCAGATCGAGCCCACGCCGCGGACGCCTTCGATCCGTTCGCCTCGTTGCAACTGACGAGCGACTACTATGCGGACGAGCGCGCGGCGGTGAGCCCCGACGGCGCGCGCATCGTCGTGCTCCGCAAGGACAAGAAAGGCTTCGGCGAGTTCGTGCGGCAGGGCCGCTTCTACACTTTCGGTGATACTCCGTCGGAGGCGCAGTTCGCCGCCATCGACAACCAGGGCCTGATCCTCGAAACGAACGAATTTTTCGGCGACCCCGTCCTCTCCAGCGATGACCGCACCTTCTACTATTCGAAGTACGGCGCCGGCGAGACGGCGACCGTATTCGCGGCGGTCAGGACCGCCGATGTCCCATGGCCGCTGGGCGCTCCGGTCGACGGATCGCCGCTGCTCGACGATTGCGGCGCTCGCCGACGCCCCACGGGCGTGTCCGCAGACGGCCTCACGTTGTTCTACTTCGACGAGGCGTCGAACTCCGAGCGCGCGACGTGGAGGACGAGCATGGATACGCCGTTCTCCGGCTTCGTCGATCTGGGCGCACGCGCAGAGGCGCAACCGAACTCCGCTTGTACCGCGCTCTATTTCTCCGGGCGCGCCGCCGATGCCGCCTCCGGCACCGACGACCTCGTAGCGACCTCCGAATAACCGGCGCCTCAAGGAACGTTCACGCGCAGGGATGCGCGGGCACCTCAACACCAAGGAACGTTCATACGGTCCGACCGCCGCGGCTCGAAGAGAGCGCGATCGCGCGACATGGAACTGAAGCGACGACGCGTTCGTGCGTCACGCTTCCTTGTACACACGCTTCGTGAGAAAGTGCGAAGCGCGGAGGTACATCTCATGAAAAGCGTTCGCTACGGCGTGCTCGTCCTGATCGGAACGGCGTGCAGCACGGGGACTGTCGGCTGTGGTGGCGACTCGTCGAGCACCAACAACCTGTTCGACGGCGGCGCGGGATTCGGCGGCGTGGGTGGCCTGGAAAGCGGCGGCTCCGGCGGGAGCGAGATGTCTTCCGGAAGCTCGGTCTCGTCGGGAGGCTCCGTGGGATCCGGCGGCACGACGAACAGCGGCGGCACGACGAACAGCGGCGGCACGACGAGCAGCGGCGGTTCGACGAACAGCGGCGGCACGACGAACAGCGGTGGCACAACGAGCAGCGGCGGTTCGACGAACAGCGGTGGCACAACGAGCAGCGGCGGCACGACGAGCAGCGGTGGCACGACGAGCAGCGGCGGTTCGACGAGCAGCGGCGGTTCGACGAGCAGCGGTGGCGCTAGCGGGTCCGGTGGGAACGGGAGCGGCTCGGGCGGTGCGGACGCGGGCCAGATGGATTCGGGCAACGGTGGGACGAGCAGCGCCGGCGCGACGGGTAGTGGCGGCGAAAGTGGTGCCGGAGGAGCCGGTGCTGGCGGGAGTGGCGGAGCGAGTGCTGGCGGGAGTGGCGGAACGAGCGCTGGTGGGAGCGGGGCAGAGAATGCTGGCGGAAGTGGGGGAGTCAGCGCTGGCGGGAGCGGCGGAGCGGGCGGCGCGGGTACGGGAGGGGCGAGTACGGGGGGAACGACTGGGCTGATGTGCGGGGCGGACAACACGGCGTGTACGCTCTCCGGCAACGTCGACGGCTTCTGTCGCGGCGACGTTTGCACGGCTTGCGCCGGAGCGGCGGACAACGCTTCGTGCTCCGCGGCGTACGGCAACGGCTCTGGATACGTCTGCGTATCGGGCAATTGTGTGGCCGGAAACTGCATCTCCACCTCGGACTGCGCGAGCGGTGGCATCTGCGGGATCGCCGTCGCCGACGAATGCGGCAAGTGCACGACGGATCAATCTTGCGTAACGGCGTACGGCTCGGGGTACATCTGCACCGCGGCGGGAGCCTGCGTACAAGGCGACTGCCACACCGACGGCGATTGTACGACGGGGCAGATCTGCGGCGTCGCCAAGGCGAACAACTGCGGTAAGTGCACGACGGACACCGAGTGCAAGAACGACACGAACTACGGCGCGAGCTTCATCTGCAACACCGCCACCGGCGCCTGCGTGGCCGGCACGTGTACGCAGGACGGCAAATCGTGCTCGGCGAACGGGTCGGACTTCTGCTGCGGCGGGAGCTGCGTCGACGGCGATTGCTGCGTCGCGGCCGATTGCGCGTCGATGGGCAACAACTTCGCGTGCATCGGACACGCTTGCACGTTGTGCGCGCAGGCGACGGGCAACACGTACTACGTCGACCCGCTGAACGGCAGCGACACCATCGGAACCGGCACGAGCGCCTCGCCGGCTTGCGCGTTCAAGACGATCACCCGCGCGCTCACGGTCATCGGCGCGGCGCCGAACCCGAACACCAAGGTGCTCGTCGCGTCGACCGCCTCGCTCGGCACCGCGTCCGGCGAGACCTTCCCTATCGTCATTCCCGCCAACGTGGCCATCGGTCCTGCGACGACTCCCGCGACGGTGCTGGTCCCCTCCGGCCTCTCGGGGTTCAGCCTCGCGCATCCGAGCTCGGGGCTGTCGGGCCTCGTCGTCGACGGTCAGAACCACGCCGCGGCGAGCGGCGTGCTCGTCACCGCCGGTTCCGCGCTCACCACGGTCCTCACGAACATCACGGTGAAGAACATGGCGAGCGACGGCATTCGCGTGTCCGGCACCGGCGTCTTGACCATCGGCCCCGGCGTCTCCTCGACTGGAAACGGCGTCGCAGGCGGCAACGCGACTGCAGATGGTCTGCGCTTGAACGACCAAGCACAAGTGATCATCGCCGCACCTTCCGGCGGCGCCGCGAGCCACTTCGACTCGAACAGCGCGCACGGTATCTTCGTCACCGGCAACGGGTCGGTCACCGTGACCGGCGCACCGAGTACGAACGGCGCGGGCACCGTCACCGCGAACAGCAACGTCCTGGCCGGCGTGTGGATCGAACAGACGCCCGCCGCGAACCCGGCGACGAACTCCATCACCGGTCTGGTCGCCTGGGCGAATCAGGGCAACGGCATCCGCGCCGTCGGCGGTTCGGCCCTCACGCTGCGCAGCAGCTACGTCCTTGCCAACGCCACGAACGGCGTTCTCGTGTCCACGTACAACACCAACGGCACCACGTCGAACGACGTGTCGCACATGGATTTCGGCTCGTCGAGCAGCGCCGGCGCGAACGTCTTGCAGGCGTCGCTGGGCCAGAATCCGAATGGCGGAGCGGGCATCTGCCTGAACGTCGCGAGGAACGCCGGCGCGACGCTGAAGGCGCGCGGCAACATCTTCTCCGGTCCCCGCGATTGTTCGAAGTCGAACGCGGGAACGCTCACGCGTAACGCGACCTGCACGAACGACGTCGACGTGTCCGTGCACGTCACCGGAGCCACGTCGGACACCATCGACGTGACGAACTGCCAGTGAGCCGCGGCTAGCTACTACGGACGAGGGCGCCGGTGCGATGCGCCGGTGCTCTCGTCGAATCGACGCGCCCGTTCAAACGCGCCGCGACGGCGTCTGCTCGCGCGCGTCCCACTCGAGCAGAAGATCCGCAGACGCCGGGCCCCGAGCGGCGATGAGGACCCGACCGTCCACGCCCGCGTAGCGCAGGGCGCCCTCGAACGCGCCCACGTGGTGCGAGTCGATGAAGTAGTGCACTTCTTCCAGGCGTACGATCGCCCGGCCCGGGCTGCGCTCCAGGACGTCGACGCGGCTCGGTCGCGCGTTCAGCGGATACGCCTTCGCCATCGCGTTCACGACGTCGTGCACGCCTTCGGCGCCCGCGAGCACGACCTTGCCGAGCGTCGAGGAAACGAGCGCCCTGGGCGCGCCGCGGCCGAGCTTGCGCAGCGCTTGGCGGATGGGAAGCATCG
This sequence comes from Polyangiaceae bacterium, assembly GCA_035547195.1. Classification (GTDB taxonomy): domain Bacteria; phylum Myxococcota_A; class Polyangia; order Polyangiales; family Polyangiaceae; genus DASZVB01. The sequence goes on from DASZVB010000114.1 coordinate 99,989, forward strand.
GGTGGATGCGTTCACACGTCTCGACGAGCACCTGCACGTGCTCGATGAGCGGATAGAAACGGTAGGGGACGTATCGTTCGCGCGCGGAGGGCAATTGCACGCCGAGTCGCTTCGCCTCGAGCACGAGCGGGGCGATGAACATGCCGGATATCGTCGCCGCTGCCGGGACGGTCTGGAGCGCCGTTCGGATCTCCAAGGGCGCCGTCCACGGAGGCTCGACGAACCACGTCCCGGATGACTGAGCTCTCGCCTGCGCCGATTGCACGTTCGATCCCCTGAAGCCTCTCGCCGTCTTCGATTGTACAGCGAAGGCTCACCGCTTCGCGAGTGTCCACCCGACTCGACACTCGGCGATTTCCGCGCGCAATCGCGGTGTAGGATGGACACACACCGTGTAACGTTCAGAGCGGCGACCCGTGCTTCGGTCGGTATACGCCGATTTTACCGCCACCTGGCAGCGCGACGCGCGTGAGCGAACCCCAACGTAGCTCTTCCACGGCGGTGCAAGCGACGCCGCGCTTCGTCATGTCGGCGACGAACGCATGGACGTCGTCGCACATGAAGTAGAGCTCGTGCGTGTCGTTCTCGTCCGAAGGATGCACGGCGAGCTCCGCCGGCGGCAAGGCGAAGATGAGCCAGCCGTGGCCGGCGTCGACCGATTCGTAGTTCAGGACGTCACGGAAGAACGCGCGATCGGCGTCGGCGTCCTTGCTGTAGATGATGACGTGCGCGCCGCGGATCACGGAGCGACGATACCAGAGGAAGCCGCCGACCGGTGTGCGAGACTTCGCACGGCCGGCGGGTATGATGCGGCATGAACGAACATTTCGAACGGCCGCGCGCGACGGCGAGGGCGGGCTCCGTCACCGTGGGCGCGACGCCGCTCGGTTTGGAAGACGTCTCGGACGTCGCGCTCGGCCGCGCCCGCGTCACGCTCGACGAGAGCCCGTCGTTCCGCGAGCGCCTCGAACGCGGCGCGCGCGTCCTCGACGAAGCCGTCTCGCGTGGTGAACGCGTCTACGGCGTCACCACCGGATTCGGCGACGCCGTTCTCAACGAGGTGCCGGCGCGCGACGGCGAGCGCCTCGCCCGGAATCTATTTCGGTACCACCAATGCGGGACCGGTCGTCGCTTCGACGCCGTGGAAACGCGCGCCATCCTCGTCGTGCGTCTTTCGGCGCTGGCGCGCGGTCATTCCGCGGTGCGCCCGCGGGTCCTCGAAGCGCTTGCGGCCCTGCTCCACCACGACATCTTGCCGTGCATCCCCGAGGAGGGCTCCGTCGGCGCCAGTGGAGATCTGACGCCGCTCGCGTATGTCGCCGCGGCCGTCGCCGGCGAGGGGACGGTCACGTTCCGCGGCCGGGAGACGAGCGCGACGGAAGCGCTCGGGGCCGCTTCGCTGACGCCGCTCGCGCTTTCGCCCCGGGAGGCGCTCGCGCTCATGAACGGCACCAGCGCCATGACGGCGATCGCCGCGCTCGGGTTCTTGCGCGCGCGCCGCCTCGCGCGGACCGCGGCGGCGCTCACCGCCCTCGCCGTCGAGGCGCTCCAGGGTGACGTCGGCCAGTACGACGATCGCATCTTCGTGGCGAAGCCGCACCCCGGACAGCGAGCGGTCGCTCGCTGGATCCGAGAAGACTCGAGCCCGGAGCTCCCGCAGCGCGCCCAGGACGCGCGCCTGCAAGACCGCTACTCGCTGCGCTGCGCGCCTCACGTCATCGGCGTCCTTTCGGACGTGCTGCCGCTCGCGCGCCGGTTTCTGGAGGTCGAGATCAATTCGGCGAACGACAACCCCGTCGTCGACCCCGATACCGGCGCGGTCCTTCGTTCGGGCAATTTCTACGGAGGCCACGTCGCCCAGGCCGCCGACATGCTGAAGACCTGCGTCGCGAGCGTCGCCGATCTTCTGGATCGTCAGCTCGCGCTGCTCTGCAATCCGGTGACGAACGACGGCCTGCCGCGTGACCTGGTGCGCGGCGAGGGCGCTCCTGCCGCGCTTCACCACGGCTTCAAGGCGATGCAGATCACCGCGTCCGCGCTGACGGCCGAGGCGTTGAAGCTCACGATGCCCGCGAGCGCTTTCTCTCGCAGCACCGAGAGCCACAACCAGGACAAGGTGAGCATGGGAACCATCGCCGCGCGCGATCTCCGGCGTTCCGTGGAGCTCACCGAGACCGTCGCCGCCATTCACCTCCTCGCTCTGTGTCAGGCTCTCGAGCTGCGCGGCGGACCGCGACCCGGCGGTCGCTCCGCCGTGCTTCACGCCGCGGTCCGCGGTCTCGTCGCGCCGCTCACCTTCGATCGACCGATGGACGCCGACATCGCCGCGGTAGCGTTCGCGCTTCGAGACGGCGCGCTACCGATTGGCGAGGTGGATTTCGGGTGACGCTCAGCTCGCGCGATCGAGCCGGCTGATCGACTTCTTCGCGGCCCAGTGCCGCCGACCGTGGTTCCGGAAATGGGGCGGACGATCTTGCAGCACGCTCGTCTCGAGCCAGAGGCGCTTCAGGTGACGCACCTTGCCGCTCGCGCGATCGTCCTCATACGGCGTGCGTCCGTGCAGCACGTGGTAGTTGTTGATGAACTGCATGTCCCCGGGCAGGAAGTCCATCATCACGCTGTAGCGGCCGCTCTCCGACTCGTGATGTAGCCACTTCAGCCCTTCGCGCGCGGCCGGCGTCAGGCGCGGCGCGTCCTCGTGCCGTTGCGAAGCCAGGATGTACGCCGAGATCAGGCGCACGAAGAGGCGGTCGCCCCAGCGCGTGAAGACCGGCATCGGGTACCACCCGCGGCTCCCCGGCGGCTGTTCGCCGCGGAAGTCGTACGGCTGCGGCTCGTAGAGCTCGCGCGCGAGGTCCGGCCTCTGGCGCACGAGCTCGTTGTGCAGCGCGACCGAGCTCGCGACCGCGGAGCGGCCTCCCGAGCTCGCGGTCTGAAGGCACAATAGTCCGATCAAATCCGAGCCGTCGCAGTGGTACTCGAGCCCGATGCTGCCGAGCTCGTTGCCGCGCGCCGTCGGATCCGCGAGCGTCTTTCCCTGATCGGTGACGTCGCCGAGCAGGTGTCCGTGGTGATTCTGCGGCCACGGCGTGCCGAGGTGAGCGCCGATCCCCCAGTACGCGAGGCACATCTCGTCGTTCGTGTACCGCTCCCGGGGCAATCCGCGGATCAACACGAAGCCGCGCCCTTCCATGAGCTCCTTCTCGATCCGCGAGAGGCGTCCCCCGAGAGTCGGCAGCGGGAAATCGTCTTTGCCGATGGCCAGCAGATCGGCGGACTTGCCGCGGCAAGCGGCGATCGCGCCGTCGATTTCCGCGATCTCTCCGGGCGTCAGGAGCTCCGTCCAGCGCGCGGGATCGGCGACGTCTTCGGCTCTCCACTCGCAGCTCGTCTCGAGGACGCAGGGTGTCATCGGGTGTGTCTCCGCTCGGTTCTACTCGGGGATGCGAGGCGTCCGGGATCTCACGAGCCTCCCGGGCAGCGCCCCCGTCGGTTGCCCTTCGCGATACGTCACTTCCCCGGCTGCGATCGTCGCGACGTATCCGTCCGCCCGCTGCAGCAATCGCCGTCCGCCCGCGGGCAGATCGTAGACGACCTCCGGCGCGTGCAGCGCGAGCCGATCGTAATCGATGACGTTCACGTCCGCGCGGAGGCCGACGCCGAGCTCGCCGCGGTCGTGGAGCCCGATGGCGCGCGCGGTGTCGCGCGTCTGCATCCGGACGACGCGTTCGAGCGATAGCCGTTCGCCTCGCGTGCGGTCTCGTGTCCAGTGCGTCAGGTTCGACGTCGGCAAGCTGCCGTCGCAGATCATTCCCACGTGAGCGCCGCCGTCGGAGAGGCCGATGACCGCGTCCGGATGCGTGAGCATCTCGTAGCAGCAGTCGAGCGAACCATCGGCGTAGTTCAGAAACGGCACGTAGAGCATCCCGCGCCCGTCGCGAGTGAGCATGTGCGCGAGCGCGACTTCCAGCGGCGTCGCGCCCGTTCGCGCGGCGATCTCGGCGAGCGAGTCTTCCGCGGAAGGCTCGTAGTCGGGCTTCTCCCGCACGACGAAGACGTTGGCGAAGCTCTTGACGAGTCGGGTGAGCGGGCCGCGCTCCGCCGGCGCTTCTTCCAGCAAGCGCGCGCAAAACGCGCGATCTCGAAGGCGCTGCAGGCGTCCTCGAAAATCGAGGTGGGCGATGGAGCGGTAGCTCGGGTGCTGCGAGAACGGGTTCAGCGTCAGCTCCAGCCCGAGGAGGATGCCGACCGCGCGGCCGCACACTTGCGCGCGCATCGGCAAGCCCTGCGAGGTCGCTTCGGAGAGCCGGTTCAGCAGGCGTCGCCACGCTGCCGGCGCGCGCGCGTTCTGCGCGAGCGAGAACGAGAGCGGCCTCCCGGAGCGTTCGACGATGCGCCGGAGCATGTCGAACTCGGCGTCGGGATCGATGAAATCCGAGACGAATTGCAGCACCCCGTTGTTCGCGCGCGCGAAGCCCCGAGCGATCCCGATGAGCTCGTCCTCGCCGGCGAGCAAGGTGGGCGTCGGCTGGCCGTCGCTCGTGCGGTGATTCAACGTGCGCGACGTGGAGAACCCGAGAGCGCCGGCGAGCGCGGCCTCTTCCGCGAGCGCGCTCATCGCGGCGATGTCGTCCGGCGTCGCCGCTTCGCGCTGCACGCCGCGCTCGCCCATGACGTAGACCCGCAGCGCCGCGTGCGGCAGTTGCGCTCCGACGTCGACGTCGAAGCGCCGGCGTTCGAGGGCGCCGAGATAGTCCGGGAAGCTCTCCCACGTCCACGGGAGCCCTTCGGTCAGGACCGGAAAGGGAATGTCCTCGACGCCCTCCATCAATCGCACCAGGCGATCGTGATCCGCCGTACGACACGGCGCGAAGCCGACGCCGCAGTTACCCATGACGACGGTCGTGACGCCGTGAACCGAGGACGGAAACAGTCGCTCGTCCCAGGTAACCTGTCCGTCGTAGTGCGTGTGGATGTCGACGAAGCCCGGCGTCACCAGCTTGTCGCGCGCGTCGAGCTCTTCCTTCCCCCGTCCGCTCACGTCGCCGATCGCCGCGATACGTCCGTCGCGCACGGCGACGTCGGCGTGGAACCGCTCGCGTCCGGTGCCGTCGACGACGACACCGCCGCGGATCACGAGATCGTACGTCGGGCTCAATTCGCCTCTTCGACGGCGCGCGCGGGCGCGCCGAGCAACGGAATGCTACCCGGGCCGCTGGTTCTTGGATACACAGATTACCCGCGCCTCGGCTGACGCGAAGTGGCGAAGGAGTGAGCGACCATGTTGAACGGTACGCATCGGAATTCGAGGCAGGAAGAGGTGGTCTATGGGCAACCCGCGGCGACCGTCGTGGCGGCTCGGGCTGACGCGTCCGGCGCGAAGCGGTTAGGGCTCGTGACTTCACGTTCGCTGGGCGGTGAAGGCGGCCTGGCCGAGCGGGTTCGCGCTGCGCTCGGCGACCGTGTCGTCTCGTCGTTCAGCGGTGTGCGCGCCCATTCGCCGCGGGAGGACGTCATCGAGGGCGCGGCGCGCGCGCGTGAAGCCGGCTGCGATCTGCTCGTCGCGCTGGGCGGCGGGTCGGTCATCGACGCGACCAAGGTGATGCAAATTTGTCTCGCGGCCGGGCTTTCGTCGCCCGGTGAGCTCGACGCGTATCGCGCATCGGAGGGCAACCGCGCAGCGTCGCTCGAGCTTCGCGTACGCATGATCGCCGTCCCCACGACGTTATCCGCGGCGGAGTTCACGCATTTCGCCGGCGTGACCGACGCCTCTCGTCACGCCAAGGAGGGCTATCATCATCCGTTGCTGGCGCCGCGATGCGTGGTGTTGGATCCGAGCGCGACGCTCGACACGCCGATGGCGCTCTGGTTCTCCACCGGTCTCAAGGCGGTCGACCACGCCGTCGAGCAACTCACCAACCCGAAGCGCGCGCCGTACGCCGACGCGCTCGCCGAGGCTGGGCTCCGCCGTCTGTCTCGCGCGCTCCGGGAGAGCAAGCAGAGGCCGCGAGATCTGGACGCGCGGCTCGATTGCCAGATTGGGATGTGGCTCGCCATGTCCGGCGCGAGCGCCGGTTCTGGCCTGGGCGCGAGCCACGCAATCGGTCACACGCTCGGCGGTTCGCTCGGTGTCCCGCACGGCATGACCTCCGCCGTCATGCTCCCCGCGGTCCTGGAATGGAACGAAAGCGTCCTCGGCGAGCGCAGCAAGCTGATAGCGACTCTTCTCGAAGACGACGGCGAGAGCGCGGCCGAAGCCGTGCGTCGCCTCTGCCGCGACCTCGAGCTTCCCGCGAGTCTACGAGACGTCGGGGTCGATCCGTCGCGATTCCGTTCCATCGCCGAGCACACCATGCACGACCGCGGCGTCCGCGCGAATCCGAGGCCGATCCACGGTCCGGAGGACGTCGAAGAGATCCTGCGAATCGCCGCGAGATGACGATGCTTCGCTTCGCCGTGGCGTGCGTCGCGATCGGGCTCGCCGTCCCCGCGTGTGGTGGTGTGCGCGGACCCACGCGTTCGGGACCACGACCCAATCCGCCGCCGCCATCGGCGTCGGTGTCTCTGCCGGCGTCGCCGGCTGCCGCGCAGCTAATTCAGCTCAAGGTGCTCGGGATCAACGATTTTCACGGCCAGCTCTCGTCGAAGGTGTTCGAAGGCCGTCCGGTGGGCGGCGCCGCCGTGCTGGCGTCGTACCTTCGCCGCGCGGCGGCGGGCATGGAAGATCGCACGATCATCGTGCATGCGGGAGACCTGGTGGGCGCTTCGCCGCTCGACTCGTCGCTGCTGAAGGACGAGCCGGCGATTCAGTTCCTGAACACGCTCGCGAACGCCGCGTGCTCTTACGACGACAGGACGAACGCCGACTGCAACGTCGTCGGCACGCTGGGAAATCACGAGTTCGACGAAGGGACGACGGAGCTGCTTCGGCTCGTTCACGGCGGCGACTCCGCGAAGGGACCGTTCATCGAACGGCCGTGGCGCGGCGCGCGCTTCCCTTATGTCTGCGCAAACGTCGTGGATCGCGCGACGCGGCGTTCTTTCTTGCCGCCCTACGTCATCCATCGCGTCTCGGGTGTTCCCGTCGCGATCGTCGGCGCGACGCTGGCGACGACGCCGTCGATCGTCCGTGCGCCGGGCATCGCCGGCGTGGAATTTCTGGACGAGGCGGACGCGATCAACGGCGCCGTTCACGAGCTCGCGGCGAAAGGCGTCCACGCCATAATCGTTGCGATTCACGACGGGCTCACACAGAAGAGCTACACTGGGCCGACCGACCCACAGGCGCCGCCACCCACCGGCGCCTTTCTCTCCGTCCTCGCGCGCCTCGACGACGACGTCGACGTCGTCGTTTCCGGGCACACCCATCATTTCACGAACGCGATGCTCCCGAATGCGCACGGCGTGCCGATCCTCGTGGCGCAGGCCTTCGCCGCGGGCACGGCCTACGACGACATAGATCTGACGATAGACGCGGGAACGAAGGACGTCGTGGCGAAATCGGCGCGCATCGTCACGACGTTCGCCGACGCGGGCGTCGCGCCGGATCCCGCCGTCGCGCAGATCGTCGCGAAGGCGGACGAAGTCGCGGCGCCCATCGGTAGCGTCGTGCTCGGCGAATCCAAGTCACGGCTTGCTCGCGAGCGGAACGACGCGGGGGAATCGCCGCTCGGCGATCTCGTCGCCGACGCCCAGCGCGTCTCCGTCGACGCCGCCTTCGCGTTCGTGAACCCGGGAGGCATTCGTGACGATCTCGCCGCCGGCCCGGTGACGTACGGCGAGCTGTTCGCGGTTCAGCCCTTCGGAAATACGGTCGTGAAAATCGCGCTCAGCGGCCAGCAGATTTACGACTTGCTGAACCAGCAATGGGGCGCGTCGCAACCCGCCGGGGGACGCATGCTCCAGGTTTCAGGTCTCACCTATACCTGGGATTCGCACGTCGCCGAAGGCGGCGCGCGCGTGGTCCAGGTGCGCGACTCCACCGGAGCGCCGGTGGTTCGCGCCAAATCCTATGCCGTCGCGGTCAACGACTACATGCTCGGCGGTGGCGATAACTTCACCGTCCTGGCGCAGGGGACGAACCGCGCTCCGGGGCCCGTCGACGTGAAGGCGCTCGCCGAGTACGTGAAGAAGTTGCCACGACCGTTCCCGGCGCCGCGCGTCGGTCGTATCACGAAGGCGAACACCGCCGGCGCGCCGTAGGGCGCCGGGAGCTCGCCCCAGCGCTCGGGCGCCGGCGCGTGCATGGGTCACGCCGCGAGCGCGTTACGGTCGACCCACTGCGCCAGCGCGGCTTCGCTCGGCAACCCGACTTGTCGCTGCGCTTCTTTGCCGTCTCGAAAGACGGCGAACACCGGGATGCTCTGGATGGCGTGTCGGGCCGCTGCGTCCGCGTTTTGGTCGGTGTCGAGCTTCACGACGAGCAGGCGGCCGGCCCTGGCGCGGCCGATTCGATCCAGGATGGGCGCCGCCATGCGGCACGGTGGACACCACGTGGCCCAGAAGTCGACCAGGACGGGTACCGGCGACTCTGCGATGATGTCCGCGAGCTCGGCCCCCGTTACCTCTTGCGGCGCGCCCGATGTCTCGAGCGGTGTCTTGCAGCGCCCGCAGACCGGTTTCTCGTCCTTTTTGGACTCCGGAACCCGGTTGAAGGCCGAACAGTTACGGCAGCGAAACGTGAGCACGGCGGATGGAACATGGTCATGAGTCGCCCGTCGTCAAGTGGACGCACGAGCGTCCCTAGTGCACCGTCGTCGAGAGACGATCCAACATCCGGCTATGTGAGCAGACGCCGGCGATGCGGGCGGCGCGCTCGTGCGCCAGCAGCGGTAGAGCTCGTATCGTAGTAGTGGGTATCGATGCGGAAGCGAAGGTACGTATACGAACTATCGTTGCGCGCTCGCGAGTAGCTGGTCATGAAAGTAATCGCCCGAAGCACCCGCGCGCCGGCGTCATATCCCGCCTTCGTAGATGGTCAGGTCGACCGCACCGGGGACGACGGTCGGATCCGAGCTGAGCCAGTGGTTGTCGTTGACCCAGGCGTAGTTTCCGTCCTTGCGCGTTTCGAATACCGGGACCAGCGCTCCGAGCGGTCCGCAGTTACGCACGATGATGTACTCCCCATCGCTCGTGTGCAGCGTGTAGCGCGCGTCGAGGACGAAGCTCGTCCCGATGAGCTGGAAATCGGCGCCGCCGGCGAGCACCGATCCGGCGATGCGCCCGGTCGTCGTCCCGCCGGTGATCGGAATGATGTTGCGCGTGCCCCGCTTGCTCGCGCCGACCGTGACGCTGCCGTCGCCGATCCCCACCGACTCCATGTAGACCGTCGCGCCCTTCGTGCCCGCCGCGGGTTTGCAGTCCCAGGTCTGATTCGGGAGGCCTTCGGGGTCGACGATTTTCACGGCGTCGCCCTGCGGCGGCGTCGCCATCGAGACATCGTAGACGGTGAGCTTCAACGTCTTCTTCGTCATGTCGAGCTCGCGGGTTCCGACGAACTTGCCGGTGTTGAGGAAGTCGTACGGACCGCCGCTCGGCGCCTCGAAGTCCGGGACGGTGCGCACGACGTCTCCGCTCTTCGCCGCGGTGCCGCAGTTGCGCAGGTAGATCGCCGCTCCGGTGGTCGTCGTGAGGATGTTGACTTCCTCGACCTCGAGCGCGCCGTTCGTCAGCGTCAGTTGCCAGTCGAGCCCGCCCGTTCGCAGCGTCGCGTCGATGTTCGGTCCTTTCACCGTGCCGCCGTCGATCTCGATGAGATGCCGGTGTCCGTACTGCGTGTCACCGATGTCGTAGATGTTGCCGAGAGTGACGTCGGCCTCGAGGACGAGCTTCCCGGTGGCGGGCGGCGGAATGCCGTCCGGCATGCCGCAGGTCCAGGACGGATCCGGGATCAGCATCTTGTCGTCGTCGGACGTCGCGCCGCCATCCGTGCTCGTCGCGCCGGCTGTTCCCATCGCGCCGCTGCTGCCGCCGGAGCCCATCGCCGTGGAACCTCCTGTGCCGGTTTGCATGACGCCACCCGCGCTCGTTTGCGCGACGCCGCTCGAGCCGCCCATGGAGCTGACCGCAGCGGAGCCGCCGCTCGAGGCTGCGCCCGTGCTTGCGCCGCCCGTCACTGGTGTCGTTCCGCCGCTCGCGGGAGGCGCGGTCGCGCCTCCGTTGGCGGCTTGTGCTCCAGCGGTTGATGTTTGTGCACCTCCGCTCGTGATCGTTCCGCCCGCCGGAGTCATCGCAGACGTCGTGCCACCCGCGCCCGCGCTGCCCAAAGGCGTGTTGCCGGCGTTCGAGGTGCAAGCCAGAGCGCCGAGCGCAACGACGAAAAAGCCGGGGGATTTGCGTGTCATGCGAGCGTTCGAACGAGTAGGGCGAGCCGGGCTTCGCGCGCGCTCACGAATCGGAGCGCAGCTGTCATGAACGAGCGCGTCGGAGAAAGTGTGGCGCTCGCCTCGTTCCTGGCGCACAGATCCGAAGACGAAGTTCGGATGTCGCAGCGGATCATGATGCACCTTGCCGGATCGCGCCGGCCTCTCGTGCTCGGCTCGGGCGGCGCGCCGCTGGTGTGTTCGAAGGCGACGCCGTGGGCCGGTGTGCCGTTCGAAGTACACCGCATGCAATCCGTCAGCGACGTCGGAGAATCCGGGCCCATCGAGAACGAGGTGGGATTGCTCGTGATCGTGGAGGGGAGCGTGGACATCGTCGTGCGCGGCAAGACGCGCGACATCCATTTCACTTCCGTCGCGGGCACCACTTCATTTCTTTCGGGCAACGACCGCCGCAAGATCCTGAGCATCACCGGCAACGCCGAGGCCGTCGCGGTGAACGTGCCGAGGGAGTGGTTTCATCGGTTGTCGCTCGACGGCGCGCCGCCGGAGTTCGGGCGGACTCCGGCGCTTCCACGCGACGAAACCATGCTCGCATTGGCGAAGGTCATGCGCCGCGAGGTCGCGGAGGGCGCGCCGAGCGGGCGGCTCCACGCCGAGTCTTTGTCGATGGCGCTGCTCGACTACGCCATGGACCGCGTCGCTTCGCGGCCGTCGGTGATCCGCGGCGGGCTTTCGGAGCAGCAGCAACGCCGCTTGAAGCGCCACGTGGCGGAGCACCTGAACGAAGAGCTCTCCGTCGTGGAGCTCGCGAGCCTAGTGGGGCTCAGCACGCGTCAATTCTCGGTGTTCTTCCGTCGCGCATTCGGGGCATCGCCGCATCAATACGTCATTGCGCAGCGCGTAGCCGAAGCCGCGCGCCTTCTGCACGACGGCGAAAGCAGCGTCACGGAGATCGCGTTCCGCGTTGGATTCTGCAGCCAGACGCATTTGTCGACGGCGTTCCGTCGCGTGTATGGGACGACGCCGCTGCGTTATGCCCTTCAGCGGCGCACCACCATTTCGTGAAACCCCCGATCCGTTTTCTGAGTGCGAGCCTCGTTACCACGTCGTAAAGCGCTCGAGACCCATGAAGCACGCTCGCCTCGACTTGAGCAGTCTCGGAAGAACCGCCGTTCTGGTTTGTGTGATCGGCTGTAGCTCGTCTTCCGGGGGTAACTCGCCGGCGGCCATTGGTGGCGCGGGCGGATTGCCAGCGACGGCCACAGGTGGCGCGCCCTCCGCCGGCGGCGGTCCGTCGAGCGGTGGCACCGCCTCGTCCGGCGGCGCCGGCGTCGCGGCGGGTCCATCCTCCGGCGCCGTGCCGGGTGGTGGTGGCGTGGTCGGCATGGGCGGCTCGACTCCCGGCGGCGGTGGTATCGCGACCCCCTCGAGCGGCGGCGTTCCGATCGGCCAGGGCGGGACCATCGCGAGCGGCGGCGCCGCGCCCATGGCCGGCGCAGCGAACGGCGGCAGCAGTGGCAGCGGCGCGAGCGCGGGAGCTTCCGGTGCCGGTGGTCAAGGCGGCATGCCCATGACGTGTCTGTCGACCGCGACGCTCAAACCCGGCGACACGAGCGAGACGATCTCCGTCGGGGGCGTGCAGCGCCAGTATTTGCTCCACGTGCCCGCCAGCTACACGGGAAACACCGCCGTGCCGCTCGTGCTCGACTGGCACCCGATTCTCACGGACATGAATTTCGAGAAGGCGAACTCGGGGTACCTGGCGCTCTCCGATTCGGAAGGGTTCGTCATCGCCTGGCCGAACGGCATCGACAATGCGTGGAACATCGGGCCCTGCTGCACGCAATCGCGCACGGTCGACGACCTCGGTTTCGCAAAGGCGCTCGTGCAGAAGCTCGAGAACGCAGGGTGCATCGACACCAAGCGCGTGTACGCGACCGGCTACTCCATGGGCGGCGGCATGTCGCACTACCTCGGGTGCAACGCCGCCGACGTGTTCGCCACCGTCGTCCCGAGCGCCTTCGATCTACTCCAGGACAGCGAAGAGCCGTGCCACCCCGCGCGGCCCATCACCGTCATGTCGTTCCGCGGAACCGCGGACCCCATCGTCCCCTATGCCGGCGGCGCCTCGAATCCGCCGAACGGCTTGCCCGTCACCATTCACTTCTTGGGTGCGCAGGGCACCTTCCAGAAATGGGCGATGCTCGACAACTGTACCGACATGCCCGTCGACAGCGGCAATGGTTGCATGACGTATTCGAAGTGCGACGCCGGAGTGCAGGTTACATTGTGCACCGCCGTTGGCGGCAGTCACGTCACGGGGGATCCGAAGCTCGGGTGGGCCATGATGAAGGCGCATCCGATGCCGTGAGGTTTGGCGCCGCGATCAGGCGGCGCGCTCTTTTCAGTGGGGCGCCGGCGCGGTGTGGGGACGCCGGTGACGGAGTTTGTCTGCGCTGGTGACGGTGTTGGGGCAGCGCCGCGCCCGTTCCAGTGAGGCGCCACCAACTCGAACGCTATCGCGTGGAGTGCGGCATGGCGACGTAGGAGGCGCGAAATCGAGATTGAAACGCATGCGTGTGTGCGCGGGAAAACCTTGAGGGGGCAAGGTGGCGGTGGAAACAGGCGAGATTGTTCGAAGTAATTTTCAACCTTGAGGGGTCAAGGTTGCGCGTGAGCGCCGTAGCGCGATGGCAGTACAAAACGGCACGCGCGCGCCGCTTTCGTAGTTTCAAAACTCGAAGGGCGCCGCGTTGGCGACGCCCTCCGAGCAGGCCGCTTCGTCATGCGGCCCGTGCAGCGACGATCAGAGACCGTGCTCGCCGTAGTCGTAGTCGTTCGCGACGCTCTTCAGGTTCTCCATGTACATCTTCGCGGTGGGGTCGTTGTTCAGCACCGCCTGCCACCAGTTCTTGGTCTGCTCGACGACGCGCTCGGGGCTGAGCATGAGGACGAGGTGGCCCTTGATGGAGTCCGCCGAGGCGCCCACCGGGTTGTGATAGTAGAGGAACGCGGCTTCCGAGGCGGCGTTGACCGCCGCGCCCATCGCCGTGGGGCTCGTCGCGAAGATGTCCATGTCGCCCGAGACGGCGAGGAACGGCTTCGAGGCGCTGTTGGCTGCGTTGAAGATGATGACCGCCTTCACGCGGCTGTCGCTCGCCGCCGTCACGGTTGCTCCACCGCCCTGCGAGTGACCCATGACGCCGACCTTATCCAGGTCGAGCTTGCCGTAGTACGGGCTCTTCGGATCCATGTTCGCCGCCGCGGCGTAGTCGAGCGCATGGAGCACCTCTTTGCCCGTCCCGACTTCGCGGGAGTTCGCGGCGATGACGAAGAAGCCGTACGACGCGACGTAGCGCAGCAGCGGACCGTAGCCTTCCGGCTGAGCGCAGGTGCCGTTCGCCCAGGAGATGACCGGGATCTTCCCCGACGGCCAGATCGCCGGGTGGTACGCGCTGTAGAGCTTGAAGTCGAGGCAAGTGCCGGTGTTCGGCGCCGTCGCGGTGCACGGCTGCGTTCCCACGTCGAGCAGCTGCGCCGTTTCGTCCGAGGGCTCCATGAAGAGCGCGGCGAATCCGGGACACGTCGCGTTGTCGTTCGGGTCGGTGTTCTCGAAACCCTGCCCGACATTGACGTCCATCTGTGCGCCGGCAGGGCCGAACATGACGTCCACGCCTTTCACGCCGGTCATGTCTCCGCACGCTCGGAGCTCGGGCATCGCGGCCGTTTCGGATTTCTGATCGCAGTGGACCAGCGTGGGGCCTGCGCCGGAGGTGCCGCCGCCACCCGCCGCGCCGCTCGTGCCGCCTGCGCCCGTTCCACCGACGCCCCCGGCTCCAGCGGTGTCCGTCGTTCCCGCGGTGCCGGACGTGCCGCCCGTGGTCGTCGTGGTGGTGCCGCCGTTACCGATCGGGGTCGTGCCGCCGTTACCGACCGGAGTCGCGCCGCCGTTACCGACGGGCGTTCCGCCGGCGCTCGTCGTCGGGGTGCCGCCCGTGCCGGTGGTGGCCGGCGTAGCGCCCGCGCCGCCGGCGGCCACTCCGCCCGCGCCGTAGATGCCGCCCGTTCCGATGGCGGGGAGCGTCGTACCGGTACCCTTGTCGCCCGAGCTACACCCTGCGAGCCCTACGACGATGCAGGCACCGGCAAGAAGTGGATTGCGTACGTAACCTCTGACGATCGAACGACTCATGATGAAAAATCCTTTGTCGCGCCCCTGTAGAAAAAATGGCGGCGATGGACGCACGGGTGGTCTCGCGTCCGACACCCAACCGAGAAGTTGGCTGATCGGCGACTATCTTTTCCTGCATTTCGAGTGCCTCCTGACGCCCTAGCGCCAAGGCGAATGCATGAGCGCAACCTGGTGGCGTGCTCGAATAACGGAAACCCCGCTTTTGTCGCGTTGGGATGATTCAGTCCGAATCAACGCGTAAACGACGCGAGAGGTCGCGAACGGAGGCGTTCGCGAGCGATCGCTCCCGTCGCGACCCCGAACCGGGGCGTTCGCCACGATCAACGCACCTGGGGCTGGCTCGCCGCGGTGCAGGCAGGGCCGACCGCGGCGCAGGCGTCCACGCCGACGAGCGGGTTCGCCTGATACTGCGTGCGCTGGCCGCAGGAGAAATCCGTTCCGATGGTCAGCTGCACGTTAGCGAGGGAGTCGACGCACTTTTCGTAGTCGGCGACGGTGCCCTGGCACTGAGCGATCGACCCCGTCGTGCAAACGGTCTGCGAGCTCGTCGACGCCGGCACGTTGACGTCGACCATGAGCGAGAAAGAATTGACGCAACTGTCGAGCGCCTGCTCACACGCCTGATCGTTCGCGGCGAAGAGCACCGCCGGCGTCAGTCCGCAGATGAAGCGAGTGAGCGACGTCGTATCGACGTGGGCGTGAACGTACGCCGCTTGGTTCTGGCAAATCGTGACTTGCTGCGCGGGCGTCAGATTGCCGAGCATCGTGTTCCCATCGACGCCGGACGAAAAGCCCTGATTCTTGTTGTCGCTGCCGCACGCAGCAGCGCCCACGAAGAGAACGGTACAGGACGCGAGCGCTGAGAACCATCGTGACATGGAGATCGTTTCTGGCCGCTTTGCTCAGCTACCAGCGTCCGGCCATGCGGGCAACTGGGCACATTCGCGGCACGCCCCTTCGCACGCGTTTCATGCGGGCAGTCACCCCCACCTCGTGCCGCTACCAGCGCTTCTCACGTTGCTCGGTGGCGGTGGGGCGTCGTGCGCGTCCTTCGCGCACAGCCGATTATCGGGACCTGAATTTTCACGCTGTTTGGACATCGTCAGCTCCGTGGTCGCCGTGGCCACTTCTCATCGGGCCACAGGGAGATGACGTTCGGCGCGGCGTTGGATCGACACGCGGTCCAAAAAAAATTGCGCGCGACGATTCGTGCCGTGGCGTTTGGCCACGGCACCGGTCGCTTGGACGAGCGTGAGTCGAAAGCACAAAAGGACGGCGCGCAGCGGCGTCGTGTTCTTGCATTTCCGATGCGGAGAAAAGACGATGCGACGTCGTTCTCACTTGCGAGCCCGTGACGCCATGATGAAGACCGGACTCTTTCGTACGGACCGCCTCCGAGTGTCGAAGCGCGCCGCGCTTGCGTTGATCGCAGCCGTGGCCACCATCGCGAGCGCCGGCATTGCGTTCGGCGACACGCCTGCAGCGCCGCCGGCTTCCGCCACGAAGCCTGCAGCTCCGTCGGCTCCGGCCGCGCCGCCTTCGCCAGCGCCGGCGTCGCTGCCGAGGGGGAGCGCGGCGCTGCCTCCCGCGAGCACCGCGCCGCCGCAACGTCCCGCTGCGCCCGCGTCACCCGCGGCTCCAGTTTCTTCCGCGGGTCCCGTCACTGCAGCGCCGCCGGCGACGACGCCGCCGCCACAGAAACCGACGCCGGCTCCGCCCGTCGCGCCGCCCACGTCGCAAGCGCAAGGCGCCCCCGCCGCCGCGCAAGCTCCGGCGACGCGCGCGAACGAAGCACCGACGTCGCTGCAAGCCACGGCGCCCGCGAGCGGCGGCGGCAACGCGCCCCACGGCGCGCTTCCGGTGGATCAGCAAATGGTCGTGCTCGAGTCGTGGATCGGCAAGCAGCCGAAGGCGGAGCGACCGACGTTCGTGAGCCCCGCGTACTGGACGGCGCTCGTCCCCGCCAACAACCCCGGCACCGAAGCGCAGGTCGCGCTCGGAAAGCGGCTCTACTTCGACGCGCGTCTGTCGAAGGACGGTACGGTGTCGTGCGCGACGTGCCACGACACGAGCCGCGGTCTCACGGATCGACGGAGCACGTCGGAGGGCGTCGGCGACAAGCTGGGCCGGCGCAACGCCCCGACGACGATGAATGCGCTCTTCTTCGCGACGCTCTTCTGGGACGGGCGCGCCGCTTCGCTCGAGGAGCAAGCGAAGCTCCCCATCTTGAACCCGATAGAAATGGCGCAGCCCGACGACAAAGCGGTGCTCGCGGCGATAGCGAAGGATCCGACGTACGCGCCTGCTTTTCAAGCCGCGTTCGGGCGCGCGCCGACGTACGACGACGTCGGTCGCGCCATCGCGGCGTTCGAGCGCACGCTGGTGTTCCTCTCGGCGCCCTTCGATCGCTTCGCCGTCGGACAGGCGGAGGCGATCAGCGCCGACGCGCGCGCCGGCTTCGCGCTCTTCCAGGGCAAGGCGCGGTGCGCGAGCTGTCACCAGCTCTCGAGCCAGAACCCCATCGGCACGGACAATCAGTTCCACAACATCGGCGTCTCGGCGCGCCATCAGGACTTCGAAGCGCTCGCCAGGCAGGCGCTCGCCGCGCTCGAGAAGAACCCGACGAAGGAAGCCATCGACCAGCTGTCGCTGCAGACGGATCTCGCCGAGCTCGGGCGCTTCGTGGTGACGCGGAACCGGTCCGACATCGGCGCCTTCAAGACACCGCAGGTCCGCAACGCCGGGGTGACCGCGCCGTACATGCACGACGGCTCGATGGCCACCTTGTGGGACGTCGTGGATCACTACAACCGCGGCGGCGAAGCGAACCCTTACCTCGACGGCGGTATCGAGCCTTTGAACCTCACCGACAAAGAAGTCGACCAGCTCGTCGCGTTCTTGTTCACGCTGACCGACGATCGCCTGGCCGACGAAAATCGAGCCGAGTTCGCGCGCCAGCGGCAGATCGCCGCCGAGCGACGCCCCTTCAAGGAGCCCGCGCTGGCCACGCGCGCGGTCTTGCCCTTCGAACACCGGGTCACCCCCAGCACCGCGGGTAAACAATGAACGATCGGAAGAAGTCGCCTCGCATCGAGAGCATCGAGACGAAGCACCTGCGCGAGCGCGCCGAGCTCTTCGCCGGCCTGAAGTCGCTCGATCGCCGGAGCTTCATGAAGGTGTCCACCGCGGCCCTCGCGGCCGTCGCCGGCGCGGGCATCACGCCGCACTCCTTCCAGCCCGTGTCCATCGCCCACGCCCAGGCGAACAAGAAGCGGGAGTCGTTCCGCTTCGCGTACATCTCCGACACGCACCTGTACAAGAAGACGCTCAACGACCGCTTCGTGAACGCCTTGCTCCGCGCGGTCGACGACGTGAACGCCATGGACCCGCCGCCGGATTTCGTCCTCTTCGGCGGCGATCTCGCGCAGCTCGGGCAGCCGGAGGAGCTCGAGCTCGGCGCGCAGATCCTGAAATCGCTCAAGTGGCCGATGCGGGTGATGGTCGGGGAGCACGACTGGTACTTCGACATGGGAGAGAAGTGGCAGTCGCTGTTCGGGCAGCCGACGTACTCGTTCGATCACAAGGGCGTGCACTTCGTCGTCCTGAACAGCATCATCGAGCAGGATTTCTGGACGGCGCGGAACCTCACGCCGATGGAGCGCATGAAGACCGTCGCCGGCCTCGACAACGGTATCCAGGGCCGGTTCACGGTCGGCGACGCGCAGCGCGCCTGGCTCATCGACGACCTGAAGAAGGTTTCTCCGGCCACCCCGCTGGTCGTTTTCTCGCACTCGCCGCTCTACAAGCTGTACCGCCCGTGGAATTTCTGGACCGACGACGCGGAGCAGGTACAGGCGATCCTGCGCCGGTTCTCTTCGGTGGTCGTCATCCACGGCCACACGCACCAGCTTTTGACGAATCGGATCGGGAACATCTACTTCCACGGGATGCTCTCCACGGCTTGGCCCTGGCCCTACGCGCCCGAGGGGCTGCCGGAGCTCACGGTGCAGATGGGGCGCCCCAATCCGTTCGATCCTCAGGATGGATGCGGGGATGGTTCCGTCGTGGTGCAGCCGGACGGCCTCGTCGACAAGATCTACAACCTCTGGAACCGCAATCCGGTCACCGTTTCGCGGAACTATCTCGTGTCGCGGGGTCGCTCGGACAAGCCGACGCCGCCCACGTTGCGCAGCTTCTGATCGTGAAGGGAATGCTCAGCATGCTCCGTTCGAAACTCGACTCGAAAACGGCGCGGCTCGTGGCCACGGCCGGCGCCGCGCTCGCGCTGTCCACCGCGTGCGGCGGCGCGAAGCACGAGCCCGCGGCTCCGGCGTCGGTCGGACAGCTTCCGGAATATCCCGCTCCGCCCATCACGTCCGCGGCGCAGCCTGCGCCGGCGGCGTCCGAGGCTCCCATCGAGGTGCTGCTCTGCGACGGACAGACGAAGGTCACCGTGCCCAAGGGAACGCCGGGGACCTCGGTCGCCGGGGCGCTGATGACCGAGTGGCTCCGCAAGAACCCGAACTCGAACTGGGAGGCCGAAGAGCGCGAACGGCACACGTTGCAGCCGGCCGCGGACAACAAGGATCTGGTCGGGCAGATATCCGGCCATACCTATGGCCAGATCACCGAACAGGACGTCGCCCTCTGGAAGACCGAGACGGAGCGCGTCGCGCTCGCGGGGTCCGAGGTGTTCCACAGCGCGGACGCGCTCGGCAGCACCATCGGCGTCTCTTGCGACATGTGCCACCCGCACGCCGCGAACACGCACCCCGAGACGTACCCGAAGTACCAGGTGCAGCTCGGCCGCGTCGCGCTCCTGCGAGACATGATCAACTGGTGCATCGAGCACCCGGTGCGCGGGCGAGCGTTCGACTCCGACGACCCTCGCATGCGCGCGCTGGAGGCGTACATCCTCGCCCAGCGGAAGGGCAAAGTGCTCGACTACGGCAAGCGCTGAGTCTTTCTGGTCGGCGGTCAGCCGTCAGCGGTCAACCGTCAGCCGTCAGGGGGCACCAGGGGCTCGCGTGCTCGCGCGCCGTGAGACGAGTTTCCGGCGACCTTGCTGGCGCGATGCAGCCGGCGCCCTCGTGGCAGGGAAGCGCGGGAGGGGCCGCGTTACCACGACCCCTCTCGACGCCGGCGAGCGTCAGTTGATGACGCCGTTCTTCAGAGCGGACAGGAGACCGGTCGGATTCGCGATGTACATGGAGTGCACCGCGTCGTCGGCGACCACCGGCCGGTAGAGCGTGAGCCCCGTGGACGGCACGCCCGTGAGGTACGTGTACAGCGCGGGCTGGTCGACGATGGGCGTCAGCACGTCCTGGCTGCCGGCGATGACCGACAGAACGGTGCCGTAGTTGATCGAAAACGCGTTCTTGCGCACGAACGGCCGCTCCAGCGGAGCGCTCGTCCCCGTCAGCTCGAGGAGGGTCGTGAGCGGCTCGGGTCCGATCCAGTCGTTCGCGACGAAGGTCGCGGCGCTCGGCGCGTCGGGGACGATGGTGCCCGCGAGCGTCGTGAACCCACCGGTCAGCGGTCCCGCCGCCGCGGGCAGATTCAGGTACGTGCCTAGGACGGGATCGGTGACGATGAACTGGGAGACGTCGGTCGCCGGAGGGATCGTCCACTGTGTTCCGAGCGCCGGCACGGCGTCGAGCAGGATGGCTCCGATGATTCCGTGCTTCGCCAGGCTCGAGCTCTGGGAGAGCAGCTCTTCCTGAGAAGTCTGGACTTCGAGGCCGCCCATGCTGTGCCCGATGATGATCTGCGCGCTCTTGCCCAGCCCGCGCAGCGCGTCGATCGATTGGATCACCACGCTCGCGTTGTCCTCGATCGTGAGATCGCCGAACTTCGTCGGGCTCGGCAGCGTGGGCGCGCCGCTGCCGCCGTGCAGGGGCATGTCGATGGCGATCACGCGCTTGACCACGTGTCCGAGGACGTTGTCCGCGAAGATGGCCGCGGTCAGCGGTTGCCACATCGAGCCGCGCTCGGACAAGCCGTGGACGGCGAGGATCGTCACCGCGCCGGAGTGCGGATTGTTGTACACGTCGGCGTGGATCGAGCAGCTGCCAGTTCCGCGGAGGGCCACGTTGAAGGTCAGATCTTC
>DASZVB010000115.1:0-1515 GCA_035547195.1 Polyangiaceae bacterium
TGAGCGATGTAAGTCTCACGGGCGACGGTCATCCAGGGGTCGCGCCAGATCAGATAGAGGACGCGCTGCTCCGCGTCGGCGCTCGCCGCGGCTCGTTCGTAGGCTTGCTCGAAGCGCCCGCAGAGCGCCTCGGCCTCGGCCGCGCGGGCGAACTCCGCCCCCATCTGCCGGTAGAGCGCGAGGTTGTCGCGCGGCTCCTGCGGATGGGTCACGACCACGTTCGGCACGAACTCCGCCAGCGCCTCGGCGTCCTCCTTACGGTTCTCGTCGACGTTGACGACGACGTGGGTCGGTTCGAGCTCGCGGATCCGGTCGAACTTCAGGTCCTTGGTCCCTCCCACCTTCGGGATCGTCCTCACCGTCTCCCAGGGGTGGATGCAGAAACCGGTCCTCCCGACGACCTGCTCCGACAGACCGAGATCGCAGAGCAACTCCGTGATGCTCGGGACCAGGCAGACGATGCGCGGCTCGGCGGCCATCGGGGCGACGCTACCCAGGTCATCCACCCGACGTCGCTACATGTTCCGCCGGTACTCGCCACCCACCTGGTAGAGGGCACCGGAGATCTGGCCGAGCGAGGCGACCTTGACCGCCTCCATCAGGGCCCCGAAGACGTTGCCGCGTTCCCGCGCCACCTCGCGCAGGTGCGCCAGCGCCGCCTCGCGCCCCTCCGCCCCGAGCTCCTGGAAACCCCGCGTCGCGGCAATCTGGTCGTCCTTCTCCTCGTCGGTCGAGCGCATCAGCTCCAGCGCCTCGGTCGTCTCCCCGGCGCCGTCGGCGGGGAGGAAGGTGTTGACGCCGATCAACGGCAGCGTGCCGTCGTGCTTCAGTCGCTCGTAGTACATCGACTCTTCCTGGATCTTCCCCCGCTGGTACATCGTGTCCATCGCGCCGAGCACGCCGCCGCGCTCGGAGATCCGGTCGAACTCCGCGTAGACCGCGTCCTCGACCAGGTCGGTCAGCGCCTCGATCGCGAAGGAGCCCTGCCACGGGTTCTCGATGTAGTTCAGGCCGAGCTCGCGGTTGATGATCAGCTGGATCGCGACGGCGCGGCGCACCGACTCCTCGGTCGGCGTCGTGATCGCCTCGTCGTAGGCGTTCGTATGCAGGCTGTTGCAGTTGTCGAAGATCGCGTAGAGCGCCTGCAGCGTCGTGCGGATGTCGTTGAAACTGATCTCCTGCGCGTGCAGGCTCCGGCCGCTCGTCTGGACGTGGTACTTGAGCATCTGGCTGCGCTCCGAGGCGCCGTAGCGCTCGCGCATGGCCCGCGCCCAGATCCGCCGCGCCACCCGGCCGATCACCGCGTACTCGGGGTCCATCCCGTTGGAGAAGAAGAAGCTCAGGTTGGGCGCGAAGGCGTCGATCTCCATGCCGCGCGCCAGGTAGTACTCGACGATCGTGAAGCCGTTGGCGAGGGTGAAGGCGAGCTGCGAGATCGGGTTCGCCCCGGCCTCGGCGATGTGGTACCCGCTGATCGACACCGAGTAGAAGTTCCGCACCCCGTTCTCGATGAAG
>DASZVB010000116.1:0-48221 GCA_035547195.1 Polyangiaceae bacterium
TCTCACGGGAGAATTGGCGTTCGCTCGCTGAGTTGATTCGACCTAGGTTCGTCGAAGTCGTCGGGGATGGATCGTTCTTGCCGGTGTGCTGTCACCGGCCGTTTCGCGGGCGCTCGGTCTTCTCCGCCCGTGTTTCGACGCCGCTACGTTGACGCATCAAGGTCCGAATGGAAACTGAGCATTTTTCGCTATTTCTAAACGTGCTTTGAGGCCTCAAGGCTCACAAATCCCCTCAGACTCGAAACCACATTCGGCTGGATGCGAGCGAGCGGGGTCGGGGCCCCGCGCATTCCGGTCGTCTCGGCCGAGGAGTGAGGGGTGCACGACGCCGACTCGAACGGCGAGATCAGACGGTCCGAGCTCGATCGAAATGACCGCGCGCGATCTTCACGCGCAACGACAGCAACAGCGCGTAGCCGGCGATCACCCAGAAGAGCTCTTTCGTGCGCTTCAAGAGAACGAACGCCGCGCCGACGCCGACCGCGTCGGGGACGCCGAGCGCGCTGAAGAAGGCGAAGTAGCCGAGATCTTGTACGCCGAGCCCGGCGGGCACGAAGAACGCCATGCTGCGCACCAGCGAGAGCCCTGCCTCGAACGCGTACACCGCGACGAATCCGATGTGCACGCCGAGCACGTGAAGGATGAGCCAGGTCTCGACCGTGTCCATGAGCCACGCGGCGAACAACAGACCCGTGAAAAAGCGGATGGGCCGCGGTCCGAGGCGCAGCACGCGGGCCAGCGCCGCGTCCGTCTCACGGAAATGTTCGGTGCGACGTCGGATCCACCGCTGCAGGCGCGCGATGGGGACGCTCTCGACGGCCCTACCGACGGCGCGCGCGGCGGTTCCGCCTTCCAGCGTCGCGGCCATCGCCGCCGCGATGCCGAAGGGCAACGCCGTCGACGCGAGCACGAACAGCGGTAGTCCGGGCACGCGGAGCAACGCGACGGAGCGGTCGGCGAGCAGCCGGTAACCGAGCAAGCCGCTCAAGAGCACGTAGAATCCGTGTGCGCGCAAAAGGAGCCAGCGCTTGCCGACGGTGAACGCGATGCCGCGCGTCGGCGCGACCTTGCACACGCGGTAGAGGAGAAACATGCTGAGCGATTCGGCGAAGGCCGTACCGACGGGCAAGCTCAGGAGCACCGCTTCCGAAGCGAGCCGGATCGGGTACAGCCGCTGGAACGGCGGCTTTTGGCCCATCGTGCCGAGCAGCAGGCGACCCATGTACGTGTCGATCGCCATCGCGACCGGATACGGCAACGCGATGAGCGCCGTGACGACGCCGGCGCGCCGGATCAACTCCACGGCGTGCGCGAAATCGACGTGCACGATCTTCCGGGCGACGAAGTACACGAGCGCGAAGGTGGCGACCCAGGCGGCCACCGAGAGCAGCCGCCGCCGTCGTCCGGCGCGCGACGGCGGCGCAAGCTCGTCTTCCATCAGAGCGTTCGCGCGCGCCGCCGTCCGCTGCGCGCCGCTCCCGTCACCGCGAAGGCTCTTCCGGCATCTGCGCCATGCCGCCGGCCGGCGCGATGGCCCGAGCCGGCTCGGGGAACCGCCGGAACGCGAAGATCAGCTGCGCCAGGTAGTTCTTCGGGAAGTCCACGTCGGAGAGACCGTATCCGCGCGGCTTCACCGGCGGGCGAACCGCGGTGCCGAAGAGATAGTCCCAGATCGCGAGCTTCGTCCCGAAGTTGATGCCGCCCTCGGTGATCTCGATGGCGTGGTGCCATCGGTGCATCTCCGGGCCGTTGAAGAACCGCTGCAGGCCCCCCGAACGAACATCGATGTTCGAATGGATGTACATGCCCCACACGGCGTCGATGATGATCTTGAACGTCACTACCTCTGGCCGGGCGCCGAGCAGGACGATGGGGGCAAACTCCACGGTCTGATTGATCAGGATCTCGATCGCGTGCGATCTGGATCCCGAGAGCCAATCGACGTCACGGGTGGCGTGGTGCGCCTCGTGGATGCGCCAGAGAAACCTGTTGTGGTGCTGCGCGCGGTGGAACCAATAGATGTAGAAATCGTGCAGCACGAAGAAGAAGAGCATCTGGAGCGGCAGGGGCCAGCTCGTGACCAGATGCAGCCGTGAGATGCCGCCCGCCGCGGCGTCCATATGGGCGATGACGAAAGAGATGACCTTGTCCATCACCCAGCTCTGAACGAGCGTGTACAGGACGAAGTCGTTGAAGAAGCCTTCCCGGAGGAGCTTCTGGTCCTTGTCGTAGGGGAACCGCCGCTCGAGCGCGATGAGGAAGAGCGCCCAGGGAACGATGACGAAAGTGGTGACCGAGAAGGCCATCCCTCGTTCAGCTCGAGACGCTGGTCGGTGAGGTGATGCGGCCGCCCGGAGGCGGCGCGACGATTGCCCGCGGGGCGGGAGCAGCGCCGTTGCCGTTGACCCGGCGGAGCTTCTTCTTGCTCGCGAGCTCGCCTTCGTACACGCGCTTGATGCCGTCGCCGAGCGCGCTCTCCACTTCGCGGATGGCGGCGACGAGCTGCTTCAGATCCACGAGATCTACCGAGGCGGCCTGATCGGTGCCCCACATCTTGCGATCCAGCGTGATGTGGCGCTCGACGTGGGTCGCGCCGAGCGCGATGGCGGCGACCGTGGGCGCGGTGCCCGCTTCGTGCCCCGAGTAGCCGATGGGGCAATGCGGATACCGCGCGCGCAGCGTCGCGATCATGCGCAAATTCACGTGCTCCGGCGGGCACGGATACGACGACGTCGAATGAGCGATCAGGAGCTCGTCCGTGCCGAGCGTCGCGATGGCTTGCTCCATCTCCGCCATCGTCGACATGCCCGTCGACAGGATCACCGGCCGCCCGGTGTTCTTCATCTTGCGCAGCAAGTCGTGATCCGTCAGCGACGCCGAGGCGACCTTGTGACACGGCGGATCGAACTGCTCCATGAAGTCCACGGAGTCCTCGTCCCAGCACGACGCGAACCAGAGCAGCCCGCGGTCGCGGCAGTGGCGGTCGATGGCCCTGTACTCCTTCTCGCCGAGCTCGATGCGCCGCCGATACTCGATGTACGTCATGCGCCCCCACGGCGTGTCGCGCTCGCGATGCCACTCCTCGGGGTTGACGCACTTCTCCGGGGTGCGTTTCTGGAACTTCACGGCGTCGGCGCCCGCTTCCGCGGCCCCGTCGATCAACTGCTTGGCGATGTCGAGTGAGCCGTTGTGATTGATGCCGATCTCGGCCACGACGAGAACGGGGTGTCCCTCGCCAACCGGCTTATGCCCAATCGTGATCATGCGTCTGCTCCTCGATAGCCTCGTAGGTTCAGGATCCACTCTGCGAAGTCACGAAATGCGCCGTAACCGCCGGGCGCACGGCACCGATAATGGACTCTTCGCACGACATCGGGCATCGCGTCGAGCGGCGCCGCGGTGAGGCCCGCTTTCCCGACTGCGTCGAGCGCTACGCGGTCGTTCACGTCGTCGCCGATGAACGCCGCTTGTTCGATGCCGACTCCCGCGTCGCGCAGCGCGAGCTCGAGCGCCGCGCCTTTGTCCTTCACGCCCAGATAGAGCAGCTCGATTCTGAGCTTCTCGGCGCGCGCGCGAACGCTGGGCGATTTTTCGCCGGTGATGATGCCCGTGGCGATGCCCGCGTCGCGCAGTCGCTCGACTCCCATGCCGTCGCGAATGGAGAAGCGCTTCAGCACCTCGCCCTGCTCGCCGTAGTAGACGCCGTTGTCCGTCAACACGCCGTCGGAGTCGGTCAGCACGAGCTTGGTCCGCCGCGCGCGACGCTTGGCCTCGGTCAGCGGCAACCCCTTCGCACGAGCACCGGCTGCGATCGACGTCACCATACGGTCCAACCTCCGTCGACTACCAGATTGGCGCCGGTCATATACGCCGACGCGTCGCTCGCGAGGAAGACGATCGCTCCGGCGTAATCAGTCGGCTTCGCCATGCGGCCGAGCGGCGTCCGTGCGGAATAAGCATCCACGAAGTGGCGATCCTGCGCGTTTTCGACGCCGCCGGGGGAGAGCGCGTTCACTCGAACCCCGCGGGACGCCCAGTAGGTGGAAAGGAACCTGGTGAAAGAAAGGACCGCTCCCTTCGTAGTCGGATATGCGGCGGACTTCCAGAACGACTGCGATCCGTCCGGGCGACGATAGATGGACTGATCGGGGGCCACCAGCCCATAGGTAGAAGCTATGTTGATGATGCTGCCGCGTCCGGCCCTGGCCATTTCCGTTCCCAGGACCTGTGAGCACAGGAAGGTTCCTACGACGTTCGCGTCCAGGGACCGCTTGAACAGTTCCAGCGGGTAGTTCTCGAACTTCGAGAGCTCCGCGGCGGACGCCGCGCTCGTGAACTTGTCGTCCACCGCGGCGTTGTTCACCAGGACGTCCATGCGGCCGAACCGCGACATCACCTGGTTCTTCAGCGCCGTCACGTCGTCGGTGCGAGTGATGTCGGCGCCGAAGCCCGCGTGGCGATCCGTCCCCTCGGGCAAACCCTTGACGAACGCCTCGCACCCAGAAGCGTCCAGGTCGGTTGCCACGACGTGCGCGCCGTGTTTCGCGAGCGCGCGACAATGCTCGCGCCCGAGCAGACCGAGAGCTCCGGTGACGACCGCGACGCGGCCTTCGAGCGAGAACGCGTCGCTCATGCGGGCCTCCGCACGGGCTTCGTGTTGAAGTTGCTGGTCTTGCGGAACACCGGCTCGACCGGCTCGCCGCGGAGCGCGCCGCGGACGTCCTTCGCTTCCACGGCGCGCGCGAGCACGGGCAGCGCCTGGCGGTACGCCGCGAGCACGTGCTCCACCTCCGCGTCGCCGTGCGAAAACGACATGTTGTGGAAGCCGCCCCACAGCACGCCCGCGCGGATCATCTCTTGCTGGACGAGCGACTTCATTTCCAGCGGGTTGCCCGCCTTCGCGTCGAAGGTGACCATCGAACGGCAGTCGGCGCCGACGGCGCTCGTGTAGTCGAGCCCGAGCTCGCGCGCGACGGCGTTGTAGCCTTCGCGCAGGCGCTTGCCCTGCCGCGCCAGGTACGCCGGCACGTCCTTGTCGCGGAGCTCGAGGATCGTCGCCTTCGCCGCGGCGAGCGACAGCGCCTCGCCGCCGAACGTCGTGAAGAAGAACACGTCCTTGTCGAGCAGGCGCATCACGTCGCCGCGCCCCGTCAGCACGGAGAGCGGCATGCCGTTCGCAATCGCCTTCGAGAAGCACGCGAGATCCGCCCGGACGCCGAAGGCTTGTTGCGCGCCGCCGAGCGCGAGGCGGAAGCCCGTCCACATCTCGTCGAAAATGAGGAGCGCGCCCTTGCGCGTGCAGAGCTTTCGCAAGCCTTCGAGAAACCCCGGCTTCGGCGCCTCGAAGACCGTGGGCTCCAGGATGACGCACGCCGTATCGTCGTCGACCGCTTGCTCGGCGCTGTCGAGATCGTTGTACGCGAACGTGAACGTCAGATCGCGCACTTTCTCCGGGATCCCGGCGGCGCGATCGGTCACGGCGATGTACCAGTCGTGCCAGCCGTGGTACCCGCAGCACGCGACGCGGCTTTTGCCGGTGAACGCGCGCGCGAGCCGCACCGCGGCCGTGGTGACGTCGCACCCCGTCTTGCTGTATCGGACCATGTCCGCACCCGGCACGACGTCCCGGACGAGCTCCGCCACTTCGACTTCCAGCGGATGCATCTGCGAAAAGGTGATCCCCGCTTCGAGCTGCCGGCGGATCGCGTCGTCGACGGCCGGGTAGGCGTAGCCGAGCGACAGCGGACCGATGGCCATGTTCAGATCGACGTATTCGTTGCCGTCTACGTCCCAGACGTGCGCGCCCTTCCCGCGTGACAGGTATTTCGGGGCGACGCCGTTCACGTACTGGCCCGGGCCCTTGGCGAGCGTCTGAGTGCCGGCGGGAACGAGCCCGAGGGATCGCTCCCAGAGCGCGTTCGATGCGTCGATGCGGGGGTAATCCTGGTCGAGCCGAATGCCGTTTGCCATGTGTCGCGCGTCTTATTCCCGGTAAGCCTTTTCGATGCGTTCGGCGAGCTGCGCTCCCGTGAAGCCTTCGTACGAGAGCACGTCGGCGAGGAGAGCCGGCTTGAACCAGCGGTCCTCGAGGGCGATCGGGAGGACGCGCGCGGTGCGCCGGTGCTTCAAGAGCACCTCCGCGAGGATGGAATAAAGCCCGCCGGTGAGGAAGTGGTCTTCGATCGTCACGACGAGCTTCGCCTCGCGCGCCGCCGCAAGGATTGCGCCTTCGTCCACCGGCTTCGGCATGCGCAGGTTGACGAGGCGCACGGAAACCCCCCGCGCTTCGAGGGCTTGACGGGCGCGTTCGGCTTCGCCGAGCAAAAATCCATACACGAAGATCGCGACGTCGCGCCCTTCAGCGACCGTCTCGGCCTTGCCGATGACGAACGGTTCACGGTGCGTGACGGCGGGCTCTCCGCCCGCGTAGCGGACGTAGGTGGGCTTCTTCGAGTCGAGGACGGCTTGCATGCCGGCGATCAGCTCTTCGCGATCTGCCGGGCAGAACACTTGCATCCCCGGGATGCCGCGCATGATCGCGATGTCTTCGATGGCCTGGTGCGTAGGACCGTTGGCCTCGGAAAGGAACCCCGGTACGCCGCCGACGAGCGTCACCGGGAGCCCCGGGATGCCCACGTCGGTGCGGATGAACTCGAACGCCCGCATCGTGAGGAAGGTCGCGAGCGCGTGCGCCACGGGTGTTCGCCCGCGGAGCGCGAGACCCGCCGCGGCGCCGATCATCGTCTGCTCGCAGATGCCGACGTCGATGAAACGCGGTCCCAAGACGGGCGGCAAATTGCGAATGACCGCCCGATTTTCCGCGGTCATGACGACGAGTGCTTCGTCCCGCCGCGCGCGCTCTTTGAGGAATTCTTCGTAAGTTGCCATCGATTTCAGCGCACCATCAACGTTTCGGACGAAAGCTCTGCTTTCGCGATGCCGTGCAGCTCGGCGAGGAGCATCTCGATTTCGGCGTGAGTGAAGTTCACGAACCAGCGATCCGCCCGGGCCTCGATGCTCGGCAGACCCTTGCCGCGGACCGTCTCGGCGATGATGGCCGTCGGCTTTCCGCGCACGTGAGGAATTGCGCCGAAGGCGGAGCCGAGCGCGTCGAAGTCGTGGCCGTCGACGATGGTGACCGCGAATCCGAAGGCCGCGAGCTTCTGGTCGAGGGGCTCGAGCGGCACGAGCTCTTCGGTGCGGATGTTCGCCTGGAACTGGTTTCTGTCCACGACGACGACCAGGTTGTCGAGGGACTGCGAGTTCGCGACGAGCATCGCCTCCCACATGCTGCCCTCGTCGAGCTCGCCGTCGCCCACGACCACGAACACGCGGTTTTTCCCGCCGCGGAGCCGGATATCCAGGGCGATGCCGATGCCGACTGAAAGCAGGTGACCGAGCGACCCCGAATGGAATTCGATGCCGGGGACGGCTCGGTTCGGGTGCCAGTACACGCTGTCGTGCGTCTTCAGGTGCGAACGGAGGCGCTCTCGCTCGATGAACCCGAGCTCGGCGAGCGTGCCGTAGAGCGCCGGGACGTCGTGACCCTTCGACAGCAACAGGTAATCCCGGTTCGGATCGTCCAACGCTTCTTTCCGGATACGAAGGACGCGAGCGTACAGATGCACGAGGAGATCCGCGCACGAGAGCGACGCGCCGATGAAGCAGCCGCCGTCCGTCGACATGCGAATGATGTGCTCCCGCACGGCGAGGGCGAGCGTTCGTAGGTCTTTCGTCGTCAGGTCGTTCGAATGGCTCAAGTCGGGCTCCGGGTCATGTCGTGCGAGATGGTACGCAGCTCGCCCGGGTGATGGCGATACCAGTTGACCCCGTTGAAACGCTCGTTGGTACGATGCACCTCCGGGTGCGCTTCTAGAAAGCGGAGAATGTCCGAAAGGGGAAAGATCGGACGCGCCGGGGTCCACAAGGCGTCGTAAGTGGCAGCGATCAGCCGGTAATCTTCCGGATAGTCGATGGTAAAACGGTGCGTCATCGAAAGATCCTGCCCCGTTTCCCATAGGACATTTCCAATCCGGAAGCGCTCCGGTTGATCCCACAAAAACGGGGTCGTGTGTTCACGTTCGTGCGGCCGGTTCGCTTCGCGATGGGCCACGGCGAGCGCCTCCATCGTGAAGATTTCGACGTCGTTGCCGTCCGGCCACGTCGGCGGATGCAGATTGCTCACGAAATCCCACTCATCGGCGGCCGACAGGAACGTCGAAATCACGCGATCGATCGCCGCCGGATCGATGAGCGGGCAATCCGAAGGGATCTTCACGACCGCGTCGGCGCGCGCCCCGACGCCGGCCGCGTAGTGGCGGTCGAGCAGGTCCGTCGGGTGACCGCGAAATACCCGCGTGTCCGTGGATCGACACAGCTCGACGATGGGGTCGTCCGCCGGTTCCGTCGTCGTCGCGACCACGATTTCGGAGGGCGTCGACGCCGCGCGGAGTCGTTCCACCATGCGCTGCAGGAGCGGGGCCCCCGCGAGCGGCATCAGGACCTTCCCGGGCAGCCGAGAGCTGCCGGTTCGCGCCTGGACCACGACGAGCGTCTTCAAGGATTCGCCTCGTGTCCGCTGTCGCCGGAGCGCGCTGTCGCCGTTCGTCGTGTCCGCCGCCGGGCTTGGAACACTTGCCGGCACACGTCCGCGATGGCCTTCCCCGACGTCCCGCCGTTCTGCAGCGGCACCAGGCGGCGCAGCTCGTCGATCGGATACTTGGCGTGCACCTCTTTGCCGAGCGCGAGGCCCACGTAGGCCAGCGTCGAGTACTGCACGACCAGGAGGCGGCAATTGGCCACCATTTCCTCGGCGGAACCCTCGGTGAGAATGGTCGCGTGGGGTGCGAGCGCTTGAATTTCCTTCCTGGCGCGAGCGAAGTCCTCGTTCGGATGAAGCTTCACGATGAGCCGAAGGTCCCCGGCGATCGCGAAGGCGCTCTTCAAAAAATCCTGGCGCGAGTCGAAGAACTTCCCCGTCTCGCGGGCATCGGACGTGCATACGAGCGCGTAGTCTCGCTCGGGGAACCGATTGTTCCGGTAGCGCTCCATGTCGTCGAAATTCGGGATTCCGGTCACGACCATTTTCGAAGGGTCGCATCCCTTGCGCGCGAATAGCTCGCGGTAGCCCTCGCTCGCGACGCAGAAGCGGTCGTAGTACCCGGAGAGACCCGTCGTCGACGTGCTCGCGAACCAGCGCGGCACGAACGGCACGTGCTTCACCACGTGGTACATGAAGTTTTCCGGATCGGTCATGCCCTCTTGAACGAGGACGAGACCGACGCCGTCGCGTACGAGCCTTCGCACGTTCGGCCCGACGTAGACGTCCTGACAGGTCACGACGAGCTCGTACTCGTCGTGGAAGCGGCTGCCCTGATAGTCGAGCGACAGCCCGTGCTCGGAGAGATACGCCTTGCATCGCTCCATCCACGGAAAGCCCGCGATGGTCATGTCGAGCAGGTGCGCCTTCCGCGCGCGGTCGAGGAGCCCCTGGACGTAGTAAGGCGTGAACCAGGCGTCGAGCTCCGGAAGCTCGCGTGCGACGGCGTGCATCTGCTTCGTCTGATTGAGAGAGCCGCAGATGAACAGCGCTTTGGGCTTGGTTCTCATCGGCTACCGCCGCTAATGCAGCCGGTCCCGGTTGCCAAGGCCGGGCCACGATTTCTCGATAGCGAGTGCACTAGCGAACTCAGTGATTCTGCTGGTTTATTTGGTCGGTGCGACTTTGTGACCTCGAGACCGGTCACGCTGGTGCGTCGTCTACGTCCGCCGGGTGGCGCAACCGTGACGCTCCGGCCACGTCTCGAGGGCGTCGACCGAAACGCCAGACGGTGATGTAGCTTCGCGCCCGATGTCTTCGGCCCCCGCCGTCGCAGTCGGCTCCGGGCGCGCTTCGCGCGCGAGCCGCGACGCTTGGCTCGGGCGCGCCGCGTGGATCGTCATCGCGCTCGCTGCGCTGCAGGTGCTGCTCTTCGGCTTCGGACGCGACCAAGGCATCTACGCCGTCGTGGGCGACGCCCTCCTCGACGGCAAAATGCCGTATCGCGACGCCTGGGATTTCAAACCTCCGGGCATCTACTTCGTGTTCGCGGCCGCCGAAGCGCTGTTCGGCAAGGCAATGTCGTCCATCCGCCTGCTCGAGATTGCCGGCCTCGTCGCGCTCGTCTTCGCGTTTCGAAGACTCGGGCGCGTGCTCTTCGGTTCCGAGACGGCGGGGCTCGTGGGCGGCGCGCTCGCCGTGCTCATCCACGCAGAGCTCGAGTTCTGGCACACCGCGCAGCCGGAGTCGTTCGGGGGCATGCTCACCGTCTTCGCGCTCGTGCTGGTCACTGGAAGCGCCGTTTCCGGTTCGACCTCTGGCGAACGGCTCCGCGGCGCGGCGGTGGCCGGCGCGCTCTTCGGTTGCGCGTTCTTGCTGAAGCCGCCGCTCGGCGGCGGCGTCATCGTCTGCGCGGCGTACCTGGCGCGCGCGGAGTGGCTTCGCACTTCGAAGCTCGAAGCGGCCGCGCGGCCCGTGATCGCCGCGGCCGTTGGAAGCTTCTGTCCGATCCTGCTCGTCGTGTCGTGGTTCTGGATGCGCGGCGCGCTACCCGCGTTGCGCTGGACTCTCTTCGAATTCACCCCCGGATACACGACGCTCGGCTGGCACGGAACGCCGCCAGGGTTGCTCTGGTATGCGTTCACGGAGCTCCTGTTCGGCTTCTCCTACGTCCTTCCGCTCGGCATCGCCCTCGCCGTCGCGCTGCCGACCACGTCGGATCGCGAACGCGAGGGCATGATGCTCGTCGCCGGTATCACCTGTGTTCACCTGACCGGCATCGCTCTACAGGCCAAGTTCTTCCAATACCACTACTCCGCGACGCTGATGCTCTTGTCCCTGGTCGGCGGGCTCGGTCTGTATAAAGGGTGGCGCTGGCTCAGTGGACGCTCTGTCGCGTTCACGCTGGCGTACGCCACCGTCGTCGTCGTGCTCGCGGAGATACGAGTCGCTCTCCGGCACAACCCCGGTACGTTCTGGGAGCGCAGCGCGAGCCGCATGGCGTTCCTCATCGCGCGCGTTCCGACGCGGGACGAGCTCGACGCGACATTGTATCGAGTCGCGGACTACGACCTCGGCCTCGACCGGCGCGCGGCGCGCGACGTCGCGCGGCTTTCGGCCCCGGACGACTCCATCTTCGTCTGGGGATTCGAGCCCGCGCTCTACTGGTTCTCGGAGCGCCGCCCCGCTTCACGCTTCATCTACGACGTCCCACAGCGCGTCGAATGGCAGCGCGACGTTGCGCGTCGCGATCTGCTGTCCGATCTCCGTCGCGATCCGCCGCGAGTCATCGTCGTCCAGCACGGCGACGCCTTTCGCTACGTCACCGGCGACGACTTCGACTCCGCGGAGTCTCTGCACACCTTCCCCGAGCTCGCGAAGATGCTGAGCGACGATTTCAGATTCGTCGAGAGCGTCGAAGATTTGGACCTCTACGTGCGGCGCTGACACGGTGGACGCAGTGCGTTCTTTCGTTGTTACCACGCGAGTCCGGCATCGAACCCCGAGCAACGGCCATCGACCACGGCATTAGTCAGATCGCCGTGCTCGCACGAGAGCCGGAAAGTCGCCAGACCGTACTCGATACACGAGCCGCACGTCGGTTGGCCGCATCTCGCGAACAGAACGACGAGGCCGCCGATCGCCGCGAATCGTGTACCCAACGTGGCAGAAGGCCGCCACGCCGCGGCGAGCGCTATTCGTCCAGGAACGGATTGATCACGCGCACGGTGCCGTAAAGGCGGTCGTGCTGGAAGTCCTCGGAGAAGAGCTCCGACAGCCCGTATTCCTCTGCGTACGCCCAGAGGTGCGCGTCGAACCAGGAGAGTCCGTATGCGGCCATACCGCGCAGCGCCGTCCGGACGACACCGGCGTTTGGGTACAGCACACCGAACTCGGAAAGGAGCTCCTCGGCTTCCCGTCGCGCTTCTTCTACGGGGAGCAGCGAGGCGCCGCCCGACAAAGGGCGCGTCGTCGCCGCGACGAACTCGAGCACCGCCTGGTGCGGCAGCCGAACGGAGTCGTCCGCAATCCCACGCCGGAGCAGATCCGTCGCTCGCCTCTGTTTGACCGGGAACCTCGAATCGTAACGATAGACGAGGACGTTCGTGTCAACGAGTGCGGCCACGGTCGTACAAATCCTCTCGCTTCCACCCTCTCCCCTTCGTGCGACCAGCGGGCGCGCTCCCTTGACGCAATTCTTGCCTCTCGGTCGCCCGATCGAAGAGGTGGAGCTTCGCAGCAACGTCGCTTGCGCTCGTCCTCTTACGAGCGGCGGGCACGACGCGGATGGAATCGCCGGATGCCACCCAGAGAATTTCGTCGCCGGGTCGGATCTTGTACTCGTCCGCGAGCGCCTTCGGCAGCGTCACCTGGAGCTTGGACGTCACCTTGGACATATCCTTACTGTAGTAAGGACGCCATCCTTGTCAATCCGCCGCTCAACGCCCGCGCGGCGGAGACCACCGTCATTCAGCGTGATCGTCGAGAGAAGAACTCCTGCTCCGCGCGGGAAACATGTTCGTCGAAGCGGATCGCGGCTCTCACGTTTCGTTCCGCGTACCAGCGCACCGCGCCGAGAAATTCGGCGCGTGCCTCGGGGTCGTAGCGGACGGGTTTCACCGGCCGTCGATGATGCGGCGAGCTTCGGCGTGCACCGCGTCAGCGTCGATTCCGCCGGTCTTTCCAGCCCGGGCGCGCTCAGCGCGGCGCGTGATTTCTTCGACCCACGCCTGTTCGGCACCGAGGTCGGCTTCGCCGTCGAGGGTCGCGAGGAGTTCCACCGCCAGCGCGGCGCGCTCCTCTTCCGACAGAGCCATCGCGCTCTCGAGAATGCGGCGGGCGTCGGCTCCCATGAGCAATAGCCTACCTCGTTCTGGCTTCCCTCGCACGCAGCGTAGGCCGTCATCCGCCGCCCTCACGGACCTGGTCCGCTCGTTCGCGTCCTGGTCAAACAGCGCGGCTGCCGAGAAGTCGCCGCTGCCGGCGGAGCTCGGCCGCGACATCGACATCGTGGGCACGCGGTTCTACGTGGATCTTGTGTCGATGCCGCACGTCACCGTCGCTGGCACGACCGGCGACAGCATCCCGCACATGCTCCTTCCGATCGTCACCGACGACATGAAGCAAGCGTCAAAGGCGCTAAAATAGGCTGTTGACGAGATGGAGCGGCGCTGTCAGCTCTTCGCCAACGCCGGCTACGAAGAACATCGGCACTAAGCCGGAGGAACGGAGGCCTCGCTGCGCGAAGGAGCACTAACACTATGTTAGAGACTTTGGCAGAACAGCTCACGATCCGAGCGGATCGCCACGAGCCACGGAACGAACCGGCGAAGCCGGGGGAGGCTGTTTCTTCCGTGGCGAATGACGCGCGACGTACCGGTCAACTCTGCCTCTGGGCGGCCATCTCGCGAAGAAGCGAAATTTCTCGCCAAAATCGGCGAGTTTCTAACAGTAGTACTAAAGCGAGTGGCGAAGCCGGAGGGATAGATGCGCGAAAGGCGCGTTAACAAAAAAAGCACGGGGCAGCGGGAAGGAGGGGGACGTTCCGCTGCCCCGTGGAGAAAATGCATACCGGCCCGAACGGAGGGGGGGACGTGCGTGCCGGTATGGCTAGAAATGCATACCGGCCCGAACGGAGGGGGGGACGTGCGTGCCGGTATGGCTGAAAATGCATAGCGACCCGAACGGAGGGGGGGACGTGT
Organism: Polyangiaceae bacterium; assembly: GCA_035547195.1. Lineage (GTDB taxonomy): Bacteria > Myxococcota_A > Polyangia > Polyangiales > Polyangiaceae > DASZVB01. The sequence continues at coordinate 13,741 of DASZVB010000116.1, forward strand.
CGAGTCGCTATGACTAGGTCGCGCTCGCGCGGGTCTCTTCAGTCCGCGCTTGCTAAGCCCATGTATTTGCAGGGGCCGTTCCATGTCTTTAGTGACTGAGAACGCGGGCTTAGGACGAGGGTCCTGCCGTGAGAATGCAACATTGAAATATCGCCCGCGCAGTCGAAATGTGGGGCCACTGCGACATGCAGAGTCGAATCACTGGCCGTTCGGACGGATCACGGCAGGCGACATGAGCAACGGCGGTCATCGAGTACGACCACGCGGTGCGGGCTCGACCGCGCACGTGCACGAGGGCAAAGGGCGACACGCAACAACGGCGGTCATCGAGTGCGACGATAGATCCACCAGGTTCCAACGTGTGCGACACGGTGAATCGTCGGGTCCGCGTCGAAGAGCTCATGCGGCTCGATGAAATGCCGAACGAGGAACGTGTCGAACCACGGCCCCTGCTTCCGAACGTCGAAGTGCTGCGGCGTCCACTCGAAGCGGTCTTCGAATGGCGGGGGGACGTTCGGCGACGCCTCGCGATACCGCACTGGATAAAAGCCCCATCTTGCAAAATGGAACGCGAGCGCGCCGCCCTTTTCCGCCTGGATCCACGCGGGCAAATGCAGAAACGGCGACGCACGCTTCTGCGAACCGCGTAGGTCGTAGATCAAATAGAGGAGGCGCGGCGCGGGCGGCATCGCTTGAACGACGTTGCGGAAGTCCGTCGTCACCGCGTCGAATTCGCGAAACCGCGTCGAGACGAAGCGCGCCATCGGCAGGACCGCGCACGCCATCAGAACGAGGACGGCGCCTCGCGCGGGCACGTGTCGCGGCATTTCCGGCACCGCTGCAAGCAGGAAGAGCGCGACTCCGACGATCTCCCTCGGATAGACGAAGAACCACTGTCCGACCTCGAGCGGCAAGACCAGATACAAGACGAACAGCCCCGCCGCGTAGATCAAGACGAAGGCCCTCACGCGTCGAGCCCAGTCTCTGTCGCGCTCGTTCGGCGGTGGCGGCCTCTCGCGTGCTCGCAACACGAGCGCGGTGACGGCGGCGAGCGCCGCGAACGTGAAGGAGCAGAGCGCGATGGCTCGCTCCGCATTTCCCTCGGACGTCGGAGGGAAGCCCTCTTGCGGGCGATACGACCCGAAGAGGTGCTCGAGGATGTAGCCGAAGCGCTCCGGGCGAAAGCCGAGATCCGTGAACGCCGGTGACAGCGCGCTCGGCCGGATCGCAAGCCACAGCGCGAACAGCAAGAGCCCGGGCGCGAGCGGTCGCGCGAGCACCGAGAAGCGTCCGGTGAGCGGGAACACCAGCCACGCGGCGAGGACGATCGCGGCGATCGCGAACGGAAAGCAGTACACGTGCGTGAAGAACAGCGCGACGAGCGATGCGCCGAGCCAGAACTTGCGCAGCGTGGTCGGCTCGTCGACGACCATGAGCGCGAGTCCCGCGCTCATGGCGACGAGGCCAGTCGCTCCCATGTAACTCAGGAAGCCCCACTGGGTCAGCGTGCACCACGCGAGGCCGAGGCCGAGCACCGCCCACAGAGGATCCTTCTTCATCCCGCGGAGCAGCACGGCGAGGCCCGCCGGAACGAGCGCGAGCATCACGACGGCCATCACCTTGGTCGCCGCCGTGATGGGCGTGACGAGGGCCGAGAGCGCGCCGACCACGTACATGGAGACGTACGGCGCTTCGAGCGGGTGGATGGTGAACTGCTCTTCGAAGTGAAAGGCGGGGTCGAAGTAGTGGCGAAAGATCGACGCTTGCGCGGCGTGGAACGGCAAATCGGTGAGCGGCGGATACCGCGCCTGCGTGAAGGGAAAGACCAGCACGTAGGCGGCGAGCGCCAGCGCCGCGAAGACGAGGACCGGCTCGCTTCGGTGTCTCCGGGCGCCGGCAGGAACGGAGCGCGGCGCGTCGGCCATCCGGGAGCCCCGTTGTACACCAGGCGAACCTTCCCGAAACGACTCGAATAACGGCACGGTTGATCCTAGGCTCGCCGCGTTTATGAAAAAAGCGGCGCTCGCCTGGCTTCTCGTCCCCGCGCTCGGGCTGGGAGAGCTCGGCGCGCACGAGTACTTCTCGACGCGGCCGCCGTCGCCGGAGCAGTGGAAGGTGGGAAAACCCATCGTCGCGGAGCTCCGCAAGCACGACGAGCCCGTGATCGTCGCGCCGTATTGGGCCGAACCGAATGCGCGCTTTGCCTTCGGGGATGCGCTGATGCCGCTCCGCGACGTGGCGCGCGCCGACGTGACGGCGTATCCGCGCGCCGTCGAGGTCAGCATCCTCGGCGCGGCGTCGCCCGAGCTCGCCGGCTGGAAGCTTCTCGAAGAGCGCACCGCGGGCAAGCTGCGGCTGCGCGTCCTCGAGAACCCCGCGCCGGCGCACGTCACCTTCGACTTCGTCGACGCCGTGGCCGCGGCGACCGTCGCGGACGTGCGCCGCGACGGCGCGGAGACGCCCTGCTCGTACACGACGACGGCGCGTCGCTCCGCCGGGGGCCTCCACGGCGATCCTGCGTTCCCGGCCGCGCGGCACGTGTGCGGCGGCTCGGAAGCGCATTTCGTCGGCGTCACGGTGGTGGAAGACGACCAATGGCGCGGCCGGCGCTGCATCTGGGCCGAGCCCGTCGACGGCGCCGAGCTCGCGATTCGCTTCCACGGCGTGCCGCTCGGTAAAGTGCTCCGCGGATACGGAACGCTACCGTGGTGGATCGAGCGTGAGCTCCGCGGCACGCCGGTGGAGATGCGGATCCTCGTCGACGGCGAGCAGCTCGGCACCTACGAGCACCGCGACGGCGACGGATGGCGACTCTTCGAGCTGCCGCTCGAGAAGCACGCGGGCACGAAAGCGGAGGTGGAGTTTCGTATCTCGTCGCGCCGCTCGCACGATCGGCAGTTCTGTTTCGAGGTGGACAGTCGATGACCCGTAAGCGGATCTTCGAAGCGATCGTCGACCCGCTCATCGCGTTCGCGCTCGCCGCCGGTTACGTCGCGCTGCTCCTCGCGACCGTGAAGAACCTCGGTTACGCGCGCGACGAAGGCTTCTACTTCCACGCGGCCTCCGACTACAAGAAGTGGTTCGACATCTTCTTTTCGGATCCGTCGCAAGCCGTCCAGCAGGACACGGTCGATCGCTTCTGGCGGACCAACCACGAGCATCCCGCGTTCGTGAAATCCCTCTTCGCGCTCAGCGTGAAGCTGTTTCACCAGAAGATGCACGTCTTCACCGAATCGGGCACGGCGTTCCGATTCCCGGGGATGGTGCTCTCGAGCCTCGGCGTGGCTACGGTGTACCTGTGGGGCCGGCGCGCGATCGGCCGATTGCCGGGGTTGGTCGCGGCGCTCTTGCTCGCGCTCCAGCCGGCGATTTTCTACCACTCCCACCTCGCTTGCTTCGACGTCGCCGTGCTCACGATGTGGCTCGTCACGACGTACGCCTACAAGCGAAGCATCGACGGCGGCGGGCTTCCGTGGGCCGTCTTGACGGGTCTTCTGTACGGTCTCGAGCTGAACACGAAGCACAACGCGTGGCTGCTCCCCCCGGCGCTGGTGATCCACCTGCTCGTGACGCGCGGCCCCCGCCGCCTGCTTCGCGACTTCCGCGTCGGCCGCGCGCCCATCCCCGCCGCGCTCGTCAGCATGGCCGTGCTCGGGCCGATCGTCTTTTACAGCACCTGGCCGTGGATCTGGTTCGACACCGGGCGCAGGCTCGCCGAGTACGTGTCGTTCCACATGAACCACGAGTACTACAACATGGAGTTTCTCGGGGTGACGTACTTCCGTCCTCCGATGCCCCGTCTCTACGCCTGGGTCATGACGGCGGCGACCGTGCCGACGATCACGATGGTGCTCACGGTGCTCGGCATCTCGATCGCGTGCCGGGAGCTGCCGTGGTGGCGGTCATCGCGTGCGCGACCGCCCGAAGAGCGCCGGGAGCTCGAGCGTCGGTTCTCGACGCGCTCGCTGTGGTTCCTGTGCATGCTGACGAGCTACGCGCCGTGGCTGTCGAACATGACTCCCATCTTCGGCGGCACGAAGCATTGGATCACCGCGTACCCGTTCATGTGTCTCTTCGCGGGCCTCGGATTCGACCGAGCGCTGCGCGGTATCCGGTCCATCGCGCCCCCGCGCCTCCGCGAGCTCCGCGTCGCCGACGTCTTCGTGTTTCTGTCGGTGGTGCTCGGACCCGCGGTGATGACGTTTCACGCGCACCCCTGGGGTCTCAGCGCGTACATGCCGATCGTCGGCGGTACTCCCGGCGGCGCGAGCCTCGGGCTCAATCGATCTTTCTGGGGGTACACCACCGGCGCGGTGCAGGATTTCATCGACGAGCGCGCGCCGAAGAACGCGCAAGTCTACATCCACGACACCGCGATGGATAGCTGGTATCGCTTCGTGAAGGACGGGCGCATCCGAGGCGATCTCGTCGGCTCGCTCAGCCTGAGCTCGACCGACGTCGCCATCTATCATCACGAGCAGCACATGGCGCGCGTCGAGGACCAGATCTGGGTCGACTACGGCACCGTGTCGCCCGCGAAGATCGGCGCGAACGACGGCGTCCCCATCGTCTGGGTGTATCTCCGGCCATAGCTCGAGATCGGACTCAGGGGCGCTCGCAACCGGGGCGTCGGTTCCGTCTCACTCGAAAACGAAGGTGTAAGTAATCGGCGTCTTGCTTTTGCCGGGCGGCTCGGGAAAGCGCCAGCGTCGCGCCGTTTCGGCGATGCACGCCGACAAACGAGCCCCGTCCTCGATGGACGAAGCCCACGAATTCGTGACGGCGCCCTGCTCGTCGAGGATGGCGTGAAGCGTGATCTCGCCGCGTAGGTCCGGATGTTCGTTCGCCGCGCGGGCGTAACAAGCTCGAACCTCTGCGGCGTGCTCTCGTACGACGCTCGCCACCGCAGACGCCGGAAATGCCGCCGGCGCGCGCGGCGGGGCGTCTCCGGACGACTTCGCATCCGCCGGCGCGGCCGCCGGAAATGCCGCCGGCGTGCGCGGCGGGGCGTCTTCGGACGACTTCGCATCCGCCGGCGCGGCCGTCGCTGGGTCGTCTCGAGCCGCGGCGACGTCTTGGTCGTCTTCCGAATCGAGCTCCACTTCTTCCGCGATGGCCTCGATCTTCGGCACGTTGGCGGGCCGGAGGCGCGCGCTCTCGGCCCCCCGCGGCCTCGACGCGCGCGCAGCGACCTTGGCCGGCGCTTCCGGCGGTTCTTTCGGCGCGGCCTCTGGCTCTTCGTGGACCGGTTCAGCGGCGGTTGGCGCCGGCGGCGGGCGATTTTCGACCACCGTGGTGGTCGCAGGAGGGGGCGGCGGCGCGGCGTGCCTCGGGGGCGGCTCCGGAGCAGGGCGCCACTGCCGCCATTCGATGGCGACGATGCCGAGCACCGTGAGCGCGACCCCGATGAAGAGCGGGGTCAGGGAGCGCTTGGACCAATTCGAGTCGTCGGTGTCGAGCCACGGCGGCGCCTCGCGAAAATCTTGGATGATGATCGATGGAGTCGTATCGATGGGCTTTGCTCCGTGCGGAGCGGTCGTGCTCGACGTCGCGAGGAGCGGCTTCAGGAATACGCGAGTCGGCTCGTCTTCGTCTTCGTCGTCTTCTTCTTCGGCGATGGACTCGGCGAGCTCGTCGCGTGCCGGGTCTTCGGCGGTCCCTTTCGCCTCGATGGCGCCGTTCGCCGTCGGTTGCTCCTCCGCGGCTTTCGCGACGCCGTTCGCCCCGTCGCTCGAGGCGTCGGTCCGCTTCACGAGCGGGATCGGCGAGCGCAGCGACGGCGGATCGCGATCCGACGCGATCGCTTCCCACTCCGCGTCGGTGTCCAGCGGCAGAGGCCGGACGGCGCTCTCGTCGAGCGGCGGCCTATCGTTCGCGGGCCGGCTCCGCACGACTCGCGACGAGGGCGGCCCTTCGTCCGCCGAGTACGGTCGTATGTTGCGCACCGTCTCGAGCGTCTTCTCGATGGACGCCTGGGCGCGGGGCGGCGCGAACGGCGCGAGCGCGAGGGCGAGCTCTCCGAGATCCTGGTAGCGGCGCGCCGGATCCTTCTCGAGGCACCGCGCGACGACGGCCTCGAGCTCCGCGGGTAGGTCGGGGCGATGGCGGGTGAGCGGGACCGGCTGGCTCTCGAGCACCTGGGCGCACGTCTGCATCAACGAGGGCGCGTCGAACGCGTACTGCTTCGTGAGAAGCTCGTAGAGAACGCATCCCAGCGACCAGATGTCGGCGCGCGCGTCCACGTCGGCCGCCGACCGGATCTGCTCCGGCGCCATGTAGGAGGGCGAGCCGAGAGCTCCGACCGTGTGCTTCGCGTCGGTCACGCCCGGTTCGTGCAGCGTGGCGTCGAGCTCGGCCTTCGAGATGCCGAAATCGAGGACCTTGACGATGTCCGCGCCGTGCACCTGCTTGGCGACGAAGAGATTGTCCGGCTTGATGTCGCGATGCACGATGTAGCAAGCGTGCGCGGCGGCGAGCGCTTCGCACGCCTCGAGCACGTATCCCACCGCTCTTTCCACGGAGAGCGGGCCTTCGTCGAGGAGCAGGCGGTGAAGATCCGTGCCCTCCAGGTACTCCATGACGATGAACGGCGCGCCGTCCGGTAAGGTCCCGACGTCGAAGACGCGCGCGACGTGCTCGCTGCGGATCCGCGCGGCGTGCCGGGCTTCGCTCGCGAAGCGGCGGACGGCTTCGGAGTGCGTGACGAACTCCGATCGCAGAAACTTGAGCGCGAGCCGCTCGCCGAGCTCGACGTGCGTGGCAGCGACGACGAACCCGATGCCGCCTGCTCCCAGCAGCGACTCGACGCGATACTTCTGCGCGAGGATCTCGCCCTTTTCGAAGGGCAGGGTCAGAGGAGAAACCGAGAGCGGCGCCTCGTTCGCTTCGGCTCCCGGCGTGGTGCGATTCCGTCGTGCTTCGTTGCCGCTGATGGTCATCCCGCTCCGAGCGGCGACGCGTCGTGAGTGATGCGCCGACGACATGGGCGAATACTTCGTGCTGCATCGCATCGCAAGAGGCGTGTGCATGCCTTTCACCGGCACTCATCGGAACACACCCCGATCACCGCGGTGAAACTCGTCGATCTCGTCACATGAAGCAACACTGCAAACCGACCCGCTGTTCGAGCCGTCCACGTACACGCCGCGCTCTTCTTGGTTGCCAGGCGCGGCAGCGATACATCCGACTACTTGAGTGGTCGGAGTAGCTACCCCCCGATGTAACTCATCTCGATACGACGGCGCGGCGGCGCGCTCGCGCGGAGCTCGGAGTAGCGGTCCGTCCGCGTTTGCCACGTCCGTCGAACCAGGTCGGCGAGCTCAGCGTCGCCTTCGGCGTCGCGCAGCGCGGGACGTAGGTCGACGCCCGCCGTCGCGAAGAGACAGGTGAAGAGGCGTCCGTCCGCGGACAGCCGGGCGCGGCTGCAGGTGCCGCAGAAGGGCGCCGTGACCGACGCGATCACGCCGATTTCGCCGCTGCCGTCGGCGTAGCGATACCGCTCCGCGACTCCCGATGGGCCGCTGCACGGCGCGAGCGGGAGCTCCGCGGCGATCCGTTCGACGATGCGCGCCGCGGGCACGACGTCGGCGGGTTGCCACCGGTTCGTGCTGCCGACGTCCATGTACTCGATGAAGCGCACCACGACGCCGGTGCCTTTGAAGTGCTTTGCGAGCGCGATGACGCCGCCGTCGTTCACGCCGCGCCGCACGACCGCGTTGATCTTCACGGGACGCAGGCCGACTCGCAGCGCCGCTTCGACCCCCCGGAGCACTTGCGCGACGGACACGTCGGAGTCGCTCATTTTCCGGAACACGTCGGGGTCGAGCGAGTCGAGGCTCACCGTTACCCGACCGAGCCCCGCGTCGCGCAGCGGCGCCGCATAGCGCTCGAGGAGCGAGCCGTTCGTCGTCAGCGCGAGGTCGACGTCCGGCAACGCGGCGAGCATGCGGACGAGCTTCGGCAGCTCCGCGCGCAGGAGCGGTTCGCCGCCGGTGATGCGGACTTTTCGCACGCCGAGCCCCGTGAGCACGCGGCAAGTACGGTAGATCTCCTCGAACGAGAGGATCTCCGCGCGGGGAAGGAATCGATGATCGCTCCCGAACGCTTCCCGCGGCATGCAGTAGGAGCAACGGAGGTTGCACCGGTCGGTCACCGAGACGCGCAGCTCGCGAAGCGGTCGCTCGCGACGGTCCAACACCGGCAGCTGAGGCTTTGCGTCCATCGAGACCGAAGGGTCGTCTAGCACCGGTGCGACGGGCTGCCCATGGGCTGGCTCCGGTGTCTCCGCCCGATTGCCGTGCGGTGGCGCGGCGCGCTCGGTGGTAAGCTGGCCACGTGCTCTACCGCTTCGACGACATCGACGATCGGCTCGAACTCTTGCCGCTCGCGTCGCGTCGCGCGCTCGACCACGCCGGGATTCGACTGTCCCGCGAGGGCTGGAGCAGTCTGCCGCTGCCCTTGCGACGGCAGATCGTGACGCTCGGCGCGAACCCTTTCGTGGACGTCGAGCTCGTCCGCGACGCGGCCGCGCTCGCCAATCCGCCCGCCGAGCAGACGGAGGCGCTCGCGGATCCACCGGCCGATTCGCCGCCGGACGAGGTCCGCGAGGCGCTCGGTCGCGAGATGCCGATCAGCGACGCGGTCTGGACCCAGCTTTCGCCCCTCGACCGCTACGCGCTCGCGAAGGTCGCGTCGCGAGGCCGGCCAGAGCGTCTCCGCGCGGCGTACGAGGAGATCGTCGGGACGACCTCCGTGTCCACACATCTCGGGCCGCGCGGCGGCGCGCGCATGGTCGACGTCGGCCAGAAGCCCGCGACGCTGCGACGCGCCGTCAGCCGGACGGAAGTGACGATGAACGCGGAGGCGTTCGAGCGGCTCCGCTCGAACGACGTCGCGAAGGGCGACGTGCTCGGCGTCGCGCGCCTCGCGGGCATCATGGCGGCGAAACGCACGTCCGAGCTCATCCCCTTGTGCCATCCGCTGTCTCTCTCGAAGCTCTCCGTCGAGTTCGAGCTCGACGATGCCGCCCGCGCCGTGCGCGTGGCGGGCACCGTGGAGGCGTTCGATCGCACCGGCGTCGAGGTGGAGTCGCTCGTCGCCGTCAGCATCGCGGCGCTCACGATCTACGACATGCTCAAGTCGGTGGATCGAGCGATCGTCATCGGGCCCACTCGGCTGGTCGAGAAATCCGGGGGCCGCTCCGGAGACTACTCGTCGTGAGCCCGGCGTTCCGCATCAGCGCGGGGCCGCTCGACGTGCGCGAATGCGTCGCGGTCGTTTCGCACCCGAGCGCCGGTGGGATCGACGTCTTCATCGGCACCGTCCGCGACCACAACGCAGGCGAATCGGTGAGCGTGCTCGAATACGAAGCCTACGCCTCCATGGCGGAGAAAGAGATGGAGCGCATCGGCGAGGAGATCCGCGCGCAGATCCCCGGCGTCCGGCTCGGCGCGCACCACCGCGTCGGCCGCCTCGAGGTGGGCGACGTCGCCGTCGTTTGCGCCGCCAGCGCGCCGCATCGCGACGAGGCGTTCCGCGCTTGCCGTCTGCTCATCGATCTGGTGAAGGCGCGCGTGCCGATCTGGAAGCGCGAGCACGGCGCGTCGGGCGCGTCGTGGATCGGGTGGCAGGACGCGCGAACCCACGCGCCGCGCTAACGTCGCCGCGATACGTCCTCGGGGCTGTCCCAGTCGACGAGCAGCGACGCTTCGGCGCTATCGAGCGCCAGCTCGACGGCCCGATCGCCGAGCCGCTCGAGCACGGCGCGCGCCTTGAAGACGCCGTCGGCGAGCGCAGCCTGGATCACCGGGAGGCACGGGCCCGGGTCATAGCGCGCGAACAGCGGTTGCCACGTGCCGCCGGGGCGCGGAGCCACCGCGGCGGCCTCGGGCGCGAACGCCGCGACTCGAGCGACCAGCTCACTGGTCACATACGGCAGATCGCCGGCGACGGCGATCGCGGCCGAGCCGCGGTGCATCGCTTCGGAGACGAGCGACGAGAGACCCCCGAGCGGCCCGATCCCCGAAGGCTCGTCCTCGAGCAACGGAAGCCCCAACGCCTCGTACGAAGCCGCGCGTCCGACGAGCACGACCTCGGCGCCCACCGCCTCGCGGCACAGACGTGCGAGGCGGCCCACGAGGGGCTCGCCGCTGTCCGGCGCCGGCAAGAGGCCCTTGGCGATCCCGCCGAACCGCGTCGCTCTTCCGCCGACGAGGATGCCGACGAGGATCCTCATAAGTCCGAGAGGACGAACGCCTCGACGGTGTCGTTCGCTTCGTAACCGCTCGAGCTCTCCGGAACGATCACCAGAGCGTCGGCGTGGGCGAGGCTGACCGTCGAGCCCGACGCTTGGCCGGCGAGCGGCGTCGCGAGATCGCCGTCGAGCGACGCCGCGTAGAACCCGCGCCGTCCCGGTTTCTGTCGGATCGGCGCGGCGAGGCGGCAGCGGCGCGGGCGCCGGTGGACCGCGCGATCCCCTTGCAGCCGTCGCAGCAGGGGCAGCCCGAACAACGCGAACGTGATCTGCGCGGACGCGGGATTTCCCGGAAGACCGAGCACGAGCGTCGCGCCACGGCGTCCCAGCGTCAGCGGTTTGCCCGGTTTGATGGCCACCTTGTAGAGCTCGAGCGCGACGCCCTCGGCTTCGAGGGCGGGCCGAACGACGTCGTAGTCGCCGACGCTGACGCCGCCGATGGTGACGAGCACGTCGTGCTCGCGCAGGGCCGCGGCGATCTTCGCGCGTGTGTCATCGAGTGAATCCGAGGTCGGCGAGAGCGTCGTCACGGTCGCTCCCGCGCCACGAGCGAGCGCGTCGATCACGACGCTGTTCGACTCGGGAATGCTCGCCGGCCGAGCCACGCTGCCGGGCGGCCTGAGCTCGTCGCCCGTGCACAGAATGGCGACGCGCGGCCTGTGCGACACGACCACGGCGTTGCGATCGAGCGCGGCAACGAGCCCGAGCTGATAAGGACGCAAGCGCGTTCCGGCCTCGAGCGCGACGGCGGACGCCGCGAGATCTTCACCTTGGCGTCGCACGTTCGAGAAGGCGTGCGGCGCACGTTCGAACCGCGCGACGTCGCCCGTCACGCGCACGTCCTCCTGCATCACGACGGCGTCCGCCCCCATGGGAAGCATCGCGCCGGTGAAGATCCGGCACACCGTGCGCTTCTCCAGGACCGGCGCCGGCCGCCCGGTGCGACTTTCGCCGCGTACCGTGAACGTGAAGGGACCTTCGCCTTCGAACGAAGCGGTATCGACGGCGTAACCGTCCATTGCGCTATAGTCGAAAGCGGGTAGAGGTGTTTTGGCGCGCAATGTCTCGGCGAGGACGCGATCGCGCGCGCGTTCCAGAGGTACGCTCTCGTGCGGCAACGGCGCGGCTACACCCAGCACCCGTTCCATCGCCTCGTCGAAGCTCAACATCGCGAAAGCCGCCTCGCGTCAATATGCGGCCCCCGGGAACGCGATAGCGTCCGGGGAAGGAAAATCCGTGGGCACGTGTTCATGGTCCGAAAGGGGCGCAGTACGGCTGTCGCTCGATTCATTCGGGACAAAGCCTGTCCGGGGCTCGCGAGTAGCGAGGCACGTCCAGTTTGCGCTGCCGTCGCAACGTGAGACGGACGTTACACGTTACGGGGGGCGCAACCTAGCGTCGCGGCGAGAGCGTCGCGGCTCGAATGGCTGGTGCGCGAGTTGCTTTGCGCCGCTGGTGGACTCATGATCAATCCCATGATGGTGCGCGGATCGCTGCGTGGCTTCGCCCGCTCAATGGTGCTCGCCGCCAGCCTGACTTGCGGGCTCGGTTCGAGCACGGCGTTCGCCGCGCCCCCGGCGCCTCAAGATGCTCCTGCGCCCGCGCCTCCCACGGCCGCACAGCCTGCGGCGCCGCCCCCTGCGCCCGCGCCATCGACCGCGCAGCCAGCGAGTAGCGCGGCACCCAAGACGACGCCGGCCAAGCCGTCTTCGACGCCACCCCCCGGTGCCGGCAATCCACCGGCGAGCCCGCCTCCCGCGCCGCCCGCGACGAGACCGCCGCCGCCGGTGACCAATCAAGCCGCGCCGCCCATCGGCGGACAGGTCGACGACAAAGATCCGCGCGCGCTCAGCCAATGGAACGCGCAGCTCGATCCGTATGGCGCCTGGGCGGACGATCCGAAGTACGGCCACGTGTGGGTGCCGGATCGCAGCGTCGTCGGTGAGAATTTCTCTCCGTACGTGACGGACGGCCACTGGGATCTCGACGAAGACGACAACTACGTCTGGGTCAGCGATTATCCGTTCGGCGACGTCGTCTTCCACTACGGAAGGTGGGCCTGGACCACCTATGGTTGGTCCTGGATCCCGGGTTACCAGTACGCGCCCGCCTGGGTCGATTGGCGCGTTCCCACCTCGTCGACGTACGCGTACGTCGGCTGGGCTCCGCTCGCGCCGGACTACGTGTGGTACGGCGGCGCGGCGGTTTCGTTCTGGTACCCGTCGCCCTTTTACTGGGTGTTCTGTCCGAGCATGTACCTGTTCGCTCCGCGCCCGTACTATCACCTGGTCACGCGCCCCGCGTACGTCCGCAGCCTCGGCTACTACACGCGACGGTACGTCGCTGCCACGCCGCATGCGGTGCCCCACGGCCCGCCGCTCGCGATGGCTCGGGTTCCGGCGTCGGCGGTGCCGAGCACGCGTCTCGCGGTGGGCGCGGGGGCGCGCTTCAACGCCGCTGCCGGCGCTCGCTTCACGGCGAGCGCTCGGGTCGGCGCGGGCGCTCGCGTCGCTGCCACGCCGCGGACCATGACGGCGGCGCCGCGAGTCGTCGGGCCGCCGCGCGGCGTGACCTCCGCGTACAACGGCACGTACTCGACGTCGGGCTTCTCGCGCTCGTATTCGGCGCCGTCGTACGCGCCGCGCAGCTATTCGCCGTCGTATGCGCCGCGTAGCTATTCGCCGTCGTATGCGCCGCGCACGTATTCGCCGTCGTATTCACCGCGCACGTATTCGCCGTCGTCGTTCGCGCCACGCACGTACTCCGCGCCGCGCGTGTATTCACCGTCGGTGCCGTCCCACATGTCCACTCCCGCGCGTTCTTATTCGCCGTCGTTCCATTCCGCACCCGCGTACCATCCGTCCGGTGGTGGCTTCCACGGCGGTGGGTTCCACGGCGGGGGCGGCGGCCACCATCGGTGACTCGATGCGAACCAGCTTGCTTGTGCTTTCGTCCGCGGCCGTGTGCTGTGCGCTGACGGGCTGCGGGGACGGCCACACGCACTACTACTACGCGCCGAACCCGCCCGACGACTCGGCCTGTCCAGGTGCACCCACGGATTCGCCGCAGAGTGTGGACATCGAGACGGGAGAAATGCTCACGGCGGATCCGGGGCAAGGCGCCGGGGTGTTCGTCGAGTACGCGGCGGGCGGCGCCTACCACGTGTTCTCGACGTGCGACACGAACCTCAGCAACGACCGCTGCCAGTGGCTCATGGTCGCCAGTATCGATCCCACGCTCTCGCTCTCCGTGAAGGACGACGGCGATCTCGAGTACGACGACCCCGACTATCCCGACTCCATCACCCGCGTTGACCAGGGAGCCGTGCGGCTATCGTTCAACGTCGGCGACGACTTCGACGGCGCGGTCCTCACCGTTCCACCCGGCGAGAAGCTCCGTTTGAACGTCATGCTCGACGGCTGCTACACGACGAACCTCGTCAGCTGGATCTCGGGGACCACCGTGGAAAACGGCGCTCCGACGGATCCAGTGGACTTCGTCCCCACGTCGCCCTGAGCCGCTGCCGTGGGGCACGAGGCGGCGGGACGTCCGCTGCCGCAACGCCGTTCGCAGGGGCGTTTCGCCCACAGCGGAACGTGGGCGAGGTGTCGGCGGGCGCCGCGGCGACGGGGACCGTCGTGAGGTGATTGCGCGGCGAGTCGCGTGCGCGTCGAAATCAAAAAAGCCTCCGTACGACGGCGCACGAGTGCTATCAGGCGTCCCCGCTCGCCGATGGAACAAGATCTACTCTTTTCTCTCTACGTCCTCGTGCTGGCCGGCTTTCTCGGTCACCACGTCATCAGCAAGGTGCCTCATCTGCTGCACACGCCGCTGATGGCAGGAACGAACGCCATCGCCGGCATCTCGCTCGTCGGCTCGCTCGTCGTCGCCGGCGGCGACTTCGGCAGCGTGCCCACGATCCTGGGGTTCGTGGCGGTCATCTGCGCGACCATCAATACGGTCGGCGGCTTCCTCATCACGGACCGCATGCTCCGCATGTTCAGGAAGAAGGGCGGAGGTCGCTGATGGGAACCGAGAGCACCCTCATCGGCTTCACGTATCTGGTCGCGTCGATCTGCTTCATCCTGACGCTCCAGTTTCTGAGCTCGCCCCGGCTCGCGCGACGCGGCGTCCTCATCGGCGTCTTCGGGATGACCATCGCGGTCATCGGCACGTTGCTGAAGCCGGAGGTCGTCGTCTTCAAGTGGATCATCCCCGGCATCCTCATCGGCTCGATGATCGGCGCGGCGATGTCCGCGTGGATCCCGATGACCAGGATGCCGGAACGGATCGCGCTGTCGCACGCATTCGGCGGCCTCGCGGCGTCTCTCGTCGGCATTTCGGAATACATCCGTCACGATCCCTACGAGCTATCGCGCGTGATCATCACCGCGCTCGGGTTCGAGACGTTCTTCGGCTTCCTCACGTTCACCGGGAGCCTCATGGCGTTCGGCAAGCTGCAGGGGATCATCACCGGGCGGCCCATCACGTTCCCGGGCTTGAACGCGATCAATATCCTCGCCTTCGTCGGCAGCCTCGTCGGGCTCATCGTGTTCATCACCCATCCGGACATGGCGAACGTGTTCTACGCCATCTGCGCCGTCGGCCTGGTGATCGGCGTGACGGCGGTCATTCCCATCGGCGGCGCCGACATGCCCGTCGTCATCTCTCTCTTGAACTCGTACGCGGGCTTGTCGTCCGCCGCGACCGGGTTCGCGATTCAAAACAACGTGCTCATCATCGCCGGCGCCCTCGACGGCACGAGCGGCTTCATCCTCTCCATGATGATGAGCAAGGCGATGAACCGCTCCTTCGCCAACGTGCTCTTCGGCGCGTTCGGCACCGGCGACTCGAGCGCGGCGGCCGCGGCGGGTCCAGGCGATCCGCGTAAGCCGCAGTACAACCAGGGCACCATCGAAGACGCGAGCTCGACCCTCGAGGCGGCTCAATCGGTGATCGTCGTCCCCGGATACGGTCTCGCCGTCTCGCAGGCGCAGCACGCCGTTCGCGAGCTCGGTCAGATGCTCGAGAAGCGCGGCGCGAAAGTGAGCTACGCGATTCACCCCGTCGCCGGCCGCATGCCGGGGCACATGAACGTGCTCCTGGCCGAAGCGGACGTCCCTTACGATCAGCTCTTCGACATCGAGGACATCAACGACGACTTCGCGCAGACGGACGTGGTGCTCGTCGTCGGAGCGAACGACGTGGTCAATCCCGCGGCGAAGACGAACAAGGGGAGCCCCATCTACGGCATGCCCGTCTTCAACGTGGAGCAGTCGAAGACCGTGATCGTGCTGAAGCGCAGCATGAACACGGGCTTCTCGGGCCTCGACAACGAGCTCTTCTATCTGCCGAACACGATGGTCGTGCTCGGCGACGCGAAGAAGACGCTCCAGTCCTTCAAGAGCGAGCTCGAGACTCGGGACTGAACCGCTCAGAGCGGAATCGCGTGACAGCCGTTGAACATTCGTTCAGCCTGGGCGATTCGCGGGTCATGAGCGCGTGGACTCTTCCGCTCGATGGGCGGTTCACGGTATGCCCGGTGCGCCCTGCCATCGTCGTTGACGGCGCGGACAAGCCTCGCGTAGATGACGCACCGCTGGTCGGGCGCCCGTGCTTTCACCGGGAACGACCCGGGAGGTTTTGTTGGTGATCTACGCGATCTTCGGGTGTGCCGCGCTAGCGCTAGTCGCTGCTTTCTTCTATTCGCGCCGCGTCCTCGCGGTCTCCATCGACGGCCAGGGTGCTTCGGCAGAGTCTACGGCGCGCCTGAAGGAGATCTCCGGCGCGATCGGCGAAGGCGCGATGGCCTTCCTCTACCGCGAATATCGCTACGTGGCGATATTCATAGGCTGTTTCGCGCTGCTGATGGTGTTCCTCCTGAACGACAGCGGCAGCGCGGTGAACGAGGGCGTGTTCAGCGCGCTCGCGTTCCTCGGCGGCGCGGTGACGTCGAGCGTTTGCGCGTTCCTCGGCATGCGCATCGCGACGCTCGGCAACGTCCGCACCACCGTGATGGCGCAGAAGAGCATGAGCGACGCCTTCCGCGTCGCCTTCAACTCCGGCGCCGTCATGGGCTTCGGCCTCGTGGGGCTCGCGCTGGTCGGCCTGACCGGCATTTACCTCATTTACACGGTGTTCATCACCGATACCCATCTGCTCATGGAGATGCTCGCGGGCTTCGGCCTCGGCGGCTCCATGGTCGCCCTCTTCGGGCGCGTCGGCGGCGGCATCTACACGAAGGCCGCGGACGTCGGCGCGGATCTCGTCGGCAAGGTCGAGCAAGGCATCCCCGAGGACGATCCCCGCAACCCGGCGGTCATCGCCGACAACGTCGGGGACAACGTGGGCGACATCGCCGGCATGGGCGCGGATCTCTTCGGGTCGTGCGCCGAGGGGACGTGCGCCGCGCTGGTCATCGGCTCGACCGCGACGGAGATCACCGCGCAGCAGGGCGCGCTCCTCTACCCGATCCTCGTGACGGCGACGGGCATTCCCGTGTGCCTGCTCACGGCCGCGTTCGCCGGTCTCTCCGACGACGCGAAGTCCGCCGAGCCCGCGCTGAAGAAGCAGCTGTTGCTCTCGACGGCGCTCATGACCGTCGCCATCTACTTCGTCACGCAGTGGGCGATGGTGGACTCCTTCACGCTGGGCACCCGCGTCGTCACGCGCACCGGCGTGCTCGTCTCGGTGATCGCCGGCCTCTGGTCGGGGCTCCTCATCGGCTACGTGACGGAGTACTACACCTCGCACGCCTACAAGCCGGTGCGCGAGGTCGCCGACGCCTCGCGCACGGGTCCGGCGACGAACATCATCTACGGCTTGTCGCTCGGCTATCAGTCGTCGTTCGTCCCCGTCGTCGCGCTCGCCGTGACGGTGTACCTCGCGTCCCAGCTCGCCGGCATGTACGGCATCGCGATGGCCGCCATCGGCATGATCTCGACGATCGCCATCGGCCTCACCATCGACGCCTACGGCCCCGTGTCGGACAACGCGGGCGGCATCGCCGAGATGGCGCACCTCGGTCCCGAGATCCGCAAGCGTACGGACACGCTCGACGCCGCGGGCAACACGACGGCGGCGATCGGCAAGGGCTTCGCCATCGGGAGCGCGGTGCTCACCGCGCTCGCGTTGTTCGCCGCGTTCCTCACGCGATCGCACGTCGATACGCTCGACGTCCTGTCGCCTCTCGTCTTCGCCGGGCTCCTGCTCGGCGGCGTGCTGCCCTTCCTGTTCACGGCCTACACGATGAAAGCCGTCGGTAAGGCCGCGCTCGGCATGGTCGAGGAAGTGCGCCGTCAGTTCCGCACGATCCCCGGTCTGATGGAGGGCACCGGTCGGCCCGACTACGCGAGCTGCGTCGCGATTTCGACGATCGCCGCGCTCAAGGAGATGATCAAGCCGGGGGTGCTCGTCATCGCGACGCCCATCCTCGTCGGGACGCTCTTCGGCGTGAAGGCGCTCGCGGGCGTCCTCGCCGGATCGCTCGTCTCGGGGCTCGTCATGGCGCTCGCGTCGTCCAACGCGGGCGGCGCCTGGGACAACGCGAAGAAGTACATCGAGTCGGGCCAGCACGGCGGCAAGGGCTCGGACACGCACAAGGCCGCGGTCGTCGGCGACACCGTGGGCGATCCATTCAAGGACACCTCCGGACCCTCGCTGAACATCCTCATGAAACTCATGGCGATCCTCAGCCTGGTCTTCGCGCCGTTCTTCGAGAGCCACGGCGGTATTTTGCTGAAGCTCCTCGGTATGGAATGAGCGTAGGCGTCGCGGGCGAGAGAGAGGATTGAACAGGAAGAGGGGAGGGCAGGAAGGGGATTTTTATTGGGCTTCCTTATCTGAAGCCTTCCCGGTCTTCCTGCCTTCCTGTTCAATCTCTCTGGATGGCTAGCCCGCTGTTTCTGACCAAGTCCGTCGACGACATACGCGCCGACGTCGCGGGGGAGCACCACGGGCTCAAGCGCACGCTCGGCGCGCTCGATCTGGTGATGCTCGGCATCGGCGCCATCATCGGCACGGGCATCTTCGTGCTGACGGGGCACGCCGCGGCGGCGAACGCCGGTCCGGCCGTGGCCCTGTCGTTCGTGATCGCGGGCGTCGCGTCCGCGTTCGCAGGCCTCTGCTACGCGGAAATGGCGTCGATGATCCCCATCGCCGGGAGCGCGTACACGTACGCTTACGCGACCATGGGCGAGCTCGTCGCCTGGATCATCGGGTGGGATCTCATCCTCGAGTACATGGTCGGCGCGGCGACCGTGAGCGTCGGATGGTCCGGCTACGTCGTCGCCTTCCTGCACGACGAGCTCGGCGTCGACCTTCCAGGCGCGTGGACGCACGCTCCGTTCGCCTGGAACGAGGCGGCGCACGCCTTCACCGCGACCGGCGCGGTCGTCAACTTGCCGGCCGTGGCGATCACCCTGTTCGTTACCGCGATTCTCGTCATCGGCATCAAGGAATCGGCTCGATTCAACTCGGCCATCGTGTTCTTGAAGGTCACGGTGGTCTGCTTGTTCGTCGTGTTCGCCGCGCCCTTCGTGAGGACGTCGAACTGGCATCCGTTCATCCCCGACAACACCGGCGAGTTCGGCCATTTCGGCACCTCCGGCGTGTTCCAGGGCGCGACGAAGGTGTTCTTCGCCTACATCGGTTTCGACGCGGTGAGCACCGCGGCGCAGGAGGCGCGCGCGCCTCAGAAGGACATGCCCCTCGGCATCCTCGGCTCGCTCGCCGTCTGCACGGTGCTCTACATCGCCGTCTCGCTCGTGCTGACCGGGGTGGTCGATTATCACTTGTTGAACGTGCCGCATCCCATCGCCGTCGGCACCGAAGCGACCGGGTATCGCTGGCTCACGACCGCGGTCGAGATCGGGGCGATCGCCGGGCTCTCCTCGGTGATGCTCGTGCTCCTGCTCGGACAGCCGCGCATCTTCTATTCGATGGCCCACGACGGTCTCTTCCCGAAGGCCGCCACGCACGTGCACCCGCGCTTCGGAACGCCGCACGTGACCACGATCATCTCGGGCGTGCTCTGCGCCGCCGCCGGGGGCGTTCTCCCGCTCGACATTCTGGGCGAGCTGACGAGCATCGGGACGCTGTTCGCGTTCGTCCTCGTCAGCATCGGCGTCATGCTGCTTCGGCTCCGGCGCCCCGACATTCAACGCGCGTTCCGGGTGCCGGGCGGGCCTTACGTCGTGCCGATCTGCGGCGCCCTCTCATCGGCGCTCTTGATGTACACGGCGGACACGTACACCATCATCCGGCTCTTCGGATGGATGGCCATCGGCCTCCTCGTGTACGCGCTTTACGGGCGCAAGCACTCGGTGCTCCGGTTGAGGCACTCATCCACTCGAGTGGCTGTCGGCAGCCCCGGCCCCCACTTGGGGTGAGGGCCGGATCTCCGACGCCCTTCCCACGGGTGTGAGGAGCGCGCTCGGATTCCCGTGGTCGCGCGACTCCGTCGCTCTCGCAATCCCAGGAGACACGTAGGACCGCGGGCCAAGTCAACGGGCCTCCTTTTGGCGACTTTTCTCGGGTGGGAACGAAAAAGCGCCGGATTTACAAGGGTTCGGACGAGGGCGCGGGCTGACGTGGCGGGAAGTCCAAGCTATTGTTGCGTGTGACGCTCTCTCGAGTGTCCCCGAAAGCAGGAAAGATGGACGATCGCGCCAGAACAGTCTCCGACGGCGGACCTCAGGTTACGAGCATGGTCGCGCGCATCGCGGCGATGCAGGATTACGCACGGTATCGCGATCTCGCGTGGGAAGGATCCTTCGAGGAATACCTCGGGATCATCCGCGAGAGGCCGCAAGTGACGCGCAATGCGTTCCAGCGCGTCTACGACATGGTGATTTCCTACGGCACGGAAGAGTACATCGACAACAAGAAGAAGCTCGTTCGTTACAACTTCTTCCGTGACGAGATCGAGGAGGGCAAGGACGCGGTCTTCGGGCTCGACATCCCCCTCATGCGATTGATGAACGTGCTGAAGGCGGCGTCCGAGGGATACGGGCCCGAGAAGCGCGTCATTCTGCTCCACGGGCCGGTCGGTTCGAGCAAGTCGACGATCGCGCGCTTGCTGAAGAAGGGGCTCGAAGCCTACTCGAGGACGCCCGAGGGCGCGCTCTACACGTTCAAGTGGGTGAAGCTCGGCGAGACGGGGCTCGCGAGCGGCAGCGCCGACGAGTTCGAGTCGCCCATGCACGAGGAGCCGCTCCGGCTCATCCCGCTCGATTGGCGCGCCCGCGCGATCGAAGAGCTCAAGCTCTCGAACGAACAGTTTCGCGTCCGCGTCGACGGCGATCTCGATCCCGCGAGCCGCTTCATCTTCCAGGGTTTGATGCAGCGCTACAAGGGCGACTGGGGCAAGGTGGTCGCCAACCACATCCGCGTCCGGCGCCTCCTCCTCAGCGAGAAGGATCGCATCGGTATCGGTACCTTCCAGCCGAAGGACGAGAAGAACCAGGACTCCACGGAGCTCACCGGCGACATCAACTACCGGAAGATCGCCGAGTACGGCTCCGATTCGGATCCTCGCGCCTTCAACTTCGATGGCGAATTCAACATCGCCAACCGCGGCATCGTCGAGTTCGTCGAGATGCTGAAGCTCGACGTCGCGTTCCTCTACGATCTGCTCGGCGCCTCGCAAGAGCACAAGATCAAGCCGAAGAAGTTCGCGCAGACGGACATCGACGAGGTCATCATCGGCCACACCAACGAGGCCGAGTACAAGCGCCTCATCAACAACGAGTTCATGGAGGCGCTGCGGGATCGCACGATCAAGATCGACATCCCGTACATCACGCGGATGAAGGACGAGATCCGCATCTACGACAAGGAGTTCCACACGTCGAAGGTGCGCGGCCGGCACATCGCGCCGCACACCTTCGAGGTCGCGGCGATGTGGGCGGTGCTCACGCGCCTCGAGGACCCGAAGAAGCACAACCTGCAGCTCTTGCAGAAGATGAAGCTCTACGACGGCAAGGTGCTCCCGGGCTACACCCAGGACACGGTCAAGGAGCTCCGCAAGGAAGCGAAGCGCGAAGGCATGGAGGGCATCAGCCCGCGCTACGTGCAGGACAAGATCTCGAACGCGCTGGTGAGCGAGCTCGGTGAAGGGACCATCAATCCCTTCATGGTGATGAACGAGCTCGAGAAGGGCCTGACGCACCACTCGCTGATCTCCGGAGACGACCAACGCAAGCGCTACCGGGATCTCATCGGGGTCGTGAAGCGCGAGTACGAGGAGATCGTGAAGAACGAGGTCCAGCGCGCGATCAGCGCCGACGAAGAGGCGATCGCCAAGCTCGCGGCGAACTACATCGACAACATCAAGGCGTACACCCTGAAGGAAAAGGTCAGGAACCCGTACACCGGGCAGTACGAAGAGCCCGACGAGCGGCTCATGCGGTCGATCGAGGAGAAGATCGACATCCCCGAGAATCGCAAGGACGACTTCCGCCGCGAGATCATGAATTTCATCGGCGCGAAGGCCATCGAAGGCAAGAAATTCGATTGGCAGTCAAACGACAGGCTGCGCCGCGCGCTCGAGCTCAAGCTCTTCGAGGATCAGAAGGACAGCATCAAGCTGAAGACGCTGGTGAGCGCGGTCGTCGACAAGGAGACGCAGGAGAAGATCGACATCATCAAGAGCCGTCTCATCCGCTACTTCGGCTACAACGAGGTGAGCGCGACCGACGTCTTGAACTACGTGGCGTCGATCTTCGCGCGAGGAGACGCGAAGGAATAGGAACGTGACGTCGGCGTGGAGCCCTCCGGGGGACGCTCCACGCCGGCTTCGGGGATCGGACCGGGGTCGAAGGACACGACTGTGACGGCAAAGCAGCACGGGCCGGCGCGGCTACCGCGAGCGCTCGCGGTAGCGTTCGCGATGGGTGTCGCGTTGCCCGCGATGGCGCAGCAAGCGCCGCCGGCGCCGTCCGCGGCGCCATCCAGTTATCCGCCGGGCTACGCCCCGCCTTCGTATCCACAGCAAGGACAAAGGCCGCCCGCGTACCCGCCGCAATATCCGCAGCAGCGAGCGCCGGCATATGGGCCCGGGTACGCGCCGCAATATCCGCAACAGCGAGCGCCGGCGTACGGTCCCGGGTACGCGCCGCAATATCCACAGCAGCAGCAACGAGCGCCGGCGTACGGGCCTGGGTACGCGCCGCAATATCCGCAGCAGCAGCAACGAGTGCCAGCATATGGGCCTGGGTATGCGCCGCAATATCCGCAACAGCAGCAGCAACGAGTGCCGGCATACGGTCCCGGGTACGCGCCTACGTACCCGCAACAGCAGCAGCAAGCGCCGGCGTACGGGTCCGGGTACGCGCCGCCATATCCGCAACAAGCGCCGCGCGCGCCTGGGTACGTGCCGCCGCAATATCCGCCGCCGCAGCAGCAACGAGTGCCGGCATACGGTCCCGGGTACGCGCCTACGTACCCGCAACAGCAGCAGCAAGCGCCGGGATATGGACCCGGGTACGCGCCGCAATATCCGCAACAGGCGCCGCAAGCGCCCGGTTACGCGCCGCCATATCCGCAACAGCAGCAGCAAGCGCCGCGAGCTCCCGTGTATCCGCAGCAGGCACCCTCGCCTGCGTCGACGCCGCAGAACGCGCAGGACAAGATGCCGTCGGGGTTCCCGCCGCCGAGCGGCGGCACGCCTTCGATTGCGCCGTCGCCGTCCGCGCCGCTTCCGCCGCCACCCGCGCCGAACCCGCTCTTGGACGAGCAAATGCGCTACCGCCAAGTGTTGGGCGCGTATCAGCGTACCCCGCCTCCGCCGTCGCCGGCGACGAAGACGGAACCGCGGGGTACCTACGTGCGGCTGGTGGATCGTTCGCGACGGCGGCACGACGGGTTCTACTTTCGCTTCGCGCTGGGGCTCGGGATGGGACACGAACACGTGACGAGCGATCGGCCGCTGCCGAGCACGTCGGCGTTCTCGTTCTTCCCGACACCGCTCGACGCTTCCGGCGGCGCCTTCGCGGCGGCCACGGAAATGGCCGTCGGCTTCACGCCGTTCCCCGGCGTCGTGCTCGGCGTGGGCTCGTTCACCGCGACCCTTCCGGCGCTCTCGGCGAAATCGAAAGATCCTTCGACGGGCAACTACGACTTTCTGGTGTCGCAGCTCTCCGTCATCGGGCCGCTCGTCGACTGGTACTTCTTTCCGAAGTACGGCTTCCACGCCGAGGCGAGCCCTGGTGTGGCAACTTATGTTGCCGGAGCAGGGGAGCCCCGCACCGAAGGCCCGCTAGCGCAAGCGCACACCGCGATCGGCTTCGGCTTCGCGCTCGGCGTGGGATACGACTGGTGGATCGGAGATCAATGGAGCCTCGGCTTGCTCGGGCGCTTCATGTACGGCGCGACCAGCGGCAGCGACGGGACTGTCGGCTTCGCGCACCGGACGTACTCGCCCGCGGTGCTCGTGACGCTGACGTACCACTAGCCGGCGACGCCGCGCCGGACGAGCAAGGCGCGCACGACGTCAAGGACTCACGACGGATTCCTGGAGCATCATGCGATGGTCCTCGTGCTCCAGGATGTGACAGTGGAAGACGTAAGTGCCCGTGAAGGTCTGGTCGGCGAAGATGACTCGAACCGCGCTGCCCACCGGCACTTGAACGGTGTCCTTCCAGCCGCCTTGCTCCGGCGGCGGCGGCTGTCCGTCGATGTCCAGAATCTGAAACTCGCTCAGATGCTTGTGAAAAGGATGGACGAAAGTGGACGCGTTGATGAGCGTCCAAACGTAGATGCTGCCCAAATGCGAGACCTGATCCAGGCGCGCGGGATCGTAGGAGTCGTCGTTGATGACCCAAGTGCCGCCGCCGCTGCTGGCGTCCTGGCTGAGCGTCCAGGTCGCGGTGCCCGCGGAGTCGGCCTCTTGCAACCGTGAGAGCGGCGCGAGCGTCGAGGGCACGGTCGAGTCGTCGTGGACGGCGTCCGTGACTCGGAGCTCGACGAGATCGGTGATGACGGGAGCGGACGTGTCCGTATTGACGAGGGCGTCGACGGTGCCGACGGCGTCTTGCGAAAAATCGACGACGACGTCGTATCGCTCTGCGGGCGCGATTCCGAGCGCGGTGACCGAAACCGGAGCGCTCAAGAGGCCTCCGTCCGAGCCGACGACCTGAAACGGCCTGCCGGATCTCAACGCAACTTTGTAGATGCGCGCGTTCGAGCCGTTGAGCAGGCGGAACCGGTACTTGTGCGAGTCCACGTCGAAGTGCGGCGACACGACGCCGTTCACGACCCCGAGCTTGCCCATGAATCCGGGTCCGTTGGACGCAGCGGTGTAGAAAAGCGTGTTGTCGTCGTTCAAGGTCTTGTCTTGAATCAAGATCGGCACTTCGTACTTCCCCGACGGGAGCTTCAACGCGTCTTCCGCCACGTCGTGGATGATGTAGAAGCCCGCTAGCCCGCCGTAGACGTGCGGCCCCGTGAGATCCATCGCGTGGTCGTGATACCAGTAGGTGGAAGCGTTCTGATCGTTCGGGTAGGTGTAAACCTTGGACTTGCCGGGCGTGATGTAATCGATCGGGTGGCCGTCGCTCGATGCCGCCACTTTGTGCCCGTGGTTGTGGATCGTGATGTTCTCCGTCCAACCGTTGGTCTGGGTGACCTGCACGGTGCGACCTTTGGTCGCCACTATCGTCGGCCCCGGGAACACGCCTTCGAATCCGACGATCGGCGTCGGTGCTCCCGCGCGCATCTGCGTTTCGCCGGCTTTGACCGTCATCGAGTAGTAATCGGTGGTCGCGTCGGTGGACGTCGGTGCGAGCACGGGGGGAATCGGCATCGACGGCGAATCGCCGCGAGGGCCGCCGTCGCCCGCGTCGCTCGACGCGTCGTGCGCGCCAGCGCCTCCATCGGCGCGAGCGGCTCCATCGCGCGGGACGCTTCCGTCGCTGCCGCCGTCCACGGCGCCGCCGTCGCGTCGACCTGCGCCGGCGCCACCGCTGCCACGAGCGCCCCCGGTGGTGGTCACTCCGCCGCTGCTCGGCGCGCCGCCCGAGCCGTTTCCACCCGCGCCGGCCGCGCCTCCATTCGAGGCTTCGGCGCCACCGCTGCTCGCATCGGCTCGGGATTTAGAGGGCCCGCTGTCGCTGGCACAGCCGGCCAGGCACGTCACGAGCACAGCCGAGGAGACGAACCTGGTCGCAATGAGGACGGTCGATCTCATTTTCTCACGATGATGTGAGGGTCATCGCCGCGTCAATCGAAGTGTCAGTTCTTGAGCGCTCCGTTTGCGATCCACGTACGGATTGCGTCGATGACGGGCTGACAGATCGGCGGTTGCTGAAAGGGCATGCGCTCGCCGCAGATGGCTTGTGCAGTTCCGTCTTTGCCTTCGAGTTTTTCAACGATGAGGCTGTTATCGGGGTCACCCGGGACGACACGGCGGAAACCCATCGAACCGCACGCATAGCCCTGCGCCTTCTCGCCTTCGACACCACCACCGTCATTCGCGCCGAGGAGGTCGGCATACGCGACATCTACCCCCTGATCGAATGCCTGGTTCGGCGGAAATTGGAGCGGGAGCGAGCCCGTGCCTTGCAGATGCTTCGTGTGACAAGGCACGCATTTCACCGAGAGTAGGTTTGCATAGATGCTCGAAAAGGTCGTGCCGACGGCGACGCTGGTGCAGCCTTTCGCGACGGCATCCGCGAGCGCGTCGGACGGCGTGGCGTCGCGAGGGCTCGCGTCGCGCGAAGGCGTGGCGTCCGCGGCGGCGTCCGGAGTGATCGTCGCGTCGGGCGCGCCGTCGCGCTCGACGCCGGCCTCGAGCAGGCGCGTGCTTCCACCCGCCGAGCCGCCCGAGCTCTTGCCACCGGAGCCGCCGACGTTTTGACCGCCGCTGCTCGCTGCGGTGCCGCCGGTGCCGCCAGCGCCGCCCTTCGCCGAGGTGCCGCCGGTCTCGGAAGCATCCACGGACGCATCCGGGCCGGGCGCGCCTCGATTGCCGTCGCTCGAGCACGCCGACGCCGAGATGGAAACGAGCGCCCACACGAAGTGGTGCACATGACCCACTTTGCTCAAGCTGCTGCGCATGAGGGACCTCATACCACCGCTTCATATTGCGTTGTTCGCTTAACTCGAGCGGTACACGAACTGAGCAACTGCATTCTCGATCCAGAGTCGATCCCGTGATCAGCAATGACATTCCGATCCGATGCGCGTCGCGGCCCAGCCACGTCGGCGGCGCGCGATCGACTCGTCGTGGATGAATTATCTTTTATGATTCTCCATCCGGGCGACGCGATCACGCGATCACGCCGCGCGAGCGGGCTCCGTGAGAGTCGAACGCGTTTCGGAAGGCTCTCAGAACGCGCCCAGCAACCAGACTCCGTATCCGTCGCGTCCGACCGTTGCCGGCACCACGTGCACCCGCGCGAACACCCCCTCGTCTCGGACGAGCTGCTGCCCGGCCGCGGCGATTCCGTACACGACCAGACCCGCCCCGACGGTTTGGAAGAGTCCATCCACCGCGACGAGGCCGGGCAACGGCGCGTCCTTCTTCGAAACCACGATCCACGGTCCGATGACGGGCGCGTAGAGCCAGCTCACGTTGCCCGGAGCCGAGAGCGCTGCGACGTAGGCGCCGCCGTAACCAACCCCCAGGGCGATCCAGCCTATGGTGCGCGAGATGGCCGCTCCATCCGCTTCGCTGGTATCCACGCGGTAGCCGGCCGGTAAGGGCTCGCTCTTGTCGTAGGTGCGCTCGGCGCACTCGCCCATGGCGCAACGGCCGCTGTAGCAATCCCGCGGCGAGTTGCAGTGCTTGCCGCGCTCGCACGAGGGGCAGTCGCCCCCGCAATCGACGTCGCTCTCCGGTCCGTTACGGACTCCGTCGAAGCAGGTTGCGCCCGCGGCTTCCGTAAAGAACAGCGTTGCTAGCGCCCCTGCCCAGCGTAGGACCCGCCGGAACCTCACCTCGGTGACGACCCTCACGGCCTTAGATTACTTCGGTAACCGCGCGACGGGGGGCGGCTCTTCCGAAGCGGCAAATCGCGTGGCCGGCACAGTCCCCGAGGGCGCCGACGCCAGGCGCTGCTCGACCTCCGCCCGGCCGCGCGCCAGGGCCGCGCGCTGGACCGTCGTGAACATGGAAGGATCTTTGTGCGCCATCTCGCTCGCGTGGTTGAGCCACATGCGGGCGCTGGCGAGGTCGTCCAGCCGCAGGAACGTGAGCCCCCGGTAGAGACTGTATTCGGCACGGACCTCGGGAGAGGACTGCGGCAGGTTCTCCTCGGTGAGCTCGAACACTTCCGCCGCTTCCACGTAGCGCCCCTCGTGGTAGAGGGCTTCGCCACGCCGGACGTAGGGGCTGCACGCGGTGGCGGCCGCCACCACGAGAGCAAGCAACCCTGCGACGGATCCTGCTTTCACGATCATAAGTTTACAACTTCCACGGCGCCGTTCCCAGTTGCCCCGGAATGCCACTCCCGGATAATGACGCGCAGCGGTGGGCCGGACTCGGAGAGGTCTCGGATGAGCATCAAAAAAGAGATGATGAAAAAGGGTATGCAAATGATGGGCGACCCTCGCGTCGCGAAGCTCATGCAGAACCCTCAGGTGATGAAGCTCATGGGGGCCGCGTTCCAGGTACCCGGCAAAGTTGAAGCATTCACGAACGAGCAAGCGCGACACCTGGCGTCAGCGCTTCGCTTGGCGACTGCGGAGGACATGAAAGACCTGCAGCGATCCGTGAAGCGCCTCGAACGTGAAGTGGAGCGGCTTCAAAAACAAGTCGGCCGGCAGCCGTAAATCGCTGGGGGGCAATGTGTGCCCCATTCGTGTCAGGAATGTGCCGGGGCGGCGTGCGCCGGGTGCGGCTCATTTCCTACTCTGAATGGCACTAGCCGTGGCACAATGCACACGCTGCGCCGCGCTGGCACATGCCCGGTTCGGAATCGCCGAGCGGCACGCAGCGAATGTTTCATGAGCCCGCACCTCTTCCGAATCTCGCGCCGTCGCGTGCGCGCCGGGTGTGCGTGAGGGCGGCAGGTGGGCGGCCGCGTGAGACATCCGATGACATCCACCGGGGGCGGTGAGGGGTCAGTGAGCTTCGAGTTGCCGGCGAGGTACGAGTCGCAGACTCGTTTGGGCAAGGGGGGCGGCGGCGAAGTGTGGGCCGTGCGCGATCGCCACACGGGCGAACGCGCCGCACTGAAAGTGCTCGCAGCGGACGCGACGGAGAGCGAGATGTCGGCGCTCGTGCGCGAAGCCGTCACGCTGTCGGGCCTGGAAGGGCTCGGCGTGCCGCGCGTGCTGCGGTTCGGCCGGCTGCCGGGCGACGGGCGCCCGTTCATGGTTCGCGAGCTCGTCGAGGGGCGCAGTCTGCAGGAGCTCATCGACGACGCCGCCGACGCGAACGAGTGTCTCGCGGCGCTCGCTTCGGCGGCCGAGCAGGTGACGATGCTTCACCGCGCGGGCCTCCTGCACGGCGACATCAAACCGGCAAACGTGATTGTCGCGACCGGCGGGCGGGCGACGCTCGTGGATCTGGGGCTCGCGGCGCCGTGGCGCGAAGGCGGCGCGATGGCCCAGGGCCTCACCCCGAAATTCGCGGCGCCCGAGCTGCTCCGCGGAAAGCCGCTCACCGTGCGCGCCGAGGTCTACGCGCTCGGCATCGCGCTCGCCGACGTCGTGAAGAGCGGGAAGCTTCCGACGCCCGTGCGCGCGGAGCTCGAGAGCGTCGCGGCGCGCGCGACCCGCGAGCAGCCTGGGGAGCGCTACCCCTCCGCGGACGAGTTCGCGAGCGCCCTGTGTCGCGCGGCGCGCATCTCGCCGGCCGTGCGCCCCGTCGCCGCCGCGGAGGTCTGGCCCATCGTCGGGATCGAAGCGACCGCGAGCCGCCTCGTCGAGACCGTTCACGAGCTCCCGGACGGAGGGGTGCTCGCGGTCCACGGCGTCGCGGGGTCCGGGCGGAGCGTGCTCCTGCGCAGGCTGGCCTGGTCGCTCGGCGTCGAGGGCAGGCCGCTCGCGTGGATCGACGAGTCGCTCGCCGGCAACCCCGCCGGCGGTCGCGCCGAGCTCTCCGCGCACCGCTCGTTGCGCGGTGTGACCATCCTGGTGGACGATTTCGACGACGTCGACGCGGGGCTCGTCGCCGACCTGGTGCGGGCGCGCGAGAGCGGCGCGCGGCTAGTGGTGGTCGGCGCGGCGCCGATCGCCGTGGAGGCCGTCACGTTCGACGTGCCGCCGCTCGGCAGTCACGCCTCGACGGAGCTCGTCCATCGCGCCGTGCCCTCCTTGACCGACAGACTCGTGCGCCGCGTCGTGGATCGCTGCGGCGGCAGGCCCGGCGAGCTCCGAAGGTTCGTTCGAAGGCTCGCGCAGCAAGCCGTCGCGTCGGAGCAAGATCTGGAAGATCTGCTCGGCAACATCGAAAGCCCGCGATCGTTGCTTCCATCGGATCCGCTCGACCGCGCGGTGTCGCTCCTCGATCGCGGCCGCTACATCGAGGCGCGCGAGGCGCTGTCGATGGTCGCGCCCGGGCGGGAGCTCGAAGCGGCGATCGCCTCCGCGCGACTCGAGCTCGGTCTCGGCGAGGCGAGGGCCGCCCTGGAGCGTCTGCTCTCGACGCGCGGGTTGGCCGACGCGGAGCCGGACAGCGATTCGGCGAAGGCGTGGCGCTTGTACATGGCGCGCGCGCGAATCGGCATCGGCGAATACGCCGCCGCGCTCTCGCTGGTCGATCCCTTAATCGACGAGCCGGGCCCGCTCGGCGCCGAGGCGCTCGCGTTTCGAGGTCTGGCGCTCGGATACGCGGGGGACGAGCAGGCGGCGGGCGCCGCGCTCGAGAGGGCCATCGATCGCGCGGTCGCGGACGGCGCGCGGCGCGTCGAGGCGGTCGCGGCTGCGTGCCTCGGCGTGGTGCTGCAGCGCGGTCCGAACATGGAGGGAGCGCAGAAGGCGTACGAGCGCGCCATCGCCGCCGCCGAGGACACCGGCGACGCGAGCGTCCTCGCCACGACGTTGCTCAACCTCGCCACCGTGCTCCTCATCAGCGGCGACATCGCCGGTGCGATCGAGCGGTACGAAGCGGCGGTCGACATGGGCCGGCGGTCGGGGCGCCGATCGACGGTGCGCCAGGCGCTCCTGAATCTCGCGAACGCCGAGCTCTACGTCGGCCGTCTCTCTCGGGCGCGAAGCAGCATCGAGGCGCTCGCCGGGCAACGGGATCAGTTGCCGAAGGCGAGCCAGGCGCAGCTGCTCGGCCTCGAGGCGATGCTCGCCGGTCGCGCCGGCCAGGTCGAGATCGCGGCGCGCGCGTACGCCGAGTGCGCGGCGGCGTTCAAGGAGCTCGGTCTCTCCGCCGACGCGGCCGAAGCGCGCCTCGAGGGCGTGCTCGTCGCGGCGCGCGCCGGGCGCCCCGACGCGCAAGCGCTCACGAATACGATCGCGATCGCCGAAACGGAGCTCGAGGGCACGCAGGCGCACCGCCCCATGGTCCATCTCGCGCGCGGCGTCGTCGCCTGGGCGCAGGGCGACGAGAAAGGCGCGCGGCGCGAGCTCGAGCTCTCGCTCGCCGCCGCCCGGGAATCGAACAAGAAGGACTGGATCTGGCCGGCGCTCGAGGCGCGGAGCGAAATAGAGGAGCAAGCCGGCCAGCCCGTATCGGCGCGCCGCGATCGCGAGGAGGCGCTCGCGGTGCTCGAGGAGATCGCCGCGCGCTTGCCGCGCGATCTGCGCGAGGTGTTCTGGAACGACCCGAGGCGCAAGAAGCTCCGCGGGATGCACGCGCAGACCCTCGCCACCGCGACGACCGAGCACGCGGAAGATCTCTTGCCGCTCCGGTTCGACGTGAGGAGCGGAACCAGCTCCTCGATCGCGTCGATGACCTCGACGCCGCTCGAGCGGCGCCTCGCGCGCATCCTCGAGATCAACGCCGAGCTGCTCGGCGAGGTGAACATCGGGCTGCTCGCCGCGCGGGTCACCGATCACGCCGTGGACATGCTGCAAGCGGAGCGCGGGTTCGTCCTGTTGCAGGACGCCGCGGGGGCTCTCACCGTGCACACGTCGCGCGGCCGGTTCGGTGACGCTCAGGCCGCGGAGTTTTCGCGGTCCATCGCCGAGCAGGTCGTGCAGAGCGGCGAGCCCGTCGTCGCCGTCAACGCCAAGGGCGACTCCCGCCTGCGCGGCTTCGCGTCCGTCCATCAGCTCGCGCTGGAGAGCGTCGCCTGCGTGCCGATCCAGTCGCGAACGGGGCACGCCATCGGCGCGCTCTACGTCGAGACGCGCCTGCGTCCGGGCGCGTCGTTCGAGCGAGAGCTGCCGACGCTTCGCGCCTTCGCCGATCAGGTCGCGATCGCCCTGGAGACGGCGGCGCTCATCCGCGAGAACGTGGAGCGCGCCGCGGAGCTCGAGGACGCGAACCGGAAGCTCGAGCGCGCCCAGGAGGAGCTCACCGAGCTGCTCGGCGATCGCACCGCGCAGCTGCGGCGCACGCGCCAGAAGCTGCGCGACGCCCGCGACACCCTCTATGGACACTTCGGCTATCAGGGCCTCGTCGGGACGAGCGCGGCGATGCGCAAAGTCTACGCGCTCATCGATCGCGTGAAGGGGACCGACATCCCCGTGCTGATCACCGGAGAGAGCGGAACCGGCAAGGAGGTCGCGGCGCGGGCGATTCACCGCGCCTCGGCGCGCGCCGAGAAGCCGTTCCTCGGCCTCAACTGCGCCGCGGTGCCCGAGCACCTGCTCGAGAGCGAGCTCTTCGGGCACGTCCGCGGCGCCTTCACCGGCGCCGATCGCGAACGCAAAGGGCTCTTCCGCGAGGCCGACGGGGGCACCCTCTTGCTCGACGAGATCGGCGAGATGCCGCAGAAGATGCAGTCGGGGCTGCTCCGCGTGCTGCAAGAGCGCAAGGTGCGCCCCGTCGGCGGCTCGACGGAACAAGACGTCGACGTCCGGCTCGTCTTCGCGACCCATCGCGACCTTGGGGCGATGGTGAAGGAAGGCAAGTTCAGGGAAGATCTCTTCTATCGCATCCACGTCGTCGAGGTGCGTCTGCCCCCGCTCCGCGAGCGCGCGGAGGACGTGGCGCCGCTGGTCGATCATTTCTTGGGCATCTTCGCGGCGCGGTACAAACGCGACAAACGGAGCGTGTCGCGGGAGGCGCTCCGGAGACTCACGCAGTATGCGTGGCCCGGCAACGTGAGGCAGCTCGAGCACGTCCTGCTCAACGCCTGGGTCCTCTCCGACGGACCCGTCCTCGAGCCCGAGGATTTCGACATCCCCGATGGTCGATCTTTCGTGCGGCGCGAAGAAGAAGAGGAGCCGGAGCGCGAGCCCGAGCGGCAAAAGGAGCCGAGCGAGCACACGCCCAGCGCCCACGCCCCGCGCGAGCGCACCGCCCACCCTCCGCGCCCGACGCCGAAAGAAACGCTGTCGCGCCACCGCCGCGACGAACGCGACCGAATCCTCTCCGCGCTCGAAGCGTGCAACTGGAACCGCGTTCAAGCCGCGAAGCTCAGCGGCATCCCGCGGCGGACGTTTTACCGGCGCCTGCGCGAGTACGGCATCCAGTGAAGCTTCGACTGATCGCGTGCGCGGCGCTGGTGTCCGCCGGTTGTCGATCGACGTCGCCGGGGACGGGCCCGGCGGCAGGAGGCAGCGCGGCCTCGCG
Source organism: Polyangiaceae bacterium (assembly GCA_035547195.1). Taxonomy (GTDB): domain Bacteria; phylum Myxococcota_A; class Polyangia; order Polyangiales; family Polyangiaceae; genus DASZVB01. The sequence goes on from DASZVB010000116.1 coordinate 46,632, forward strand.
CGCCGCGCCGCTCGACACGAGCTGGCAGAGAAGTTCTCCGCGGTTGCTCGCGCCCGGCGACGTCGCGCCCGACTTCGAGGGCATCGCGCACACCGGCATGCGCGTCCGGCTGTCCGCGTTCACCGACAAGCCCGTGATCTTGCTCTTTTACCCGGGCGACCGCGACCCCGCGTCCATCACCGAGGCTCGCGAGTTTCGCGACGCTTGGCTGCGCTTCAACGGCAAGATCTCCATGATCATCGGCGTTTCGCCGGACGACCGAGTTCTGCACCAGGATTTCGCGACCGGGGAACAGTTGCCGTTCTTGCTCGTCTCGGACACGAACGGAGCGATCGCCCGCGCCTTCGGCGTCCCGAACGAAAACGGCGTGCCGAAGCGGGTGACCTTCGTCGTCGGCAAGGATCTGAAGGTGCTCAAGATCTTTCCGGACGTGGTCGCAGCGGGCCACGCCGATCAGGTACGCGAAGCCGTCGCCGCCTTGCCGTAGACCGCTCGCGTCACCCGATCCCGAGCAGCTTCAATTTCTTGTGCAGGCCCTCGCGGGTGATGCCGAGCGCCTTGGCCGCGTTCGTCTTGTTGTTGCCGTGCTCGCGGAGCGCCTCCGAGACGACGTGACGCTCCACCTGGTCCATGATCTCTCGGAGGCTCCCGCGCATCTTGGGGACGCCGGCGTCCTCGCGCACGCTCTCCACCTTGCGGATCTTCGAGCTCAGCAGCGCTTCGGTGACGAAGCTGCCCGGGTCCACCTGGATGACCAGGCGCTGCACTTCGTTCTGCAGCTCCCGCACGTTGCCGGGCCATTCGTAGGCCATCAAGAGCTCCATCGTGCCCTGCGTGTAGCCCGCGACCGGCTTGCCGATCTCCGCGGAGTACTTCTCGAGGAAGTGCCCCGCGAGCAAGGGAATGTCGGAGCGTCGCTCGCGCAGCGGCGGCACGTTGAGCGGAAACACCTTCAATCGGTAGTAGAGGTCTTCGCGAAAGCGCCCCTCCGCGACTTCGCGCTCGAGGTTCTTGTTCGTGGCCGCGACGACGCGCACGTCGACGTGCTTCGGATGACTCGACCCCACGGGGCGCACCTCGCCCTCTTGCAGGACGCGCAGGAGCTTCGCTTGAAGCGAGAGCGGCGTCTCGGTCACCTCGTCGAGGAAGAGCGTGCCGCCGTCGGCGAGCTCGAAGAGGCCGCGTCGGTCCTCCGTCGCGCCGGTGAACGCGCCCTTCTTGTGGCCGAAGAGCTCGCTCTCGAGCAGGTTCTCGGGGAGCGCCGCGCAGTTCTGCGCGACGAAGAGCCGCTCGCGGCGCCGCGAGCGGTAGTGCAGGGAAGCCGCGACGAGCTCCTTGCCGGCTCCCGTTTCGCCTTCGATGAGCACCGAGACGCGGGTGTCGGCCACCTTGCCGATCTGCGACAGGAGCTCCGCGAACGCCGCGCTCTCGCCGATGATCTCGGTGACCGCGCCGCGGCGCGAGCGCTCGCGCCCTTTCAGGAAGCTGTTCTCGCGCTCGAGCTGCTCCTCGGTGATCTCGAGCCGGTGGATGAGCTGCGCGTTCGCCACCGCGAGCGAGGCGTTCGCGGCGAGCACCGACGCGGCGTCG
>DASZVB010000117.1:0-9880 GCA_035547195.1 Polyangiaceae bacterium
CTTCCGCTCGCGGCGCGGGCCATCGTGCGGCGGGGCTTCCGACGAGCGCGGTGAGCCACCGCGCGCGCCCGAGGGCGTCCAGATCGCCGAGCTCGCGCGCGTCGTCCGCCGCCGCGCCGCGCAGGACGGCGATCTCGGCGAGGAGGCTCGTCGATGCGCGGAGCCAATCGCCGGCGATGCCCGACACGCCGACGCGCACGTCCACGCCACGCGCCGCGCGGAGCACCTCCGGCCGGCGGACAGCGAAGTACGCGCGGCGCACCGCGCGCCGCCGCCGCTCGCGGCGTTCCGGCGCGGATTCCGGCTCGCCGAGGGCTTCGCGCGCGCGTCGAGCCGCCCACTCCGCCGAAGGGCGCGCAGCGGGAACGGCGGCGAGCAGCGGTCGCACGATCGCGTCGAGCTCCGGCGAGAACGACGTCGTCTGCAGAACGGACAACGGCTCCGTCGCGACCGCGACGTCCGCGCAGGCGATCTCCGCGAGCAGCAGACCGAGCGCCCACAGATCGCGAGCGCGGGCGTCGCCGCCGTTCGCGCCGTCGAAGCTCTCCGGCGGCAGGTAGCGCACGGTGCCGCCGCGCGGCACCGCCTCGTCGACGACGGCTCCGAGCCCGAGATCGACGAGCACCGCCCGCGGCGCTCGCGAGCCGTTCACGAGCAGCACGTTGCTCGGCTTGACGTCGCCATGCGCGACGCCCATCGCGTGCAGGCTCGCCAGAGCGTCGCCGGCGTCGCGCGCGACGGCCAGCGCCATCTGCGCGCGATCGCCGGTGGTCGCATGGCGCGGATCGAGCGCGACGCCGTCCACCCACTCGAGCGCGAGATACGGGAGACCCGGAGCTGGCCCTTCCGCGTGTCCCGCGGAGTCCGGGATCAGTCCCGCGCCGACGAGCCGCGCGACGCCCGGGGAGTCGGCGAAGACGAGCAGCTCCGCCTCGTCCGCGAGGAGCTGTCGCACGCGCGCGTCGTGTCCGACCTTGAGCGCCACCCGCGCTCCGGTCCGAAGATCGCGCGCGCGATAGACGGCCGCGCTCGCGCCGCGTCCGAGCGGCTCCGCCAGATCGTACGGGAACGCGCCCGCTGGCAACTGAGATGGCGCCCCAGAGTGAATCCTCACCCCAGGAATTGTCGTAGGATTACAGCGAAAGTCAACTCAGGTGGCGACGGGCGATGGTGTGGGGAAGTCACTGACATTGCCCGGTGGAGCTTTGGATGAAGCTCGCGAGCGACTGCAGGTCGGCGACGCCGCCGGGCAGAGCGGCGTGCCCCGGCGGCATGGGATCGCCCGCCACGAACCAATCCGCGAGCCGGGCTCGCTCCGCCGCTGAAGCGACGAGGCATTGGCCGGGAGGGAGGGCGACCGAGTGGGCCGTCGCGCAACCGCCGTCGGGACCGAAGTTCCCCGGGTTCTCGAGCAGCTTGTAGAAGAGATAGCTCGTGCTCGGGCTGCCGGGATCGATGAGCGGCATCCCGGTCCCGAAGCGCGGGGGCGCGTCGAGCGCCGTTCCCGGAGTGGCCCAGGTGCTCGCTTCGTGAGCGACCCGGGCGATCGCCGTCTCGTCCAGACCGCGCGCCGAATCGAGCGCGAGCCCGAAGGGCGCGTCGGCGCTTCCCGTGTGGCACTGCGCGCAGCCGCCGCGCGCGAGGATCCGGACGGCGTCCGCGCACGTCGCCGGCTGCGCAGCGGGAGCGGGGGCCTGCGCGACGCGCGCGGTGCGAAAGGTCCACTTCAAGGGGACGGGGCCCTTCTCGAGAGAAGCGCCGTCGAACGCACGCAGTCCCGAGCCGTTCGGATCTTTGTCGGGCAGCGTGATCTCGACTTCGTAGACGACGCCGGGCGTGAGCTCGGAGCCGTACTCGGAGCGGAACGCGACGACGCGTTCGACGACGTCGTACGTCGCCGCGAAGAAGAGAGAATTGTCCGTGCTTCCCGCGAAGACGGAGATGGCGTTCCGCGACACCGTATTCGGCAGCACGTAACGGTCGAGCCGCAGCTCGATCGGACTGCCGATGGGAACGCCGCAATCGTCCGGCGCGTCGACGGGACAATCCTCGCCCGCCCCCGACGGCGGAAAGGCCGCGACGACGTGGAGCGCCGGCCCGCGCGCCGAGCTCTTCGCGGGAGTGCCGAGATCGCAGGCCGTGACGCCGAGCGCGGCAAGCGCGAATGCCGCGGCCCGGGCGATCAGCTGTCCGAATAGAGCTGCAGCTGCTCGCGCACCTTTTCGTCGCTGATCCCGGTGCGGATGTGGTCCTTCAGACAGTCCGCGAGCGTGATGAGCAGGTCGTCGACGCCCTTTTCCTCGATGATCTTCGCGAGCAGCCGCCTCGCTTCGCGCGTGTCGTCCTCCCGCAAGAACTCCCGGACCTTCTCGACGGAGATTTCGCCCTGGAAATCCAGGTAGAGATTGTCGAGCAGATAACGGACGAGTTCCTTCACGCGCGGCCTCCTTGGCTGCGGGTCGCTGGACCTGCAGTAGCCCATCGCTATACCCACCGGTCGAACGCCGGCGCAAGCACATTGGGCCCCAGCCCCCCGTTTTTACTCGGGACTCGAATGAGCGTGAGCGCTCGCCTCCGCCTGGACCGGCTGGCTGAAGCTCTGGCGTCTGCTGCCCTAGACCCTTCATCGGCAGGCAGTGAGGCTCGGATCGCCCGAGTCGTGGCAATAGAGGCAAGGTCTGGGGTTCTTCACGAAGGCATTCCTGCAGCTCGCCGAGAAGCCGACTGGATGCGGCGACAACCCCCCTTGGCCGCCGCGAGCTGCGGTTGCGTGGCAGGTCGCGCAGTCCCGTTCGGTGTGGCAGCTCACGCACGCCGTGATGTTTCGCTCAGCTTCCCAGGCGTGGTGGCTCGGCGTCCGCGGCGGGTCCGTCCACACCGAGCGCGGCGGATGGAACCGACCTCGGGTCGCGGCGTTGCCGGCCGGCCCCGACATGGCGACGCCGGCGCGCTGGTGACACGTGATGCAGAACGAGCTCGCGCGGTGGCAGCTCTCGCACGATTGCTCGTCCTGTCGCGCGGCGATCGCGTGCAAGTTGAGCCAGTCGTTTGGATGCACCTGGCGCGGCCGCACCCGGCCGTCGTGGCAATCGGTGCATTCTTCTTCGGAGTGACAGGTCGCGCAGCGCGCGCTATCGGCGCCCGCCACGAGCTTGTGCCGGAACGTCCAGTCCGGCCCGTGCTCGGCGTCGTGCATCGACGGTCCGGGCATTAGATCGCCGGAAGCGAAGCGCGTCTTGAGCCGGCCGCTGATCGTGGTGAGGTGGCACACGTCGCATCCGTCTTTCGCCGAGCCTCCCGCCGAGTGACACGAAGTGCAGAGCTTCATGCGCGGCAAGCCGCTCGCGGTCGCGAGCGCCGCGCGTTCGACGCCGCCGTGACACCGCGCGCAGGGGATGCCGCGGCTCGTGTGCGCGGCGTGATCGAAGCGCAGGTTCGCGGGCGGCAGCACCGTCCGTTCCACGTCGTTCGGCGCGCCGCCGCCGCGCTCCACGTGGCAATACCCGCAATCGGCGGCGGCGCCGACGCCGGCCTCGACGTGCCCGATGTGCTCGTGATTCGACCCGTGACAGGCGTCGCACCGCGCCGGCGGGGGCAGCAGGCGATCCGCGACGACCCGGCTCTTCGCCGCGCCGTCGTGACAATACACGCATCCGGTGCCGAGCTTCGCGTGGCGCGCGTGATCGAAGTGGAGCGCGATGTGCTGCGGCGGATAGAGGACCGTGTCTTCGTCTTCTGCTGCGGCCTCCCGGAGCACGCTCGCGCGCGGCTCCGGGTCCGCGGCGGCGCGCGTGGGCGTGAAGAGCCCCGCGAGCACGGCGACGGCGCACGCGACGCAAAGGAGCGAGGGGAAGAGGCGCGCCGGGGTCATCGGTCAGAGCACCGTCAGGTCTAGAGTACACAGGACGCGGAGCCGCTGTCCGACGAGCTCGCTCATCGTATGCTCCCACTCGAGCCCGACGCGCGTCCTCTTGAACGGCCGATAGCCGCCCATGAGAACGTACGTGAAGCTGGTGGTGGAGTTCGACGGCCGCAAAGCGTCGGACCAGCCGTAGAGCGACAGCGAGGCGCCGGCCTCGTACGCGCCGTCCACGAAGTATCGCGTGAACGACGCGTCTCCGCCGCGGCGGTGTCCGCGCTCGCCGTGCTCGTCCATGGCCCGCAGCCGCGCCATGTCCTTCGGCGAACGGTAGAGGCCGTCGACCGAGCCGAGCACGTCGAACAGCGTGGTCGATCCGCTCGTCTCGAAGCGGCGCACTCCGCCCGACGCGGTGAACGAGAGCCGCCGCGTCGTCTGCCAGCGTGCGCGGCCGTCGAGCGTCGTCGTCCCCAGGTGCGAAAACCAGTTGAAGATGGAGTCGCCGTCGAACGTCGGAAGGAAGTACCCCACGTCCGCCGATAGATCGAGCGACGGGATCGCCGATGAAATGATGGAGGCGTCGTATTCCGACGGTTTTCGCGCGAGCGCGTCGTACACGAAATCGCCGCGGATGCTGCCGACGGACTTCGCCGTCACGCCGAGCGCAGCGCCGACCTTCTCCGTCGAGACGCGATCTCCCGAAGTGGTCTCGTAACGCCCGAGGGCGTCGGGAAAGGGCGAGACGACCACGGTGTCCCGATCGACGACCTTGCGATACGTGACGCGCGCGTCCAGAAAGTCGAGGCCGGTCGTGGCGATGCTGAAACCGTACGCCGGCGCGAGCCGTGTCTCCGACAAGTACGCGGGCAAGAGCGAAGCGTCCATGCCTTGCCGGTTGCCGCGCCACACGCCGTCGGCCTCGAAGCGCGAGGTCGAGAGCAGCGTGGGGTCGCCGCGCTGCTCCGCGCCGCCGTAGGCCTCGACGAGAAAATGCGCGGTGGTGGTGACGCGCACCAGGCCGCCGTCGAAAGACCAGAAACCGAGCGGGTCGATGACGTACTGGCGCCCGAGGCGAAACCCGAGCACGCCGCCCGCGTAGCCCATGCCCTCGACGTACGCCATCATGAGATCGAACCGCTCTTCGGAGAGACCCGGCACGAAGCGCGTCGGCTGGTCCGGCGAGGTCTCGGCGGGGTCGATCCCGAAATCCGCGTCGAGGCGCAGCCGCGCCACCGCCGTCAGGGTCGGCGCGCCGGGCTCGTGCTGTCCCGTGAGGTCCCACGCGCGCAGCGACAGCGTCTCGGTGTAGCGCTGCCGGCTGAGACTCGCGCCGGTGAACGGCTCCGCCACCCGGTAGAGCTGCGCCGCGAAGGACGTGTCGACGGCCGCGTCGTACGCGCGCGCCGCGGGCGCGACGAGCGCCGCGGAGACGAGCCCCCCGGCGACGCGGAGGGCGCGCCTATGCCGCGTGTCCACGGGCCGCACGCTCCGCGCGAAAGGCGCGCTCGTACGGGCCGAGGCGCGCGCGCGTTGCCGCGGTCATGGAAAGATGCCGCGCTCGAGATACGCCTGCGTCAGCCGCTCGAGCGCGAGGCCGTAACACGCGATGCGCATCGAGCAGTCGTTCTTCTCGGCGAAGTCCGTCGCGCGCTGGTACGCGTGCCGCATCGAGCGCTCGAGGCGGTCTTCGACTTCTTCGATGTGCCAGCGTTCGCTGCGGCGGTTCTGCACCCACTCGTAATAGCTGACCGTGACGCCTCCGGCGTTCGCGAGGATGTCCGGAATCACGTAGAGGCCTCGGCTCTCGAGCACGCGATCGCCCGCGGGCGTCGTCGGGCCGTTCGCGCCTTCGGCGACGAGGCGGACCTTCAAAAGGCTCGCTTCGGCTTCGCCCACCTGGTTCTCGAGGGCCGCGGGGACGAAGATGTCGGCCTCGGTCGCGAAGAACTCGTCGCGCGTGATCTTCACGCCGTTCGGGTACCCGGATATGCTTCCGTGATCCTGCACGAAGGCTTGCAGGCGGTGCTCGTTGAAGCCCTCCGGGTTGTACAGGTAGCCCGAGTAATCTCCGACGGCGACGAGCGAGACGCCGAGCTGGCCGAGCAGGACGGCCGTGTGCGAGCCCACGTTGCCGTACCCCTGCACGATGAGCTTCTTCCCCTGCAGATCGAAGTCGTTTCGTTCGGCCCACTCGCGGATGCAATGCACGAGGCCTTGTCCGGTGGCCTTCGAGCGGCCGGGGCTGCCGCCGCTGTTGAGCGGCTTGCCCGTCACGACGCCCATCGCGTTCTGGCGGTGCACCGTGCCGACCGTGTTCATGTACGTATCCATGGCCCAGGCCATGATCTGCTCGTTGGTCCCGACGTCGGGGGCCGGGATGTCGTAGTCGGGGCCGATGTTGCCGCCGAGCGCGTGGAAGAAGCGTCGGGTGATGCGCTCGAGCTCGCCCTTCGACACCTCGCGCGGGTTGAACTTGATGCCGCCCTTCGCGCCGCCGAACGGCAGTTCCATGAGCGAGCACTTCCAGGTCATCAGCGCGGCGAGCGCCTTCACCTCGTCGAGCGAGGTGACCTCGTGAAAGCGCATGCCGCCCTTGTAAGGGCCGAGGATGTTCGAGTGCTGGATGCGGTACCCCTTGAACAGGCGATACCGGCCATCGTCCATCTTCACCGGGAAGTTGACGATGATCTCCGTCTTGGGTTGCCGCAGGATGGTGTGCACGTGCTCGGGCACGCGAACGATCTCTGCGGCACGATCGAGATGACCTTGGACGACGTCGAGAAAGTCGTTTCCTTCAGGCACTACAGCCTTTTTACACGGCCATCCACGCCGCATACAAGTAGACGATGGGGCTCACCACGAGGAGCGCGTCGATCCGATCGAGGATGCCGCCGTGGCCGGGCACGATCCACCCCGAATCCTTTATTCCGGTGGAGCGCTTCAGTAGCGACTCGACCAAGTCGCCCATTTGACCGAGCGCGCCAGCGATGACCGCGAGGACGAGGCCGTCGACCAGCGGGAGCACCGGCAGGTACCAGAAATGCGCCAAGAGCGCGCCGCACGCGGAGCCGACGAGCGAGCCCACGAAGCCCTCGCGCGTCTTCTTCGGGCTCACGGCTTCATACAGTTTGGTCTTGCCCAGAAAGCGTCCCGCGAAGTAGCCGCCGGTGTCACCGAGCCACGCCACCATCAGCGCGTAGAGGACGTACGGCGGCCCGCTCGTCCCTTGGTCACGACGCAGCATGGCGAGCATGGTGACGAGCCCTCCGACGTAGAGCGGCCCGGCGACGCCGGCCATGATGCGCAGCGCCGCGTCCTCGATCCGGCCGAGCCGGACGAGCGGAATGAACGAGCCGACGATCGTGACGGCCGCGATGAGCGTCAGCAGCGCGACCGGCTTTTTGCCCTCGAAGTACAGCGTGAGCGACACCGCGCCGGTCATCACGACGCCGATGGCGCGCGACGGGGCGTCGTTCGGGTGCGTCATGCCGAACAGCTCCGAAGCCCCGATGAGCGACGCGACGAAGACGATGCCGTACCAGGCGATCGGCGGCGCGAAGAACAGTGTCCCGAGGAGCACCGGGGCGACGACGGCGACCGTGAGGAGCCGGATGGCAAGGTTGCTCTTCGCCACGAGCGCGCCCCGGTCGTTATCAGCCGAGGCGTCGATCCACAAGAGGCCGATGCAGCGAGCGTGACGGAGCTGTTGCCGCATCGTCACGGCTGACCTACGGCGTCGCTCGAAATGAAGGCGCTCGGCGCGTATCTCCGGAGCCGCCGGCGGGCCGCCGGGCTCGTAGTGGCGATCGCGGTGGTCACGGCGTTCGCGCGGCCATCGCCGCCTCCGCGCTCCCTCTCGGGGCTCGCGAGCCTGCTCGGACGCGCGGCGAACGGCGTCGTCGAGCCCTCCGAAGTGAAATGGGAGCCGAGCCGTGGGCCGCTCGGCGACGCATTGTTCGGGCGGCGTGTTCTGTTCCTGGCTGCACCCCGCGCGGGCGCCGAGCGCGACGTCTACCGCGCGCGCGTCCGCGTCTCGATCGAAGGGCAGCCGATCGACGTCGTGGACGTCCGCAACATCACCGAGACGCCGCTCGGCGACGACGCCGCCCTCGAGGTGCGCGGCGCTACCGCCGCGTTCGCGACGACGGCGTACCAGCGCGTGCAAGGCGTCACCGTCCTCGATCTCGACGGGGTGCAAGCGGGCGACCGCCCCGCGTCGCTCGCGGGGCGCGTGACGCTCGCGCTCGCGTCGTACCGCCGCACGGGGTCTTTCGCCGGGCTCGGGCGGCTGGATCTGGTGCTCGACACGCCGGCGCGCGCCGCGCTGGTGGAGCTCTCGCCGCCCACGCTCCACGTCAGCGTGGAAGATCCGACCGACGACGTCTCGCTCGACGTGCGCACCGGCGAGCTCTCGTCGAAGGCGTCCGGTACGCGCGCGCTTCGGCTCGTGCGGCAGAACTACCGCGGGCGCAGCGTGCTCGCGTGGAGCGTCGATCTCGTGCGCTCGATGGTCGGACCGACGCCGATCGCGATCCTCGAGCGTACCGTCTTCGGCGCGGAAGATCTCGTGAAGCGCGCCGTCTCGAAGACGTTCCGGTGGTCACCCGACTCCCGGTTGAAGAAGAACGCCCCGCCGCCGGTCGCGCGCGTGCTCACGGTGAGCGAAGAGACGAACGCCGACTCCGGGTGGCCGCCGCCGCCCATTCCGTCGCTGTGGGAGCAAGCGAAGCCCGGGGAAGGTCAGTGGAACGCGGTGACGTACCCGTTCTTGCCGAAGCTCCCCGGCGAAGCGGGCAAGAACGCGCCGCCGTACTTCTACACGACGTTCATTCGTCCGGATCCGGACCGCCCGTATACCGAGGTGCTCCTGGTCGCGATGGACATGCGCCAGCTCGAGCTCGGCATGGAGGGCGGCTACGAAGAGCCGCAGCCCGTCGCCGGCCCACCGGGAACGGGGCGCATCCCGCGGTCGCCCGCGATCTTGCCCAGGGTCGCGGCGGCGTTCAACGGCGCGTTCAAGGCGGAGCACGGCTCGTACGGCATGGTCGTCGGACGGCGCATCCTGCTGCCGCCCGTGCCCGGTGCGGCAACCGTGCTGGTCACTACGGACGGTCGCGCCGGCTTCGGCGCGTGGCCGTCGACCACGGCGCTGCCGGACGACGTCTTCTCGCTCCGGCAAAACCTCGATCCGCTGGTCGACGGCGGCGTCGTCAACCCCGCGCACCGGAACGTCTGGGGCTGGCAGATCGCCGGCGAAAGCTCGCTCACCGAGCGAACGGCGCTGTGCCTGACGCCCGCGCGCCACGTCTACTACGCCTGGGGCCGCGACATCACCGGGCAGGGGCTCGGTCGCGCATTGAAGCAAGCGGGCTGCGACTACGCGGTGCACCTCGACATGAACCCGCGCCACTGCGGCTTCGTGTTCATGCACGCGGAACCCGGTCAGCCCGGCGACGGGCAGTATCGCCTCGCGGACAACGGCATGAGCATCAACCCGAGCCGCTACTACCTCGGGTCGGACAAGGACTTCTTCTACGTGATGACCCGGGACGCCGGCGGCGGGGCCGAGGGCGCGTGGCGGCCTTCACCCGGGGCGCAGCCTCCACCCTCGTGGCTCCCCGGGATTCACGAGATGACCCGCGACGTGGGTGAGCTGTCGGTGCGCGTCGTGGAGTTCGATGCGGGCCGCGTCGATTGGGTCGTGCGGGCCGGTTCGTCCGAGCCGTCCGCGCCCGGCGCGCCGTCGAAACGCGTCGGCCTCGAGCCGGAGCTCGAGGGGAGCGTCGTCGCGGCCGTCGGGCTCGGGCACACGACGGACGCGCTGCGGTACGGTCTGGCGTTCGAGGGCCGCGCGCCGCTCGAGCTGCGCCGCACGTACGCGACGCTGGTGCTCGCGAAGGGCCGCCCCCCGAAGATAGCGCTGCCCGGCGAGCGCCCGAAGCTCGAGCCGACCGAGGACGCGGTGCAGCTTCCGTTGCTCGCGAAGAGCGGCGAAGTCGATCCGCGCGCCAGCGATCGCGG
>DASZVB010000118.1:0-195960 GCA_035547195.1 Polyangiaceae bacterium
TATTGAACGCTGCTTTATGGGCGCTTCTCTCCAGGGGGATACATGCACTCTACGAAAAGTTTCCGAGTCGAACCTACATCTTTGCGCTCGGTACGTTCTTAGTGACCTGCGGCTACTTCGGCTCTGTCAGAGAAGCCGTGAAGTTTGCCCTAGGCATTCACTGACCAGGTAACCCATGGCACGCGCGAATCGCACCGGTGTCCGAGGCCTGTTCAAGGACAGGTACGGCCGCTACCGCATCGATTTACGCCACACGGACCCACGCACCGGCGTCGAGCATCGCCACAAGGAAGTGTTGCCCCTCGGCACGACCGCCGGCGCCGCTCGCCTGCGTGCGCAAGCCGTCCTTACCGATGCCCTCGCCGGGCGCCCCACGAAAGCCGCAGCGGGGCAGGTGAGCACGCTGGCGCAGGCCTTCGACGAGTGGCGGCGCCTGAACCCTGGCAACAATCCGAAGCAGCGCGAGCGCCACTGCAAGCAATTGCTGGCCCTCATCGGTGACGTGCCGCTAGCCGACGTGAACGAGCTCGCGATCGCCAGGTACGCACGTGACCGGTCGGCGATGACTCGCGAGAACAAGAATGCGAAGAATGCCAGCACCGAGAAGGTGTCCGCCGCGACCGTGAATCGCGAGCTTCAGACGCTGGGCTCGTTCTTCACGTCCGCCGTTGAGTGGAAGTGGATCGAGTCGCGCCCCAAGATCCGCTTGCTAAAAGAGCAGCCGGGGCGCGTGCGTTGGCTCAGCGACACCGAGCGCGAGAAGCTGTACGCCAAGCTCCCGGTGCGGTTCAAGCGAGTGGTGCTAGCGGCGGCGCTTTCGGGGCAGCGCCTGGCCAACATCCTCAGCCTCACCCGTGCGGCCGTCGACCTGAAGCACCACACGATGAGCATCCCCAAAACCAAGAGCGGCCAGCGCCACGACGTGCCGCTCTCGGGCCCGCTGGAAGCCGTCATCAAAGAGGCGATCGCGGACGGCGACGCCATGGCCGCAGCCGGCGACCTTGATCTGCCCGCGCACGTGTTCCTCTCGCGCCACGGCCAGCCGTACACGTCGAGCGGCGTCTCTGGTCTCTTCAAAAAGGTCGTGAAGCGCGCCGGCGTGAAGGATTTCCACTTTCACGACCTTCGACACGACTACGCGACGAAGCTGCGAAGGGCAGGGCACGGCCTCGACGTCGTCCAGGAGCTCCTGGGGCACGCCTCGCCGGTGATGACCCAGCGCTACGCGCACATCGGCAAGGACGAGCTCCACCGCGCCGTCGAGGCCGTGGCGGAAGGCTGGAGCGGCCTCCGCATTGCCCCCGTATTGCCCCCGGGCAAGAAAAAGACGGCCAAAAACGCGCCGAAAAAGCGCTAGTGCCGCAGGCTGTTAACCGCCGGGTCCCTGGTTCGAGTCCAGGCTCTGGAGCCAACCTTCCTCCACCACCAACCGGAGGTGGAGGCGCAGTTAACGGAGGCCCCGCGAGGCAACTCGCGGGGCTTCGTCTTGAAAGCGCCAGTGTTCGCCGTGTTCTGCGCGAGGGCGACCTACGCGGCGCGTTCGCCGGCCGCGCTGCTGAGACCGCGGGCGCGCGCTCCGCGACGGTCTCGGGGACGCGATCGCGCTCTCTGAAGGGCCCCGTGGGTCGAGAACTTCAGAGAGCGGTTAACAGGTACCGTCCCTCCGAAGAAGAGCCGGTTAACAGCGACCACGTCGCTGCTCTCTTCGGTACGCGTCTCGGGCGCGTCGCGCGGTGACCAGATCGTGATGTCGTGGAAGTCGAGCGAATCCGAGCGACACGTGTCCAGCGTCGGCACGCCGAGCTTGTCGAAGTCGCCGAGGCAACCTATGACCCAGCCGACTTCGACCTCGACGAGGGCGCCGACGCAGGCGGCGCCCGGGAAGAGGGTGCGCTGCTTGAGGGCGAGGTTCGCGGAGATGGTGCCGTAGCTGCGACGCAGTTTTTGAACTTGCGGCGCAGATGTTATGGCGACATAATATCTGCATGAATCTGGCGTCTCTGCGCGCCGTTCGGGCGTGGGTCCGGTTGGATGCGGCGTTCCAAGGCTTCAATCGCGCGCTCCAAACGGAGCACGGGCTTTCCGGGACCCAGCTCGCGATCCTGAGAATCCTCGCGGAGTCGTCGTCAATCACGCTCGGGTCTCTGCGCCAGCAGCTCACCATGCACCCCGCGACGTTGGGGCAGGCCGTCGAGGCCCTCGCTCGACGACGCCTGTGCGCGGTCTCCCCTTCATCGGTCGACGGACGCGCCAGAGTCGTGAAGCTCACCGCGTCGGGTCGCACGCTCCTAAGACGGGCACCACTCGCGGGCCCGGTGCGTCTGCGCGCGATCGAAGTCGAGCCCGGGCGGGCCGAGCGCCTTGCAGAGGCTTTCGACGATGCGATTGAGATCTTCGGGCTCGCACCATGGGCTCCCGCACCGAAGATACCGATGCAGGAGTCGTCAACATGAGCGAGCCCATCGAGAGCGCCCCCAACATCGGCAAGGAGCTTGGACGCCGCCTTCGGGAGGTTGGCATCACGACGCACGCCGCCCTGAAACGCACCGGCGACGCCAAGGCTTTTGCCAAGCTCGTGGCGCGCTTTCCCGAGGACGCCTGCACGCACACGCGGTTGGCGCTCGCCGGTGCCGTGCGAGGCGTTCGCTGGATGCAGCTTCCCCAGGAGCTGCGTGATGCTCTGAAGAAGGAGGTCCCATGACCATCGGCATCCTCGGCATCGACAACATGATGTTCGGCGTGCGCGATCTCGATGAAGCCATCTCGTTCTACGAGCGCATCGGCTTCGTCGTCCGCTTCCGAGTGCCGGCACCGCCGATCGCGCTCTTTGCGGTAGGCAATGAACGACCTGGGTTGCTTCTGCGCCAGGAGAAGACGCCGACCCCCGGTCGCTTCTGGGTTGAGGTCCGCAACGCAGATGCGGTTCAGTCGGCGCTCGCCGAACGCGGCCTCCAAACGGCGACGGTCGAGACTGCCACGGGGCGCACCGTCGAGGTCACCGATCCGTCTGGCAACGTCGTTGGATACGCGGACTATCGCAAGCGAGCCGAGCTCGCGCGACACTGACTTGACGACCGGCCCTGCGTTGTCCCCGCGAGGACTCCACGCGGCTTTGCCCCCGAGACGGCAGCGCATGGCAGACGTCATCACGTGCCCTTCGGGGCTCCAGGGCCGCGTTCGCGGCATGAAGGCGCGCGAGGAGCGCGTCCTCGCGGACTCAAGCTCGCTAAGAACGGCGAATCACTGTTGTGAAGGCTTGGCAGCAAGGAGCGCCTGGACATCTACGTGATTGAGGTAGACCACGACGCGCAGTCGACCTTCTTCGCGTCGAAGCAAGAAGCTCGACGTCAACGTGAGAGCGGGCGCATCACCGCGATCCGCGGTCCACTCCACAGCAACGAGTCGATGGATATCGTCGACGCGCGACTCGGTGGCGCTCCGGCGGGTAATCTTCGTCACCCCCGCCTTTGCGAACATCTCCCTTCGGGCCGAAAAGACCTTCGCGAGAACGGTGGGGTTGAGAGCGTGGACGCTCGTTGGATCCAGTGCGAGGAATGGGTCGACGAACAACTGGTTGAAATCGATGGTCGGATCCGACCTCGAAGCGTCGAATCGTTCCAAGAACACCGCGGTCTCGTGCGAAATCTGTTCTCCCATGGGTCGTCGATCTCCTTGCGTTGATGTGGTGACAGTCCTCTTGGCAGACGTGGAAACACACGGCTACGCCGTCGAACTCTTGCGAATCGTTCCCCACGCCATGAGCGCGGTGACGACAGCACCGAAAATGGCCGGGCCGATGAAGAAGTACTTCCAGCTCAAAAAGGTGTTCACTGCGTGAACGGCGATCAAAGACCACGCGATGACCGAGACCGCGCGCCACGCCGCGGGCGTGACCTTGTCGAGCTGCCAGGCGATGATCGCCGACAACAGCAAGAACAGGGATGCCGTCATGCCGAAGCCGAACCAGAAGCCGTACCAGGTGCAGTCGGAACCATTGAACGCAAAATGGACCGCCTTCATCTGCGCGAACACCGCGTCGGCCTCGGTGCCCAAACTCTTTTGCGCGAGCATGCCGCCCACGGTGTGACCCGCGCAAAAGAGGATCAGGAGCACCGCCGCGATTCGGAATGGCGTGACATGCTTCATGCTGATCTCGCGAGATAGCTCTGCAACCACGTGAGCACGCGTTCCCAGCCATCGCTGTGGCCGCGGCAGGAGTCGGCGCGATCACCGAAACCTTCGTGGCGCAAGGTGACGCGCGTGCCGCCGGCGATGGGCTCGAGTCGGTAGGTGAGGGTCGTAGCGTGATCGCCGTCCCACGCGGCGCGCCAGGTTTGCACGATCTTGTGGGGTGGATCGACTTCGAGAAACTCACCGCGTACGGAGAATGGGCCGTCGCGGCCGATGCCTTCGGCAACCCATGTCCCTCCGACGTGAACGTCGCCGGTCCACTTCGTGGTGCGGTACGTGTCGTCCGAGCCCCACCAGCGGGTGATGTCCTCGCTCGTGAGCGCGCGGAAGACGCGCTCGGGTGGAGCGGCGATCTCGACGCTCGCGAGCAAGATGCCATCGCTGACGTCAGCGACGGCGCGGGCAGATCTCAGGGGTGAGGACGTCATCGGTTGGGTTCCTCCGCTTCGAGCATGCGTTTCAAGTTGTTGAGGCTGTCGAGCCAGAAAGATCGGTAGCCTTCGACCCAACCGGCGACGGTCTGCAGCGGGCGTGGCGAGAGTTGGTAGACCCGCTCGCGACCAGCCCGCTCTTCCGTGACCAGTCTCGCTTCGCGCAGCACGCGCAGGTGCTTCGAGATGGCAGGGCGGCTCTGGGCGAAATCGCTCGCAAGAGCGTTCACCGGCGCCGGGCCCCCACGCAACCGATCGAGGATCGCGCGGCGCGTCGGGTCGGCGATCGCCCGGAAGACGTCGGGACAATGCGTATCTCTTCGCGCACGCGTCGTCTCTCGTCGAGAGCGGGCGGCGTTGAGCGAACCTGATCGAGGCACTGCATACATGTACCCGTTTGGTTACGTATTGTCAACGCGCCAGCCACGCTCCAGGGCGGAGGCTCGCGTCGGCGGCCTTGACATGCAAGCGATTACTTGCATATCGTGGTCGGCATGGGCGACGCAGATCTGCTGTTCAAAGCGCTAGCCGACCCCGGGCGACGGAAGCTCATGGACCGCCTGCACGCCCACGACGGCCAGACCCGAAGAACGTGAACATCGGCATCTGGCGCAACATCCGCGTCGAGACCGACAAGCTCGTCTCGGAGGGCGTGCTCATCATCGTCGCGACGCTGCGCTTCGACGTGAAGTTCGCCGAGGAGACCGCCGTGGTGAAGGCGATCAACGTGAAGGTCGGAGCGTAGCCGTGGCGGCGATCTCCGAACGATTCGGAAGCGGCGGCGCCAACCTCGCGCCGGGAGGCGCGAGCGGCACGCCGTCACTGGCAGAGGCGCTGCGCGACGTCGCCGACGATCTCGCGGCGCTCAAACCGACGCCCGTGGTCGCAGGCGACGCGAGCGCTGCCTACGGCGCGGCTGAGCAGGCGTTGCTCAACGAGCTCAAGACGAAGGTCAACGCGCTCGCGGCCATCGTGCTCAAGACGACCAAGGCCCCGTAGCCGAGGAGAACCCATGGCGAAGCTCGTTCGACTCAAGCCCTACGACCCGAAGAAGGGTCACGTCATCCGGCGCTACACCGCGTTCTCGATTCGCTTCGAGGAGGCGCGCGGCTGGTACAAGGTCGCCGACGAGGTTGCGGCCTATCTCGGAACCGTTCACCAGGTCCCCAGCGACGAGGACTCGCCGCTCGCCTTCGACGTCTGCACCGAAGAAGAGGCGCAGCGCATCGAGGCGGTCGAGAAGAAGAAGGCCGAAGAGCGGGCCCGCGCAGCCGAGCCGAACGTCGCCCAGCCCTACGATGTCTCGGTTCGTGGTGGCGATCTGACCACGGCCGAGCTCGCACCCACGCGGGCATCCCGCGCCGAGGCCCGCGCAGCCCGGAGGTCGTAGTGGAAGCCGCGCTCGAGGCGCAGCGGCTGCGCGGCGAGCGCATCCCGCAGCTCGTCGGAATGTCCGTCGCGGCGAGGATGCTCTCCGCCGAGCTCGCGCGGCTTCTCCTGGAGGACGCACAACGCCTGGCAGATCCGAAGCAATTCGCAGAGGATCTCGCCCTCGACGAGGCCGTTGCCGTCCAGCTCGCGCCACTCTTGGCGAAGGTTCACGTCGGGCTCGCACGAAACGTGTCGCGCCTGTGCACCGAGCGGGCCGACGAATGGCTCGCGGCGGCGCATCAGGCGGAAGGCCGGGCCGGAGCGCTCGAGGAGTCGAGCGCAGGGAGGTAACGCGTGGCGGGCGACTACGCCATGGTCGCGGACCTGCGCGCCGAAGGCGTCTCGACGGCCGCCGCATCCGACGCGCGGCTCGAGCAGCTCATCGCGCGCGCGAGCCGCTACGTCGAGCGCATCACTGCGCGCTTCTTCGAACCGCGCTGCATCTGACGCTCTCGGAGGTGATGGAGCTCGACATGGACCGCATGGGTTGGCTGCTCGAACGCCTCGGCGATCAGCGCAAGAAGGAGTCGCGGGAGATCGAGCAGGCCGCACGACGGGGACGGAGGCGGTAACCCATGGCGCTCAACCAGCTCGGCCTCGGATTCCTCTTCACGGCGAAGGACCTCGCCTCCGGCGTGATCGGCCGCGTCGAGAACGCGCTCGGTGGCGTCGAGGACAAGGCCGACAAGGCGGCAGAGAAGTTCAAGGAGGGCCAGACGCAGATGCGCAACGTCGGGCTCGCGATCGCGGGCGCCGGCATCGCGATCATCGGGACGGCCGCCGCCCTGGCGGTGCAGGCCGGCCAGTTCGAAGCCGCGATCGCCGCCGCCGGTGCTCGCTCGGGGGCGACCGCGGAGGAGATGGATCGCCTGCACGCGGCGGCCTTCGACGTACGCGTGACGCTCGCGGGGTTCAGCGCCGAGGAAGCCGCGCTCACGCTCAAGCAGCTCGCCGAAGGCGGCAACGACGCCGCAAAATCCATCGTGCTCCTGCACCCGTCGCTGACGCTCGCGACCGTCACGGGTCGCTCCGCCGCCGAAGCAGCAGGGTTCCTGAGCGACACGCTCGGCCTCTTCAACATCGACGCGGACGACGCCGCGCTGACGGTCGACAAGATGGCGGTCGCGATGCGTCGATTCGGCATCTCGTCCAGCGAGCTGCAGCCCGCCGTCGTCGGAGTGGCGTCCGCGGCGCGCCTCGCGGGGGCAAGCATGGACGACATGTTGCTCGCCGTCGGTCTCGCAAAGACTTCGCTCCCCGACGTGAGCCAGGCGACCCGTGCGGTGAACGTCGCGATGATGCAGCTCGCGGATCCTGCGACCGCCGCCAAGCTTCGCGGGACGTTTGGCGTGGTCGTCACCGAAGGCGGACGCATGCGTCCGCTCGCCGAAATCCTGGCCGAGGTCTCGAAGAAGACCGCCAGCATGAGCGAGTCCGCGCGGGCCGCAGCCCTCCAGAGCGTCTTCGGCGGTCGCGCAGCGGGCGGTCTCACGGTCATTCTGGACCAGCTCTCCGCAGGCGTTCGCGACGCGAGCGGCAACATGGTCAAGGGCGCGGACGCGGTGCGCGTACTTCGCGACGAGCTCGGCAACGCGACGGGCACCGCGGAGCAGATGCGCGACCGCATGCTCGACACGCTCCCGGGTCAGCTCCAAGTGCTGCGCGCGTCGTTTTCGACGATGTCGACTGCGCTCGGCGAGATGTTCATCCCGGTCTTCAAGCCGATCATCCGCGCGATCAGCACGTTCGCGAGCCAGGTGGCGGCATTCATCGGCCGCATCCCGGCGCCGATCAAGAAGCTGCTCGGCGGCATCATCCTCGCGATCGGAGGACTGCTCACCGTGGTCGGAGGCTTCATCGCGGCGAAGGCCTCGATCGCGCTCTTCGTCGTCGGTCTAAAGGCGGCGGGCGTCACGTTGGGCGGCATCATCGCCGCCATCCTTCCGGTCATCGCCGTCGTGGCGCTCCTCGCCCTCGCTGCCGTGGGCCTCAAGATCGCTTGGGAGAAGAACCTCGGCGGCATCCGCGACTTCGTCGAGCGGGTCTGGAGCCGCGTGCAGCTCTTCTTCCAGGCGATGAGCCAGCTCTTCAGCGACGGCGGTTTCTCCGGCGCGGTGATGGAGGAGCTGAACCGCGCCGAGAACGCCGGCATCAAGCAGTTCGCGATCCGCGTCTTTCAGATCATCTATCGCATCAAGCGCTTCTTCGAGGGCATCGCCGAAGGCTTTGGCGCAGCGATCGAGGCGGCGCAGCCCGTCTTCGATGCCTTCGTCGGCGCGCTGCGCCGGCTTGGAGAGGCGCTCGGCATCGTGGGCATGGAGGGCACCGATGCGGCAGCCGGCATTCCCTCCGATGAGTTCGCGTCGTTCGGGCGCGTCATCGGTCAGATCGCCGGCGTGCTCGTCGAGGTGTTCGTCGGCGCGCTCACGTTCGTCATCGACGTGGTGTCGACCGCCATCAGCGTGTTCAAGGAGGCCATCAAGCCACTCCAGCCCATCTTCGATGGCGTGAGGAACGCCGTGGGCCTCGTCTTCGAGGAGCTCGGCAAGCTCGGTGTGATGTTCGGCATCACGTCCGGTCAGGGGCAGCAGGCCGGCGGCGTGATGCAGGCGCTCAGCTCGGTGGCGCAGTTCCTCGGCTGGGTCATCGGGAACACCGCCGCGTTCATCGCGGGAGCGATCGGGCTGATGGTGCAGTTCGTCGTGCAGCGACTCGCGGTGGTCATCGCCGCGTTCCGCTCGGTGGTCGGCTTCATCGAGGGTGTCATCGACATCTTCGGCGGGCTCGTCACCGGCAATTGGGCCCAGGTGTGGGTGGGCTTCAAGAAGGTCGTCCTCAACGCCGTCAACTTCCTCGCGCAGTTGCTCCTCGGCTTCGTCGAGAGCGTCTTGTCCATCGTCGACTCGATCGCGAGCATCTTCGGCGCGGATCTAGGCGCGGCCGACGCCATCAAGAGCCTTCGCGCCGACATCGAGAAGGGTCTCACCGGTGGCGTGGAGGACGTGACTGCCGGCGTGCAGATCACCCGAGCGACGGGGACCGCGAACGCGTCGCCGGCGATGTCCGCGGCGGCCGCCGCGCCGGGCGTCACGGCGTCTGGCGCGGAGCTCGCCGCGCTGAACCAGATGAGCATGGCGGCGCCACCCCGAGTCGAGGCGCCCCCCGTCACGACGAACGTCAACCTCATGGTGGACGGCGAGGTCCTCGCTCGCGCCACCGCGCGGGCGGAACGGAGCAGCGCCGCGCGGTCCTTCTCTCCGCTGCCGGCGCCGGGGTGACGCATGGGCCTCGAGGTCGCCAGCCAGCGCCCCACGCGCATGTCGATCGCGAACACCGCGACCGGCGATGTCGTCGAGGCGCAGTTCAACCCGGCCGAGTTCGAGGAGGCGCTCGAGGTCAACTGGGCGCGGCTGACCGTGCCCGGCTTGTCGCACCAGCCGCTCCAGTTCGTGAACACCGGCAACGTGAAGTTCACCCTCGAGCTGAACTTCGACGCGCTCGATCCGACCACGGACGTCGATCAGATTCGTTTCGCCAGGCGTTTCCTCCAGAGCCTCTGCTACCCGCGCCGCGGCGCCGAGGACGTCATCGGCGGAGGGCCGCCGCGCGCCCTCTTCGTGTGGCCGAGCGTCGTGAGCCTCACGTGCGTCGTCACCGGGCTGTCGTTCAAGTACGGCCGGTTCAACATGGACGGCGCGCCGATCCAGTTCACGGCGAAGGTGACGCTCGAGGAGATCCGCGACGTCCGGCTCCTCTCCGAAGACGTGCTCGCCGACGGCTCGCAGCGAAGCGGCGCGGCTCCGGAGGGAGGGTAGTCATGCCGCCTCGACGCTTCTCCCGCTTCACCTTCAGCGCCGCTGTCCTCGACGAGGACGAGCGTCTCCTGCTCACCGACCGCGAGCCGTTCCGCTATCGCGCGCTCCCTGACAACCGGCAGCACGTCGTCAAGGAGGGCGACACGCTGTTCTCGCTCGCCGGGCGCTACTTCGCACCGCTGCCGCGGCCCGCGGGGCTGTGGTGGATCATCGCCGACTTCCAACCCGATCCGATCCACGACCCGACCCTGTCCCTCGACGTCGGGCGCGTCCTCGTGGTGCCGTCGCTTCGCACGATTTCGGAGGAGGTCTTCTCGGAGCGGCGGCGGCAGGAGGCGTCATCGTGACCGTCCGTCCGCGCACCGAACCGGTGTTCTACGTGAAGGTCGCGCCAGAGGGCGGCGGCGCCGAGCGCGTCGATCTCTCCGAGCGCGTGCTCTCATTCGTCTTCGAGGACTCGGAGAAGAAGGCCGACAAGCTCCAGCTCACCGTCGACAACTGGGACCTGCGCAACTTCGACGATCCGGTCTGGAAGAAAGGGAACATCCTCGAGGTCTCCTGGGGCTACCCGGGCGACATGGCGCCCGCGCGCGAGTGCGTCATCCAGAAGGTCACGGGCTTTCAGACGCTGAGCATCGAGGCGCTCGCCAAGTCGATCCTCATGCACAAGGTCGCGCGCTGCCGCGTCTTCGAAAACAGGAAGCGCTCGGACGTCGTCCGCGAGATCGCCGAAGAGAATGGCTACGGCGCCGCGCTCCAGGACATCGAGGACTCGGGCGAGGTGCTGCCCATCATCTCGCAGGCGCGCCAGACCGACGCCCAGTTCCTCAAGCGCCTCGCGGAGAAGGAGGGTTTCGAGTTCTACGTCGACTTCGACGGCCTGCACTTCCACCAGCGCCGCCTCGGGCAGCGCCCGGTGCGTGTGCTGCGCTGGTACACCGCGCCCGAGGTCGGCGAGATCCTCACGATGAACATCGAGAACGACGTCACCGCGAAGGCGGGCGCCGTCTCGGTGCGCGGCCGCGATCCGCTCACGCGGCAGGACATCGACGCGCGCGGCTCGAACGCCACCACCACCCGCGACAGCCTGGCGCCCGTCGTCGAGCTCGTCGATCCCGAGACCGGCGCCACGCGCCTCGAGCGCCGCAACGTCTCCGAGGACGTGCGCCCGTCGCCACAGGCCACGACCAACACCGCACGGCGCGAAGCAGACGCTCGCTTCCGGAAGGCGCAGCAGACCGTGGTCGAGCTCACCGCCACGGTGCTCGGCGATCCGAGCTTGCTGGCGAAGACCGTCGTCGAGATCCAGGGCATCGGTCAGCGGCTCTCCGGCAAGTACTACGTGAAGGAGGCCAAGCATAAGATCGACGGCTCGGGGTACACGGTCGAGCTCAAAGCCGCGAGCGACGGCCACAGCCAGTCGGGAGGCGCGCCGAACCAGGGGCGCCCGAACCGCGGCAGCGCAGCCAACAACGACCCGAACGCGCTCCGCCCCATCGAGGTCGTCGATGCCGAAACAGGCTCGACGCGCATCGAGTACCGCGACACGCGCGGCCGCGCCGCCGGCGTCGAGGACCCAACCACCCGCACGTCGCGGCCGGGGAACTGACATGAGCGGCGAGTTCGACACGGACGATCCGCGCTACACGGCGCTCTACATCGGCGAGGTGGTCGACCGCGACGACCCGGAAGGCCTCGGGCGCGTGCGCGTGCGCATCCCCGGACTCGTCGAGCCATCGAGCCCCTGGGCGTTTCCGCTCGGCACCGTGGGCGGCGGCAGCGATCGTCGCGGGTTCTTCTCCGTTCCGGAGAAGGGCGCGGAGGTCGGTGTCCTCTTCCACCAAGGAGATGTGGACCATCCGTTCTATCTCTGTGGCCACTGGGGCAAGCCCAACGGCAAGGCCGAGGTGCCGGAGCCCGCGCGTGACCTGCCCAAGGAGGAGACGCCGCAGGTGCGCGCCTTCGAGACCAGGCGCTTCCTCCTCGCGTTCGACGACCGTGAAGGGAAGGAGGCCTTCGTCATCAAGGACAAGGTCTCCGGCGACCAGGTCGAGTTCGACGGCGCCGGGATGGGCATCACTATCAAGGCGACCACCGCGCTCATCCTGAAGGCGGACGGCATGGTCAACATCGAGGGCGCCTCCGTCCAGATCAACGGGCGCCTCGTTCTTCCGGGCCCGAAGCCCATCTGAGGTGCCGCATGCCGCTTCCCGAAGATCTCCACGAGATGTGCGTCGACCTGAACGTCAGCGTTCAGGGCCTGAGCGTGACGTTCCCCGGCGGCGCGGAGCTGAGCGTGCAGCTCCCCACCGTGAGCATCCCGGACCCGACCGAGCTCTCGAAGCAGCTCATGGCGCAGGCCAACGCCGCGCTCATGCCGCTCGTCCCCATCTTCAACATCATGGACGTGGTGCTCGCGCTGTTCGAGTGCGTGAAGGCCATCCCGGACAGCCTCGGCCCACCGCCGGATCCGACCAAGCTCGCCGAGTGCATCCCGGACCTCGCCGCCAAGGCGAACAAGCTGCTCAAGCTCATCCCGCAGCTCTCCATCCCGCTCATGATCGTGGGCCTCATCGACGTGCTCATCACGTTTCTCGAGGGCCTCCGCGGCCAGCTCAAGGCCATCATCGACGCCCAGGTGCGCATCGCCCAGGCGGCCGCGCGCGCCGCCGAGCTCGGCAACGTGAAGCTCCAGCTCGTCGTCGACTGCGCCAACGCCAACATCGAGGCGCAGATGAAGAGCATCGGCGAAGGCGCGGCGCCGGTGAACCGCCTCATCGGCGTCATCAACCTGTTCATGAGCCTCGCGGGGCTCGAGCCGCTCCCGGACCTCGCGAACCTGGGCACCGACGCCCAGGCGGCGCTCGAGCCGCTCGACCTCATCGTCGACCAGCTCAAGACGGCGCGCTCGGCAATCCCGGCGTAGCGAAGCCGTCGCTCGGATGTGAGGCCCTGCTACTGCCCACGAGCACCGAGGACGATGGTCGCCGCGCCCGCGATGCAGAGGGACATGCCGATCAGATCCCATCGGGTGGGTGTCTGGCGCTCGGCAAGCCATAGCCAGAGCATGGCTGTGGTGATGTAGACGCCACCATAGGCCGCGTAGGTCCTTCCAGCCGACGTCGGATGGAGCGTCAACAGCCAGGCGAAGAGCGCGAGCGAGGCGACTCCTGGCAGAAGGAGCCACGGCGATCCGTTTCGCCGCAACCAAAGGTACGGCAAGAAGCAGCCGACGATCTCGGCGAGCGCCGTCAGGACGAAGAGTCCGCCCGTCTTCAGGAAGGGAGTCACGCGTGTCTGCTCCCTACGCGTCGCTCGGAGGTGCCGGATACCCGACCGGGTTTGGACGTAGCACTTCTTGCGCGATCGGCGTCCTCTACCAGCATGCAGCTTCCGTCGCGACAGCGCTTCAGCGTAGCGAGGAGACCGCGACGGATCGTGGTGAGCTCACCGATCTTCTGATCCACGCGCGCGAGCACGGCCTCGAAGCGAGGTCGCTCGCGTTCACAGCTCGCGACCTCGTTGTCCACCGACCGGAGGACGTCGGCGATCTCGTCGAGCGTGAAGCTGAGCGCCTGGAGCGACTTGGCGAAGCGGATCCGCTCGACGGTGGCGTCCGAATACTGGCGATATCCGGAGGCGCGTCTGGAAGGCGCCGGAAGGACTCCTCGGCGCTCATAGAACCGAACCAGGTCCACCGTAACGCCGGCGCGCCGCGCGACCTCTCCGATCTTCAGCGTCTCGGTCATTGCACGATGCTCCCTTGACTCTGGAGCTAGGTCAAGAGTCTAGGATTGTAGTCAGACAGGAGGCGTCATGATCAGGGCATCGCAGAACACGACGAGGCAGAGCAGTTTGAAGTGGGGGCTCGGTGGGTTGGGAGCGCTTGGAGCGGGGCTCGCTGCATGTTCGCTGGTCTGCTCGATCGTAGTACCGGCGTTGCTTGCGCTCGGCGCAGGGGCCGCTGCGCTCTCCGCAATCGAGGCAGGAGCCGAAGTATCGGGGAAGCTCCTTGTCGCAGGTGGGTTGCTCGCCATCGCGTTCGCAGCGGTGAGGTGGGTGCGTCAGTGTCGTGATTGCCGATGCAAAGACACGACGACCAGCGCCGCCGAGATCGTCGATCCTCCGCCCCGTGACGAGCCGATCGCTTGCACGCTCGACGGTAGGGGTGCTCTGCAGCGGCTCGTCGAGTTCCGTGGAGCATTCGAGCGTGGCTACATCGGCGGCGAGCGCACCGACGTTGGTGTGCGCTGGAGGTTTCGATCCGTTCCAGGGTTGGAAGACGAGCTCCGTTCCCTCGCGGAGAAGGAACAGCAGTGCTGTCGCTTCTTCCGGTTCGAAATCCGAGCAGCCGGCGAAGAGATCTGGTGGGACACGCGGGTGGCCAATCCCGAGGCACGGCCCATCCTGGAGGAGTTCTTCGACCTGCCGTGCCAGGTCGGCAGGCCCGATCAGGCACCATGTGACGCGGAGCCGACGTTCTGGCCCGGCCATGGCCAGCCGAAGGCCGAACGTGGGTGAGCTCGACACCTGCCCCGGGAAACGCCGCTCGCTTGTGAATAGTATGGAGGTTCCATATACTTCAACAAAGAGGCGCGACCATGGCTGGACAAGTCCGCGGCAAGATCGAGTGCTTCCTGAACGAGGGGAACGGCAACAACAACGCCCAGTCCCTCTTCAAGGCGCTTTACGACTTCTTCACGGCGCACCCGAAGGCGACGCTCATCGCACGCCAGGCGGGCGCTGGCCGTGCGGCCGGCGACACGGGCTACTACGACTCACCGACGCCCTTCGGCGACAACGCCTGGTTCGTCGTGAAGCTGGAGCGAACCGATGGCGACGTGCCCGCCGGGCCCCGCGCCTTCGACTACTACGTGCTCTTCCAATACGCGTCGAACGGCGCCGGCTTCAACGCAGCGCCGGGCAACCCGGGCCTCTTCGTGGGTTCGACGTCCCCCCTCTCGGCCGGGAAGATCGGCGTCTCCGTGGCCATCGGTGTCGGTGGAGATGCCAACCCGTGGAACGGCGCGGGAGCCTCGCTCGGAGCCAACACCAAGGGCACGCCCGTGTGGATGGTCCCAGCAGGTGGCACGCAGGTCCACGTCCTACCGCGCTCGAACAACGCCGGCGGCACGCACACCACCAACCGCGAGAACATGGCGGCTGTCATGAGCCAGTCGTTTGGCTCAGGGCCAAAGGCGCGTGCGCACGTGGTCGCGGACGACGACTCATTTCTCATCGCCGTGGACAACGACGACGACAACACCTACCAGGCCGTCTTCGTCGGGTTGCTGACGCCGCGGCAGGGGCTCGCGCTTCCTCATCCGCTCGTCATGATCGCGGACAGCGGGCTACTGCCCTGGTCGATGAACTCGGTCTTCGGCGACCCGGCCGGTACCGCGTCCCAGCAGGGCGGCGGCGTCCACCGCGACAACACCATCGGCACACGGCAGCTCGTCATGGAGCGGCTCAACATCCTGGTGAACACCTCGGTGCTGCAGCCGAACCGCCTCTTCGCGACACCGGAGTTCGACGAGTTCCCGATCGCCTGCGCCATCAACGAGACGCCCCACCACGGGTTCCTCGGCCAGGTGGAGTTCATCCGCGAGGTCGGCAACATCGCGACCCACGATACGTCGGCCGACAAGCTGCGATGCATCATCGGCTCCTCGACGGTGCCGTCGGTGAAGCTGTCGATCCCGTGGGACGGCGCAACCACGCCGAAGAGCGGCATCACTCGCCAGGGCATCGACTTCGTACGAGCGGGGCCGTAGGTCCATGGCGGAGCAGGCCATCAGCAAGTCTGGCGTGGTCTACGCGCGAGGCGGCGCCGTCGCAGCGAGAGCTTCCAGGCCGCTCGGAGCCGTGGGTGGCTACGGGGCCTCCGGAGGCTTCATCCGCAGAGGCGCGCTGCGTGCGCTGTCGCAGGCGATCTCGATGTACGTCGATGACAGCATCGTTTCGCTCCTCAACCTGCGGCTCCTCTCGCGCCCGCTCGCGCACTACACGCCGAGCACCCTCGTGCGCTTGAGTCCGACGCGGCTCATCTCGTCCGTGTATGTGGCGCCGGTCCCACCGTCACCCGTTCCCCCTGTCGATGACACGTTGCCGGTCGTCGGTAACTTCGAACCCGCGCCCGGGACGCCGATCGCTCGGATGGCCCCTGTTTCGTTCGACGTGACGGACGACTCCGGTGAGCTGCGGCTCATCTTCATCGTGGCCTTCTTTCCCTCGACCGGCGTGACCGAGGTCGTGCACGACGGCGCCAGCTTCCGCGGCTTCTACTCGGCACGCTCGTCGCGCATGATGATCGCCGGCGGCTTCCGCTACGTCGTGCTCCGTTCCGGTGGCTGGCCCGCGGCGCCGACCATCCAGACGTTCGCGCTCGATCGCGCTGGAAACGAGGCGAGCTAATGCCGGTCTCCGCGTCCTTCCCGCTGTTGCCCGAGCCTGTCACCGGCACGCCCCCGGGTCCGGCGATCGCCGAGACGGAAGGTCCAGCGCGCGGCACCGGGAATGAGTTCCTCGGGTTTGGCCTGCTGCGCCCGTTCCGCCGCGACCTCAAGGTCGACTTCGCGTCCGCCGACGGCGAGCGGCTTGTCCGCAGCGCTGTGGGCCAGATCCTGGGAACGATGGCGGGCAGCGACTTCACGCAAGGTGAGCTCCCCTGGCGTACCGAGTTCGGCTCGCTCCTCCATCTGCTGCGACATCAGCGGAACGACGTCGTGCTCCAGGAGCTTGCCCGCGTCTACGTCGTCGACGCGCTCAAGCGCTGGGAGCCGCGTGTCATCGTGACCTCGGTGAAGGTCACTCGCGAGCGCCAGGACGGCGAGAACGTGCTCGCCATCCGGCTCCGGTACAACGTCATCTCGGCCAACGTGCCGGGCAACAACGTGCTGATCGAAGGCGTGGAGCAGGTGGTCCGCACCTGAACGACAGATCCCTCGGTGGGTGGACGTCTTGACCGCCATATGGACGTTCCATATACTTGACGAGTCGGCCAGATAGGCCGGCGTGGGTCGTCGAATCATTCGAGCCCCGGCGAGAGGCCCCCCTCTCTCGCCGGGGCTCTTTGCGTTTGAAGGGCTTCATGGCGCAGCTCGCACAGGCAACGGACTACACCGACAAGGACTT
Organism: Polyangiaceae bacterium; assembly: GCA_035547195.1. Taxonomy (GTDB): domain Bacteria; phylum Myxococcota_A; class Polyangia; order Polyangiales; family Polyangiaceae; genus DASZVB01. The sequence goes on from DASZVB010000118.1 coordinate 17,003, forward strand.
CGACAGCCTGCGCCTGCGGCTGCAGAACCTCGTGCGGTCCGTATTCCCGGAGTGGACCGACTTCAACGTCGCGAGCTTCGGGAACATCCTCATCGAGCTGTTCGCGTTCGTCGGCGATCTCCTGGCCTTCTACCAGGACAACCAGGCACGCGAGAGCCGCATCGCCACGGCGACGCAACGCAAAAACCTCATCGCGCTGACCAAGCTGCTCGGCTTCCGCCCTGCAGGCGCGCGCGCCGCCACCGCGGACGCGCTCTTCACGCTCGGAGCCGTTCCCACGGCGCCGGTGACCCTCCGCGCGGGTACGCGGGTGCGTACCGCGTCCGTGACCGATCCCATCGTCTGCCAGCTCCTCGAGGACGTGACGATTCCCGCGAGCGCGTCTCCCCCCTTGGCGATGGGCACGCTCGAGCACTCCGAGCTCCAGGAGGAGCTGTTCGCATCGAGCGGCCTGCCGAACCAGGAGGTCGTGCTGCCGGCGACACCCTTCCTCGACGGCTCGGCGGCGGTCGCCGCGGGCAACGGCGCGTACACGGAGGTGCAGAGCTTCCTCGGCTCGGGCGCCGCCGACCGCCACTTCATCGTCGTCGTCGACCAGAATGACCGCGCCACCGTCCGCTTCGGCAACGGCGTCAACGGCGTCTTCCCCTCCTCGAGAAGCTCGACGCGCTCTCACGACGGTACGCCCGCGAGAAGCTCGAGCCCGACGGCTTCGCGCGCCACTACGAGGACGCCGCGCACATCATCCGCTCGCTTGCGAGCCTGCCCGCCGTCGAGCAGTCACCGCGCGCGCTCGCCGACGAGATGCTCGGCGAGAAAGACCTCGCGGCGATCCCCAGCCCCGACGAGCCCGCGCTTGTGCTGGACGACGCCGCTCGTCGCATGGCGGTCGAGCAGGCGCTGGCGCGCATCCAGGGGATGTTCTGGGGATCACGCATCCCGGTCGACGAGGCCTGCGCGACGATCCGCGAGTGGGTTCGAGGGAACCTCGGATGAACAAGCGGCTCCGCAAGAAGAAGCGCGTCGGCGAGTTCAAGGAGCTCGGCTTCGAACTGCGTGGCGAACTGCGTCTCGGTTTGGCCGGCGCCGACCTTGATGCGTTAGTCGACCGGGCTCATCGACGTCGTCGAGGTGCGCAAGCTCGCCTTCGGCGGCGGCGCCGGGCGCGACGACAAGCTCGACGGATTCGTCACGCGCATGGGGTGCGGCAGCGCCACCGAGAATGACCGCGCCGCGCTCGCCGCGTTCCTCGCGAGCGACGACGCGGTCGTTCGTCACGAGCTCGGCGCGCTGCGCGACGCATGGTACGGCTGGGACTGAGCGCGGGGCTCGAATAGCCGCTTTCTATACAAGCGGCTATTCGCGTCGTCGGGCCAGTCAGATGCCCTGCATCACGAGCTTCTTGAGGAGCGCTATCCAGCACGCGGCCTCGGCCGGCGTCGCGTCGCTCAGCTCGAGGGAGACCTGCCCGCGATCGTCTGTGAACTCCTCGGTCTGGACCAGCCACTGCTCGCCGGGCGGCGTGGCCAGCTCGACCTCGGCGGCGAGCTTGTGGAGCGTCTCCTTCGCCATGCGGAAGTGCGTGCCCGCGTGAAGCGCACCTCGATCTGCGGCTCGGGGTTCCCGTAGCGGCTCTCGCCCTGGCTCACCTTCTCCGTCGTGCTCATCGTCGTCGTCCTCGCGTTCGCCATACCGTCGTCGCGGTCTCAACTGCATGAAGGCGATCCCAGACTCGCTCGGCCCGCCGCCGGATCCAAAGGCGCTGGCTCGCGTCTACGTGCGCGACGCCATCAAGCGCTGGGTCCGGGCGCCCAGCTCGTGGCGCTCGCCGTCGATCAGGACGGCCCGACGCTTACGCTGCGCCTGCGCGTTCGGGAACGCGAGACCACGGCGGCGGTGGACGTGTCGCTCGCTCGATGAGCGGCGCTACTTCAGCGACACCTCGTAGGCCTCCTTGAGGTACGCCTTGATCGCGTCGACATCGCTCTCGGACCGGAGCTTGACGACGTGCGTGACCTTCTTGCGATCTTCGACCACCTTGATGAAGCGCGGGTCCTCAACCTTGCGTTCGAGGTGGATGGCGGTGCGAACGGCGTCGGCCATGATGTTCAGGTCGGCGAAGATGCGAACGCTGCGGAAGAGCACGTAGCGATCACGTGCAACGATCTCGATCTCTCCGAGCAACTTCACGAACGCCTCGATGGCCGCGTAGGTGCGGACGACCGACTCGGGCCGGTTGCGTAGGATGTCGCTCCCGTCGGTGGTCCCACAGGCGTGGCGCTGGTTCACCTGCGTGAAGGACCGACTGCACTTGGGACACGTCCACAGGGAGGCGGGCTGCGTGCGCGTACCCGCTCGCTTCGTGGGCGTGTTCTTCGTCATCGGGCCACGGTGTACCTTCTACGAGCTGCTCTCGACGAGGGTCTTCAGCCCGTCGAGGACGACCTGCCAGTTCTTCGCGGAGTGGTCGGCGCGCTCCTGCGTGTTCGTGTTCGACTGGTGGATCGTGACGCGAACCCCGCCATCGGCCTCGGCAAGCTCGTAACGGATGATCTGTCGAAGCTCGGGCTTGTCCTCGATGTCACTGAAGCTCGACCAGTAGTTGAAGGACAGCTCGTGCGGCGGGTCGAACGAGAGGACCGTGCCCCGATCTTCGTAGGGCTTGCCGTCCCACTCGCCTCGAAACGTGATGGGCGAGCCGACGTTCCAGTCGGTGGTCAGCAAGGTGCCGAAGAAGTACTTTTTCACGAGGTCAGGCCGCGTAACGGCCTCCCAGACAGCGTCCCGTGACGCGCGGATGAGGATGGTGGCAGAAGACGAGAACATGAAGACCTCCGGCGAGAACACCTACCAAGCCAAGGGCGATCCCGGCTTGCAAAAACCCGACACGCGGGTCGAGCACGTACGGGGCGTCCTTCACACCCCGCAGGGCGCCGAGCACGGTCGGATCGCGGCGGCGTCGGATGCGGTCGCCGAGTACGTCGAGCACTTCTGGTGGGCTCGCTGGTGCCTCGCCGAGCCGCGCTCCACCGAGGTCCTCACGTATCCCTCGGTGCATGTCACCTTCGAAGAAGGCGAAGAGCGCGTCGTCGGCGTTGTGCCGGCCAAGTTCGTTCGGCGCCTCGTCGGGGAGGACTGGGTCTTCGGCATCAAGTTCCGACCGGGGATGTTCCGTCCCTTGTCGCGGGTGCCCGTGCATCGTCTAACGGACCGGGTGGTCCCGCTCGGCGACGAGCTCGGCGGCAGTGGGCTGGGCGACGCGGTTCGTGCGCAGCGGTCGATGGATGAGCGGGCGCAGGTCGTGGAGCTCGCCCTGCGACGGAAGCTGCCTGCACCGCCTACGCGGGCTCTGTTGGCGCGCGATCTCGTCGAGCGCGTCCGCGCCGACTCCGAGCTTCGTATCATCGAGCGTCGCGCAGCAGATCCTACCGTTTGCGGCCGAACTAGCGGCACCCAATCGCAGGGGATCCACCATTGGGATCGTGATGAGCGGGCTTCTCTGCGGCATCTTGTTCGGCCGAGCGCTGGCCGGCGCCGTTGCCGTGCACTACGGCTGGCGGGCCACGTTCTGGCTGGGATTGCTGATGGCCATAGCCATCGGCGTCGTGCTCGCCATAGCGCTTCCGAAAAGCCCGTCGAAAACGCAGGCAAGCTATGGTGAACTCCTAAAGTCTTTGGTCACTCTCTGGCGCGAAGAGCCGCAATTGCGATACGCAACTATGACTCAGGCGTGTGTGTTCGGCTCGTTTAGCGTCCTCTGGACCACGCTAGCGCTACATCTCCAAGCCCGATACCATCTCGGCGCAGACGTTGCCGGCCTGTTCGGTATCATCGGTGCGGTCGGCGTGCTCTTCGCGCCAATCGCCGGAAAACTGGCAGATCGCAGAGGCCCTCATTTTGTCATTGGCCTTGCGAGTGTAGCTATGATCGTGTCCTGGGCGGTCTTTGGTGTCTGGGGCATGGTCGCGGGGTTGATCGCAGGCGTTGTCCTGCTGGATTTTGGTGCGCAAGGCACAAGTCTCGAACCAGCACGTCATTCAGACGCTTCGCCCGGAAGCTCGCAATCGCCTGAACGCCACGCTGATGAGTGGCATGTTCTTGGGCGGTGCAATTGGCTCTGCCGGAGCAAGCCTTGCCTGGGAGTTCGCTGGCTGGACTGCGGTTTGTGTCCTTGGAGCCGTTTTCGCAGCCGCTGCGTTAGGAGTGTATGCCAGCGGTCGCAGATCGTCGAGCCGCAGGTCGTGCGCTATCGACGATCCACGACCTGCCTGAGCGGAGTAGGGCTCCCCGGTTTTATAGAGCGGACGCGAAGCTGCTCTGACGGCCGGCCAATACGGCGATTCAGGTCCTGATGGAGTCGAACCCGAGCATGGCAAGTGCAGCCGGGTTGGCGATGCGGGCGCCCGTCATGTCGCCAACCATCACCGCGTGGGGGGCCAGCGCCCAGCGCATCCCAAATCGCTTGCTGACGTCGGACAGCTCGAGCGCGGGCGCAGCCGCGGAAGAGCTGTTGAAAGATGTCGTTGATGAGTTCACGTGTTACGGGTAATGTGCAACCTCAAGTCGACTTGAGGTCAAGGAGGAGGCGGACGTGGACATAACTGAAGTGGCTAGGCGGTCGGGGCTTCCTCCTTCGACGCTGCGGTTCTACGAGGAGAAGGGTTTGATTTCCTCGATTGGAAGGCGAGGCTTACACCGAACATTCGACTCCGACGTTTTGGAGCGGCTGGCCCTGATCGCGTTAGGTCGCGCCGCCGGCTTCACGCTCAATGAAATCGCTGAAGTGTTCACCCCCAATGGACAGCCGCGTATCGAACGACAGAGGCTCTTGTCCAAAGCGGCGGAATTGGACAAGACGATCCGCAGCCTTACCGATATGCGCGATGGTCTATTGCACGCTGCTACGTGCCGCGCGCCAAACGTGATCGAATGCCCCAGCTTTCGGCGTATCTTGCAGGCCGCCGCTTCTGGACCCGTCCGTACCCGAGGGAAGAGAGCTTTAGCGAAGCATAGTCTTGTGTCAGCGACCCGCCCTGCGCGTGCCGACCGCGCAGGAAGCCGGCCACCTGAGAAGGTAGCGCCGAGGCGCTCCACTGATCGTCGTCGACGTCTAACTTGACTGGCAGTCGTGAGACCGTGGCGCGGGGCCTGCCACTTCACATGCCCACATCTTCTTTCCCTTGACCTCAAGTTGACTTGAGGTTGCAGAATGTGCTCGTGCATCTCGAGGGGGCACGGGAGAGACAGTTATGGAACCTCCGACACAAAACCGTTCGAGCTGTTCGTGATGATTGGTTGCCCGCCGTGCGGCCGCGGTTCTTCACTGCTGCGAACCCGCGAGCCCGAAAACTAGCGTGCTGAGCGTTTACATACTCGGCGCCGCGTCTCGCTCGGCGTCCGCGTGTTCGAATCGCTCGCTGGATGACGGCGTATGAAAGTGCGACCGTACTTCCTGATCGTCGTCGCGCTCGCCGCGCTCGGCCTCTTGCTCGCGCCACAGCTCATCGTCGTCGCGCCGCGCGAAGCCACCACCTGCTTGTGCCTTACTCTTCTAGAGTTGCGCGTCGGGCTGGAGCGCGCGCGTGCGCGCATCGACGAACTGCACCTAGAGGCCGAAGACGCCTCTTGTGAATAGGAATGCAAACCATGGAACGGATCATCGCACTCGCGTTCTTGTTCTTCTTCCTCGGCGGCGTCGCGCTCGCGCAAGAGGCGCCGAAGAAAGACAATGGCTACTGCGGCCTACTGAACACCAAGCTCTCCGACGGCTCGTACCTCATCGCCGGGCGGAAGCTCACCGGCTTCGCGTGGCAGGAAGAGGTCCTCGCCCGCGTGAGCAAGATCGTGCCCTACAACGTCGAGGACGAGGCGAGGAAGCGCGGCGCGCTGTACGAGAAGGCGCTCCTTCCGTTCACCTCCTACGTGGTCGTCGATGGTCGGCTCGTCACCGGCCAGAACCCCCAGTCGGCGACGGCCACCGCGAAGGCAGTCGCCGCCCTGCTGGGCGACTCGTGAAGCGAGGAGAGCCCCACATGACATCAACCCACCAGCCGTCTGACAGCGTCAAGGTCGAGTTGGGTAGTCGCACGGTGAGTGTCCCCAAGGGCGGTCTCTACGACCGCTTTCGGATGCAGACCGATCTCGACGAGGTCGCACGCGATCCGCGCGTAAGCAGCGTCGACTTCTTCCGTCGGCTCTCCAAGACCAAGGTCGATTCGCCGATCGGCGCGACTTACACACCCAACTTCTACTACCGGATGTCGTCGACGCGGTTGACCATGCTCGCTCGCTCCTCGGCAATCCGCTCCCGACTCCCCGAGGAGCTCGAGCCGCTGGAGCTCGCGCCGGGCATCGGACTCGCGTCGGTCATCTTCTTCCGGTACGACGTCTGTGACATCGACTTCTACACCGAGGCTGCGGTGGGCGTCGCGGTGAGGCCCGCCCGCCACGGGCGCCTCAATATCTTCGACCTCGTCACCGACCTGAAGAACGACCACCTGCACACCTACGTGTTTGCGCTGCCCGTAAACACAGAGATCGCCCAAGTCCGTGGTCACGATGGCTACGGCTTTCCGAAGTGGGTCACCGCCCTCGACGTCGACATCGACGAGTCGACCAGTAGCGCCCGTGTCGCCAACGACGCTGGCGGCCTCGACGTCAGGTTCACGGCGCCGACCCCGGCCCAGACGAGGTACCGCTCCGGGGAGCGCGTCTCGTCACTGACCTCCTACACCAAGGTCGGGGAGCGATGGCAGTCGACGCTCAACCAGACCAACCTGCTCGCCTTCGGAAGTACCACTCTGCCGCGGGGCGTGAAACTCGAGCTCGGCGAAGGCCGCATGTCCGACGACCTCCGCGCCCTCAAGCCGATTCGCACGCTCCGCCTCGACGTCGCCACGGAGGCCCAGGCGGCGCTCCACATGCCCGTGCCGATCTCGGTGCGACCCCACGAATCTCGCTGAGGCGATAACCTATTTCGATGAGGGACGCATCCCCTCATCAGTGACCGCGTTCGTCGCGGAGCTAGCAGCGTGTGTTCGTCTCGCGCTGGCGCCCCCGTCCTCCTGCGGACGCGTTCTCCAGGGGCCGACTGCAGCCCGGAGAACGACGGAGTGGGGGGCGTTCGCTGAAGCCGATCCATCGTGGTCAAAACCAGGCACGCGTCTTCGACCGTATCGCTGTTAACCGGGCCTCTCGCCGAGGGCCCCCGACCTGTTAACCGCTCTCTGAAGTTCTCTCCCCGCGGGCGCGAACAGAGAGCAAGAACACCCTTCGACGACCCCTACGGCGCACTCGCCGGTGTTCTCAGGTTCGCCGTCCGCGATCGCGCGCGACCCTCACGCAGAACGCGGCGAACACTGGCGCTTCACGACGAAGCCCCGCGAGTTGCCTCGCGGGGCTCCTGTTAACTCCGTCGACCACCGAAGTTCGTACAACTAGAAGAATGGCTCCCCATTCGCTCGGCTACACGAACCAAGTTCTCAGGCCGGGACGCCGAGATTCAACTCGTTCTCAGCCGAGAACCTGAACCAGAACAGGCGCTTCCGGCACCCGGTGCGGCGCCGTCGAAAGTACGCTACCCCATTCGCTTGGACCGCCGATTTCGCTCGTACTGCCCGCTCTCACGGGGCCCGGGCCTGCGTCGGCGCCTCGACGAGGGGTGTCAGCGCGACCCAGCAGTGGCCGCACCGGGTGGCGGCGCGCATCCCGGAGTGACCACAAGAAGGACATATGCGCAGCTCTGGGGGCGGCCTCAGGTCCAGGGCGGCGACCAGACCGTCCCATGCCGAACGTAGGCCTGGCGGACAGCTCGCGCGCCCCAACTCTTCCTCCACGCGTGCAACGGCATCTCGAACGCGCACCTCCGGTCCCAGAAGCATTGCGTTCAACGGCGGTTCCGTATTGCCGGTCATCGTCGCATCCATTCCCTTGCGCGGGCTCGGCGTCTCGAAGGCGCGGCGACGATCTCGAACAGAGTGTTCACGTAACATCTCGGTCACTCGAACGCCCGTCTTATTGATCGGAATCCTCATTCCCCTCGCGTGGCGCTTGGCTACCAGGCGGCCGGACAGGCGTTCCGTGCGCCGCGGAGCCGCACTCCTCGTCGGTATTGCTCTCGGGCTTGTCGCCGAGTCGCACTCGGCGAGCGGGCTCAGCGGGCGAACGCCCGGTCTCTCGTCCGCAGTGGGTGCAGGCCAGCGCTCCGATTCCGAGCGCACCGCGTCGTCCGAGTGAGGCCAGTGGGACCTCCCGTCCCGATGCGGCGGGCTCCGTGGGTGGGCAAATTGTCGAAAGAGAGGACCGAGTTATGGATACAGGCAATCAGGCGAACCTGCAATGGGGCATCGCAGCGAAGTTGTTTCTGGCGGTCGCCATCATTGGCGCGCTTAATTGGGGTCTGATCGGCTTCTTCAACTTCAATCTGGTCGCGGCGATTTTCGGTGACAGATCGGCGGCCGCGCGGGTGATCTACGCATTGGTGGGGTTGGCGGGTATCGCGGCTATCTTCGTGACGCCCTGGGGCACTCGCCGGATAGGAGAGGGGATGCACCTCAGACGACGCTCCACGGTTTGACCCAGGAGCGAATTCCAACAGCGCCCAGTAGGCATTGGGCCCCATCGGTCCTGCAAACTCGCGCGCGTGGACGCATGCTGGGCCTGCTCGTTGCAGCAAACAAACCGGGACCGATGCCTGGGGTGACCATCTGTCGCCTCGACCCTATAACCCTATAGTCATATGAGAAGGAGGACCCACCATGAGGCTTTCAGACGAGACTCTTCGCGGCCGAACCGTGGTCGCCTCGGACGGACTAGCGATCGGGACCGTCGCCTTGGTCTTCATCGACGTTGATGGCTGGAGGGTGGAATCGCTCCAAGTCAAGTTGCACAAGGACATCGCCGACCGGATCGGTGCCGACCGCAACTGGTTGCATGCTGGAGCTGTCGAGATCCCGGTCCGGATGGTGCAGTCGGTGGGCGACGCTGTGGTCCTGTCAGTTGCTGTGGATGGGCTGCGGCAGGTTCTTCCCGGCACGGCTGATCCGGCACCTGTCCACTGAGCCTACCCATCGGTCGGAGAGGAGCATGGTGCGAACGGTGAGCCCAGCCCTGGCCGCTTGCTGCTCGGGAGGGGCAGCGGGCGACTGCGCACGACGCGCGCACGGTGTGTGGGGGGGCCATGCCCACCGATCGTGAGGGTCTTCCCTACGAGTTCGCCGACCGGTTCACGCGCCCCCTTCGACGGTTTCTCAAGATCGAATCCGCGGCGGGTGTGCTGCTTTTGTTCGCGACGGTCGTAGCCCTAGTGGTCTCGAACTCGCCGCTCGCCGTGTCAGCGTCCGCCTTCTGGGAACAGCCGGCGGGATTTCACTTCGGGAGTCTCGAGTTCACGCGCTCCGTTCGCCACTGGGTGAACGACGCGCTGATGACCTTGTTCTTCTTCGTCGTCGCGCTGGAGCTGAAGCGAGAGCTCGTCAGCGGCAGCATGCGGAGAGCGGCGTTCCCGATGGCCGGAGCGCTCGGGGGCATGATCGTCCCTCCTGCGATCTACGTGGCGATGCTGCACGGCGCGCCAGGGTCTCACGCGTGGGGAACCGCGATCAGCACAGACACCGCGTTCGTGCTGGGCGGTCTGGCGCTGCTCGGGACGAGAGTTCCGGTCAGTCTGCGGCTCTTTATCCTGTCCCTCGCTGTCATCGACGACGTGGGCGCCATCCTGATCGTCGCGGTGGTCTACGGTGGGCGGTTGAGCTGGCCTGCGCTGGCGGTCGCGGGAGGAGTCGTGGTGCTCGTGCTCGTCATTGCGCGCGCAGGGTTCCGCAGTGTTCCCCTCTACGTCCTCGCCGGGGGAGTGCTCTGGTTCTCCATCGATGCGTCCGGCGTTCATCCCTCCATCGCCGGGGTGCTCCTTGGGCTCATGACCCCCGCTCGAGAGTGGGTCAGCGGCGTTAGCCTCCACCGCATTCTCGAACGCGTCGTTGGTTCCCACCCAACCACGGTGCATCAGCGAGACGCCACCGAGCGCGACGAACTTCAGACCGCAGCCATCGCAGCCAGAGAGGCCTTCTCCCCGGTCGAACGAATCGAGCTCCGGCTGCATCCCTGGTCGGCTTTCCTCGTCATGCCCGTCTTCGCGCTGGCGAATGCCGGAGTGCAGCTGTCGTGGGAGAAGCTGGTTCACCCGGTCTCGATCGCGGTCGCGACCGCCCTGGTGGTCGGGAAGCCCGTCGGAGTGATTGCACTGTGCTGGCTGGCCGAGCGAGCGCGAGTCGGAACACGACCGGCGGACTTGTCGTGGTCCGTCATCGCGGCGGCGTCCGTTCTCACAGGAATCGGCTTCACGATGTCCATCTTCATCGCTGGTCTCGCGTTCGATTCCGCCACGCTCGATGCGGCAAAGGTCGGGATCCTGAGCGCCGCCCTCTTTTCCGGATCGGTGGGGCTGGTGTTGCTCTTCTTCTTGACGAAGAGACACCGCCATGAGCTGGCGGTCGCGGCTGAGCACGGGCCAGCGGACGCGTGATGCGTGCTACCTAGTAGAGGCGGTGGCCTGCTCCACACAATGCCCACCCTATGGGGAAGGATGCCATGGCCAGCCTGGCAGAATCATCCAGTACCAGCACGAACAGCCCGAACAGATCATGACCGATTGGGCGGCGAAGGCGGAGCAGGCAGCTTCGGCGAGGGGGCTCGACCAGCCCGAGCTTCGAAACATCCTCCCCTGGTTCCTGAGCGCGCTCGCTGACGGCCCGGACTCCTTTCCGAGTTCGTGTGGGGGATCCGGTGGGACGCGCCGAAGAACCGGTTCCGGGTCATACTCGACGAGACGGCGATCGACGAGACGTCCCTCGCGCTCCACATTCAGGACGAGCGAGCGAGCGAGGGAAGAGAGGCGTCGGAGCAAGCAGCCGGCGCATCTGACCCGCTCCCGTTCTCGTGGCGTGGCTAACGTGGCCCGAGCTTCGCCGCCAGACGCCGTTACTCGGGCGTGGAGTGTTTCTCGGTCGCGCTCGCCAACGGCGCCTTCCAGTCGGCCAGCATGCTCACGACGGCTGCGAGCCGCGCCGCGTCGACTGGCTTCGCCACGTGAAGCTGAAAGCCGGCCCGCATGGCGCGCTGCCGGTCCTCGTCGCTGGCGAGCGCGGTGAGGGCCGCCGCCGGCACCCGACCGCCCCGGTCGGGGTCGAGGCGCCTCACCTTCTGTATGAAGCTGAAGCCGTCCTCTCCTGGCATCGCGATGTCCGAGACGATCACCTGCGGTCGAAAGCGCTGGAGCTCGTCGAGACCAGCGGCGGCGGAGGGCGCAGCGCGCACCTCGGCTCCGAGTTCGCTCAGCATCGCGGAGTAGGCCTCTCGCGTGTCGTCATCGTCCTCGACGAGCAGAACGCGCAGTCCCTCGATGTCTCGAACGTTCGCCTTGGGGGCCGCCGCCTCCGTCGTGCGCTTGGCAGCCCCGGCAGGAAGAGTTACCCGGAAGGTTGCGCCCTTCCCCTCGCCAGGACTCTCGGCCTGGACCTCTCCACCGTGCGCCTCGACGATGTGGCGCACAATGGCGAGTCCCAAGCCGAGGCCTCCGTGGGTTCGGGTCACGCTTCTGTCCGCCTGAACGAACCTCGAGAACAGCTGCGGTAGGACCTCAGGGCGGATCCCCATGCCAGTGTCGCATACGGTGAGCTGTGCCTGTCCCTCGGTGCGCTCGAGGCGGACCGCGACGCGACCACCTTTGGGCGTGAACTTGATCGAGTTGATCAGCAGGTTGTTCACCACCTGCTGCAGGCGTACGGCATCGCCGTAAACCGCCCCAACCTCGTTCTCGACGGCGACCTCAAGGGCAAGGCCCTTGGCCTCTGCCGAGGGGCGCGCGACGTCGACCGCTTCTTGGACCACCGAGGCAAGGTCCACCGGCCCCAGGTCCAACATCATCTTTCCTGAGACGATGCGGGAGACATCGAGCAAGTCGTCGATGAGCCGCGACTGCGCCCGGGCGGCTCGCTCAACAGATGCGCTCGCCCTCTGAATCCTCGGATTGTCGCCGGCGGCGCGGCTGAGCACTTGAGCGGACATCAGCATGGTCGATAGCGGCGTGCGCAGCTCGTGGGAAAGGGTCGCCAGGAACAAGTCCTTTGCACGGTTAGCCCGCTCGGCCTCGACCCTGGCCTCCTTCTCGGACTTCAGGAGCAGGGCGCGCTCCGCCTCGAGCGTGCGCAAGTCTGTGGCGTCGTCGATCGTCAGGAGGAGCATCTGTGCCCCGCCACCCCAGACGATGGAGCGCCCTGTCAGCGAGAGCACTCTGCGCCGACCGTGATCGAGGTCAGAGCTGACTTCGAGAGCCGAGAACGGCGTGTGGTTGGCGAGCAGATCCCCGAGCGCGCGGCTTATGGTGGGTGTCTCGAACAAGCCATCCCCGAGCTCGGACAACCTCCTGGTGTCTGCCGTCTTGCCCGGGATGCCGAGCAGCTCGTGGAATGCTTGGTTCGCGGAAACCACGCACAGCTGGCCGTCGAGCACCACCAAGGCGCTCGTCACCGTCTCGACGATGCTTTGTGCGTAATCGCGCGCCACCTCAGCATCTTTAAGGGCCCGCTTCAGGGCATCAACGTCCACGAACGAGAGGACGGCGCCATCGAGGCGATTGTCGGCCGTACGGTAGGGCCGAATCTGCATGCGGAACCAGCGGCCTTCCTGATCCTGGACTTCCCACTCCCTCGGCGACAAGCCCTCGATGACGCCTTTGATCCGGGCGGGTAGGTCGCCGACCTGCATCCTCAGCTTGAAATCATCAATGGGTCTGCCCACGTCCTCCGGAATGAAGCGCGCGATTTTGTTAACCGTCGGCGTGAAGCGGCGCACACGCAGCTCGAGGTCGACGATGATCACCGGGATCTCGACGCTCGCCAGCACGTTTGCGAGGTCGTTGGCCACCTCGTCGAGCTCCTGGTTGCGACTGCGGAGCTGATCGTTGACCGTCCCGAGCTCCTCGTTGGTCGACTGCAGCTCCTCCTTCGCGCTTTGGAGCTCCTCGTTCGTGCTCTGCAGCTCCTCGTTCGCTGCGATCAGCTCCTCGTTGGCGGCGGCGAGCTCGTCGGCGCTGGTCTGATGCTCGGACACGAGCGACTGGAGGTAGTCCTTGGTCGCGGCGAGCTCGGACTTCAACCGCTCGGCCTCCAACACCGCCTCGCTTGAAGACTGCTCGGGCCCTGCGGGAGGGTGCTCGAGCTTGCCGGCATGGGGCCCGGGCTCCTCGAAGGAGATGAGGAAGTAACGTTCCGCCGGCTCCGAAGCAGACGTCAGCGGCACGACTTCGAGGTCGACGAGGCGCGTTTCGTTGCCGTCTTGGATGCGGAGGCCTTCTTTGCGCAGGGCTGACGATTGCGCCTTGGCACGCTCCAACGCCTCATGGAGGTGAGGCGCCAGGCCCTCTCGCGCCATTCTGAGAATGTTCGCCTGCGGCTGGCCAGGCGCGGGTTCGAAATAGGCGCCAGTGCGCCCGCGAAACTGGATGATCTCCAGGCGCTCGTTCACGATGGCGCCGGGAGGGGCATACCGGGAGAGCTGAAGGTGGTCGGCCTGCTTCTGTGCTTCACGCGCGGGCTGCCGCCGCTCGGCAGGGACGGCCTCGGACATCTTCACCTCGGCCTCGCGACCTGCGGCGAGCGGAAAAACCAGGCGTGTGCTGTCCCCGAGCTTGACGAAGATGCGGTGTTCCTTGTCCACCGGCGCGAAAAGCTCGCGAAAGCCCGTGATGGTCTCGCTCTTGCCGAGGAACAGGTGGCCCTGCGGGTTCAAGCAGTAGTGCAGCATCGGGATAACGCGGCGCTGCAATTCGGCGTCGAAGTAGATCAGCACGTTGCGGCAGCTGATGAGGTCGAGCTTCGCGAACGGCGGGTCGTGGGTGAGGTCGTGCTTCACGAAGACCACCAGGTCGCGAATCCTCTTGCTGATCCGGTATCCACCCTCGACCTGCTCGAAGAAACGCGACAGCCGCTCGGGTGTCAGATCAGCGAGTGCGGCCTCCGTGTATCGGCCAAGGCGCGCGGTCTCTATGGAGCTGTTGCTCAGGTCTGAGCCAAACACCTTGACGGTGAGGTTCTTGTTCTGACCTTCGAGCGACTCGAGCAGGGCGATGCTGAGGGCGTAAGCTTCCTCGCCCGTCGAGCATCCCGGCACCCAGATCCGAATGGCCTCGCCATCCCCCTTGCGCTGCACCAGCTCATGGAAGACGTGCTCCTTGAGTGCGGCGAAGGCATCTGGGTCGCGGAAGAACGACGTGACGTGGATGAGCATGTCCTGCGCGAGAGCCCGAGCCTCGCCAGGGTCGTCACGGACCAGTCGACCGTACTCTCCGAGTTCGCTCATGCCGCGCAGCGCCATGCGCCGTTCGATGCGTCGGAGCACCGTGGTGCGCTTGTAGCCGCTGAAGTCCATTCCCGCGTGCTGACGCACGAGCGCCAGCACCGAGGGGAGGCCGCCCTCGCCATCGCCTTCAGGCTCGCCTGCTTTCGCTGCCAAACGGCCTTGCTCGGCCACGTACGGCTCACGGCTGAGGCGCACGAGTTCGACGGCGATCTCCCCGGGGGAACCGCTATAGTCGACCACCCCGGCCGAGATCGCGCTCTCGGGCATGCTGCGGAATTGGGCCGAGTCTGGCGTCTGAGCGATGGCGAGGCCACCCTCCGCCTTGATGGTGCGCAGACCTTCGGTGCCATCTGCCCCCGACCCAGACAGGACCACGCCAATCGCCCGGTCCTTCCTGTCCTCGGCAAGCGACCGGAAGAAGGTGTCGATCGGCAGGTGAAGCCGGCCGGTCATCTTCCTGGGTGCGAGCGTGAGTGTGCCGCCTTGGATGGAGATATCCGCGCCGGACGGGATAACATGCACGCGATCTGTTGCGAGGGGCATGCCGCTCGTCGCCTCGACGACCGCCAGCCGGGTGACCCCCTCCAAGACCTTGGTGAGCATGCTCGGACGGTCTGGGTCGAGGTGCTGGATGACGACGAAGGCCATGCCCGACTTGGCGGGCAGACGAGCGAACAGCTGCCGCAGCGCCTCGAGCCCACCCGCAGAGGCGCCGAGGCCGACCACGGGGAAGGCAGCGCCGGCCCCGGTGCCAGCCGAGTCATCGATGGTCCGGCTGGGCTCGCTATGAGGTGAAGGACTGGTTGACTGTCCGCGACCGTCGGGGCTCTCGTTGCTCTTCTGCTTCTTGGACATCATGGCCCCGCGCTCCCTGCGCCCGCCTGGGTTCTCGGCACGCAGCGAAGCCGCCGGGTCTTGGTGAGTGCAATCCCTACATATGGGCCGCGGCAGCGCTTCCGGCAACATCGAAATGCCGCAGAGTTGTAGATCGGTTGCCTGGCCCGATGCCGCGGGCGGCGATGCGAGGGCGTGCCACCAGTGCCGGGATGGAGGCCTGGGGTGCCGCGGTCGAGCAGGAATCTGTCGCGGTCGACCCAAGAACGTTGGCGGCGTTGGAGGCGATGTTGGGATAGGGACGCGAAGAGACTGATCGAATCCGCACCGCCACGGACTTGCGCCTGAACCTGCGCTCGAGGCGGTGCGGCTTCCCACACGACTTTGACCGTGGCGGAGCCGCGGACCCTTGCTTGTTGGACGACGGCGAGCACTCGAGCGACCGCATCCGCGTGTTGAGCCTGCTCGACGTCCACAACGCCGCTATGAACATCATCGAGGAGGCTCTCGAAGGTTCCCGGTGGGACGTTGTCGCGCGAGAACTCGCGGAGCGACTCAGCGCTGTAGAACTCGCGCCGCGACCGAGTGAAGTGCTCGCCGAGCTCCTGGTGGTCGAGGTCCAGCGGCGCCGCCAGCGTCATTCCCAAGCGATGTTCGTACGCATCGAGCAGCGCGCGTATGTACTTCGTCTCTTTGGCGTCCAGCTCGGTCGGCGGCGCCGGGATGGCGCCGCGCGCCGGTAGGCCTCCGCCGAAGCGGTACACGTGGAAGGGCGTCTGTCGGTGGTCGTCGATGATGGTCAACGGCGCCGCGGCCGACACGATGCGGAAGTCGAAGCCGTCGATGTACCGCTTGAGAGCATCGTCGAGGACGATCTCGCGCGTCGACGTGATCTTCGAACGGCAACTCTTGTCCCACGCCTCAAGCAGGCCCGATCGAATCTCCTCGGGCTTGCGCAGGAGCTTCGAGAGCGTGGTTCCGGCCCCTTGCGGTGCGACGAATTGATAGCTCGCAGGGACCGAGTACTCGCCGGTGAAGGTGTAGAAGACCAGCTTTCCGAGTTCGACCCACACATCACCCGGGTGGAGAGCGTGGTCGTAGTGCTTGCACTGGTAGTTGTGCCAGGGGTCGTCGCTCGTCGCGGTCTCGAACGCAATGACGTCGAGTCCTTGATCGCCGCTGCCCGCGTGCTTCTCAACACGCGCGTACTTTTGCTTCTGGGCGTGAACCCACTCGAGGATGAAGTCTTCCCAGGCCGCTGGCGACATGTGACGAAGCCGCTCGATCGGCGGTACGGACGGTCCAGCCGCCGCGGCCTCCGGGCTGATCGCGGACGTTGGCTGCTTGGGGTTCGGGAGCGGGGTCGTCTTCAGCGCCATCGCCTCACCGCCTCCGTGAGCGCGTGGCCGCACGCGCCAGGGTCTCGAGCTCGTGGGCCTGTTCGCGCAGCCGGCGCTGGTACTTCGGTGGGAGCCGGCGGTAGCTCGCGACGAGCTCGCTCTCGGCGGAGGTGAGGCGCTCGCCGCCTTCGCTTCGTGAGCTGGCCTTTGGAAGTTCGACGCGTTCCGTTTCGCCGGTGACGAAGTGGAAGAATGGGTCACGCGGGACTTCGAGGATGTCGGCCCACGCGTAGGCTCGTTTCGCCGGCAGCCCTTCGATGCCGACCTCGATGTTGCTCACCGCGTTGCGGCTCTTGTAGCCGAGCGCCTGGATGATGTCGCCCTGCGAGAGCCCGAGCTCCTCGCGGCGCGCGCGCACGAACGCCCCGACGCGCTTCCAGAGCGCGGTCCGTTCCCGCTCGGTTCGGCGTTTTCGCGGGGGATGGTCGGAACTTCCGGGCATCGCGTCCATATTCTTCCATATGCGACACGGCGACAAGGGCTCGTAACTCCGCGAATACTTGGTCGAAGTCGCAACGTGTTGAAATTGCTCGTCTTCGCCTTGCTTTCACGCGCAACCGACGCCCTCATGTCCGAAGCAAACGCGCACTCGGACGCGCGGAAACGGAGGCGAAGATGGACACACAGACGACCCAGACGACGAAGCAGGACAGCGACCTGCTCATGGCAGAGCACCTCGCAGAGTACAGCCGACGAAAGCTCATCGAGGATTGCTTGGCGGCGGTGAAGACGCTCGAAGACTTCGCCGCGAAGGCGCGCCGCGAGGTTGCGCAGATCGAAGAACGCAAGCCCTCGGAGCTGGTGAGCCTGCCCGGGCAGATCCTCGCGCACAGCGCTTGGGGCGCCGCGAACGCCTCGAGCCAGTTGAACAACGCGATGCGGACGGTCGCCGAGTACATGCGCGCGCTCGGCGAGAGCGACGCGCTGAAGGGAGGTGCGCGATGAGCGCCACCAACAACAGGTCACGCGCCAAGCGAGAGCGCACGGTTGACGATGTGCTCGCTGAGATCGCGAAGCAGAAGCTCCGCATCGGCACGCTGGAAACGCGCAACAGCGACTCGCTCGACTTCCACGACGTCGCGGTCTGGTCGGTGCGGGACGCGCTCCTCGCTGCGTATCAGGCCGGAATGGCCTCGGTCCTCGGGAGGCTCGGATGAACACGACCCTCTGCACGCGAACCCAGACGCGAAGCGAAGCCTGCTGCTGCGGCGCCTGCGCGCGCCGCGCGACGCCGGACGCCAAGCGCAGCGCCAACAAGCGCGACGCGCTCGCGCTCCTCGACCTCCTCGCGGGCTGCATCGAGAACCACCCGCGCGAGCAGGTCGAGCACGTCACTTGGGGCCACGCCGGCGACGCCGCGCACCTGCGCGAGAAGCTCCTCGAGCTCGCCGTCAGCTACGCGCTCGGCCCCGACGGAAGCGAGACAGACGCGCGCCGCCGAATCGAGGAGGCGTTGAGCGAGGACGACGAACACGTCGGCGAAGCGCTCATCGACGCGATGTGAGGGCGACATGAAGGCGAAACGCGGACGTGCGCCCGCGTCGCTGGGACCACCCCCTACCCAGCCTGACGAGCCAGGGGCATTCGAGGAGAAGACCATGAGCAAGAAGAAGAGCGAGACCAAGAAGCCGAGCGAGAAGAAGACGACGAAGGCCGCCGCCGAGCCCAAGGCGAATCGCGTGCCGTCCGAGGCGAAGAAGGCGGCCAGCGCCAAGGCGAAGAAGGCGGCGCTGCACGAGGCTCCCGCGTCGGCCGAGGCGAAGCGCGTGCCGTCCGAGGCGAAGAAGGTGGCCAGCGCCAAGGCGAAGAAGGCGACGCTGCACGAGGCTTCTGCGTCGGAGGCAGCGGACGCGGGCTCGGGCTCGACGCCCGCCAGCGACGCGCCCGCCAAGCCGGCGGTTCCGCACGCGCCCGACCCGCGCCTGCCCACGCCTGGCACGCTGCTCCAGAAGCGGGATCGCCACGGTGCCGTCCGCTGCGAGTGCACCGTCGAGGAGAGCGGCGTCCGCTACGACGGCACCATCTACAAGTCGCTCTCGGCGGCGGCGATGGCGGCGGCGAAGGACCTGGGCCTCACCAACAAGACGCAGAACGGCTTCGTGTTCTGGGGCCTCAGCAAGCCGCCGCGCCGCTCGGGCGACCCGCTCGAGGCCATCACGCGCTCCTGGACGCGCTACCACGACCAGGTGACCGCGCTTCTGAAGGACGGCGTCACCGACGACAACCGCGTCGAGGTCGCCGCGACCATCACCGAGCACTTGCAGGCGTTCGAGGGCCTGCGCGCGAAGGTCGCGTGATGGCAGCAGGCAAGAAGCGCAACCACTCCGTCGCCCAGCGCCGTGTGACGGCGGCGCTGGGCGACGAACGTGACCTGTACCAGCAGCGCCTCCCACGAGAAGGGGCGCGCGATGAGCGATGACTTCTTCAAGACGCGCATGGGGCATCGCTTCTACGAGTCCACGATGCCCCAGCTCGTCGAACAGCTCGCGCGGTTGAACACCAACATGGAGGCGCTCATCGCGCTCCTGCAGAAGCTCGAAGCGCCGGCTGCCCAGCCTCCGCGCGCGGCCTCAAGCGTCGAGCCCAGGTGACTCAACGAGGCGCTGAAACTCCGCCAGGACCTCCCGGTAGTTCTGCGAGAGGAAGCGGACGACGCGCCCGTTGTCGAGGAGGTTCCGCAGGTAGCCGCGCGCGATGGTGAGCGCCATGACGTGCTCGTTGTACGTCTCGTCGAGCATGCGGAAGTCCTTCTCCTGCACGCGCACCTCGTGCTCGAGCCGCGACAGGTCCTCCGCCTTCACGCCGGGCAGCTTCTT
This sequence comes from Polyangiaceae bacterium, assembly GCA_035547195.1. GTDB lineage: Bacteria > Myxococcota_A > Polyangia > Polyangiales > Polyangiaceae > DASZVB01. The sequence continues at coordinate 36,408 of DASZVB010000118.1, forward strand.
CGGGTTCTCGGGGTCGACGAGCTGTTCCTTCGCGGTCGTCATCACGAGGGCGCGCGCGTAGGTCGCCGAGTAGGTGCCGGCGGCGACCATGATCTCCGCCATCTCGATCTGCCGTAGCGGCTTCACCTTCTTGAGCAGCACGAGCGTGCCCTGGGCGACGTGCTTGTCGCGGAGCAGCTCGACTGCCTCGGCGCAAATGTCGTTGAGGAGCCGCCGGTTGTTTCGGACGGTGTTGACGCTGAGGTTGAGCGCCTTCGCGATGCGCTCCTCGGGGACGCCGGCGTCGAGCGCCTTCAGGATCATTCGGTTCGCCTGGATGGGCGCGATGCGGCTCACCTTCTGGTTGTACGTGTAGCCCTCGTCCTGGTCGGCGATGAGGCACGGCGCCTCTGCGACGCCGAGCTCGCGCAGCGCCTCGACGCGAGCGTGGCCATCGAGGATGAGGTACTTGCCTCCCTTCTGCGGGTACACGCTGAGCGGCTCGACGATGCCGACCTCACGGACGGAAGAGACGAGCGCGCGGTACTTCGTCGACTCCCGCAGCTTCTCGCCGGTCGCCCGTGTGGGGAGGAGCTTGTCGAGCGGGACGACGATACCCTCGAGCGAGAACGCGGCCTTGAGCGACGACGCCGTCATTTCTGGATCATCTCGTTCAGGTACTTCGGCAGCGCGTCGAGCTTCTCAGCCCGGAGCAAGGTGACGAAGTGATCGTTCTTGAGGAGGTCGCGCAGCGCGGAGCGGACGAACCGTAGCTGCTGCTCGCAGTGGCGGGACTTCTTCACGAGCAGCTCCTGCTTCTGCGTCTCCCGCCGCAGCGTGCGGACGAGGTCGTGCGTCGAGGGCGACTTGCCCTTCTTCGCGCCGCCGGAACGCATCTCCTTCCCGCGCGCGCGCCGCTCGTCCATGAGGCGGCGGACCTTGAGTAGCGCGCGGCCGCGGAGCTTGCCGCTGTCGTAGGCGTCTTGGAGGCTGCGCTGCATGGCGGTGTCGTCGGTGGCTGCGATCTCAATCGCCGCGGTGATGGGGATGTCGCCGCGCTCGACGGCGGCGACCAGACGCTCTTCGCCGTTCTCGATGAGCCGGAGGAGTTGGTTGACGTAGGTCTCGCTCACGCCGATGAGCTCGGCGATGGCTGCGTGGGTGTGCCCGCGCTCCTTCAAGACCAACAGGTCGCGCGCCAGCTCGACGCTCGACGGCGTGCGCCGCGTGAGGTTCTCGACGAGGCTGCGGAGGAGCCTGTCCTCGAGCGGGATGTCGACGACGATCGCCGGAATCTCCGCAGCGCCGCAGGCGATGAACGCCTCGAGCCTGCCCTGGCCGCAGACGAGGTCGAAGCCGTCGTCGCCGTCGCGGCGGCTCACGGTGATGGGCTTCTTGAGGCCGACCTTGGCGATGTTTTCGACGATCTCGCGGAACTTGGCCTTGTTGCGGCTCCGCGCGTTGATGACGCGAATCTTCTGGATGGGCACGAGCTGGGCGGTCGTCATGCCGCGACCCCCGCGCGCACCGTCTGCGCCATGCCGAAGAAGTAGTCGAGCGAGTCGTAGCGGTAGCCGTCGAGGAACACGCCGTTGTCCTCCTTGATACGCAGGTGGCTCTCGTGGACGTCGAGCGACGGGAGCACGTAGTAGTCGAGTGGCGTCTGGTTCGGCGCGTCCATCCGCACGACGATGGTGAGATCGGGCTTAAGGCCGGCGTCGAGGCGCACGGTCCAGCGGAGCGCGTCCGCCGGCGTCGTGTGGCACCGCGCGATGACGATGGAGACCGACAGCATCTCGTTGATCCAGAGAAGGTCCGTCTCCGTGTCACGTCGCACGGCGCCGCCGTGCTGCTCGAGGGCGTGCACCACCTGCTCGATGACGGCGGGGTGGAGCTGCCGCAGTCGTCGGTTGGTCTCGATGAAGGAGAGGTCGCGGTCGGGGCGGTACGCGATGAGGTGATAGGCGCGTACGAGGCTGCCGAAGCGGTGGCGGTACGCCGCGCTCGACGGCATGCCGTCGGTCTCGTCGATGACGAGGCCGCTCAGGTGCCCCACGCGCTGCGCGAGCTCGCGGAGACGCTCCAAGAACTCCTCGTCCGAGATGCGCTTGTGGCGCTCCAAGATGATCGCCTGCGCGGCGGCAAAGTCGGCGACGTCGACGATCGACTCGAACGCAGCGTCGCGGCGGACCCACATCTCCGGTGGGTTGCGGACGCGCTTCTTCTTCAGCTTGAACGAGATGCGGTTGTAGACGTTGTTGCCGATGTACTTCTCGTTCGTAAGCACCTGGTGGACCATCCCGCGCGTCCACGGGCGGCCGCGCTCGGATGGGATGCCGGCGCGTACCAGCTCGTCAGCTATCTCGCGCTCGGTGCGCCCCTCGTGGACGAAGAGCCGGTAGATGCGCCGGACGACCGCGCGCTCCTCGGTCGGACCGGGCACGAGCACTACGCGATCGGTCTGGAGGCTCTTCTGCTCGCCCGGCTGTAGCTCGGACTTCGGTTTCCCCGCCTGGTCGATGAGCATGCGCCGCAGCCCGAACCCCGCCGGGCCGCCTTGGCGAAAGCCGAGCTCGATGAGCTTGCACTGGCCCTTGAAGACCTTCGCGGAGAGCTCGCGGCTGTACTCGCCAGCCATCGCGCGCTTGACGCCCTTGACGATGGTCGACACGGGGCTGCCGTCGTTCTCGAACTGCTCCGCGCAGTACTGCACGTTGATGCCGGCGCGCTTGCAGATGTACTCGTAGTAGGCGCTCTCGTCGGCGTCTTGGAAGCGGCCCCACCGGCTCACGTCGTAGACGAGGATGACCTTGAAGTCGGCGGCGCCGCTCTGCACGGTCTCGATGAGATCCTTCAGCGCGTCGCGGCCGTCGATGCGCAGCCCACTCTTGCCCGAGTCGCTGAACGTGCGGACGATCTCGAGGCCGCGCTTCTTCGCGTACTCGAGAAGCACGTCGGACTGGTTCTCGGTCGAGTATTGCTGGTGCTCGGTGGACATCCGAACGTACTGCGCCGCGCGGATCGGAGTGCCGCTCATGATGGACGTCGCCTCTGGTGCCTGGTCTCCACGGCGAGGGTGACGGTCTTCTCGTAGACCGCGCGCAGGTGGGTCTCCTTCTCCTGCCGGTCTTTGCGCTCCAGCCACCAGCCCAGGATGAAGATCGCCGCCATCGCGTACGGGCCGCCGGCCTTGAGCGCCTCCATGAGGCTCGTCAGCGAGTCCATCTCACAGGCCTCCTCGGTCCTCGTCAGGACCTCCGCGAACCTCGAGGCCTTCGCGACCCTCGGGAGCTGCGCGACCCTCGGGAACTTCGAAATCCTCGCGCGCCGTTTGGCGTGCCGACGGAAGGCGGCTCGCCGTCGCTGCGGCGAGGCTCGGAAGGATGTCCAGCGGGGCCGACTTCTCGGCATCGTGCATGAACTTCGCGTCGGGATCGCTAAAGCCGCGTGCCTTGAGGTCCTGCGCGATCGTGTTGACGCACCGGCGGTGCATCGCGTGCAGGCTCTCGGCTTGGTTCGCAGGGGCCGCGTCCCAGGTGCGGATGAGGCACTCCTTCGAGCCGCATTCGGGGCAATGCGGCAAGTCGATGGTGTCCGGTGCCGTGCGTCGCTGCGCGCCGCTGCCAACCGTCGCGCCGAGCAGCCGCGCACCGTAGCGGCGACCGTCGAAGCCGAGCTTGTCACGCGCCGTGCCTCCCGTGATTTCGATCGCGGTGACCGCAGCGGCGTTGGAGGCGCTCACGATGCGTACGGCTCCTTCGTCGACATCCGCGGTCGCTCCGGTCAGGTGCGCGCTGAGCTTCGCTGCCACTTCCTCGGCGGTGGCGGCAGCGATTTCGGCGAAGTCCGACTTGCCGAACGAGATGACCTGCGGGCTCGCTTGCGCATCGACCTTGACTTCGAGCGTGTCCCCGCCCTCGAGCGCGTACGGCCCCTTCTTCGCCTTCGCGACGCCTTGCCGGAGCGGGATGGCGTGAACCGCACCGCAGACGATGCACTCTTGCTTGATGGCGTCGGTGGTGAGCTCGAGGATGGGCATCGTGAATCTCCCTAGCTGGCGGTGAAGGTCAGAAACATGTAGCGGGTCGCCGGCAGCGATCCGGTCGTGCCGCAGAACCAGCCGACGCCCATGCGGTCGGTGGCGAACGCCGTCGGCGAGCCCGTCGTGCCCGCCGAAGACTTCACGGTGAACGTCACCGAGCTCGGCGCGGCGGGCAGGCGCCCGGACGCGAACGAAGCACCGCCACCGATGTTCGCGTTGGTGCTGCCCCACTCGGCTTCGGTCGCGGAGTAGCCGGTCAGCGGCCCCGAGCAGGTCTTCTCGCCCGAGGACTCGTAGATGATGTTGTTCGGCGCGGAAGACGGGAACTCGAAGCGGTGGAAGCCGGTCCACGTGTTGTCAGCGAAGTTGCCGGTCCCGGTCTTGACGTCGATGCGCCACTCGTAGTTGTGGAACGTCCACTTCACCGAGAACAGGCTCGACGAGTCGCGGACCCACTGCGCGCCGTCCCAACGCGCGTTGATGGTGATCTCGAACGCGCCGTTGAAGCTGACCGACGAGTAGAGCCGCCCCTTGTAGCTCGCGTTGATTGCGAACTCCCACAAGAGCTTCCGGGTCGTCGGCGCCGCGGTGGTGGCGATCGCGCCGTTCGTGTCGCCCGCCGCGCCGTTGAAGGTCTGGAGCGCGGTGAAGATGTTCGCGACGTTCGTTCGAACGGAGGTGACGTCGAGCGCGTCGAGCTGCGAGCGCACGGTGCCTGCCGGCAGGTTTCCAGATGCCGCGGCGCCTACGCGTGCCGCGCCGGCACCGGCGACCAAGTCGGAGATCACCTTGTCGAGCTGGGCCTCGACCGTGGTCGCGGGGTTCGTCGTTCCATCTGCCCAGTTACCGCCCCCTGCATAGGTCACCGCCGCGGCGGCATGCGCGCCGGCAGCGAGGTTGATGTGGCCGTTGATGAAGCCGAGGAGCGCGTCGAGCTGCGACCTTACCGTGCCCGCCCCCAGTGAATTGGGTGCGCCCGCGGTCGCGGCGGCTCCGACCTTCGGCGCGCCGGTCGTGGCAGCGAGATCCGAGACGACCTTGTCGAGCTGAGCTTCGACGGTGGTCGCGGGGTTCGCCGTGCCGTCCGCCCAGTTGCCGCCGCCGGCGTAGGTAACGGCAGCCGCGGCGTGCGCGCCAGCGGCGAGGTTGATGTGACCGTTGACGAAACCGAGAAGGGCGTCGAGCTGCGACTTCACCGTTCCAGCGCCGAGCGAGTTGGGCGCGCCCGCTGTTGCGGCGGCTCCGACCTTCGGCGCACCCGTCGCGGCGGCGAGCGTCACCAGCGGATGCACGCACCGCACGGCGCGCGGCCGGTTGTCGGTATAGCCGCCGAGCTGGTCGTGCCGCTCCAGCCAGTCGTGGACAAACGAGGTGAGGGGCTTCTCGACGAAGGGCACGACGCGCGCGCGGCCGATCTCGAAGAACACGTAGGGGCTCATCGTCGGCGAGAGCTGATCGAGCAGCACGCCCGGGTAGCGGCCCACGAGGTTGATGCCGCGCACGTACTTGTCCTGCGCCTTCTCGTCGATCTCGACCTTCACGGCGGGGATTACGAACGCGCCGGGGAGCGCCTCGTAGAAGGCGCGCCTCGCCGCGATAGGCCCCTTGTTCACGCTGGTCCAGTTCGCGACGGCTGGCAGGCCGTCGACCGTGCCGTGCTGGACCATCAGGTCGAGGTCCTCGGAGAAGCGCTTGATGACGCCGTAGCCCTTCGAGAGGCTGGTGCCGCCCTTGAACCAGAGCTCGAGCCCCGTCTGGTGCAGGGCCCACATGCAGTGCGTGACCCAGTAGTCCTTCTCGACCAGCGAAGGATCGATGCGCATCTCGTCGGAGACGAACCGCAGCACCTGCACGAAGTCGGGATCGTCGTGGACGAAGCTCACGTGCCGCGCGCCTCCGCGATGCACTCCTCGATGAGCACGGCGATCGCCTTCGTGCCATAGGTGGTGGCCATCTCCCGCAGCCGCTCGACATCCCAGCGTCCGAGCCGCAGCGTGGCCACGAGGTTCGTGCGCAGCTCGCTGAGCGCGACACCCGCCATGTCGTGGTGCTTGAGCAGGTCCACCACGAACCACTCCGGCGTGGGCGTCTCCGGGAAGTAGACCCGACGCAGCACGAAGGTCCGCCCTGCGAGCGTGAAATCGCCGGTTCTCCGCGTGTTGTACGCGAGTGTCGAGGCGAACATCGCCGTCGCCCCGAGCCCGAGCGCGTTCCAGCGAGGCGGGCCGGAGATGAGGAAGGGCTCGCCGTCGAGGAAGGCGCGCAGGAGCACCTCGTCGGCGACCGGCGCGGGCCCGAACTTGGACGGCACCGGCGAGTAGTAGAGGCCGTGCGTCACCACGCGCAGCCGCCCCTCACGCACGAGCCGCCGAGCCAGCCGTGCCGGGTTCCTCCCCCAGCGGGCGAGATCGCGCGTGCGGTACGTCTGGCCCGCTCGAAGCTCGGGATGTGCGGCGGCGGTCATGGCTCAGCTCCGTCAGTTCTCTACCGTATGAAAGATACGGTGTCGCGGCCCCGTTGGCAAACTCCCAGTCACGCCTTGCATTCCTCCGCGCGGAGCTTGCATTCCTCCGCGCGGAGGAGGTCAGCTGGAGACAGATCGCCCTTGGTCAACTCGCTCACGGCACGAGCATCGAGGAAGTGCTCGAGGACCATCCGGACCTGGAAGAGCAGGATGTTCGATAGGCGCTCGAGTACGCGGCCTGGCTCACGACCGAAGAAGTTCACCCGACGTAGCAGGTCGTGCGTCTCCTTGCCGACATGGGCATGAGTCCGAAGGTGGTCGCGTGGTTACGCGCCGCCGGCCACGACGCGGTTCACTTCGCGACGAACAGTTCCATCGATTGCCCTTCTTCGATGACGTCGGCATGCCCTACGACGAGACGTTGGGCTGGTCGCTCGAGCATGGCATGGACGGGCGACTCCAGTGTAGCGACGGTCGACACTATTTCCCTTATGCTGGAGCGTAGCCGTGTTCCTCCCAGACGTACGCGCCGCGCTGAGAGCACGCTTGCTTTACTTCGCGCGTTTGCAGCTCCAAGGCTTTGGCGTCCCCCGAGTTGCCTTTGTCGAGAAGCTTCTCCGCCTGGTCGCAGCCGCAGCCCGGATCGTCGGCGACCGTGAGTGATTTGCCGTCAGCCGACAATTGGACACGCAACACCACCAGCGCCCCTCCGCATGCACCGCCAGAATCGCTCGAGGGGTCGAAGGGCTCCACTTTGGAAGCCAGATTCACCAAAAGCGATGTCCGCCCATCATGCGCGTCGAAGAGAATCCTTCGTGAGACTCGGACCCAAGGTTTGATCGCCGCATGCTGCTCGCACGACAGCGCCTCGCCGGAGGGGACGGGGGCGCGCACCGTTTCGCACTGCGCGTCCTCTAGGTTCAGCGTCCCGGGCGTCGCTGCTCCGCGCTGCCGAAACCAGGCCTCGATCGCCGCGCCTTTCAGCGAGCTACCCGGGGGCTCGGCGGAAGCGGTGGGCTCTTCCGCGAGCGCGGAGGCTGTGTGTGTAGCAGTGCTCGCGTTCTCGGACGTTTCCGGTCGCGCAGCGCTCGGATTGCCGGAACAGCCGACGAGGCAAATTGCGATCGCGGAAGCAACCGTGAATGACGCGTTGGCCGATGGGGTCACTGTTTGGCATCGGAGCACACATTCCGACGAATGCCAACGGGCCGGCACCGACGGTAGGCACCGGTGTTCACCGGAGCCTGGACGCTGTCCTCGTCGGCAGCGCTCGCGCGCTGTCGCTCAGCCGTTACAGCGGATGAGGCGCGGAGACGCCAATCAATCAGAGCTCGCTTTTTCGAGCCACGACCAGGAAGCCGTTGCCGAGTTCGGTGCCCGCGAACGCCTCCTGTAGCTTCAGAAAGCAGCTCATGACCATCGTGCCGACGCGGGTGGCTTGCAGGGGGTAGAGCCTTGCTTCGAAGGAGCGATCCACACCGCTCTCGCCGCTCAATGCGGCGCGCTGCGCGTCGTCGGATTGCGGCGTGGCATTTTGCTGCTTCAGCTTCCGTCGATATTTGTAGTTGCGCAGCGGGCGGATGATGTTCGCGAGCGGGTAGCCCCAGCACTCCAGATGCTCGACGGCGAAGCCGGTGCGCGAGAGCAGCTCCACGAGGCCGCGCTTTTCGTAGCGCCGGAAATGCCCGACCGCTTCGTCGTCGACGTCCCAGCGCTTCGCGTGAGCGGGAACGGAAAGGACGAGCGTGCCTCCGGGCTTGAGCCAGCGACACCAGGACTCGAGCGCGCTCACGTCGTCCTCGATGTGCTCGAGCACCTCCAGGGCGACGACGTAGTCGAACCGCGACGCCCACGGATGCTCCCATCCTGGATGAAGGGCGAAGTTCGGCACGGCGCGATTGATATGGCGTGCTACTCGCCGCGCGCCGGGTGCCGTCTCGATCGCCTCACAACGGAAACCCATGCGGCTCAGATCGTGCAATAGCGCGCCCGCGCCGCAGCCGACCTCGAGCAACGAACCTGGCCGCCTCGACTCGAGCGCGGCCAGGACGCGCGCTCGTCGGAGCACGTATCCTGGCGCCGGAACCCAACCGACCTCCTCGGCGACCGCGCCGTACAAAGGATGAAGCTCGGTGGGCCTGCCCGGATCGTAGGCAACGGGAAACCGAGAGGGTGAAGAGGGCGTTAGCGCGGTCGCTTCCATCGTCACTGTGCCCGGGAACGGCTGAGTTCGAGAGCCCTGTAGTGAAAAGCAACCTGGTCGCAGCAACGGGCCCGTCGCGGCTAGCACTACTGTCAGAAACTCGCCGATTTGCGGGGGATTTCGCTCCGTCGCGAGCGGGCCGCCAGAGACAGAGTCGACCGGTACGTCGCGCGTCATCAGCCACGGAAAAAGCAGTCTCTTCCGGCTTTGCCGGTTCGTTCCGTGGCTTGTGGCGAACCACGCAGATCGTGATCTGTTCTGCCAAAGTCTCTAACAGTGGTGGTAAGTGCACGTGCGCTTACATGGACGGTGACGTGACGAGAACGTGCGCACCAGCGCCACTCGAGTCGAGTCACTGACGACCCCGACCGCGTACGGCGGTAGCGCGTTGGAGGCGTTCGACGGGGTGAACTCGTCGATTCCGGACTACGGCTACTCGGGCCGGGTTCAAATCACTTCGTCGACGCAACACGCAGAGCGCGGCGCGCCAGGCTCTCCCGGCGCGCCGCTGTTCGTCTCCGCCCGGATCAGCGAATCAATGTCCGATTTCGGAGTGGGCGACGATGAAGTTCCAGTAGTTGGTGTCGACCAGGTGACCGTAGTTCCTGTAGCAATTGTCGAAGCCGCACTTGAGGAAATCGAAGTACGAGCGGTAGCCGCTGGCTACGGCATCGACGCGCGGATCGGTGTGGTTAGTGTACCATTGCCACCACGGACCGCCGCTGTCGCCCGGCGTGTCGTTCAGCGTGTCGCTCTCCAGCCGGTAGTCGTTCGTCGACGCGGGTCCCGAGCTGCCGCAGAGGAACGGATAGAAGCCGGAGGGATTCGCCGTGCGGCCGCAGCCTGGCGTGCCGGTCCCGAGAGGGGCGGCGTTGTCCACGCCGTCCGAGCCGACGGTGTAAGGTCCCGGGTAACCGTCTTCGCGCTCGGCCGGGAAGCTGTTCGCGTTCTCCTGGACTCCCATCCAGCCCGTGCGGTTGATGGTGGGATTGCCGCATCGCCTGAAGTCGATGACGGCGTAGTCGTAGGACTCGTCACCCGTGGTGTCCCACGCGGTCGGGTACCACCAGTCGTAGCAGCCGTTGTACTGGCCGAACGGCATCGTCGTGGGAACTCCGTTGGTGCCACGCGCTCCCGGAGTGAACACGATGTTCATTCCGTAGCTGTGGCCGTTGAGCCGCACGCAATGGGCCGCCGTGATGAGGGTGTGGGCTCCGACGTACGTCCCCGTGCAGTTCGAAGTGGCCCCGTCGGGCGCGGTGGCGGCGAGGAACACGACGGTGCGTGAAGGCCAGCTGTTGATGTCGTCCGCCGTGCGATAGTCCGTCGACTGGGGGTGTCCGGGGTTTCCGGGGTTGAAGAGGAAGTCCGTGTGCAAAGAGTCGTCGACCGGCGCATAGAGCTGCTTCGACGCGCTTCCGCCGGCGACGTGCTTCCCGAGCGATTCACCGTGCTTGAGCGCGTGCGCGAGATCCGTCGCCGGTTCGGACGCTCGATACAGCTTGCCGTCTCTGCCGAGGATGGGGCGCAGGTCTTCTGCGAGCTCGGACTCCGAGCGATCCAGCACGCTCTTCGGCGCCGCACCGCCGTCGGGATCGTCGGCGCTGCCGTACGAGTCGACGCCCGCGCCGCGAGCGTTCGACGTCCAGTCGGCGCCCAGCGGTTCGAACGTCTTCCCGTCGACGACGATGGTGCCGTCCTTCGCGCTCGCGATTTCCTTCTCGCTCTCGTTCGCGCCCGAGCAGCCGAGGAAGGCGCCCGTCGTTCCCACGAGCGTCGCTACCGTCAAGAAGACCTTCTTGTTCCTGTTTTTATTTCTCTGATTCATGATTTGCCTCCTCCGTGAGGACACCTGACGAAACCGCGCGCTCAGCAATGCGCGTGCCGCCCGCGCCGCCGGCGCGATCTCCGAACAACACGCGCGTGCGGCCCGGCGCGTGTGCAGCGCGCTGCATTGCTGGTTCGCGTTCGCGCAGTCGAGTGCGCACCGGCGTTCCTCAGCCGAGCCGGAGTTGATACGCTGGCGGCGCTCGGTCTAAGTACCCGAGCGAAGAGGACGCCTTGGTTTACGACGTGATCATCGCAGGAGCCGGCCCTGTCGGCCTGTTTTTAGCCTGCGAGCTGCGGCTCGCGAAACTCTCGGTGCTGGTGCTCGAACGATTGGAGGAGCCGCACTCACCCCTGAAGCGGCTCCCGTTCGGAATGCGAGGACTCTGGGGACCAAGCGTCGAAGCATTCTACCGGCGCGGACTGCTGGACCAAATTGCGTCGCAGCCTCGTGGCGACGATCGTGCCTCTGGCCAGCCGCGGCCCGGATCGATGGCGTCCGGATCACAGCTCCGCGGCCCGGCGGGTCACTTCGCGGGCATCCCATTCGACTACGGCAACATCGATTCGTCGCGGTGGACGTACCGACTTCCGGGCCCGGCCGACAGGCAACTGGGCAGCGAAATGGAACATCTCGAGCGCGTCCTCGCCGTTCACGCGCTCTCCGTCGGAGTCGAGATCCGGCGCGGCCAGGGTGTGGAAGGCTTCGAGGCGTCCAACGAAGAGGTCATCGTCCATGCCGGCGAGCAACGGGTGCGCGCGCGGTGGCTCGTGGGGTGCGACGGCGGGCGCAGCACGGTGCGCAAGCAAGGCGGCTTCGAGTTCGTCGGCACGGAGCCTGAGTTCACCGGATACTCGGTCCAAGTCGACATTGCCGAACCGGAGAAACTCCCCCTGGGCCGTCATTACACGCCGACCGGCATGTACACTCAGTGGCAGCCAGGGGTGATCGGCATGGTCGACTTCGACGGCGGCGCATTTCATCGCGTCCAGCCAATCCCCTGCGAGCACGTGCAAGCAGTCTTACGACGCGTGTCGTGCACGGACGTGACCCTCAAAGGGTTGAGCGTCGCCTCGACATGGACCGACCGCTCGAAGCAAGCCACGACGTACCGCAAGGGAAGGGTGCTGCTCGCGGGTGACGCTGCGCACGTTCATTCTCCGCTAGGTGGACAAGGCTTGAACCTCGGACTTGGGGACGCGATGAACCTCGGGTGGAAGCTCGCCGCAACCATCCGAGGCGATGCTCCCGATGGCTTGCTCGACAGCTACACCACGGAGCGGCACCCGGTCGGGGCGCGCATCCTCGATTGGACGCGGGCCCAGGTCGCGGTGATGCGACCCAACCGACATTCCCGCGCGGTCGAAGCCATCCTCCGCGACCTGATCGATACGCGCGACGGCGCGACCTACTTCGCCGAACGGGTCTGGGGTGTGTCCCTTCGCTACGACCTCGGCGGTGAACACCCGTTGGTCGGCCGCAGCTGCCCGGACTTCGAGCTAGACGACGGGACGCGGATCGGCGCGCTGCTCCGAGATGCAAAGGGTTTGCTGTTGGACTTCGGCCGGCAGGCGTCGCTAGCAGCGCTCGATGGCCTCTGGGGCGACCGTGTCAGGTACGTGCCCAGCGCCGCGAAGGATCGCCTTGGATTGAGCGCGCTGCTCGTGCGTCCCGATGGGTTCGTTGCATGGGCGAGCGATACCACTCCCAGTCCCGAAGAAGTCACGCGAGCCGCGGCGAGGTGGTTCGGGAGCCAGCGAACCTCACGCGATCCCTTCGCGAGCTGACCGACGCGGTCCAGCACTGGGCCCTTCGACCGGCGTTGCTCCGTGGACCGAGTCTGGCCGGCCCCAAAAACGTCCATTGGATCCCGTCGCGCACGCTCAATTCGGCGTGCACACGGGCGCGACGATGGACGTGCAGTGCGCCAAGGTTTCGCCCTGGCAGGCAGCCGAAGGTCCACACGGATCGATCCCCTGCGTAGGAAAGACGCACTCTTCACCCAGCGCGAGCCATGGTCTACACATCGCGGCTCCGGGCCTACCATCACAAAAGCCAACGGTGGGATCACACGAGTTGGTTCCTTCCACGAGAACGCAGGGTCCGGTGGAAGGCCGGTGCACGCAGGTATGTGTGCCGGTTACGTCACAGATGAGATCGTTGAACAAATACTGTGCACCGCACTGAAATAGCGACGTGCATGGATCCCCGAGCTTTGCCTCCGGCATGCAGGTCTGGGTCGTGCCGTCGTCGGAAGTGACGCACTCGAGGCCGGTTGCGCACCCGGGCAGATTGCTATTCGGTCCCGTTCCGCAGGCCTCGCCGACGCCGGCTCCGCCGGGATTCGGCGAACAACGAGCCGGCGCTGGTCCACCGAAGCAGCCGAGTCCCGCTGCGCAGGGGACGGGCATTCCACAGAGGTCGCCCTCGGCAGCTCCGGGCGGTACGACGGGGTTGCAGGTGCCCGAACGCCAGAACCCGGGTCCTTGCCACGGCACGCCATCACAGTATTGATTAGCTGGACAATCGGCGTCCGTGCGGCACGCCCCGGACGAAGGGGTGCACGTGCCCTCGCACGTCGTCGTCGACGCGACGACGCACGTGGCTCCGCTCGCGCATTCGACGTCGTCGATGCACGCCGCACCGTCGGGTACGGTGCCGGAAAAGACGGTGGCGCACGGCGCCGGGATGTTCGGAAGGCTCCAAGTGTCGAAGCTGCAGTCGAGATGGGATAACGCGGTCAGGCACGATGTTGCGTCCTCTTCATGGAACTGAGCCGTCCCGTTGCCGACGGCCGTGACCGCGGCCGACGCCGAGTTGAAGCCGTCTGTCACGAAGTACTTCGGCGCGGCGGCGGTACAGGTGGCTCCGTCCGGATAGTGTCCACACCGGATCTCCCGACTGCAATTCGCCGCGATGAGATCCTTTACCCAGGTGGAAGGACTCGTCTGGTCGCTCGCGCCGGTGTCCTGAGTAGAGCCGTCTGCACCGCCGTCGCGCGTGCCCGACATCACGGGCGCAGGCCGAGGACCGTTCAAGCATGCGCCTCCGACGCAGCGAAGGCCCGCGGCGGAACAATCGGCGTCCTTCGAACAGGCCCTCGCGCAGAGCGCGATACCAGGAGCCAGCTGGCAAGTGTCGGACAGCGCCGCCGCCGCCGGCGTGACACAAGTCGCGCTCGCGTCCAGGCTCTTGCAATCGCTTTTCCCGCAAGGTCGCGTGCACGTGTTGCAGAGGCACGAAAGTCCCTGCTCGCAATCGGAGTCGACGTTGCACTTGCGCAGCCAGTGGGTCTCGCTGTCCGGGTCTGCAACGGACGAGCTGCAACCGATTGCCGTGGCGAGCGCCAGCGAACCGAAAGTGAGTGCTGCCCGCAGTCTTTTCATGGCGTCTCCTCCGCGCGTTTCCCTTCGATCATGGTCTGTCCCAGATATGCGATCACGCCGATCCTTCCCCCGGGTGGTCCGGCGTGGCTCGCGTTGTAGTCGTGCACTTTCTGCCGGAGAATCGAGAGATCTCCGCGGAGCCTCGCGAGGATACCGACGACCTCGTCGTGATGTGGATGTCCCGCCCACACCGTGAATCCGTACGTGCTGCCGCCGACGGTGTCGTCGACTGCCGAGTTCTGCGTCCCGCGCTCGAGCTTCGCGCAGATGGCCGTCACCATCGCCTGATAGTGATCGAAGACGGCCGCCTCCCATCCAGCCGCGTCCCCGGCGGCGATGACGCAATCGGCGACGGCGTAGCGCTCGTAGGGCTTCTGATCGCGAAGCTCGACGCGGCCCTCGGCGACGAGCCTGGAGAGGACCCGTTCGAGGCGGGCGGTGTCCACGGGCACCATCGCCTGGATCTCCGTCAACGTGGTAGGCCCCTGGCGATGCACGACGAGCCAGACAAAGCTCGCCACTCCGTCGTCCATGGGGTCGCTCGCCAGCGAGACTTCCTCGGGGCGCGCCGCGCGGAGAGTCGTGCCGTCGCCTCGTCCCGAGCGAAACACCAGCCCCGACTCCACCAGATCGTTCAGGATCGCGCGCACGGTCGCCCCGTCGTCATTTCGAAATCGCGTCAGCACCTCCGCCTGGAGCAACGTCTCTCGTTCCTGGACATAAGAAAGCGTCGCTTCCCAGAGCGACCGCCCCCGATCCGATTGGCTCTCGGACATCCGGCGCACCTTGTCGTGGTACGTGCTCAGCGCGAGCCCGAACATGTCGGCGATGACTTTGTTGCCGAGCCCCTGCTCTTTCAGCTGCTGCACGAGATCGAGAAACACTTGGTTCGCCAGATGGGCGAGGGGAGCTCGGACGCCACTGGACGTCGCCAGCTGTGCGATGAGCACCGTTGTCTGCCGAACGATGGCGTCGATGAGCAAGATCGGCTGCATGACCCTGGTTATGGCCCCGCACCGCCGTCCGCGAATAGTCCGAGTTTTCGGACACCCGATGCGCCTCGTCGAACCCCCGGTGCCCGACCCAGCCGTCACGGGCGATCGTTCGCGCGCCCGCAGTCCGAACGGATCAGCGCGAATGCCGCGCCGGCAGAGATCGCCGCGAGCCCCGCGCACACGAGCATCAGCACCCGGAAGCCATCGACGAATGCGACGTCGAGCGCGCGCCGGACGGCTAGCCGCGTGGTCGCATCCACATTCGACGGCAGCTCGGCGGCCGCGAGCTTCGCGCGTTCGCGGACCGCTTCCGGCTTCGGGATCTCGCGTGTCCGGTACCTTCTTCGTCGCGGTCACCCTGACGATCGCGCCGAGGGGCGCGTTGATGAAAAAATCGAATTCGTGCTTCAGGCCTGCGAAGCCGTCGCGGCGGCGCACGCCGCCGGGATCGTCCACACCAAGCAAGCCTCGTTCTGCGGCCACTCCAAGATGAACGTATCGGCCTCCACGATCGACCTTCTCAGCTGGCTTCAGGCGGGTGCTCCGAACGACTGAGCGCCGACTACGTCAGCTCGACGATGGACGGACCGGGCACCGACGCGAGGCTCGCGTTTCGCGAGTTGAGTCCGCAGCTCTCTACCGGGTGATCATGAGCGCCGGTGACGGGGTGCCGTGACTCGTGTCCCGGGCGGCGCCGACTGCGCCACGGCCGCGCGTGCGGCAAACGTCCATGCAATGGTACCGCGGAGCGTCGCACGCCGGGCCTTTGAAGCGAGGCGGCGTCAGCGGCGCGTTAGCAGACGCAAGACGTCGCCGCGGTACAAGTAGCAACCACTATATGTGAGCGTGCACCAGCAATTCGCGCAATCGGTGGGGCGCATCACGCGTTCGAAGGCGCGACGCACGCCGAGCTCGAAGACGTTCGGCGCGGGCTCGCCGCGCCCGGTTCGTCCGCACGGGAACATGCCGCCGTCGGGACCGATGGCCACTTCGATCCGGCCGCCGGCGCAATACGGAACGGGTTTGGGGTCGGGCCAGTGGCGAAGGTGTTCGAGCGCGAACCGCTCGTTTGCCACGGGCTCACCGGCGCGTTTCAATTCTTTGAGCGCGTCGATCGCGGCGCGGTACGCGACGACGGCGGGCGAGTGCGGCGCCGGCGCGTCGGAGCCATTCATGATGTTGCCGATGGCGGGCTGGAAGAGCGCCGCGACGCCGAGCTCTTTGGCAGCGGCGAGGACCTCCTCGAAGTGCATTGCGTTGTGCTCCGCCAGGGTCATCCGCAGGGCAACCGAGCAGCCCGCTTCGACCGCGAGGCGCGCGCCTTCCAAGGCTTTCGCGTACGCGCCCGATCCACGACCGGCGTCGTGCACCGACTCGGGACCGTCGATGCTGATCTTGACGAGGTCGATAGAGTCGAGGATTGCCCGCTTGCGCGCGATGAGTAGGCCGTTCGTGCTCATCGAGACCCGCATCCCGTGAAACTTCGCGCGGTGGACGAATCGTTCCATGCCCGGGTGCACCAGCGGCTCGCCTCCGTCGAAGCAGACGGAGAGCGTGCCCATCTCCGCGAGCTCGTCGATCATGCGGAGCGCCGCTTCCGTCTCCATCTGCGGCGAGCGCGGGTCGACCTTGTCGCAATACACGCAGTCCAGGTTGCAGCGATGCGTCGGTTCGATGTTGACCATCAGCGGCGCGTGCCTCTTCGCGATGCGGCTGGCGACGATCCCGACAGCGAGCTTGCCGGAGTACACCGCATAGTCCGCGAGCCCGAAGCGGCCCGGGAGCGAACCGGTCTCCTCCGTCGCGGCCGGGGGCTCGAACGCTACGCGAACATTCTGAACAAGCGGTAGACGGTGCATTTCATCTCCTCATCGCGGGCAACGCAGCGGCCCCCAAAAGAACCCACAGCCAGCCGCGAGCGCGGCGGATGAGCGCCAGCGCCAGCGCGGTGGACGCTCCGATGCCTCGAAGCGATGCAGCCCCGAGGATCGCGGCCTCGACGACGCCGAGCTGACCCGGAACCGCGGCGCCGACGGCCGACCCGGCCGCGGAAGCGACGCCGAAGAATGCGGCAGCGTCCGAAGTCCCCGGCGCGAGTAGGTGTAACAGGAGCGCGAACTCGGCGACGATCCAGAGCTTGCCCAGGTAGTGGAACACCGTTGCCGCGAGCACGTCGAAAGGACGGTCGAAGGCGGCACGACGGCAAACGTCGAGCATACGCGCTGCGCGAAAGATCCATCGCGGGCGTCGAGTGCAATTTCCGGCAAGTGCAGTGGCCTTGCCTGGCCGGAGAAACCACGCCAAAGCCAAGACAGACACGAGGAGAACCAGCGCAACGGCGCGCGACCCTGGCGATGGGCTGGGCAACGCGCCGCCCGACAGCGCCAAGCCGGTAATGAAGAACAGGATGAGGCTGACGAATGCGGTGGCGTTGTCGAGCACGACGGCGGCGACCGCGGCGTCTCGATGACGCGCTCCAAGGTGCGTCACCTTCAGCGGCTCGCCGAGCAAACCGAAACCGATCTCGTTGCCGGCTTGGGCACCGAGGAAGATCCGGAATGACCGGAGCGCGCTCGGCCGCGCGTCACGCGGGAGCAGCACCCGCCACCCGATCGCGTGGAGCCACAGACCCACCGCCGGCGCGAGGAAGACGAGCGCGACGAGAGGTCCGGCGCGACGGCAAGCCGCCCAGATCTCCACGACCCCGACGCGCCCCGCGGCGTGCGCCACGAATGCGAGCCCGGCGACCAACATCAGCGCGGATGCCGCGCGTATCGAAAGCTCACGGGTGTCTCGCCCGGGCAACACTGTGAACCTGGGCGCGTCGTTGCCCGTGGGCACGCGGCGGCGGCCCGCGCTATTGGCCGCGGTGTTGACGTCGATCCGTGCCGAAATGCGCTCCACCAGCGCGCCAGAGGTGCACCGGACGTGCCAGCAGATGGATGCACCCTAGGAAGCTAGGTGAGATGGGTGATCTTCGTCTCGGATTTCGAAGCCCGATATTCGAAAGAGCGCAGTCGCGGATGCGTTCAATCGCCGTGGGCTCGTCGGGGCTCGCGGTGAGCCGCGTCTCGGACGACCAGCTAGGGAAGCGGCGTTCGAGCCGGGCAAGGCTCGCGATTTGCCCAGCGTCTGGCGTGCGCGCTCCCGAAGAGGGCGCGCGGTAGGGGATGCGCCTGACTTCGCGCGGTTTTGACTATTGAGCCTCGGCGAGCCGGGTGCTCTCCTGCCGCGGATCAGGTTCGAGAATGAATCAGCCGAAAGTACGCGATCGCGTTGCCATCGTAGGTGGGGGGCCTGCCGGGCTCACCGCCGCGCTCGCGCTTCGCGACCTCGGATACAAGAAGATCCAGCTGTTCGAAAAGGCGCCGGACGTCGGAGGGAAGTGCCTGACGATCGAGCTCTTGCCGGGCGTCACCTACGAGCTCGGAGCAAGCTCGATGAACGGCCGCTACGAGAACGTATTCAAGCTCCTCGACTATCACGAGCTGAGCCGGCGGGCCGTCGACAGCTCACGTTTCATCGATGCCGATCATCCGGACCGCGACCCTACTCGGGGCCCGTGGGAAGATCAGCTGCCTCAGAACGTCACGGCGCTCATTTCGCGGTTGCTGCGCCGACCGGGGCTGATTCCGAGAGATCTTCGCCTCCTTTCGCCAGGGTTCGGCGAGATGACGAAGGCGGAGCTCGGAAATTTCTCGAAGACGCTGCGCGAGGAGCTCGAAGACGGGAACCTCATGCAACTGGAGACGGTCGTGCGCACGGTCGTCTCCGGGATCGGTTACGGATACATCGACGAGGTTCCCGCTGCGTACCTGCTCAAGTACCTCGCGTTGTGGACGCCGGTGATCGAAAAGGCGCAGCTCGGGCCGCGCACCTACGAATTACTGCAGGTTGGGTTTCAGGGGCTCTTCAAGCGTGTCGCAGCGGATCTGGATAGGGGCCGGAGCCCAGCGAACCGTATCGTGCACACCTCCCACGAGGTGACGTCGATCGTTCGACCGAAGGACAAACAAGAAGGCGTCATCAAGGTACATTGCGCTACGGATTCCGGCGAGTCCGTCTTCGAATGCGACCACCTGATACTCGCCTGTCCGCTCGACGACGCTCTTCGCTTCTTCCTCAAGGACGATGAGCCGTCGCCTACGGAGCGGTCGTTCGAGCGCTTGCAGAGCTATACCTTTCACTCGATCTTGACGGACGTGACCGGGTTCCCGGCGGTGCGCTGGGCGTTCTTGATGCACAACCACTTTTCGATCAAGTCGGGATTGCCGGTCCTGTCCGCGCGGCGCCACATCGACGCAGAGAGAGTCGTCTTTTACGTTCTCGACAAGGACGCGCCCGCCGAGATCAAGACGCGCCCAGGGCCACGCTACGCGCACATCAAGGGAAGCGAGCTGACGAAGCTCGCCAGCGGAATAGCTTCCAACGACCAAATCCTGTCGAAATACGTGAAAGAGACGCTCGATCGTCTGAGCGCCGACCTCCACGACCGGATGAACCTGAGCAACTTGAAGCCGCTGGAGCACGTCATCTGGAAGTACTTTCCGCACTATTCGGAGCAAGACGTGAAGGCCGGCCTGCCCCTCGACCTCGAAGGAGAACAGGGGAAGCGAAACACGTACTACGTGGGCGAGCTCCTCGACTTCTCTTCGATCGAATGCGTGATGCGGTACTCACGACACCTCGTCGCAACCAAATTTTCGCCGGTCAGGCCTAAACGCGGGGCGTTTCTTTCCAGCGTCCTCCGGTGAAGCCCGGAACGTACACCGCAGTCCAGGCATCGACGTCGACCACGCCTGCAGCGGTGAGCGCGCGCGCCGCGGCGCGGAGCTCGTCCTCGTCCCCTTCGGTCAGGCGGCAACGCTGGTAGCGGGCCGCCAGCGCAGTGAGCGGATTGCCCTCGTGCGCGAGACTGCGGGTCTCGACGTCGCGAAGGGCATTCTCCGCGCCGGCTCGATCGCCCCGGAGCGCGGCGGCGCCCGCGCGGAGAAGCAGGGGGTGCGCTTCGAAGCAAGGTAGGCCGAGCGACTCGAGCTCGGTCGCCGCGAGCTCGACGTACTCGAGCCACGGCGCGCTGTCGTCTCCGCGCGCGGCCATCGCCAGCGAGGTCCGGCCGCGCGCGTCGAAGGACAGAGCCCGGAACTGGGTGGCCATGCCGATGTTCGACGTGAGGATCGCGTCCCACGACGCCGACAGGTCCGCCCAGGCCGCGGGCGCATCGCCCCGATACAGGGCGACCTGAACCCGCGTGATCAGTGTCTCCCATCTTATGAGATCGAAGTGCTGACGTCCCCATCGCTGTACGGCCTGGGTGGCGTCCTCGAGCGAACGTCCAGGATCGTCGGCGGCGATCGACTCGGTCCACGAATAGGCGGACAGCAACGTGGAGAGATAGAGGTCGTCGCGGTCCTTCGCTTCGCTCAGCCACACCGGCGTACGCGCCCTGAGATCGGAGATCGCGCCGATCAACGTGAGCGACAGGTGCATGGCCATCCGCGCCATGGAGAGCTCTCGGGCGCGGCCACCCGGCGTGGAGCGCCAGTACGACTCCGCTCGCCCGATGTTCGACAGACAGCTCCGCGGTCGCCCCTGCCAGAAATCGGCGACGCCGCGCGCATAGTGCGACCAGCCGAGGGCGTCCGCGTCGCCGAGAGCCCCGGCGATCTGGTCGATCTGGTCGAGTATCGAGGCGACGCGGCGGCTTCCGGGGCGTGCGCCGGACGTCACGATGTGGAGCGCCAGTCCGCGCAGGACGAGCCTCGCGTCGCCCGAGTCGAGCGCGTCGAGCAGATGATGGAAGGCCATGAGCTCGGCGCGCGCGCCGTCGATGGTGGCCAGCCCGAGCGCCGCGGACCAGAACACCTCGATTCGACGGAGGGACGAAGGGAGTACGGCATCACTCTGCCGAGGGTCGAACGAGAGACCTCGCTCTCTCAACTTTCCCGACAACTCGCGGCTCATCTTTCGGAGCTCGTCGTCGGACGCGGGCATGCTGATGCCGACCTCGCTGAGGGCTTCGCGCAGAACGTCCATGCCTCGGTCGAGAAAGCCGCTCCGCAGGAGCTGTTCGGCGGCGCGACGCCTGAGATCGCTGGTCTCCGCCGCGCTGGCTCCGGCGGAAGCCTGGAGGAACGCCTCGGCGGCCTCGCGCCCCCGGCCCGCGCTGGACAGCGCCTCGCCGAGCCCCCGGAGCAGCTCGCGACGCTCTTCGTGCTCCTCCGAGACGAGGGAAAGGCAGAATCGATAGAGTCGAGCGCTCTGGTCGAACGCCAGCGTGCGCGCCGCGCGCACTGCTGCTTCTCTCGCGTAGGTCCTCGCGCGATCCGGTCTGCCGCCGCGTTCGAAGTGCTGAGCGAGGAGCTCCGGGTCGGCGTCCGGATGTCGTTCGAGCACCTGGGCGAGGCGGAAGTGCCACGCCTGGGCGCGCTCTTTGGAGAGACACGCGGCCACCGACTGACGGATGCGATCGTGGTACGGCTCGACGTGCTTGCCCGTACTCGAAGAGCGGATGAGGCGGCCGGCCTTGAGCGCCGCCAGCGCAGCGTAAGGCTCTTTCAGCTCCGACGCCGCAAAAGCGATCCGCTCGTCGATGGGCCGCCCGGCGACACAACACACCTCGAGGAGCGCGCGCGCCGGAGGAGAAAACGACTCGATGCGACGCAGGAGCGCACCGTCGAGAGATACCTCGCGACGGCGACCATCCAGCTCGGCGTCCATCTCGTGATTCGACAACTCGACGATGAAGAATGGGCTTCCGCCCGATTCGCTGGCGATGGCCGCGACCCGGTTCCCATCGTTCGCGCCATGAGCCACCATCAGCCGGCGCGCGAGAATTCGAGCGTCGTGCTCGTCGAGCGGGCCGACGGCGATGTCGTGGATGCGCGCCGACGGAACGGCTTCGAAGAACGTTCGCAAGAAAGCGCTGTTCGGCGCTTCGTCCGAACGATAAGCGCCGATGAACAACCACGGAAAGCCCGCGGACGTGGACAGCAGCTCGGCCAGGAGCTGCGCGCTGTCCTCGTCCCCCCACTGCAGGTCGTCGATGAACATGAGCAGCGGGCTCACCGCCGCCAGAAGGCGGAGCAGCTCCTTGAGTACCGACACCGCTCGTCGCCTGCGCGCGCGCGGTTCGTCGTCGTCCACGGCGTCGACCAACGGCGCGCCCGGGATTCGCCGCAATACCGGGAACAAGCGCACCAGCGCGGCCATGTCGGCGGGCAAGATGCTCTGCAGATCTGCGAATCTGGGGCTCAAGACGTGCATGCAGAGCGCGTCGATGACGGCGTCCAGCGCCTTGAACGGGACGGACTCGCTCTCGTAGCAACGGCCACGCAGGATGATCGCCTCTTCGCTCCGGGGGCGAAGGAACTGGGAGACCAGCGCGCTCTTCCCGATGCCGCTCGTTCCCTGAACGACCGCGACGACGGTGTTGCCGCGCAGCGCAACTCCGAACGCC
This sequence comes from Polyangiaceae bacterium, assembly GCA_035547195.1. Taxonomy (GTDB): domain Bacteria; phylum Myxococcota_A; class Polyangia; order Polyangiales; family Polyangiaceae; genus DASZVB01. Next base: position 58,764 of record DASZVB010000118.1, read on the forward strand.
GCGACGAGCCTTTCGAGCTGCTCCTTTCGATTCACGAAGGGCTGATCGTCGTTGGCAGGGATCTGAGAGTACGGCTCCGCGGAGCGCGCCTCCTGCAGCTGCAGAGCGGAGAAGAGCTGAACGGAGTCCGGGCGATCTTCCGGCCGCCGCTCGAGCAGTGCGCTGCAGAGCACGTCGAGGTCGGGTGGCACCCAGCCGACGACGGTGGACGGCTTGGGCGCGGCGCGTTCGGCCTTCTGCGCGAGGACGCGCGCGGGGTGCCCGGAGAACGGCAACGCCCCGGTCAGCGCTTCGTACAACATCGCACCGAGGGCGTACCAATCCGAGGCGCGGGAGGTGATGCCGTACATCCCCTGTTCCGGCGCCATGTACGCTGGCGTTCCGCCGAAGCGAGCGCGCTCGTACATGGAAGACGGGTTCTGATCGGTCGCCAGCCCGAAGTCGAGGATGACCACGCGCCCGTCGTCGGTGACGAGCACGTTCGAAGGTTTCAGGTCGCAATGCAGCTTGCCGGCCTGATGAATCGCCGCGATGCCGCTGGCGAGCTGGCGCAGGCAGTTCCGGAGCCGCGTTTCGTCGAACGGTGAATCGTGCGCGGATGGAGCGCGAACAGCGTATGCACCTTCCGCCGGCACCTTCACCGTGTCGTCGTAGGCCACCCGCGCGCCGCTTCGCACATACGAGAGCAGATCGACGCCCTTCACCAGCTCCATCGTGAAGTAACAACGCACGTCTTCCACGAACAGCTCGTAGAGGGTCACCAGGTTGTGGTGACCGACGTCGGCGAGCAGCCGGAATTCGCGTTTGAGGTCATACAGGTCCTCGGCGCCGACGTGCGATAGCATCTTGAGCGCGACGGTGGCCTGGTGCTGCTCGTCGAACGCCTCGTAGACGACGCCCATCCCGCCCTGGCCGATACGCCGCAGCAGTTTGAATCGTGTGCTCCCGAGAACGTCGGCGATCGTCATTCGCTTGGGGCGCGGTCGACACGTACCGACGGCCCGATCCCGCCCGCGGACTCAACCGGCAGACGTAGCAGCCAGGTAGCGCAGCGCTCGCAGGGATGGCAGGAAAAAGTACGCTCCGCCCCTCACCACTACGAACCGACGGATCCCCGAAAGGCGTGTCGGTACGTGAGCCTGCACCGTGAAGGACGAGCCTTCGGCACCGACGCCGCCCGCGATGATCGGGTCTGGCTCGTCCACCAGGCCCCGAAACCCCGGATCGTTACACCAGGTGCTCTGCACGAATTCGAACTGGCGTCGCAGGCTCGCCATTGCCGCGACGAAGAGGAGGCCGCGCTCGACACCGTCGTCGGTCGCTCTCTCGCCGCGCATCATGCTCTTCAGTGTTTCCGGGTGGACGTGCGCGCCGTAGGGGCGCCCCCGCCGGATCACCCGGTGTCGGTTGGCGATGCGCGTCGGTCGAGCGAACGGATCTTTGGGTCCGATGAGGAAGGACGGATCGCTCGGCTCGAGGGAGTCTCTCGGGTTCGCACGCCGCGTGTGGGCCCCGATCGGGCAACGGTGACCGAATGCGTCTTCGACGGAATAACCGAAGTCGTTCTCCTTCGCCGCCTCTGGCCCAGGGTCGTGATCCGGGTGGAGTGTCAGCGGCGCGCCGCTCGGCCAACGTCCAACGAGCTTCGCCGCGAGGGACACCGGATCGCCGAAGCGCGCGTCCGCCGCCCATTTCCAGAACGCGAACACGTCTTGCTGCAGCTGTCGAACGGCCAGATACGTCCCGTTCTTGCCGAAGTCCGGATACCCGTCTTCTCCGCGCGTCAACAATCGCCGCGGATCGTCGTAGAACGAGAGCAGCGGGCTCGGCTCGTAGCATCCGAACTCGTCGAGATAGCCGAGGAGCATCTCGCCTGCGTTCACGGCATTGGAATCGGGGCCCGGTCGAAGCACTCCGGAAACGTCGCACGGAGCGTTCGCGTTTCTCAGGTGTGGCTGCACGAGTCCATCGCGGAAGCCGAAATGCTCGAATCCATCCGGACGGAGCGTATCGATGGCGCAGAGCTCTTTGATCGCTTCGTAGGTTTCCAGTCGTTCCGGCAAGACCGTCGCGCCTCGCTCGGTGGCGTACAGCATGAGGACGCCGTCGAGCTGCTGCCGGTCTCGCCCCGAGCTGTCTTCGTCGGTCTTCGACTGATACGGGTGGCCCCAGTGCCAGGACGCCGGCGCGCTGGAGCCGGTGTCTCCGAGCATGGAACTACGCTCTCGCGTGCTCATGCCTTCGCAGAACTCGCGGGAAAAGAGAGAAAGCGTGCTCTTCGGGAGACCGAGCTGCTCGAACCCCGACCGGGTGAAGGCGATGTTCACGGCGCGGTCGAGCTTCCCCGGGGATGCCGGCGTGATCACTTCGCGCTCCAGCAACGAACCGAGCCAACGTCGCGTCGCCGCGCGATCGACGATGGAGAACAACACGAACCGCGCCGCCCGCAGGTTCCCGTACCCACGAAGCGCGACGCCCTGGACGTCGGCCACGTCGATGCGAGGGTAAGCGGCGCCTCGTGGAGCTACACCAGTGCCAGCCATGCCGAAGCCTGATCGGGTTCGAGCTCCTCGTTTGCGAGCCCGAGGCGGAGAGCCTTGTTCTTGAGAATGCGTTGCATGGAAAGCTTTGGGTACGCGCTGTACCAGACCTGAGTCGCGATCTGATGTTTGCGGACCCACAGTTTGAAGCCGCGTTCATCACGCGCGCCCTGGGTGATGAGACCCTTGGTTCTCGGAAAGTCCCTGGTGTTGCTCCAGATGGCGCTCAACCCGGACGCGCCTTCGTCCACGAAATCGCCGATGTAACTCTCCCACGAGCCGTCGTAATCGCTGCAGAAGAGCACGCGCCTGCCGGGGAGCGAGATCCATCGCGCGAAATGGATACTGGAGATCCCGGCGAGAGAGCCCTCGTCGTCCCAGTACTCCGCGCGAAAGGCGACGTACGACAGCGCGACGCGCAGCGCGATCGAGCGAGTGAGCCCGGCCTTCAGCAGCGCGACGTGGGTGAGCGGCTTCTGCACGCCCATCGGGACGAAGCGCTGATCGAGCTTGTCCATGTCGGCGATGGTCTCGTCGTCCTCACGTCTCTGCGCCGCTCGGTCGCGCAATCGGAGCGCTTGCCGTTCCCGTTCCAGGGCTTTCGCATCGAGCCACTCTTCTTGCCAGAGGACCGGATAAAGGGCTGCGATGCCCGGCAGAACGGCCGCTGCTGCACCGAGCTTCGCCAGCGCGCCGCCGTAATAGGCGACGCTGGCCAGCGCCTTCTTGAGCCCCGTGGGGTTGGGCGGAGGTGACAACGCCTCCTTGGGCAAGCCGCCGGCGATCGCGGCTCTCACGGTAGCGTAGACCTTGCTCGCGCCGGCAGCTCGCGTGCCGTCGGGCACCTTGCGAAGTTCTTCGGAGGCCTTCGCCCGCAAGCGTTCGTCTTCCAGAATCTGCTGCACGGTGAGGCCCACTGCGCCCACGAAATGGGTTTGCGTGCCGACGTCGTGGTCCTTCAAGAACGACGCGATCCGTTTCGCGACTGGACCGGTGTAGTTCCAGTACCCCTCGCAGTAGCGCAGCACGCTATCGAAGCCGGTGCGTTTGTCGCCGGCGCCAGCCGTCGACAGGAGCTCGGCCAGATCCTTGTAGTGACGGTCCTTGGAGCCGTCGAACGAAGTGACGATCACGAGCTCGACGTCGAGCAGGACGAGGCGCGCGAAGTGCAGCGTCTCGATCCGATCGAAGGGCATGACGACTTGAAGCCGCGGGAGCCTCGAGCGAGTCTCTCGGTCGATCTCCCCGAGCAGCTTCGCGAGATCGCAGCGATCTTCCGAGACGATCCTTGCAACGACGGTGATGCCTCCCATGACCCTGACCACGTGCGACGACGCTCGCGACTCCGGCGCGACTTTCGCGGACTTCTCTCCTTGGCGCAAGCCGTCAGATCGTGTAGCGACCATCGGGTGACGACGAGACGACTCTTCGAGTGGGTTGGGCGGGAGTTGAAGGACGTCGCGCTTAGTCATTTATCCGACGTCGCGGAGGAGCCTGCGGGGGACGCCGTCGTGCTCGCGATCCGCAGCGCGCTCCGCCTCTCTCCGTCGATCCTGGTCCGCAGCCAATCGCTCGCCCCGTACGAACGCGTGCTGTTTCTTCTTTCGCGACACGATATCGAAGAAGTGCTCGACCGCGACGACGTCTTCTCGGTGAGCGAGTACGGCGCCCGAATGAAGGCGTCGTCCGGCGCTTTCTTCCTCGGTATGGACGGCGGGTCGAAGACGTACGCACCGGAGCAAGCGGTCGCCGCTCGCGCGCTCGCGCGTGTGGACATCAAGAAAGGAATCGAGGCCGCCGCATTCGCAGAGGGCGACGTCGACCGGGTCGGTCGGATCATCCGCGACGCGACGGTCTCGGCGATCGACGCGGCAAAGGCGAGCGTGAAGCCCGGGCAGAAAGGGCGCATCGACGCGGCGAAACAGCTCGCCGACCTCGTGCCGCTCGCGCTCGCAAAAGACTACTTCGGCGTTGCGCCGCTGCTCGACGACAATCGGAACGACGTGCTCGTGCCCACGGCTCAAGCCGTCGCGTTCTACGTGTTCAACTTCTTTGCCGCCGGACCGAAGTACGCCGTGCCGGGGACCGACGCCGGGATCCGTCTCCACCGGCACCTGGTCGCGCAGATCGAAGACAACAGACTGAAGCCGGATACCGTGCTCTCCCGGATGGTCGAGTGGATGCGCCAGACCCCGGGCGCTTCCTGGACTCCGCATGACGTGGCGCGCACCCTCGCCGGCGTGCTCGTCGGAAGCATCGCCCCCGGACTAGGGCTCTGCCTTCATTCGATCGCCCGGCTCGTCCAGCTCGACGAAACCGCGCGCGAGCCGCTCGTCGCCGCGGCGGCGAACGACGACACGACGGTTGCGCTCGGGTTCGCGCGAGAAGGCGCGCGCTTCTCACCGTACCCGCCGACCATTTATCGGATCTGCACGGAGGATTTCACCGTCGGCGTCGGCACCGTGCACGAACGACGCATCGAGGCCGGCACGCTCGTGGTGCCGGTGTTCCTGGGAGCCGCCTTCGATGGCGATTTCGTTCACTTGCCGGAACAGTTCATCCCGAGCCGGTCGCCTTCGGAGTATTTGCTCTTCGGTCACGGTCGTCACGAGTGCCTCGGCAAGTACATCGGCGAAGCGATGATGGCGCGCATGGTGCTCGAGCTCTTCAAGCTGCCGGACTTGCGCCGCGCCGAGCAGAAGCGCTCGACGACCACGTCGTCATCCGCGAAATTCGCGCCATTTGGCGGCGAGCTTCTGCTGGAATTTTCCTGGCCGCCCGCTGAATAAAAAGTCGAAGAGCACCGGGTGTCGTTCGAGCTGCCCGACGACCTCTTCCCACAGGTGTGGAGCCGTCTGCATGCATTTCGCGCGTTCGTTTATTATCGCGTTCCAGTTCAGCTGGTCGTCGGCGGTCGCAACGGCAACGTCCTTGTCGCGCATCTTGCGCAAGAACAGATCTGCGACCAGTGCGTATCCGAACGTCGAGGGGTGACCGCAGTCGAACCCGAAGAGCCCTCCTTGGGCTCGCGTTCCGTCGGGCTTCGATCGAAAGACGCGCACGTCCAGCGGCGGAACGAGTTTGCCGAGCGCAGCGATTGTAGAATCAAGCCCGTCTTGCGCGACGAGACCCTGCAGGTAGTTCGCGAGCGGGCGCTCTGGCTCGTGCTCCAAGAAGCGACGGCGGATGGCGAGTCCATTCACCATCCCCCAGACGTCGACCAAGTGCCAACCATGAGCATTGGCGACATCTTTGATGGTTTCGTTGTAGCTGTCGACGACCTTGTCGAGATGAATGACCTCCTCGCGTGAGAGGGTACGCATCGTCTGGCGAACCGCAGGCGGCCGGTCCATGAAGAATCGCGCGTAGCACTCGAAATAACCGTTCTCGTCTTGGCGTCCGAAACCGCGGATGAACGGCGCAATCGTCGTCGGAGGGAGGTTGCCGATGAGAACCTTGGGTTTGGGGTCGACGGCGCTCAGGATCTCGTCGACGCGACGTCCGAACTCCTGGTAGTCCGCGCGAAAGACGTCGGGGTGCGTCACGTTGTACCGCTCACGGCCGCCGCGATCGCCGTCGAAGTCGCCCGGCATCAGATTGAGCTTCAAGTCGGCGACGGCACCGAGGATGTCGGCGTTGCCGAGATGAATCACCACGACGTCGGGCTTCTTCTTCGGATTCTCGTCCGTCGGGTCCGGATCTCGAAAGTGGTGCGCGAAGGCGGTGAGCGGCGACCAGGTTTGCCTCTCCGGGATCCCGCTCCCGTTCACCACCACCTTCGCGATGCGCAGGAGCGGCTTGGTCGCGGTCGCCGATACGTAGGCGTCGAGCGAGTCCATGGCGTCGCCGATCCGGTCGTCGCACTCCTCCGGCGTGAGCTCGATACAATCGCGCACCGATAGACCGGAGATCGCCAGATGATCCGGCGGACCCACGTTCATCTTCCCGGGAGAAGATTTGGTTTCGAAGTAGTAGCGGTTGCGAACGATATCCAAGCCGGCGAAAAAGAAGGCTCTTAGCGTCTCGCCCCGTTTGCGAAGCCGCTCTCCGTTCCAGAACTCGACGTCGAGCAAGGCTTTCTCGATGTTGAACGGGATGCCCGGGTCGAAGAACGACGGCACGACGAAATCGGCGTCCGCGTCCGGACCGACTCGGAGCCCGAGCGCCTCGGCGATCAACGCCGGGAACGAAAATTCGGGGTGGAGGACCGCACCGTTCACCAGGCCCTGTGCCATGCTGTCCCCGAGCACGACGAGACGCCTCTTCGATGACCCGCTTTCCGACACCCGAGCACACTACGCTGAAACCGGAGCCGTCGAGCGTGAGTATTTTTGCAGCCCGCTTCGGGACGGAGGCACGTCGCGAACCGGCTCCGGCCACCCACGACGGGGACGGGACGGCAGCGTTCGCAACGTTCTCGTGAACGAGATTGCGCCGGTCCTCGACTTGAAACCGGAGGCCGTCGCTCCGAAATCCGGAGGGGGCCGCCTCTGCTGCGTTGTGGCTCGTGTAAAATCGCGCGCGATCTCGCTTGCTTGATCGACGCGTTGGGGACGCGCGCAGTGGAACACGAGTTGCTGGGCGCTCGCGCGTGTCTAAACGTCTCTTCAGCGCATCCATCGCGTGTTTGCTCGGTACCGTTGCGACGCTGACGTCGGGGTGTTCGACGGATTCCGAGTTCGTTTCCGACTCCGCGTCGAACCCCGGCCTCGGCTCGATCGGCCTGTCGTTACAGCTCGCATCCGGTGCGACGCTGAACTCCGTCTCCTATACGATCACGGGGCCGAGCCGCTTCTCTCGGACCGGAACGCTCGACGTGAGCCAGAGCACGATCCTCACGGCGACCATCGGCGATCTGCCCGCGGGCAGCGGCTTTTCGATCGCGCTCGACGGGACGACGACGGACGGTGGCACGCACTGCGGGGGCACGGCGTCCTTCAACGTGACCGCGGGCATGACGACGGCCGTCTCGGTGCACCTCACGTGTAACGAGCCGGCGCACACGGGCTCGGTGCTCGTGAACGGAGTGCTCGACGTCTGCCCGACGGTGGACGGTATCTCGGCGTCGCCGGCGGAGGTTTCCGTCGGCTCGTCGCTCGCGCTCTCCGCGACGGCGCACGACAGCGACGGCGGACCCACCGCGCTCGCCTATCACTGGACGACGACGGGCGGCACGCTCAGCGCGGCCGACGTGCAGAACCCATCTCTGACGTGCACGGCGGCGGGCGCCTTCACGGTTTCGGTCACCGTCACCGACGGCAACTGCGGCGACACGTCCTCGGCGACGGTGACGTGCACGGGAGCCGGCGGCGGCAGCGGCGCGTCGATGGACCTTTCGAAGTACGTCCGCGTCGGGCGCTACGATTTGCCCGAGCCGACCCGCACCATGCCGCCCGACAGCACGAGCCTGCTCGCGCAGGAGGCATCGGCGGTGACGTACGACTGGGACACCGACACGCTGTTCGTGGTCGGCGACGGCGGCACTTCGGTCGTCCAGGTCTCGAAGACCGGCGCGTTGATCGACTCGATGACGCTCGCGCCGGGCGGCAGCCCGCAGGGGACGGAGTTCTACGATACCGAGGGCGTCTCCTACGTGGGTAATGGCAAGTTCGTACTGATCGAAGAGAGATACCGCCAGGCGAATCTCTTCACGTACGTCGCGGGGGCGACCTTGCACCGCACCGATGTCCAGACCGTCAAGCTCGGTACCACCATCGGCAACATCGGGCTCGAGGGCGTCACCTACGATCCCGAGACCGCCAACTTCATCTTCGTCAAGGAGAAGGAGCCCGAGGGCATCTTCATCACCAGCATCGACTGGGCCGCCGGCACTGCGTCCAACGGTTCGCCGACGACGGACGAGTCCGTCAACCTCTTCGACCCGTCGCTGGTGAACACCGCCGACTTTTCCGACGTGTATGCCCTGTCGAACCTGCCGTCGCTCGCGGGCGATCCGACGTTCGACCAGCTTTTGATCATCAGCCAGGAATCCGGGCAGATCGTGCAGGTCGACCGCGCCGGCAACGTCAAGCACAGGCTGACCCTCGTCGCCGATCCGGGCGACACGCTTTCCGTGCCGGACATGACGGTGGAAGGCATCACCATGGACCGCGACCGCATCCTGTACACGGCCAGCGAGGACGGCGGTGGTGACGTCAATCACCCGCAGCTCTGGGTCTACGCGCCGTCGACGGCGGTGAACCAGCCACCCACGGCCGTCACGCTCGAGGGCGCCGCGACGTCCATCCCGGAGAACACGAACACCACCAATCCGCTCAAGCTGGCGGACATCTTCGTCACCGACGACGGAATCGGCGACAACACCTTGTCCTTGTCGGGACCGGACGCCGCTTCGTTCCAGATTACCGGCACCGCGTTGTTTCTCAAGGCCGGCACCGCGCTGAACGCGGCGATGAAATCGAACTACCAGATCACGATCGACGTCGACGACGCGACGGTCGGCGCGACGCCCGACGCCAGCACGCAGTACACCCTGACGATCACCCCGGCGGCGAGCGGCCCGATCAACCTGGCCATCACCGAGGCGGCGCCCTGGTCCAGCGGCAACAGTCCGCTCGCAGCCGACTGGTTCGAGGTGACGAACTTCGGCACGTCGTCCGTCAGCCTGGTCGGATGGAAGATGGACGACAACTCGAACTCGTTCGCGGTCTCCGTGCCCTTGAACGGCGTCACGAGCATCAACCCCGGCGAGTCGGTGATCTTCATCGAGACGGCCGATTCATCGGGGCTCGCCGCCGCGGCGCAGTCGTTCATCAATCTCTGGTTCGGCGGCGCCGCGCCCGCGGGGCTCCGGATCGGCAGTTATTCCGGGTCCGGCGTCGGCCTCTCCACCGGTGGCGACGCCGTCAACCTCTTCGACAACGGGGGCAATTTGCAGGCGGCCATCTCCTTCGGCGCGTCGCCGAGCGGCACTCCTCTGCCCACGTTCGACAACTCGGCGGGGCTCAACAACGCCGTCATCTCGAACCTGAGCGTGGTCGGACAGAATGGCGCCTTCGTCGCCGCCAGCGACTCCAACGAAATCGGTTCGCCCGGCACGGTCGGCTCGGGAGGGACGGCGATCGTCGGTATTACCGCCGTCGACGCGCAGGCGTCGGAGGCCGGTAGCGATCCCGGCGTATTCCGATTCACTCGCACCGGCAGCACCACTTCGCCGCTGACCGTTCTCTACACCATCGCCACCGGCGCCGGTCAGGCGACACCGGACGACTACACGCCGGCGCTCAGCGGCTCGCAGATCATCCCGGCGGGCGCGGCGTCCGTCGACGTGACGATCACTCCGGTGGACGACTCGATTGCGGAAGGGCCCGAGCAGCTGACGCTGACGCTGTCCGACACGGGCAGTTACGACGTCGGCCCCAACGCCAGCGCGACCATTACCATCGCGGACAATGACAGCGCCAACCAGGCGCCGACCGCCGTCACGCTGCTGAACACGGTGACGTCGATCTCCGAGGCGGCCGACGTATCGAGCCACGTGCGCGTGGCGGACATCTCCGTGACGGACGACGGGGTGGGCACGAACGACCTGAGCCTGAGCGGAACCGACGCCGCGTCCTTCGAAATCGTCGGCGCTTCGCTGTTCCTCAAGGCGGGCACGTCGCTGAGTCACGCTTCGAAGCCCACGCTGAGCGTCACCGTCGCGGTCGACGATCCGAGCGTCGGCGGCTCACCCGACGCCACGACGGATTTCACGCTCACCGTCACGCAGGCCGCGCCCTCGCTGGTGATCTCGGAGGTGGCGCCCTGGTCGAGCGGAAACAGCTCGCTCGCAGCCGACTGGTTCGAGGTGACCAACACGGGGAGCACCGCCGTCGACATCACCGGCTGGAAGATGGACGACAACTCGCACTCGTTCGCCAGCGCCGTCGCCCTGAACGGCGTCACCTCCATCGCCCCTGGTGAAGCGGTCATCTTCATCGAAAGCGCCGACCTGCCCACCGTGGCCGCGGCGTTCAAGAACCTGTGGTTCGGATCGAACGCGCAGCGCGTGCCGCAGATCGGGGCCTACGAGGGCTCCGGGGTCGGCCTGAGCACCACCGCCGACGAGGTCAATCTCTTCGACGGCTCCGGCAATCTGGTGACGGGCGTCGGGTTCGGCGCTTCGCCGTCCGCCGCCCCGTTCGCGACCTTCGACAACCACTCCGGCATCGGCGGCAGCACGATTCCGGTGCCGCTCATCTCGACGCTCAGCGCGTCGGGCGTGAACGGCGCCTTCGCCGCGCCCGGGGACGCGAACGAGATCGGCTCACCGGGGATCGGCAACGTCGGCAGGCTGATCATCAGCGAGGTCGCCTCCTGGGGCAGCAGCAACAGCACCTACGCCGCGGATTGGTTCGAGGTCACCAACGTCGGCTCCGCGGCCGTCGACATGACCGGCTGGACCATGGACGACAACTCGAACGACGTCACGCTGTCCGTCCCGATCGTCGGTGTCGGCAGCGTCGCGGCGGGTCAGTCGGTGGTTCTCATCGAGGGCAACAGCACCACGGCGAGCAACTTCATCACGGCCTGGTTCGGCGGCACGCCGCCCGCGGGCTTCGTGATCGGCAGCTACAGCGGTTCCGGCGTGGGGCTCAGCACCAGCAGCGACGCCGTGAACCTGTTCAACGCGTCCGGCAAGCACATCACCGGTGTCACGTTCGGTGCCGCCACCAACAACGTCACGTTCGACAACACCGCCGGCCTCGCCGCGGTGTCGACCTTGAGCGTCGCAGGGGTCAACGGCGCCTTCGTCGCTCCCGACGGCGTGGAGACCGGTTCGCCGGGCAGGACGCGCTAGCCTCGACGCCGGTTTTTCTCTTGGCGCTTGGTCTCCGCGGCGATCGTGATCTGTTCTTCCAAGGCTGCTCGAGTCGAGGCTCGTCGGTCCTCTAGCGGCAGTCGCCGGAGCTCAGCTCGTAGATGTGAACGCCGTTTTCGGCGAAGGCGTCGGTGAAGACGCCATTCTTCACGTCGACGGTACGATTTTCGCCCACGACCTTCGCCGATCCGTTTCCGGTGACGCCGCTCAGCGTGAAGGTTCCGGTCGCGGTCCCTTTTCGGGAAATGGCGGCGAAGACGTAGAGCGAACTGCCGTGCGCTTTCACGAGCGTGTCGATCGGCGCGGCGCTGTTCGAGCTCCCGACATGCACCAGATTCGGCAGCGTCGCGCTGTTCAGCACCGGCGCGAGCGACGTGATCTGTTGATTCAACGCCGTGACGGCCGTGACCATCGTGGAGTCCGCGAAGATGCCGTCCTCCCGGAACGACGGCTGCCACGTGTCGATGAAGTACGCGACACCGTTCGCGCCGTGGATGAGGGAGAGCCACGTTTCGGATTTCGTTTGCGCGGGGGTCGGGCCCGTCGTGGTGCCCGCGGAGATGATCGTCGTCTCGATGTCCGTCCACACCGCCTGGTTCCGATCCGACCACTGGTGTAGTCGATCGATCCCCGTGGCGTTCAACCAGAACTCGCCGCAGGTCATCTGCTCGTTCTTGTCGCCGCCGCAGTTGTTGTAGGGATAAATGTCGAAGTCGATGATGTCGCTCGCGGTGACGTAGCCCGACTCCGGCGGCGCGTTGCTCCCGCGGCCTTCCCAGCCGTCGAACGCGACGCCCTGACCCAAACCCAAATACACGGGCCGGGTCGGATCCTTGGACTTGTAGGAATCGTATTCGGTCACCAGCGTCGACGGATCTACCGCCGGACCGTAACCGCCGCCGGACGCGGGTTGTGCATTGTCCGGTTCATCGGGGCTCATCCACCACCCGACGATGGTCCGATCGTCGATGCTCGCGAGGCCGACCGAGTCTTGTCCCACGATGGCGTACATCCCGAGTTTCTTGATCGTCGCGAGATCCGTCGGCGCCATGGAGTCGGTGCCGGCGTTGTTGCCGACGTAGATGTTGATCCCCAGATCGTGCAATTCGTTCGCGTGCCACGAGCCCTGTAGCCACACTGCGATCGGAAAGAAGGTCGGGTCCGTCGGGATGCCGCGCGACCATTTCGCGTACGGGCTCGTCCACGCGACGGTCGGGATCGCGGGAAGGCACGAAGCCGTGGGATTTCCACCATCGGAGCCCGGGCTTCCCGAGTCCGAGTCGCCCGACGAGGCGCCGCCGCTCCCGGCGGGCGAGGTCCCGCCGCTCGAAGTCGACGAGGACGTCGTCCCCCCGCTCACGCTGGTGCCGCCCTTCGACGTCGTCGACGTTTCACCGCTCGAGCGCGCGGCGCCGCCCGCGGCGCAACTTGACGTTGCGTCGCAGCTTTGATTCGCCTTCGCACTACCGCCGCTCGACGAACAACCGCCGATGGAGACGATGAACACGAGTCCGAGTGCAACGTGTGAAGCTCGCATGGGCCCCGAATCTAGGAGTATGCGTGCCCATGACGACGCGCGCAACCCGTAGCGCTCCGGAGCCCCGATACTCGAAAGGTCGCAGCCGCGAACGCGATCGATGGCGGCGGGTTCCTCGGGGCTCGCCGCCCGCGTCGGGCAGCAGCATATGGAGATAGCGGAGAACGATGGGCCACCGCCGTGGACGCTACCGATCCGCCGTCGCGCCGCTACATATCACGGTAACGCTTCGCCGCGGCGAGATCGGCGCGCAGCTCTTCTGCGGTTCGACGCGGTCCGTAGCCGGGAGTGTCGCGCTGAATGCGCCACCCTTCTTTGAGGGGACCGGCGTCGACCACGTCGAAGCCAAATTGATCGATCAAGCGCGTGACCGCCGCCTTCGCAGCGGCGTCGTCGCCCGCGATCACCAGCGCACGGCGGTCCGCCGTGCCCGGCGACTTGCCGTCGGTGGTGAGCTGCGACGCGTAGATGTGGTTGAAGGCTTTCACGACCTTCGATTTCGGAAGATGCCGCTGAAGGAGCTCCGCGGTGGTCGTCGATTCGTCGTCGAGCTCGCGGATGTGTCCGTCTCGCTGGGGGTAATAGTTGTTCGTGTCGATGACGATCTTCCCGGCGAGGGGCTCGACCGGGACGGACTCGATGGCCTTCAACGGAATCGTGACCACGACGATGTCGCCGGCCTTCGCCGCCTCGGTCGGCGTCGCGGCGCGCGCCCGCGGTCCGAGCTCCGCGACGAGACCGGCCAGGGTCTCGGGGCCGCGAGAGTTGCTGATCACCACGTCGTAACCGTGCGCGACCGCGAGCCGCGCGAGCTGACCGCCGATATGGCCTGCACCAATCAATCCGATGGTTTTCATGCGAACCACATAGAACGCCGGTAGTGGATCGGCCAGCCACGAGCGTCATCGGGCCCGCAGTACGATCGGGCCGTGCGTGACGGAAGGGCCTAAGCCCGGAGCCCTCGCGTCGCCAGGCGCCACCTGAAATCTGCACGGCACGTCACGAGCTCGACGCCGAAGCTCGAGCCGTTCGTGGTCACGTCTCGGTAGGACGCTTCGATGTGTGTTGCGCCGAGGCTCTCCAGAGCGCCGGCGATGATGCCGATGACGTGATTGATGATTTGCGGCGCCACGTACCTGGGAATGCCGGTGATGACGCCGGTGCCTTCCTCGTTGCCGACCCTGGATAGCCTCAAGTCTACGAAGTCGTAATACGTCTGGAACAAACGCGGCGCGTGCGCCGCCGCGAGTCGCGGCCCTCCGAGCCGGGAGAAGATGCGGAACATGCTCGGAACGAGCCGCAGCATCGAATCCTTGGCGGCTTCACGTACGAACGCTTCGAAAGGTCGACCCCGAAGGCGCGCGATCGCCACCGCGCACGGCAGCGCCGGATAGACGTCGTACCACCCCATGAACTGGAACTTCTGGCGCATGAAGTCGCGAACACGAACGTCGACGAGCTCGTCCAAGAATCGCTCCATGCCGCCCGGGAGGGTTCCGACGCCGTGGATGATGCTCGCGTAGATGACGCCCCTCACGTGAAACGGGCTGGTGCCCGGGGGCAGAGGAAGGGTTTCCTCCAAATGAAACGACTCGTGCATCGACGTGGTCGGAAATCATACCGTAAGCGCCGCTCTCGGCGAGCTACGAGCGGACGCGGAGGACCACCCGTCCGCGGGCGCCTTGAACCGCGTGACCGGGAACGGGTCCAGGGACACACGCCGTGGCCATCGCGCGCACGCCATCGCACACCCACGGCGCGCCAGCGCGGCCAATTGCTCAGATCCGCTCGATGAGCTCGATCTTGTACCCGTTCGGATCTTCGACGAACGCGATCACCGTCGTCCCGTGCTTCATCGGGCCGGGCTCGCGCGTCACCTTGTACCCTAGGGCGCGCACCCGTTCGCACACGCCGCGGATGTCGCCCGCGCCGATGGCGATGTGACCGTACGCATCGCCGATGTCGTACTGGCTGCGCCCGTAATTGTACGTGAGCTCGATGACCGTGTGGTCCGCTTCGTCACCATAGCCGACGAAGCAGAGCGTGAACTTGCCGTCGGGGAAGTCGCGCTCGCGAAGCACCTTCATGCCGAGTGCTTCGCAATAAAACCGCTTCGAGGCTTCGAGATCGCCGACTCGTAACATGGTGTGGAGCATTCGCATGGTTGCCTCGTATCGAAGAAGATTCACGCGCTCGGGGATCTTGCCATGTGCGAGCCGGGTGAGTCGACGCCGACGACCTCAGGGGGTCGAACACTGGGCATTCATGCAAGCGATCAGCTTTTCCGCGAGCGGGTCGGTCTTGTCGTTTTGGTCGGTGCACGCGCTGAAGACGGGCTGGCAGGCGGGGCACGCGTTGGGCAGAGAGCAGTCCATCGAGTTGATGCAGCTCGGGCTCCCGAAGCACGCTTGTATCTCGGCGAGGCACCCCTTGCAGGCGCAGGCTTCGAAGTCGTTACGCGCGGTCTGCCGGCAGAGATCCGCCGGCTGCCCCTTGAAACCGTCCGGGGGGCAATACCAGAAAGACGTGGTGCACGACTCGCCGCACTTGTTCGCGTTGAACGAGCAGCCGCACGTTCCGTTGTTGCAGACGTACTCCGAGTCGTCGAAATGTGCCCCGGGCTGGCACGGCTGGTCGCAGCCGCCGCAGTTGTTCGGGTCGGTCATTGGATCCGTGCAGCCGGAGCTCTTGCAATACGTGGAGCCCTGGCAATCGGGCGGCACGCATTTGCCGTTCTGGCAAGAGTCGGCGGGCCCGCAAGCGTTGTCGCAGGCGCCGCAGTTCTGGTAGTCGTTCGACAGCTCGGTGCACTTTTGGCTCGATGGGCAGTAAGTGGCGGTCTTGCTGAGGCAGCTCTTCGGATCGCAGACGCCGTTCGTGCATCGCGTGCCGTTGCAGGGAGTGGAGCACGAGCCGCAGGCGAACGGATTCGAGTTGGTGTCCAGGCACTCCGCGAAGTTCGCGCAGTAGACCGTGCCCGCCTGGCACACCGGCGTGGTGCTCTGACAAGAGCCGTTGACGCATTGGGTGTTCCCCGAGCAAGTGGTGTAGCAGTTCCCACAAGCAGCCGGATCTGACTCGAGATCTCTGCAGCCGTTGGGGCAGTTCGTGAGAGAGAGCGGGCAGATGGGGTTGCCGCCCGGGTCGAACGTGCCGCCCGTGGCGACAGTGCCGCCCGTGGCAACTCGGCCGCCGCTTCCGACCCGTCCGCCCGCTGACACCGAGCCGCCCCTGCCGGCGGGTGGAGCGCCGCTCACTCCGGTTCGGCCGGCGGACGGAGCACCGCTCGACGCGGTGGCGCCGCCGAGGCTCGTCGCGCCGCCGTTCGCGCCCGCGTCACCGCTCCGGTCGAGGACGACGCCTCCACAGCCGGAGAGGATGAACAACATGCCGGCTCCGAAGATCCAGCGGCGTGGATGGGCTCCGCCCGTCGAGTCACTCATGCGTGAGGTGGATCCTGACCTGTGCCGGAAATAGTTGCAAGCGGTGACGCGCGGTCACCGAGCGGCTTCGAACGGCGCGCGCGCTCCCACGATGACCGGGCTTCACTTCAAGCGCATGACCGCCGAGTTCACTTCCGTGAAACCGCACTTCACGTAGAAGCCGCGCGCATAGCTCTCGCGACTCCGATTCGTCGAGAGCTGGAGCCGGCGCGCCCCGAGCTCGACACCGACGCGCTTGGCGTGTTCGAGGAGCGCGCGACCGATGCCGCGCGCCCTTCCGTGCTCGGCGACGACCAGCTCGTCGATCGTGACCAACGTCCCGCCCAGGCGCAGTTGCGGGCGGTGCGACAGCGAGAGCAACCCTAGGAGACGCCCCGATTCGTCCTCGGCGACCAAGACGCGCATCTCGGGGTGCGCCGTGACGCTCTCGAACGCGAGCGCGTACTCGCTCGGGTCGAGCGCGGTGTAACCGAGCTCCCGGAGCAGCTCGAGGACTCCGCTCGCGTCGGACGATCTGGCAGCGCGTATGGACGGAACGATGACGGACTCCGTCGTCAGGGTCTCCCGATGTTCACTGCGCGTCGGGCTCGTCATCGTCGCCTCGCATCCGGAATTTCCCCTGCACCATCTCGAATGGCTCGAGCTCGTCCTTGTTCACGACGTTGGGGGGGCTGCGCGTGCTCATGTTCGTGGCCTCCGTGGCGGCAACCGTAAGGCTTCATCCGCGCAAGCGCTACCCTCGCCTGCAAAGCTGTAAGCGTTCGCGTCGCAGGATCGAGCCGCGAGGCTAGGGCGGAGGCCGGCACGCCGGCGGCGGCGCGAGGTATCGCGGATGATCGTGCGGCACGCCGAGCTCGCGCTCCGCTGGTGCGAGCGGGAAATTGCGACGGTAAATCACGAACGGGAAGTACTTCGTCGGCCAGCAGATGTCGTAGCCCGGAACCGGCATCGGCGCGGGCACGTCGAAGCGAAACATGTACGCATAATCCGGCTTAGTCAGGATCACGTAGCCGGGATCGTATTTGTCGTGGCCGCTCTTGAACAGCGGCGGCACGTCGAGATGAGCGATGTGCACGTCGTTCAGCCCCCACATGTCGAGAATGCGAATATTGCGTGCGTAATACCCGAGGTGGCCCACGGGCAAGGCCGCGACGAGACTTCCGGCGGGCGCCTCGTCGCGGAAGAACCGCGCGATGTTCGTGACGATGTCGCGGAAGCCGGGCTCGAGGTGGCCGATCACTTCGGCGCGCTCGGAGAACGGGTACGCGAGCCAGCGCGGCAGCACCACGAACGCGAGGGCGGAGACGACGGCGAACGTCGTGCGGAGCGCCCGTCCGGCCCAGCGGAGCGACGCGTCGGCGATGCGCCCCGCGACGCGGACGGCGAGCTGGCTCGTGGCGAGGAGCGGCAGCGGCATCAGCGGGACGTAGAAGCGGTACCAGAACGGGTGATCGCCCCCGACCACGACGATGTAGGTCGTGTAAGCGACGAGCAGCGCGTAGCCGTGGACGAACCAGGGACGGAGCGGGCTCGGTCGCTCCACTTCGAGCACGCCGGGCAACGCGAGCCATCCCCCTGCGAGCAGGAAGCCGCCGACGTGCGCCGCGCCGCGGACCGCGGCGATCCGCCCGAGGATGACCTTCGCGTAATACGTGTTCGGTAGCGGATAACCGTAATAAGCAACGCGGGCGGCGACGTGTGCGGCGATGACCAGCGCGACCGCAAAGGCGATCGGCGCGAGCGCACGAACGCGGTCGCGCAGCGGGCCGGACCTCGCGAGCGCTTCGACGCCGAGCGCGATCGCGGCGACGAGGGCGCCCTCGGGCCGGGTGAGGTACGCGGCGCAGAAGCAGAGCGCGGCGCCCGCGGCGGACCGCGTGTGCTCGCGCGAGCGAATCAAGAGATGAATCCCGAGCAGCGCCAGGAACGCGAACGCCGTCGATTCCATCGCCGACGTGGAGGCGTGATCGAACGACGGGTTCGTGGCGAGGAGCAGGCCCGGCAAGAGCGCGGCGAGTGGCCCGGCTCCCGGGATCCGCCGGCCGAGATGTACGACGATGGCGACACAGGCGGCCGCGAAAGCGAGGCTCGAGAGGATGCCGGGCAGCACCAGGTCGACGCCGAGCTTCGCGAACCCGGACATCAGGATCACCCAGAGGGGGTTCGTGTACCCCTCGAC
Organism: Polyangiaceae bacterium; assembly: GCA_035547195.1. Classification (GTDB taxonomy): domain Bacteria; phylum Myxococcota_A; class Polyangia; order Polyangiales; family Polyangiaceae; genus DASZVB01. The sequence goes on from DASZVB010000118.1 coordinate 77,287, forward strand.
CCGCTCACCCGGATTCCACACCAGGCCGCTGCCATCGGCGAAGTTCGCGGCGTAGCGGAAGGCGATATACGCGTCGTCTACGAGGACGTAGTCGCGATCGCGAAATGCCCACCAGCCGAGCACCGCGAGCACGCAAATGGGAATGGCGACGAGCGCGCGTGTCGCACGTGTAGGCCATTCCACGCCGATGTGGTCGCCGGGGTGCGCTCCGAGCCAAAGGCGAAGTCGCGCGTTCATGCGAGGAGAACCGGGGCCATTCTGCTAGAGTTGTCGTTTGATGGCGAGCGCCCTTCCGTCCCTGCAAGCGGCGGAAATCTTGGTTCCTCACGATGTGGGGTTTCAACTCGAGACGGCGAAGATGGTTCGCTACGACCCGGCGACCTACGACGTGGTGATTCATCTGGGGTGGACCTAGTCGGGGGTCGGGGATGAGCTCGGAGCAGACCGACAAGACGGACGCGGAGCCGCGGCGCATCGCCGGCCGATACGAGCTCTGCGGCGTGCTCGGTCGCGGGGGCATGGCCACCGTGCACCGCGCCTTCGATGCCGTCGCCGGACGGCACGTCGCGCTGAAGCAGCGCCTGTCGTCGGGAAAAAGCGGCGAGCGCGACGACCGGATGTTCGAGCGCGAGTTTCACGTGCTCTCGTCCTTGTCGCACCCGAGCATCATTCAGGTCCACGACTTCGGAGTGGACGAGAGCGGCGCCTACTACACCATGGAGCTGCTCGACGGTCGCGATCTGCGGGAGCTGAGCCCGGTCCCGTGGCGAGAAGCTTGTTCGCTGCTCTACGAGGTTTGCTCGTCGCTCGCGCTGTTGCATTCGCGCCGCTTCGTCCATCGTGACATCAGCCCGCGCAACGTCCGCTGTACGACGGATGGACGAGCGAAGCTCATCGATTTCGGCGCGATGGTGGCGATGGGTCACGACGAGATGGTCGTGGGCACGCCGGCCTTCGTCGCTCCCGAGGTCCTGAACCTGTCGGTGCTCGACGCGCGCACGGATCTGTTCTCCTTCGGAGCGACTCTTTATTACGCGCTCACCGGGCGGGCGCCGTTCACCGCCAGGAGCTTCGCGGAGCTCGAGGAAGCATGGCGACGGCCCGTCTTCGCGCCGAGTCGTTTCGAGCCCGACGTGCCCGAGGCTCTCGATGCGCTCTTGCTCTCTCTCTTGAGCCTCGAGCCGGCCATGCGGCCGCGAACCGCCTTCGAGGTCATGCAGCGGCTCGCGGCGATCGGCGGGTTCGAGCGCTCGGAGTCGGACAGCGTCTCGAGAGCGTATTTGTCGACGCCCGTCCTCGTCGGCCGCGACCGCCTGCTCTCGGAGCTGCGCACCGACATGCAGCGTGCCCTGGCGGGGAGCGGCACGAGCGTCCTCGTGCAGGCGGCCCCGGGGCTCGGTCGGACCCGGCTGCTCGACGCCGCCGTGCTGGAGGCGAAGATCACGGGCTTCACGGTGCTGCGCGCGCGCCCCACGGCCGCGAGCGCTCACGGCTCGTCGACGGCCGAATCGCTCGGCAATCAACTCGTGCAGGCGGCCTCGAGCGCGGCGCTCGACGTCGCGCGGACGATGGGCCTCTACTCGACGCTGTTCGATCTCGCCGAGCCGTCGGCTTCCAGCGCGGACGCGAACGATACCGCCGTCGTCCTGCCGCGCCTCAAGGCGTTCGCCGACGGTTCTTCGGGCACGCGGCAGCAAGAAGCGTTCGTCAGGTGGCTCGTCGAGGTGGCTCGCAGCACGCCCGTCATCGTCGTGGTCGACGACGTCCATCGATTCGCCGAGGGGGCGACGGCGTTGTTCTCGACGCTCGCCGACGACGCGGGTTCGCGCAGGCTCATGCTCCTCCTTTCCGCCGAGAGCGGCGCGGCGGCAACGACCGGCGCGGCGTTCATCACGTTGAAGAGCCGTTGCGTCTCACGGACGCTCCAGGTTCTCGCGGAAGAGGACACGCGCGCGCTGCTGGCGTCGCTCTTCGGCGACGTGCCGAACGTCGCGAATCTCGGGCACGTGCTCCACGGGATTTCGGGCGGCAATCCGCGCGCGTGCTTGGACCTGGCGCAGCACCTCATCGACCGGAGCGCGATCAAGTACGGCGGCGGAGTCTGGTCGCTTCCCGTCCGGATCGATCCGTCGGATCTTCCCGAGAGCGCGGAGGCCGCGATCCGAGCGCGCATCGCGGCGCTTCGCCCCCTGTCGCGCGGCATCGCGGAATCCCACGCGCTCGCGTCGCAGGCGGCCTTCAGCCGAGACGAGTACGCCGCGCTCTATCCCGACGCCGGCGCGAGCGACATCGAAGACGCGATCGCCGAGCTCGTCGCCAATCAGATCCTCGTCCGGGACGGCGGGGTCTACTCGCTCGCGCACCGCGGCTGGGCATCGAGCCTCTCCGGCGGCCTCGGAGCGGCCGAGAGAGCGGAGCGCCATCGCCTCCTTTCGGTGTTCTACCGGTCGCGTCCCGGGCTCGCCGCCGTGCACCACATGCTCGAAGGCGGCCTCGAAGGCGAAGCTCTCGACAGGCTATTCGCGCTGCTCGGCACGGTGCAGAGCTCGAGCGAGCTGCGAGCGGTGTTCCAGCTCGACGCCGACGAAACGGCGGCGACGTTCGCCTGCGCCCTCCGCGCCACGGTCGAGCTCGGACGTCCGCCGCGGGAAGTGAACACCATCCGGCGCTGGCTCGCGTCGCTGTCCGTGGCGTCGGACGAGTCGTATTACTGGATGGGCGCGCCGGGGTGGCTCGAGCAGCTGAAGCTCGACTCCGGCCACGCCGCGTGGGAGGCGCTCGAAGGCGTGGCGGACGCGGACGAACGGCGATCGCGCGCGCTCGCGGCGGCGTACGCGCGCTACGCCGCGTTGCCGGAAGTCGAACGCGTCTACCGCCCCGACGAGGCCATCCGCCTGCTCGTCCACTACGTGGCCATCTCGATTGCCATCGGCTCGAGGTGCCAGGACGTCGTCCTCGTGCGATCGCTGCCGAGCTTGCTCGAACCGTTCGCGCCGCTCTCCGCGGGGGTCGACGCCATCCTCCACAACGCGCTGGCGACGCGCGAGGCGAGGGCGTTCGGGCAGCCGGAGCGAGCGCGTCGCCGCTGGCTCGACGTGTACGAGCGGCTCGGGCGGATGAAGCCGGACGAGGTGGAGTCGCTCGCCGTCATCCGCCACGCCATCGCGTCCGGCATCGGCTCCGTCGAGGCGCAGATGGGCATCACGTCGGCCGCGCGCTGGGCCGAGCTGCTCGAGCAGGATCAGCTGCAGCAAGTGCACGCGCTCTACCTGCGCAAGGTCGTGGCGCTGCAGCAGGGGGATTGGGAAGGCGCGGATCGATTCCGCCGCCGGGCGGAGCTCCTCGAAATTTCCGCGCGCGCGCGGCAGATGTTCACCAGCTCGTTGATGATCGAGGTCGCGGCGCACGCGCTCGCAGGGGATCTGACGGGTCTCCGGCAAGTGATCGATCGCATCGAGCCGCTTTCGGCTCGCTTCCCGGGCTGGGTCCCGTACCACCACCTCGCCGTCGGGCGCTTCGAGCAGATCCGCGGCAACCTCGAAGCAGCGAGGACCGAATACGAGCTCGCGCTTCGAAGCGCGACGCCCGATGGCGGCGATGCGTCGCGCGCGGTGCCGGCGTTCGCGCCGGCCAGCGCGGGCCTCGTGGAGACCCTCGTCGCGCTCGGGGAGCACGAGAGAGCCTACGAAGTCGGGACGCGCGCGCTTCATCGATGCGCGGAGCTCGGCCTCGTCGTCACGGCGCACGAGCTCGCGCGGGCGACCGCCGTCGCCGACGCGAAGCGCGGCAACTTCGCGCGCGCCGCAGAGGCCATGGAGCGCGTCATCCACGAACAGCTCGAGCTCGGTATTTCGGGGCTCAATCTGGGTGCGTCCTACGAAGCGCGGGCTCGCGTGGCGATCTGGGCGGGTGACGACGTCGCGGTGCACGAATACGCGAGCTTGACGGCGCGCGAGTACCGGCACAGCCGCGCGTCGCCGCTCGCGGGGCGGTACGAGCGGCTGATGGACGAGGCGGTCCGGAGCGGCGCCCTGCCGTCCTTCGCTCCCGGGGCGTACGAGTCCGCGAGCACCGGGGTCAAGCCGTTGCGCAGGCGGTCGCACGACAACGCCGTCACCGAGGCGATGACCGGCGCCGAGACGCGGGTGATGCGCGGGCAGCGGGCGCTCCGGCTCTTGTGCGACGAATCGAAGCCGGTGGCGGCGTACCTCTACCTGTTCGGCGAAGAGGGCCTCTATCTGGCGGCGTCCATCGGCGATCGCGCCGCGAGCGAACGGTTGTCGGAGTTCGTTTCGAGCCGCTTCGCGGAGCAGGACGAGATGCTCACGATGACGCTGCAGGTTCCAGCCGATCAAGTTCCGGTCACCGCGGAAGCCGTCTTCATCGACGCGGACGGAATCGTGCACGACCCGATCTCGCTCACCTGCTCGCTCGGCGAGGGGATCCGGCACGCGGGCGTGGCCGTGCTCGCGTATCGCGACCGGCCACGGCGTTCGACGAACGCGGGTCTCGCCGCCGCGGTCGCGGCGCATCTCATCCGATGCGGTGACACCATGGGCCACGCTGCGAACGCGTGACGTTCGGCTCGGTCACGTCGTTGGGCGGCGGTCTTCGAGGGATTGAACAGGAAGAGGGAAGGTCGGAAGATTTTTGGGGGGGCGCCTTGCGCGGCGTGTTGCGCGCGGGAACGTGCCGCTCCGGAAATCGACGGGAGATCGACGCGGAATGCCGCTCAGCGATGAACCCCAAAAACCTTCCGACCTTCCCTCTTCCTGTTCAACTCTGCCTCGTACACCGGGTTGTTCGGCGTGGCCTGGCGTTCACGAGCTGATGCCGGCATGGCGCAGCCACTCCGCGAACTGCGCGCGCTGGTCCGCCGTGAGCGTGGGGTTCACCGCGACGGCGAGATGCGCCAGGTGCTCGGCGGCCCAGCTTTCCATCTTGGCGTCGGCGTCGCTCGTCGCGCTGAGCATCCTCGCGTCGAACACGTTGCTGCGGAATGCGTCGCAGAAGGCGCAGAGCCCGTCGATCCCTCGGCACTCGCGAGGAGACAGGGTCCCTTCGCCGAACGGCAGAGCGAGCTTCGTGCGCTCGAGCTGCGCGGCGCTCAGGTGCAGCTGCGCGCGCAGCTCGGCGAGGGGGTTCTGCTCGTGCGCCGGGGTCTTCGAATCGTAGGCGCTCGAGCGTTGCCAGAGCGCCCAATGGGCCTCCACCTTGTCGGCGAGCACGGCTCGCTGCAGCGGCGAAAGCACGGAATGAAGCCGATTGAGCGCGCTCGCGGCTGCGTCGTGCATGGCGCGCGCGGCCGCGCCCATGCGGCGGATGTCGCCTTCCACGCCCGGACCGTCGATTGTGCCCGCCAGCACGCCGTCCGCGAGGCGCCCGAGGAGCGCTCGTCCGGCGAGCTGCGTCGGTTCCAGGCTGGCGAGCAGCTCCCGGCGCGTGTCGTCGAGCGCCCCGCGCTGCTCGGTTGCGACGGCGAGCGTCGAAAGGCTCATCACGACGAACCGCGTCGCGCCACCGCGGTGTAAACCATGTTGCACGCTCGACATCGTCGAGCACATATGGGCGCCGTCAGCGGGTTTCGCTAGAGACGGGTCGCATTCGGGGCGGACAGTCCATCGGCCCGCGCATCGAGCGACGATCGTGCGCGCCCTGTGGGAACCGAACCCGCGCGAAGTCGGAAAATCACGCAGCTGCCCGGCACGAATCACGCGCCGATCCCGCGAGCGGCGGTGGTCTCGTTCTTGCTCTCTCCGGCGCCGGTTCGGATCAGGAGGATGACCGATGACCCGCAATCGTCGAACGCGGAAGAAAAACTTCCAGGGCCTGCGTGCCGCGACGCCGTCAGAGGACGAAGCCACGGGGCCACGCTCGGTCCTCCCGTTGTCGGGTCGCTCCCCGAAGCGAGTGACCCCGGTCGACGTTCCGCAAGAGGATTTGACTCCCGCGGAGGAGATAAGGCCGCCGATTGGAGCGCCGAACGTCGTGATCGTGTTGGTCGACGACGTCGGCTTCGGCGCGACCAGCGCGTTCGGCGGTCCGTGCGAGACGCCGGCGCTCGACCGGGTGGGCCGAAGCGGACTCGAGTACACTCGGTTTCACACGACCGGGCTTCGGGCGCCGACGCGCCAGGCGCTGCTGACGGGGCGCAATCACCACTCCGCCGGGATGGGGTGCACGACCGAGGTCGCGGCGTTCGCGCCGGGATACCGCGGCCTGCGTCCGAACACGACCGCGACGGTCGCGCAGATCCTTCGGATGAACGGTTACAGCACGTCGTTCTTCGCGAAGTGCGAGGTCCCGGAGTGCGGGGGAAAGGGCGCGCGCGGTTTCGAGCGCGGGCTCTCGTCCGCCGGTTTCGACAAGTTCTACGGGTTCGTCGCCGCGGAACGCCACCGGCGTCCGCCGACGCTGTTCGACGGCGTCACGCCGATCGAGGCGGCGACTCACCCGCCGTGCGACGTCACGCGCGAGCTCACGAGAGAGGCCATCCATTGGGTGAAGGCGCAACAGACCCTCACGCCCGACAAACCGTTCTTCATGTATTTCGCGCCCGGAGCGCCGCTCGGGTGCATCGCGCCGGAGCACTGGCTGAAGCGATACCGCGGGCGATTCGATCGCGGCTGGGACGACACGCGGGAGGAGACTCTCACGCGCCAGAGAGAGCTCGGCGTCGTTCCGTCGAGCACGCTGCTGTCGCCCCGCCCCGAAGGCGTGCGGCGCTGGGAGACCCTGAGCGCCGAGGAAAAGGCCGCCGCCGTTCGGCTCGTCGAGTCGTACGCGGCGTACGTTTCGTACGCCGACCATCACGTGGGCCTGCTGCTCGACGTCCTGGACGAGCTCGGGGCCGCCGAGAACACCCTCGTGTTCTACGTGACCGGCGACGGGGACGCGAGCGCCGAGGGCGCGCTCGGCGGCATGCTGTGCGACGATCCGAGTCGCGTCGGCTGGGCTCACGCGATGTGCACGCCGTATCAGTGGACGCGCCAGGTCGCGTCGCATTGGGGCGGCACGCGCAGAGCCATGGCCGTCCGCTGGCCTTCGGGCATCACGGCGAACGGCGAGCTGCGGCATCAGTTCCACCACGTCGTCGATCTCGTTCCGACCATCCTGGACGCGGCGCGCTTGCCGTGCCCCGTGCTGGTCAACGGCGTCGCGCAGAAGCCGATCGAGGGCATCGGCTTGACGTACTCGTTCGACGACGCCGGAGCCGCCGAACGGCACACGAGCCACTACTTCGAGATGATGGGCAACGGCGGCATCTATCACCAGGGATGGGCGGCTCTCACCAAGCATCGCACGCCATGGATCACCGGCGTCACCGCGCTCCCTCGATTCACCGAAGAGCGCTGGGAGCTCTACGATTCGAAGAGCGACGAAAGCCAGTGCGAGGACCTGGCCCGGCGGATGCCCGGCAAGCTCGACGAGCTGAAGCAGCTCTGGCTCATCGAAGCGGCCAAGTACCGAGTCGTCGCGTCCGACGATCGCGACACGGAGCGGCGCGGTCCGGAGTCGCCGGACTCCGACACGTCGTTCGAAGATCGACCGACGCCGGTCATCTCGCCGCTGGTCCGTGTTCCGGAGAACGCGTCCGGCGACGCGCTGTCCGAAGGCGCTGGGCAAGGGCGCTGACTTTGCACGACGTCTTCTGCGGGCGCCAGGTTGTGCACTCCGAGCACCCGAGTGAGCGCGGCGACCATTCGCCCCGACTCCCTCCGGAAGACGTGCGCTTCCGGATCGGCCGTGTCAGGCGTCGCGGGCATAACGGAGCCTCACGTTTCCGGAAGCGAACGGCTTCGCTTCGATCAACCGCAGCTTCGTCGTGTTCGGAAGCCCGTTGAACAGCGGGCGCCCTCCGCCGAGGAGCAGCGGTGAAATGACGAGCGTGTACTCGTCGATCAGACCGTGAATCGTGAGCTCCCTCACGATGGAACCGCTGCCGAAGATCATCATGTCGTTGCCCGGCTCTCGCTTGAGCGCTTCGACGAACTTCGGATCGAACGCGCGCACGAGCTCCGAGTTTTTCCAGTGCATCTCTTTGCGCGTCGTCGAGAACACGATTTTGCGTGCTTGGTTGATATACACGCCCATGTCGCGCATGGATTGCGAGCGCCGCCCGGCCGCGTGCGGGTCCGGCGCGGTCGAAGCCGTCTCGTCGATCTTCGGCCAGAAGCTCTCGAACATCTCGTACGTCACTCGACCGAAGAGGAGCGTGCCAGCGCCGCTGCGCGCGCCGGCGGCTCCGGCAGCGTCCAGCTCGTCGTCGGGAACCGCCCAGCTCAGATCGCCACCCGGTCCGGAAAAGGATCCGTCGGCGCTCACACGGTCGAACAGCACTATCTTGCGCATCGTCACGTCTCCTTCGCTACGCTTCGGTCAAGCGGGCGTCGCGCCGTCGGGGTGGACTTCGACGGAGCCCCGCATCCAGGCGAGCCACGTCTGCATGCGCCGCTGAGCGCGCTCGGGCGTGCTTATCGCCTGCAAATAGTTGCTCCGAAACAAGAATACGAACTCGCTCATTGTCGTCTGCGTTCTGGTTCGGCCGCGTCCGTTCCTTCGACGCGCGAGCGGCCACGCTCCGGACATCATGTTTACGTCTTCGTCAGCTTCCCGCGCAAGCGCTCAGCGCGACGGGCGACGCCGCCACCGTCACCGGCGATTCAGCGGTCAGCGCGCCCGCGTAGAGCGCGCCGATCACGTCGAGTCGTGCATCGGCGGCGATCGCTCCGGCGGGCGCATCGATGAAGCCCACGAGCCGAAGGGGCGAAGCGACGCGCACGTCGCCGCCGACCGCGAGCCACGCGGGTGCGCCGTCGAACGAAAGCGTGTCCTCGACGGACACCGTGCCGCGCACGACGACGTCCAGCGACGCGCCCGGTTCGACGTGGATGCGCGCCGGCGCCGCGATCTTCACGTCACCGTCGACGATGACCACCGTGTTGCCGGAGACGCGAAGCGACAGCGGCGCGCCGATACCCCACGACGCGAAGCGGTAGCTGCCGCAGCCGAGCGTCATCTGCTTCGGAGCCGAAACGTCCGCGAGTGCCTCGTCCTCGTCGATCACACCGAGACGTTCCGTCGCGTCGGCGATCGCCTGCACGTCGGGCGCGCCGGCGCACGCGAGCGACGCGGGCCCGGCGATGCCCGTGTTCGTCGTGCTCGCCGACTGCACACTGCCCGAAATGGGACCCGTGACGTGCAGGGCGCCACCGATCCTGACGGGGCTCTCTGCCTCGAGCCGGCCGCCGACGAAGGCCTCGCCGCGGATCCACGCCGGGGCGCTACTGACCCAGTTGCTCGAGGTGACGAGATCGCCGTCGATGTTCTGGCGTCCATCGGCTTCGATGCCGCCGTAGCTGGTGAACGAGCCGTGTTCGACGCGAATGGAACCCGTGATCCGCGAGTCGCCGCCGACCACGACGGGCCCGTACTTCGTCGTGAGCGCGTCGTTCGCGACGAGGCCGCCGCACACGGTGACGGCATTGCTCAGCGCGCGGGCGTCGCCGCAGCGGAGCATTGCGGGGCCGGACGACTCGGCGCCGCACCGAGCGAGATCGACGCGATCAGCGGGGGAGACGTCGATGCGGATCTGGTCGTCGATCGCGCCGAGTCCTGCGGTTCCGGAGGCGTCTCCAGAGCTACCGGAACACGCGGGTAGGACGAGCAGTAGAGCTGAAACGGCGATGCGTTTCATGCTCCACGGATATGCGAGCGCCGTGCCCGGTTCCCTCGAGCCGGCCTGATTCAGCGCGTCTCAGGTCGCAATTCGTCTCAGTTGTCCAGGAAGACGAGGCTCGAGCCCTCGGTGTCCGACTTCCAGCGGTGGATGTTGATGGTGACTCCGTCGAAGACGAGTTTGACGGGGCCCGTGTCGGACGTCGGAAGATCGACGTCGACGGCGCTCAGGAAGAAGGCAGAGCTGATGCTCGAGACGGGCGTGAACGGCGTCTGGTCGTTGTCGAAGCCGAAGAGCGCGATGAGCTGGAGCTTCTCCGGCGCGACGTCCTTCGTCAGCGCCTCCGCTCCGTTCACGGTGAGCGAATCGTTGCCGTGACCGCCCGGGTCGTCCTTGCTGATCATGGCGCGACTGCCGTTCTGGACGATGAACCCCGTCTGCGAATCGGTGTACCTGATGTGCCCGGCGATGATGTTCGCGGCGTAGCTGCCGAGCGTCGGCAGCGCTTTCAAGTACATGAGGTGCGTCGAGTGCACGAACGGACCGCGATACGTGTGCTGCGGGCGGCCGGGCTGCCCCATCGCGGGAGGCTCGCCGGCCTCCGGCGCGAGGAATTCGTAGCGCGCGTCGGGCTTTGCCTGAAACGGGCCCCAGGATCCGTCGGCGCCGGTGACGAACGTGAAGTCCGGCTTATCGTGCAGGCGATCGCCGGTGTCGGCGTCCACTTCGTAAATGCTGAGGGTGATTCCCGGATGCGGCGTGTTGTCGGAGAAGTTCTTGTAGAAGCCGGACACCTGGATGTTCGATTCGGGGACCACGTCCGCGTGCGCGGGCTGCTCGCCGTTGAAGAGCTCGTACATCGCGGCGAACGACTCCTTGCACGTCAGCACCCCGACGTGGTCGTGATAACCGATGTCCGGGTTCGTGACGGCCGCGCCGTCGGCGCCTTCCGGCGCGACCTTCGCCGGGTGGCCCGCGACGAAGTCGCCGTCGGACGACAGGTTGACCTGCGGCACTGGCTCGGGGACGCCGCCGCCGGCCGCTTGCGCGTAGTGTTCGATCTTGGCCGCGTGCGCCGGGTCGTTCAAGTACGTGGCCGACATGAACGTGCCGTAGGAATGACCGACCAGATCGATGCGGTCGAAGCCGGTGTCCTTGCGGAACGCGTCCACTGCCGTGTCGAGGCGGGCCTCGGTCGCGTCGATGTCGCTCTGCATCGCGCCGCCGAAGGCGAGGAACGTCGCGTCGTAGTCGAAGCCGCGGATGGCCGAGCGGCAGTAGCCATTCGAGGTGAACCGCTGCGCCTGAAGCTCGAAATTGTCGGCGCCCCCCATGATGCCGTGCACGAAGAGGATGGGACGTTTCGAAGCGTCGCACGACTCGGACGACTGGGACGAACCCGCGTCCTCGGCTCCGGAGTCGTTGGCGACCGAGTCCGCGCCCCCGGAGCGGGCCTTCGTCGAATCGTTGGAGCACGCCGCGGCAACGAGCAACAGGGAGCAAGAGAGACAGCTTCTGAGAGCGAGCATCTGTTGAAAATTCCTATGGGTGAGGGGAGCGAGGACGTCGGCGCACGCGGCGCGCCGACGCGGAGAGCAGCAGGAGAACGAACGAAACCGAAGCGGCGCTGGTGGTCCGGGTGGGACCCGTCACCGCGCAGCTCGATGAGCTCTTGGAAACGGCGGAGCTCGCCGCTGCGGCGTCAGCGTTCTCGCAGGCGTTCGGCCGCAGGTAGCCCGCCTCGCGGTAATAACGCGCGGCGCCCGGATGAAGCGGCACGTTCTGATCGGCCCAGACGGTGCGCGAGTCGTACGAATACGGCCGAATGAACCACTTGAGGGCGTCTCGATGCACGTCGATCGCCTTGGCGATGTCGTACGCCGCCGACTCCGGCGCGTCGTCGCGCGCGAACACGGCGTGGCCGGATTCGGCGACCGTCGCGATCGGTCGATCGACGCCCTTCAAGAACCCCCATTTCACCGTCGCGCGCGTCACGCCGAGCGTCGCGTCGCTCGCGAGCTGGGCGAGGACGGGCTCGGGGAGATCCAAGAACCGCAGATCGTGCTTCTGGCTGATCTTCGTCCAGTACGCCGATTCGGGATTGTTCGCCGGGCTCGCGAGCTCGTTGATGACGATGTCGAAGTCCGGATCGTCGGCTTGGCCGTAAACGATGGCATCGTGGTATGCGCCGCCCCACGCCGTGACGGCGTCCATCGTCAGCCCGTAGTAATCGAGCACCGGCTGCGAGATCGGCGATCCGCCGCCCAAGATCGTGACGGCGCGCTTGTCTTTCGCGACGTCCGCGAGATCCGTAATGTCGGAGTCCGCTTTGACGGCGACGAGAAGATACGTAGGGTCTTCGATCTTCGCGATGAGGCGGAGATTCGGGAAGGCGCCGTATTGGGCGTAGCCGTTGTTGCCGGCGTATCCCCACGCGAGCAAGTCGCTCGACGTGATGCCGAAGTCCACGCGGGCGTCGATCCGCGTCGTCGTGCCGACGAAGGTGTCCTGTACGCCGAGCGGGGGCGGGTAGCTCGCCGTGGAGACGAGCTTCGGTCCCTGGTCGAGGTTGCAATTGCGACACTGAACGACGTCGTAGCCGAGGGGCTGCATGGCTTCGGCGACGAAGTCGCCGAGCTCGCCCCACGGACAGCCGTGCTCGCATGCCGACGCGAGCACCGGGCGCTTCACGCCGAACCCCGTCGTGCCGGCGTCGACCGTCTGTGCGCGCGCTATTCCGGCGAACGAAGAGATCGCGAAAACGAATCGCGCAACGCTTCGCGCTTCGAAAGCGCGCGAGCGCGAGCGTCGCCCCGACCACATGCGCGCTGTAGAGCACTACGCCTGCTCGCGTTCAATCGAACTCGATTCGCATTTCAGTCCACGCCGCCAATGGCCGATTGAATCAATGAAACGGCTTGAAAAGAAAATATTGCGACGTGGAGCGCTCATTGCGTTGACGTCTGCGTGCAATGCTTCGAGCGACAATCTCCATGACGCGGACGCGCAAAGATGAGCTTTCTCGCTCGTCTCGGGTCACTACGGGGAGGCGGAGCTCCGCCTGAAATTGACAGCTCACGGCCAATTCGTCGCTTTTGACGCGGTACGGCGTCACGTCGTGGCTGGACCGGCCCGCGTATCAGCTACGCTTCGAGCAACCGACGCTCTTCGTAAACCGAACCCGCCTCTCTGGAGTCGAACTGGATGCTTAACCCTCGTTCCCTCATCGCTGGTGCCGAAGCACGGCACTTCTACATCTCGGCTGGCGCAGTCATTGGCGCCATAGGACTAGTGGCCGCCTGCTCGGCGTCGACGGGCAATGGGAGCTCGCCACCTCCAACGGGAACGGGGGGCGGTAGCGCCCTCAGCGGGACGGGTTCGGCGCCGGCGGCGGGTGGCGCCCTGGGGGGTGGTGGCGCGGCGACCGCCAGCGGCGGTAGCGAGCTCGGCGGGTTCATCAACATCGGCACCGCCGGGATGCAAGGGGTCGATAGTCCGGACGCGAGTTGCAACGCCGAGGTTCATCAGGGCGAACGGCGCCCGCTCGACATGTACTTCCTCGTCGATCAATCGGGCTCGATGGCGCAGGGCAATCCGAGCAAGTGGGCCGCCGTGTCTTCGTCGCTGTCCACGTTTCTTTCGGACCCGGCGAACGCGGGGACGGGCGCCGGCATCGGCTATTTCCCGTTCGTCGGCAGCTCGAGTCAGTCGACGTGCACGATGGCGACCAACGGGATGAACGGTTGCATCTGTCTGCTCGGCATCTGCATCGACACCAGTAACATCCTGCAGGCCGGCGGTTCGTGCAACGTGAGCGATTACTCCACGCCGGACGTCCCGATTCAGCAGCTGCCCGGCGTCGCGCCGATGATCCAGATGTCGCTGCAATCGCACGGCCCCGGGGGCGGCACGCCGACGTACCCGGCGCTCCAGGGCGCTTATCAGATCGTCACCAACTGGGCGAAGGCGAACCCCGCGCGCCGGACGGTGCTCGTGCTCGCGACGGACGGCGAACCGACGGGTTGTGACAACACCAACGCCGTGCCGTCGATCGCCAGCGATCTCGTCGCTCCGGCGTTGGCCGGCAATCCCTCGATTTCGACGTTCGTCATCGGTGTCGGCAACGACCTGCAATCACTGAACGCTCTCGCGACGGCCGGCGGCACCAACCAGGCCTTCATCGTCGACACCGGCGGCGACGTCGCGAAACAGTTCGCGATGGCCCTCGACGCGATCCGCGGACAGGCCGCCTCGTGCACCTTCTCCGTGCCGAACAACGGCATGGTCGACCCGACGAAAGTGAACGCGTCGTACACCCCGCCAACCGGGAGCGCGATGCCCATCTACAACGTCCAAGATCAAACGAAGTGCGTGGCGAACCAGCAGCTCTGGTACTACAGCCCGGACAAGACGCAGATCATCCTCTGCCCGGACATGTGCAATGCGCTCACGCAAAACGGCGGCTCGGTGCAGGTCCTCCTCGGCTGCAAGACGATGGTCCAGGTCGTGAAGTGACGCTCAACGCGCGTCGTGGAAGATGATGCCCGCGGTCAGGCGATGGCCTGACCGGATGCGGCTCACGCCGTGGCGCAAGCTCACCTTGTAGACGCCGCGTGTGCCCTGCACCGGTCGGTGTCGCACCGCGAACGCGACGGCGTCGCCCTGCGCGAGCGGGACGACGAGCGGACGTGACTGCATGCGCGGTCGCTGCTCGGTCATCACGAACTCGCCGCCGGTGAAATCCCTCTCCGGATCGGACAACAGGAACGCGACCTGAAGCGGGAACACGTGCTCCCCGTAGAGATCCTGATGCAGGCAGTTGTAGTCGCCTTCGCCGTACTTCAAGAGCAGCGGTGTCGGCCGAGTCTGACCGGCGGCGTGGCAAAGCTCGAGGTAGCGCGCGTGCGTCTTCGGGAACCGCGTGTTCGTGCCCAACGCCGCGTTCCATCGATCCGCGATGGGCACCAAGCGCGGGTACAACTTCTCGCGCAACAGCGCGATCGGGTCGGGGAGGGGGTAGGCGAAATACCTGTACTCGCCCTTGCCGTAGCCGTGACGGCTCATCACGACCGTGCTGCGGAAGCGCGCGTCGTCGCCGTACAGGGCCGCGAGCGCCTTGCACTCCGTGCGCGTGAGGAGCCCCGGCAGAACCGCGGCGCCGTCGAGCTCGAGCGACCGCTCCACGGCGGCGAAGTCGGCGCGCGCGACGCGCGCCTCGAGACGTTTCGACGCGGCGCGGTCCACGTCACCCGCCCGCGGCGAACACCCGCGCGACGCGCGACCCCGCGCGGCGCTCGAGCGTCTCGAAGAGCGAGCGGCGTTCGCCCCGGGCCGCCTTGCGGAACTGCCGCGGCGAGACGCCCGCCGCGCGACGGAAGGTGCGGATGAAGTTCGATAGATCTCCGAACCCGACGTCGAGGGCGATTTCGGTGATCGGGACGTCGCCGTCCGCGAGCAGGCGGGCCGCGCGGCGCAACCGCGAACGCACCAGATATTGATGCGGGGTGACGCCCACGACCTTCGAGAACAGCCGCAGGAAGTGAAATGGGCTGAGACCCACTTCGTCCGCCGTGCTCTCGAGGTCAATCGGATGCTCGCAGCGTTCGTCGAGATAGAGCGCCGCCTCGACGGCGCGCTTTCGATCCCGCGCAGCGGGCGCCGCGGCCGCGGGCGAGCGCGCCCCGGCGAGCTCGACGAACTTCGCCGTCATGAGCGCGCCCACTTCGTCGAGGCCCACGTCGCACCGGCCATTGGCCGCTGCTTGTCCGAGCTCGCCGAGCACGACCAGCTCGGGAACGGGCGGCAGCGATCCAATCCGGAACACCTTCGCCTCGGCTCCAAGCGTGTCCAACCCTTCCGTCGTCAGATGAAAGGACAAGCACTCGTCGCCGCCCGCGTGGTCGTGCGTGCACACGTATTCGTCGCCGAGGTGTCCGAGCATCACCGACCCGGCGACGAGGTCGTACGACTTCCCGCGCGTACGGAGGCCGAAGCTCCCGCGCCGCACGTACGAAATGGAAAAGCCACCATGTCGTTCGGTGAAGGGCTTATCGCCCACCTGTGCCGTGCAGACGTAATCGATGACGCGCAACGAATCGCTCTCGAGCAACGTCGTGGCCGGCATGGCCGGGAGTATACCGCGGCGCGACTTGCCAGCCCGGTGGGCGGCCAGGCCGATTTCAGCCATCGAATATGAGGGGAGTTCTCAACGTCGAAGCGCTTTGCCGTTATTCTTCGTCGCGGCTTTCGTTTGACGTTTTGCGCCCTCGGCGGCGCGCCACAGATACCAGCTCGCGACGGTGCGGTACGGTTTCCAGCGCTCGCCGCGCTTGGTGACGTCCTGCTTCGTAGGCAGCTCATCGCCGTATCCGAACGCGACGCCGAAGCCCTTGCGAATGCCGTAGTCGTCGACCGGGAGCACGTCCGGTCGACCGAGACGGAACATGAGGAGCATCTCCACCGTCCAGCGTCCGATCCCGCGCACTTCCGTCAGTCGTCCGATGAGCTCTTCGTCGCTCGTCGAATGCGCTTCCCGGAGGGTCGGGACCACGTGAGCCTTTGCTTTCGTCGCGAGGTCTTTGAGCGACGCGGTCTTCGCGCGGGACAAGCCGGCGCCGCGCAGTTGTTCCTCCGTGGCTCGAAGGATCTGCTCGGCGGACGGGCCGAGGTGCGCGCGCGGGAAGAGCGCGCAGAGTCGCGAGTGGATGGTGGCGGCCGCCTTGCCCGTGAGCTGCTGGTAGACGATGGCCTCGACCAGCGCGCCGAAGAGGCTGGGCGTCTGCTTGAGCCGCATGCGAAACGGGCCGACCTTCTCGATGAGCTTCGCGAGCTTCGGATCTGCGTCGCGCAGGTGCGCGAGCGCCACGTCCACGTCGAAACCGAATGCGCCGTCGCCCTCGAACTCCGCCTTCGCTTCGGCGTGCCGCGCGCCCTCGATGGACAGCATGCGAAGCTTGGTCGCAACGCCCCCGTTCGCGGAAAAGCCGCCGGTTCGCCCGCCCGCGGCGAGGACTCGATGACACGGGACCACGATGGCGAACGGATTACGCCCGAGGGCCTGCCCGACGGCGCGCGCCCCGCCGGGAGCGCCGGCGCGCGTCGCGATCTCGCCGTAAGACGACGTGCGCCCTGGTGGAATCGCGCGCGCTACCGCGTATACGCGACGGTGAAACGGCGGTACCCCGTCCATGTCGAGCTCGATGCTTTCCAGACCGCGAGCTTCTCCCTTGAGGAGCGCCTGCATATCGGAGATGGCCGTCTTCACCTTGGCCGGAGGCTCGGCGCTCTGCGCTCCGGGGAAGCGCTTCTGGATCCGGGCGCGCGTCGCGGCGTCGCCGCCTTCCGGAAGCTGAATGCCGACGATCCCGCGCGCGCTCCACGCGACCGCGCATCGGCCGATGGACGTGTCGAACAACGCGAACTCGGCCGGGGCACTCATGCGTGAAGCCTACCACCCGGATCGCCCCCCAACTTTGCAGATCTTGCGATCCCGTTTCACCCGCGAGAAGCGCGATGCAATCGCGCGACACAGAAGAAGTCCAAGTGCGCTCGTCAGATCTGTGGCCAAGGCATCGGAAGCTCCGGCCGTCATGCAAGTGGGGGGCAGATAGGTCGGAAGGAGCGCGACATAGTCGCGCGACCCAGAAGAAGTCCAAGTGCGCTCGTCAGATCTGTGGCCAAGGCGCCGGAAGCTCCGGCCCTCACCCAAGTGGGGGCCGGAGCTTCCGACAGTCGCCCCAATGGACGAGCGCTACTGCTGGAAGGGCCACTCGGCGATGCGCACCCAGAAATTGAGCGCGTCGACGATGCCGGGAAGCGAGCTCGCCCAGAGCGCGATGATCACGGCGAGCCAGACGCCGAAGATGGAAACGCTCCGGATGACGATGTTCATGTCGCGTCGCTCGAACTCCGGAAGCGACCCGAGCAGAGCAATGAGATAGAGCGCCGCGAAGCCAGTCGATGCCGAGGCCAGCGCGGCGAAGTACCAATCGAGGTGGTGTGACACGAGCCCGAGGACGAGCCCCGCGAGCGCGCAGCCGGCCGCAATCCAGACCGCGCGTACGTGTACGCTCGGACTCGGCCGCACGACTAGGATGGCCCCGAACTGGCAAAATGCCGCGACCAGCGCGAGGACGACCGCGCCGGCTCCGAGTGCTCCCCAGAGCGCCGCTAGCATGCCTCCTCACTTTTCATCGACTCCCGGCGCGAGCGCAAGGGCTTCGCGACGCGACAATCGCGAGTGACTCCGGGCGATTTCGTGCTTAGCCTTGCCCCATGACCCTCAGTGACGCGCGAAAAGTCGTCGACGTTGCCCGCCGCCTGTCCGACGAGGCAGTCGCGAAGGCGACGGCCCTCACCGAAAAAGGGGCGAAGATCGACGAGCATCAGGTCCTCGCTTCGCGCGTCGCTTATGCCGCGACGGAGGCTCGGGCGGCCGCGGAGCTCTGTGCGCTCACCGAGGGCTTCGGTTCTCGCGGCAGCGCCCATTTCGAGCGGCTCGCGGAGGTCGCCGCGGCGGAGCTCGCCACCAGCGTTCGAGATCGCCTTGCTCCCGTGGCCCTGGACCTCGGGATGTCGGAGAGTGACGTCGATCGTATCTACACGAGCGACATGAAGGCCCTCGTACGAAAGCTCGGGCACGAGAGCGCGGTGCGCGAGATCGGGCGCAAGGTCGCCGAGGACAAGGGCCGCACGCCGGTGCCGCTCGACGAGACGCTGGAGCAAGTGAGAAACAGCGTGCGGCAGTTCGTCGAGGTCGAGGTCGCGCCGCAGGCGGAACACATCCATCGCCACGACGATCTCGTGCCCGAGTCGTTCATCACGAAGATGGGCGAGGTGGGGTACTTCGGTCTCTCGGTTCCCGAGCGCTACGGCGGGTTCGAAATGGGAAACCTCGCGATGATCCTCACGACGGAGGAGCTGTCGCGCGGGTCGCTCGCCGGCGCGGGCTCGCTCATCACGCGCCCGGAGATCCTGGCGAAGGCTCTCCTCGCCGGCGGCACGGAAGAGCAGAAGCAACAATGGCTCCCGAAGATCGCCACCGGTGAGCTCATGGTCGGCATCTCCGTTACGGAGCCGAATATCGGCAGCGACGTCGCGTCGCTCACCTGTCGCGCGGAGCGCCGCGCGGTCGGCGGCGTCGACGGCTACGTCATCAACGGCGCCAAGTCGTGGTGCACGTTCGCGGGACGCGCGGACATCCTCGCCCTGCTCGCGCGCACCGATCCCGACGTGAAGAAAGGCGCGAAGGGCCTGTCGCTGTTCATCGTCCCGAAGACGACGAGCCGCGAGCACGCCTTCACCTGCGTGCAGGCCGGCGGCGGCCGCATGGAAGGCAAGGCCGATCGCACGCCGGGCTACCGCGGCATGCACTCGTTCACGCTGGCTCTCGAGGACTACTTCGTTCCGGCGAATCACATGATCGGCGAGCGCGAGGGCGAAGGCCGCGGCTTTTACTTGCAGATGGCCGGCTTCGGCGCGGGTCGTTTACAAACCGGCGGCCGGGCGACGGGTGTCGGGCAAGCCGCGCTCGAGAAGACCGCAGAGTACGTCGCCGAGCGCACCCAGTTCAGGCGCCCGATCATCGAGTTCCAGCTCACCCAGTATCACCTCGGCAGGATGGCGGCGAAGCTCGCCGCCGCGCGCGCCATCACCTACGCGGCGGCGCTGGCGATGGACGAGGACGAGCGCAAGGCCGGCCCGCTCGCGGCGCAAGCGAAGCTCTTCGCCTGCGACGTCGCCGTAGAGGTGACGCAGACAGGGCAGCTGCTTCACGGCGGCTGGGGCTACGCCGAGGAGTACCCCATCAGCCGCTACGTGATCGACGCGCAGGTGCTGCCGATCTTCGAAGGCGTGAAGCCGATCCTCGAGCTCAAGGTCGTGGCGCGGAGCCTTCTTGGTGGCTGATCGAAGGCGGCGGCACGCTCTTGCGTAGCCCTGCCGCGTAGCGTCCGGGTGTGACGCCGAAGGCCTGCCGGAACGCGGCGGTGAAGTGGCTCTGGCTGCAGAAACCGATGCGCAGCGCGATGCCGGCGAGGTTGTCGTCGCCGCTGCCGAGCATGCGCGCTGCTTCGGCGACGCGCTGAGCGATGATGTAGCGATGCGCCGTCGTGCCGAACGCGCGACGAAATAGCGTCGAGAACTGGCGCGGTCTGAGGCCGACGAGCGACGACAGCTCGACGAGCGACAGATCTTGGTGCAGTCGATCGCGGATGTAGCCGCGGATGCGCCGGCATTGCTCCTCGGACAACCCGCCGCGCACGCGGAGCTTCGAGGGAGGCACGCGTTCGACCGCGTACGTGACGAGCGCGAGCGAGAGCGACTCCGCGAAGAGGCGTCCCGTGGGCGCCCCCGCTCTCACCTCGCGACACATCGTCTGTACGATCGACTCGATCGTGTCGTCGTGCTCGAGCGGCTCGGCCCTGCCGAATCCCTCCGGAGGTCCGGCTAGGAGCGCGCGCTCGAACCACTCGTTCGGCAACTGCACCACCGCGACGTCCAAGGAGCCGGTCATCTCCTCGACGACGTGTGGCTCGTCGCCGGCGAAGAACGAGATCGAACCCCTCGCCGCGCTCCGGCGCGCGTCATCGCCGCCGTCTTTGAAGACGAGCTCCGCGTTGCCGTCGAGGACGACGAACAACCCGTGCTCACCCTCGCGCGGCGCCGCCTCGTTCACCTCTTCCGCCGAGCGCATCCGGAGAACGTCGAAAGGCAATCCCGCCCACGCAGTCGTCGCGCTGCTAGAGAGAAGCGAGCATGTCTCCGGATCGGAAGTCAGGGGACGAGCAGCACCTCCCTGCTGCGTCGTGATCCGCGCGAACATACGAGCCGTTCCTTTCCAACCAAGGGCCGCCGCTGACGTTGATCGCACGTATGCGATCAGTGCGCCAGTATCTTGGGTCAATCGGCGCAGCCAATTCGACGTTGGAAACAGCTCCGGTAAACAATCGCGACGGAGCTGCACGGCATGTTGCGAGCGACTTTGGAGTCGCTCGAAAAATGAAACTTGCCGCGTCTCGGGAGGTGCAGCGCGGCAAGCGAGCGCCGATGACTAGAACGACTAGAACGACTCAGTCGCTCGGAACACCTGGATGACGACAGCGCCGACCACACGAGTGGCTTTGCACCCGAAAACGGGCCCTCGCAGGGACCGGGGCACGTTTTCGGGTGCTCCACCTCATCGGGAGGCGCTGCAGCTCAGGGCCATCGAGGCGCGGTGCCGGTGCCCGACGCACCGGCGGCAGCGTGCCCACCGCCGATGTTCGGCGGTCCACCGAAGCTCGGGGGCCCGCCAAAGCCCGTTTGCCCCGCCGCGCTCGGCAGTCCACCGAAGCCCGTCTGTCCGCCGAAGCTAGGACGTCCGCCGAGGCTAGGACGCGCGCCGAAGCCCGGAGGTCCGCTCGCGGGCGCACCGCCCGCGCCCGTCGCGCCGCCCGTCGCCGGCGGGAGCCCGCCGTCGTGCGTGAAGCGGTACTTCGTGCACGCAGCGGCTTCGCGCTCGCAAGCGCGCGGCGGCTCGGTGCGATCTTCGACGCAGGTCGCGAACTCGTGCATGCACGGCGGCAGCGACGCTACGACGCAGGAGTCGAACGTCGAGAGACACGCCTTGCGCGCGTCCGCGCCGCCGTCTCCCGCCGACGACAGACACGTCTTGAGCGCTGCAGCGCACGGCGGCAGCGGAGGAGGCGGCGGCAGCGCCATCTCGACGCAAGCGCGGAGCTGTTGTCCACACTGCTGCCGAGCGGCGGTGCCGGCGTCCTCCGTGCTGGCGAAGCACGAGCGCGCCGTCGTCGCACACGCGCGGATCGCCGTATGGACTTGCTGCTCTTCCGCTTGCACGGCGTCGTGGCAATCGCTCGCCTCCGCCTTGCACGTATCGACCTTCGATACGTCGCCATCGGCTGCATCCATGCACGTGTCGTGAGCGACGGTGCAAACGCCGAGATCGGTGCTGAGCTCGGCCAGATACGTTCCCGTTGACGGTGCCGACCCGTTGCCTTGTCCGCTGCTACACCCGCAAGCGAGCGCGACGGCAAACGCGGAAGCCACGAGGGCGGACATAGCCGGCGCGTGCACGGTTTTCTTCGAACAGTTCATATTTCTTCCTCTCACTTTGGGGCTGAGCTCGATGAACGAGCTCGAACCGGTCATGTCTCGGATCGCCGAGGCACTCACGCGCGAGTTGGGGCGATGGAGACGCATAGGTAGTCACTTGTAAGAAACAGAATCAGGCAGAAAAATTCGAAGCGCTGACCACCGGTCCGAATCACGAGATCGCACGGCAAAGACGCTGCGATTCGCGAACGATGCGTTGCACGACGAACGAAGAACGTTCGGTGCACTTTCTCTTTCTTCCGCTACTTTCGTCTTCCTGTGAAAATCTCCGAATGGATCTGATGCGCGTCGCCGCACATCGCGACACCTGCGGCGTGCGGCCAACACAGTGGCCATTCGAGTGAACGCACTTTCATTCGCGCTCATGCGCGTGCAAAAAAACTTGAACCGTGCGCGCGTGAGTCGTGTGAGTCGATGAAACCGCGCCCGGCGCCATCGAGCGCAGAGGACACTTGCGAGCGATCACACAGTGCGGAAGCGCGGGGGACCGCGAACGCTCCCGCGCGCGTCCGAACGCGCTCGCGGAGCCCGAGTAGGCCGCCCATTCGGCGCCCCGGCGGGCGGCGCCGCGTATTGAGAAACTGCGACAAAATCGAAGTTTTTGCGCTGTTTCTGCGTTCGTATCCCGATAGCGACAACCGCCGGGCCGAGGGGCGTACTAGCCTTCTCCGTTCATACCCGCCCATCCCTCAATAGTTATGAAGAAAGCGCTTCCGTGGATCTTCGCCGTCCTGCTGATTGCGGGCGCTGCGTTCGGAATTCTCAAGTACTTGCGATCGCATCGCGATCCGGGCCCGCGCTACGCGACGGTGACGATCGATCGCGGACGCATTGCCGCACGCGTCACCGCGACCGGTGTCCTGTCGGCGCTCGTCACCGTCCAGGTGGGGAGTCAAGTCTCCGGCCGCATCGAATCCATCCGCGCGGATTTCAACTCTCCGGTGAAGAAAGGACAGATTGTCGCGACCATCGAACCGACGCTCTTCGAGGCGGCGGTCGAGCAGGCGCGCGCCAACGACGCGAGCGCACGAGCGAACGTCGACAAGAGCAAGGCGCAAGAGATGGATGCCGAGCGGCAATACACGCGCGCCAAGCAGCTCGGTGAACAAAAACTCATCGCGCAGGCCGACGTCGATACCGCGGAGGCGAACTACAACATCGCCAAGGCGACGGTGGCCGCCGCCGTCGCCGGCGTGCAGCAGTCCGCCGCGTCGCTGCATCAGGCGATAGCGAACCTGAAGTACGCGACGATCTATTCGCCGATCGACGGCGTCGTCATTTCGCGGAGCGTCGACGTCGGACAAACCGTCGCCGCGTCGCTGCAAGCGCCCACGCTGTTCACGATCGCGCAGGACCTCACGAAGATGCAGGTCGACACCAGCGTCGCGGAGGGCGACGTCGGCAAGATTCAATCGGGCATGCACGTCTGGTTCACCGTGGATGCCTATCCGGGGCAGCGATTCGACGGCACCGTTCGGCAAGTTCGCGACGCCGCGGTCACCGTGCAGAACGTCGTCACGTACGACGCCGTGATCGACGTCGACAACGAGAAGCGGCTCTTGAAGCCGGGTATGACCGCGACGGTTACGTTCACGCCGGCGGAGCGGAACGACGTGCTCCGCATTCCGAACGCGGCGCTCCGCTACCGTCCGACGTTCAAGCCGCCGACGGCGCGCGCGGCCGCCTCGGCGAAGCCGCGGACGCCCGGCCCGCAACAACAGCAGCAACAATCGAAGGACCAGAGGACCGTGTACCGTCTCGTCGGGCGCAGAGCGCAGCCCGTGGACATCCAGATCGGGCTGAGCGACGGATCTTTGACGGAAATCGTGAGCGGCGATCTCAAGGAAGGCGACGCGGTGATCACGGAATCGCTCACCGAGCCGGCGACGACGGCTCCCGCGTCGGTGCCGACGCGGCTTCCGAGAGGGTTCTGACCCGACTGGGCCTTCGCCATGCCGCTCATCCAGCTCGACCACGTCCGCAAGGTGTATTCGCTCGGCGACGTCGAGGTGCGCGCGCTCGACGGCGTCTCCTTCTCGGTCGAGCCGGCGGAGTTCATCGCCATCATGGGCTCTTCCGGGTCGGGCAAATCGACGCTGATGAACATCCTCGGATGCCTCGACAAGCCGACGTCGGGGACCTACCTGCTCGCGGAACGCGAAGTGTCGAAGCTCGATCGCGGCGAGCTCGCCGAGGTGCGCAATCGCACGCTCGGCTTCGTGTTCCAGAGCTTCAACCTCCTGAGCCGCACGACGGCGATGGAGAACGTGGAGCTGCCGCTGGTGTACTCGGGCATGCCCGGGAAGGAACGAAGGCGGCGCGCCGCAGAGGCCCTGAAGCGCGTCGGTCTGGGCCAGCGGCTCGATCACCGGCCCTCGCAGCTCTCCGGCGGGCAACAGCAGCGCGTCGCGATCGCCCGCGCCATCGTGAACGAACCGAAGCTCATCCTCGCCGACGAACCCACCGGCAACCTCGACTCGCGCACCAGCGTCGAGGTCATCGCTCTCTTCCAGGAGCTCTGGGCGACGGGCCTGACCATTCTAGTGGTCACGCACGAGCCCGACATCGCGGAGTTCGCGTCCCGCGTCATCGTCGTGAAGGACGGGAAAATTCTCTCGGATCATTCGCAGAAACCCAAGATGGCGAAGGACGAGCTGCACGAGCTCGAAGCGGAGTCGCCGGCATGAACATCCTGCAGACGTTCCCCGTCGCGACGCGCGCGCTGATGCGCAACAAGACGAGGTCTTTCCTGACGACGCTCGGCGTCGTCATCGGCGTCGCGTCGGTCATCTCCATGGTGGCCATCGGCGAGGGCGCGAAGGCGGGCGTCGAGAAGGTGTTCAGCGCCATGGGCACGAACATCTTGATGGTCATGTCGGGATCGACGACGTCCGGCGGCGTGATGGGCGGCTTCGGCTCCATGCCGACGCTCACCTGGGACGACCTCACCGCCATCAAGACCGAGCTGCCTTCGGTAAAGACTGCGGCTCCGCAGCTCAACACGCGCGCGTCCATCGTCAGCGAGGAGCTGAACTGGTACACGCAGATCACCGGGACGACGCCGGACTACTTCGAGATCCGGAGCTGGACTCTGGGAGTCGGATCGCTCCTCAGCGACTCCGACGTCGATTCCGGCAACAAGGTGATGGTGGTCGGTCAGACCGTCGCGCAGAAGCTGTTCGGTTCGAGCGAAGCCGCCGTCGGGCAGACGGTGCGCGTGCGCGGAATCCCGTTCGGCATCATCGGCGTCCTGGCTCCGAAGGGGCAATCGCCGGTTGGACAGGACTACGACGACGCCGCGTTCATCCCGGTGACGACGTACCAGACGAAGATCCAGGGCGGCCTGCAGAAGTACATCGCCGGAATGGTCGTCGTGAGCGCCATCTCACCCGACGACACGAACCGCGCCGAGCGCGCGATCACCGGACTCCTCCGGGATCGGCACCACCTCGGGTCGTCCACGGACGACGACTTCCAGATCAGGAACCTCGCCGAGATCGCGGCGGCGCAGCAGCAGGGCACGGAGACGCTGACCTCGCTGCTGGCGGCGATCGCGATCGTGTCGCTCCTCGTTGGAGGTATCGGAATCATGAACATCATGCTCGTCAGCGTCACGGAGCGCACCCGCGAGATCGGCGTGCGCATGGCCGTCGGTGCCAAGCCGTGGCACATCCTCGCGCAGTTCTTGGTCGAGGCCGTCTCGCTGTCGATGATGGGCGGCCTGGTGGGCGTCCTGCTCGGCACCGGGGTCGCAACATGGCTCTCGAAGAAGCTCGGGTGGACGCTGGTGCTGCGTCCGGACATCGCCTTCGTCGCGGTGGCGTTCAGCGCCTTCGTCGGCGTCGTCTTCGGCCTTTACCCCGCGCAGAAGGCGTCGCAGCTCGATCCCATCGACGCGCTGAGGTACGAGTGATGCTCGGCGCGCTCGGAATCGTGCTGCATCTGCTCGCGCAAGCGGGGCCGCCGCCGGGTACCACGTTGACGCTCGCGGCGGCGGAACGTCAGGCGCTCGCGCACCAGGCGCAGATCGCGCAGGCCGTCGCGCAGACGGACGCGGCGTACGCGCGCGCTGACGAGCAGGAGTCGCAGCTCTTGCCGCAAGTGAACGCGAACGGAGCGTACACGCGCAAGACCGCCAACTTCGTCCCCCAGGCGACCACGCTGCCGACGAGCGTGTCACAGCACACCGCTGCTCCGAGCTTCGACACGATCGGCTCCTGGAACTTCGGGATCAACGCGAATCAGCTCGTCTACGACTTCGGACAGACGATCCAGCAATACAAATCCGCGCGGGCGAGCGCCGAATCGCAGAAGCTCTCCGAAGAGACCGTCCGGCAAGGGGTGCTCTACGGCGTGCGCTCGGCGTTCGTGCTGGCCTGGGCCAATCGCGCGCTCGTCGACGTCGCGAAGGACGCGCTCGACAATCAGGACAAACATCTCGCGCAGGTGCAAGGGCAGGTCACGGTCGGGACGCGACCGGAGATCGACCTCGCCCAGGTGCGCGCCGATCGCGCGAACGCCAAGCTCACGTTGATCAACGCGCAGAACTCCTACGAGACGGCGAAGGCGCAGCTCAACCAGGCGATGGGCGTGGAAGGGACGACGGCCTACGACGTCGCGATCGATCGCATCCCCGAGCTCCCGGAGGAGCAACTCGAGGACGAGCGCGTCGCGGCGATGGGCCTCAGCGCACGTCCCGAGCTGAAGAGCCTCGCCAAGCAAGAGGAAGCGAACGAGCGGCAACTCAGCTCTGTCAGGGGCACCTATGGGCCGAGCCTGGGAGTGTCCACGGGTTTCACGGAGGGCGGGCCCGATTTGACCAATATGGTCTGGAACTGGAACGCGCAAGCACAGCTCAGCTGGCAAATCTTCCAGGGCGGACTCACGAAGGCTCGAGTGCGCGAGGCGATCGCGAATCAGGCGGTCACGCATAGCCAAACGGTGCTCGAACGGCAGCAGGTCCGCCTCGACGTGATCCAGGCGCGGCTCGCCGTGCGCGCCGGTAAGGCGGGCCTCGACACCGCGAAGGAGGTGGAGGTCAACGCGAAGGAGCAGCTCCGGCTCGCCGAGGCCCGCTATCAGGCCGGCGCGGGCTCGATCATCGAGCTGCAAGACGCGCAGGTCGCGGCGACGACGGCGTCGGGGCAGGTCGTGCAGGCCGATTACAACCTGTCGCTCGCGCGCGCGCAGCTGCTCAAGGCCATCGGCAGGAGGTGACCTTCGGCGCGACGCGCGATCGCGGGCTCGGAAGCTGAGCGCTCATCCGACACCGGGCGCTTCGTGCCCGGATTTGACGACGTACTCGGCGTAGCCGCCGCCGTAGGTGTGAACGCCCTCCGGCGACAGCTCGAGGACGCGGTTCGAGAGCGCGCGCAGGAAGTGCCGGTCGTGCGAGACGAAGAGCATCGTGCCTTCGAAATCGGAGAGCGCCTTCATCAACATTTCCTTCGTGGCGAGGTCGAGGTGGTTCGTGGGCTCGTCGAGCACGAGGAAATTCGGCGGGTCGTACAGCATCAACGCGAGCACCAGGCGCGCCTTTTCTCCGCCCGAGAGCACGCGGCAGGGCTTGTCCACGTCGTCGCCCGAGAACCCGAAGCCGCCGGCGAGCGAGCGCATGGAGCCGATGGTCGCGAGCGGGAAGGCCGCGCGGAGCGTCTCGAGCACCGTCTTCGTCGCGTCGAGCAGTTCCATCGAGTGCTGCGCGAAGTACCCCATCTTGACGCTCGCGCCGATGACCACGCCGCCCGAGTCCGGCGCGGTCTCTCCCGCCACCAGCTTGAGCAGGGTGGACTTGCCGGCTCCGTTCACGCCCATCACGCACCAGCGCTCGCGCCGGCGGATGAGCAGATCGAGCCCCCCGTAGATCTTGCGCGCGCCGTAGCTCTTCGACACCGAGTCGAGCCGGGCGACGTCGTCGCCGGAGCGCGGCGCCTTGCGGAACTCGAACTCGAGCACCTTGCGGCGCTTCGGCGGCTCGACCTTCTCGATTTTCTCGAGCTTCTTCACGCGCGACTGCACCTGCGCAGCGTGGCTCGCCCGAGCCTTGAACTTGTCGATGAAGGCCTGCTCCTTGGCGAGCATGGCCTGCTGTCGCGCGTACTCGGCCTCGCTCTGCGCGGCTAGAACGGCGCGCTGCTGATCGTAAAAATCGTAGTTGCCGGAGAAGGTGACCAGGTCTCCGCCGTCGATCTCGACGATCTTCGTCACCAGGCGGTTCATGAGCTCCCGATCGTGCGAGGTGAGCACCAGGGCGCCGTCGAAGGCTTGCAAAAAGCGCTCGAGCCAGATGATGGACTCGATGTCGAGGTGGTTCGTCGGCTCGTCCAGCAAGAGCGCGTCCGGTCGCATCAAGAGGATGCGCGCGAGGGCCACGCGCATCTTCCAGCCGCCGGAGAGCTTGCCGACGTCGTCTTCGACGACGTCCTCGCGAAACCCGAGGCCCGCCAAGATCTCTCTCGCCTTCGATTCGAGCGCGTAGCCGCCGAGCTCGTCGAAGCGCGACTGGGCGTGTCCGAACCGCTCGACGAGCGCGTCGAGCTCGCCGGCGCGCGCCGGATCGGCGAGGGCCTGCTCGAGCGCGTGGAGCTCGCGCGCCGCGTCCGAGACCGCCCCCGCCCCGGCCATCGTCTCTTCCAGCACGCTCCGCCCGCTCATCTCGCCGACGTCCTGGCTGAAGTAGCCGATGGTGACGCCGCGATCGACGGCGATCTGCCCGCCGTCGGGGGGCTCTTGCCGCGTGATCATGCGGAAGATGGTCGATTTGCCGGCGCCGTTCGGCCCGACGAGGCCGACCTTCTCGCCGCGATTGACGCTCATCGAGGCGTCGAGAAACAGGATCTGCGAGCCGTGCTGCTTGGAAACGGAGTCGAGGCGAATCACGTTGGGCGCCCGAAGATGACAGCTTTTCTCGCCGGAGCAAGCGAGAATCGCGCGCGAGGACGCGCGATTTCTCGAAGCGGCGCGAGAGTGAGCGTGCGCGTTCAGCGCGGCGCCGCGAGCAGCTCTTCGAGCAGGCGGTGCCCCTCGGGCCAGTCGCGCACGTCCGTGTCGGCGTTGATGTGGCCGAGCCGCCCGACGTCGACGAGCCGCGCGCCCCACCCGCGCGCGATCTGTTCGGCGCGCGCGAAGCGGACGTACGGATCCGTCCGACTCGCGACGACGATGGACGGAAAAGGCAACGCAGCGACGGGCAACGGAGCGAAGCAGCGCACCTCGTCCGGCGTGTGCATCGGCGAGTCCACGTCGGCGGGCGCCACCGCGAGCGCACCGACCACTCGACTGGCCGGAGCCTTCGGCGCCCAGTGCGCGAGCAGCACGCAGCCGAGGCTGTGGGCGACCAGCGCGACCGGCTCGTCGGATTCATTGACGACTTCGTCGAGGCGGCGCAGCCAGGAGCCCGGCTCCGGGTGGTCCCAGTCGTCTTGTTCGACGCGCTGGTAGCCGTACTTTTTTTCCCAGAGGGTCTGCCAATGATCCGGCCCGGAACCGCCGAACCCGGGAATGACGAGGACGCGCGTTCGCGCCATGACACGGACTTTAGACTCGGCGCCCTCCGCGCGCGAGCTCCTTGTAGCGAAAGCACGTCGTCAGGTGATCGTTCACCACGCCGACGGCTTGTAGGAACGCGTAGACGATGGTCGGGCCGACGAAGCCGAAGCCGCGCTTCTTCAGATCCTTGCTCAAGCCATCGGCGAGCGCGGTGCTCGCGGGCACGTCGGCGCTCGCGCGGCGCTTACCCTGCACCGGCGCGCCGTCCACGAACGCCCACAGGTAAGCATCGAAGCTGCCGAACTCCTTCTGTAGCTTCAGGAACGCCTGCGCATTTTTCACCGTGCTCTCGATCTTCGCGACGTTTCGCACGATGCCGTCGTCTTTGACGAGTCGCGCGCGGTCGCGAGCCGTGAAGCGCGCCACCTTCGCCGGATCGAAGCGCGCGAACGCATTGCGGTAGCCCTCGCGCTTGTTCAAAATGGTCGACCAGCTCAATCCGGCTTGCGCCCCCTCCAGCGTCAGCATCTCGAACAAGACGCGGTCGTCGTGGACGGGGACGCCCCACTGCTCGTCGTGGTAGCGCGTCATCAGCGGATCGTCTCCGGCCCAGGAACACCGTTTGAGCGTCTTCATTCGCCGGGCATGCTGTGAGCAGGCGCGGTCGGCGTCACGCGATTTCGCTCTCCGAGCGATGGATGCCGAATGAAATCAGCAAACAGACCACCGCGATGCACGAGAAGCCGAAGATGGCCGGGCTCATCGATTCGCCGAGCCCCTGAAGCACGACGCTCGCCATCGTTTCACCGGGGTGATGCGCGAGGTACTCCGGCGCCTGATGCCCGACCGTCGCGATGTCCACCGCCGTCCCGGTCAGGATGGACGCGAGCGTCGTCGAGCATAGCCCGCGGGTCAGCGCGAGCCTCCGCGGCGACGGCCGCACCGCGAAGCTCAGCGCCGCCGCGAGCGTCGCGAGCGCGGCGACCAGCAAGAACCACATCGGATACCCCCCTTCGACGAACAGCTCGATCATGCGCGATCTCCTTTGCATCGAAGAACGCGCGAGGGCGCCCAGCGTGACCGCTCGTCGGGATCAGGACTCGGGTGGGAAGATCGCTCCGAGATCGATCTCCGCGGCGTCGAAGGGCGGCAGCGCGGCGGTGCCCGCGTCGCCGACGCTCCCGTGGACGACATAGCCTTCCGCGGCGAGCCGCAGCACGGTGATGGTGCGGTTCAATGGATCCACGAGCCAGTACCACGGGATTCCGGCGCGTTCGTAGATGGCGCGTTTCTCGCCCTGGTCGCGGCGAGCGGTGTGCGGCGAGAGCCCCTCGCATACCCAATCCGGGCGGTGGCGCACAGGCCGTTCGGCGGGGAACACCGGCACGCGTTCCTTTCGCCAACCCGAGATATCCGGACGGCAGATATCGTGGACATCGAACCAAACGTCGACGTCCTGGATGAGCCACCAGCCGCCGGGACCTCCTCGTCCACGTTGGAAAGGGCCGCTCAGATCCACGTAAAGCTCCCCGATGCTGTATTGGTGACTCGGGCTGGCCGACGGCGACACGACGACCTCTCCGCCGATGACTTCCGCGTGGACATTCTCGGGCAACGCGAGGAGGTCGTCATAAGTTGCCAGCCGCTTCGCGCCCTGCATTGCAGAGCCCAGTATGACACGTCGCATCGTCGACGGCTCGCGTTGTCACGCCGCGGCCGGTCGTGCGTTGATCCTTCGGTGACGCTTTTGTCGGGCGCGGAGCTGATCCACCGCCTGCGCGCGGGCGACGCGGGCGCGTTCGACGCCGCGTACGAACGGTACGCTGCTCGACTCTATCGCTTTTTGTCGAGGCTCTGCCGGAGTCGCGATGCCGCGGAAGACGTGCTCCAGGAGACGTGGCTCACGCTCGCGACGCGGGCGCACGAGCTCGCGGCGGACACCGATCTCGCGGCGTGGCTCTTCACGGTGGCGCATAACGGCTGGATCAGCCGAGTGCGGCGCGAGGGCCGGCTCGTCGAGCTTCCGGCCACGGACGAGCGAGCCGCCCGCGAGCCCAGTCCCGAGGAGCGCACGTCGCTCGCGAGCTCGGTGCGCGCCTTGGAGCGCGCGCTCGCCGCGCTCCGGGAGAGTGACCGCGAGCTCCTGCTGCTCGTCGGCGTCGAGGAGCTCGGGCACGCCGCCGCCGCCGCGGTGCTCGGCGTGAGCGACGTCGTGTTCCGGCAGCGACTCCATCGCGCGCGCGCGCGGCTCGTCGTCGAGCTCGAGCGCGCGCCGGCCCGCGCTTCATCGGATTGGACGGAAGAATGAACGAACGAGACTTGCTACGGCCGCTTCGCGACGAACCGCTTCCCACAATCCCGCGGGAGCTCTCGGCGCGGATTCGGGGCGCGGCCCGCGGGCGACTCCGGCGTCCGCGCGGGGCGCGCCGCTCCCTCCGTGCGTTGGCGACGGCGGCGGTCGTCTGTCTGTGTCTCTCGCATCTCGCGTGGACCGTCGCGTTCCTCGAACGCGTTCAGGCGCCAGCGGCGCGGACCGGCGTGCTTCGTTGACGCTTCGCGGTCCTGCCGCGACGAGAGGCCGCCCCACCTCGCTGCGCGCCAGTATATCGTTCGCGCTGGCGTGATGATACGCCGGCCCTTCCGTGTCCACGCTAGACCCCCTCATGAAACCCGAGGCCACCTCTCCCGAGCCGCCCGCCCCCCTGGTGAGCCCGGAGGTCGACGGGGCCGACGCGACCGCGGAGCCGGCGGCGGTCGGTCGCGGCGGTCTGGCCATCACGTTTGCCAAGGCTTATTTCATTTTGCAGGGGCTCGTGCAGCAGGTGCTCTTGCCGCGCGTCCTCGGTCTCGACGGATACGGCGCGCTCTCCAGCGTGCTCAGCGCCGCGAGCATCACGTATAACCCCATCGTCACGACGTCCATTCAGGGGGTCAGTCGCGCCGTCGCTCAGACCAGCGGCGCGGAACAGGCCGCGACGGTACGCCGTACCTTCGTCGTTCACACGGTGCTCGCGGTTGCGGCCTCGGCCGCGTTCTTCTTCGCCGCGCCGTACACGGCCGGGTTCATGCGCGCGCCGCACATCCTCGCGTCGCTGCGGCTCGTGAGTCTCGTCCTCCTCTTGTACGGCCTTTACTCGCCGCTGATCGGAGCGCTCAACGGCCGGCGTCGCTTCGTCGCTCAAGCGAGCTTCGACGTCGTCTTCGCTACTCTGCGCACGGCGGCGCTGGTGCTCGGTGGGTACCTGGCGCCGTCCGGAGAAGGCGTCGTGGGCGCGGTCGGCGGGTTCGTCGCGGTCGCGTTGTTCATCGCGGTGGCCGCCATGGCCGTCGTCGGCATCGGCAAGCGCGGCGGTGGAGGGCCGACGGCGCTCGAACACGTGGCGTTCTTGTTGCCCGTCCTCGCGGGACAGGTCTTGTTGAACCTGCTCCTGCAAGCGGATCTCACCTTGCTCCGCCGCTTCGCCGGAGACGCCGCGCAGGCGGGCGGTCTTCCGCCGGCCGCGGCCGATCCGCTCGTCGGCGCTTATCGAGCGACGCAGCTTTACTCGTTCTTGCCGTATCAGCTGCTCGTCAGCGTCACGTTCGTCCTGTTTCCGCTGCTGGCGAGCGCGCACAAGGCGGGCGATCGCGCGGCCGTAGCGCGCTACGTGCGCGCGGGCGTGCGCGTCGCGATGATCGTCGCGGGCCTCCTGGTGTGCGTCACCTCGGGCCTTTCGGCGCAGCTGCTCCGTTTCGTGTATTCGCCGGAAGTGGCCGCGCTCGGCGCCCGGGCCATGCAGACGCTCACGCTCGGCTTCGGCGCGTTCGCGATCCTCGGGGTGCTCACCGCCGTGCTGTCGAGCATCGGACGCGAGCGCGAAGGCGCGACCGTCACCGCGGTCGCCTTCGCGCTGGTCGTGGCGCTCTGTTTCCTCTGGGCGCGCGGCGCGCCGTTCGGCGAGCCGCTGCTCCGCAACACGGCCCTGTCCACGTCGGCCGGGCTCGTGCTCGCGACCACGTGCGCCGCGCTCCTCGTCGCGCGGGCGGCGGGATCCGTCGTCGGCCTGCTCACCGCGGTACGCGTGGTCGCGGCGCTCGGCGCGGCCATCTTCGTCGCGCGCCATTTGCCGGTCTCGGGCAAGATGACGACGCTGGTGGAGTGTGCCGCGGTCGCCGTGGTGTACGTCGGTTGCCTCGCCGCGACCCGCGAGCTCGGGGCGTCCGACGTCAGCGTGGTTTCGGGGATCCTTCGCCGTCGCCGTTAGGATTCTTCCCGTCCTCGTTGTCGTTGGCGGGTTCGTATTTGATGTCGAACGCGGTGATCTTCCTGAAGATGTTCGCGCGGCTCATCCCCAGGTATTTCGCGGCGAGCTCCTTGTTGCCCTTGGTGAACCGGAGCGCGTTCAAGATCGCCTGGCGCTCCGCCTCGCGCCGCACGAGATCGATGGGGACGACGGGCCCGGTGCGCGACGGCAGCGACACGCTCGGCGACCCCGGAGCCAGCGAATTGGTGACGAAGTCGTTTTCGGGCGCGAGCTCGCGCGCGACCTCCTTCGCGTCGATCACGGTGGATCGCGTGAGCACGACCAGCCGCTCGACGAAGTTGCGGAGCTGACGCACGTTGCCGGGCCAGGGTTGTCCGCTGAGCGCGTCGAGCGCGTCCTTCGAAAAGGTCAGGCCGGGTCTGCCGTGCAGCTCTGCGAGCGTCGCGCAGAATCGCGCGGCGAGCTCGGGGACGTCTTCCCGCCGCTGGCGTAGCGCCGGCACGTGGATCTTCACGACCTCGAGGCGATAGTAGAGGTCGGCGCGGAACTCGCCCCGCTTCACCATGTCGTCCAGCTTACGGTGGGTCGCGGCGACGAAGCGGGCGCTCGTGTCGAGCGGCGTATTGCTTCCGAGCCGCTCGTATTGACGATCCTGCAGGAGCCGCAGGAGCTTCACCTGCACCGCGGGCGCGATCTCCCCGATCTCGTCGAAGAACAAGGTGCCGCCTTCGGCGACCTCGACGCGCCCCAGCCGGCGCCCCGACGCTCCGGTGAACGCGCCGCGCTCGTAGCCGAAGAGCTCGGACTCGAGCAGCGACTCGGGCAACCCGGCGCAGTGCACCTTCACGAAGGGGCCCTTGCGGCCGCTCAGCTCGTGGAGCGCGCGAGCGACCAGCTCTTTGCCCGTCCCCGTTTCGCCGCGCACGAGCACGGTGACGTTCTTCGGCGCGACCTGACGGATCGTGTCGTGAACGCTCTGCATCGGCTTCGATTTGCCGAGCAGCTCTTCTACGCCGTCGGGTTCGCTCGCGTCCTCGTCCGACGCCGCGAACAGAGCGTCGGCGATGGCGTCGAGGGCGGCGCCGTCACATGGCAGGGCAAGGTAGTTTCTGGCGCCTCCTCGTACGGCCGTGACGATCTGCTGCACGTCTCCGCGCCCGGCGGCGATCACCGGCAGCGGCGCGAACTGCCTCACCAGCTTCGAAAGGGACGTCGCGTCATGCGCGTCCGCGTCGAGCACCAGCGCGTCCGGCGCGATCCGCCGCACCAGCTCGGCGGCCTCGTCGGCGGAAGCCGTCGCCTGCACCGTCGCTCCAGCGCGTTCGAGCTGCATCCGGAGCTCGTCGGGCGCCGCCGAAAGGACCACGAGACTCAGTTCCACGCCTCACATCGTACGATGACGGCGGGAGGGCTCCGCAACGTGGATCGTCCGGTTTTGGTGGGAAATCTGGCTTACTCCGGGCAAGGCAGTGCAATTGCTGATATGCTTCCAACGGGATGGCTACGGAGCTTGGTCGCGGAGTCGTCGTCGCGCGCTACCGGGTCGACCGTCTTCTCGGCCGTGGGGGCATGGGCCAGGTCTGGGCCGCGACGCACACCGTCACGCAGCGTCCATTTGCTCTCAAGCTCCTCCACGGCACGTTTCCCTCGCGCGCGGCGAAGCGTCGCTTCCTCAACGAAGCCAAGCTAGGAGGTCTGGTCTGCCATCCCAACGTGGTGAACGTGCTCGATTTCTTCGAGCTCGCGGACGGTAGACCCGTCATGGTGATGGAGCTCCTTCAGGGAGAGACCCTCCGCGCGAAGCTCGCGAGGGAAGGCCCCCTGCCATTCCCCGTCGCCGCGCCCATCTTGCTGCAGCTGGTCTCCGCGGTCGGCTCCGCGCACGCCTGCGGCGTCGTGCATCGCGATCTCAAACCGGAGAACGTATTCCTCTGCCCCGCGGTAGGCGGCCGGATGGACGCGCGCGTGCTCGATTTCGGCATCGCGAAGTTCATGAGCCCCTCGGCGTCCGATTCGGAAGAGTCCGGCGCGACGACCGGCACGGGGAGCATCATCGGTACGGCTCACTACATGTCTCCCGAGCAAGCGGGGGGCGACGACGTCGATCACCGCGCCGACGTCTGGTCGCTCGGCGTCGTGATGTACGAGGTGCTCACCGGGTCGCGGCCCGTGGAAGGCGCGAATTTCCCGCAAGTCCTCAAGCGGCTGCTCACGGAGGTGATCACCCCGATTGCCGTCCTCGTCCCCGACCTACCCGCCGACGTCGCGGCCCTGGTCGATCGCATGCTGCAAACGCACCGCGACGATCGCCCGGCGGACCTCAGAGAGGTCGCCGAGGTGCTCGGCCGGTACGCGAGCTTCCTCGTCCCCGCCTTCGGCGCCCCGGAACCGGAGGTGCCCATCGGTCCCGACTCGAGCCCGACCAGCGCGCCGCACACGGTCATCGAGGTCGCCGGCGAGTCGGATCCACATGCGGCAACCGAAGTTGTCGAATCAACGCGCCCGCCGCCTTCCCCGACCTCCGCATCGACCGTCTCGGAGCGCCGGAGCCACCGGCCGTCGCGGGCGGTGGCGATCGCCGTCGCCGCGTTTTCGATCGGTGTGCTCCCGTGGGCGTGGTCGCGGAGGTCCCCGATCGAAGTCCCTCGACTGCCCGTCGCCGTCGCCCCGGCACCCCCGCGCGCGATCGTGCTGCAAGCGCCCGGCGATGTGCCGCCCGAGAGCGCCGAGCCGCGGGCGCCGCGTCGCGCCGGCGTGGATATCCCGCATCGGAACGCCGAGCTCCGGGGGCGTGCGCCGCGAATGGCGCGCCTGTCGCATACGCCGCTCGCCCCGGCGCCCGCCGACCAGGGCGCGAAGCCATATCTGAAAGATCCCGAGTGGAACGACGACCTCGTGGCGCTCGGCAATCGAAGTAAGTGAGCCGCCGAGACCTCTGATGAAGGTCGGCCTGGTGGTGCCCGCGCTCGTCGCCGTCGCGATCCTCTCGCGAACGGCCGCGGCGGCGGAATCGAGCGCTCACCTTCACGCCTCGGCGCCCGCGCCTCGAGCGCGTCCCTCGGCGCCGGATCCGGACGCAGCCGCGGCGACCGAGGCGTTCCGCCGAGGAGCGGAGCTCGTCCGGGCCGGCGATTGGGAAGGGGCGCTCGCGGCTTTCGAAGAATCCGCGCGCGCCAAGCCACACCCCATCACCACGTACAACGTCGCGTTTTGCGAGCGCGCGCTCGGACGCTACGTGCGCGCGTCGCTCCATTTCGAGGAAGTGCTGGCGGCGGCCGCGGCGTTCCCGGTGCCCCGCGAGGTCGTGAACGACGCCCACCGGTGTCTGGAGGAGATGCGCCCACGGATCGTGCACGTTTCCCTCCAACGGCGTCCATTGGATATGACCATTACGGTGGACGGATTGCCGCTCGAGCGGGCGATGGAATCCGGGGAGCCCGTGTTCGTCGTGGGCGCGGACACGACGAGTCCCGAGCTTCCCCGAGGAGACGTCGAGCTCCTGCTGGATCCGGGCACCCACGTGTTCGTGGGCGCCGGCGCGGACGAGGCGCGGGTCGTCGAAAGTCGAACGTATGCTCCAGGGCAGCTCTCGGTGCTCGCGCTCACGCTTCCGGAACGTGCCCCGCCGCCCTCGCCGCCGCCTCCGGTGCGCGACCCGCGCGTCGTTCCCGCACCGAAGCCGAATCGTACCGCGGCCTACGTCGCGTTCGGCGTGAGCGGGGTGGGGCTCGCCGGCGCCCTGACCTTCGGGGGCCTCGCGCTTTCGGAGAAGCATTCGCTCGACACGAACCCGGCGTGCAGCGGCAAGTTGTGCCCCGCCACGTACGCGGATACCGAATCGCGGATGCGCACGTTCGCCGATCTCGCGACGGTCTCGATCGCGACGTTCGCGGCAGGCGCGGCCGTCGGCACGTACCTGCTCTTGACGGCCGCCTCCCCGAAGGCCGCGTCGGCGCGCATCGCTCCGTGGTTCGCGGGCACGAGCGGCGGCATAGCCGGGCGCTTCTGACGCGGTCCGGCGCACCTCGGCAACCCGTTTCTCCATCGAGACGGCGCCGTCTCCGTTTCGAGACTGGGCGCGCGCGAGACCGAAAATTCGCGTTGTTTTCGCGTGGCACGAGCGGTGCTTCATCGACGCCGCATGATCATTAGGGAACACAAGTTGGGGCTTACACCCGCGTAGCGATCCAATCGGCACGGAAGGGGTAGGCGAGGGGCGCGAGCCCTTCGTCCGCGCTGAGCGCCCGTGTGCTGCTCCGCAGAGACGGGCCTTCGGGAGGATGTGTGTCGCGTCGGTACAGCAATGGGGAAGGCAACGGACCGAGTCGCCGCCTGGGTGGGCGCGCCGCATGGAGCAACTCCGTGCGGCGCGTTTTTTTATTCGTCGCGCTGATGTCGGCGGCGCTGCTCGCCGAGCGGCGCGCCCAGGCGCGGCCGCCCGCCGACGGCTATCTCGATCCGCAGAAGCCCGGCGCGCGGCTCGTGCTCACGCCCTTCTTCGGTCCCGGCTTCCGCGCGGCGTACGACCAGCGCATCGAAATCGAGCGCCAGATGTCCGAGCTGCGCCTGCAGGTCACGGGCACCGTGGCGCTCCCGTTCGCGGAGGCGAGCGCCAGCGTGGACGCGCGCTTCTTCTTGATGAGCTTCGGCGCGACCGGCGGCTACCACGACGAATGGCGCGTGCTGCGCTTCGAGCCAGATCCGCTGACCGGGCGCGACCGCGCCGGGCAGGGACCGAGCCCCGAGCCCCCCGCGTCGACCCTTCCGCCCGGGACGACGCCGCTGCCGCCGAATCGCGATCCGGCGATCGTCTTCACCGATCTCGATCGCATCGCGCGCGCCTTCAAAGATCAGAACGGGGACGTGGGGCACGCCGAGTGGCCCTTCTTCGAAGGACGCTGGTCGTTCTACTGGCCCGCTTACGGCTTCACCGGCGTCTCGACCCTGACGGCTCGGTACGACGCCCGCCCCGACGTCTCGTTCGACTGGGAGCTCGGCACCGTGCAGAGCCACGGGCTCAGTTATCGCTGGGACGGGTATTTCCTGTTTCGCGAGCGGAACCTCGGCTTCGCCGGGCCTGCGTTGCAGGCGGTCTACGTGCCGCGGCAGCGCGTGGTCGGCGCGCCGACCATCGGCGACTTTCTGGTGGTCGTCCCCGAAGGCAGCGCCTGTCAGATGAACGAAGGAGTCCCGTGTCGCCGCCGCTACGAAGCGGAGCTTCACTACGGTTTCGTCGCCGGTTTGCAGCCCGGCTGGGGCGGCGGCACGGACACGCTGTTGGTGCGTGCTTACGCCGCGTGGGGTCTCGACGAAGGAAGGCTCTTCGGGACGCACGCTTTCCATCAGCCGCTCGAGATCCTCGTCGCGTACATCGCGAACATCGAGCTGTCGGGAGGCGGATCGTGAAGCCGCTCGCGGTTTCGACCGTCCTCGCGCTCGGCGGCCTCGCCCGAATCGCGCTCGCGTCGAACCCGCTCGAGTACCCGGACAACGGCAGCGCGTCGTTCTCGCGCGGCGGCGCGTGGCTCGCCGTCGCCGACGAGCCCATCGCCGCGCACTACAACCCCGCGGGTCTGGCCATACAAGAAAGCGGCTTCAGCGTGGAGCAGCAGCTCGCCCTGCCGCACACCTGCTTCGATCGCAGAGGACCGGGAGACACGGTCGTCGGCCCGAACGACACCAGCAGCCCGATCTACCAGTACCGGCCGGTGTGCAACGGTCGCGCGGGGTTTCCGAACACGATCCCGTCGCTGTCGATCGCCTGGCGCGTCAGCCGCCGCGTCGGGATCGGCGTCGCCGTCGTGCCGCCGGCGACCTACGGAGCGGCACAGGGACAGCTGCCGCCGGTCGCGCCGGGCTTCGACAAACAAACGGGCCAGAGCAAGCTGCTCCCCGCGCCGTACCGCTATCTCGAGCTCGAGCAGCGATCGACGATTCTATTTCCGACGATCGGCGTCGGCTTCGAGCCGTTCCGCGGAGTGCGCTTCGGCGCGGCGTTCATTTCGGGCATCGGCGTCATCAATCTTTCGACCACGGGCGTCGCGAACCTGGGTCCCAACGACGCCGCCGGCGATCACATGGCGGACGATTCGCTGACCACGCTGCACACGAAGGACCTGTTCGTCCCGGGTGTGGTCGTAGCGCTGCAGGCATCGCTCACGCCTCATCTCGACGTGGCTCTTTGGGGCCGCTACCTCGACGCCATTCGCGCGAGCGACGGCTCGCTCGACGTCACCCAGCAGCCGTACGACGGGAACGGCAATCTGAATCCGCCGTGCGCCGGCGCGCCGGACGCGACGGGCAAGACGTCTTTCGTTCCCTGCTCGTCGGCGCAGGCCGTCCCGAACCATTTCGAGCACGCCGTCACCCGTTTCGAGTACCGCATTCCGCCGGAAATCCGCGCCGGCGTCCGCGTGCACGTCCCGCGCGAGCGTCCGCGTCCTTCCGACGAACCAACGAGTCGTGACCCTCTGCACGACGACCTCTTCGACGTCGAAGTCGACGGCAGCTTCACGCAGAACTCCTTCGCGTCGACCATCATCGTTCGCTTCCAGGATCCGAACGGGCCGAACAAGCTCATCACCAATCCGTCGCTCGTTCCGGTCCCCCCGAACGCCGATCGCCCGACCGGTTACCAGGACTCCTTCGGGGTGCGCCTCGGCGGCCAATGGAACGCGGTGCGCGACCTCGTGGGGGTGCGCGCCGGCGGGTGGCTCGAGACGCGGTCGCAAGATCCGGCTTATCTGACGATGGATCCGGTGGGCGCGTTTCGGTTCGGGTTCGGGGGCGGCGTCGTGCTCCGCTATCACTTCCTCGACGTCTCGATCGGCTATCAGCGACAAGCGTCGCTCGGGCT
Source organism: Polyangiaceae bacterium (assembly GCA_035547195.1). Lineage (GTDB taxonomy): Bacteria > Myxococcota_A > Polyangia > Polyangiales > Polyangiaceae > DASZVB01. Next base: position 117,668 of record DASZVB010000118.1, read on the forward strand.
CGACAACCACGGAGACGGCCAGCTTCGCGCGCCCGCGGCGCTCGGTCCGAACGGGATGAAGTTCGATCCCGACGCGGAGCCCGCCGGTGTCTCGGCGGCGACCCCGCAGACGTACCGGACGATCCACGCCGTGAACGGCGGGAGCGTCACCTTCGACGCGAACGTATTCACGCTGGGCGGCGTCGCCCGGTTCTGAAGGAGGAGGCGACCATGAAGACCAGGCTCGTTCCGGCCGTCGTCATCGCGACCTGTGGGGCGCTCGGGTGCGAGGAGAAGATCTACCCGACGCCCATCGTGTCGCTGTTGCCCGAGGGCGCGAGCGCGGCTCCGTGCGCGAGCACGTCCGCGTCCGCGCCGACCCTGCGCACCGTGCCGCCGCCTTCGTGCGAAGGTCGATGCTGTCCGACGGCGATGGCGTGCTATCCCCTGGGCAACAGGCACTCCGGCGCGGAGTGCCTCGCCCGGCGCGACAACGCAACCGAGACCCGCTGGCAATTTCGCCAAACGTTCTCGCTATCCACGGCGCCGCAAGGCCTCGTCCAGAGCTCCATCGCCGACATCCTCGTGGCGCGCTCCGAGCTCCTCGACGCGACGTGCGGCGCATCGAACGCGCAAGGCAGCTTCATCCAGCTCATCGATTTCGACACGGCTGCGCGCACTTCGCGGACCGGCTTCGCGAAGCTCGCGGCGTCCGAAGCGGACGCGCTCGCAGCGGGAGGCCTCTGCATGGTGGAGAACGACGCCTACACGACGGACCATGCGCTCGCTGCCGTATACGCGCCGCCCGCGAACTGGCCGAAGGGCCTTCCCCCTCCGATGGCGATGCCGTGGAAGGTGGCTCCGTCCAACGCCGTCGAGCTCGATTCGGATTTCACGCTGCCGGATCAGCGCGAGGCGCTCCTCGGGCGGCTCGCGCCGGGGGGCGACCTGGACGGAAAGGGCGGCGTCTTCTACTTCGACAAGGCGCGCGGCTACATGCACGGCTATTCGCCGCTCACGTACATCGTCAATTACGACTCGGCGACCAGTTACAGCGCCATCCCGATCCGCGAGGCCGAGATGACGCAATGGCTGAACGACCCCGCCAATCCGAATTGCTCGGGGGTGGTCCTCGGCGACAACCCGGCGCTGCCCGACTCGTGCGTCGGCGACTCGTCCCACCGTTTCTGGGGGTGTCCGCCCGGCGACTGCGCGTCGAACGAAGCCGGGCCGACGAAGATCCAGGGGTACTTCCTCATCGCCGAGATAGAGCAAATCTTCAACCCCATAGGTCAAACGCTCTGTCTTCTCTTCGGTAAGCAATTTCCGAACTGGGCCACGCCTGACAACATGAGTTGTCGAAGTAATCCGAAATGGAACGCCCTGGATCCGGTCAATGGTCTTCCGCAGGGCGACTGGTGTGCGGCGACGAACCAGCCCGCGCAGGGCGACTGTCACGACGCCTTGCAGAGCGTCTCCTTTTCCACGTTCCAGGCATTCCCGATCGAGGACGGTACCTGCGCACCCGAGTGAGGAGGTCGCCCTCGAGTCGACCTGTACAGCTCCGCTTGGCCGCGCAAAACGAGGGGGATACCTCAGGGCGAGATGAGCTACGCTGCGAGCACGGTGCAAAGGCGGAGCCCTGGTAAGCTCGTTCGCGATTGCGTCCTCGCGGTGCTCCTGCTCGCCGGTTGCCGGAACGTCCTCGGGGTGACGGGGTACGGGCTCTTGCCCTCGGACGCCGGCGCGACGGCTTACGTGAGCAAGTACGACGGCACGTCGTATCGAGCGGCGGCGTGCGGCAAATGCATGGACGAAAGCTGCAGCGACCAGATACGGCAATGCTCGTCGAACCCGGAGTGCAGCAAGCTGTCGCAGTGCCTCGCCGGCTGTCTCGCGGACGACTCCGCGTGTCGGGTGAAGTGCAATTTGAGCTGGCGCAGGACGACGCCGATGAGCGCGCTCATGGTATGCGCCGCACAGCAATGTTCGGAGTGCGCGGCGGCGCACGCGACGTACGGGGGCGCCGATTGCGAGCGCTGCCTGGAGAAAAATGACGAGTACAGCGCCGCGCTCGGCCGGCTATCGCGGAATTTCGCCGCGCTCGAGCTCGACTCTTGCCAGCAGGATTGTCCGCCCGCGTACCGGGAGAGGTGCAAGTGCAATGACATCTTCGCGCTGAGCGGGAGCGGGACCACCAGCGCTACCGCGGGGGTCGCCTGTGTGGACGCCGGGAACGGCGCGGAGCAGTCGCGTCTCCAGGGTCCGGGCGTCTCGGACGGCGGCCAGGCCGCGGACATCCTGGACGAGCTCGACGCCGCGACCAAGGACCCGGCGTGCGGGCAGGCTTGCGGCCAAAACACGCAGGACTGGTCGTGCCTTGGACAGGAGCAGCCCGCGGACGTCCTGAGCCAAGAGAGCGCCCTCGAGCTTCACATCGGATTCGGCGACGTGTTGCAGGTCAACCCCATCGAAGGGGTGCTCGTACGTGCTTGCCCCGGCGTGGACGGGCTCTGCGACTCGATGCCCAAGCCCGGTGATCAGGTGCCGACGGATCGGGATGGATTCGCGTCCTTGTGCCTGCATCGTCAGGCCGGGCCGGGGGCGCTGCCGTTCTTCGGCGCCATCGAGGCCACCTGGGATCAGGCCAACTCGATCGGTGCATCGAGCGCGCTCCTCTATTTCTATCCTTACCCCAGTCGCAGCTCGAGCTGGATCTTGCGGCGTCTGGTCTCGCGCGGCATCGCGAACTCCATCGTCAACAGCGTTCTGAATCGCGACCCGGACTGGAACTCTCACGGCGGCGTGGTCTGGAGCGCGGTGACCTGCGCCGGTCTCCCCGCGCAAGACGTCACCGCCGAGCTCGCGGGCGAGCAGGATCCGTCTCTCGACCCCCGAGAGAAGAACGCCTACTACACGAATGGCAGCTGGCAGCTCGAGCCGTCCCTCGACGCGACCTCCTCGAGCGGGCTCGGTGCATTCGTCGAAGTCTTGCCGGGCCAGAAAACATTGACGCTCCGGCGCGCCAGCGAGCCCGATCCAACGAAGAACCTCATCGGAATCTACACGCTCTACGTGCGTGCCGGCACCATCACGACCGTGTCGCTCAGGCCCTACAAAGCGTCGAATTAATGGGTCGCATCGTGGTCCGGCTCCGGCTCCTTTCGTTCTCGGTCGGCGTTTTCTTTGCGACGGCAGGGACATGCGCGCCCGTCCAGGCCGCACCCGTCGAAGGCCCTCTGGCGTCGCCGAGCGCGACCCGCTCCGCTTCCGGCAGCGGCGCTGCCTCCGGTGAAGCCGCGCAAGGCTTCGACGTGACCGGCAGCCATCCTCTTCCGAACGCGAACGACCACGACGCGCCCGGACGCGGCGCCTGCGGCTGTACGCTCGGCGATCGCCGTCGCCCCGATGCCACGGCCGCGCTCTTCGCGCTGTCGTCCGCGGCCAGAGCGCGACGGCGGCGTGCGCTCAGAGCAGGAACGAGACGCCGACGCTGATCACGTTGTCGTGAATGACCGGCGCGCCGAGGCGCATCGTCAAGGTAATGCGATCGGTGAAGTGATAGCGGGCTCCGCCGTAGATGGTGAACGCGTCGAACGCGAACCCGTGATCGGCGTGGGTGCGAAAGTGGAACGCGACGCCGGGCTCGCCGAAGACCGACCAGCGCGGGTGTAGCCAGAAGTTCCACTGCATGACGACCGGGATGAGCGTGTCGCTTTCGCTCAGGCAAACCTGTGGCGGGCCGCCGGCGCAGTGGCGTCCGTAAAAAATCCAGTCGAGGCCCACGCCGACCCCGATGCTGTCGTTGATCGAGGGGACGAACCCGTTGTCCAGCGCGACGAACGTCCCCCGGAAGCCCGGTCCCAGGCCGCCGGCTTGGAACGGCGCGAATGCGAAATGGGGCTCCGCCTCGAAGCTGTAGGTCGGGTGCTCGCCGGGGTGCTTGATGATCGATTGAGCCGATGCGGCGCGGCCGGCCCCGAGCCCGAGGACAAACGTGAGCGAGGCGAGCGCGCGTCGCGGCGGCATGGGAGCGACGTTACCCCAATCCAGACTCTCGGCGGGACGTCTCCTCGTGCCCCGGCGTGTATCGCTAGCGGGAGGGCCCTTCTTTCGCTATGAGTCGCGGAGCTCATCATGGCGCGCATGGTTCAGTGTGTGAAACTCGGCCGCGAAGCGGAAGGGCTCGACCGCCCGCCCTTCAAGGGCGAGTTCGGTCAGAAGATCTACGACACCGTCTCGAAAGAAGCGTGGCGCAGCTGGATCGAGCACTCCAAAATGCTCGTCAACGAGTACCGGTTGGATCTGACCAGCGATCAGGGCCAGAAGATCTGGATGAGCGAGTGTCAGAAGTACTTCTTCGGTGAAGGCTCCGCGCTGCCCAAGGAGTTCGTCCCGCAGAAGGAGTGAGCTCGCGTTGCGCGGCGAAGGCGTGGGGCGGGGCGCACTCGTCATTCATCGCGACGGCGCTGCGGGCGAGCGCCCGTTACGACGCGCTCGAGTCCGGCGCGGACGTGAGCTCGTCGAGCACGTCGTCGAGATGCGTCGGATCGACGCCGAGATCTTTCACGAATCGATCGATGAGCTTCTGCTCTTCGGCGGTGACGACGCCGTCCGCCGCGGCGACCGCGGTGGCGAGGACCAGCGTCGTCTCGGCCCGGACCGGATCGTCGCGAAGGGCGTCGACGACGCGCTCGCAACGCCTTTCGAAGCCGTCTTCCGCCAACCGTTTGGAGGCCGCGTCGAGCATGGCTTCCATGTGCGAGGTTCGGACGCGCCCGCCGGAAATGACGTCGAGCGCCCCGCGAAGCAGGCTCCGCTGGACGTTGAGCATGCGCCCCTCGACGACCATGACGAGGAACATCGCTTCGCAGAGCGCGCCGTATTCCTCCGTGATGCCGATTGCTTCGATGACGCTGGGCGCCGCCGATGGGAACACCATGGACCGGCGTTGCCCGCGTCGCGCGAGCTCGTCGCGGAGTCTCGTCAGCCGTGCGGTCGAAAGACGCGTCATCGAGCCGTCCCATGATAGCTCACGGTGGTTTGGTTGGGGGCCTTCGGAATCGGTACTATGGCAGCGTGCAGCGGGTCCTCGCAGCGGCGCTCGCGGTCCTCGCGCTGACGTTCGGCTCGACAACCGTGTTCGGTGCCCCGGCCCGCGCCGTCGCGATCGTCACCGCGTCGCCCGCGTCGGAGGCCGCGGCCCGGTATCTTTCGACCCAGATAGATCTGCCAACTGTGCGGCGTGACTCGGAAAACGCGCGGCGATTGGATTCGTTGATGACCGAAGCGCGCGCGCGCTTCCCCGAGGACCTGGTCGTCGTCGTAGATGCGGAGCGGGCCTCGGTGAGTGTTCTCCGACCCTCCGACGGCACCATCGGCTCCCGCGCGCTCGGCGAGCGCGCCGCGCGGGCGCCGTACGCCGTTGCGCTCGCGGCCGTGGAGCTCCTGGAGATCGTTCGGAACGCGCCGCCCGCGCACGCCCAGAGCACGCCGTTGCCCCCGCCGCGCTCGCTCCTCGTTCGTGTATCCACGGACGTCGGGATCGTGCAGAGTATCGGCGTTACAGGGAGCGTGGGGCTCCTCGAGCCGACGGCGGGCGTGGATGTCGGGTTTGCCAGGCCGGGGAGCCATGTGTGGTTTCTCGGCGGCATGCGAGCCGCCGGGCTCGTGCCTACGACTCACGACTTGAGCTTGGTCTTGCCGTCGGGCGACTCGAGAGGGCGCATCGAGTACGGGCGCAACGACCTATCGCTGCGCCTCGGCGTGGCCCATCGACAGGGGCCGAGCGCCGTTTTCGGGTGGGCCGACCTGGGGCTTGCGTTCATCCACGTACATTCCGAGGATTCGACGGCGACCTACACCACCACGGACCGCCGCACCGCGATTTGGCTCGGGTTTGGCGCCGAGCTAAGGTACACGGTGGTCGGAGGTCTCGCTCTCGGCATCGGCGCCGGCGTCGCTTTCCTTCCCGTGGCCTCGCGTTACTATTCATCGCCGCCCGGCTCTCCGACTAGCCTGGCCGCGCTCCAGGAGGACCCAGTGGACTTGCGCGCGCGGGCGTCGGTCATCTGGGAGTTCGAACCGTGAGCTGGGCCCCCCAAAAGCTCCAGCGGAATCGCTCGATTACCCCGTCGCGGCCACCCTCGGCCGCTCCGGAAAAATCGTCGATCCATTCATCGCCCGGCCCGGCTCAGGTGACTCAAGAAGACGTGGATCAAGCCGGCGCCTTGTACGTCGGGCCAATGCGTGAGCGACCCGCTCCCCCGGTCTCGGAGGCGATCGAGCGCGCGCGGGCGGGTGATCCGCGAGAGCTGGAGGCTATCGCGCGTCGCGAGCTGCCTCGGGTGGAGCGTTTGCTGCGGCGGCTGCTCGGGTCGCGCGCGGACATGGAAGACCTCGTGCAGAACGTGTTCGTCGAAATGTGTCGCGCCCTCCCGACGTTCCGGGGGGAGAGCAGCATTTCGACGTTCGTCGGTGGGATCACGGTGCAAATCGCGCGGCGCGCCATGCGTCCCACGGCGTGGGTAAGGTTCCGGGCACCCATGCCGGAGCAGGCGCCCCCCGGCCCCGACCGCACCGACGACAACGCGGTCGCCAAGGAGCAGCTCCGCCGAGTGGACGTGGCGCTCTCGAAGATCGCGCCGGACAAGCGCATCGCGTTCGTGCTCTGGGCCGTCGACGGCAAGGACGTCGACACCATCGCGAAGATGGTCGGCGCCTCGGTGGCGGCAACCCGCTCGCGAATCCACTATGCGCAGCGCGAGCTGAAAGCGCTCGCCGCGGGGGATCCGTATTTGTCGGATCTCGTGGGGGCCGCCGATGCTGGATGAAGAGCTGCGCGGCCGCGTTCACCATCTCGCCGAGCTCGACGAGCCCTCGCTCGACGGCGCGGCGCAAGAGCGCATCCTGTCGGTGATCCGGGAGCAGGGCCCCGGGATCGTGCGAGGCGCGCGGCGGCGTCGTGTCGCAGCGGCGCTCGTCGCGTTCGCAGCGGCGGCAGCGGCCGTCGCGGCGCTGTTCGCGGTCCGCCACGGCTCGGAAGCGACGTCCGCGAAGGTCGAGGGCACGCCGGGAACCGCGCCGCTGTGCGCGTCGCGTGAAGTCCCCGCCTCGGCGAAGGACGGCTTCATCACGGGCTCGAACGGCGCGCGGCTCGATCTGGGGGCGGTCGCGCTCGCGACGTCGACGCCCGGCACGTCGGTTCGCCTCGAGGAAGCGTCGTCGTGTCGCACCGTCATCGCCCTGGATTCGGGCACCGTCGCGGTCCACGCGAAGGACCTGGGCGGCGGCGAGCTGCGCGTGCATACGGATCGCGGGGACGTGGTGGTCCACGGCACCCTCTTCGCCGTCACGCGCGACGCGTCGTCGCTCGCGGTCGAGGTCGTCGTCGGCAACGTCAGCGTGACCGACAGCAACGATTCACACTCGGTGACGACGGGGCAGCGCTTGCTGCTCTCCGCCGTCGGCGCGGCCGAGGGACCGCTGGAAGCCGGACGCGCGCGCGCGCTGCGAGCGGCGCTGGGCGTTCCCGAAGCGAGCGCCGATGAGGAAGCGAACGCGCCGCCCGTTCCCCCGCGCACCGAGCCCGCTCTCGCGCCGCCCGCTCAACCGGCGGCGCCGACGGCCGGTGCAGGAGCACCGCGCGTCGCGTCGTCGCCGATCGCGCGCGCCGAAGAGCCGGCGAAGACCGCGTTGCCCGTCCCGGAAGTGACGCTGGAAGCCGAGGAGCCCACGCCGGCCGCGCCGCCGAAGGCAGACAAGCCTCCGCAAGATCCGCTGGCGCTCGCCGAAGAGGCGCGTCGCGCGGGCGACTATGCGCAAGCGAGAGAATTGTATCGACGCGCTGCGGAGGGAACGGGCGTGACGGCCGAGGCCGCCTGGGTCGCTCTCGCCCGCATGGAGCTTGCGCTCGGGCACGCGACGGCGGCGCGTGAAGCGACAAAGCAGCGGCAGGAGCGCTTCGGCCGCGGTACGCTGAGCCCCGAGGCGCTGTGGATCGACGTGAGGAGCTACCGACAGAGCGGCGACGTCTCCAAGGCTCGCGATCTCGCCACTCAGCTCGTCGACCAATGGCCTTCCTCGCCGCAGGCCCGCGCCGCCGCGCAGTGGCTCGGCGCTCGCTGAGCGCACTCGCGCTCGGCGCCGCCCTCTTCGCTTCCGCCTGCGAGACGCGGAGCGTCTTCCTGGTCCCGCGCGCGACCGAGTCGGGCGGGGGCGGGGGCGCCACGGTCATTCACGTCGGCGACGCCGGGCGCGCGAAGCCGCCGCACAAGGACGCCGGCGTCATGCCCGCAAGCGGCGGCTCGAGCAGCGCCCCGGACTCGGGCCCGACCGAGGACTCGGGAGACCTCGCGTGCGTGACCACGCGCGCTCCCCAGGTGCCGCAGCCGCTCGGCGTCTACATGATCATCGATCAGTCGTACGCCATGCTCGCGCAGTGGGCCGCCGTCTCGGCCGGGCTCCAGACGTTCATCAGCGGCAGCGACGAGCTCGGGGGCGTGAGCATCGGGATTCAGTATTACGCCATCAGCCCGCCCGCGTCGGCGACGCCGGCGTACTCCGACATCGTGTGCCTGCCCGAGACGTACGAAACGCCGGACGTCCCCATGGCGGCGCTTCCGATGAACCAGCAGCCGCTGCTCGATTCCATCAACTTGCACGGCCCGACGTCGCTCGCCCAGCTCTTGAGCAAGCTCAGCTTGCTCGTGCAATTCAAGAACGAGAGCCCCATCGACGCGGCGATCCTGGGCGCGACCCAGCGCGCTCGCGATTGGGTGACGGAGAACGGATCGCAAAATCCCGCCGCCGTGGTCCTCTTGGTCACGAACGGCGTCGCGTCGAGCACCGATTCGCCGAACTGCATGCCGTCCGTGGAGAAGGCGGCGCTCGCGGCGGAAGCCGGTCTGATCAACGGCCCCTCCGTCTCGACCTACGTGCTCGCCGTGGGCGGCCCCAACTCGGATCTGGACCAGATCGCGATGAACGGCGGCACGTCTCACGCCTATCCGGTGACCAGCGGCTCCGACGTCCTCACGAATCTGATTCAGATCCGCCAGGCGTTCCTGCCCTGCGACGTGACCGTCAGCGTGACCGATCAGGATCTCGCCCAGAACAAGCTGAACGTCGAGCTCAGGGAAGCAGGTAAATCCCCCGTTCGCTACGGTCGCGTCGCCAGCGCCGATGCTTGCTCCGCTTCCGCGTCACCCGGCGAGTGGTACGTGGAGGGCACCGGCGCCGACACGAAGGTGCGGCTCTGTCCGAGCACTTGCGAAGCCGTGCGCCTCCTGCCCGACGCGACTCTGGACGTCGTGCACGGGTGCAAGACGACGGTCATTCCGTGAGCCGCGTGCACGGGTGCAAGACGACGGTCATTCCGTGAGCCGCGCCTAGAGCAACAAACGGTTTGGGAATGCGACGAAAAGCTTGGAAACAGCGACGTCAGGGGGCCGCGTGGGGCGGGGCGGCGCGTGCCGCCCCGACTAGGAAAACCTAGAGAGCACCGTGAACGGTTTGACCGTTCGGTGCTCTAGCCTCGACTTTCGCGCTTTTCGCGTGCAGGCGCCTCGCGCCTTTCCGCGCTGCGCGCGGATTTCGCGACTTCCGGGTCGATGCAGCACGCTTCAAAAATTGCGCGTCTGTCGCGACCAGAGCCCCGGCTGGCACCGGCTGCGCCGGTTTTTCTCGTGGCACTTGGCATCCACGACGATCGTGATCTGTTCTTCCAAGACTGCTCAACTCGAGTCTAGCGGACGTACTCGTAGTACTCGATGCCCAGATCCTGGAACCCCGCTTCGTAGCGATCGCCGACGCGGGCGATGCGGAAGCGGTCTCCGGGGAGGTTCGGCAGGCCCGCGGCGCGGCGGGTGTCGTGAAGCGACTCGTATTGCTCCTGGGTGAGGTCGACGAATTGCTCGAGGGATCTCGCGAAGCCGATGCGCTTCGCGGCTTCTTGCCAGCCCCGGACGACGCGCGTGGGCATCGCTTCCGCGGCATCTCCGCTGCCGTAGCCGATGGCGAGCACCTTCTTGTTCGCGAGGTCGAGGCTGCGTCCGAGCGCCTCTTCGAACCCCGCCGCCATCCACGCCGGGAGCGCCGCCGTGTACAGGTTGCCGAGCTCCGCCGCGCCGCGCGACCCGAGGCTCATCTTGGCGTGGACGAACGCCTTGAACTCGTCGCTCTTGCGGAGTGCTCCGACCACCTGGGTGGCCACGGGAAACGGATCTTGATCCGCCTGACCGGCGAGGACGCGGTCGAACAGATCCGGCAGCGCGCGCGATTCCGCCTCCAGCGCCTCGCGGGACGCGCCCACTTCCTTGCAGAGCGCGTCGATCGTTTCGCTCTTTGGCTTCGCGTCGATGAGCCCCCGCACGTAGATGGCCGCCGCGGCCTGCACCGGCATGTGATGGTAGGGGCGATGGAAGAACGCCGCTTCGGCGGAGGTGAGCGCCTCGAAGGCGGACACGCCGAGCCGCGACGCCATGTCGTCGAACGCGCGGAGCGTCTCGTCGACGTAGGAGTACGTGGAGTATTTCCCGCTGAAGACCGGGAAATCGTGGAGGCGCTGCGTGCGGCTTCCATAGCCTTCCACGAAGTGGCGCGCGTGCGGCTTGCGGAAATCCGGTCCCCGGTAAGCCGACGCGCTGCCGGTGTGCGCGAGATCGAGCTCGAAGAGCTTCGCGCGGGGCTCGAGCAACATGGCCACCGCGCCGGCGCCCTGCGTTTGCTCCCCGCTGCTGCCGCGCTCGTATTCGGCGATGTCGGCGCACACGACGATGCCGACCTTGTCCTTGCCGTCGAGCGCGAGGTAGCGCGACACCGCCTTCATCGCGTACACGCCGCCGAGGCAGGCGTGCTTGAACTCGGGGACTTCGCAGGAGCGCGACAGGCGCGGCAGGCCGAGCGTCGACAGAGCCCGGTCCACCATGCCGCGCACGATGACGGCGCCGGCGGAGTTGTCGGTGCTCGTCTCGGTCCCGAGGGCCAAGAGGCCGACCCGCGACGGATCGATGCCGTATTGACGGATGAGGCGCAGGACCGAAGTCGCTGCGAGCGTATAGACGTTCTCGTCAGGGGCCGGGCAACGGAAGCTCTGCCCGACGATGGTCTGCACTTTCTGCCAGGGGTTCTTGGTCCAGTTACACCACGCTTCGAGTGGGACGCGGAGCGCGGGAACGTACACGCTCATCCCGCTCACTCCAGGGCCGAATCCGTCGATCGATGTGTCTACCATTGCTCCGAGGTTTCCTAGCGCCACCTAAGATCGTCTCGAAACGAAAAAACTAGGGAAAGGGGAAATTGTTTGCCGGCTGCGATGAGACGGAGCGTTGCCCCGCCTGATTCGACCAGCAAGGTGGACTCGCGTGTGCGGCGCGACTCGAACGCCGTGGGGCGACGTCGAGCAGCGTTGCGTTTTGCTGCTGCGTGAGGGAAGAGCTCATCCAGTGGGCGCGAGCGCAGCCGAAGCGTAGCGGTTTCGGACCATGCCGTCCATCGCGAAGGCTAGTCGGATGCGGCCAATTTCTTATGACCGCGAAGGGACTTTCTCATCCGCGCGCCGCGTCAGGATCGCTTCGGTTTTCCTTCATCTCTCGTGTCGCGGATCGCGCACGAAGCGAACACCCCGATGTCGACGCGAGCGGTCTTGGAAGAACCGATCACGATCCGACCCGACGAAGGGGATTGGGGTTCGCCACCGTTCCATCCTGAGCGCTGAATTTAGCTTCGATCGGAGGGGATTTTACGAGGCAAAGGGGCTCGACTAGCCAAAACTTCGTGCTTGTCGGAACGGGGCGGTCGTCGGCCGAGAGAGCACTGAACGCGGCCTAGTCATAAGCGTTGTAAATCTCGAACGTCGAAGGGGGATCGTGGACCGCGACGAACCCGACGGAATCTCTGTCCGCGGCTGCACGCGTGACCGTGCAGTTCGGGCGGCAACGCAGGGTTTCCATGAAGTGAAAACGCAAGACCACGGCTTCGCCGCGGGCGTCCGTGACTCGGATGAAGTTCAACCCTTGTTCCGCGACGTGGCCGGCGCCCTCGGAGAAATAGCTCGCGGCACGCCTCACTCGGTACACGCGAAACGGCCCGACGACGGTCGTCAAGTCGAGCAAATCCGAGCGGGTGTCGAAGAGCGGCGTGTCGCCTTTCGTCACGACGGCCGAAACGGCGTATTCGTCGAGGTAGCGGGCGACGGGATCGTCCGTGTCGTTCGCTTTGGTCAGATCGTGCCGCAGGGGATGGGCGGCGACGTGCGGCACGTTGCGCTCCGCGATGCCGCCGAGGGTCGGTACGTTTCCGAACGTGGCGAGGTATTCCCCGAGCACCCAATCGACGGCCGCGACGCGTCCCGTGTTCGCGACGATGGCGCGCACGGCCGAAGCGACGCGTTCGTAGTCCGGCGACGGCGTCGTGTGCCCCATGAAGGGCGGCGCGCGTTCGTCGCTCGAGCCGAATTCGCCGGGACCCGGACGGAACGTGGCGCGCGACGGTTCGCGGTGCGGCAAGAGCCCGGGCAGATAGCCGACGAGATCTCTGGCGAGCGCCGGCGCGCTCGCGAGCGCCGCGACGAGCAGCGCGGCACGTACCTCGGGACCGAAGCGCTCGTGGGCGCGGACGAGCCGCACCACGACGAGCGCCGCGACGAGCGCCGCGGTCAACGTCGCCGGCGCGATGTGCCGGTAGGGTTGCGTCTGGCGGAGCAACGACGAGTACCCGCTGAGATACGCGAGAGCCACCGACGCGCCGATGAGCAGAGCGAAGGGAAGGGCGCGGTCGTCGCGAGCCCTGCCGAGCGCGACGACGCCGAGGGCCGCCAGGACGAAGAACGCCGAACGCCAGGCCGTGCGCACCGGCTCCCCCGTCATCGCCAGATCGCGCAGGAGACCGAGCCAGTCCGTGAGCGCGTACGACGCCGTGGGCCACAGGAACGCGTCGATCGGGCCGATGTAGTGGCGGAACGCGAGCGCCGGCCCGATCCACACGAGCGTCGTCGCAAGGGCGAGGCCGGCGGCGCCGAAGAGCGCCGCGTGCTCCCACGACGCGAGGCGCCGGAACGCGCGCCCATACAAAACGAGAAGCGGGGCGACGAGCGTGAGCACCGCGAAAGGATGCACCAAGGTGACCAGCGCGGCGGCCAGAGCGAGCGCCGCGTACGTCCGGGCGCGGTGATCGCGCAGGGCCCGGTGGCACAGGGCCACCACCAGCACGACCAGGTAGCTCGCCGCGGCCCACGAGATCATCCCGATGTACCAGCACCAGTGCAGAAAGGAGTCCGCCCACCACGCGAGTACCCAAAAGAGCATGGTGACGGCGGACGACGTCCGATCGAGGCCGAAGAGACGCGCCGCGGCCCACGCCGACGGCAGCACCGCGAGGTGCACGAGCAAGACGTAGACGTCGAACGCGGTCCACGGTGCGATGCCGACGGCGTGCGCGCCGATGACGAACGCTTCGAGCGACTTGCTCGTGAGATCTTCCACGGCGCCCGCCGGCTGTCCGGCGAGGACGAACGGGTCGTAGCTCCACAGGTGGCGGTGCGCCTCGAACGCGCGCAGCGCGCGATCGACCTGATAAGCGTGCAGCGCGTAGTCGTACTCCAAGACCGGAAGCCGGCTCTTCCAGATCCGGAACGGAAGAAAATAAGCCAGAAAGCCGAGGTGCAGCGCCGCCGCCAGCGCGACGATGTAGCGCGCGGGCCGCGGCTCTTCGTCGCCCGCCGTGGTCACGGCTTCTTGCCCTGAGCCGCGGGCGCCGTCGCCGCGTCGTCGTCGGCCGGGGCGTCGTCGGGAAGCATGTCGCGCCCTTCGTCGTCTTCGTCCTCCTCGCGCGCGGCTTCTTCGGGCGTCAGCGGCACCGCGCGGCGGACGTAGACGTCGAGCTTCGCGGGCTCGTAAGCGAACGTCGTCTTCACCGTGAAGTCCCGCCGGTACATCCGCGGCAGCATGTCGAACAAGACGTGGCGTACGACGCGCTCGGCGCCGCTTCGTCCGGACCAGATTCGGAAGAACCGCTGCCAGGCCGAAGGGCGTCGCGGGTGGACGATCACGACCTCCGGCGGGTGGTCGTCGAGCCGCGCGATGTCGTCGCGCGCGAGGCGCGGCGCGTACTGGTCGACGAAGACGATCGCGCCGACGAGCGGCGGCCGGGGGCGATCGACGAGAGCCTCGAGCTGGACGTCTTCGGGGAGCACGAGCACCGTCCCCTTGGGGCCCGCGAGCTGACGCGCTCGCGCCGCGGCGACGGCGATGGTGAAATCGTGCTCGTTGAGCCGCAGCCACGCCCAGTGCCCGTTCGTGCCGATGGGGTCGTTCGCGGTCATGGCGCGGAAGAACTTGTTGCCGGCCGCGCTGAAGAGAAATAGCGCGAGGAGCGCCGCGGACACGACGCGCAGATCGGCGCGCTCGAGGACGATGAAGAGCGACAGGAACGCGAGCGGGATGACGGCGTTGTTGTCGTAGAAGGGCCGAAACTCCGGGGCCGACGTGTTGTGCATCAACGAGGCGGCGAACGCCGCGAGGGCGCCCGCGTTGAGGCGCCGGCTCGCGGCGTCCCAATCCGGGAAATAACCGGCCGAACGCGGAGCGCCGCTCGGAACGAGATCGGCGACGAAGAGCGCCGCGAGCGTCACGAGCGTCATCGGCGGCAGCATCTTGAGTCGGTCGATCTGCGCGATGAAGCGCACCGGATAAGGTTTGAGACCGAGGGCCAGCACGAGAAAGCCGCCGCCGAACGTCGCGACGACGAGCGCGGCCACCGTCGCGACTTCCCAGCGACGAAACGGGGCTTCGCGGTCGCCCTCGTCGTCGATGGAAAGGCCGCCCGAGCGCACGACGACGCGGTAGCCCAGGTACACGAACGCCGCGATCGCCGCGAGGGGCGCGGCGTACGAGGGAAAGTCGAAGAGATACGACGTGAGGTTGCGGAGCAAGAACTTCGGGCCGCCCTTCAAGATGGAACCGTCCACGAAGGTGGCCTGAAAAAATGCGCGCGCGGTGCTGCCCAGCAAGAGGAGCAGGAGCCAGACCGCCGCGAGCCCGAACGCGACGCCACGGAGATAGAGGACCAGCTCGGCGAGCCTTTGGCGGCCGTGACCCGGGTGGCCCGCGCGCGCGTCGGCAAAGGCGAGATACGCGAACGCGAGGAACCAGCCGAGCACGGAGCCGATCGCCGTCGATTGCTTGAACGCCAGCGTGAAGCCGGCGAGCGCGCCGGTGACGATCCAGCGCCGCGCCCGCCGTGCGGCGTCTCGAGAAGCGAGCGCGCTCATGCCCGCGGCGACGCTCACCCAGGCGACGACTTGCGCGGTGTGATCGTAGGCGCACTCCTTGTTCAGCTGAATGACGGTGCCGAGCGTCGCGACGGCGGTGAGCACGGCCACCTTGGGCGACGAGATGGTGCGCGCCATGGCATAGGCGAGTAGCCCCATGCAGAGGTGCATCGTCGCGTTGAGCGCGAGCTCCTGCAAAAGTAGCGGACGCCCGCACAGCTTTTCGAGCAGAGCGAGGAGCACGAAACTCCCCGGCGGGATCGGCAGGACGAAATCCACGTAGGGACGTTCGCCGCGCAAGAGCCGGGAGCCGAGCGGGCCGCTCCAGCCGGTGAACTCCACGTCCCCGAAGTGCGCGTTGGTGAGCCGCGGGACGAACTCGACGCAGAAGAGGACGAACGCGAGAACCGTTACGCCGAGGAGCCCGCGCGCGATGCGCTCGTCGCGGGTCGCTTCTCTTCCTGCGCCGCCGTTCATCGCCCGGGCTCGCCTTTCCGGCGATAGACGTCGAGCTGCCCCTGGTCCCAGAAGTAGATGGTGGGGTAGGAGCTGTCGAGCACGTAGCGCCGGGGCAAGAGCTTCGTGAGGACGTGATCCGTCAGTTCTTCGGCGGCGCTACCGCTCGTCCAGGTGTGGAAGACGGAACGCCAATCGCGCGCGCGCCGCGGATGGAGGATCACGACGTCCGGCGGATGCGCGTCGAGCTCGCGCAGATCCGCGGCGAGAAGCCGTTTCGGATACTGATCGACGAAGATGATCGCGCCGGAGAGCCGGGGCCGCGGCCGGTCGATGACGCCGACGAGCTCCTCGTCTTCCGGGAGCACCAGCACCGTCCCCGTGGGGCCGGCGAGCTCCTCCGCGCGCATCGCCGCTCGGAGCACCTCGACGCCGCGGTAATTGACGCGGAGCCCCTTCCATTGGGTGGCCTCGACGTACGTGTCGTCGGAGAGCGCGCGATTCAGCTTGATGCCGTAGAGGGGCAGCATCGCCGTCGCGAGCACGAGCGGCGTCGCCCAGACGAGGCCGCTCTCTTCCGTCGCGACGAACAGACACAGGAGGACGACCGGGATGCTCGGATCGTTGAAGTAGAACGGAATGAACTCGACGAAGGACGTGTCGTACACCAAGGACGCCGTCATCGTCGCGAGGATCAGCGCGTTCAAAGCGTGTCCGCGTTCGCGCGCGCGCGCCGTGGGCGCGGATTTTTCGTGCAAGTGCGCCGCGAAGAAGAGCATCGCGTAAACGAACCCGTAAGCGGGGACGTTCTTCAGCCCCTCGGCGATGGCGGTGAAGTGGAGCTCGAGGCCGCGGATTTCGCCGGCGAGCATGGCCGTCGCGACGCCGAAGGTCACGAGGGACGCGGCGGCGAGGAGCGCGACGCCCGAGCGATCCAGCGAGCCGCCGCGCTCCGGCTCGGCGCCGACGTGCACGTTGCCGCGCCGGCGCGCCATCGAAAGCCCGATGCCGAGGATGATCGCCGTCGGCACGATGGTGTTCCGGATGGCGTCGAAGTGGAACACGAACGAAAAGAGATTCGCGAGCAGCGTCCGGGTTCCGCCCTTGAGAGGGGGCCCGTCCACGAACACGGCTTGCACGAAATCGCCCACGCTCGCGCCCACCGCGACGACCACGAGCCCCACGAGCGAGAGCCCTACGCCCAAGCCGAGAGCGTACGCGCCGGCGGCGCGCACCTTTTCGCGCGCCGCGTCCAGGCGCTTCGCGCGCCGCTCGACGATCCAGCGATACGCGAGCGCGAGCCCCCAGCCGGCGACCAGCCCGGTCGCGGTGCTCTGCTTGAACGCGAGCGAGAAGCCCGAAAGAAGCCCGGTAGCGGCCCAGTTTCGGTCCGCGCGCTTGCCGTCGCCGAGCAACGCGCAAAGCCCCGTGTAGACCGACATCCAGGCGCAGAGCAGCGACGTGTGGTCGTACACGCATTCCTTCGGGGCCTGCGTGACGATCACGACCGTCACCGTCGCGACGAGGAGCCCGACCTTGCGCGTCGAGTACTTCGCCGCGACGGCGTAGGCGATGAGCCCCATCGCCCAGTGCGACAGCGCCGCGGTCCACAGCTCTTGCAGCAGGAGCACCTTGCCGGAAATCCGCTGCACCAGCGCGAGGAGCGCGAAGCTCCCCGGCGGAATCGGCAGGACCATGTCGCGGTAGAGGCGCGCGCCGTGGTTCAGCCGCGTCGCGATCGGACCGACCCACCCCGTGAACTCCCGGTCGCTGTACACGAAGTTGTTCAGCCGCGGGACGTAGAACGCGAGATACGTGAGGTACGCGACGGAGAGCAGGGCGAGCAACGCCGCTGCGGCGCGCGCCTCACGGCGGTCGCGGTCGGGCGGCGCGGTACGCATCTCGGTCATCGCAGGGGCGGATCAGCCCTCGATTACCGCCGTGTCGCCGACCTTGGGCAAGACGAATCTTTCGTAGTGGTCGTGCTTCCAGACCACCCAGCGGTAAGCGGCCGCTTCGAGCGGATAGGCGAACGTGAAAATCGCGGCGGTGGGCTCGCCCCACTGGTTCACTTCCGCGATGGTCACGTCGATTCCGGCGAGGTCCAGGGTGACGCCCCTGCGGAACGGCGCGGTGCTGCTGAAGTAGAGCCGGTCGAACGTCCGGGACACGAAACCCTCGCGCGGCCGCACCTCGAGGCGTTGCTCGTCGAGCCTGCGGACCGCCACGGGCTCGAGCGTGCCGGCGAGCGTCAGCAGGCGAGGCGTCGTGCGCTCGCGGCGGGCGACGCGCGTGATCCCCATCATGCCGGTGAAGTAGAAGTCCTCGCCGTTCAGGACGAACAGAACGTCGGGGTGCGCGCCTTTGGGCATGGCGAACGCGCTCCGGCCAGCGGACTGGACGCGCGTGTCGTAGCGCCGCATGTGAAGCGAGCGCCCGGGGAGCAGCGCGGGCCCCAGAAAGCCGTGGACCGAGGCGAGGGTGACGGCCACGAGGCGCTCGGCGAACGGGAGCTTCTCGAGCCTCGCCGCGCGTTCGGCGATTCTCGCGACGAGCAAGACCGTGAACGGGAACGCGCCGACGCCCGCCAAGAGCAGCAAGCGATCTTCCGGGAAGGTCGCGCACGCCGGGGGCAGCGAGAGCAAGAGCCCGGCGAGCCAGAAGCGCGCGCGTCGGTCGTCGCGGACCAGTGGCCACGCGACGGCCGCGAGCACCCAGAGAATCATCGCCGCCCAGAACGCGATGAGCCCCTGGGCGTAGGGCTCCGAGTGCGTCCACGAATCGGAGAAGGGGGCGGCGAGCTGCCCCATGAGGAGGACGGACCCGCGCTCCGCCGCGTCGAGGACGTATTCGAGCGGCGCCGCGAGGGGATGGATATAAAGCCCGGATCCCCGGGTGGTGAAGCCGAGCCGCCGATAGAAGACCGCCCACGCCGCGAGCGGCACGAGCCACGGCAGCGCGCCGGCGAGCCGCTTCTTCCACGGTGCGCGGTCGACGAACAGCGCGTGCGCGATGAAGTAGCCGACCGCGCACGTCGCGAGCTCCGCGGAGCCCAGGGCGAGGGCGAACGCGACGGCGGCGAGCGGCGCGCCGAGCCAGAAATCGTCGCGCCGGAAGCGGTCGTGCAAGTCCAGCGCGACGACGGAGAAGAACGCCGCCATGACCGCGTTGCGGTTCATGATCCAACCGACGGGATGCCCGTGCGCGTCGTCGGCGGCGTAGAGGACGCTCGCGAGCGCCGCCGCCCAGCGAGGCGCGACGAGCCGCGCGTGGTAAGACGCGACGACCGCCGCGAGCGCGGCGTACCAGAGCACGTTCTCGACGTGCATGATCCACGGTCGATCCGGCCACAGGACGTAGTCGGCGTAGTGCGTCAGCGACGCGACGGGCCGAAAGAACGACACGTCGAAGTGAGGATCCGTGAGCCAGGGAAACCAGCCGGCGAGCTGATATTCGCGGTTGCGCTTGGCGATCTCGCGGGCCGTCCAGAAGCCGCCGTGACCGAAGGCGTTCAGGTCCGCGAGGCTACGCAGCTCTGTGATCTGCAGGGTGCCGCGCTGCACCCAGTCTTCGGTCGCGAACCCCGCGAAGAGGGACGGGCTCGTGAGCAGAAACGCCACCGCCGCGGCGAAGAACGGCAGACGCGGCGACTCGAGCAGCGACCGCGCGCGCGCGAAGGCCGACGAGAACCGAGAAAGTGTCTGCCTTGCCACGAAGGTGAGAACGCCCGGATTCGCAATTACCAGACTAGGGGCGCGACAAGCAATGTCCTCCCAGCGCGCGACAGTCGCCTCGAGCGGGCCCGCTGTAGTGCTCGCGCATGCTATGACGTCGCCAAAGTGAAGCTGGTCCATGCCGCCGACCTGCATCTGGACAGCCCGCTGCTCGGGCTCGAGCACTATCCGGGTGCGCCGGTGGACGAGGTCCGCGGCGCAACGCGTCGCGCATTCGAGGCGCTGGTCGATCTGTGCCTCGCGGAGAACGCGCGGCTGCTCCTCGTCGCGGGTGACGTGTACGACGGAGATTGGAAGGACTACTCGACGGGCCTCTTCTTCGTGGCACAGCTCAATCGCCTGAGGGAGATCGGCGCGCGGGTCGTCGTCGTGCGGGGCAATCACGACGCGGCGAGCCAGATCACGCGGCACCTGAAGCTTCCGGAGCACGTCCTCGAGCTGGATCATGCGAAGGCGGTGACCCACGTCTTCGACGACATCGGCGTCGCGGTGCACGGTCAGAGCTTTCGAGATCGCTCGACCAAGGACGATCTGTCGCGCGGATATCCGGACCCGCTGCGCGGCGCGCTCAACGTCGGCATCTTGCATACGTCGCTCACCGGCCGCCCCGGCCACGACGACTACGCGCCGTGCACGCTCGAGTCGCTCGCCGGAAAAGGCTACGAATATTTCGCGCTCGGGCACGTGCACCGGCGCGAGGTGCTGTCACGCGCGCCCTGGGTCGTGTTCCCCGGAAACCTGCAGGGCCGTCACGTGAAGGAGACGGGCCCGAAGGGCGCGACGCTCGTCGAAGCCGACGGCGTGCGCGTCGAATCCGTGGAGCACCGGACCCTCGACGTGGTGCGGTGGGCGGTGTGCGACGTCGACGCCTCCGAGGCGTCGGGTCCGGAAGACGTGCTCGAGCTCGGACGCGCGACGCTCGCGTCGGAGGTGGCGGCGGCGGAGGGACGCCTGCTCGCCGCTCGCCTGGTCGTGCGCGGCGGCTCGCGCGCGCACTCCGCCCTGGTCGCTCAGGCGGATCGATGGGAAGCGGAGCTGCGCGCCGCGGCGACCGAGTTCGCCGGCGAGCTCTTTCTCGAGCGCGTGGTGCTCGAGACGCGCGCGCCGCTCGACGTCGAACGCCTCGCGGAACGTCACGACGCGCTCGGCCAGGTCGCGCGCGCGCTGGTCGCGCTGCGCACGGACGCCGATTCCCGCGCCGCGCTCCTCGGCGAGCTCGCGGATCTCCGGGCAAAGCTCCCCGCGGAGGTGCGCGAGGGCGTCGACGCCATCCACCTCGACGACGAAGCGGCGCTCGTCGAGCCGCTCGCCGAGGTCGAGCAGCTGCTCCTCCCCGCCCTCGCGGCGCTCGGGGGCGACGAGTGAAGATCCTCGAGCTCGAGCTCATGGCGTTCGGGCCGTTCGCCGGCGAACGTCTGGACTTCGGCGAGCGTCCGGAGGTGCTCGAGCTCGTCTACGGCCCGAACGAAGCCGGCAAGAGCACCACGCTGCGCGCGATCTCCGACGTGCTCTTCGGGATCCCGGAGCGAACCACGGACGCGCATCGCTACGCGCCCTCCGAGCTCCGTATCGGCGCGCTCCTCGAGAGCAGGCGCGGAGCGCGCCTGAAGGTCGTTCGCCGGAAGGGGCGCAAGAATACGCTCCTGGCCGCCGACGGGAGCCCGATGGACGACGCCGCGCTCGCGCCGCTGCTCCAGGGCGCGACGCGCGAGCTGTTCGAGGGGCTCTTCGGGCTGGATCACGTGCGCCTGCGCGAGAGCGCCGAGGCGTTGCTGGCCGGTCGCGGAAACGTGGGAGAGAGCCTGTTCGCGGCCGGCGTCGGCGGTCGCGGCATCCATCGGCTCGCCGTCGACCTCGAGCGCGAGGCGGACGAGCTGTTCGTCCCGCGCGCGAGAGAGCGCCGCGTTCCCCAGGCCATCGCGGCCGTGAAAGAGGCGCGGGACGATTTGCGGAATGCCGCGACGAGCCCGACGAAATACCTCGAGCAAGAGCGCGCCCTCTCGGACGCGATCCGCGCGCGTGAAGAGCTTCGAGCGCGCCGCACGGAAATCGCCGCGGAGCAAGTGCGTCTCACCCGCGCCGTGACCGTCTTACCCGGGTTGCGGCGCCGGCAAGAGCTCGGCGAGCGGCTCGCGGCGCTCGGTGCGGTCGTGGAGCTCGCCGAAGACGCCACCGCGCAGCGGACCACCGCGCTCCGCGACCTGGCCGAAGCGGAACGCGAAGCGGCGCGCGACACCGCGCGCGCGGCGTCCGTTCGCGAGCGGCTCTCCGCGCTCTCCGTAGGCGAGCATTTGCTCGACGTCGACGACGCCGTCCTCGCCGATTTGCGCGATCGACGGGGCAGTCACCTCTCGGCGCAGATCGACCGACCGAAGCTCGTATCGAGCGCCGCCGCCGTCGAAGCGACGATCGAGAAATCCTTGGAAGCCATCGGCGCGCAGCGCACGTCGTCGAGCCTTCAGCCGGCGGTCGCGAGCCAGACCAGGATCCGCGCGCTGGCCGCTCGCCGTCAGCGCCTGGACGACAAGGCCGACGACGCGCGCCGGCGTCTATCGGACGCTCTGGCCGAGCGAGCCCACCTCGTCGCGCGCCTCGTCTCCGCCGCGAGCGACGTCGAGCGCGAACGCGTGCAGACGTCGCTCGCGTCCCCGTCGGAAGCCCGAGCGCCGTCGCTCGAGCTCGTCGAACGGTTCGCGGCCGAGGCGTCGGAGCTCGACGCCGAGCGGGCACGGCTCGAACGACACGGAGAGCAAATGCGGACGCGGCTCCGGGACGTCGAGCGCCGGCTCTTCGCGCTGCGGCGCGAAGGCGACGTTCCGACCGAGGACGAGCTCAGAACCGCGCGCGCAGACAGGGAGGGCGCGTGGCGCGAGCTGAAGCGCGCTCTATCGTCGAGCACGCCCGCGACCGACGCGCACGTCGCGACGTACGAGGCGCAGGTGAGCCGCGCCGACGGCGTGGCCGATCGGCTGCGCCGCGAAGCGGGTCGGGTCGCAGCGCTCGCGGGCCTCGAATCCGAAGAGCGGGCCGCAGCGGAGGACGCCGAAGACGCACGGAAGGCCCTCGAACAGAACGCCGGCCGGCGCGCGGACCTCGAAGAGCGGTGGCAAGCAGCCTGGACGAAAATCGGCCTTTCGCCGCGCGCCCCCGCCGAAATGCGGGCCTGGGCAAGGGACTTCGCCGCGGCGGTCGACGTCGACCTCTCGATCGCGCGGGCGACGGCGGACGTTTCGCGATGCGAATCCGAGATAGCGGCGTGGCGCGCGGCGTGGACCGAGGCGGTGAGCGTGCTCGGCCTCGGGACGTCGCCGACGGAAGAGGAGGCGTTCGCGGTGCTCGACGCCATGACCCAGCTCCTGCGCCAGGTGGAGAAGGCCGAAGGCTTGCGCCGTCGCATCGAGGGGATCGATCGCGACGCCGCTCGGTTCGCGGACGACGTGCGCGAGCGCTGCCGTTCGCTCGCCCCGGAGCTCTCGGAGCTGCCGCCGGCCGAGGCCGCGGAGCGGCTGGTACGCGCCGTGGAGAAGGCGCGCCTCGAGCACGCGGAGCGCGAACGTCTGGAAGCGGAGCTCGCCGGGCTCTTGCGATCGCTCGCCGAGCACGCGATGCGCCGCGCGGACGCCGAAGCGCGGCTGCGCGCGCTGGTCGCGCTCTCGCGCGTCGGAAGCGTCGAACAGCTCGAGGAAGCCGAGAAGCGCTCGCGAGCGGCGCTCGAGCTCCGGCGGCAGCTCGCGGCCGTCGAGAACGAGCTCGTCGCCGCGGGCGACGGCGCTCCCATCGAGGCGCTCGAAGCGGAGACCTCCGGCCTCGATCTGGATCGCGCGCGCGCGCGCCTCCGCGAGCTCGACGGCGAGCTCGAAGAGCTCTCGGATCAAATGGCGCAAGCCTCGGAGAAGGCGGGCCACCTCGATCACGGCGTCCACAGCATGGCGCACACGAACGCCGCCGACGCCGCGGCGCTGCTCGAAGCGCGGGTCGCCACGCTCAAGCGCCACGTCAGAAGGTACGTCCGCGTCCGCCTCGCCTCGATCTTGCTTTCGCGCGAAATCGAAGCGTATCGGGCGGAGAATCAGGGCCCGGTGCTCGCGCGCGCCAGCGACCTCTTGCCGCGCCTCACCTTGGGGCGCTACTCGGGTCTTCGTGTCGGTGTGGGAGAGAACGACGAGCCCGTGCTCCTCGCCGTGCGCGCGGACGGCGGCGAGGGCGTGAAGGTCGCGGCGCTCAGCGATGGTACCCGCGACCAGCTCTATCTCGCGCTCCGGCTATCGAGCCTCGAGCGATACGCGAAGCTCAACGAGCCGATGCCGCTGGTGCTCGACGACGTCTTGATTCACTCGGACGACGCGCGCGCCGAAGCGGCGCTCGGCGTCCTCGGCGAGATCGCCAAGACGACACAGGTCCTCTTTTTCACGCACCACGCGCGGCTCCTGGAGCTCGCACGCCGCGCGCTCGGACCGGACCGTCTCGTCGAGCACCGGCTGCCTTCGGGCTGAGCTCAGAGCAGCGACTTCGTCGCCGCGAGCGCCGCGTCGTAGTTCGGCTCTTGACCGACGTTCGGCACGTATTCGACGTGCTTGACGAGGTCGTCCTTGCCGATGACGAACACGGCCCTGGCGAGCAGGCCCTTCGACGGCGCGAACACGCCGTAGGACGTCCCGAAGTCGCGATACTTGTAGTCGCTGAGCGCGCGGATCTTCTCGCTGCCGGTGGCGCCGCACCAGCGCTTCGCGGCGAAGGGCAGATCCAGCGAGATGGCGGCCACGGTGACGCCCGGGAGCTTCGCCGCTTCCGTGTTGAAACGCCGCATCTCGACGTCGCACACCGGAGTGTCGAGCGAGGGCACCGCGCAGAGAACGCGGACCGTGCCCGCGAGATCTTGCCCCTTCACTTCGCTCATGTCGGTCGCCACGAGCGTGAAGCCCGCCGGCGCTTTGTCACCGACCTTGATTTCGGGCCCCTCGAGATCCGTGGGAACCTTCCAGACAACCGCGCCTTTTCTGATTTCACTCATGACGTTCGTCTCCTCGGGTGGAGCGCCGGCTTATATCACGCTCGTCCGTCGCAGGGGCGCCGCGGGGTCGCCCGCCGTGAAGGGCGAGGGGCAAATCTCCCCGCGCCGGCGCTGCCACCCGAGGCCCGCCACTCACATCGAGAACTGACTGATCACCTGGCTGCAGGGCACATCGCCCGCGAGCTTCGTCGCCGTGAAGGGGATGGAGCTCGAAGACGGCGTGACGCTGATGGTGCCGCTGGTGAGCAGTGCGTTGTCCGAGCCGAACACGGTGCCATTGGTCGTGAAGGACGCCGTCCCGCTGATCGTGTTCGGGTCCGTGAGGGTCGAGGTCAAGCTCGTCTTGATCGTCAGGCCCGTGTAGGCGTTCAGCATGATCAGGCCCGCGACGTTGGACGGGATGGTGACACCCGGATTGCCGTCCATGTCCGCGTCCACCTCGTTACCCATGGAATCGATGCCGGAGAGGATCGTCACCGTGGGTAGCGGCACCGGTTGACCGATCATCGCCGTGAAGGCCGGCTCGGAGACGCTCGCCTGCAGCGTCGCGAGCACCGCGGGCGTGAAGGTGACCTTCAACGAGTTCGCGTCGGGCGTCGTGGTCGTGTTGAGCTGACAGATCTGTAGGGTTCCATCGAGCGTCGAGGCCGACTCGGTGACGACGAGGCGCAGGATGAGATCGATGTTGGCGCTCGTGCTACCGACGAGCGGCGCGCTCAAGGTGCCGGCCGTGGTGACGTGCGACGCCCAGGTCCCAGTTATGTCCACTCCGGTGGACGTAGTCCCGCCGCTCGCGGTGGTGCCCCCGGTGGAAGTCGTGCCGCCGGTTTCGGTGGTGCCGCCGGTGGAGGTCGTGCCGCCGCTCGCCGTGGTGCCGCCGCTCGCCGTGCTGCCGCCGGTTTCGGTGGTGCCGCCGCTCGCCGTGGTGCCGCCGGTTGCCGTCGTGCCGCCGGTTTCGGCGGAGCCGCCCGCGCTCGTCGTGCCGCCGGTTTCGGTGGTGCCGCCGCTCGCGGTAGTGCCTCCAGCTTCGGTGGCGCCGCCGCTCGCCGTGGTGCCTCCGGCCGCCGTGGCGCCTCCGGCTGCCGTGGCGCCTCCCGCCGCTGTGGCGCCACCGGTTGCCGTCGAGCCGCCGGCGCCGCCCACGCCGCCCACGCCGCCTGCGCCGCCGAGCCCGCCGCTGCACGCCTGGCTGCAGCTCTTGAACGCACATTGCTGGAGCGCGACGACCGCGAGCAGGTTCCGCGGCGTGAATGGGAACGTCGACAGGAGATCCTTGATTTGCGACTGACACGACGTGTCCACGCATTGCCGGATCGCGTCGCGACACTGGAACGGCGTGATCGGGTCGAGCGCGCTCGCCACTTGATCGGTGCCGTCGTCGGTCGAGCTCGGCCCGCTGTTGGAGCTGCAGGCGCCGAACGCGAGAGCGGACGTTGCGAGCACGCCGCTCGCGATCAGAGTGTAGGTCCTCGATTTCATTTTTATCTCCTCAGTTCGCGATCATCGAATCGATACGCAAGCAAACCATGAATGCGCGACATCGCGTCGACGAATGCGAGGAGAGATCGCATGGCACGCAGCGACGGCGCGCGAGACGTCCGCACATATAACCCGGTGCACGAACGTGTCCACACGCTAATGCGCTCGTGCACTAGAGCCGCGCGCCGGTTACACGCAGCGAACAATTTGCGCGCACGCAATGCGCATTTTGTTTTGTGAACCTTCCATGAGGGTGCGCGCCGATCCACCGTGTGGTTCGTCGCAGCGCGACGCGCTCATCGAGGTGTCGCGATCCGCTCGAACCGTCGGTAGACGGCGCGAACAGAAACCAAATCCAACGCGAAATACGCTTGCCGAGCGCCGCAATCTCGCTGGATCCGGATCAACGATCGATCACACGTGTGGGACGTGTCATCCGGCTCGTGCGACGGGTCACGAATCTGTAGATTGGCTCAAGATGTGTGCGACGGGGATCGCGCGGCGACTTCACTGCGTCGCGTAGCTGCCGGCGTAGTGCGGCTTCTGGCGCTCTATCTGACGGACGAGCGCGCGCCATTGCAGATAGAGACGCCCGGCGCTCGTGAAAACGGCCTTCGCCTGTCGCGCGGTTTCCGCGTCCACTTCGATGACCTCGTCCCAGCGCGCGAGGACCGAAAGGTTGAGCTCGCAGGTGCGCTCGAGGTCGAGCATGTCGATGGTCGCTTGCTCGATGGATTGTCCCAGCGTGATGAGGCCGTGGTTCTGCAAGACCGCGACGCGCTTGCCGCCGATCCCGCGCGCGAGAGTCTTCGCTTGATCCTTGCTCGCGACGACGCCGTCGTACTCTCGGACGAGCGCGTGATCTTCGAAGAACGAGCACGCCGTCTGATCGAGGATCTTTATCTCGCGCCCGAGCGCCGCGAAGGCCGTCCCCTTCGGGGGATGCGTATGGCAGATCGCCTGGATATCGTGTCGCTCCGCGTGGAGGGTGGCATGGATCGCGAACGCCGCTTGATTGTAAGGGCGATCGCCTTCGAGGATGTTGCCGGCGAAGTCGACGACCAAGAGATCGTCGGCCGTCACCTCCTCGAAGAAAAGTCCCAGCGGATTCACCCAGAATTGATCCCGAGTGCCCGGAACGCGGCAGCTGATGTGGCCGGCGATGCCGTCGTCCATCTTGCGACGCGCGATCATCCTGAAGGCGGCGGCGAGCGTTCGCTTGAGCTCGCGACATTCTTCGGTGTTGCGGTTCGGGTTCGAGCGGGACGCTTCGGGTTCGACGTTCATCGTCATGGTTACCGATCTTCCTAAGCGAGATGCCCTTCGCTCGTTACTCGCGTTTCCCGGTCGGCCGCGCCCGGCGAACTCGGTCACTTTTAACTGAGACATCAATCAGTGTAAGTAACATCGGATCGTGTCACTTAAAATCGGTGCATTTACATGGTGTTAGAGTGCAAGATGGGGCCGGAGTATCACGCGCGAAGAGCACCGGCGGCGGTGTCCGCGGGCGTCGCCGTGGTCTAGAACGACGCGGTGCCGATTCCCACGGAGCTCGCACTCGACTTCGGCCTCGACGAGCCGATCGACGACGCGTCCGTGCGCGCGCGGGCGGCGAAGGCGCTCGGCGTGGCCGGCGAATCGCTGCCGAACATCGTCCTGCGGAAGCGCTCGATCGACGCGCGGCGCGGCTCGGTGCGTTTCCATTTGCTCTTCGAGCTCGGCGCCGAAGAGACGGCGGATCTCGGCGCACCGCACCCGCGCGAAGTCGGCGCGCCGCGCGTCGTCATCGTGGGCGACGGCCCCGCGGGTCTCTTCTGCGCGTATCAGCTCGCGCGCAAGGGGCACGGGAGCGTCGTCGTCGACCGCGGTAAGCTGGTGCAGCCGCGGCGCCGCGACCTGAAGGGGCTCAATCGACACGGCACGGTCGACGGCGACAGCAACTACTGCTTCGGCGAGGGCGGCGCCGGAACGTACAGCGACGGGAAGCTCTACACGCGCGCGCACAAGCGCGGCAGCGTCCGCGACGTCATCGAGATCCTCGCGCGCCACGGCGCGCCGCGCGCGGTGCTCACCGACGCGCGCCCGCACATCGGTTCGAATCTGCTGCCGAAGGTCGTCGGCAGTTTGCGCGCGGAGCTCGAGAGCGTCGGCGTCGTGTTCCGTTTCGGCGCGCGCGTCGTGGGACTCTCGAAGGACGCGTCCGGGCGCGTCTCGGGTGTCCGCTTGGCCGACGGCGCCGAGCTCGCGTCGGATTTCGTGGTGCTCGCGACGGGGCACTCGGCGTCCGACGTTTACGCGATGCTCGCCGAACACGGAGTGCGGCTCGAGGCGAAGCCGTTCGCGCTCGGCGTTCGCATCGAGCACCCGCAGCCGCTGATCAATCGAATCCAGTACGGCGACGCTGCCGGTCACCCCGCCTTGCCGGCCGCGCCGTATCGCCTGGCCGAGACGGTGGACGAACGCGGTGTCTTCTCTTTCTGCATGTGCCCCGGGGGATTCATCGTGCCGGCGGCGACGGAGCCGGGCGGGGTCGTGGTGAACGGCATGAGCCTGTCGCGGCGCGATTCACGTTTCGCGAACTCCGGGCTCGTCGTCAGCGTCGAACCGGAGGACGTCGAGCGCGCCGGCTTTCGCGGACCGCTGGGCGGCATCGCGTTGCAGCGCGCGATCGAGCAGAAGGCGGCCGAGGCCGGGGGCGGCATGCTCCGCGCTCCGGCGACGCGCGCGACGGATTTCGTCGCCCGGCGAGCCTCGACGACCTTGCCGAAAGCGAGCTACATCCCGGGGCTCACGCCGTCGGACGTCGCCGAAGTGCTCGACGTCACGGGGCTGCCCTTCGCCGAGCGGCTGCGCGCGGCGCTGCGCGTCTTCGAGCGACGGCTGCGCGGCTATATGACCGAAGACGCGGTGCTGGTCGGGGTCGAATCGCGAACGAGCTCTCCGGTGCGCGTCCCGCGCGACCCGGAGACGCTCGAGTCGCGCGACGTCCCGCGGCTCTATCCGGCGGGCGAAGGCGCCGGCTTCGCCGGCGGCATCATGAGCGCCGCGATGGACGGCATGCGCGTCGCCGATTGCATCGCGGCGCGCCTCACGTGAAAACGTCACGCGCTTTCGAGGACGATGCGCGTGATCTCCGCCGGCGCGCGGAGGCGCATCGGTGGCCCCCAATAGCCGGTGCCGCGGCTCACGTAGACCAGCGTTCGCCCGATGCGCGACAGCCCGGCCACGACGGGCTGCTGCAGGTACACGAAGTAGCTCCACGGCCAGATCTGCCCGCCGTGCGTGTGGCCGGAGAGCTGGAGACCGACGCCGTGCTGGTCGGCGGCGAACGCCGACCTTGGCTGATGCGCGAGCAGCACGAGCTCGCGATTCGGATCTCGCCCTTCCACGGCCTTGCCGACGTCGGAGGCGATGCCGAAGCGAGTCGCGTTGTAGTCTTCGACGCCGGCGAGGTCGAAGCTCGCCGCGCCTTCGCCGATGGAGACGCGTTCGTTGCTCAGGACCTGGATGCCGAGCGAGCGGAGCTTTCTGCACCAGGACTCGCGACCGGAGTAAAACTCGTGGTTGCCGGTGACGAAGTAGGTGCCGTAGCGCGACTTCAGCTCGGCGATGGGGGCGACTTGGTCCGCGAGCTCGGAGACGGAGCCGTCGACGAGATCTCCGGTGATGGCGACGAGATCCGGCGAGAGCGCGTTCACCTGATCGACGATCCGCTCGACGAAGGAGCGTCCGATGGTGGGACCGACGTGCACGTCGCTGAGCTGCACGATGGTCGTGCCGTCGAGCTGCCTGGGCAGACGCTCTAGCCGTACGCGCACCTCTTTCACGTGGACCGGGCCGAGGCCCGAGCGGAGCGCCGCGAGCGTCGCGCCGCCGCCCACGGAGGCGACAGCGAAGGCGAAGAGGCGCGCGACGGCGATGCGTCGCGCCGGGTCGCTCGGCGGCGTCTCGCCGGCAAGGCGCTGGAGCGCTGCTCCCGCGAGCCGAACGATGTCCACGCTCGCGAAGAGCATGAACAGGATGAAGACCACGCCCATCCAGACGTAGCCCGGCATGGCGAGCAGGCGGCGGGCGCCGATGTCCCGCGCGCGACTGACGTAGAACGTCGCGGGGATGGCGAGGTACAGCGCGACGAAGGCGCCCGTGAGGAGGCGCCGGCCGACCGGGGGGGGCGCCGGATCCGCCACCAGCCGCAGCCACACGTAGAAGTGGATGGCGCCGAGGAGGCCGAGCGCAATCCCAATGAACGTAGCCAGCTGGACGGCGCGGGTCATCCGAGCGTTCGAGTTCTATAGGTACCGAGCCGGCTGCGGCAAGCGCCCTTGCGCGCGGCGCACAACAAAGCTCGGTCGCGCGCGTTTCGTGCTCTACTGATTCTGAACCGGAGGGCTTCTCCCGTGCATACGTTCCGTCCCGAGCCACTCGACGCCGACCCAGAGGAGACGAACGAGTGGGTGGAATCGCTCGTGTCCGTCCTCGAATCGCGCGGCAAACGTCGCGCCCGATTCTTGATCAAACGCATCCTGGAGGTCGCGCGGCGCGGCGGTGCGCTGCCCGACGGGCCCCTCACGACGGACTTCGTCAACACCATTCCGCCGGCGGAATCGCCGGATCACCCCGGCGACGCGGTCATCGAGAAGCGCATCCGTCGCGTCGTGCGCTGGAACGCGGTCGCCATGGTTCACCGCGCGAACATCCACTCGGCGGGAATCGGGGGGCATCTTTCGACGTATGCGTCGAGCGCGAGCCTCGTCGAGCTCGGGTTCAACCATTTCTTCCGCGGCAAGAACGGCGAGGGCTCGGGCGACCAGGTGTACTTTCAGGGGCACGCCGCTCCAGGCATCTACGCGCGCGCGTTCCTCGAGGGGCGCATCGACGTCGGGCACCTCGAGCGCTTCCGCCGAGAAGTGGAGCGGGGGCACGGTCTGCCGTCGTACCCCCATCCGCGCCTGCTCCCGACGTTCTGGGAGTTTCCCACCGTGAGCATGGGGCTCGGGCCGCTCCACGCCATCTACCAGGCGCGCTTCAACCGCTATCTGCACAACCGCGGCATCGCCGACACGTCGCGGTCTCGGGTGTGGGCGTTCCTCGGCGACGGCGAAACCGACGAGCCCGAGTCGCTCGGCAGCCTGAGCATCGCGGCGCGCGAAGGGCTCGACAACCTCATTTTCGTCGTGAACTGTAACCTGCAGCGCCTCGACGGCCCGGTGCGCGGCAACGGCAAGATCATCCAGGAGCTCGAGGCCGTCTTCCGCGGCGCGGGCTGGAACGTCATCAAGGTGATCTGGGGTCCGGAGTGGGATCCGCTCTTCGCGCGCGACGAAGACGGCGCTCTCGTGCGCCGCTGCAACGACGTCGTCGACGGAGATCTCCAGCGCTACGCGACCGCCGACGGCGCGTACACCCGGAAGCACTTCTTCGGTACCGATCCGCGGCTGCTCGAGCTCGTGAGCGACCTGAGCGACGAACAGATCCGGCGCTTGCGGCGCGGCGGTCACAGCTTCAGAAAGCTGTACGCGGCGTACAAGGCCGCCGTCGAGTTCGAAGGAAAGCCCACGGCGATCCTCGCGCACACGGTGAAGGGCTGGACGCTCGGCGAGGGGTTCGAGGGCGTCAACGTCACGCACCAGAAGAAGAAGCTCGAGGTCATCGAGCTGAAGCGGTTCCGAGATCTGCTGGAGCTTCCGGTGCCCGACGACAAGATCGCCGAGGCGCCCTTCTACCACCCCGGCGCGAGCAGCGAGGAGGTCGAGTACCTCATCGAACGCCGCCGAGCGCTCGGGGGCCCGCTGCCGCAGCGGCGGCCGCAGACGCAGGTGACGCTCGACCTGCCGAAGGAGGACCTGTACGGCGAGTTCCACGCCGGCATGAAGTCCGGCGAGGCCTCGACGACGATGGTCTTCACCCGGCTTTTGTCGAAGCTGCTACGCGACAAGTCCATTGGTCGGAGAATCGTGCCGATCATCCCGGACGAAGGACGGACGTTCGGCATGGACGCGCTGTTCGCGCAGGTCGGCATCTACTCGTCGCAGGGGCAGCTCTACGAGCCCGTCGACAAGGGCCGCCTCATGTATTACCGCGAGAGCAAGGACGGCCAGGTGCTCGAAGAGGGCATCACCGAGGCCGGATCCATGGCCTCGTTCATCGCCGCGGGGTCGTCGTACTCGGTGCACAACGAGCCGATGATCCCGTTCTACGTCTTTTATTCGATGTTCGGTTTCCAGCGGACCGGCGATCAGATCTGGGCGTCGGGAGATCAGATGACGCGCGGGTTCTTGCTCGGCGCGACCGCGGGGCGCACCACGCTGAACGGCGAAGGACTCCAGCACGAAGACGGGCACAGCTTGCTGCTCGCGAGCGCGGTCCCGAGCGTCGTCTCGTACGACGTGACGTTCGCGTACGAGCTCGCGACGATCATCGAAAATGGTCTCGAGCGGATGATCGCCAACGGCGAGAACGTCGTCTACTACATCACGCTCCAGAACGAGGCGTACCGCATGCCCGCGGCGCCCGGCGCGGTGAAGGACGGCATCCTGCGCGGCATCTACCGGTTCAAGACCGGCACGAAGGGGAGGCGGCGCGTGCAGCTCTTCGGCAGCGGCTCGATCATGCTGTCCGTCTTGAAGGCGCAGGAGCTGCTCGGCGAACAGTTCGACGTCTGCGCGGACGTCTGGAGCGTCACGAGCTACACCGAGCTTCGCCGGGACGCGCTCGCGTGCGAACGCGCCAACCGCATGCACCCGCTCGAGGAGCCCCGGACTCCGTACGTCAGCTCCGCTCTCGACGGGGTGAAGGGGCCCTTCGTCGCCGCCACGGATTACGTGAAGGCCGTGGCGGACCAGATCGCGCGGTTCGTGCCCGGCCGGTTCGTGCCTCTGGGCACCGACGGCTTCGGCATGAGCGACACGCGAGAGGCGCTGCGACGCCATTTCGAGGTGGACGCCGAATCCATCGTGGTGGCTGCTCTGGACGCCCTGCGGCTGGAGGGCCAGGCCGATGCGGCGGAGGTGGCGCGCGCCATCGGCCAGCTCGGCATCGATCCCGACAAGGTCGATCCGGCGACCGTCTGAGATCTGTTGACCCTTCTTCTACGTCGCCATAGACCACGAGTCGGGGGGCCCCTCCACTCGTGCCGATGAACATCTGCCTCGCCACCAGCACCTTCCCGGCTAACCCCGACGATGCGGCACACGCGGCCTTTTTGCTGGAAGTCATTCGCGTCATCGAATCGCGCGGGCACCGCGTCAGCGTCCTCACCCAGGTGCGCGAGCCCACGTCGAGTCCGCCGCTCCCGTCCCTGGACGTGGTGTGGTTCCCCTGGCTCAAGCTGGGCGATCGCCTCGCCGAGCTGACGTTCGGGTCCATGGAAGGGGCTTTGTCTGCGGCGTCGCTCGTCGCCAACGGCGTGCGGCACCTGCGCCTCGTTAGAAAGTCGCGACGCATCGACGCGTTCCTGTGCGCCTGGATGATTCCTTCGGGGTTCTACGCGTACCTGGATCAGGTCTTGTTCCGCAGTCGAGTGCCGTACGCGCTCTGGGCGCTCGGCTCGGACGTGAACAAATACCGCTCCAACGATTTGATTTGTAACGTGCTGCGGCGTGTGGCGGGCCGCGCGGCCGCGGTCTACGCGGACGGCTACGGTCTTTGCGACGACGTGCAGTCGATGACCGGTCGCCCCTGCGAGTTCCTGCCGACGTTTCGCTCGTTCCGCGGTGCACCCATCACGGCTCCGCCGGAGCACACCCCCAAGCGATTCCTGTTCGTGGGGCGACACATCGCGGTGAAGGGCATCGACGTCTTGGTCGACGCGCTGATCGCGATGAAAAACGGTGGCCACGACGCCTACCGCGTGGACTTCGTGGGAGACGGCGAGATGACGCCGCTCCTCAAGAATAGAATCGCCGCTGCGGGTCTTTCGCAGCGAGCGAGGTTCCTCGGGCGGCTCTCCGACGAGGCGCTGGCCAGGGCTTACTCGGACACGGACTGCCTGGTGATCCCCTCGCGCTCGGAGAGCATCCCGATCGTCATGAGCGAAGCCCTGCAGCACGGCGTGCCGCTCATCGTCAGCGACGTCGGCGACATGGGCATGCTCGCGCGGCGCTACGGTCTCGGCGAGGTGGTCCCGAGCGGCGACCCCGACGCGCTCGCTCGAGCCTTGACGAAGTTCATCGCCAAGCCCTGGCGTCTCGACGACGCGCAAGCGCGCGAGCTGCTGTCGAAGCTCACCTTCGAGGGCGCCGCAGACCGTCTCCTCTCCCGCCTCGAACAGCTGGTCGTCACCTGAAGTCGCTCATCTCGTCATGCTGAACGGTCGAAAGATCCTCGTCACCGGAAGCGAAGGCTTCATCGGAAGCCATCTGGTCGAACGGCTCGTGGAGCTCGGCGCCGACGTGCGCGCGTTCGTGCTCTACAACTCGTTCGGCTCCTGGGGCTGGCTCGAGGATCTTCCCGCGGAGGTACGCGCGCACGTCGAGGTGTTCGGCGGCGACGTGCGCGACGCGGATCGCGTGGATCAGGCGGCGAAGGGCGTCGACACCGTGTTTCACCTCGCGGCGCTGATCGCGATACCCTACTCGTATCACGCGCCCGAGTCCTACGTCGCCACCAACGTCACCGGGACACTCAACGTCCTGCAGGCAGCGCGCCGCCACGGCACTCCAAGGGTGGTCGTCACCTCGACGAGCGAGGTCTACGGCACGGCGCAGTCCGTCCCCATCTCGGAGAAACATCCGCTGGTCGGTCAATCGCCCTACGCCGCCACGAAGATCGCCGCGGATCAGCTGGCGCTCAGCTTTCACTACGCCTTCGGGCTCCCCGTCGCCGTCCTGCGGCCGTTCAACACGTTCGGGCCGCGCCAGTCCGCGCGGGCCGTCATCCCGACGGTGATGGTCCAGGCGCTCGCCGGCAAGACGGAGGTGCGCGTCGGCTCGATTCACCCGACGCGGGATTTCACCTTCGTCAAGGATACGGTCGAGGGGTTCGTTCGCATCGCCGACTGCTCGGCGGCCGTGGGACAGGTGGTGAACCTCGGCACTGACACCGAGATCACCATCGGAGATCTCATCGTCAAGATCGGCGAGGTCGTGGGGCGAAAGCTCACCGCCGTGAGCGAAGACCAGCGAGTGCGGCCGCCGAAGAGCGAGGTCGAGCGGCTGCGGGCGGACAACACCAAGGCGCGCGAGCTCTTCGGCTGGACGCCGCGTTACGACCTCGAGCGCGGTCTGGCCGAGACGGCGACCTGGCTCGAGCAAAACCTCGGTAGATACAAAGGCGAGATCTACAACCTGTAGACGCTCATCGCAGCGCGTCCTCGACGGCCTCCGCGATCGCGGCGACGTCCGAGTCGGTGAGGCTCTGATGGAACGGCAGCGTGACGACGCGGGCTGCGTACGCCTCGGTCACGGGAAGTCGGGGAGGGGACGTGGAGAAGAGCTTGTCGTAATGAGAGAACCGGTGAATGGGCGCGTAGTGGATGCTGGTCTGGATCCCGACGTCGCGAAGCTTCTGCATGAAGGCGTGACGATCCACGCCCTCGGCGAGCACGACCGGGAAGATGTGGCGCGCGCCGGGCGCGGGCTCGCTCGCAAATGGGATCCCGAGCTTCGGGTTTTTGCCGAGGAGGCGCACGTAGCTGGCGAACACGCGATCCCGTTCGGCGTTGTGTCGATCGAGCTTCGAGAGCTGGCACAGCGCCACCGCGGCGGTGAGCTCCGGCATGCGGAAGTTGAACCCGACGTCGACGACGTCGTACGAGAACGAGTGACCCTTGAACCGATCCCAAGAGAGCGTCGTCATGCCGTGCGAGCGCCGGAGCTTCATGTACTCGTGAAGCGCAGGGTCGTTCGTCGTGAGCATGCCGCCCTCGCCGGCCGGCAGGTTCTTGTTCGCGAAGAAGCTGAAGCAGCCGATGTCCCCGATCGAGCCGCACTTCGCGCCGCCGGCCTTGCTGCCGACGGCGTGCGCGTCGTCCTCGATGACTCGAAGGCCCTTGGCGCGGGCGAGCTCGAGGAGCGCGTTCATGTCGCAGGGGTACCCCGCGTAGTGCATCGGGATGATCGCGCGCGTCCTCGCGGTGATCTTCTTCTCTACGTCGGCGACGGAGAGCAGCGGTCGGTCGAGCGACTCGACGTCCGCGAAGACGGGCACCCCGCGCGCGTACAAAACGGCGTTCGCGGTCGCGACGAAAGAGAGCGACGGGACGACGACCTCGTCGCCTTCGCCGACGCCTGCCGCGAGCACGGCCAGGTGAAGGGCCGTCGTGCAGTTGGACGTCGCGAGGGCGTACCGCGTCCCGATGTAGCTCGCGAACCGCTGCTCGAGCTCGGCGGTGCGAGGCCCCATCGACAGCCACTTCGACCGCACGACGTCGAGCACCGCGGTCTCTTCATCCGTATCGAACGAGACATCGGACAGCATGTAGCGCCACGTCGGCGGTTTGTTCGGCGGCTCGCCCATCGTCGCGCCTCATCCGGGTAGAATGCGTTCGCCGAGCTCGGCGAACGTCTTCTGCGCTTCTTCGTAGTCCGCGGGGCGTCCGATGTCGAACCAGACGCCGTCGAACGGAAACGTCCGAACGAGCTCGCCGGCGCTCAAGAGAGCATGGATGAGCATCGGAAAGTCGAAATATCGGCCCTCCGGAATGTGCGAGAGGACGGAGCGGTTCATCGCGTAGACGCCCATGCTGACGTCGTACGTGTAGGTCGGCTTCTCCAGGTACTCGGTGACGCGTCCGCTGCTCGAGACCAGCACGCCGAGATCGATGTTCACCTTCTTCTTGTACGCGGAGATGGAGATCCGCGCGCCGCTCGCGACGTGGCTCTCGAAGAGGTTCTCGTACGAAAGGTTCGTGAGGACGTCGCCGTTCATCAGGAGGAAATTCTCGGGTAAGTCCTTCACCAGGCGCAGCGGGCCCACCGTTCCGAGGGGCTCGTCTTCCCGGACGTACTCGATGTTCATGTCGAACTGCGATCCGTCGCCGAGAAAGGAGATCATGATCTCCGCCAGGTGGCCGACGGAGACCGTCACGTCGCGCACCCCGGCGCGATGCAGCTGCCGGAGCATGATTTCGATGATCGGCTTCTCGCCGATGGGCACCAGCGGCTTCGGGAGTGACACCGTGTAAGGGTAGAGGCGAGTGCCCTTTCCGCCCGCGAGGATGACGGCTTTCACGACCAGTTCATCCTCCTCACGGCAATTGGGAGTTCGAAGGCATCTCGAAAGAACCCGATTCTTCGGACTCCGGCGCCTGCTCTTCCGGCGGGGGCGGCGGAGGTTCGACCGGCTTCGGCGTCGCACGGGCCACGCCCACGATGAGGTGGGTCGCACCTTCGACGTGCACGAGCTGCGTCTTCTCCAGATCCTCCGGCCAATCCCTCTCCAGGTTCGCGATCGTGTTTTCGTTGCTGGCGACGATCCACGCTCGCCGACCCTTGCGTATCTGCGCGCGCACCGAGCGCAGAATGCGGTCCATGTCCTTTCGACACAAAAGGCGGAACCGCCGCTTGAGATCGTGCCCCATCGTCGACGTGACGCGGGGGTTGTACCTGGTGTAGTAGCGCCAGGGATCGCAACTCCAGTTGTCCCCGATGACCATCTCCTTCGGGCCCTCGTAATCCGCGCCCTGAAGGCTGACGAGGTCTTTGATCACCGTTGCGAAGGCCGATGGGGCAACGACGTTGGTCATCTCTTTCTGGCGGTGCCATCCGCGCTCGAAGATGAAGAGAGGGACGAGCACGAGCGCCGTGGCGGGGAGCAGATCGCCGAGCACCACCCGGTTCGCATTTCGATCGAACACCTCGCTGGCGATGCCGGCCATGTACACGATGACGAACGCGTTCGCTCGAAACGGCCCGAACGGCCAGAAACCGAGCGCGTTGAGCGTCGCCATCGTGGCGAGCGGCAGAACGAGCAAGAGGCCTTTTTGCCACTGCCGGCGCGACGCGATGAGCGCGATGCCGGCGAAATTCAGCGCCGTCCAGACGACACCGTCCACGGATCTCAGCTCCGACAGCGTGCGGCTCTTCACCTGTCGCGAAGTCCAGAGGAGACGCCGCTCCCCCGGAAGCTTCGCGAGCTCCGCGTATCGCCCGACGAGCCAATCCGTCTTCGTCTGCGGCGGCTCCGATCCGTCGGCTGTAGGCGGTTGGACGTAGAAGATGTCGTACTTGCGTCCCCAATCTTGGTCGTCGTGTTTGGGGATGTGCCGCCACATGAGGTAGTAAGAGCCGCCCAGTAAGAGCGCGGTGAGCGCGGCGACGCCGGCCGACGCAAAGAGCTTCCGGTATCGACGCTCTCGCAGGCTCTCGATGGCGATCAGCAAAAAGACGCCGGGGTACGCGAATACCGAATCTTGCGCGAACAGCGACGCCGGGAACACGAGCGCGAGCAGGTACGCGAGGTCCCGGGTGCGCCGGGTCTCGGCGTACCGTAGCGCGAGCAACAGGATACCGGCGTGCAGCGCGATCCCGACCGAGTACGGCTTGAATTCCTTGGATAGATCGATGGCGGCCGGATCGAGGGCGAGGATGGCGACGAAGAGTAGGCGAGACGCTTCCGAGCGGAAGAGGCGCCGCGCGATGAACGGCGCCATCAGCGTCGCCGCGATCCCCGCCGCCCACGGCATGAAGCGCAGCACCGCTTCCGACGGCCCCAGCGTGTCCGACAAGCCCTTGCTGATCGCCATGAAGCCGATCGGTCGGAAGACGCTGCTCTTGAGAAGTGGCTTCTCGAGGAGGTACCCGACCCAGGCAGCCTCGTCGAGCCACATGGAAATCGTCGAAAACAGGTAGCCACGAGCGCGCAAGAAGAGCCCGAGGACGACGAGGGGAATCATCAGGCTTCGGGCCGCGCGCTCGGCGAAGCTGTTCCCGAGCGACCCCATTTGCAGCCTACCGAGGTGGAGCTTCCCCCACGTCAACGGCTTCGAAATTCTCTCCACCAGCATGCAGGTCACACCGCGCCCGCGAAAACTAAGCGCGTCTACGACCATCGGTCAAGGTCCGCACTCGCGCCAAATCAAGATGTTTTCAGGAAGCGCTGCCTCTTGCCGCGCTCCATTGCCTTCACTCACCTGATACCGGTGAGGCAGAGCCGCTCCTCGAAGATCGCGGCCTTCGGCGCCAGCTGTTCGGACAAACGCCCGTCGCAGCGCCCCACTCACACACCCGTCTGTTGCGCCCCTCGAGGGCGCGCGCGCGGCAGCGCCGTTATCCGGCGCGTCGCATTCGGCAATGCCCTCTTATATCATGGACAACCGTTCCGCAAATGCGTTTGGCTCTGGCGCGTGCAAGGAGACGAGCAACGGGGTTCGCGCCGAAGGCGCTACATCGCGTGGGCGAAGCACGTCGCGTCGCTGGTCGTGCTCGGCGCGGTTGCTTGGCTGCTCTGGGCGCAGGCGCGCCGGCACTGGAACAGCATCTCGCGATTTCACGTCGAGCTTTCGGCGCCGGAGCTCGCGGCGTCGTTCGTGCTCTGCCTGGTTGCGTTCTTGCTCGAAACGGGGGTGTGGCAGCGTGCTCTCAATGTGGCGATGGGCCGCCGCGAGGTGAGCTTCGCCGACAGCATCGCGATGAACAACACGAGCAACCTTCTCAAGTACCTACCGGGACGCGTCTGGAGCTATGGCGCACAAATGGTGTGGTTGGGAACTCGCGGGGTGTCGAAGGGACGCGTCCTCTACGTCAACGCCATCTGTCTCCTGATCTCCATGCTGGTGTCGACCGCGCTCGGCGGGGCTTACCTCATCGTCTACGCCGCTCCACGAGGCTCGGGTTGGCTCGCCTGGCCGCTGCTCCTCGTCGCGCTGATCGCCGGAATCCTGGTCGGGCCACGGGTTCTGGTCGCTTCTCTCGGCCTCGTGCGGCGGCTCATGAAGGCCGACATCGAGGTCACGGCCACGCCCCCCGCGGAGCTTCTGGCGTTCGGGAGCGTCTACGTCGTCGTGTGGCTGCTCGTCGGGATCGCCGGGTATTGCGCCGCGCTCGGCGTCGGACTTTCGGTGAGCATCCACGACGTGACCGGCATCACCGCATCCATGTCGGTCGCTTGGGTGGTCGGTTATCTCTCCGCCGTCTCCCCTGGAGGCCTGGGTGTTCGCGAAGGCCTCATGTCGCTCATGCTCGTGCGCATCAGCCGTCCGGAGACGGCGCTCATCCTGCCGATCGTGTCACGTCTCCTTTACCTCGCGGTCGAGGTCCTGCTCGGGCTGATCGGCACGGCGATCGGGCTCCGGCAGGGGCTCTTTACGACCGGGTTGCGCGGGCGGGGTGCGCAACGCGAGGCCGATCAATAGCGTGGTGCCGTCGGCGAGGAGGCCGGAGGCTCTCCACAGCAGCACCGACGACACGACGACGCCATCTCCGTACCTCGCGCCGAGCAGCGCGGTGATGGTCGCTTCGCGAACACCGAGGCCGGCCGGGGCCCCCGGGACGAGATAGCCCGCCAACCACGCTATGGCCGCCGCCGCCGGCACTCGAAACGCGCCCTCCGGCCAGTGGCCGGAAAGGCCCCAGATCAGCAACCAGAGCGTAGCGCCCAGGAGCGCGGTACTCAGGATGTGCACTCCGAGATAGCCGAAGAGGAGCCCGAACGGCAGCCGGATCGGCCGCTCGAGAGCGAGCCATGAACGGAGCCGTGCGGGGGGGTGCAGCAGGATTGCCCGCAGCGCGAGCGCGCCGCCACACCATCCGACAACCAATAGGGTCGCAGTGCCGGCGACTCCTCTCGGCGTGGCGCTCGTGTCCGCCAGGGTGAGCGACGCCAGCGCGACGAGGGCGCCCGAACCGACCGCAAACCCATTCTCGACGAGCAGCGAGATCACCACCCGACCAACTTGCCAGCCCGCCTGCTCGGCCAGCGCGACGCGGCCCAAATGCTGACTGACGTTACCGGGCAAATATTTCGCGAACTGCGCTACGCCGAAAATGCTGATCGCGGGTCGCGTGCGGGCATCGACGTGAAGCGCGCGCAACAGCAAGCCCCATGACCAGCCATCGACGAGGGCCGCACCGCTTTGCAGGGCCGTCGCCGCTCCGAAAGCGAGCAAGGCCATGCCGCTCAGATGCAGTCGTTCGATGTCGGGCCAGCGGCCGCGCACCTCCATCGCGAAATAGGCGAGGGCGGCGAGGCCGACGGCAGCACCCAAGGCGCGGCGCAGACGCGGCACCGCTCACGCCCCAGCGCAAGCTTCGGCGACGAAGCCGGTACCGAGCTCTGTGTGTGCGAACAGGCGCTGCGCGACGATGAACGGTTTCAGCGTCCAGCGATTGCTCACGAGCCCCAGGGGACGAAGGACGGGCCAGGCGTGAGCGAGTCCGGTCTCGCGCGCTTCCGCGCTCGACGACACGGCCGCCCGCAGGCGATGGGTCGCGTTCATGACGCTCACGAGCGCGTTCGACAGCGGGAAGCCGTAGTTCGTGATGCGAACCTGCTCGAAGCCGGCCGTATCGAGCAGGGCGCGCACCTGGTCCGGAGTATGGAATGCCATCCCCTGGACCACGTCGTGACCGTACCCGGCCGAAGGCGGGGTGAACGACAGCAGCAAGTAGCCGTCCGGAACGATCAACTCGCGGCACCGCGCCAAGAAAGCGATCGGATCGAGCGTGTAGCCGAGCACCTCGAGCACGAGCGCCGCATCGTAGTGCTCGCCCTCCGGCCAAGAGTCCACGATTTCGAACCCGGTCTGCCCGGCGGCGGCGAGGCGCCTCGCGGCGTGCGCGCGAGCGACGGGAGAGGGATCGTATCCGACGCCGGTGATGCCCATCCTGCCGAGCGTGACCAAGATCTCCCCGCCGCCGCACCCGATGTCGACGACTCGACGCGCGGCGAGCTTCTCGATACTTCCAAGGACGACGTCCTCACGAAGGAGATAGCGCGGGAGGAGCATGGCTTCACGTCGCCGAGCCTCTCAGGACGTCGCGGAAGTAAGCGTCGTATCGAGCGGCCACCCTCGCCCACGAGTACGTCTCCGCGATCTCGCGGCTGCGCCGGCCCATGGCGGAGAGCGTGTCACGGTGCTCGAGCAACTCTAGCACGGCGTTCGCAAGGGCCTCGGGGTTCTTGTGCTCGACCAGGAAGCCGCTCTTGCCGTTCTCCACGTAGCTGCGGTTGCCGGGGTGATCGCTCGCGATCAGCGGCAGGCCGTAGGCGGCGGCCTCGATCATGGCGAGCGACGAGCCTTCTCGGTCGCCGTAGAAGAGATAGGCGTCCGAGCTCAGGTAGTACTTCCCGAGGTCTTTGTATTCGACGCGGCCCAGAAACGAGACGTTGCTCGTGATGGCTTGCTCGTCGAGCACCCGACGTATCTCGTCCTCGGCGCGTCCGTAACCCACGATCCGCAGGTGGAAATCGCTGCGCTGTTTCCTCACGATCCCGAGCGCCTGGATGATCTCTTGAAAGCCCTTTCGCAGCACGAGCCGCCCGATGCTGAGCAGCTCGAGGGCCTCCCCGTTCGTGTTCGGCCGCGCCGTGCTCTCCGGGAGCACCGTCCCGTTCGGCATGGCCACGGCGCGCGTGTGGTGGATGCGGGGTAAGGCGAGATCTTCGAGACCCTCGCAGATGGTGACGGCGGCGGAATGGTTCGTGACCACGTCGAAGATCTTGCCGAGGTGACGGACGTACGTCTTCATCGCCGATTCCACGCCCGGGGTGTCCGCCGCATCGACGAACACGATGGAGGGAATGCCGAGGACCTTGGACATGATGAGCGCCAGGAGCCCCGACGGGATGGCGAACACCGGGAAGAGAAGCGTGTACTTTCGTCGCCGCGCCAGCGCCAGCATCTGCGGGAGGCCGAGGGCGAAATACGTCAGGTGCTCGAGCAGCGTGGAATCGGTGATCGACGTGCGCGCGGTGTGAAATCGATACACGTCGAATCCAGGTTGCCGCTCGACCTTCGGGTAGCCGTCGCCCACGTGCGCGGTGAGCACGTCTATCTCCCATCCGAGCTTCGCGAGCTCCGTCGCGAGCTGTGCGGTGAAGATCGTGCCCCCGGAGAGGACTGGATAATACTCGTGCGTGATGATTGCCAGACGCTCGGCCATGATGGGCTAGCCGAGGTCGCCTACCATCCGCGCTTGACCGCGTCCACGATCTGCTCGCGCTCGGCCTGTCCGACCCAGAAACCCATCGGGATGCAGATCATCTCGCGGGTGAAAGCGTCGACGCCTGGGAGCGGCGCGACGAAATCGCGGAACATCGTGTGCTTGTCGTTGCGCGCGTGGACCTGAGATACGGCCATCACGTTCCGCTCCTTCTGCGCCGCCATGAACGCCTCTCGTCGCTCGACGAACATCGTGTAGAGCCAGTATGCGGACACCCTGTCCGTATTCCAGCGACAGAGCCGCACGCCGGGTACCGAGGCGAGCTCATTGTCGTAGTAACGCGCGAGCTCCCGCCGCTGCGCGACCAGGCCATCGAGGTATGGAAGCTGGGTGATGCCGATCGTCGCCGCGACGTCGTTCATGTGAAACTTGTAGCCCCACTCCGCGATGTCCGCCTCGCAGCGGAAGTCGGCGCGCGGCTGCTCGCGATCGATGCCGTACCAGCGGAGCAGCTTGCCCCTCGCGTAGTCCGCTTCCGATTTGCAGAAGAGCGCGCCGCCGTCGACGGTCGTGATGTGTTTGATGGCCTGGAACGAGAAGCACACGTAATCCGAGTGCTGGCCGATCTTCTTTCCCTTGTACTCGGCGCCGCTGGCGTGGGCGGCGTCCTCGATCACCTTGACGCCATGAGCGCGGGCGATGGCGTTCACCTCGTCGAGATCCACCGGGGTGCCTCCCCAGTGCACGACGATGATCGCTTTCGTCTTCTTGGTGATTTTGCTCTGGATCGCCTTCGGATCGATGTTCCCCGTCTGGGGATCGATGTCGGCCCAAACGATCTTGGCGCCCGCGGCCATGATCGGCTCGTTCGTCGCGGTGCAGGTCATCGCCGTCGTGATGACCTCGTCGCCGAAGCCCACGCCGGCGAGCCGGAGGGCGAGCTGCAGCGCGGACGTGCAGCTATTCAAGGTGAGGACGTGTGGGTTGCCGAAGTACGTACCGAGACGGCTCTCGAACTCTTTGACCCGTGGCCCCTCCCCAATGAACCCGGAGAGGATCGTGTCGCTCAGCGGTCCCACAAC
Source organism: Polyangiaceae bacterium (assembly GCA_035547195.1). Classification (GTDB taxonomy): domain Bacteria; phylum Myxococcota_A; class Polyangia; order Polyangiales; family Polyangiaceae; genus DASZVB01. The sequence continues at coordinate 161,716 of DASZVB010000118.1, forward strand.
GGACGGGGGCATGTGTACTTTGAACAGGGGAATCATCCATTGTCTCCGGCGCAGCTGCGACAGTTCGAGGGCGTTTAGTCGCCTCTTTACGAAAGCTTCTCATAGCCCACGCGTCGTTGTCCGGCAACCCGCTGTCGCGGCCACCCTGCCCGCGTCTCGGCCGCGCGCGCTCGCGGGTTCTCGCGACTCTCTAGCTCGAGCCTTGAGCTTGCCGCTCCGGCCTTCGGCTCCGGTGAGGGCAGTGGTTCCGCCTCCGCTTTCGCTGCCGGTCAGCGCTTACGCTCTCGGGCCAGTACGGCGTCGCACGCGCTATCGAGCTTGTGCATCGGCTTCATCGTGATCGGGCCGCCGCCGTGAGTCGAGATCTCCGTGTAGCAGTGCGCGCTCATGAGCTGGCTCAGCGTCTCGCCGCCGTAGGCGTTCGGATCCTTCACGAGATAAGTGCGCTTCTGGCTGGTTTGCTTGACGTCGTCGTACAGGGGCAGAAAGCCGTTCCTGGCGAGCAGCTTGTCGTCGATGAAAACGGCGTAGGTCGTCCAAACGCCGCGAGGATCCCGAGCGGCCACGAAGGGGAGATTCCGCGCGTAGGTGTCGTTGGCGATCGCAGCGAGCTCGGTGTTCACCTTCAGCGCGCCATGGTCGAGGTCCGGTCTCGCGATCGCGTAAGTCAGAGCGCCGAGGATCACGCTGACGGCCACGGCCAGCGGCGTCGAGCGCTCCCGCGCTTGCGCGGCCCACCGAGCCCACCTGCCGTCGGGATTGCGCTTCAGGAACTCGCTCAGGCAGGCCGCGAGAAACAGCGCCATCACGATCGCCACGAACGGCGCGGTGGGATCCAGATAACGCGTCCAGAAGGCTTGCCAGAGGATGATCGGGTTGATCGAGCGCACCAGGAACGTCAAAAAGAAATAGTAGCTGCCGACGATCCACAGCACGGCGCGGGCGCCAGCCTTCGGGAAGAAGGCGAGCACCCCTATCGAGGTGACGAGGAACGTGTAAAACGCGAAGCGCCACGGGGGGTCGAGTCTCTCGTTGTATCGGTCGAAGAGCTCCCAGAACGTCGCCTTGTCCTTCGATTCGATGATGTAATGCGTACCGCGGATGATCGCGAGACGATGCGGGTAGTCCGTGAAGATGCGGTAGAACGCGGTTTCGCAGGCGACGCCGAGGAGCAGGACGCCGCAGAACAGCGCGACGTCCTTCCAGCGCCGCTCGGTCGCCCAAATGGCCACGACGAACCCGGGCAGGAAGAAGACGCTGGTCTCCTTCGCCAGGTACGCGACGAACATCGCGAGCGAGGCCGCGGCGAGCCATCGCCAGCGGGCGCGGCCCTCCGCGGTCGCGTAGCGTAGATACAGGTACGTCGCGAGGATCCCGTAAGCGCCGGAGAAGATCTCCGGCATGAGCTGCGAGGCGGCGCCGATCTGCCCCGGAAAAAAAGTGAGGAGCAGAGCGGCCGCGACGCCGGTCCAGCGGCCGTCGAGGCGTTTCGCGCAAGCATAGACGCAGAGCGTCTCCAGCACCGCCGCCGACAGGGGCGCGGCGTAATAGACGTTCGGACCCCGGCCGAGGAGCAGCTGCGCGATGTACACGATGCTGTTCACGCCGACCCGGGCCATGTGGTGGTCCCAGTAGCCGTGCGAGAAGTCGTTTTTGTAGAACCACTGCCGGACGAAGTGCCACTTGATGATCGCGTCGCCGCCCGTGCTGACGCCCTCGAGCGTCAGGAGCCGCACGAGGAGGCAAAGGGCGGCGAGCGTGCCCATGACGACGGCATCGGCCCGGTTGATCCGGAGCCACGCGAGGGCTCCCGCGCGCAGGGTCGCGAACCCGGAATAGGGTCCGCCGACGGCGCGCGCCGTCGGCTCCGTCACGACAGCTGCCGGGGGATCTGCGGACATGCGACGCCACACCTCATGCGCTCGTGTAGCAGAAAACATCCCCGTCGAGCAGCCCGTCCTGTCGGCGCGAAAGGTCCCGGTCGATGACCCGATTTCGCGACCCCGAACCCGCTCGACGTCCGTTCCGAAGACGAGGGCCCTCGGGACGCAGCAATCGGTACGTGGATCTGCTAAACGGACGACGCGATGTCCGGAGACACGACGTCCGGCGAACTCCCCGGGGTTCTCAGGAATTCGCCGTCGCTCGGCGCGCGCGCCGCTCGCGTTGCGTCGGGCGTCGTGGCGTGGCTTTCGGAGAACGCGGCGGACATCGTGATGGCGACCTCGCTCGGTGCCCTGACCGCCTTGGTTGTCACTTTGAACCTCGAGGGGATCGGCAGCGGCGGCGACGCCATCCGCAAATGGGACTTCGTGCGGGAGTGGTTCTACGCAAATAGCTTCCGCCACGCGGCGTGGGACCATCACATGGCGCGCTTCGGCGTCCACTGGCTCACGTACCTCGTTCAGCGCTTTCTCGGTCGCGGGCCGGCGATGTACTACGCGCCGGGGCTCATCACCGTCACGTTCCAGACCATGTGCGTGTACGCCTGCGGCAAGCGCCTCGGCGGCCGGCTCGCGGGCGTCGCCGCCGCCTTGCTCCTCGCGGTCTTCAAGCCGACCATCAGCGCGGGCTCGCAGCTCATGCCGGAGGTCTTCTCGGCCACGTACGCGATGTTCGCGTTCTACTTGTACCTCCGCTACCACGACGCCGCGGGCCGCGCGAAGACCGCCTGGCTCGTCGCGATGTCCGTCGTGCTCTTCGTCGGGTACCTCGGCAAGGAGACCACGGTCTTCTTCTACCCGGGCTTCGTCGTCGCGATCTGGCTCGGCGGCGGCAAGCGCGTCCGAGACGTCGGCATCTTCGTCGGCGTCATCGGGCTCGGCGTGTTGCTCGAGACCGCGTGCTATCGGGCGTTCACCGAATACGCGAACCGCATGGCGGTCATCGTCGCCAATCACACCCCGGACGACAACGCCGGACCGCGCGATTTCTGGGAGCTGTTCAACCGCTTCGTGAAGCTCGACGAGCCGTGGAAGATCGGGATCTACACGTTCTTGCCCATCGGGTTCACCGTAGCGGTCTTCTCGAAGAGCCGGCGCGTGTGGGCGGCGTACGCCGTCACCATGGGGTACCTCTTCTTGCTCGTCTTCGGCGTACGTCGCCTGCATCCGTTCGCGGTCTGGCACTCTTTCCGCGTCCGCTACTTCGACGTCCTCGCGCCTTTCGTGCAGCTGTTCGCCGGGCTCTTCGTCGCACTGCTGGCGCGGGAGCTTTTGTCCCAATCCGGCAAGGCCCAGGCCCGCTTCGTGAAACGCTTCGATTCGTCGCGCTGGGCGGCTTCCGCGGTGGTGGTCCTCGTGGCGCTGTTCGGTACCGTCTCGTACGCGATCGCCGCGCCGCACCTTTCGGATCACGTCTTCAAGTTCAACGCCGAGATCTCCGACATCGCGACGGACGCTTACGTGCGCGGCCTACCCATCGTCTCGACGCGCGATCCGCGCGCAACCTGGGTCGTTTATTCCGTCCTCATCGACGACAAGCTGCTCGCGAAGCACGGCAAGCTCCCGCCGTTCGACGACGTGAAGATCGTGGACGGCGATCGCTTTTGGCTCGTGAAGGACCGCGACCGCTACGATCTCGACAAGCTGCGCCGGCTGCAGCGCGCCCGCTGCGTGGTGGAAGTCACGGTAAAGAAGCCCGCCCCCATCTCCGTCGTGCGCCCGATGCACCGCCTGCCCGCGTCCTGCGACCGGCTGGTGGAGTAGCCGTAGCGGCGAAGCGCCGTCACTCCCCTGAGAAATCATGCGAATCGGGATCGCTTCTTCCAAGGACCGCCGGCGGCGTGGCAGCGAGCGGGGCCCCGACCCCGCTCGCTCGCATCCAGCCGAGTAGGGCTTCGATCTGCGGGGATTGTGAGATCACTCCCCGCTCTCCCACCACGCCCTTTCCAATCGATCCACGACGGTGCGGACGATGGCGCGCGGCGTGTCGCGCGCGGCGAGGTGCGCTTGCACCAGCTCGTCGATGCCGGGCGCGCGCACCGAACCGCGCACCATCCGGTGCGCCTTGCGGACGGCCCGCGAAAGCTCGTGGGCGGCGTCGGGTTTCAACGCGGGGACGGGGATGACCTTCGGGCGGCGCAGGCGCCTCAGGAACAGGGCCGCGTCCTCCCACGTCAACGTCGACGCTTGGTCGTCGACTTCGCCGAGGAGCTCCTCGCATTCGTCGGCGAGCTTCTCGCTGGCGTCCTTCGTCAGCGCCAGCACCACGCAACCGCTGGCGATGACTCCGCCGCAATAAAACGCGAGCGACCGCAGCGCCGTGCGCCGTTCGGCGCGCGCCACGCCGCCGCGGTACAGGTTCTCCGCTTCGTCGATGAACAGCACCGGCCCCTTCAGGCCCTCGAGCTCCTCGAGCAGCGCGAGCCACAGAAGCAGGCGTCCGTACGCCGCCGCGCGGTAGCGCCGCGTGGCGGTCTTCTCCGAGAGATCTCGCCCGCTGAGCAGCGACTCCAGCGTTCGCCGCGGGTTTTTTCGGCGCTTCGCCGCTCGGACGATGGTGGCCGCGTCCTCGCCGATCTCGTCGTCGCGCGCCTGCAGCCGCTCCAGCGTTTCGACCAGCCTACTGGTCGAATCTTCGCGGCTGGTCCACTGATACAGCAGATCCGTGATGCTCGGGCGTCCGCCGAGAGGCAGCGTCGAATCCTCGAGCAGCCGGCGGAGGTGGCGCTGGGGCTGCCCGAGATCCGTGTGCGCCGCTTCGACGGCGAGGCGCAAGACCGGGCGGCGGTCGTCGAGCGCCCTGTCGGCGAGGTGCAGGAGCAGGTGCGTCTTGCCCGAGCCGTACGCGCCGGTGAGCTCCGCGAATACGGAACCCTGGAGCGCCGAGACGGAGAGCAAATCGACGATGACCTGGTCGATTTTTTCGTAGCCGACGGAGAGAGTCGGGACGCCTTCGGTCGGCGGAAGGCCCGATGCGGAGCGAACGAGCGCGCGGAGCTCCCGCGCCGCGGCCTTGTCCGGCGGGCGTACCTCGGGGAGCTCGCCGTCCATTTCCTTTTCGTGCAGATCGACGAGCACGCGATGCGGCGCGGAACCGGTTTCGAAGCGGCCGCTGCCGACGCGCAAGGCGAGCGGCGTCAACGACTCGATGGAACGCGGGCCGGTAAAGAGCTCGGACCTTCCGAAAACGACGATGTGCGTCGCGACGAGCCCGCGTCCGCCGTCGACGTTGTCGACGAGCTCCCGGAGCACCGTGTAGGCGTCCCGCCTTCGAGCCGGGGGGAGCTTGGTGAGCGTCTCGCCGCGCGAGATGACCAGGAAGAGGCCCCGGAAGCCGAGCACGCGCACGAGACGCGTCAGCTCGGAGAGCGCCCGCTTCGCCGTCTTGCGATTCAACGTCGGCGCTTCTTCGGTCCGATCCACGACCGTCCCGCTGAGCCATTGCTCCAACTTGCCGGAAGCGTGGCGCTCCGAAAGCCGGCCTTCCACGTAGTCGCGCGCGATTTCGGTGAGGTCGCCGTAGGCGGCTTTGCGCCGTGCTCCGCTCTCGAACCACTCTCGCGAACGCTGCCCGTGCTTGTCGACGAAGTCGTCGAGGTGCGCGAGCAAGCCGCGTCGTTCGGGGGGCAAGGTCGGCGCGCCCATCGTGCGCGCCAGGATGCGGACGAGCGAGTCGAGCGCGTCGAAGCCCCGGTCGCCGAGGAGACTCACCTCCGCGACGGCGAAGCGCCTCTTGCCCGCGCGGTCGAGCGCCGCGGCGATGAAGGCCGCGCCCGCGGCGGCGTCGTCGCACCGGACGAACGTCACCTCCGCCGCCGAAGACGTTGCCAGGTCCTCGAGCGCCTGTTCGCGTGCACGGAGGGCGGCTTCCATCCAACGTGGAGTGGCGGCTCTCGGCGTCACGGGCCCGTGTTACCATGAAAGGGCTCGGTCGAACCAACGTAACTCGCGGCAACGAAGATGGACACGGGCTCCACCGCATGACGCTCGCCGGCGCAGAGCCGGGCGGCCCGAAGAGGCTGATCTTTCGCTTCGCGTCCGAAGCGCGAGCCGTCTTGTCGTCGCTCTCCGAGCGCAACGCGCTGGTCGACGCCGGCGCGATGGCGTTCGCGCTCTTTCTGGCGAGCATTCCGCTCATGGGCCTCGCCGGCGCGGTGGTCGCTCACGTGCTGCGCGGCGAGCCGCGCGCGCTCGCCATGCTCTCGTCGCTCGTCGAGGTGGCGCCCGACGAGGTCCGCGAGATCGTCGATCGATACATCGCCCGGGGGACGGATCAGGGCGTCGCGCCCATATTCCTGTTCGGCTCGCTGTGGCTCGCCGCCGGGGCGTTTCACGACGCGATGACGGTCTTCGAGAGCGCGCTCGACGCCGCGCCGCGCACTTGGGTTCAGAAACGGCTCATCGCGCTCGCGTGCGTGCTGTCGCTCTTGACGTTGCTCGCGGTGCTCGGCTCGACGCTCGTGGTGTTCCTCGGCGGGCCGCTCGCGCTGCTCTCGTCGCTCATCGAGCGCGGGGTGCCGCGCACGGCGAGGGTGCTCGCGCCGACGTTCGTCGCGGCGGCGACGTTGCCGTTGCTCGCGGCGTTCTTCCGCGTCGCCGTCCGCCACCGCAGCCGGACGCCGGTCATCTGGCGCGGCGCGATCGCCACCGCCGCGATCGGTTCGCTCGCGTCGTATGCGTTCGCGAGCTACGCGCGCACGCTCGCGCGCTATGCCGTGTTTTACGGGAGCCTGGCGGCGGTGGCCGTGTTTCTGGTGTGGCTCTGGATCTGTTGCATCGCGCTCCTCATCGGCGTGGAGACGAACGCGGAGGCGGAGAGGCGACGGGGTCGGGGCTCATGAATCCCCTCAGACGCGGCGGCGGAGTTTGCGGACGGCGCGCAGGACGGATTCGTCGGTTTCGAGCTGCTCGACGTCCGCGAGCTTCACCCAGCGGACTGCCTCGACCTCGTCGTTCGCCCGCACGGCGACGTCGGGCGCGACGAGCAGCACCCGGAGATCGAAATGCTCGTGCGCGGCCGCGTCGCGCCGCGCGGGGATGTCGTGGATGTCGATGTCGAAGAGGCCGGCTTCGACGGGCGTCGTTCCGAGGACGGCGGTCTCTTCTTCGACCTCGCGCTGCGCGGCCCCGGCGATGGATACGTCCGTGGGCTCGACGTGGCCGCCGGGCTGGAGCCAGCGCGCGAGCTTCTTGTGAAAAATGAGCAGGACGCGTTCGCGATCCGGCGAAAGCACGAAGGCGCTCGCGGTGAAATGCCCGGGCGCGAACGACGTCCGGGAAAACGGATCGCCGGAGTCGCACAGCGCGAGCATGCGCTCGCGGAACGCGCCTTCGCGGTCGTCCGACGGCGCGTAATCGGCGAGCGCCTTACGGATGGTGGCGGCGAGCATCTTCGTTACTTTCCGCCCGCGGCGAGGAATTTGGCGATGCGGCGGTGCGCCGAGGGCATGGCGAGGGCGTCGAGCTCCGCCGGCGCGACCCAATCGACGGCGCCGCCGCCCACGGCGCGAGCGGTCCCGCGGCGTGCCTCGCAACGAAACACGTCGAGGGTGATGCGGTAATGCGTGACGGAGTGACGCACGCTGAGGAGCCGCTCGCCGCTCTTCGCGTCGAGGCCCGCCGCTTCGTGCACCGCGCGGCTCGCCGCGCTCTCCGCGGTCTCGTTCGCCGCGACGTCGGCGTTCGGCATTTGCCACATGCCGGCCCAGCGCGGCGCGTCAGCCCGGACGCGGACGCAGAGCACCTTGCCGGCGCGCTCCACGACGGCCGCGGCGCGCGCGACCGAAATCGTCTCGGTGCGCTTCGGCAACTCCGGTAGCCGCTCTACGAGGCCCTTGCTGTGCGCGACGCAGCTCTGCCGGAGCGGGCAGTCGTCGCAGCGCGGCGTTCGCGGCGTACAGACCGTCGCGCCGAGCTCCATCAGCGCCTGATTGAAGTCCCCGGGACGCTCCTCCGGCACGAGTCGGCCGGCGATGTTCCAGAGCTCGGCTTTCAGCGGGTTGCGCGTCGGATCGCCGCGCAGGCCGAAGGCCCGGCAGAGCACGCGCACGACGTTTCCGTCGACGAGCGGCGCGCGCTCGCCGAACGCGATGCTGGCGATGGCGCCCGCCGAGTACGGGCCGATCCCCGGCAGCGCGCGGAGCGCCGCCGCGGTGCGTGGGATGCTGCCGCCGTGCTCGGCGACGACCGCGCGGGCGCCGCGCCACAGGTTCCGCGCGCGCGAGTAGTACCCGAGGCCCTGCCAGGCGTGCAGCACGTCGTCTTCGGCCGCGTCCGCGAGCGCGCGGACGGTCGGGAAGCGCCTCATCCAGCGCGCGTAGTAATCGAGGACCGTCGCGACCTGCGTCTGCTGGAGCATCATTTCGCTGACCCACACCGCGTAAGGGTCGCGCGTCTTGCGCCAGGGTAGATCGCGCCGGGCGCGGTCGTACCAGGGGAGCAACGCCGAAAGCCGCGGCTCGTTCATCGGAGCTCGTGGACGTGCGCTTCCCATTCGCGGCCGTCGAAGGGGGCGATGTCGAACCACTCGAGCGGGACCCCGTCGAGGCACCGCGCATTCAGGCTGAAACCATTTGGATGCGAGCGCGGCACGTAGAACGCGTGCACGCCGCAGGCCTTGCAGAAATGATGCGCAGCGACGCCGGTGTTGAACCGATACGTGGCGTACGCGCCGTCGCCTTCGACGAGCTCGAAGTCTCGCTGCTGCACGATGACGTGGAGATAGCCCTTCTTCGAGCACATGGAGCAATTGCATTCCTGCACGCCGAAGCTCCGCAGCGTCGCGCGGTAGCGAACGGCTCCACAGTGGCACCCCCCGGTGACGTTCAGCGGCAACTCGGGCCGTGCGCGGTCCTCCGGGAGGTCGCAAGGCATCATGGCGGTGGCTTACCACGGTCTCGGTGGCCCTTGGGATGGCAAGGCACGCGCCGGCGAGTATGCTGCCCCCGTTCGAGGAGCCCAGGATGCCCGATTTTCAGTTTCAAGAGATGCTGCCGCTCGGCAGGGACGACACGCCGTATCGGCTGATCACGAAGGACCACGTGTCGACGTTCGAGGCAGCCGGCAAGCAGTTCCTCAGCGTCGAGGCGGAGGGCCTGCGGCTCCTCACCCAGCGAGCGATGCGCGACGTCGCGCACCTGCTGCGCCCGGGACACCTCGCGCAGCTCGCGAGCATCCTGAAAGACCCGGAGGCGTCCCCGAACGATCGCTTCGTGGCGCTCGATCTCCTGAAGAACGCCAACATCGCCGCGGGCGGCGTGCTGCCGATGTGCCAGGACACCGGGACGGCGATCGTCATGGGAAAGAAGGGCCAGTATGTCGTCACCGGAGGCGGTGACGAGGAGGCCATCGCCCGCGGCGTGTTCGATACGTATCAGACGTCGAACCTCCGCTATTCGCAGCTGGCGCCGCTCGACCTCTACAAAGAGGTGAACACCGGCAACAACCTGCCCGCGCAGATCGAGATCTACGCGGTCGACGGCGACGCCTACAAATTCCTCTTCATGGCGAAGGGCGGCGGCTCGGCGAACAAGAGCTACCTGTACCAGGAGACGAAGGCGCTCCTCAGCCCCGAGCGGCTCACCGCGTTCTTGGAGGAGAAAATGCGCGCGCTCGGGACGGCGGCGTGTCCTCCGTATCACCTCGCCGTCGTCATCGGCGGCACGAGCGCGGAGTACGCGCTGAAGGTCGCGAAGCTCGCGTCGGCGCGCTATCTGGACGCCCTCCCCGCCGAAGGCAACCGCCTGGGCCGCGCCTTCCGCGACGTGGACTTCGAGCGGCAAGTGCTGCAGATCGCGCAGCGGACCGGCATCGGCGCCCAATTCGGCGGCAAGTATTTCTGTCACGACGCGCGCGTCGTCCGCTTGCCGCGCCACGGCGCGAGCTGTCCCGTCGCCATCGCCGTCTCGTGCTCCGCGGACCGGCAGGCGCTCGGGAAGATCACGAAGGACGGCATCTATCTGGAGGAGCTCGAGCACGATCCGGCGAGGTACCTTCCCGAGACGACGCACGACGAGCTCGCAGGCGACGTCGTGAAGATCGATCTGAGGCGGCCGATGAGCGACATCCGCGCCGAGCTGTCGCGCTATCCGATCAAGACCCGTCTTTCGCTCACCGGCCCGCTCATCGTGGCGCGCGACATCGCGCACGCGAAGATCAAGGAGCGCCTCGACGCGGGTCAGGGGATGCCGGAGTACCTGAAGGAGTTCGCCGTCTACTACGCGGGCCCGGCGAAGACGCCCGCGGGTTATGCGTCCGGTTCGTTCGGGCCGACGACCGCGGGCCGTATGGATTCCTACGTCGATCAGTTCCAGGCAGCCGGGGGCAGCCTGGTGATGCTCGCCAAGGGCAATCGGTCGCCGGCGGTCACGACGGCGTGCCAGAAGTACGGCGGCTTCTATCTCGGTTCCATCGGCGGCCCGGCGGCGCGGCTCGCGCAGGACTGCATCAAGAAGGTGGACGTGCTCGAGTACCCGGAGCTCGGCATGGAGGCCGTGTGGAAGATCGAGGTCGTCGACTTCCCCGCGTTCATCGTCGTCGACGACAAGGGCAACGACTTCTTCGCCGACATGGGCGGCAAACGCCTGAAGGTGGCAGGTTGAAGGCTCGCCCGCGCTCTCGGCACCGGAAGACTTCCGCGGACCGAGAGCGCGCGATCGAGGACGCGATCCTGCGGGTGGACGCCGCCTGCGATCGCACCGCGCGGCTCGCGGCCGATCCCATCGGCCCCGTGCGTCGCTACCGAGGCGCGGCGAACCTGGAGATCGCGGGCTTGGTCGGCGCGTGCCTCGCTTTCGGTAACGTCAAGGCGCTGCGCGCGAAGGTGAGCAACGTGTTCGACCGGCTCGGGCCGGACATCGCGCGGTTCGCGGACGACGAGCTCGCGGTGTTCGCTGCCCTCCACGGCTTTCAGCACCGCGTCTATCGCGGTGAAGACGTCGCGCGGCTCGTCGTCGGCGCGCGCCGCGTCCAACGCGGGCACGGCTCGCTCGAACGGTGCTTCGCCGCGCTGCTCCGGAAGCACGGCGCGCTCCGTGGCGCGCTCACCGAGTGGGCCCTGCTGGTCCGCGCTGCGGGCGGCCTCGACGTGGCGGCGAAGACCCGCCGCGGCGCGGCGCACATCCTGCCGGATCCGGCGAAGACGAGCGGCTGCAAGCGCCTGTTGCTCTACCTGCGCTGGATGGTGCGGCCGGACGACGGCGTCGACCTCGGCGTGTGGGGCTCGATTCCGGCGAGCGTGCTGCTCGTGCCCGTCGACACCCACTTGTACAAGTTGTCTCGAAACCTCGGTTTCACGGCCAGGGCGACGCTGACGTGGGAAACGACGGAAGAGGTGACCGCCGCGCTCCGGCGCATCGACCCCGAAGACCCGGTAAGGTTCGACTTCTCGCTCTGCCACCTCGGGATGCTGCAACGCTGTCCATCGCGTCGCGACGAGGCGCGCTGCGAGGGTTGCGGCATCAAGAGCGTCTGCCGGCACTGGCGGCGCTAGCGGTACAGCGGCACGCACTAGGTAGAGAGGGGTGCGAAACGTCCCGGCCGCGAAAGGCGCGGGCCGCCGTTGTACTGACCCCTCGTCCGTGCGATGCTCCTAGTTCTATCCCATGCCCGGCGAGCAGGTTTTCCCCCTCGCGGCCATCCGCACCGACGGGTGGTTCGAGCGTATCGGGGAAAGCGTCGGCAGTTTCCAAGCGCTGTGCGACATCATCGGGGAGCGTTTCTTCGCGTTCTCCATGATCACGGGCGCCCGCATCACGGCGCTCACGGTGGATCGGCGAAACCCCGACAACACGCTGGTCGATTTCGTGGTGGGCATGGCCGATGAAGATTCGACGCGCGCCGACACGCAGCGCCTGACGCTGGCGGAGTTCCGCAGGCGTCTGGTGAGCGCGCTCGTCGCGGACGAGCCCGCGGGGCCGCCGCCGAAGCGGCTCACCGATACGGAGGCCGTGCAGCTGCACGTCGGCGTGCGTTACCTGCTGCTCGCGCCGCTCTATGGTTACAGCTTGCTCGAGCTCCTCGTCGGTGGGACGGGGTCCACGCTGCGCGTGCTGCACGACGGCGTCGAAGAGACGCACGCGCTGCCGGCGTTCCGCGAGCGCATCAAGACGCACGTCCGGCAAGAGGTGACGCGCATCGCGAAGGCCGGCGGCCGCAGCGCCATCGACCTCTCGCACGTCAAGGCGGCGGAAGAGGCCGCCGACGCCGGAGATCACCAGAAGGTCGTCCAGCTGCTCGGGCAGTGGCCGGGCCCGCTGACGATCTTCCTCCGCACCCCGGAGGGGCAAATGCTCAACGCCGAGACGCGCGCGCTCATCGCCCGCGGGCTCGGCCTCCTCGGGACCGCCTGCGTCGCCATCGGCGACTGTCCGCAGGGCGAAGAGATCCTCCGGCTCGCCGTGCAGTACGCGGGCGACGGTACGGGCGCGTCGGAGATCTACTCGCGCCTCGGCGAAGCGCTGCTCGAAGACGACCGGGCCGGCGAGGCGATCGGCCCGCTACGACGCGCGGCGAACCTCGGCGCACCGGGCGACAAGATCTGGCCCTTGCTCGCGCGCGCCTTCGACGCCCGCGGACGCAGCATCGCCGCCTACGGCGCCGTCCTCGAGGCCCGCGCCGCCGGCGTCGACGACGCGGTCATCCGCGACGTCATCGTCTCCGTGGAGTCGAAGCTCGGCGACGTGCTCACCGCGTGGCGCAAGCACGTGGGCGAGGGCGGCCCGGCTCAGATTAGCTGATCCAGCTCTTGGCCCTGAGGCGACCCCGGATCCGTCGCGTAGAACACTCCGAAGAAGATGCACATCTCGTTCGTCTGCGCGGACTCGCCGAACGTGAACGTCATGGACGTGTCGTTCTGGTAATCGCACTCCCAGGTGATGGTCGAGTTGCCCGGGACGAGCAGCGGCGGACTATAAGTCGTCGGCACCGGCTCGTCCCAGATCTTCGTCTCGTACAGGGTCTGCGCTCCCGCCGTAGCCTTGAAGTGGGTCGCTCGCGCGTGCATGTGGCTGATCGCGTAGAGGAGCGAGATGCCGTACGGCACGGTGTAGTTGCGCGACTGCGTCGTCTGCCCCGGCGGCACGTTGAGCAGGGCGTTGTTCAGCTCCATCTGGGCCGCCAGGTGTTGCACGGCGCTCGTGTCCTCGTAGTCGAAGCGCGCGGTGACGTTCGCCTGCAGAGGATCCGACGTGGTGTTCAGATAATGCATGCCGAAGCGGAAGCCCTGCGTGCTCTTCAGCAGCCGGCCGACGCCGGCCGGATACGTCTGCGTCTCTTCGGGCGACTGCGTCAGGATCAGAAAATCGTGCGCCTCGGTGCCGGTGCAGTCGGTGAGCGGCACGGTCTGGTTGAACGACGTGTCGTAGAACACGAACATGTGGTGCGAGCCCTTCGCCATCGTCGCCGAGGCTTGGACGATGGCGATGTCCTTGCCGATCGTGTTCGGCATGTCCTGACACTTGAAGCTCTCCTCGCCGGGGTTCAAGGTGAACGGCGTCGTCGTCAGCGTGAACTCGGTCGTCCCCGGCGGCGGCGTCGGCGCGGCGGTGGTGCCGGTCGGCGGCGTCGTGGGTGCCGGCGGAGCCACGGTGCCGGTCGGCGCCGGAGCGGTCGCGGTCGTCGTCGGCGCGGGCGGAGCGACGGTGGCGGTGGGCACCGGCGTCGTGGCCGTGGGTCCAGGCGGAGTGGTTGCGGTCGGTGCGGGGCTCGTCGCCGTGGTGGTCGGTGTCGTCGCGGCCCCGGTCGGCGCGCCGGCGGAGCCCCCAGTACCTGTTGCGGCGGCCCCCGGCGGCAAGATCGGCGCGGCACCACCGACACTGGCGCCGGGGCCGTTGCCGCCGTCGGCGCTGCACGAGAGCGCGGCTAGGGCAAGGAACGACACGGCGACCCGAGGCGGCGAGACGCGTGCGAAAGCATGCTTTTTCACGGCAAGACCCATACGCCCATTTTGATGCCGCGAGCAGCGTTCCGGCAAGCGCATCCGCGGCCATTGCACTCTTCCATTTTCCTGCGTTCGCGACCGGCACTGCGCGAGCGTTGCGAGCGGTGAGCGCCGTGGTAACTACCCCTCGCGGCGACGAGAAGAGCGAGTCCGGGCTCGCGGGGCTGCTGCTCGCATTGACAGCCTCGGTCGACGAGGCTACACAGCTGCACCGATTGCCGTGATTTCGGCCATTTAGCATTCACAGGTTCCCCGGGATCGACCGGCGACTCGTCGTTTCAGTAAAGGCGCCAAGGGCATGTTCGAGCTCTACCTGCCGATGTTCATCATGTTTGCCGTCGCGGCCGTCATTTGCGCCGCGATGTTTTCTCTCGGCGCGCTGCTCGGGCCGAAGAACCCGACCCCCGAGAAGATGATGCCCTTCGAGTGCGGCAACGACACCGAGGGCGGTCGCGGCTCGAAGCTCAGCGTCAAGTTCTACATGACCGCGATCTTGTTCGTCGTCTTCGACGTGGAGGTCGTGTTCATGTATCCGTGGGCCGCGCTGTTCAAAGGCCTCGGGTGGGCCGGCTTCGCGACCATGTTCACGTTCATCGCGGCGCTGATCGTGGCGCTGATCTACTGCTGGAAGAAAGGAGCTCTCGAATGGGAGAGCTGAGTCAAACGACGTCTCGCGTCATCGAGCCTTCCGGCAGCGAGGGCTTCGTGACGACGAAGGCCGAGGCGCTCCTCGCGTGGGCGCAGAAGTACTCGCTGTTCATGTATCCGTTCGTGACGGCCTGCTGCGGCATGGAGTTCATGGCCATGTCGAGCCCGCGGTACGACTTCGCCCGCTTCGGCGCCGAAGCCCCGCGCTTCTCGCCGCGACAATCGGATCTGCTCTGGGTCGTGGGGACGATCACCCAGCGCCAGGCGCCGATCCTGAAGCGCATCTACGAACAAATGGCGGAGCCGAAGTGGGTGCTCGCGTTCGGCACCTGCGCGTCCTGTGGCGGCTTCTACGACAACTACGCCTGCGTCGCGGGCGTCGACAAGATCATCCCCTGCCACGTGTACGTGCCCGGCTGTCCCCCGCGGCCGGAAGCGGTGCTCGACGGGCTGATGCTGCTCATGGACAAGATCCAGAGCGGCGATCGAACGCCCGCGGCCGTGAAGCCGCGGACGGACCCGGTCGTGTCGCACGAGTACGGCCTCGTCAAGCTTCGGCGGAAAGAGCCGGCCTGAGCGCCGGATTCGGACGAAATACGGCATGGCAAAAGCTCTCATCGAGCTGGTGAAGCAGACGTTCCCCGGAGCCGTGCAAGCGACGCACTCGCAGCACGGCGACGACACCATCATCGTCGACCCCGGTCACTGGCACCCCATCGCGGCGTTCCTCAAGTCGTCGCCCCCGGCCGACATGAGCATGCTCATGGACCTCACCGCGGTGGATTTTCCGGAGCGCGATCCGCGGTTCGAGGTCGTCGCCCATTTCTATTCGCTCGCGAAGGGCCACCGCCTCCGGATGAAGGCGCGCATCGGCGATCCCGAGGGCCGGCACGTGCACCTCGCGTCGCTCGCGGATCTATGGGGGAGCGCGAACTGGCTCGAGCGGGAGTGCTGGGACTTGATGGGCGTCGTGTTCGACGGCCATCCGGACCTGCGGCGCATCCTCCTTTACCCGGAGTTCGAGGGCCATCCGCTGCGTAAGGATTACGACGCGGATCGCATCCAGCCTCTCGTCGAGTACCGCAAGGCGCCCGCGGTGAACAAGGTGCCGCCGTTCGGCAAGGACGAAGGCATGAGCTTCGGGCGGCAGACGTTCGATCGGCTGCCCAGCGAGGACGCGCCGGACCCCGAGATCTTCCCGGATAAAGCGAACTGAAAGCGAGACCATGGAGCCGCTGGACGAAGACCTGACCCAGGCGGAGCTCGAGCTCCCTGCCGACCCGATGATCGTCAACATGGGCCCGGCGCATCCCGCGATGCACGGCACGGTGCGCACCGTCGTGGAGCTCACCGGCGAGATCATCGTGAAGTGCGACGTGCAGGTCGGCTACCTGCACCGCGGCTTCGAGAAGATGTGCGAGCGCGGGACGTGGACGCAGGTTTATCCCTACGTCGACCGCTGCAACTACATCTCGCCGATGCTGAACAACGTGGGCTTCTCGCTCGCGTGCGAGAAGATGCTGGACATCGAGGTTCCGGAGCGCTGCCAGTGGTACCGCATGGCGCTCGGGGAGCTCGCGCGCATTTCGGATCATCTCACGTGCGACGGCGCCATGGCCATGGAGCTCGGGGCGTTCACCCCGTTCCTGTGGATGATCAAGGCCCGCGAGATGATCTGGGACATCATGGAAGAGGAGACCGGGGCGCGCCTCACGCACAGCTTCGGTCGCGTGGGCGGGATGGCCGCGCCCCCGACGGACGGCTTCAAGGAGACGGCGCGCGCGACCGTCGATCAGATCCTCAAGGTGATCGCCGAGGTCGAACGGTTGCTCCTCGGCAACCGCATCTTCCTGGATCGCCTGGAGGGCGTCGGCCTCATCTCGCCGGAAGACGCGATCTCTCTCGGCTGGACGGGCCCCTGCTTGCGCGCGTGCGGCGTGCCTTACGACGTGCGCAAGGCGCACCCGTACATGAAGTACGGCGAGGTGGAGTTCGACGTGCCCGTCGGCACGACGGGTGACTGCTTCGATCGGTTCATGGTGCGCATCGAAGAGATCAAGCAGTGCGCGCGCATCATCACGCAGTGCCTGGATCGGATGCCCGACAGCGGACCGGTCGTGGTCGACGATCCGCGGGTCGTGCTCCCGCCGAAAGAGGACGTCTACACGACCATCGAGGGCACCATCCGCCACTTCAAGATCGTGATGGAAGGCCTGAAGATCCCCGCGGGCGAGGTGTACTCGTACACCGAGGCCGGCAACGGGGAGCTCGGCTTCTATCTGGTCAGCGACGGAAGCGGCACTCCGTACCGCGTTCGCATCCGCCCCCCGTGCTTCCTCGTGACCAGCGGGCTCGAGCGGGTGATCACCGGGCAAATGGTGGCCGACGTCGTGCCGTGTTTCGGCTCACTGAACATGATCGGCGGCGAGTGCGATCGCTGAGGTCGAAGAGGATCCGAGGTTAAAGCAAGATGCCTTCCTTCAAGCTGGACGACCGCGAGATTCCGTTCGAGCCGGGCGACACGATCATCCGCGCCGCGCAGCGCGCCGGCGTCGACATTCCGTACTATTGCTGGCACCCCGGGCTCAGCGTCGCGGCGAACTGCCGCATGTGCCTCGTGGAGATCATGCCGCCGCCGGGGCGTCCCGCGATGTCGCTCGCGGTGCTCGCGTGGGACGAAAAGACGGGCCAGTACGTCGACCAGAAAAAGCCGAAGCTCCAGCCCGCGTGCCAGATGCAGGTGACGGAGGGGCTCGACGTCCGCAGCCAATCGAGCCCCCACGTCGAGCGGGCGCGATCCGCGGTGCAGGAGCTGTTGCTCCTGAATCACCCCGTCGATTGCCCCATCTGCGATCAAGCCGGCGAGTGCCGCCTGCAGGATTACTGGCTCGAGCATCAGGCGACCGCGAAGCGCATGAACGACGAGCCCGTGCACAAGCCGAAGGCCGTCGTGTTCGGTCCGACCATCGTCTATGACGCGGAGCGCTGCATCGTCTGCACGCGTTGCATCCGCTTCTGCGACGAGATCGCGAAAGATCCGGTGCTCGCGTTGCGCGAGCGCGGCAACCTGAACGAGGTCGTCGTCGCGCCGGGCCGGCAGCTCGATCATCCGTACACGCTGATGACCGAGTACGTGTGCCCGGTCGGCGCGCTGACGGCGACGGACTTCCGCTTCAAGGCGCGCGTCTGGTTCTTGCGCAGCGCCCGGACGGTGTGTCAGGGCTGCGCGACCGGCTGCAACGCCTTCCTCGACTACGACCCGCGGAGCGGCAAGGTGTATCGCCACCGCCCGCGCGAGAACATGGCCGTCAACAAGTACTGGATGTGCGACGAGGGCATGCTCGACTACCACCGCGTCGAGTCGGGGCGCGTGCTCACGGCGGCCGTGGAAAAGGAGCCGACGCCGGTCGGCGCCGCGCTGGACCGCGCCGCGAAGTCGCTGAAGGGCATCGCGCCGGAGAAGCTCGCCGTGGTGCTCAGCGCGCAGCACTCCAGCGAGGACAATTTCGCGCTCATCACCCTCGCCCGCGACGTGCTCGGCTGCACCAATTTCTTCATCTCCGGCAAGCCCAATGGACAGGGCGATCAGGTGCTGCGGCACCCGGACAAGAACCCGAACACGCGCGGCGTCACCTGGCTCGCGTCCTCCGCGTCGCCGCCGAAGACGATGCTGGATCTCGTGACCGGCGCGAGAGCGAACGAGTACAGCGTGGTCCTGGCGCTCGGCTCCGACACCCGCGAGCTCGCCGACGCCGCGCCGCTGTCGAGCGTGAAAGAGCGCGTCGTGCTCGCCACGCACGACGGGCCGCTCTCGCGCATCGCGACGGTGCTCTTGCCGGCGTCGAGCTGGGCGGAGTCGGACGGCACCTTCGTGAACGCGCGCGGCCTCTCGCAGGAGAGCGAGCAAGCCATCGGCCCGAAGGGGGATTCGCGGCCGGCCTGGAAGCTCCTCGCCGGCCTCGCGGTGCGCCTCGGTCGCGACCTCGGCTGGCGCAAGCTCGCCGACGTGCGCGGCGCGATGAGCGCGGAAGCGCCTCCTCCGTCCTTACCGGGTAGCAACCGCCCGAGCGCTGGAGCTTCGTGATGACCGGCATCGATGTTCTGTTCGCGTTCGGTAAGGCCTTCTTCGTCGTGATGTTCGCGATGAACGTCGCGGTGCTGCTCACGTGGGCCGATCGGCGCTACGGCGCTCTGTTGCAAGACCGCGTCGGCCCGGAGCGCGCGGTGGTGTGGCTGCCGCGGCGCGTGGCGCAGGGGCTCGCGTTCCTGCCGGCGGCTGCGGTCGCCGCGGCCGTCGTGCTCTTCGCCTGGGTGAACAAAGAGGACGCGCAGGGACTCCCCGGCAACGCGGTGCTGCTCGCGCAAGCGGCGATCTTCATGACGTGGTTCACGGGCCTCGTCATCGCCGGCTCGGTGAAGGCGCGCGGACCGCGCGATAGCTTCGACGCCTTCATCCAGTCGCTCGGCGATCCGCGGGTCTTCTTTTATTGCGGCCTCGTGGTGCACGTCGCCGTCCTGCTCGTCGCGGGCCTCTTGCGCGGCTCGAGCGCCGGGGAAATCTTCGTGGACGTCGAGTACCGCGGCGGCGCGATGCTCCTCGCCGCGGCCGTCGTCGCCGGCGCGGTCTACGCCGTCCTGCAGATGAAGGACGACAAGATCGGCCTCCGGCTCCTCGGGCTCCTCCACCCCGCGGCCGACGGCCTCAAGACGGCGTTCAAGGAAGACTTCATCCCGCCGAACGCCGATCGCTTCCTGCACAGCATCGCGCCGATCATCTCCTTCTTCCCGGCTCTCGTCGTGCTCGGCACGGTGCCGTTCGGCGACACGCTCTGCTTCGGCGAAGCGACCGACGACGTGAAGCTCGGGCCGCTCGCGTTCATCAAGGCGGGCGGGCTCGATCCGCGGAAGCTCATGGCGATGGTGCCGCACCAGGGCATCTGCCCGGACCACGCCCTGAAGCTCCAGGTCATCGACCTGGACATCGGGCTGCTCTACTTCTTCGCGCTCGCGGGCACCGGCATCGTGGGCGCGGCGCTCGCGGGCTGGTCGAGCGACAACAAGTACAGCTTGCTCGGCGGCGTGCGCGCGGCAAGCCAGATGGTCTCTTACGAGGTCACCCTGGGCCTCACGCTCATCGGCGCGGTCATGACCTACGGCACGCTGCGCATCGACGACATGGTGCGGTGGCAGGCCGAGAACGCCTGGGGCATCTTCGTGCAACCCCTGGCGTTCGTCTTGTTCTTCAGCGCCTCGGTCGCCGAATCGAAGCGCATTCCGTTCGACTTGCCGGAAGGCGAGAGCGAGCTCGTCGCCGGGTACTACACGGAGTACTCGGGGATGAAGTTCGCCATGTTCTTCTTCGCGGAGTACGTGGCGGTGGTGACGTCGAGCGCGCTCATGGCGGCCATCTTCCTCGGCGGCTGGAGCTTGCCCTTCTTCGCCCGCGACGGGCTGCACGTCGCCATCGGCGGCACGGAGCTGTTCTCGCAGGCCATGCCCCACGCGACCGTGGTCGTGCTCGGCGTCCTCGGCTTCATCGTGAAGACCATCGCCCTCTGCATGATCCAGCTGACGATCCGGTGGACGCTCCCGCGCTTCCGGTACGACCAGCTGATGCGCCTCGGCTGGCGCATGCTCCTGCCCGCGTCGCTGGCAAACCTCCTCGTCACCGGGCTGGTCCTCCTCGCGATCGACGCCGCCGGGCCTTCGGTGACGCAGGCGCTCGCCGTCGTCGGGCAGCTCACTCAGGCGGTCGTTGCCGTCTTCGGCATCTTCGTCGCCGTGGTGTTCGTGCGCTTCTTGCTCGAGCCGGCGCACCATCGTCGCGTCGTGTCGAGCACCTCCGCCAAATTCGCCGCCCTGGCCGGCGGAACCCGCAGCGCGCGCATGAGCGCGTGAAAGAGAATCGTCCCATGTCCGAACCCCGACCCCTAGGTCCGCGCAAGGTCATAGGCTCCCCCGTCGCGCGACCGAAGCGCACGCCCGCCGTCCAGGGCTACGTCCCGGAGATCGCGCGCGGCCTCGGCATCACCATGGCGCACTTCTTCCGGAACGCGAAGGAGATGGTGCTCGGGCAGCGCAACGACCCGGTGCTCGACGGCATCAGCGACGGCGTGAACACGATCAGCTACCCCGAGCAGCGCCGGCCCTATCCCGAGCGCTTCCGCGGGGTGCACCGCCTCACGCATCGTGAAGACGGCTCACCTCGGTGCGTCGCGTGTCTCTGCTGCTCCACGGCGTGTCCCGCGCAGTGCATCTTCATCGAGCCCGGTGAATATCCGGCCGGCGACAAACGCCGCGGCTACGAGCGCTTCCCGGTTCGCTTCGTCATCGACGAGCTACGGTGCGTGTTCTGCGGCTTCTGCGTAGAAGCGTGCCCCTGCGACGCCATCCGCATGGACACCGGCGTCCACGCGGCGCCGTACGATTCGCGCAACCAGTTCATCTTCGAGAAAGATCTCTTGATGAGCTTCACCGGCCGCGACGGCAGCCAAAACTCGCAAAACCCCCGCCACGAACCCGGCGACCCCGGCCATCCCGGCGTAACGCGGGACAAGTCCCACTGACGGGCGCGACGCGGCCGCAGAGGAGAGATTCACAGGAAGGACGGAAGATCGGAAGGATTTTTGTTTTGACAGCCCACCATGAGGCCTCAGAACAACAAACAAAATCCCCTTCCGCCCTTCCGCTCTTCCTGTTCAATCCCTCTGCCTCGTACGCGCGAATGAAAGTGCCGTCCCATGGCTGAGCACTTCGAAACCGTCATCGGCCTGGAAGTTCATGCGCAGCTTCTGACGAGAAGCAAGCTGTTCTGCGGCTGCTCCACGTCGTTCGGTGGAGAACCGAACAGGAACGTGTGCGCGACTTGCCTCGGTTTGCCGGGGGCGCTGCCGGCGACGAACGAGCGCGCCGTGCGGCTCGCGGTGCGGGCGGCGCTGGCGCTCGGCTGCGAGATCCGAACGACGAGCATCTTCGCGCGCAAGCAGTACTTCTACCCGGATCTGCCGAAGGGCTATCAGATCTCGCAGTACGAGGAGCCGTTCTCGGAGAACGGGCACCTCGACCTCGAGCTGTCCGGCGGTACCCGTCGCGTTCGCATCCGCCGAGCGCACATGGAAGAGGACGCGGGCAAGAGCGTCCACGGCCACGGCGGCGATTCGCTCGTCGACCTGAACCGCGCCGGCGTCCCGCTGATCGAGATCGTCAGCGAGCCGGATCTCAGATCGAGCGAGGAAGCGGCAGCGTACCTGCGCGCGTTGCGCGACGTCCTCGTGTTCGCCGGGGTCAACGACGGCAACCTCGAAGAAGGGAGCTTTCGCTGCGACGCCAACGTCTCGATCCGCCCCTCCGGCAGCGCGGAGCTCGGCACGCGCACCGAGCTCAAGAACCTCAACAGCTTCCGCTTCGTGCAGAAGGCCATCGACGTGGAAGCGGCGCGCCAGGCGGCCATCGTCTCGTCCGGCGGTCGCATCGTGCAGGAGACGCGCTCGTTCGATCCGGCGACGAACAAGACGAGCTCGCTTCGCTCCAAGGAAGACGCCCACGACTACCGCTATTTTCCGGATCCGGATCTGCCGCCGCTGGTGATCCCCGAGCAGCTCGTCGACGAAGAGCGGCGCGCGATGCCGCGCCTCCCGGCGGAGCTACGACAGAAGTGGACGGCGGAGCTCGGTCTGCCCCCGGCCGCGTCGCAGACGCTCACGCAGCACCCCGAGTACGTGCGCTTCTTCGAAGAGACGCTCACGCGCTTCCCGCACCCCGTGAAGGCGGCGAACTGGATTTTGACGGAGGTGCTGCGAGACACCAAGGTGCACGGCCTGAACGCGACGTTCCCGGTGACGCCGGCCCAGGTCGGGGAGCTCCTTTCGCTCGTCGAGAGCGGCGACATCAGCGGCAAGCAGGCCAAAGAGGTGTACTCGGCCCTCGTCGGGACGGGCGACAGTCCGGCGAAGATCGTGGAGAGCCGCGGCATGCGCGTCGTCTCCGACGAAGGAGCGCTGCGCGCGCTCTGCGAGCGGGTCGTGGCCGCGAACCCGAAGCAGGCCGCGGACTATCGCGCCGGAAAGAAGACGCTGCTCGGCTTCTTCGTCGGGCAAGCGATGAAGGAAACGCGCGGCTCGGCCAATCCGAAGCTCGTCAGCGATCTCATGCAGAAGGTGCTCGAAGCGTCGAGCTAGACGCCCGAGCAACACGAGACCCGGCCGCATGACGCTTCAACCTCGAACGACGGAAGGGAAGGGCGTGCCGCACCCCGATCCCATCGCGGGCGCGGCGTACTCGGCGATGGAGCTCTTGCCCGGCGATGACGTCGTGGTGATGCTCGATCAACGCGAGCTCCCGGCGCGCGAGCTCTATCACCACCTCGAGACGGTGGAAGACGTCGCGCGCGGAATCCGCGACATGGTGGTGCGCGGCGCGCCGGCCATCGGCATCAGCGCCGCGTATGGGCTCGTGCTCGCCGCGCGGAAGCGCGAGAACCTCGACGAAGCGGGCGCGCTGCTCCGCGCGGCGCGTCCCACCGCCGTCAACCTGTTCTGGGCCGTCGACCGCATGCTCGCCGTCGCGCGCGCGACGCCGGAGTCGGATCGCGCGGCGCGCCTCGCGCAGGAAGCGCGCGCGATTCACCGCGAGGACGTGGAGTCGTGCCGCCGCATGGGCCGCTACGGCGAAGCGCGCATCCCCGACGGCGCGACGATCCTCACGCACTGCAACGCCGGCGCCCTGGCGACGGGGGGTTACGGCACCGCCCTCGGCGTCATTCGCGCCGCGCACGAAGCCGGCAAGCGCGTGCGCGTCCTCGCCGACGAAACACGGCCGTACCTGCAGGGGGCTCGGCTCACGGCGTGGGAGCTCGAGCGCTCCGGCATCGACGTGTCGGTCATCGCGGACGGCGCCGCGCCGTATTTTCTGTCGCGCGGCGACGTGACCCTCGCGCTCGTCGGTTCGGATCGCATCGCGGCGAACGGCGACGTCGCCAACACGATCGGCACGCTCGGCGTCGCGTGCGCCGCGCGCTTCCACGAGCGGCCGTTCTACGTCGCGGCGCCGTGGTCCACCGTGGACGTCGCCTGTTCGTCCGGCGACGCGATCGTCATCGAAGAACGCGACGCCGCGGAGGTCACCCACCTCGGAGGCCGCCGCCTCGTCCCCGACCGCGTTTCGGCGAAGAACCCCGCGTTCGACGTCACGCCCGCGCGCCTGGTGACGGCCATCTTCACCGAGCGCGGCGTCATCGAGCCCGTCGGCCCGTCGGGGGTCGCGGCGCTCCGGTGATTTTTTGCTAGTCTCGGTGGCGTCGATGTCGAAACCGGCGGAAAAGATCGAGCGAAAGCCGGACTGGCTCAAGGTGCGCGCGCCGGGCGGCGAGCGCTACGCGGGCCTGAAAGACACGCTGCGGAAGCTCGATCTGCACACCGTCTGCGAAGAAGCGCGCTGTCCGAACGTCGCCGAGTGCTGGGGCGCCGGTACGGCCACGGTGATGCTCCTCGGTCACACGTGCACGCGGGGCTGCCGCTTCTGCGCGGTGACGACGGGCAACCCCCGCGGCGCGGTCGACCCCCGCGAACCCGAGCACGTCGCGCGCGCGATCGCGACGCTCGGCTTGCGTTACGTCGTCCTCACGATGGTCGATCGCGACGACCTGCTCGACGGTGGCGCCGCGCACGTCGCCACGACCGTCGCGCAGCTCCACGAACGGCAGCCGGATCTGCTCGTCGAAGCGCTGGTGGGGGATTTCAACGGACGCCACCGCGACGTCGACGTCGTGCTCGACGGCGCCCCCGACGTGTTCGCCCACAACGTGGAGGTGCCGCGGAGGCTCACGCCCTCCATCCGCGACCAGCGCTGCTCGTACGACCGCTCGCTCGACGTGCTCCGGCACGCGAAAGAGCGCGTGCCCGAACGGCTCACGAAGAGCTCGATCATGGTCGGAGTCGGCGAGACGCCCGACGAAGTCGTCGAGACGCTCTCGGATCTGCGAAGCGCGGGAGTGGACGTCGTGACGATCGGGCAGTACTTGCGACCGTCGCCGAAACACGCGCCCGTGCACCGCTACGTCGAGCCGCGCGAGTTCGACGAGCTCGAGCGAAGAGGGGTCGAGCTCGGCTTCGCGTACGTGGCTTCGGGGCCGCTCGTTCGATCCAGTTATCACGCCGCCGAGGCGTTTCTCGCGACGCGACTCGGGAGCGCGCCGCGCGGCGCGCGCTCCACGACGAACGAGACGGCGGACGCACGCACGCAGCCGCTCCTCCGCACAGGTAGCCACAGCGTCCAGCTCATCGCCCCCGCCGCGCTCGTCCGCCGGTAACGGCGTGACCAGCGCGCGGACCGTCCGGGAGATCCCGCCGCGCCGCACACAAGGTGTGCTTCCGTGCCTCGCAGGTGCCGCCGGCACCCGGGTGGCGCCGCGGGGCGGTGCCGCCGGGGGCACTCTCCGACGTCCGCGTACCGATTCGGTCAGCCGACCAGAAACGGCGTCGCAGCAGGCAGATGGCTGAGTTAGCCTCTCGCCGAACCTATGTCCGTTGCCCGTCCCAAGGACCTGCTCGACAAGGTTGCCGGTCAGTTGCGGCAGCCCGCGACCTTCTCGGAGGGGGCGACGGGCTCCATCCTGGCCGTCTCCGGAGCCCAATACGGCTCGCACGCCGGTGAGGACGACATCACTCGGCCGACGGGGTTCGATCCTCAGGCGGCGGCGCTGTTCGAAGCGGTCGTCGAAAGTGCGTACCTCGTCGCCAGCGCCGATGGCGTGTTCTCCGCGGCGGAGCGAGCGGCTTTCGAACACGTCGTCCTCTCCGCGTGCGGCGGGAGTGTGACGGAAGCGCAGCTGCGCGCCCTGTTGGCTGACCTCGCGGACCTCCGCGAGGAGGATGGACCGGACCGGCGCATCCAGATCGTCGCGCGCTCGGTGACCCGCCCCGACCAGGCCCGCGAGGTCCTTCGCGTCGCTGCGCTCATCGCGCTCGTCTCGGAAGGTGCGAGCCCGGAAGAGCGACGCGTGCTCGAAGGTTTGGCAAGCGGATTCCGCCTGGACGCAAGCGCGGTTGACGAAGCGCTCGAGGACGCGCGGCGCGCGCTCCAGGACTGACGCGCAGCATCGTTCGCACCTCTGCTTACGGTGCGCGGCGTCGAGCGTAGCGAATCGTTTCGGTCGCTCGGAACGTGGGTAATCGAGCGAGCGGCCCGGGTCCGCCGCAGAATGTTCGGGTCGCGCTCGCGGTTTGCGCTACGTTTTCCGGAGGAAGGCGCTCGGGGCACGACCCCCGAACAATTGCGACTTCCGAACGAGACAACTAGGCTCGCCACCCGAACGAGGGCAACGGATGGACGGAAACGACAAGGCAAGAGAGCCAATGCCGCTACCTTCGACCGAGATCATCCGTGCGATGCGCGAAGATGGCTCGCTCGCGCCGGAGTACGATCCTCATCTGACCAACGACGAGGTCACACGTCTCTACCGCGCCATGGTGGAGACGCGCTACCTGGACGAGCGCCTCACGGCGTTGCAGCGCCAGGGCCGCATCGGTTTCCACGTCGGCTCGCTGGGGGAAGAAGGGGCGATCATCGGCGCCGCCTTCGCGACGCGAAAGCAAGATTGGCTCTTCCCCTGTTACCGCGAGTTCGGCGCGGCGCTCCTGCGCGGCCTCGATTTCCAGCGCTTCATCGACAACATGTTCGGCAACGCCAACGACACGGTGAAGGGACGGCAGATGCCCGACCATTACACGTGCAAGGCCGCGCACTGGCTCTCGATCAGCTCGCCCGTGGGCACGCAGATCACGCAAGCCGTCGGGTTCGCCTGGGCCGCCAAGCTGAAGAAGGACGATCTCGCGACGCTGGTGTACTTCGGAGACGGCGCGACGAGCTCTTCCGACTTCCACTCGGGCATGAATTTCGCCGGCGTGTTCAAGGTGCCGGTCGTCTTCTTCTGCCGCAACAACGGGTGGGCGATCAGCGTTCCCGCCGAGCGGCAGACGGCGTCGGAGACGTTCGCGATCAAGGGCGTGGCCTACGGCATCCCCGCCGTGCGCGTCGACGGCAACGACGTCTTCGCCGTCGTCCACGCGGTGCGCAAGGCCATCGAGCGGGGCAGCCGCGGTGAAGGTCCGACGCTCATCGAAGCGCTCACGTATCGCATGGGCGGCCACTCCACGAGCGACGACCCGAACGCCTACCGCGCGTCGGATGCGCTCAAGGCCTGGGCCGATCGCGATCCGATCCAGCGCGTGCAGCACTACATGCGCAAGGTGCTGGGCTGGACGGACGACCGCGACCGGGAAATTCGCGACGATGTGGACCGCAAATTCCGGGCGGCCGTCGAGATCGCCGAGAAGGCGCCGAAGCCCGCGCTGGAGACGCTGGTCGAGGACGTGTACGCGTCCCCGCCGTGGCACCTCGTCGAGCAGCGCGAAGCGTTGCTCGCGGGACCGCGTCCGAACGAGCACCACGGCTGAGCGCGAGACGAAGCATCCCATGCCCCAGATGAACATGGTTCAGGCCATCAACGACGCGCTCCGCGTCGGGATGCGCCGCGACGATCGCATCGTGATCCTCGGCGAGGACGTCGGCCGAGTGGGCGGCGTGTTCCGGGTGACGCAGGGCCTCTTCGACGAATTCGGGGAAGACCGAGTCATCGACACCCCGCTCAGCGAGGGCGGCATCGTCGGATGCGCGATCGGCATGGCCCTGTACGGCCTCGTCCCGGTCCCGGAGATCCAGTTCTCCGACTTCATCTACCCGGCCTACGACCAGATCGTGAACGAGCTCGCCAAGTACCGGTATCGTTCCGGCGGCGAGTACTCGGCGAAGATGGTCATCCGCACGCCGGTGGGCGGCGGCGTCCGCGGCGGGCACTATCATTCGCAGCACCCCGAAGCGCCGTTCATCCACGTGCCGGGGTTGAAGGTCGTCTGTCCGTCCAACCCCTACGACGCGAAGGGCCTGCTCCTCGCTTCGCTGCGCGATCCGGATCCCATCATCTTCTTCGAGCCGAAGCGGGTCTATCGCGCGGCGAAGGGGCTCGTTCCCGACGACGAGTTCACGGTGCCCATCGGCGTCGCGTCGATCGCCCGCGAAGGCAGCCACGTCACCGTCGTCGCCTACGGCGCGATGCTCTACGAGGCGCTCGACGCGGCCGCCAAGGTCGCCGAGCGCGGGGTGGAGAGCGAAGTCATCGATCTGCGCACGCTCTGGCCCGTCGACATCGAGACCATCTTGACGAGCGTGCGAAAGACCGGGCGCCTGGTCATCGTGCACGAGGCGCCGCGCACGTGCGGGCTCGGGGCGGAGCTCGTCTCCCTCGTGACCGAAAAGGCGTTTTACTCGCTGGAGGCGCCGCCGGTTCGCGTGACGGGGTTCGATACGCCCTTCCCGTATTCGCTCGAAGCCGAATACCTGCCGCTCTCGCACCGGATCGTTCCCGCCATCCTCCAATCCGCGAAAGCATGAGCGCTCGTCCATCGCGGGACCGGCAGGAGATTCGGCCTCCACTTGGGTGAGGGCCGAATCTCCCGGAGTCCTTGCGACGGGTCTGACGAGCGCTCCGGACTCTTCGCATCGGTCGCGCGATGTCGTCGCGCTCCTCGCATCCGGGAACGCTGTCCCGTGACTTGCAGGGCTGCGCTGATTCGAGAGGGTGCCGAGCTAAAGGCGGAGTAGGCTACGCGCATGTCTCGATTCGAGTTCAAGCTGCCAGACATCGGAGAAGGCGTCTCGGAGGGGGAGATCGTCGGCTGGCTCGTGCACGTCGGGGATTCGGTTTCGGAGAACCAGGACATGGTCGAAGTGATGACGGATAAGGCGACCGTCACCATCGGCGCGCCGAAATCGGGGAAGGTGGTGGAGATCCGGGGAGGCGAGGGCGACACGGTGCCCGTCGGATCGGTGCTCGTGGTGCTCGACGTCGGCGCCGAATCCGGCGCCGCGCAGGCGAAGGCCTCCGAACGCGCGGCGCCGAGCGCGCCGCAGCAACCAGCGAAGCCCGCGCCGGCGAAGGCGCCGGAACAACGATCGGAACCGGTCAAGTCGAAGAGCGACGGCAACGGCGCGGGCGAGAGCGACGAGCGCGATCTCGTGGACGAGTCGGACGTACCCGTCGCCGCGGCGGAAGAAGGAAAGTCGCCTTCGGTCGTCGCCTCCGCCGTGGGGGACATCAGGGACAGCCTCCCCGGGATCCCGAAGGCGCCGCGCGTCGTGCAAGACGACTATCGCAACGACAAACCGCTCGCGTCACCGGCGACGCGCAAGCTCGCGCGCGAGCACGGCGTCGATCTGCGCCGCGTGCGCCCGAGCGGCGAAGCAGGCCGGGTCACGAGAGACGACGTCGAACGGTTCGCGGCTTCCGCAGAGGCGCCTCGCGCCGCCGTCGCGAAAGAACCCGCGCCCGCGCGGGCGCCGTCGTCGCAAAACGGCAACGGCGTCGCCGTGACGCCGGTCGCGGCGAAGGCGCCGCCGCCGATCCCGGCGGGGCAAGGCGAAACCCGCGTGCCGATCCGCGGGCTGCGAAAGCGCATTTACGAGAACATGGCGCGCGCGAAGCACACCGCTGCGCACTTCACCTACGTCGACGAGTGCGACGTCACGGAGCTGAAGCGGATGCGAGAAGCGGCGAAAGCCGCGGCAGCGCAATCCGGCGTGCAGCTCACCTTTCTGCCGTTCATCGTGAAGGCGGTCGTCTCGGCGCTGAAGCGCCATCCGGCGCTCAATTGCCTCGTCGACGACGCATCCATGGAGATGGTGCTCCGCAGCACTTACGACATCGGCATCGCGGTCGCCACGGACGCCGGCCTCACGGTCCCCGTCCTGCGAAACGCCGACCACCTGACCATGATCGAAGCGGCTCGGGAGATCGAACGGCTCAGCAGCGAGGCGCGCTCGGGCAAGACGCGGCGCGAGGATCTGGGCGGCTCGTCGTTCACCATCACCTCGCTGGGCAAGGCCGGCGGGCTCTTCGCGACGCCGATAGTCAATTACCCCGAGGTGGCGATCCTCGGCGTTCACCAGATGAAGCGGAAACCGGTCGTGCGCGGGGACCAGATCGTGCCCGGCGACGTGATGTTGCTCAGCTTGTCGTTCGACCATCGGATCATCGACGGCCACGTCGGAGCGGCCTTCGCCCAGGAGGTCATCGGGTTCCTGGAAGCCCCGGAACGGCTCCTCCTCGAGATGCGCTGACCGCGACAAACCGCGGAAAACCGGCTATGTAGGCTCATGTAGGTGGTTCTCGAGGGGGGACCGGGTGAGACGACGTGGGCGCGCAGTTCCGGAATCGAATACACTCCGAGCACGATGGCGGGTCATTTGCCCGCATTATTCGCGCAGCGCGCATGGTCCAGAATCGGTTCTCTTCGAGGCAGAAACATTGTTGTCACAGTCTTGCGGCGGCTTCGGCGCTGATCGTCGCTTCCCTTGCGCAGACCGCGCTTGCCGCTGAGCCGACGGTCGACGACGTCAAGGCAGCCGAGGCGGATTTCGACGCGGGCCGCGAGGCGTACAAGGCCGGCGACTACGTCGAAGCCGCGGAACACTTCGAAAGCGCCGACGGTCACGCGCCCAACGAGAAGGTCCTCGAGCTTGCCATCAGCGCGCGTGACAAGGCCGGTAACAAGGATCGCGCCGCGACGCTCGCGCAGCTCGGCCTGGAGACATATCCGAACAGCGAGCGCCTGAAGAAGATCGCCGCGCCGCTCGTCGACTCGGCCCACGCCGAGCTCCTACAAATCACCATCGAGTGCAGCGAAGCCTGCTCTTTGCTCGACGGCACGCGCATCGTGCATGGGCCGCCGGCCGAGCGCTGGATCATCTTTCTCACGCCGGGCGACCACACGATTCGCGCGGGCTGGTCCGGGGAGCGGACGTTGTCGCAGAACGTGACCGGCAACGCCGGAGACACGGCGCAGCTCACCTTCACCGCGCCGCCGGTGCCGAAGAGCGGCGCTGCTTCCGCGCAGGCGAGCACGAACGGCGCCGACACCGGCGTGCGTTCGTCGACGCGCGTGCTGCCCCCGCTTTACACGTACATCGGCGCCGGCGCGACGGCTGTCCTCGGCGGCGTTACCATCTGGAGCGGTATCGACACGCTCAACAATCCTGGCGCGGACAAAGTGCGGACCGCGTGTCGGAACAACCAGCCGAGCTGCGACACGCTCTACAATCAAGGACGCGACGCGCAAACCAGGACCAACATCTTGATTGCGGCGACCAGCGTCGTCGGCGCGGCCACGGCGGTGGTCGGCCTTTTCTTCACCGACTGGAGCGGCAAGAAGAAGACTGAAGAATCCGTGAGCGTCGTCCCGTGGGTCTCGTACGACGGTGGCCCGGCCGCGGGCGCCATGGGAAGGTTCTAACCATCTTGGTCGCGCCGAAGCTCATCGACTTGAACTACGACGGTCCGCAAAGGATCGATCGGTACGATCTCGTCGCGGAGATAGCCAGCGGCGGGATGGCCACGGTGTTTCTGGCGAACCTCTCCGGTGTGGGCGGCTTCCGCCGGTTCGTCGCCATCAAGCGGCTACATCCGCACCTCGCCCGCGAGCAAGAGTTCGTGGAGATGTTCCTCGACGAGGCGCGCCTCGCCGCCGGGATACATCACCCCCACGTCGTGCCCATCCTCGAAGTGGGCGCGAGCGAGCGCGGCTATTACCTGGTCATGGAGTACATCGAGGGCGATACCCTCGCGCGGCTCCTGGCGCGCGCCGCGACGTCCGGCAATCGGCTGCCGATGGCCATCGGGACGCGCATCGTCGTCGAGATGCTCTCGGGGCTGCACGCCGCGCACGAGCTCCGCGACGAGCAAGGCAACCCGACGGAGCTGGTGCATCGCGACGTCTCGCCGCAGAACATCCTCGTCGGCATCGACGGCACCACGCGCATCACCGATTTCGGCGTGGCCCGCGCCGCGAGCCGTCTGTCGGCGACCAGGGCCGGTCAGCTCAAGGGCAAGATCGCGTACATGGCTCCCGAGCAGGCCATGGGAGATCCGGCCGTGGATCGGCGCGCCGACGTCTTCTCCGCCGGCATCGTCCTGTGGGAGGTGCTCGCGGCGCGCCGGCTGTTCAAGGCGGAAAACGAAGCGGCGACGCTCGCTCGCGTCATCTCGGAGCCCATCCCGGACATCCGTGAGGTAAATCCGCGCGTCGATCCGGACGTCGCCGCCATCGTCATGACCGCGCTGCAGCGCGATCGCGACGCGCGCTACCCGACGTGTCAGGACTTCGGTGACGATCTCGAGGCGGCCGCCCAGGCCGCGGGCGCGCTCGCGACGCCGCGCGAGGTGTCCGCCTACGTCACGTCGGTCATCGGGCAAGAGATCGCGCAGCAACGCGAAGCCGTGCGCGCGTGGCTCGCTCGCAGCGAACCGAGTCAGGGGCTCGCCCCGGACATGACGGACTCGGGGCACGCGTCGCTGCCTCCGTCGCGCTCCAGCGCGCCCATGATGGGCGTGAGCGGAGAGAAATCCGGCATGGTTCCGACGCAGCGCGAGCAACCCGCCGCGGCTGCCTTCGACGAGCCGTCCCCGTTCGCGTCACGCCGTTCGAAGACCCCGGTCGTCATCGCGGTCGCGGCCGTGATCGGGTTCGCCATCGTGGGCCTCCTGGCGCTCGCGTTCGGGAGCGGCGGTCATGCGGGGGAAACGCCGACGACCCATCCCACGCCGACGGCGGAGCAGAAGCCCGCGAGCCCTCCGCCTCCGGCCGCCACGGCGACGGCCCAGCCGCAGCCCGCGGCCTCGACGGCAGCGGTCACGCCGCCCGCAGGGCAGCCGACCAGCGCGGCGCCGGCCTCCGGCCCCGGACGAGTCAGTGGACACGCGAGCGCGCCGCGCGCGACTCGGCGGTCGTCGTCCGCCGAAGCCCCGGCCGCCCCGGCCGCTCCGACCGCGTCGCCGCCGCCTGTCGCTCCGGCGCCCACGACGGTGGCTCCGCCCCCGCCGAAGCCCGCGGATGACATCGATCTGTCGAGCCCTTACCGTTAGAGGTTCCGGCTCTCACGTTGACGGCCGGGGGGGTTGCTGCTAGTTATCGCCGGCTCCGGGCGCCCCCGCCTGCCCAAATCGTCAATGGTTTCGTAAGGTTGTTCCTTGGTACCGCTTTTCGCCGTCGCTGCCCGGGCGAGAAGTCACCCTGGAGACGCACGTGGCCGACAGCAACATCTGTCTCGTTTCTGGAACCGCGAACCTCCCGCTCGCCGAGGAGATCGCCGGCGTGCTCGGCATTCAGCTCGCGCGCTGCCGTTTCTCCCGGTTCAGCGACGGAGAGTCCTTCGTCCAGATAGAGGACAACGTCCGCGGCAAGGACACGTTCGTCATTCAGCCTACCTGTTCGCCGGTCAACGACCACTTGATGGAGCTGCTCATCATGTGCGACGCGCTTCGCCGCGCATCGGCCGGCGCGATCTCCGCGGTGCTCCCGTACTACGGGTACGCACGGCAAGATCGAAAGGTCGCGCCGCGCACGCCCATCACATCCAAGCTCGTCGCCGATCTCCTCGTCGCCGCTGGCGTGAACCGCGTCATCTGCTTGGATTTGCACGCGGGTCAGATCCAGGGGTTCTTCAACATCCCCTTCGATCACCTCTACTCGTTGCCGGTGTTCCTGAACGATTACCTCAAGCAGCGCTTCGACCAATCCGCCGTCTTCATTTCTCCGGACGCGGGCGGCGTCGAGCGTACGCGCGCGTTCGCCAAGCGCCTCGGTTC
This sequence comes from Polyangiaceae bacterium, assembly GCA_035547195.1. Lineage (GTDB taxonomy): Bacteria > Myxococcota_A > Polyangia > Polyangiales > Polyangiaceae > DASZVB01. The sequence continues at coordinate 194,939 of DASZVB010000118.1, forward strand.
GTCGCTGGCGATCATCGACAAGCGCCGCGAGCGGGCGAACGTGAGCGAAGTGATGCACCTCATCGGGGACGTCCGCGGTCGCGATTGCATCATCGTCGACGACATGATCGACACCGCCGGGACGCTCTGCAACGCCGCGCAGGCGGTGATGCGCGAAGGCGCGCGGCGCGTGGTCGCCGTCGCGTCTCACGGCGTCCTCAGCGGCCCGGCCGCGGAGCGCATCGCGGCGTCGCCTCTGGAAGAGGTCGTCGTGAGCAATTCGATCCCGCCGAGCGCCGCCGTGAAGGCGTGCTCGAAGATTCACTACGTGTCGGTCGGCAAGCTCCTCGCCGAAGCGATCCGACGCATTCACAACAACGACTCCGTGAGCTCTCTGTTCGTTTGAGCGCCCGCGGCGAAGATTGGATCATCAAATGCAAACCTTGAAGCTCTCCGCAGAAACCCGGAACGAAACCGGCAAGGGCGCGGTGCGCCGGCTTCGCGCGACCGGCAAGATCCCGGCCATCGCCTACGGACCCAAGCTCGACGCGACGTCTCTCGCGATCTCACCGAAGGACGTGACCCGGGTGCTCGCGACCGAGCACGGGCGTAACTCGGTCATCGAGCTGTCGGTCGGTGCGGATCGCAAGCTGACGGTCCTCCTCACGGACTTCCAGTACCATCCCGTGACGCGCGAGATCCTCCACGCCGACTTTCGCGAGATCAAGGAAGACGAGCCGATCGACGTCGACGTGCCGTTCGAAGCGACGGGCAAGGCGAAGGGCGTCGTCGCCGGCGGCGTGCTGCGCGTCGTCTACCGCAAGCTCCCGATCCGTTGCTTGCCGGCGCTGGTGCCCGCGAAGATCACGCACGACGTGACGGAGCTCGAGCTCGATCACGCCGTGCACGCGAAGGAGATCAAGCTCCCCGAGGGCGTCACCGTGAGGCTCCCGCCCGAGCAGACCGTCGCCGCCGTCGCGATGGAGAAGAAGCACGAAGAGGAAGCCGCGCCCGCTCCGGGCACGGCGGCTGCTGCCGGCGCT
>DASZVB010000119.1:0-1851 GCA_035547195.1 Polyangiaceae bacterium
CGTGATCGACGGGTTGTCGGCCTTGCGCGCGATCTTGTCGACCTCGTCGATGTAGATGATCCCGGTCTCCGCCTTCTTGATGTCGAAGTCAGCCGCCTGGATCAGCTTCAGGAGGATGTTCTCGACGTCCTCGCCGACGTACCCCGCCTCGGTGAGCGCGGTCGCGTCGGCGATCGCGAACGGGACGTTGAGGATGCGCGCAAGCGTCTGCGCGAGGTGCGTCTTGCCGCAGCCGGTCGGGCCGAGCAGCAGGATGTTCGACTTCTGCACCTCGACGTCGCCGTCCTCGGCGCCCATCTGCACGCGCTTGTAGTGGTTGTAGACCGCCACCGACAGCGTGCGCTTCGCCTCCTCCTGCGACACGACGTACTCGTTCAGCGCCTCGTAGATCTCCATCGGGCGCGGCAGGTTGTCGAGGTCGAGCGAGCTCGGGGTCGTCAGCTCCTCGTCGATGATCTCGTTGCAGAGATCGATGCACTCGTCGCAGATGTAGACGCCCGGGCCGGCGATCAGCTTCTTGACCTGTCGCTGCGACTTCCCGCAGAAGCTGCAGAGAAGCTGCTCGTTACCCTCGCTCGCGCGCGCCATCGAACTCGTTTTACCCCCTTTTCCCGAATCCGGCTACCCCGGTTCGGTTAGGCGGCGTCCTCACTCTTGATCGCTTCACGGTTGGTGATGACGGTGTCGATGATCCCGTAATCCTTGGCCTCGACCGGGCTGAGGAAGAAATCCCGTTCCATATCGCGCGAAATCTCCTCCTGGGTCTTCCCGGTGTGCTGCGTGTAGATCTCCTCCAGGCGGCGCTTCAGGCCGATCACCTCGCGCGCCTGGATCTCGATGTCGGTGCCCTGGCCCTGGAACCCGCCGGACACCTGATGGATCAGGATCCGTGAGTTCGGCAGCGACATCCGCTTCCCTTTCGCGCCGCCGGCGAGCAGCAGCGAGCCCATGCTCATCGCGATGCCGACGCAGATCGTCTGCACGTCCGGCTTGATGAACTGCATGGTGTCGTAGATCGCGAGACCCGCATACACCGATCCACCCGGCGAGTTGATGTAGAGGTAGATGTCCTTCTCGGGGTCCTCGGACTCGAGGTGCAGGAGCTGGGCGATGATCAGGTTCGCGATCTGGTCGTCGACCGGGGTGCCGAGGAACACGATGCGCTCTGCGAGCAGGCGCGAATAGATGTCGAACGCGCGCTCGCCGCGCGAGGTCTGTTCGACGACCATGGGGATCAGCGGACTCATCTCTTCTCAGCTCCTTCTACGTGCCGGGGGTCCAGAGTTTCGGTGTCTCTGCCGGCTGCTCCTTCTCCGGCGTCCAGATCGATTCGCGCGCCTCCGCGAGCTCGGGCGCAATGGGCTTTACCTCCGACGCGATGCGGTCCAGCGCGCGCTTCAAGCGGATGTCGTCGCGGACGCGGTCCGCACCGCCCTGCGCGATGAACTCCTCGATGTCTTCGTCCGACTCGCCCGCGGTCTTTAGCTCCTCGCGGATCTCGTCGTCCGAGACCTCGATGCCGAGCTTGTCGGCGACCGCCTCGAGCACGAGCTCGCGCGAGACGGAGAGCGACGCCTCGGCGCGGAGGCGCTGTTCGAGCACTTCGGGCGTCTGCCCGGTCATCTGCATGTACGTGCCGGCGTCGATGCCGCGCGCCTGGAGGCTGCGGGCGAGTCCGGTGAGGAGCTCGCGCGTGCGCGCTTCGACGAGCGGGCCGACGGCGACGTAGCCGGTCTTCACGACGAGGGCGTCGATCGCGGCGGCGCGGAAATGCCCCTCGATCTCGTCCTCGATCTGCGCGCGGAGCCTGTCCTCCACGTCCTTCCGAACCTCGTCGAACGTGTCGAACTC
>DASZVB010000120.1:0-183438 GCA_035547195.1 Polyangiaceae bacterium
AACATCATCGCGATCGCCTGAAAGCAGAACGGGCACCCTTGCGAGGCGCCCGTCCGCGGCTTTCACGCCGACACGCTACGGCCCGTGGCGCTCGACGGCGAGCGGCGTTGCGAGCTGCGCAAGCGCGTCGGTCAGATCTTCACCCTTCGATGTCTGGCGCTCGTGCAGCGTGGCCGTCAGCCCGGCGCCGGCGGTGTGCTCGACGGTCAGGCGCCGGCCCTCGCCGCCGGCAAGCCACTCGCCGAGGACGGCGAGAATCAGCGTCGCCTGTGCGATGCGTGCGGGGTCGTGTACGTTATCCTTCGTCATGGTCGGTCTACTCCGATCGTGGCCAGCGCCCGGGATGTTTCCGCATCGCCGGGCGCACTTGTTGTTCGAGATCGTACGCGTCCGTGGTCGCGACCTTCCCAAACGCAGAACGCCGGCCCTTGCGAGGCCGGCGCTACGTGCAAGCTGACGTCCACGAATCAGTCCGGGATCGCCTTCAACGAAAGCTCGTAGACGGCCTTGCACGCGTCGTGGAGCTCGCGCCAGCCGGCGCCCGGATCCTCGCCGTGCTCGTCGTACGTCGCCAGTGCCTCGGCCAGGTCGGCGATACCATCGTAGATCTTCGAGCTTCCGTCGGTGAGGAGCTCCGAGGCGCGGGTCATTGGATCGGCGGGCATGATGCGGGCGGTGTTCGGCATGGGCGTGGTCCTTTTCTGCCGGCGAAGGGCCGGGCATCTTCGCAATGGTACACGACCGCGCGGCCGATGCTTCCCCGCGACGCGATTTTGGTGGGTACATGTACGCGTCAGGCGATCGCGATTCGTATCACGTATGACACGTATTACGCGTGTTGATGTACTACATTGAGCCGCTGCCCGTCTATGGCGGCTCGCGAATTACCCAGTCGAAAGCCACATCTAGCAGGCCACGTGTCGCCGCCGCTTGCAGGGATGCGATCAACACCAGCATCAACGATGCGCCCTTGCTGCGACCGGTCGATCCCCTTGAGGTCCCGACGCGCTCTCGGCGTCCAGACGACGGTCACGTCAAAGCTTGAGTTGACGCCGGAGTTCTTCGGTCGTGACGACGTCACCCCGCACGCGCGCGGCGCGCCCCTCAGCTAGAGCGGCGCGGTCCTCGTCAGTCGTCGGCTCGTCGTCGAGCGGCGCACGTTCCAGCGCGTCACGCACGGCATCAGACGCTCGCACATCGCTCTTCTCGCGAGGCGTTTGCGACGCTTGCGAGCGCGGGGGGCGGGACGTAGCGGCCATGCCCGCAACATAGCGCTCCGGAGAGGTATCGGGAACCCTCGGCGGTCGGTGCGACCGGCCCGCCATCTTGTAGCAGCAGGAGTAGCAGCGCCGCTCTGACTACCGCTCGTGTCTCCGAATCTAGCAGGATTTCAGCGGGGCGGACGGGACTCGAACCCGCGGCCTCCGGCGTGACAGGCCGGCGTTATAACCAACTTAACTACCGCCCCGAGCGGTAAGTGGCGGGGTTCATAGCAATCTCGGACGGGAGGTTCAAGGAAATCGGAGGGGGAGGGGCGTTTCGGGCGGCCGTGTGGATGCTTGACGGGATGAGCTGTTGCCGTCGCCGGCCGCGGCGCGGCGCGCGGCGTGGCGCGGAGAAGGAGTGGGATAGGGGCATACTTGGCATACTTCGAAGATGCGGCGGAAGACGGCGCTGGTGACCGGATCGAATCGCGGGCTCGGGCTGGAGCTGTGCCGGCAGCTGGCTCGTGCCGGCTTTGCGGTGATCGCGACGAGCCGCGACGACGACGAAGGGCGCGAGGCCGTCGCCGCCCTGCACCGGAAGAAGCTCGACGTGGAGTTCGAGCTCTGCGACGTGACCGAGGACGGCAGCGTGGCGTCGCTCGCGGAACGGCTCGCCGCGCGCGGGGTCGCGCTCGACGCGCTGGTGAACAACGCCGGCGTGTCGCTGCACGGGTTCGACGCTTCCGTCGCGAAGCGGACGATGGACGTGAATTTCTTCGGCGCGATGCGGGTGACGGACGTGCTCGGGCCGGCCACTCGAGACGGGGGGAATATCGTCATGGTGTCGAGCGGCATGGGCGAGGTGTCGGCGCTTTCGCCGGAGCTGCGGAAGAGATTTCTCGATCCCGAGCTCGACCGCGCCGCGCTCGTCGAGCTCGCGGAGCAATTCGTGCGCGACGTCGAGGAGGGACGGCACGCGGAGCGGGGGTGGCCTTCGTCGGCTTACCGCGTGTCGAAGGCGGCGCTGAACGCGCTCACGCGGGTGCTCGCACGCGAGCTCGCTCCGCGACGCATCAAGGTGAACGCGGCGTGCCCCGGTTGGGTGCGCACGGACATGGGCGGCAGCGGCGCGCCACGCAGCGTCGAGCAAGGCGCCGCGAGCATCGCCTGGGCCGCGACCCTGGGCGCCGAGGGGCCCACCGGGGGCTTCTTCCGTGACGGGCGCGAGATCCCGTGGTGAGCGAGCGGACGCGGGAGAGCGTCAAGCGAGCTTGAGCTCGACCCCTTCGCGCGCGCCGAACACGACCGTTCTTCCGCCGAGAAGCGCCACGCGTTTTCTGCAGCCGTCGATGATGTCGTCGAGGGACTCGTCCGGATGCATCGGATCGTGATGATAGATGGCGAGCTGCTTCACGCCGGCCTGGATCGCGAGGTCGACCGCGGTGGTCGCGCGCGCGTGGCCCCAGCCCTTCTTCTTCGGGTATTCCTCGTCGGTGTATTGACCGTCGGCGATGAGAAGATCCGATTCCTTCGCGAATCGTACGATGGGCTCCGGTAGCTTGCGCAGCACGAACGGATCTCGGACGGCTTCGGCCTCGTTCGTGATGACGAGATCCAGCTCGTTGTCGGTCGCGTAGCAGATTTTGCAGCCGTTCTTGACGAAGGAGTAGGCGAAGCTGCGCCCCGGATGCGTCTGCTCGATGTGGGCGACGCGCGTTCCGTCGATCGTCTTTTCGCCGGAGTCGAGATCCGAAAAGCTGATCTGCGCGCCGAGGTCTCCGAAGCTCACCGGGAAGTATTCGGACTGCATCTGTCCGAGCAGCAGGCGTTGCACGCGCTGATCGTTCTTCTTCACGTCGTAGACGTGGAGCTTGGACGCCGGCGAGTAGGCCGGCGTGAAGAAGGGAAAACCCTGGATGTGATCCCAGTGCGTGTGGCTGAAAAAGAGGTGCGCCGTCACGCGGTCCGTTCTGTTGAGCAGATCGACCCCGAGCTCGCGCAATCCGGTCCCGCCGTCGCAGACGAAGACTGTGTCGTCGATGCGCACCTCGACGCAGGAGGTGTTGCCGCCGTAGCGGCGCGTCTTGTGTCCCGGCGTCGGGATGGAGCCTCGCGTGCCCCAGAACTTCACGAAGGTGGGCATCAGCTGCCCTCGTGAAACACGAACACCGCGTCGCCGAGCTGCAGCATGTCTCCCTCGCGGAGCACCGCGGAATGGGTCTTGATGCCGTTCAGGTACACGCCGTTGGCGCTGTTCAAGTCGACGAAGGTGTACTCGGGACCGGTCTTACGGATCGCGACGTGCTGCCGCGAGATGCCGTTGCCGTCGATGGAGATGTTCGCTTGCAGCGAACGGCCCACGATGATCTCGTCCGATTCGAGCAGGTGCTCGCGCGGCGCGCCGGGGCCGGCGACCTGTTCGAGCGCGAACGGCTTTTTCGGCCGGACGCGCACGGACGTCGGGACCGGTACGTCTTGCACCGTCGTCGGCTGGTCTTCCCACGGTTCGTCGTTCCGGCCCACGCAGCCCCGGACTCTAGCATTTTCACTGTCGTTTCGAGGCTACTCGGACGCGGATGGGTTCCCTCGCGCGGGGCCATCGGGCGTGGCTGCCTCGGCACGCTTGCCCAAACCGGGGACGATGGGCAAGACGAGGTGCAACAGTAAGCCGGCGACGAGCGCGGAAATCCACGGCGAAATGTCCTTTGGCCCGCGCTCCAGCGCGAGGCTCGCGACGAGGACGCCAGCCATGGTCGCGACGCCGAGGCCCACAGCCCGGAGCAGCGCGGTGCGCGGCCCCCGCAGTCCGACGAAGGCGAGGACCATGATCGTGGTTACGGGCACGATGTGCGCCGCGAGCGCGAGCAAAACGGCGAGCGCCGCGGCGGGCGTCTCGCTTGCCTGAGTGATGGCACCCATGGACAGCCCATCCCCGAACCGATGCACGACGAGCCCGGCGTAGCTGACCTCGAGAGTCGCCAGAGGCGTCCGCGACGCGTTCGCCGAACCGCGGCGACCGGCGATCGCGCCGGCGAGGTCCATCAACCACGGAAAGGTCATGCCCGCGGCGAACGCGGCGAACGCCCAGGGACCGAGCTCGTGAACGGCTTCTGGAAGCAGATGCGTCGCGATGACGGCGACCGCCGCGATGAGCGCCACGACGCGGATCGGCCCGATGATGCGCGCGCCCCGGCGCGGCACGAGCGCGAGCGCCGTCCCGAGCGCGACGGACACGAAGGCGATGAAGAGCGGTAAGAGCATGGTACGGCGGCGGCCCCGGCGAGTCGAAAGGCGCGGGCCGGGGTCAACCGCCCGACAGGCTCTCGACGCGGACCACGTACTCTTGATCGCCCGCGGGCGCGACCCGGGGTAGCGGCGGAGGAGCCCAGGCGTCGGGCGTCAGCGTCAGCGAGACGCACGACGCCGTGCGGCCCTTGCGCTTGGGCGTGGAGTACGGGCTCCGCACGTCGTGCTCGGTGAGGTTGCCCTTGGCCGCCGAGTGGTGGACTCGGACGACCGGATCGACGGGCCCCTCCTGCGCGAGCGGCGTGACCTCCAGGACCGCGCCATGGGGGCGGGGCATCGGATCTTCCACGACGAAGCGGACGGGCTCGGTCCCCGAGGCGCAGAAGACGTCGGCGTCGTGCATCCACGCGAGCCGCCCGGTGATGCTGCTTCCGGGTGCGACGGTGTTCGCCGACTGCCGCGTGTCGTTCGGCTCCACCTCGGCGTCGGGAGCGGGCGTCGCGGGTCCGATGGAGAGCTCGTAGACGTCGGAGACGTTCTCCAGCACCGGCGGCGGAGGGTCTTCCTCGTATTGCTCCCGATCTTGCAGCACGGCGAGCAAGTAGTCGTTCGGCTCGAGCCGCAGCGCCGGGATGACGAGCTCCCGCGCGGGTTGTCCGACGCAGAACCGGAGCATCGGCTCTTCGCTCGCGCCGCGGTAGAGCAGGATGCACGGAGCGATGTTCGGCAAGGGGCGGAAGTCGAGGCGCACCGTGTTCGTTCCCGGGGGGACGGTCGTGCGGTAGAAATCGCGATCGCTGCGGTCGGCGTCGAGGCGCTGCCCGATCTGACCGCGGATCTTCTCGCCGAAGGGGAGCAAGTTGGCGTCCGGAGCACGATTGTTGGGCTCCGATTCGACTCCGGTGAACGACGCGGCGCGCCCCGCGCGGACGCGAAATTCCCACGCGCCCACCAAGGTGACCAGGATGACTCCCGCGAAGCCCGCCCAGGCCCAGACCTTGCCCCGCGACAGACGTCGCTCGTAAGTATCGACGTCTTCCGTCGGAGGCGCCGACGTCAGCGGCCCGGCGAGATCCGACGACGCCGGGCCGGTGAACGGACCGACGCGCGTCGCGCCGGGTTCCACCTTGGTCGGAGCGCTCGGGTCGTTGTGGTAGGCACTTATCTTGTGTTCGCCGCGCTCGCGAACGAGCGGCGCGATCATCTGATCCGCGCGGGCGATCGGCGCTTGCCCGAGCGCGCGTTCGAGCTCGACGAGCGCCGCGCTGGCGTCCTGAAAGCGCTGCGAAGGCTCTCTATCCACGCACTTCGCGAACCAGGCGTCGAACTCCGGTGAGAGCGTGACGGGGCTGCCGAGTTTTTGCGCGCGCACGCTGGCGACGTCCATCGGATCGAAGACGACCTCGCGCAGAATCGCCATCGCGCTCACGTCTTCCGCGTTGGCCGAATGCCAGTACGGGAAGCCCGTCAGCAGCCGGAACGCGATGAGGCCGAGGGCCCAGACGTCCGACGCGGGGGTGATGGCCTTGCCGGCCTCGGTCTGTTCCGGCGCCATCCACGTCGGGGTGCCGACCGCGTCCGTCACGTCGCGCTTCGTCTCGTGCACTATCTTGGCGATGCCGAAGTCGAGGATCTTCACCGTGAAGGGCACGCCCACCCGGCGCGCCGTCGCGAGGAAGACGTTTTCCGGCTTCAGGTCGCGGTGCACGAGCCCCGTAGCGTGGGCGGCGGCCAGCCCGTGACAGAGCTGCCGGAAGATCTCCAGCACCTGCGCCGGCGCGATCGACCCCACGCGCTCGGCGAAGCTGTCGAGATCTTCGCCGCGCAGAAGCTCCATCGCCAGCCAGGGCGTTCCGGTCTGCGCGTCGATACCGGCGGCGACGACCTCGATGACGTGCTCGCTGTTGACCTGCGACGCGGCGCGCGCTTCTCGGGTGAAGCGCTCGCGCGTCCGATCGTCGCTCAGCAGCTGAGGCTGCATGATCTTCAGCGCGCGCTCCTTACCTGTCGACAGCTGGCGCGCGACGTAGACCGCGCCCATCCCGCCCTCTGCCAGGAGGCTGACGATTTCGTAGTCGCCGGCGAAAATCGCTCCCTGGGTCAGCAGAAGCACGGACATCGACGGGCCCTTCAATAGTACCGATTGGGCCCCCCGCCACCAGCGCCCTTCAGTGCGAGTCGCCTCCCGGCACCGTGACCCAGCGCGCAGCGGCAAAAACCAGCCCCGCGGCGCCGTAGCCGGCCGCCCATGGCAGGGCCGGAGACATCACGCCGACAGCGTCGCCGGGAGTGAACGCGTACGCGTGCATCAGACCGCACGCGGACAGCGCGGCGCCGGCCCAGCACCACAGCGCGGCACGAAGGAATTGCTGCTCGATGACGGCGACGGTGAGCGCCGACAATATCATGGCCGTGAAGATGAAGCCTTGTTCGAGCGCGAAGGCTCCGTGAATGTACGTGTCGCTGCGCTCGAAGAGCGGCAGGAGCGCTCCCGAGAACGCGGGCCCGCCCGCCGTGCCGTAGCCCGCCGCGCGCAGTCCCGTCTTCGCCATCAGCGCGCCCCAGGCCCCGACACCCGGGAGGATCCCGATGACGACCGCCGGCGCGTGACGCCGGGGCGTCGCCTCGAAAGCTTGACTCGTGATGACTAGACCGATCCAGAGAACGATCGCCATCCCCGCCTCGATGGGGACCGCCCAAGCGAGGACGCCCAGCGTTCCGGTCAACGCGATGAGCGTGAAGAAGATCGCGTTGCAGACGGAATAGCCGGCGCGGGCGCCCATCGCTTTCCATCCGGGATGGCCGATGTAGATGGTCGTCGGAAAGCAGGATCCGAAGAGACTCGCGGCGACGGAGCCGAGGCCGTTCACCGCCAGCGACGGCGCCGTCGGATAAGAGTCGCCGGAGGCCTCCGCCGATTCGATGTTCTGGAGCGACCCGACCAGGTTGAAGAGGCCCATCGGGACGATCACGCCGACGTAGGTGAGGGCTTGTCCTTCCGTGAGCGCCCGCCAGAGATCCGACACGGCGGGGATCGGCGCGTGGAAGGTCACGGCGCCGCGCGGGGCAGCGCCGTGCGGCGCGATTCCAGTCGCCCACGCGAGCACCGTGCCGAGGGCGACCGCGACGAGCCCGCCGGGGAGGCCGAAGCGGAAGCGGCGCTTACCGAAGTAGGTCACGACGACGACGGCGAGCGTCGTCAAGCCGACGAGCGGGCGCGCGAAGGTGCGGAACAGAAAGCCGAGCGAGATGAAACCGAGGGCGATACCGGCGAGCGTCGAAAGGAGCGCCGCGCGCGGCGCCGTGCGGCGAAGCCGCTCCGCGACCAGCGCGCCGCCGAGCTCGATGAGGCCGGAGCCGAGGCACGCCGCGAGCCCCGCCTGCCAGGCGACGCGGGCGGGATCCGGCGCGCCCGCCGCGACCGCCGCGAGCTTCGCCGGCAACATGACGAGGAACACGTGCGCGAAGAGCGACACGGTGTTGATGCCGTAGGGCAGGGCGCAGGCTTCGGCGCCGGTCCGCGCGGCGAGCGCGCGCGCCTGGTGCGCGTAGAAGAGGTTGCCGACGAGCAGCGACACCGCGACGCCGGGCAGCACGCGCCCGTAGAGCAGCTCGCCGGAGAAGCCGAGCACGCCGCGACAAAGGCCGTCGACGAGCAGGAGCTGCACCAGGTTGTCGAGCGCGAGACCGAAGAATCCGTCGATGTCGCCCCGAACGAACCAGGGCATCACGCTTCGGGATTCCATTTAAAGCTCTCGCGGAAGCACTCGAATGAACGGCAAGATTCGATCGTTATCGAAGCAGATCGACGCGGAGCTGATGCGAGGCGGTGAGATACCGGGATCGCAGCATGAGAAGGAACAGCAGGGTGCTCACGGCGGTCGAGGTCATCAGCAAGTAAAAGATGAGGATCTGATACTCGACCGCGACGAGGGGAGCTACGCCGGAGAGGATCTGCCCCGTCATCATGCCGGGGAGCTGCACGATGCCGGCCACGGCGAAGCTGTTCAACGTCGGGATCATCGAAGCCCGGAGCGCGCGGGTGAGGAGCGGATGCACGCTCTCGGGGCCGCTCAATCCGAGCGACAGGCGCGCTTCGATCTCCGCGATCCGGCTTCGGAGATCTTCCTGGAAGCGTTCGCCGGCGAGCGACGCGCCGTTCATCGCGTTTCCGAGGAGCATTCCCGCGAACGGGATGACGTATTGCGGATCGTACCAGGGATCGGGTCGCACGATGACGGCGGTCATGAACACGACGCCGAGGCCCGTCCCCGCGCCGAGCGCGGCGCTCGCGAGCCAGCTGAGCCCGGGCAGCTTGCGGCGCAGCCGGCCCACGCCCGCCCGCGCGGCGACGCCCAGCATGACCAGAAACGTGGCCAGAACGAGCTCGACGCGGCGCAGCGCGAACAGCGCGCCGAGGAAGTATCCGACGAACACCAGCTGCGCCGTCCCGCGGAGCGAGGACACGAGCGCCATTCGCCCGATCCGCAGCTCGAGGGCCTTTCCGAGCGCGAGCAGCAAGGCGAGCGAGGCGCTGACGGCGACGAGCCGCCACCACGGGATCGGCAAAATGGCGTGCAACATCACTTGCCGTCGAGGTATCGCTCGACGTCGGCGGCCGAGACGGATCCGTTCGCGGTTCCGTTCTCCAGAAGGAGCACCGGGGCGCCGAGCCTTCGCACCAGCTCCGGCTGATGCGTCGCGCACACCACGGTGAGCCCACGACGCTCGGCGAGCGCCACGACGAGATCGGCGACCGTCCCGAGCGACTTGGGATCGAGCGCGCTGGTCGGTTCGTCGAGCAGCAAGACGGCGGGATCCCAGACGAGCGCGCGCGCCAGGCATACCCGCTGGCGCTCGCCGACGGAGAGCGCGTCGGCGGGGCGCCCGAGGAAATCGCCGGACAACCCGACGTCGGCGAGGCTACGCGCGAGCTTTTCCTCGGGTGGTGCTTCGGCGTGGCGGGCCCGCGTGCGCAGGTTGTCGCGGACCGTTCCCTCGAACACGACCGGCGTTTGTCCGACCAGCGCGACCCGCCTTCGAAGCTCGAGCGGCTCGTGCGCGTCGAGCGGCCGTCCTTCGACGCGGATGACGCCGGCGCTCGGCTCCGCGAGGCGGTTCAAGAGGCGCAGCAGAGTCGATTTTCCGCTGCCCGAACGCCCGAGGACGACCAAACGCCCGCCGCGCGTCACGACGAAACTGACCCCCGAAAGCACGGGAGCACCTTCGTGGGTGCTCCCGTAACGAGCAGCGACGTCCCGGCACTCGAGGACCGGCGCGATCATGGTTGCAGCGTTAGCGCTGCTCGATGTCTTTTTCGAGCTTCTCGAGCTCCTGCTCCATATTTTGCGGGTTGATCTCGTCGAGGGCCTGCTGCTCGAAGTCCTCGGACGTGGGAATGCCGGTGCTCGCGGGCGCCGGAGCAGGCGCGGCACTCGCGGAAGCGGAAGCGGAAGCGGACGCCGCGGTCGTCTCCGCGGACTTCTTGCAGCCTGCGGCGCACAAGGCACCGGACACGAAGAGGGCGACAAGGAGGGCGCGCGTCACTTCGCACCTCCCGCGAGGGTCTGCATCTGCTTTTCGTGGCGGGCGTTCTCCGTCGCCAGCGCTCGACCGGCGCGAGCGACCACCGCGGGTTTGCTTTCGACCTCGGCGAGCTCCTGGATGCGCTGGAGCCGAGCCACGCGCTCGGCGTGGGTCTTCAGCTCGGCTACGACGGGCGGCTGATCGACGACTTTGCCCCAGCGGACGCGCGTCTCGTCTTGTTCCGCCTTCCGGCGAGCGTCGATCGTGCTCTGCCGCTCTGCGATGAGCTTCGTCAACGCCTCGAGGCGTTGCTCGTGAGAGCCCTCGCGGAGCCCGGGCGCCGTGGGTCTGACCATGGCCGGTTCGGTTCCGGCGCTGGCGCCGCTCGCCGCAGGCGACGCCGCGGAGCCGGTCGGCTTCGGCGCGGCAGTGGCCGTCTCGGTTGCCGGGTGCTCGTGCTTCGGCTTCGCGGGCGGCTCGGTCGGCTTCGGCGTGGCCGCGGCTTGCCGCATCGTTATCGAAGCGACGAGGAACGCGGCAATCGGCACCGCGGAAGCAAGTGGCATCCGTGTACGCATGGTTCACCTCTCCGGCTTGACCCGCGAGCGTACTCGGTAACGCCGCCCTGTTCCAAGTCCGAGGGCATTGGGTGTATTCTGAAGACCTCCATATGCAGCGGCGGAGAACTTCCGCGTCACGGGCTCGGGGCCCGTCATGAGCCGGCTCGTTCTCGTGGCGGTTGCCTGTGCGGTGGTCGGCACGCTGCTCGCGGCGTTCTCGACCGACGATCCGACGTGGAACGGCCGCGTGGCAGCCGTCGCGGCGGTCGCGAACGGCACGTTTTCGTTCGGACTCTGGGGATGGCTCGTCCGCGCCTCCGCGGTCGCCGCCGGGCTCGCCGTCGTGCTCGGAGTCGCCGACGCCGCGGTGAACCGGCGTCAGGTGGCCGGACGCATGCAGTTCGACGCGTTCGCCGGCGTGAACGTCCGCGAGCGCGTGCGCGAGGTGAAAGAGCGGGTGTCGAAGTGCATCGAGCGCCCGAAACCGGACATCATCGCCGCCTTCGACGAGCTCGTGCGCGGCGCGATCGCGGTCGGCGCGAGCGACATTCACATGTCGCCCACGCCGCAGGGCTACAAGCTCACGTATCGCGTCCTCGGTTCGCTGCACGACGTGACGGCGCTGCCGCTCGAGCTCGCGCCGCGCCTCACGACCCGCGTCAAGGTGCTCGCGCGCCTCGACACGTACGTGCGCGGCACGCCGCAGGACGGCCGCCTCGTCATGACCATCGACGGCGCGCTGGTCGAAGCGCGGACGTCGACCCTGCCGACGGAGACCGGCGAGCGCATCGTGCTCCGGTTCGTGCGCGGCGCGACGCGGGTGCCCGAGCTCGACGCCCTCGGATTTTCCGAGCAAGTGGTTTCCGGGCTGAAGGACGTCTTGGTGCGCCCGCAAGGGCTCTTCTTCGTGACCGCGCCGGTGGGGAGCGGCAAGACCACGACGCTCTACGGCGCGATGACGTACATCGCCGCTTCGCGGGGGAGCACGACGTCGCTGGTCACCCTGGAAGATCCGATCGAGCTCGAGCTGCCGTTCGCGACGCAGACGCAGATGCATCCGAAGGCGGGCATGACCTTCGCGTCCACCCTTCGCAGCGTGCTGCGACAAGATCCCAACGTGCTCATGCTCGGCGAGATCCGCGATCACGAGACGGCCGACATCGCGATGCAGGCCGGCCTGACCGGACACTTGATTCTGACCACCGTGCACGGCGACAGCGCCGCGGGGCCGTTCGCCCGCATCATCGACATGAACGTCGAGCCGTTCATCATCGCCAGCGCGACGATCGGTTGTCTGTCCCAGCGCCTCGTTCGAACGCTGTGCATGAATTGCCGCAAGGAAGCCGCCCCCGAACCGCTGATCGTCGAGCGATTCGGGCGCCACGGCGTCGAGCTGCCGAAGGGCCCGTATTTCGAGCCAGCGGGCTGCGACTATTGCGAGGGGCTCGGCTTCACCGGGCGCCGTCCGATCGCGGAGCTTCTCGTGATGGACGCGGCGATGCGCAAGGCGGTCAGCGAGCGACGCACGACGAAGGAGCTCCACGACCTGGCGGTGAAGAGCGGCATGACGCCGCTGCTCCTCGACGGGCTATCGCGCGCGCGGAGCGGCGAGACGTCGCTCTCCGAAGCCCTGCGGGTCGCCGGATGACCGCGACGACGACGTCGTCGCCGCCCCCGGGGCCGCTGCACGAGTCGCTCGCGCGCGCCGCGTCGATCTCGCGGTTCTTCGCCGCGCTCCTCGTCGCGGCGGTTTCGGCGCGCTTCGCCGTCGCGGGCTTCCAGCGCGCGTTCGGGACGGCTTCGTCGCCGTCGCCGTCGTCTTCCGCGAGCGGCGCGCCGCACGCGGCGCCGCTCGTACGTCCGAAGACGGCGCCGTCGCAGGCGGTCCTGCGCGCGCCGGGCCCTCCGCGCAGCATCCAGCTCGGCGTCAGCGCAGGTCCCGCACGGTCGGAGATTTACGTGAACGGGCGTCTGCTCGGCAATACGCCGTTCGTCGGCGACACGTCGTGCAAGACCGGCATGCCGCTCAAGATCGAGCTGGTCCCGTCCATTGGCCCTCCACTGGTATACGAGCGCGAGTGCCGTGGAACGATGATCGAGATCAGCGGTCCGCCGCCGTGAGGGCGCCTTCAGCGTACGGCTGCGGGCCGCGAACGGAGCTCGGCCAGGCGCGCCGCCGCGCTCTCGCCCTCGCGGCGCTCGCAGGGGAACGCGACGAAGCCGCCGCTGTCCGTCAGCATGAGCAAGTGCCGGCCGCCCGCGCCGAGCGGTGACACCACCTCGGCGGTCTGGACGGTGCCCGCGTCGATGGATCGCGGAAAGAGGCGCAGCGCTCCCAGGCGCCACTCGAACGAGAGCTCGGACCCGGCGTGCACGCGCGGTTTCAAGCTGGCGATCACGAACGTGATCGCCAAGAGCAGCAGGATCGACAGGACCGGCAGAACGATGCTGATCGAGCTCGCGACACCGTCCGTGGCGCGACCATGGATCTCCGTCGCGAGCAGCGCGGTCGCGCCCGCCGTCGACACACCCATCACCGTCACCCCTCGCCGGCGAGTCGGTTCCACGGGGTCCTCCTCGGGAACGCGTCCCGTCGCGACGGCGGGCGCGATCCCGTCGAGCCAGGGGACGGCGTCGTGCGACAGGCCCCATCCCGCGAGCACGGGCAAGGCGAGGTGCTCGCGGACGCGCACGAGATCGGCGAGGACGCGCGCAGGATCGGCGCCCGAGAGCACGGGTATCGGGTCCGCGCCACGCCACTCCAGCGCGACGCCGTAACGCAATGGCCCCGCGACGGGCTTCGCCGGCGCCGCCACGAGCCGAAACACCGCGTCGTCGGGTAACGTCACGACGCGCCGTCCGGGTGTCTCGATGCGGCGCTCGCGCACACGGAGGCGGACGTTGTGTGCCCGGGGCCAGCCGAACCCAATGAACGCCGTCGCTACGGCGACGAGGACGATGGTGGCCGTCAGGCGATCCCCCGTTGGAAAGCCGACCACGCTCGCCGCGAGGAAGGGCCACGCGAGCAGCGCGCACCCCACGATCAGCGGCGTTCCGACTCCGCTACGCCCGCGAAGCTCGATGACGTCTGGCTCGATCGACCGCACCCACATCGGACTTCTCGATTCCGCGCGGTTTCGTAACAGCGGCGCGGCGTTCGGACCAGGTATCCACGTTCCTCTGCGCCGCCAAACTCCGTGCCGACCTCGCGGAACTGCAGGGGGCGCAATTTCAACTATGAAAGCATGCCCTGCATGAGTACCTATAACATGTTGAAATCTATAGAACTCTGGGTGGGCATGGCAACTGCAATAACGCTCCCGCGGCAGCAGCCTGTGGTGTCCCCCCCCTCCGCCCGGGCTGCTGCCTCCTTCTTTTTGTCGCCTCGGCGCCTCTCCGCGTTGCGGCTTTCTTGGGGCGAGGGGCAAGGCTGAGGCAGCCTTCGGCGCCGAACATGAAGGTTCGGGCCGGATGGGCGATCGCTGCCGCAGCGTTGGCGTCTGCTTGTGGGACTGACGGCGCCAAGGTTCCTTCGCTGAGCCTTTCTCGCTGGTTCGGTTCTTCTGCGGAGCCCGCGCCCGCGCCGAGCACCTCGACGGTGCCCGTGCCGAGCCCACCGAGCGTGACGGCGAAACCCGAGGAGAGCGCCCCGCGGGTGTCGCTCACGGGCGAGACACGAGCGGCCTTCGCGATCCCAGCCGAGGCGGTCGCGGTCTACGCGCGGGTCGCGCGCGCTTTCGTCTACGAACGTCCGAGCTCGGACGCGCGTCACATCGGTTACCTGCGCGCGGGCGCTCGCGTCGCGGCGAGCCGCGCGGTGGAAGGCAACGCAGGCTGTCCCGGCGGATGGCACGCGCTGCTCACGCGCGGCTACGTGTGCGCCGGCTCGAGCACGACCTTGGACGCGTCGGATCCGGTCGTGCGAGCGCTGGGCCCGTATCCGCCCGACGAGGCGCGAAAGCTGCCGTACATCTACGGCACCGTTCGCAAACCGGGTCCCATCTACGCGCGGCTGCCGACGTCCGCGGAGCTCGCGAAGACGGAGCCCGACCTCGAAGAGCGCATGAACGCCTGGCTCGACGCCGACGGCGAGATCGGCGCAAGCTACGCGCAGAACGTCTGGCTCGGCGGGGACGGCGTCGCGCCGGATCCGGCGGCGGTCTGGCGCGAGCGCCGGAGCGAAGGCATCCCGGAGTTCATCGCGAGCGGCGCGCCGCTTCCGAACCTGCACCAGAAACCGCGCGACGAAGGACAGCTCGTCATCGGCTGGCCGCGGCCGCGCGTCGGTTATTCCTTCGTCACCACCTTTCTGTCGCAAGGCCGCCGCTACGGACTCACGCCGGAGCTCGAAATCGTCCCGACGGATCGCCTGCGCCCGATCCAGGGCTCCGACTTCCACGGCGTCACGCTGGGCGGCGAAGTCACCCTGCCGCTCGCGCTCGTTCGGGAGCCGGGGGCGCACTACATGATGTACCAGCGCTCCGGCGATCGCCTCGTCGAGGGCGACGCCGCGCCGTATCGCGAGGCGGTGCTGCTCACCGGACGGCAGCGGTTCTTTCACGACGTCCTGCACTACGAGACGAAGGACGGGCGCTGGCTCAGCGATCGCGACGCCTCGCGCCTCGATCCGGCGAAGAAGATGCCCGGCTGGGGCGTGAAGGGCGAGCGCTGGATCGACGTCAACATCACGAAGCAGACGCTGGTGCTCTACGAGGGCACGAAGCCCGTGTACGCCACGTTGATCTCGAGCGGCGAAGCAGGCCTCGAAGATCCGAAGAGCACCACCGCGACGAAGCGCGGCATCTTCCGGATCCACGCGAAGCACGTCGCGACCACCATGGAGTCCGACGAGGTCGGCGAAGAATTCGAGCTCCGCGACGTGCCCTACGTCCAATACTTCGACGACGACGGACACGCGATCCACGGCGCTTATTGGCACGACAAGTTCGGCATCCCGAAGAGCCACGGGTGCATCAACCTAGCGCCAGAAGACGCGCGGCGCGTGTTCTACTTCACCGAGCCGTCGGTGCCGGATGGGTGGCACGGGGCGTTCGACTCTCTGAGGGGAACGGTCGTATTCATTCACCCCTGATGAAGGGAGGGGTCGAGGTGGGGCTAGAGCTGGAGCGAGCGGCGGAGATTCAGGGGGTGTGGGCGTCGGGGACGGGGAGGGTCGCGTCGGGCGGGTGAGCGGCGTCCGGAGGAGGGGGGGCGTCGGGCGGGCTCGCGTCGCGCCTCGGGAGGGTTGCGTCCATGGGGGTGGTCGCATCGGGGGGAGGGGGAATTGCCGCGTCGGGGGGGCGGAGCGGGCCGGCTTCTTTGGGGGGGGCGCTCGCGTCGGCGGAGGCGTCGCGGCCACCGTCGGATTGCGGCGGAGGCGGCGCGACGGCGCACGCGGCGTTCACCTCTTGGACGACGTCCTTGGAGTACGACTTGCCGTTGACGTCGACGGCGGGCGAGGTGTCCGGATTGAAGAGCTGGACCTGGAAGCGATAGAAGCGGTCGAAACCGACGCTGGCGTCTCCCGTCGTGGTCGCGATGGTCAGGCTGATGGACGGTCCCCCGGAATCGATGATCTGTACGGGCGTGGACGAGCACGTCGACGCGTCAGCGCTGAGACACGGATACACCCTGAGCTGGAGATAGCCGCACGGCGGCGTCCCGACGCACGTTTGCGGCGGCGAGATCGTCCAGGACACCGGTAGATTCGGAGGAGTCGCGGGCGACACCAAGTGACCGGTGCCGTCGTTGGGCCCGACGTTGACGGTGACGATCTGCGCGCAGCTCTGCCCCCCGTCGCTCTCGGTGGACGGCACGCCGCGGTTGTCGACGGACGTGATCGTCAGATGCGGTGGATCGAGCGACGGGTTCGATGACGAGCTCGTGCAAGCGCCCGTCGACAGCGACGCGACGACGCCTGCAGCGGCGAATAGAGGGAACCTGGCTGATGGACGAAGCAAGCGGATCTCCTGAAGGCGCCGGAGGCTAACCCCCCATGCCACCCCTCACAAGGCCGCGCAATGCGGCTCAGTGCGCCGCGATCGCAGAACGACAGATCTTCGCTTCGAAGCCGCCGTCGACCCGCGTTGCGGGCCGGTTCCCGTCGCCCGGGTACTCCAGGGCCAGCGCGCCGACTACGGAAGCGTGAAGATCGAGGCCTACGGCGCTGAGGCGCACCGCGCCGCCGGGCTCGAAGACGCGCGAATGGCTCCCGAGCAGCATCTTCGGCAGGGCGTACGGTTCGTGGAGCGGCTCATCCTGCGCGGGAAGCCCGGTCCATGGATAGCTCGCCGGAGCCGGCTTCTGCTCGGCGGGCGTGACGATCGTGACGGACAGCGCATACTGGCCGTCCTTCGGCGCGTCCCAATGTTCGCAGGAGAGCGGGTAGCTCGCGAGCGTGATGCGGAGCTCGTTCTTTTCGCCGGGCAGCTCCACATATTCGGCGAAGGCGCTGGTCGTCGAAAAGTGGATCGTGTCCGCCCCGTCCACGACCGTGAGCTCGTGGGTATTCGACGGATCGCAGCCGAGGACGGCGAGCAACGGCAGCGCGGCGGCGGAGAACACCGTTCTCTTTCGGGGGCCGTGCCGGCTCTTTCGCGCGCCCATGTCGGCGGGTTACGCTAGCAGCTTCATGGACGGCCCGCGTGCACTCCTCGTCATCGGACACGGGACCATCGAGGATCCCGGAGATGTGCCGGAGTTTCTGCGTCGCATTCGCCGTGGTCGCCCGGCGTCTCCGGAGCTCGTGGAAGAAATCCAGCGGCGCTATCGCGCCATCGGCCGCTCGCCGCTGCTCGACACGACGGAGTCGCTCGCCCGTGCTCTCGCGGCGCGTCTCGGCGTCCCGGCGCGCGTCGCGATGCGGTTCTGGGATCCCCTCGTGGAACCGGTGCTCGCGGAGCTCGTGCAGGGCGGCGCGACGGAGATTTGCGTCCTTCCGGTAGCGCCGTTCAGCGTGCACGTGTACACCGACGTCGTCGTGAAAGCGCTCGCGACCGCGGCGACGAACGTGAAGCTCGTGCCCGTCGCCCCGTACGGAAGCGACGCGGCATTCGTCCGCGCGCAAGCCGGCCAGGTGCGCCCGCTGCTCCTCGACAAAGACCCCGGTGAAACGCGTCTCATTTTGAGCGCGCACAGCTTGCCGCGCGCCGTGATCGCGGCGGGAGATCCGTATCGACGTCTGTTCGAAGCGAGCGCGCAGGCGGTCGCGTCCGAGCTCGGATGGGACGCGCGGATCGTCTACCAGAGCCAGGGTGCCGATGGTGGCGACTGGCTCGGGCCGACCCTGGACGAGGGGCTCGTCGCGGCGCGCGACGAAGGCAAACGCACCGTGGTCGTCGCCCCCGTGGGCTTCCTCGCGGATCACGTGGAGACGCTCTACGATTTGGACGTCGAGGCGGCCGCCCGCGCACGCGAGCTCGGTCTCCGCTTCGAACGCGCTCGCACTCTCGGCGACGAACCGGAGCTCGTCTCCGTGCTCGCGCACGTCGTCGAACGTGCGTTCGCGTCGCAAACCCCATGAAAGCCCCGCGATGAACAAGCTTCGCATCCCCACGCTCGTCACCATCTCCGTCATCGCGGGCTGCGGCATCTTCCGCGGCGCGATCAACGATAGCCCCAGCATCCGCTGGTTTCTCTTTTCGAACTTCGGCGCCGGCAAAGTATGCCCGGAGATGCTGAAGCACGGCGCGCCGCTTCAGCTCGTTCCGGGCGGAGAGACGCTCGGCCGCTTCTTTCCGAACGCCTGTCACGTGGACACGAACGGCGACCAGCAGACCATGACGCTGCACTTCTCCGGGACGGGGTACGCCTGGACGCCGATCGCGGGGCGCATGGGCTTCTCCGTGGAAGCGGCGATCGAGTACCGTCCGGATTTTCAGCTCGAGAGCGACGCGATGTACGTGTGGGCGCGGTACAACCGGGTCACGTACGGCCCGGTCTTCTCCATCGGCTGCATCGAGAACCCGGTCGCCGATTGGGCGGCCAAGACTCCGGCCGGGTACCTCGCGACGACCTTCGGCAGCCAGATCGTCCAGAGCCAGCTCGCGAGCGGCTTCACCGTCGTGCGAACGGATCAAGGCGACGATTTCTCGCTCGGCATTCTCCAGCCGCCGCAGCGGCCGCAGCATCCCTTCGCCCTCGCCGACAGCGATCATGTGCTGCTCGACAGCGAGACCACGAACGTCCACCCGAACCAGGTCGACTTCCTCGGCCCGTTCGAGGTGGCGTCGAGCGGGCAAGCGCTCTTCCTGCGGTTCAAGTTGAGCGGCCCTGCCGTGGACGTGCTCGTCTTGTCGCGCAATCAGGGCGATCCGTGGCGCGAAGGCATGCAGCAGGGGACCCCGCTCGCGCCCCCGCCGTCGCCGCCGATCCAGGCGTTCGTGGTGCAACCGAACATGGATCAACAGCAACGCCTGCCGCTCCCTCCCGGTCAATACTACGTCGTCATCGACAACTCGGCCGTCATCGGCACCGTCGCGCCGCCGTGGAGCCCCATGAACGTGCTCGGCACCGGCGGCGCGCTCCTCAGCTACTCCGTGGAGCTCGGCGACGCGGGGTGACGTTCAGTCCCGCTCCGCGTTGTAGAACGACTAGCCTCAGGAGATCGCCTCGCCATGCGCTTCAACGCTTCCGCCATGCTCTTTGGTCCCGGTCGCCTCGTCTGTCTCGGTTGGCTCGCCTCCTTCGGGTTCGGCGCGGCAGGCTGCGCCCGGGGGCCCAACGTCGCGTCGGATCTGCCGCTCCGTCGCGTCGTCGTCTATCGCAACGGCGTCGGCTATTTCGAGCGCGCCGGCAAGGTCGACAAGGAAGAAGTCCGGTTTCGCATGCGCGGCCGCATGGTGGGCGATTTTCTGGCGACGCTCGCCATCGTCGAGCAAGGCGGGGGAACGGTGCGCAGCGCCTCGTTCCCGATCGACGTGAAGGACCAGAACGGCGCGCCGCCGCCGCCCGTCCCCACCGAAGATCAGAGCATGCTGAAGCCGTGGCCGGAGCCGAAGCCCGACAAGAACGATCCGAACAAGCTTCGGGACGTGGTGCTCTCCCTCGACGGCAGCGAGCACAATCTGTCGATCGGCTACGTCGCCGAGACGCCGGTGTGGCGACCGTCGTATCGCGTCGTCGTCGGCGACGGGGGATATGCGGATCTGCAGACGTGGGGCATCGTGCAGAATCTCTCCGGCGAAGATTGGTCGAACGTCGATCTCGTGCTCGTCGCCGGCGCGCCCATCGCGTTCCAGTCGACGCTCGGCACGCCGGTCGTCCCGGAGCGCCCGGTGGTGAACGACAGCGGCGAAGTCATCGCCGCCGTGCCCACCGGCGAGACGACGCTCTCGAATCAGCCCGCCGAAGCTCCTCCGCCGGCGCCCGCGACGCCCGCGCCGGAAGGCCAGGCAGCGGAGATGGAGGAGGCGGAGCCTCCGGCGTCGAAGGACGAGGACCGGTTGCGGAAGAAGGCCGCGAGCTTCGGCGCCGCGCGCGATGCGGCCAAGCCCGCGCCGAAGGCCGCCGCGCCCGGCGGCGGCGCCGGCGCGTCGATGCAGGCTGCGAACGCGCCTTCGTTGAGCGCACCGCGACGCGTGAGCGCGCTCGCGGCGGTGGCGCTCGAGGCCGGCACCACCCGCTACACCTTGCCCGAGCGCGTGAACGTCCCCGACGAGAGCGCGACGATGGTGCTCTTGCTCCATCAGCGCGTTCCCGGCGCGGCGGTGTTCCTCTTCTCGCCGGATCCCGGCGTGCCGGATTCGTCGTCGCACCCGTTCCGCGTCGTGCGATTCACGAACGCGTCGACGGGGCTGCTCGAGCGCGGGCCCATCGCGGTGTTCGAAAAGGGCTCCTTCCTCGGCGAGGGTGTCCTCGAGCCGTTGCCGCCGAAAGCGACGGCCACGGTGCCGTTCGCCCTGGAACGCGGGCTCGCCGTCCAGAGCGAGTCGCGCTTCGACGAGCTCGGCGCGCGCATCCTGAAAATAGAAGCGAGCCAGCTCTGGATCGAACGCGACCAGGTGCACAAGACGACCTACAAGGTGCAGAACGGCGGCGCCGACGCGGCGCACGTCCTGGTGAAGCACCCGCGGACGCCCGGCGCGCGCCTCTTCCAGCCGCCGCCGGGCACCGAAGACAACGTCGGAACCGGCAGCGCGCTCGTGCCGATCGACGTGAAGCCTTACGGCAAGGCCGAGCTCGTCGTGGACGAACGGAGCCCGTATCAAGAGCCCATCGGGTGGCTCGACGACCTCGCCGCGCTCGCCGTCAAAGCGTACCTGACGGATCCGCGAAGCGATCAGAAGGTCGTCGCGCAGCTCGGGCCGGCGTGGGCCGTCCGCGACAAGCTCCGCGCCCTCGCCGACGAGCGGAACAGCCTCTCGACCGAGCAGGCCGACCTGCAGCGCAATACGCAGGAGACGCGCGCCAGCCTGAAGGCCATCGAGAAGAACAAGGCCGCGAGCGATCTCGTGGCGAAGCTCACGGAGCGGCTGCGCCGGGACACCGACCGGCTCGACGCAATTACGAAGCGCCTCATCGAAATCGACCTTGCGAACCGCGAGCAGGAGGTACGCTTCCGCGACGCGATTCGGGACATCGACCTGGTCGCGCCTCCGCCACTCAAGGACTGAACGCGATGACCAAGACCGAGCTCACCGAGACGCTCCTGCGTGCCTTCCCCGACGCCGACGTGGAGGTCACGGACCTGACCGGGACGTCGGATCATTATCAAGCGCGGATCGTGTCGGACGCGTTTCAGGGCAAGAGCCGGATCCAGCAACACCGCATGGTGTACGCGGCGCTCGGTGACGCGATGGGCGGCGCCGTGCACGCGCTCGCGCTTCAAACGTCGCCGCGCGCGAAGACCTGAGCACGGATGATCTCCGACGGCGGCGAGCGCACGGCGACGGCGAAGTCGGCCGCGGTCGAAAGCGCGAAGGGGCTCGGCAACGTCTGGCTGACGGTGCTCGTCGCGGCGCTCGGCTACTTCGTCGACATTTACGATCTCATTCTCTTTCTCGTCGTGCGCGTGAAGAGCCTCCGCGGAATCGGCGTGCCCGCGGACCAGGTTCTGGATCGCGGCGTCTTGCTCTTGAACATGCAAATGATCGGCATGCTCGCGGGCGGCGTGCTGTGGGGCGTGCTCGGCGATCGGCGCGGCCGGCTCTCGGTGTTGCTCGGCTCCATCTTTCTCTACTCGACGGCGAACGTCGCCAACGGCTTCGTCCAAACGGTCGAGCAGTACGCGGTGCTCCGGTTCCTCGCCGGCGTCGGGCTCGCGGGCGAGCTCGGCGCGGGCGTGACGCTGGTGAGCGAGATCATGAGCCGGGAGGGGCGCGGGTGGGGAACGACGGCGATCGCCGGCATCGGCTTGTTCGGGGCAATCGTCGCCGCGCTCGTGGGCGGCGTCACCCGCTGGCAGACCGCGTACTTCATCGGCGGCGGCCTCGGCTTCGGGCTCCTCGCGCTCCGCGCCGCCGTCTACGAATCGAAGATGTTCCTCGGCATGCGCGACTCGAACGTGACGAGCGGCAACTTCTTCATGCTGTTTGCCACGAGGGAGCGCCTGCGGAGATACCTCGCGGTGATCTTCGTGGGCGCGCCGATCTGGTTTTGCCTGAGCGTCTTGGTGGCGCTGTCTCCGGAGCTGTCGAAGGCGCTCGGGCTCGCGACGCCACCGGATCCCGGCAAGGCCGTGCTGATTTTTTACTCCGGCGCGTGCGCTGGGGATCTCGCGAGCGGCGCCCTGTGCCAGCTGCTGCGCAGTCGCAAGAAGGTCCTCGGAATCTTCATCGCGCTGACGGCCGCGGCGATGGCCGCTTACTTCGTCGTCGCGGGTCGGTCCCTTTCTTCTCTCTACGTCTGCTGCGGGCTGCTCGGCGTCGCGACCGGGTATTGGGCCGTGTTCGTCACCGTCGCGGCGGAACACTTCGGCACCAACCTGAGGGCGACCACCACGACGACGGCGCCGAACTTCGTGCGGGGCTCCGTCGTGCCGATGACCATCGTCTTTCAGGCGCTGCGCCCGCCCCTTGGAGACGTCGCGAGCGCCGCGCTCGTCGGGGCCGCCGCGGTCGTCATCGCCGCCATCGCCCTCGCGAACCTCGAGGAGACATTCGGCAGAGACCTCGACTACCTCGAGCGATGAAGCATCGAGGTCGCAGGCTGCAGGGGGGCACAGACCCCCGAAGTCGCCGCGCCCGTACCGCAGATTTCCGTTTTCGGCCCTGCAAGGGGTTCCCGCGAGACGTAGCCGGTACCATGCATGGCCGGTCGTAGCCCTCGAATAGGTGCCTAAGATTTCAGACACCGTCCAGCAAGGTTGACGGTCGGTGCGGACGGATCCGACGACGCGCGAGCGGATCGCGCGGATCACGGGTTGGTACGGATAGTGCGAAGGGGACCGACATGCTCACCAGCCAGCATGTCGAACAGTGGGGATCGGGTTTCAAAGAGTTCACGCTGGACGGGTTCCTCGACGGATCGTTTCGATTGGTCGAGCTCGTTCGCGACGATGCCGTGTGCCGGGCGGTTCTCCGCCGGGAGCGGCCACCGGGGAAGCTCAGCGCGCGCGAGCGCTGCGTCATCGAACGACTCATCGGGGGATCGAGCCAGAAAATGATCTCGTACGACCTGAGCGTCGCCCTGACGACCGTCAGCGTTCATTTGCGCGTGGCGCTCGACAAGCTGGGCATCCGGCTGTGGGAGCATGCGGTGCTCGCCGGCGCGATCATCCAGAGCAGCGACGCGATCGACAGCAGCGGCGGACCCCTCGGCGGCGACCAATCCCTGGCCGTCGCGAAGGTGGAGCTCTGCCCGCGTTCACTGGGCGAGCTCACCTGCGCCGAGCGAGAGGTCGCCTTGCTGGTTCTCGACGGGCTCACGAACGCCGAGATCGGAATTCAACGAAAGACGAGCCCGCGGACGGTCGCCAATCAGGTGGCGGCAGTATTTCGTAAGCTCGGCGTGCACGGCCGGCTCGAGCTCATCCGTCGCCTGGCGCTGCCTGCGTCCGTCACCGAAGTGCGCGACACGGGGACGCCGCCGCTCGAGGCGGCAACTCCGACGCCGCGCTCCTTCGCAGACGTCGCGCAGCTGCCGATCTCGCACGTGCCCGAGCAATGGCCGGGGTTGCCGTCCAGCGCATGAGCAAAGGGCGGAGGCGATGTTCGGCACCCCTTCGCCCGACCTCAGCGTCCGGAGCACGCGAACGCGCTCCAGCGCGCCGTTCGCCCGACCTCAGCGTCGGAGCACGCGAACGCGCTCCCAGCGCGCCGCCCGAGCGACCTCGCTCGCCGACTCGGTCGGCCTCGGGCGGCGCGCGTTGCTCCCCCTCCATCCCCTCAAAGGAATGGGTGCTTTGCCCTCAGCCCTAACGGCTGCGAGCCCCACTCCGGCTTCCGAAGGCGATAACCCCACGCCACCGTCTTCGGCGCCAAAGTTTTCAGTTCCAAAAGCTCCCCGTACCGCCATCGAACCTCAGAAAGTCCTCAATTGGCCTGGCCGCGTATCTCGTTCAGCGGTCCTTCTTCCAAGAGCCGTTGGCTGCGTGGCAGCGAGCGGGGCCCCAACCCCGCTCGCTCGCATCCCGCCGAACACGGCTTCGATTTGCGGGGATTGGTGATCCATCGAACCCTCGCACTCCTCGCCCAAAGGACCCATCGCATATGTCACGCTGTGCCTCCTCAGCAGCGCGTTGCCACTCGAAGCAAGTTGCCTGCCAAGAACCCCGATATCGAACGATTCGACGGAGCTTTACCGGAAGCTTTGCGTAGTGCGTTCACCTCACCAGAACGGCTCACCCACGCGCGGTCTTTTATTTCACAAACCGGATTGAGAAGCAACGCGCTTCAGCGTGCCGCTCCCTTGCCATGGCGGCGTCACGGATTGGAATCGGATGACGTCACCCTGAAAGTCGCCCCAAGCGTCATATGAAACCCCGGTCTCGTCGAAGAGAGTCATCTTGAAGCGATCCCCCATCCCCGACGCTTCGTCGATGCGATACGTGCGCGTCGCCTGGACGCCCATCCCCGTCGCGACGAGCCGCCCCCCGTCGAGCTGTGCCGTGAGATGCCCCCTCTGCATCGAAAGCAACTGCGCGAGCATCGGCTCGAGCGGCACGTCGGGCTGAAAGTCGACCAGCATCCACGTGCCGAGTAGGCGCTGGTTCGCCGCCGCGATCTGGCGGGACGGATCCGACGCCGAACCCTGCCCACCCCCACACGCCGGCGCAATGACGCTACTGATGAGCAACAGAGTGGCGGACAGAAGCGTTCCGGCGCTCGGCGACTTTCGGCGCTTGGGGCTCATGCCCGCCACTCTACCTCGACCCGGGACCGGCCACCGAGTCTACGCGCGACTCACATGGTGCTGCAGGTGCAGCCGTTCTTCATCGCATCGGCAGCGGTCATCCCGATGCAGTTCGTCTTCATGACATTGAAGATCTCTTTGGCGATGATGTTCTGGCCCGCCTGGGACGGATGGATGCCGTCGGCCGCGAAGTTCGCCGGGTTCTTGTCGCCTCCGGCGGCCATGAACGGCTGCACGAGGTCGACGAAGTGGCAAAACGTCTTGCCGCTCGTCAGCGAGCTCGCGGAATCGCAGAGCTGCTTCGCGAGCGGCTCCGAGTAGTCGAGGATCTCGGTGAAGCCCGCGCCGCCCGGGCCTGCGTCCGGAATGTGCGGGTAGAAGAAGTAGATGACGTCGTGCACGCCGGACATGGAGTCCTGGATCATGAGCGCCTTCGCCTCGTCCGTGGCCTTCTGCACGATCGTCTGGCACTGCATGTTCATGGCCGAGCCTTTGCTCGTGCAGGTCGTCGCGCAGCCGGGGAACATCGCTGCGTCACAGATGAGAATGTCGTTTCCGCCGCCGTCCATGATGATGGCTTTGGTCGTCTGCATGAGCGCCGTGGTGAGTTGCGGCGGAATGAGGCCAGTGATGCCGCCGGTCGCGAGCGAGGTACCGGGTACGGCGTAGTTGCGGAAGCTGTTTGCAGTCGCGTCGAGCATGCCGAGGGCGGGCTGCAGCGCAGGCGATGCCGCGCCGGTCACGTACGAATCTCCGATGATGGCGACTTCGCTGGCCGACGAGATACAGGGCGGAGTTCCTTCCATGATCGCAGTTCCACCGGCGCTGCCGCCCATGCCCGTGCTGCCCGAGGCGCCGCCGGTGCTCGTGGTGCCGCCGGTGTCGCCGCTCGTCCCGCCTGCGCTCGCGCCGCCGGCGCTGGTAATGCCGCCCGCGCCGATGATACCGCCCGTGCCGGTAATGGCGCCGGTGCCGGTGATGCCGCCGCTGCCCACCGCGTTGCCCGAGCCGCCGAGCGCCGTCGTGTTGCCCGTGCCCTGGGTCACGGTGTTGCCACTGCCGCCGGCGGGCGCCTGTGTGGTCCCACCCGCGGAGGCGCCGCCGGTCGCGATTCCCGTCACGCCGCCCGTCGCGACGACCCCACCGTAACCGGAAACGCCGGCGGTGTTGCCGTTGTCCGGACTCGAGCTGCACGCGGTGGAGTTGAAGAAAGTCGCGGAACCCAGTAGCGCAAGAGCGCCCAAACCTATGCGTCGTAGCATCTTGAATTGTCGCCTTTTGGTAGAAGAGCGCACGGAGCTGTTCGCCCGCCCGTTCGCGCGCGCCGAGGCTCTCTATATCAGGCGCGTGTTGAAAGACGAGGTCTCCCGGAAAAGAAAATGGCGCGTCGTGCACGACGTGAAGTCGCTGACGCGTCGTGAGCGCGCGGCGTGCAATCGCGCACTTTCGTCTTGGACTTCGGGTGTGCGTTATCCTAAACGCTCAAAGTTGCCTTTGCGCGACGCCGGTCGTCGCGTTCGTCGACAGCACGGTTCCAGCGCGATGAGCCGAAGTGATAGCTCGCCGCGCGGCGTAAATGACGAGCGGCGATGACGCGTTCGCTCGATCGGAATCACCGGCGTCTAGCAGGCTCGCACGCGTAAAGGATTGCGTCATCGCGAACGCTACGCCTATAGCGGCTCCCACTCGAGTTGACCGTCGCCCCGGTTCGGTTCCCGATGGGGCGAGAGCCGAATCGAGCCGGCAACTGCGCGAGATCTGGTCGCCGCTTCTGACTTTCTCAATCAGCTCGACTGAGTTTCGCTGTAGCTTTCTCGCGCTTCGGCTATTTCACATCGGTTGGAGGTTTCTTCCATGGCTCGCAGACTCTCGAATCTAGTGGTCCCTGGCGTCGTGTTCAGCGCGGTCGCTGCGATCTTCTCCGCGTGCTCGAACGACAACGGCGGAGGGACGCCGCCAGCGGCGGGCGGCGCCGCCGGCTTCGGGGCAGCCGGCGCGGCGACCGGCGGAGTCGTCGCGACCGGGGGAACGACCGCGACGGGCGGTACGACGACGAGCACCGGCGGCACGACGACCAGCACCGGCGGCACGACGACCAGCACCGGCGGCGCGGGCGGTACGAGCGGCGCGGGCGGCGGCGGCGGTTCGACCATGTCCATGGACGCAGGGATCCTGGGCTATGTCTGTGAAGAACACGCCGCGAAGCTCGACCCCGGCGGCGCGGGCGTGGCGGATTCACCGTGCTGCAACGGGGCCGGCAAGTGCACCCTCGCGAGCTCGGTGACGAGCATGCCCGGCGCGAGCGGGTACACGCACGACACGTGCGCCAAGTCCGCCGGCGCGACGGATCTGCTCTGCGCGCCGTTGCCCACCGGCGATGCCTCCGCCGCCGCAGCGGGGCTCTACGCGACGTGCATGGCGCAGATCGGTCCGACGGCGTTCGAAGGACGATGCTTGCCTCAGTGCTTCATCGCCGGCCGTCCGAACGCGAGCACGTTGACGGCGTCGGGCTGCATGGCGGGCCCGATGAACCTCGTGTGTGCGCCTTGCTACAACCCCGTCGACGGCACGCCGACCGGCAGCTGTTCGATCGCCCCCAACGACAAGCCGAAGACCGCCGCACCGACGCCGTACAGCAAGTGCGGAGGCCGCGACGGCGGCACGCCGCTCGGAACCTGCGTGCCGAAGACGGTCGCGCTCGCGTCCGGAAATCCCGCGGCGCCCAGCCTCAAACAGGACGACTGCAGCACGGCGGACTACGTGTGCTCGCCGACGCTGAAAGCGCAGGACGTCAATGCCTGTTTCACGAAATGCAACAGCGGGCTCAGCACCGGGTACACCGACGGCGCGTGCGTTCCCATTTACGTGGCGACGGACGTGAGCCCGAGCGCGCTGGCTTTCGTGAAGCAGACGTCGTGCGGCCCGGGCGAAGTGTGCGCGCCCTGTCAGGATCTGCTGAGCCCGGGCAGCCCGAGCCACGCCTGCCAGTGAGCGCGCCGCTCACACCGTGATCGGCAAGCGCCGCTTGCGGTGCCCTTCCGAACGCCCCGGGGCCACGACGACGCCGTGTGGCCCCTCGGGCAGCGGGAGGTGCTGGTGCTTCGCGTACACGGGGTGCTTGCCGTGTTCCTTGAACCACTCGGCGACCGTCGCGGTCATCTTCATTTTCTCGATGATCTGACGCCAGCCGACTCCGGTGTTGTAGGCGCAGAACGAGATCTCCCCTTCTTGCGTGCCGTACGGGATGATGCACATCTCCGTGCGGCGGAAATCGTAGTTGAATAGATCCTGAAACCACATTCCGGCGACGAACAGAAAACGCCACTCGAAATCCTTCGCGTCGCCCTCGGTCTTGCCGATGCTCGTGCTGTTCGCTCCGGTCTGGCTCAGCACTTGCCGGAATAGCTCGCGGAAGCCGTACCCCTGCGGCGCGTTTTCGGGTCGGAAGTTGCGGAGCAAGGCGAGCGCGATGCGCGACAGGGTGATCGCACGGCCGTGACCGGCGTCGGCGACGGCCTGGATGTCGCGGAGGAGCTGCTCGACGTCCACGAACGACGAAACCGGCACCATCTGCTTCGTCTTCTTGTGAACGAGGAGCACCGTTCCGATGCCGCAGTTCGGGTGGCAGCCGCAGTTCAGCGAGCCGAACTTCTCCGAAGGGTCGAGCAATAGGTCGACGACGTCGCTGAACGGATTCATCGCGCTCAGGGGGAACCAGTCGCGCAGCGGCTCCGTCACTCCGAGCTGGTCCTTCAGGTCGTGCGCGAGGTGGCTCAGCGTGTACCGTTCTCGACGGCGCCGCTCGTCGGAGACGTCCTCGTCGCGGCCAGTGAAGCTGACGGGCTGGAACGAAACCACGGTGACCTTGTCGGCGTTGTCGATGGCGAAATCGACGATCGGGCCGATCTGATCGTTGTTTACGCCGTTCACCACCGTCACGACGAGGACGACGTCGACGCCGGCCTTGTGCAGGTTGTCGATCGCGCGGAGCTTCACGTCGAACAGGTTGCCGACCTTGCGATGGCGGTGTGCCTCGTTGCTGACGCCGTCGAACTGCAGGTACACGAGGCGCAGCCCCGCCTTCTTCGCCGCGACGCAGAACTCGGGCTCTTGCGCGAAGCGGATGCCGTTGGACGCGCACTGCACGCAGAAGTAGCCAATCTCTCGGGCGTACTCTATCGCTTGCAGGAAGAACGGGCTCAGCGTCGGCTCGCCGCCGGAGAACTGAACGCTGAGCTGGCGGCGCGGCTTGATGGTGATGCTGTCGTCCAAGATCTTCTGGACGTCGGGCCAGCCGAGCTCGTGGACGTACCCGACTTGATTTGCGTCCATGAAGCAGGGATCGCACATCATGTTGCAGCGATTCGTCAGATCCACGGTGAGGACGGAGCCGCGGCCGTACTTGATCGACGAATTGCCGTGATTGCGCAGGGGTGTCTTCGGCGATTCGAAATCGCGGCCCGGGAAGAGCTTTTCGATGCGCGCGAGGAACGCCTCGTCGATCGACAGCACGTCTTCGTACCTTCCGTGCTTCGGGCAGTCCTTCACCATCCAGATCTGACCGTCACGCTCGACGATGTCCGCGGGGATCTGGCCGGGGCTCTCGTCGACCAGCGAAGCGACGTCCGCGTGACCCGAGAGGATCGCGGCGCGCGCGTCCTTGACGCACGCCGGGCACAGCGAGTCCGTCGTTCGCGGCCACCCGAGCTTCGGAAATGAACGCGTTTTTTTCCCGAGCGACGACGGGGCCCAGTCGCGAGGCCGGTCCTCGCGCGAAAGCGAACGACTCCAGCGTTCGACGCGCGGCCAGAGCGCCGCGGCGCCGCGAACGAGGAGCGATTCGGTGTGAACGGCGAGTCCGCGTCGAGGAGTCCCATGCTGCATGTTTCGCAGCATAGCTGTGCAGCCGTTTGCCGTGCGCGTGAAAAATTCGAAGTCTCAGGGGACGTCCGCAACAAGGTGCCTGCTGATGAATGCCTGAGACGACAAGCCGAACGATGAACTCAGTCACCAGGATCACTCCGCGCTGCGCGGCGCTCTCGGCCGTGCTGTTCGTGATGGCGGGTTGCAGCTCGAATTCGGACTCGGGCGGTGCAGCCGGCGATACGAACGGGGGCGCGCCGTCGGGTAGCGCCGGCGCCGTGGCCGGGACGTCGAGCACAGCCGGGACCGCGTCCAGCATGGCCGGCGCGTCGAGCACCGGCGGCGCGTCGACGACGCCCGGCTCAGGTGGCGCGTCGAGCGGGGGCACCGGCAGCCCAGCTGCCGGCGCGACCGGAGCTGGCGCGGGATTCGGGGGCACCGCTTCGGTGAACGGCGGCGCCGCCGGAACGTCGCCAGCGGGCGGTCGCGCCGGAGCCGGCGGCAACGGTGCGGGCGGTCGCGCGGGAGCCGGCGGCAACGTAGCCGGTGGCGGCGCTGCGGGCGGCGCGGCCGGGAGCCTGGGGGGCGCCGCGGGGAGCGCGGGCGCGGGCGGCTGCACGCCGAACCCGGCGTGCATGCCCACGGCGCCCAACACCGGAGACATCTACGCCGATTGCGTCGCTCGAGTGAATCAGTTCCGCGCGTGCATGTGTCTGCCGCCGCTCGAGCGCTGGAACGACGGCGAGGCGTGCGCGAACCAGGACGCCTCGTACGATCAGATGAACCAGAGCATGGGAGCGCACGCCGCCTTCAAGGCGAAGATCTGCGCGGCGGGCAACGCGCAGGACGAGTGCCCCGGCTGGCGCTCCGACACGCAGGTCGTCTCCGGATGTCTGCAGCAGATGTTCGACGAAGGCCCGCCGCCGATGAACCCGTGCACCGACACCTGCTACGAGCAGCACGGCCATTTCATCAACATGACGAACACGCGCTACACGATGGTCGCGTGCGGCTACTACACGGGCTCCGACGGCAAGGTGTGGGCCGTGCAGAACTTCAAGTGACGCCCGCGCCCGTTCGCGGCGCTACGGCCCGATGACGCGGTGGACCACCACCGGCGCGCCGAGCATTCCGCTGCTCGCGGCCGTATCGGTGACCACGAACACGGTCGTGCCGTCGGGGGACACCGTCGTGGCGAAGGTGCACGACACCGAGGGCGCGCGGAACGGCGTCAGGACCTTCACGCTGATCGCGTCCGCGGGGCTGCGATCGTAGATGGAGTCGCCGGTGACGGCCGTCTGTCCGGTGACGTCCAAGAGTCCTGCGGATTGGATGAAGTCGTCCATTTCGCCGCGGCCGGTATTCCCCGCCAAGACGACGACGCTGCCGCCCGCGCGCACGAAGGAGTCGATGGCGTCGGCGATGGAAGCGCCGGTCATCGCGAGGCGTCCGGCAGGCGCGTTCGGCTGATCGTAGACCAGCAGCACGTCGAACTTCGTCACGCTGAGATCGTTCGCGACGTCGAGGCTCGTCGCGGCGGTGGTCAGCGTGTACGCGCGCCCGCGATCCTTCGAGGCGTTGGTCAGGGACGCGTTGACGGTGGCGATCACGGGCGCCGGCGTGTACTCGGAGTAGCCGAGGATACGGACGTTCCCGGCTCCCGCGAGGAACACGGCGTTCTCCAGCAGCTGTCCCGGCGACGTCCCCGCGATCGCGGTCGTCCGGTAGTCCATGCAGAAAATGATTTCGTGCCCGGCGGTCGCGCCGACGCAGGTGCCGCCCTGACAGATGCCCGAGGCGCAGCCGTGCCGGCAACCTCCGCAATTGTTTTCGTCGGTGTCGAGGTTCACGCACTGGGTGCCGCACGCGATGAGCGGCGACTGACAAAGCGGAGTGCAGAAGTAGCCGTCGTTTCCCAGCGAGCACAGCGGCGCGTCCGCCGGACAAGGCACGCCGCACGCGCCGCAATTGGCCGACGTGTTGAAGGGCGGAATGCACGCGACATCGGGGCCCGAGTCGATCGTCGTGCCGCCGGTGCCGGCGTCGATCGTCGTCCCGCCGGTGCCGGCGTCGATCGTCGTCCCGCCGGTGCCGCCCGTCCCGCCGGTGCCGCCCGTTCCCGCGCTGCCGATCGTCGTGCCGCCGTTGCTCGTCGTGCCGCCGTTGCTCGTCGTGCCGCCGGTCCCGGCGTCGGGTGTCGAGCCGCCGTGCCCGGCGTCCGTGGATGAGCTTCCCGCCGTTCCGCCGGACGATCCGCCTTCGAGTGAAGCGTCGCGCGAGCCGCCGTCCCGCGAAGCGTCGGGGTGCTCGACGGCGCCCGCCGCTCCCGTGTTCGACGACCCGGAAGCGCCGCCTTCGCTCGCGCTCGCCCCGCCCGAGGAGCTGGCGTCGGTCCCTCCGCAGACGCCCTGGACGCATTCGGTTCCGCCGCCGCACACGTGACCGCAGCTGCCGCAGTTCCTCGCGTCGTCGAGCGTGCTCACGCACTGCCCGTCACAGACGTCGAACCCCCCGCGGCACTTGCCGCCGACCACGCCGCCGCTGCAACCGGCGGGCGCGCCGCTCGCGAACAGCATCGAAAGCGCCAGGGCGTAGAGTCCGGAACGACGCATCACGGCGCTTTCTCTCCGGTCGGTGGCTTGGGGGCTTCAGCGGGCGATTCCGCAGGTGTGGCAGCGCTATTGGTCGGTTGTCGAGTGATCTGGAACTCGACGCGACGGTTCAGGTACAGCGCGCGCTCGTTCGACTTATCGACCAGGAGATGCTCCGAGCCGAACCCGACGGCGCTGAGCCGCGATCGTTCCACGCCCTGCTTCACCAGGAACTCGAGGACGCTGTCGGCGCGATCTTGGCTGAGCTTCTTGTTGTATTCGACCGTGCCGCGTTGATCGGTGTTCCCTTGGACCTCGATGTGCACGTATTCGGGGTGCGCGCGCAGCAAGCGCGACAGCCGCTCGAGCAGCGGGTAGCTCACCTCGCGGATCCGAGCGTTGTTCTGTTCGAAGTTCACCCGATCGTCGAGGACGATCTTCTGACCGACGACGCGAACCTGTTCCTCGTCGGGGCAACCGTCCTCGTCGGCGTAGCCGTTCATCGTCTCGGGCTCGTTCGGACAGAGATCTTCTTTGTCGACGATGCCGTCCTTGTCGTTGTCGGGGTCCGGGCAGCCGTCGGCGTCCTCGAATCCGTCGACGTCTTCCGGGTCGTTCGGACACTTGTCCTTCGTGTCCGGTATGCCGTCCTTGTCGTTGTCGGGGTCTGGGCAGCCGTCGGCGTCCTCGAATCCGTCTTTGTCCTCCGCGACGTCGGGGCAATGGTCCACCGAGTCGAGCACGCCGTCCTTGTCGTTGTCGGGGTCCGGGCAGCCGTCGGTGTCTTCGAATCCGTCTTTGTCTTCCGGCGCATCGGGGCAAGCGTCGGCTTCGTCCAGCAGCCCGTCGTGATCGCGATCCGACGGCAAGCGCGGCGCGGTATCGAGCATGGCGTGCACGCCGAACACGAAGATGTTCGCGTCGTCCGGTCGAAACGCGCTGTCGGGCTGAAAGACGTGAACCCAGCCGAGCGTCGGGCCGAGGCCCCAGCGCCCTTTGTCGAACAGGAAGTCGTAGCCCGCCTGCAGGTCGACGGCGCCGCGGAAGAGCCCACCGGTCGTCGTCGCGCCGACGTGGCCGGAGGCCCAGATGCCCGAGAGCTTCGTCGGTCGCGCCGGATCGTCGGCGGCGAACGGATGGGCCATCAGACCGACCGCGCCGACGACGGCGTAGGCGCCGTCCTGCGGCAAGATCGCCGGATTGCGAGGAGGAGAGCCGTTCGCGAGCAGCAACGTGGACACCTGCAGCTCCGCTCCGAGCTGAGGAATCAAGGGTAGCTCGGCCGAGAGCATTCCGTCGGCGCCGAACGACAGCTCGTGTTGCTGAAAGCCGCCGAGCGCCTTCGCCGCGTCGAGGATCGCATGCAAACGCACAGGGTCGGCGTGCGCGTCGGGGGCGAAGGTGCAGAGCGCGCCCGAGAGCGCGGCGACCAAGGGAAGGAAGCGGGACATCGCGGCTGAGCGGCGCGGAAAGAACAGAGGAGGCATGCGATCGAAGGCGAGGCGAAGAGTGACGCGCTGCGAGAGGAGCCCAACGCACAGAATCGTCCAGATTCGTTCGCAAGTTAAGAGATGTGTACGTAAAAACGAGCAATAGAGTTGGAGCCGGAGCGCGGCACGTCCGCCCGCGCCGCGCGGCTGGATTAATGAGGGCGCTGGACTACTCTTTTCTGCGTGGCACGGTTCTTCGTTGGCTTGATGTTGTGCGGCGCGGCCGCGATCTCGATCGCGGCCTGCGACGGAGGTCGGTGGGGGTACGACTACGTCCCCGCGTATGGTCCAAGGCGCGGGTACGTGTGCAGTCAGTACACGTCGTGCGGCTCTTGCACGCCGGTGGAAGGTTGCGGCTGGTGCGCCTTCAAGGGCAAGGGAGCCTGCGTCTCGGATCCGGATTTCTGCGGCACGGATCCGTTCAGCTTCACGTGGGACCCGAGCGGTTGCGCGTCGCTCCCCGGCGCGGCAAACGGCGACGCCGGAGCATCGCAGGACGCCGCGGGCGCGAAGCCGCCGGCGAACGACGCCGCGAGCGGATCCCCGCCCATTTCGAGGGACGCCGCTCCGACCCCCTCGAGGGACACCCCCTCGAGGGACGCCGCTCCGATCCCTTCGAGGGACGCGGCGAGCGGAACGCCGGCCCCGCCGCGAGACGCGGGCAGAGCGGTGCCCGAAGACGCATCCACCGACGCGAGCCGGGATCGCTGAACGCGCGCGGGAGGCCTCGTGCCCCCCGTCGATGTCGATGAAGACACGAAGGCTCGTCCCGTCATTCGCGGTGCTCGGGATGGCGATCGCTTGCAAGCGCGCGCCCTCGACGACCGAGGGTCATGTCGCCGTGCAGCCGTCGTCGAGCGCGCGCCCGTCCGCGAGCGCCGGAGCTCCGCGCTCGGCGTCGCCCCTGGCTCCCGCGACTCCGGGGGCAACCACGTGGCCCGGCCCCCTCGTGGCGGAAGGTCCGCCGCCGAGCACCGATCGCGGTCGCGAGCTCTACGGACGCATGTGCGCCGTCTGCCACGGCGCGCACGGCGAGGGCTATCGCGCCGATTCAGCGCCGGCGCTCGCCAATCCGAATTTTTTAGCGACCGTCAATGACGAGTTTCTCGACTTTGCCATCGCCATCGGTCGCGCTCGCACGCCCATGTCGGCGTGGCGCACGGACCAGGGCGGACCGCTGAGCCCCTCCGACGTCAAGTCGATCATCGCCTTCATGCGGACTTGGCCGGCCACGAAGGTGACGATGGACGAGCGCTTCGTGAGCGGAGATCCCGCGCGCGGCAAGGTGCTCTTCAATGCACAATGCGCGAGCTGTCACGGTCCGCACGGCACCGCCGTGCACATTCTGAGTCGGCAATGGCTCACGCAAGCAAGGGTGCCGTTCATCCGCTACGCGATCACCAATGGCCGGCCGCCGACGCCCATGAAAGGCTTTGCCGCGACCTTGGGCGACAAAGGCATCGAGGACGTCATCGGGTATCTTCGCAGCCTGCCGTCGTGGCTCGTTCCCGGTGAAATCGCGGGCTCGTCGCGCCCGCCGCCGATCCCCTTGGGTCCCGTACCCCTGAATCCGCACGGTCCCGCTCCGAAGGGCTTTCAAGCCTATCCCCGCATGACGTCGCTCACGACGATCTGGCGCGAGCTAGAACGCGGCGCCACCCTGGCGCTGATCGACGCCCGCGCCCCGTCCGACTACGGGATGTTGCACATCGCCAACGCCGTGAGCGTGCCGTTCTACGATCCGACGCCGTACCTGGACGCGCTCCCGAAGACCGCGTGGCTCGTCTGCTACTGCGAGTGTCCGCACGCCGAGTCCGGCGCGCTCGCGCAGCAATTGCTGGAAGCGGGCTTCACCAAGGTGACGGTGCTCGACGAAGGCTTCCGCGCGTGGAGGACGGCAGGACACCCCACGCACACCGGTACTACGCCGTGACCGAGAGCGCGCTTACTTTGCCGCCGGACCCTGAGAAATCTTCTCATATTGATGGCTGAAATCGGGCCTGACCGCTCTCCGTGGGCGGCTCGTGATCGCTTCTTCCAAGGACCGTTGGCGGCGTGGCAGCGAGCAGGGCCCCACCCCCGCTCGCTCGCATCCAGCCGAATAGGGCTTCGATCTGCGGGGGGCGCTGGACTGAGGGGGGCGCCGGCCTCCTAAGCTTGCGGGCCCTTCGCGCCGCGGCGGACGAGCTCCATCAACGCGCGATCGAACTCCGCACGCTTCTCGGCGTGCTTCTCTGTACGCTCGACTTCGGCTCGGGCTTTCTCTTCTGCGGCGGCGGCTTTGTGTCGTTCCTTCGCGGCGCGGTATGCCTCGCGCCGCTGCTGTTTCGCCGCCTCCTTCAACGCGAGGTAGCGGGGATCTCTATCGCGGGCTGCCTTCGCCTTGCGATACGCTTCACGTCGAAGCTCTCTCGCTCGCTCCCGCTGAGACGCCCGAGCCCCGTTGCGCGGTCCGATCATGGCTCCTCGTTACGCCCAGCTTCCTTCGCGATTGGCCGCGGCTTGCGCCAGCGCGCGTTCGAGGGAGGCGACGATGGGATGCCCGAGCGTCTTCGCGCGCAGTCGAACTCCGTCCCAGCGCGCCTGCGCGACCGGGACCCATCGCGAAGCCCCCACTTCCCGCTGCGAGATGGCGACGGCGGAGCCGAGACCGACGTCGACTCGATACTCGAGACCGTCCACCTCGATCTCCGCCACGGGGGCGGCGTCGTAACTGACGCTGTCCGCGTCCAATGCATTGGAATCGCTGAAGTTCATGGTCGTAGGCCCTTCTTGTTACTGAGCGTGAGTTCAGTATAGCGAAAGGAGCGGGCAGGTTGCAAGCCCCGCGAACGAAAGCACTCGCCTCGTTGCTCGGCCGAGCAGCGATGACTAGTGACGAAGTTCTTGCGACGCTTCTCGGGCCGCCTCCTCACGACGGTCGCTTTCGCGCTTTCGGCGTTCATGCCCGCTCGCGCGCGGGGCGACGAGACGTGTGCGGAGCCGGCCGACGCGCGCGCGCGTTACGAGCATGCGCTCACGGCCCTGGAGGGCGGCAAGCGCGCGGCGCGCCTCTGGTGGATCGGTTGGACGAGCGGCTATTCGGTCGCCACCGCGGCGCAAGGTGTGGCCGCTCTCGCCACGACGGATCGGGGAACCCGCATCGACTCCATCGTGGGTGCCGCGGAGTCGGCGTTCGGAGTCATCGGCATGCTCGTCGCGACTCCGCGAACCCCGATGTGGGCGTCGGACGAGCTTCTGGCGATGAAGGACCGGACCGCCTGCGATCGTGCGCGACGCCTGCGTAGAGCGGAGGAGCTGCTCCGCAAGAGCGCCGACGAGGAGGAGCAAGCGCGCTCGTGGTACTCACAGGTCATCGGGGACGCCCTGAATCTGGCCGCGCCGGCGGTGCTGTGGATCGGCTACAAGCGATACGCGTCGGGTTGGTACACGCTGGCCCCCGGCGTCGCCGTTCAAGAGGCGCAGATCCTTTCTCAGCCGACGGCGGCGATCTCCGCGTGGCGCTCGCACGCCGCTCGGTTCGGCGCTCCGAAGCACTTCGCGTGCTCGGTGATCCCGCTCCAGAGCGGCGTCGGCGTCGCGATCACCGGCGTCTTTTGACGCGAGCGCTCACTTCCAGTTCTTGCGTTGCGGCATCGTCCACGGATCTTTGCAGAGGACGCAGTCGTCACCGTAGAAGTATTGCATCGCGCCTTGGTCGCCGTACACCCAGAGCCGAAGCCAGGCGATCACCGCCGCGTGCTCGTCCATGTTCGCCGCGCTCGGCAGAATATCGACGGGGATCAAGTGGCCGGCGTTGCCGGTATCGGCCGCCATGCTCAACGTGCCGTAGAACGTCTGCACGGCGGACAGGTTGAACGTCGGCGTGACGAACGTCGCCGGGACCACGAAGGTGTCCGTCTCCGAGGTGAGCAGGAGCAGGGGAGCGTGGAGCGCGTTCGATGCGCCGGTCACGCCGTGCATGGAGGCCGTCGCGACGACGTTGGCGTGGGCGCCCGCGCCGACGGACGCGCCGCCGCCGAGCGAGTAACCGACCGTCACCAGACACGTGGTGTTGAGCTTGCCCTGGTAGTCGCCGGCGGCGGCGTTCTGCGCGATCATCCAATCGAGGCCGTCGGTCATCAGCTGCGCGGTGACGCTGGTGCTGTTGCTGGCGATGACGACGATCCCCATCGACGCGATCGCGCTCAGGAGACCCGGATAGTAAGCGG
Organism: Polyangiaceae bacterium; assembly: GCA_035547195.1. Taxonomy (GTDB): domain Bacteria; phylum Myxococcota_A; class Polyangia; order Polyangiales; family Polyangiaceae; genus DASZVB01. The sequence goes on from DASZVB010000120.1 coordinate 37,985, forward strand.
GCGTCGTCGTGATGCCGTTGCCCCAGGTCGCGATGGGATGCTTGAAGCCGTTTTGCCCGAGCGTCGTCGGTCGGTAGATCGTGTACATCCCGTCCGAGCCGGTGTTGTTCACCACCATGGTCGCGAACGGACCGTTTTTGGTGTAGTCGGACAGCGGCGGGAGCGTCTCGCCCTGGCAGTTGCCGCTGGCCGCGTTCGAGGGACCCGTGATCCCGGGGGGCGCGCCCGCGGAGCCACCCGTCGGTGGAGCGCCGCCGACGTTCGGCAAACCTCCCGCTGCGGGGAGCGCGCCGGTGCCGCCGATGGGCGGTATCGTATTGCCGACGCCGCCCGTGGACGGTGGCGTCGTCGTGCCTCCCGGTGGGAAGGTCGAAACGCCGCCGTTCGACGGTGTGACGGCGGTCGCCGTGCCGCCGGAAGCGGGCGTTACGATGCCCGGCGTGCCGCCGGTCCCTGGTGTCGTTCCCACGGTTGCGCCGCCCGTTGACGCGACGGCACCGCCGGAAGCGAGATTCATGTCGGTTGGACCGCCGGGTCCAGTCGACGCGTTCGAAGAGCATCCAACGAGAGTCGTGATCGCGCAGAGGAGGGTGCGGCGCGACAGCGTGTGAACGTCGCTCATGCGGTGTATGATCCGCTCGGTACGTCGCGTTCGCTCCGCCAGCAGCGGACCAAAAAATTCGCTCGCTGTGCCAGCGAACCGAACGCCACGTAACTCCTTGCAGCGCGCGCAAATTTCTTCATCCAGGCGGTCGCGCTGGTAGTCCAGCCGCACCGCGGCTAAGTCGCGGGCGATGAGCGAACACCATGAAACCCGCATCGTCGATCTGGAGGTGCGTTACACGTATCTCGAGCGCATCGTGCGCGATCTGGATCAGGTCGTGGTGGAGCTGCGCGGGGAGATCGGACGTCTGCGTCGAGAGGTGACGGAGTTGCACCGCGTCGCCGAGCACGACGCCTCTTCGCCGCGCAACGAGAAGCCCCCGCACTACTGAACGACGTGGCGATGAATCGTACCTTGAAAGTCGGGCTCGCGGTCGTCCTCGGCGGGGCGGCGATCGTCGTCGTGCTGGCGTTTCTCTACGTGATGCTCGCTTTTCCGCGAGTCTCCGCGGCGAGCGATCTGCGCATTCACCGGACGCCGGAGCTCGTGCAGCGCGGCGAGTACCTGGCGGAGCACGTGGCGGTGTGCGTCGATTGCCACTCGCAACGCGATTGGCACCGCTATTCGGCGCCGGCGGTGCCGGGCACGATCGGCGGGGGTGGCGAGCGCTTCACCCGGGACATGGGGTTCCCCGGAGACATCTTCTCGAAGAACATCACCCCGGCGGGCATCGGAACGTGGAGCGACGGCGAGGTGGCGCGCGCCATCACGAGCGGCGTCACTCGCGACGGCCGCGCCCTGTTTCCGGTGATGCCCTACCCGAATTACTCGCACCTCTGCGGCGCCGATCTGAGTGCGATCGTCGCTTTCGTGCGCACGCTGCCGCTCGTGAACAATCCGGATCGCGAGAGCAAGCTCGACTTTCCCATGAACATCGTCGTCCGTACCATCCCCCGCGACGCGGAGCCGTGGCCGTGCCCGTCTCCGGGGACTCCCGAGTACGGCAAATACCTGACCACGATCGCCGGCTGCGGCGAATGCCACACCCAGCAGGTGCGCGGCAAGCACAAGGCCGGGATGGAGTTCGCGGGCGGCTGGACGTTCCCGCTTCCCGGCGGTGGACACGTCACCTCGGCGAACATCACGCCGGATCCGGAGACGGGCATCGGGAAGTGGACGAAGGACGAGTTCGTCGCGCGCTTCAAGGCGTTCGCGTCGCCGAACGCGGCGACGCCGGTGAACGCCGGCGGCGTGAACACCGTCATGCCCTGGACGATGTACGCCGGCATGTCGGCGGACGATCTCGGCGCGATGTACGACTACGTCCACTCGCAGCCGGCCGTTCGAAACGTCGTCGAGCGCTTTCGCCCGTGACTCGGGTCACGGCGGGCGAAGGGCAATATCCGACCAGACAGGTTGTCGCGGACGACCGGCGGGAAACGTGGCGCGGTACACGACGCGGTGAGCCGAGGGGTCGTAGAGGAGCACGAGAAACCCGGGGCGCGGATTTTCGTAGCGGTAGCGGCCGAGCGTGATCGACGATCGGGTGCTTCCGGAGACGATGGAGAAGGCGTCCATCGGCCGCGGAAGGTCGCTCGCCGAGAGATTGGCGTCGCCGGAGCTCGAGATGACCTCCTTCACCAGCTTTCCGTCGAGCAAAACGCCCGCGTAACCCTCGACGTCGCCGAAGGCGACCAACGCCGAGCCGCGCTTCTGGAGTTGTTCGAGCACGTCGCTCGGTCCGCCAGAAATCATGCTCGAGTTGTGGGTGATCAGCACCGAGAGCCCGGGCATTCCAAACGGCCACTCGGTCATCGACGCGAGATCCAGCCCCGCGACCTTCAGCGCATGCAAGATAGCGTCGGGCGCTTGCTTCGAAATTCCGTACGCCCAGTGGTGGAAGATCGATACGGCGTTCGCGTGCGTCAGGCCACGAACGAGCTCGTCCTCGTTCACGGGCGGCGGAGGCGGCCGGTCTGGAACGACGGGCGCCGTCGGAGGGAACGCGAAGACGAGCGCGTCGTCGCGTATGAACGGGATGCTCTGTCCGAAGATACCGCGGTGCGTATTGTCGGTGATCACGGTGCGCACCAGGGGCAGCGTCCGCGAGACGTTGGTGTCGCCGCCGCAGAGCGGCGGGGATTGCGCTTTCGCTCTGTGCCCGTGAGAGACCGCCCACGCGACGAGCGGGAGCGTCACGAGGGACACGACCGGGACGCGCGACCGCTGCCGCCCGATCCGAGACGCGACGCCGCAGAACGCCCACACCAACCCGATGGCCCACATCGGCCAGAGCAAGCTCAGATAGCGCGCCGACATCGAGTGGCTCGGGGCCAGATCGAAGAGGAACGGGATCGTCACGACGCCCGCGTAGAGCGGCATCGCGACGGCAGCGCAGGCGTTCGCGAGCACGCGATCCGGGAAGGTTTCGTCGTGCGGGGCGCGTGCGCGCCGCAATTGCCAGTAGGGGACGCCGGCGACGGCGACCAGCAGCGAAAGCAGGACCCCGATCGCGACGACGGCTCGCTCGCCATGCTCCACGCCGAAGAAGCCCCCGAGCGTCTGGAACGTCTGGCGGGTGCGCAACCGGATGCCGCCGACTTCGACGTCGGAACGCTGGTGCGCGATCGAAAGGAAGTGAGCGACGATTCGCGGGTGCAAGGCGAGCGTCAGCGCCTGGGCGCCGGCCCAAGCACCGGCCAACAGCCGGAAGCGCGCGGCCGTTGGCGAACGGGGAGCTCCGCGGATCGTCCGATCCCGCTCGAGCAACGCGAGCGCGACGACCAGGCCGCCGACGTACAGGGACCCGACGAGACCGTACCAGTGCGTGAGCGTCATCCCGGCGAGCGCGAGGGCGAGCCCCGTGGCACACCACCGCGGTCGCGACGCCGAAGTCAGCGTGCAGTGCACGGCGAGCACGGTGAGGATCCCGAAGCAGCCGAGGAGCTCGTATTGCCGTGCGTAGAAGGTCGTCTCGAAGGCCGCCGGGCTGAACGACCACAGCGCGGCCGCAGCGACGGCCGTCCAGATGCCGCTCGTCAATCGACGAACCAGCAGCATCAGAGCGACGAGCTCGACGCCGTGGACGATGGCGTTCAGCCGCGGCCCGGTCGTAGGGCCGAATCCCCCCAATATGCCCGTCAAGTGAAGTAGCCAGAAATAGAGGGGAGGGTGGATGTCGTAATCGAAGAGATCGCTGCGGATCTGACCGAAGCACGCGAACTTGTCGGTCGTGAAGAAGGCCTTCCACTTCGCCCCCGGGACCCAGCTGTTCGCGAGATCGAGCCGCGCGTGCTCGTAGTCGCTTTCGTGACACGTAGCGCACAGCAGCGCGATGGCTTCGTCGTGCAGGACGCAGCTCTTGATGGCGTAGCCCTGGACGCGTTCGCGGCAGGCTGCCGCCGTGACGAGCACGATGCAAAGCCCCCAGACGAGCCGTTTCCATGCTGACGGAAACCGGGTCATTCGACCCCGTGGCGCGTCTGCGCGTTCGAGGCAGTGCACACGATCGCCCGAGAGTATCCCATCCGCGCCGCGGTGAACCCCGTATCCGGACGCACGCGGAAAACGCGCGCGGGAGGCACGCCCCTTGCTCTCTCACGCCGAATCGGAGGTGCTCAATGACAGCCACGAATCAAGGCGTTCAGAAGAGCGAACATCGCGGGCTCGAGGGCTTCGACGAGGGCACGCAGATGCCGTATCGCACGCCCCGGGGCGCGGTCGTGGGCAGAAAGCGCGGTCTCCACGTCGCCCAGGTCCTCGCCATCTTGCTCATCATCGGGCTATTCGTCGCGATCGCATTCATGGCGCGCACATCCCTCGGTTGACGTCCCGGTTCGGACGGCACGCCGGTTGCGCTGGGCACGCGAAGCATGCTGGTGAGCGCGCGACGTGCGTGCCGCCCGGCCGGTCACCATGACCGACAAAGAGCTACGGCAAGCGACCGGGCACTACCGCGCGCTGTTCACCGATTTACTGAATCCGCCCAGGGCGGCTCAAGAGGCTCACCGTTGAGCGACGGACGCCGCGGACGGGACGCGACGCTCAATCGAGCGCCGTGTCCCAGAAGTCGCATTTGTCCTTCTTGTAACCGGTTTGCGCGGCCGGGGTGGGAAGATCGAGCTTCATGCTCTGATCCGCGCTCGCGGTGTACTTGGGCCACATCGGGCTGCCGCCGCCGTTGGGGTCTCCCGTCGTGGCGAAGCGCGTCCAGTAGCCTCGCATCGTCGTGCCGAGCGGCTTCTCGTCGTCTTGCGGCGGCGCGAGCGGGAAATCCGTGCCGAAGACGTATCCGAGCTCGGAAGAGTGGAACACGCCGAGCCCCATGGTGAGCGGCTTCTCGGGGACGTGCGCGAATTGATACAGGTAGGCGTCGACGCCGGCCGCGCTCGCCGCGCGCGCGAAACGGCGCGCGGGACACGCGAAGAACGCGTCGACCGCGAGCCCGTCCAGGGCGTCGTTCGCGCTCGGGAACATGGACGACGGATACTGCGCGAGGATCTTGCTCGCCGCCGCCGTGCCGAAGGTCCGATTCACGGCCGCCTGATACTCCGTGTCGTTCGCGACGGGGGTGCCGCCGAAGAGCCCGGGTGACGTGAAGAGCGTCCCCTCGTCGGAGTTCGTGCCGAGCAGGAGCGGCACGCCGGTGGTTCCGGTGTTCGCGGTGATCACCACGCCGTCGATGACCGGACCCCACGTCGCCGGCACCGAGCTGCCCGCGTCCGCGTCCGCGCCCGCGTCGGCTTCGGCGGAACGCGTGCCTTGGAAGAAGAGCCCGCCGGGCAGCATCGGCGTCGACGACGCCGTGACCAGGTCGTTTGCCGCCTTGCCGCGCATGCAGGTCACGACGGTCGCCGGATCCGTGCAGCCGACGCTCTTCGCGAATTGCTCGCTGCTCACGTAGGCGCCGTCGCGCTTCGCGTCGATGAGGCCGTCGCAGAGGCCGCTCTCCGAGATGCCGCGCTGGAAGAGGCCCGCGCTCGCCGGCGCGACGAGATGCGAGCAGACGCTGAAGCCGCCGGCGGACTCGCCGAAAATGGTGACCTTGCCGGGATCCCCGGAGAACGCGGCGGCGTTGTCCTTCACCCAGCGCAGGGCCGCTTGCTGATCTTCGAAGCCGTAGTTGCCCGAAGTGGGGTGAGAAGCGTCCTCGGCCGTGAGCTCGGGAAGCGCGAGGAAGCCGAGCGCGCCGAGGCGGTAGTTGATCGTGACGAGGACGACGTTGCCCTCCGTGACGAGCGGCCCGCCGTCGTAGAAGGTGTCGCCGCCGCTCCCGAACACGAACGCGCCGCCGTGGATCCACACCATCACCGGCAACGGCGAAGCCGGCGGCGGATCCGGCGTGAACACGTTGACAATGAGACAATCTTCGTCGCTGCGCGTGTCGACGGTCGTCTGCAGCGCGGCGATCTGCGGGCATACCTTGGGCGCGGCGGTGGCGTCGCGCGGCGACGTCCACGGCGTCACCGGTTGCGGCGATCGCCATCGGTTCGATCCCGTCGGCGGCGCGGCGTAGGGGATGCCGTAGAACGCGCGCACCTTGCCGTCGAGCTTGCCGACGACGGGGCCGGTCTTGGTCGTGACCTGGAAGGTGGGGCCGACGCCCGCGTCGCCGGCGGCGCCGCGCGCGCCGCCCGCCGCCGTGCTGCCTCCGGAGCCCGTCGTGCCGCCGGTGCCCGCGCCGCCCGTGCTCGCGCCGCCGGTACTCGTCGAGCCGCTCGCGGCAGCGGCCCCGGCGGCGCCGCTCGCGCCGCCCGTCCCGAGCGGTGGGTTGTTCGAATTCGAATCGCTGCTGCACCCGACGGCGTACAGCGCGAACACGGTTCCGACGGCGGAACCGACGCGGGCGAATTTCGCGAGCTTGTCCTGACGATCTGGCGTCGACATCGGCGCCTCGCGTATCGCGGACGCCTTTCGGCGGCAACGGGACGAAGGGCTCGCGCGACGTGCGTCGCATACGGCTAATCACAGCGCGTCTTACCGGCGCGGTCCGTTTGGCGAAAAGGCGCAGCGGGCTACTCGCGTGCTACGGTGCAGAAAGCCGGCCATGGTGCATCCCCCCACAGAAGCGTTCCTCACGGATCTCGCGGGACGCTTCCCGAAAGATTTTCTCGCGCGCGACGCCGCCGATCTCGCGGAGTACGGCCGCGATTGGACGCGAGTGCACGCGCCTTCGCCCAGCGCCGTCGCGCTCCCGCGAACGACGGACGAGGTCGCGCGGCTCTTGCGCGCTTGCCACGACGCTGCGGTGCCCGTGGTGCCGTCGGGCGGGAGAACGGGTCTCGCCGGTGGCGCCGTTGCAAAAAATGGCGAGATCGTCCTGTCGCTCGCGCGTATGAGGCACCTGGGCGACGTGGACCTGCTCGGATCGACCGTGCGCGTGCAAGCGGGCGCGGTGACCGAAGCGGTGCATCAGCATTGCGAGCCTCACGGCCTGACGTGGCCCGTCGACTTCGCGTCGAAGGGCTCGAGCACGGTCGGCGGCAACATCGCGACGAACGCCGGCGGCGTGAAGGTGATCCGCTACGGCCTCACGCGCAACTGGGTGCTCGGGCTCCAGGTCGTGACGGCTCAGGGCGACGTCCTCGAGCTGAACGGCGCGCTCGAAAAGAACAACACCGGGCTCGATCTGCGCCAGCTGTTCATCGGCTCCGAAGGCATCCTCGGCGTCGTCACCGAGGCGACGTTGAAGCTCTCTCGAGTGCCGGAGCGAAAGTCCGTGATGCTGTTCGCCGTCGACGACGTCGCTTCGGTCCTGCGCCTGTTCCGCGATGCGCGAAAGGCGCCGATCACGATCCTCGCCTACGAGTTTTTCACGGATCGGTGCCTCGCGCGCGTGCAGAGGCATCGCAAGGTGCGCGTGCCGTTCGAGGCGTCGTACGCCTGCTACGTGCTCCTCGAGGTCGAAGACGCGGACGAATCCGCGCTCGAAGGCTGGCTCGCGTCGCTCTTCGAGCGCGAGCTCATCCGCGACGGCACGTTGGCCCAGAACTCCGCTCAAGCGGCGGAGCTGTGGACGCTCCGCGAGGGCATCAGCGAGAGCCTGAGCGCGACGGGCCTCCCCCACAAGAACGACGTCGCGCTGCCGATCGCGGCGCTCGAGAGTTTCTGCGCCGAGCTCGACGCTCTGTTCGTGGCCGAGTATCCAGGCTGGGAGATTTGCCTGTTCGGGCACATCGGCGACGGCAACCTGCACATCAACGTGATGAAGCCCGACGACCTCGACAAGGCGCTGTTCCTGTCGAAGACCTCGCAGGCGGATCACCACATCTTCGCGCTCGTGAAGAAACACGCGGGCAGCATCTCCGCCGAGCACGGGATCGGCCTCCTGAAGAAGCCTTATCTCGGGTATTCGCGCAGCCCCGAAGAGCTCGCGCTGATTCGCGGCATCAAGGCCACCCTGGATCCCCGCGGGATCCTGAACCCCGGCAAGGTGATTTAGTACAGAATCCGTGTACGGATGCTCGTCGCGAGCGCCGCGATCCGCTCGGAGACCTCGTCGGAGACGTCGTGCTCGAGGTCGGTGACGAGATAGCCGATTTCGGCGTCCGTGCTCAGCGTCTGCGCGAGGATGTTCGCGTTCAGCGACGAGACGATCTGGTTCACGTCGCGGAGCACGCCGGGCACGTTGCGGTGGACGTTCAAGATGCGGTGCGCGCCGGGCGTGGGCGGCATCTCGATTTGCGGGAAATTGACGGCGCCGCGCGTGCCGCCGGTGTTCACGAACCTGAGCAGCGAGGTCGCGACCTCGCGTCCGATGGCTTCCTGCGCTTCGCCGGTCGAGCCGCCGATGTGCGGCGTCAGGATGACGTTCGGGAGGTTCTGCAGCGCGGTGACGAAGCCCTCGCCGTTCGACTCCGGCTCCTCGGGGTACACGTCGATGGCCGCGCCGCCGATGTGCCCGCGCCGGATCGCCTCCGCGAGCGCGGGGATCCGAACCACCGTGCCGCGGCTGGCGTTGAGGAGATAGGCGCCCTTCTTCATGCGCTCGAGCTCCGGCGCGCCGATCATTCCTTCGGTCTCGCGCGTCGCCGGGACGTGGAGCGTCACGAAATCCGCCTCTCCCAGGAGCTCGGCCAGAGACACGCACGCCTTGTTGTTGCCCATGGAAAGCTTCGTCGTGCGATCGTAGAAGACGACGCGCATCCCCATGGATTCCGCGAGGACGCCGACCTGGCGCCCGATGTGTCCGTAGCCGACGATGCCGAGCGTCTTGCCGCGGATCTCGTAGCTGTGCGTCGCCACCTTCCGCCATTTGCCGGCGTGCACCTCGCGCGAACGATCCCCGAGCTGCCGGGCGAGCACGACGATTTCGGCGATGATCATCTCCGCGACGCTGCGCGTGTTGCTGAACGGCGCGTTGAACACCGGCACGCCGCGGGTGTTCGCCGCCGCCAGATCGACCTGATTGGTGCCGATGCAGAAGCAGCCGACGGACAGAAGGCGCTTCGCGCGCGCGAGCACGGCGTCGGTGACGTGCGTCTTGCTGCGGATGCCGAGGACGTGCACGCGCTCCACGCGCTCGGCGAGCTCGGCTTCGCCGAGCGCCGTGGGCAGGAGCTCGACCTGGAAACCGTCCGTCTGGAAGAGCTGGCGCGCGCTGTCGTGGATATTTTCGAGCAGCAGAACCTGGATCTTGTCCTTGGGAAACGAGGACCGGGACGAGGTGGCCGTGAACGGGGCGGACATATTGCGGAAGGCTTACGCTACGCAGCGCGTCAGTTCAAGCGACCGCCAGGCCGTACCCGAGGGGGAACGCGCCGAGCCCCGCCAGCTTCGTCTTCGTTCAGTGTGTGACGGGCTCGTCCAATGCGCGGCGCAGCGCACGCGACGCGACGTCGATCGCGCGCCGGCCTTCGTCGAGGCGGAAGGGGTCGGAGCGGGGGAGCGACTCGACGACGAAGGGCACCATGCCCGCGCGCCGCGGAATGCCGCGACCGAGACGGTCGTGAAGAGAGTGAAACGGAATCCGCGACGTCAGGTGGTGATAGAAGACGCGCGCGCCGAGCGGCACGCCGGCGAGTCCCGGTCTATCGAAGAGCCCGCCGTCGAAGAGCGCGTGTCCTTCGTGCGCGAACGGATGGAACAGCAGCGGGACGGTGCACGACGCCTGGATCGCCGGAGCGAGCTCGCCGGATTCGATGATCTTCGTGCGGCGGTCCGTGAAATCGAAGACGGAGATGGAGATCGGGATCCGACACTCCGCGAAAGTCCGGACCGGTAACAGCCGCGCGAGCAGATCGCGGAAACGACCCCCGCGCAGCAACCCGAGCCCAGGAGCAGGATCCCAGAAATCCGACCGAACCAAAGCATTCAGCTCGGCGACGAGCGCTTCGGCCGACGCGCCCGCTGCCCAGAGACCCGTCGCCAGCGCGCCAGCGCTCGAGCCCGAAGCGCGCGCGGGCAGCAGCCGCTCTTCTTCGAGCACGCTGAGCACACCGGCGTGCGCGAAGAACCCGAAGAAGCCCGACGACATCGTCAGGGTGAACGGTGCGGACGAGAGCCATTCCCGAAGCGTCATCATGCGACGCCGCCATCTTAATACGGCGCGCCGCTCACGGCTCTGCGGGGCCGTCAGCAGCGCGAACGTACGAACTCGAACAGCTTGCGGGCGTTGTCCACGGCTCCGAATCGCTGTAGCGCTTCTCGTCGGCAGAGCTCGGCCATTTGCCGCCGGCGGACGCTGTCGTTGACGAGCCCTTCCAAGGCGTCGCCGAGCGCGTCCGCGTCGTTGGCTTCCACGACGTGGCCCGTTTCGCCTTCCCGCACCATGTCGGGGATGCCGCCGACTCGCGTCGCCACGATGGGCAGCCCCGACGCGAGCGCTTCCATGCAGACGACGGCGTAACAGTCCGCCCGCGTCGGCAGCACGAAGACGTCGGAGGTCGCGTACAGCTCGCGCAACGTCTTGGAGTTCGCGCCGACGTTGCGCCGCACCGTCACGCCCGGCTCGTCTTCGAGCTCGGCGCCGGTGACGAGGATGAGCTCGGCGCGCCCCCGTAGACGTTTCCGGAAGACGTCGAGCAGAAGGTCGCCGCCCTTGCGCACGAAGTCCCCGCCGACGAAGAGGAGACGGGGAACTTCGTGGTTTCTATCCCCCGGAGCAAACAGGTCGAGGTCGATTCCCGGCGGGATGACCGCGACGTCTTCTGGCCGGCACCCGTAATCGTCGACGAACGACTGTTTCGTCCAGTTCGACCAGGCGACGAAGCCCGCGGCGCGGGCGAAAATACCCCGATAAAGCGTCTGCTTAGCGACCGCGGCGACGCGCGTCTCCGGCTTCAAGCCATACGCCAGGCGCATGTCGCGCTTGTTGGCGGGCGTGCCGTCGCTCGACAGCACCGTGGGCTTCTTTCCGAAGTAATCGAGCGAGGCAGGCGCCATCGTCGTAGTGTGGATGAAGACGCCGTCGACTTCGTCGATGACGGCCGCGAGGGCTTGGCGTGTTCGTAAACTGCCCGTGACCGTCCACGGCAGCCTGCCGGGGGTATATTCGATAGGGATCCAGCGGCGCGGTCCGCCTTCGGTCACGGACTCTTGCCGTCGAAGGTTGAGGTAGTGCGTGACGCTTCCGAGCGTCTGCTCCATGACGTATGCGACGGGCCGCTCGCTCATCGTCTCCACTCAACTCTATACTAAGCCCCCCGCGCGCGCCCCCCCGAACTCGCGCGCTTTGCAAGCCATTCTGTCATCATTTCTATGTAACGTAGCCGGCACGGCTCGAAAGGGTTTGTCGTCGCGCCGACTCGGGCAGGCACTTTCTGCAGTAACTTTTCTGCATTTTGTGAGAAACAAACACGCGAGCCCGAGATAGGCGCGCGCGCCGCAAAACGGCGACGAGAGGCGCGGGGGGACGCCTCCCCAAAAACACGAACATTCGCGCGTACGTTGCGCGAGGCCCGCGCGGCGTTCACGAACGTGGAGCCGTTGCGGTCGCGCGGCGGTGCAGCGCATGGTTCGATGGTCCTCGCATCCGCTGGGAGTGCACCCGGATGGACCCGGTTGCTGAATCGAGAACGACCCCCGAGGGGGGTGAGTCATCTCCGACCACTCGTATTGTCAGGCGTGTGCCTTGTCGTTCCGCGGACTTCGAACTCGTCGCGATCTCTCACAGCGTAAGATGAGCTGAAAGGGCATCTAGACAGCCGTAATCCGTGCGAAACGAAACAGCGTGAGTAGGAGTGCGAACCCGAAAATAAAGAGATTGTGTCGCGACAGAACTACGAATACGTGGGACAGCGACATGAGGAACGCGCTCGGCACTCCATTGTCGCGTCTAACGGTGGTGGCGTGGACGCTGCTCGCCATCGCAATCTGCACGGCTTGCTCCGGCGGCAAGCCGTCCACTGAGCACAGCGAGACCGCCGGCAAGACGAAGTCGACGCTGTCGACGGTCAGCGTGACGCAAGCTGCCGACGAGCTTCGCACGGGGTGGTACCCGAATCAGCCGCAGCTCTCGCCGACCGTCGTCGGGGGCTCCACTTTCGGAAAGCTCTTCTCGACGACGGTCGCCGGCCAGGTCTACGCGCAGCCGCTGCTCTCCGCGGGCACGCTCTTCGTCGCGACCGAAGGCAACAACGTCTACGGCCTCAACCCGGAGACGGGCGTCGTGAACTGGACGAGGAACCTCGGCAATCCGGTGAGCGCGTCGGCCCTCGGTTGTTCGGATCTCGCGCCTTCGCTCGGTGTCACGTCCACACCGGTGATCGACACCGCCACGAACATCGCGTACGTATTTTCGAAGCAGTACGTGAGCGGCACCTCGGGCGCGGCCGCGTGGTACGCGCACGCGATCGACGTCGCGACGGGCAACGAGGAACCCGGGTTCCCGGTGCTCATTCAGGGCCACGCCGCGAACGACCCCACTCAGACGTTCAACCCGTGGACGGCCCAGCAGCGTCCCGGTCTGCTGCTGCTCGACGGCGTCGTGTACGGCGCGTTCGGCGCGCATTGCGACATCACCCCATGGGAAGGATGGGTCGTCGGCGTCTCGACGTCGGGTCAGCTCACCACGATGTGGTCGGCGCAAGCGGGCGCCGCAGCGACGAACGGCGCCGGCATCTGGCAATCGGGCGGCGGCCTCGTCTCGGACGGCTCGGGGCAGATCTTGTTCGTCACCGGCAACGGCGGCACGCCCGTCGGGATGATCGACGGCAAGTCTCCTCCCGCTACCCTGGGCGAGTCGGTCGTGCGCCTCACGGTGCAGCCGGATGGAAGCCTGAAGGCGACGGATTTCTTCACGCCGTACGACGGCGCGGGCCTCGATACCTGGGACGCGGATTTCGGTTCGTGCGGTCCTGCCGGCTTGCCCTCGCAGTACTTCGGGACGACCGCGCACCCGAACCTACTCGTGACGAGCGGCAAGCAGGGCTACATGTATTTGATCGACCGCGATCACCTCGGCGGCATCGGCATGGGGCCGAGCGGCGGCGACGCCGTGCTCGCGCGCATCGGTCCGGTCGGCGGCGCTTGGTCGAAGCCCGCGGTGTGGCCCGGCAACGGCGGTTACGTCTATCTGCCGAGCGCGTCGGGCGGCAACTCGTCCTGGGGCTCGACCGGTTTCTTCCGTGTGTACCAGTACGGACTCGACGGCACCGGCAACCCGACCCTGAGCCTCGCCGCGAGCTCGACGGACGCGTTCGGCTTCAGCTCGAGCCAGCCGATCGTCACTTCCGACGGCGTGGTCTCCGGCTCGGCGCTCGTGTGGATCATCTGGGCTCCCGACACCACGGGTAGCGGCGCTCAACTGCGTGCATACAACGCCGTCCCGAGCGGCGGCGCTCCGACGCTCGTCTACAGCACTCCCATCGGAACCTCGTCCAAGTTCGTTCCGCCGGGCGTCGGCAACGGCCGTATTTACATCGGCACCCGGGACGGCCAGGTCATCGGCTTCGGATCTCCGATCGCCGTCAACCTCACCGGCACGGGCCTCAGCTACGGCAACGTCATCGTCGGGTTCTCGCAAACCCAGACGCTCACGGTGACGGCCACGAATCCGCTCACCGTCACGAGCATCTCGAGCTCGAACCCGGACTTCGCGGTGGGCACGCCCAGCGCGACGCTGCCGGCCACGCTCGCGGCCGGCGCGAAGCTATCGATCCCGGTCACGTTCACGCCCTCGGTCGCGGGGCTCCGCGGCGGCGCGATCACCGTCAACACCAACCTCGGACCGACTTCGTTCACCGTCTCCGGGCAGGGGCAAACGCCGAACGCGACGCTGACGGCGGCGCCGCCGGCGGTGAGCTTCGGCGGCACGACCATCGGCGGGCAGGTCGCCGGCTCGGTGACGTTCGCGAACACCGGCGGCTCGTCGCTCACGATCACGAGCATCACGCTGCCGCAGGCGCCGTTCACCGTCATGGGAGCTCCCGCGCCGGGGACCGTGCTCACGTCGGGTCAGGCGATCACGCTCACCGTGCTGTTCAGCCCGACGTCGCTCGGTAACTTCGCCGATTCAATCACCATCGATACGTCGGCGGGATCGGACAACGTGATGCTCTCCGGCGTTTGTACGCCCCCGGGACATCTGACGATCTCGCCGACCACGCTGTCGTACGGTCTCATCGGCGTCGGCGCGACCATCTCGCAGAGCTTCACGCTCACGAACGACGGCGGCTCTTCCATCACGTTCACGAAGTCGAAGCCGCCGGCGGGCGGAGTGTTCATCCCGACGACGTCGCTGCCCGAAGGCACGATCCTCGCGCCGGGTGCGACCTTGATCGAGACGGTGGCCTTCGAGCCGAACCAGAACGGTCTGCTGAGCGACACCTGGGCGCTGACCGCGGATGACGGCAGCGGAGAGCACATCGTCACGTTCAACGGAAGCGGCGCTCCCGATCTGACCAAGAACGCGACGCCCATCGCGAGCGTCACGAATCCGACGGGAGGCGGCAACCACAGCCTCTCCGTCATGAGCGACGGCTACTTCCCCCCCATCGATTCGGACGACGAGACTCAACAGTACGACACGTACAACGGGCAGCGCCAGACGGACGCCTGGTTCGGCTACACCTTCCCGAGCACACAGACGTGCGGCGCGCTGCTCTTCCAGGAGGGGATCGAAGAATACGACGGCGGGTGGTTCAACAGCTTGCAGGTGCAGGTTCTGCAAAGCGGCAGCTGGGTGACCGTCTCGGGAGCGGTGTTTAGCCCCGTTTATCCCGGGCAGGACGGCATCAACTACGAGACGTACCAGATCACGTTCCCCCCGATCTCGTGCGACGGGATCCGCATCGACGGCCCGCCCGGCGGCGCGAACACGTTCGCGTCGGTCGCCGAGCTCCGCGCGTTCGGGACGTCGGGTGGCGGCGGCACGACCAACAGCCCGCCGACCGCGAACGCCGGCGCGCCGCAAAGCGTGATGGCCGGCGCGACCGTCACCCTCGACGGCAGCGGCTCGAGCGACCCGAACGGCGACGCGATCACCTATGCCTGGTCCGCGCCTTCGGGCATCGTCCTGTCGAGCACGACGGCGCAGAAGCCGACCTTCGTCGCGCCGTCGGTCACCACGGTGACTCAATACACGTTCACGCTGGTCGTGAACGACGGCTCGCTGTCGAGCGCTCCGGCGACCGTCACCATCTCGGTGAACCCCCCGAGCGCGGGCGGAGTCGACGTGACGTCCACGGGGACGATCATCGCGAAGATCACCGCGCCGACCGGCGGCGGCAACAAGAACATCGCCATCATCCGGGACGGCGACATGCCGCCGGTGAACACGCAGGATTCGTCTCGCCAGTACGACACGTACACCGGCGACCAATCGCGAACGGAGGACTACTTCGGTTACACCTTCGCGACCGCTCAGAATTTCACCAAGCTGGTCTTCCAGGAAGGCATGGAGTTCTGGGACGGCGGCTGGTTCTCGAGCATCCAGGTGCAAGTCCTCCAGGGGACGACGTGGGTGACCGTTCCCGGCGCGACGGCGTCGCCTGCGTATCCAGGCCAGGACGGCATCACCTACGAGACGTTCACCTTCAACTTCCCGGCGATCTCCGGGACCGGCATTCGGATCGACGGCGTGCCCGGCGGCGCCGATAAATTCACGTCCTGCGCGGAGCTGCGCGTGTTCACCGACGGATCCACGCCGACGAACAGCCCGCCCGTCGCGAGCGCAGGCGCGAATCAGTCCGTCACGTCCGGCACGACGGTGACGCTCGACGGCAGCGGCTCGAGCGATCCCAACGGGGATACCATCACCTATGCCTGGACGCAGACGGCGGGGCCGTCGGTCACGCTGTCGAGCCCCACGGCGCAGAAGCCGACGTTCACCGCGCCCACCGTGACGAGCGCGACGGCGCTTACTTTCAGCCTGGTCGTCAACGACGGCAAGGCGTCGAGCGCCGCTTCGACCACGACCGTCACCGTGAACCCCGCGGTCACGAACCTCCCTCCGACGGCCAACGCCGGCGCGAATCAGACGGTGAGCTCCGGCGCCGCGGTGACGCTCGACGGCAGCGGCTCGAGCGATCCCAACGGGGACAAGATCACCTACGCCTGGACCCAAACGGGCGGACCGGCGGTCGCGCTGTCGAGCACGACGGCTCAGAAACCGACGTTCACCGCGCCCACGGTCAGCGCGACGACGACCCTCACGTTCAGCCTCGTCGTGAACGACGGGAGCTTGTCGAGCAGCGCGAGCACCGTGACGATCACGGTGAACCCCGCGGGGCCGAACTCCGACATCACGGCGGCCGCGACGATCGTCGCGAAGATCACGGCCCCGACGGGGGGCGGCAACAAGAGCCTCGAGGTCATCCGCGACGGCGACGTGCCGCCGCCCGGCACGAACTCGAACACGCGCCAGTACGATACGTACAACGGCCAGACGCGGACCGAAGATTGGATCGGGTACACGTTCAGCACCGCGCAGACCTTCACCAAGCTCGTCTTCACCGAGGGCATGCAGTTCGGCGACGGCGGTTGGTTCACGAGCATCAAGGTCCAGGTCCTACAGAGCGGCACCTGGACCAACGTGACCGGCGCGACGGTGAGCCCGGCCTACGCCGGCGCGAACGGCGTGTCGTACGACACGTACACCTTCACGATTCCGTCGGTGACCGGAACCGGTATTCGCATCGACGGCGTCCCCGGCGGCAGCGCGACGTTCATCTCGTGCGGCGAGCTGCGCGCGTTCGGGGGGCCGTCGTCGGGCAATCACCCGCCGGTGGCGAACGCCGGCACGGCGCAGACCGTGGCGGCGAATGCGGCCGTGACGCTCGACGGCAGCGGGTCGTCCGACCCCGACGGCGACACGATCACCTATGCCTGGTCGCAAACGGCCGGGCCGGTGGTCACGCTGTCGAGCACCACCGCGCAGAAGCCGACGTTCACGGCGCCGTCCGTCTCCGCGGCGACCACGCTGACGTTCTCCCTCACGGTGAACGACGGCGCGCTCTCCAGCGCCGCCTCCACGGTCAACGTCACGGTGAACCCCGTCGCGAATCAGCCCCCCGTCGCCAACGCGGGCTCCGCGCAGACGGTAGCGTCGGGCACCGCCGTCGTAACCCTCGACGGCAGCGCCTCGAAAGATCCGGAGGGCGCGTCGCTCACGTATGCGTGGTCGCAGACCGGCGGCCCGCCGGTGTCTCTGTCGAGCACCACCGTCGTGAAGCCGACCTTCGCGGCGCCGACGGTGTCGGTCTCGACGGCGCTCACGTTCAGCCTGGTCGTGAGCGACGGCGTCAATCAGAGCGCGGCCTCGACCGTCACCATCACCGTGACGCCCGGAGGAACGGACATCACCTCCTTGGGCACGGCCATCACGAAGGTCACCGCGCCGACCGGCGGCGGGAACAAGAGCCTCAACGTCATTCACGACGGCGACATGCCGCCACAGAACACGCAAGACTCCAGCCGCCAGTACGACACGTACAACGGCGCGAAGCAGACGGAGGGCTACTTCGGGTACACCTTCACGGCGTCGCAGAGCTTCACGAAGGTCGTGTTCCAGGAAGGCATGCAGTTCTACAACGGCGGCTGGTTCACCTCGATCAAGGTGCAGGTCCTCCAGGGCAGCACCTGGGTCGACGTGCCGAGCACCACGGTGACGCCCGCGTACGCCGGCGCCAACAACGTCACGTACGACACCTACACGTTCACGTTCCCGGCCGTCACCGGAACGGGCATCCGCGTAGACGGTGTCCCCGGCGGGAGCTCGACGTTCGTCTCCTGCGGCGAGCTGCGCGTCTTTCAGTGATCGGTGACGGAAGCGAACGCCGAAGGACGTTCGCTTCGCGTCACAATGAGCGAAGCACCTTGGCCGGGATGCCGCCGGCGACCGAGCGCGGCGGCACGTCCTTCGTCACGACGCTTCCAGCCGCGACGACGCTGCCTTCGCCGATGGTCACCCCGCGCAGCACGATGGCGCGCGCGCCGAGCCACACGTTCTTCTCCAGGATGACCGGGACGGACGGAGGCACCTCGTTGCGCCGTTCGGGATCGAGTTGGTGAAAGTCGTTGTCCATGATGATCACCTGCGGCCCGATGCTCGCTCCGGACCCGATGCGCACGAGCAGGCTCGCTCCGATGGAGCAGCCGCTGTTGATGAACACGCTCTCGCCGATCTCGAGCGTCCCTCCGGGACCGACCTGCATCTCGAGGGTGGCTACGTTCGAGACGAAGCGACTGCGCGCGCCGATCCGGAGCGTCCCGTGGTTGACGATGAAGGGGCGGCCCCAGAGTCGCACTCGATCGCCGAGCTCCGTGGCGTCGCGAAAATACCATCGCGCGCGGAGCACGGCCGAGCCGCTGTCCCAGAGCTGAAATGGGCTTGGTGCCACGCCACTCCCATACCACAGTCCGTCCGTGCTCCCGATGGAACGCTCTCGCTTGCAGCCTCGGCACGTTCGCGTTCCGGGTGACGCGAACGCCGTGCATCCCGAATCGCCGGGACTGCTCGGTGCGCGCGGGCGAGCGCTTCTCCTCGTAGTCCTGTTCATCGTCGCCAGGATCGGGCTGTTCCGAAATCTGAGCTCGCCGGTGCTCGGCTGGCGTCCCGCGGATCTCGCCGGCATCGCGGTGAACTACTACCGCGACGGCTTTCATTTTCTGTATCCCGAGGTGCTGTGGGGCGGCAGCGGCCCGGGCTACGTCGAGATGGAGTTTCCCGCGATCCCGTTCGCGACGGCCCTCTTGTTCGAAGTGTTCGGGGTGCACGAATGGGTGTGCACCCTGGTCATGCTCGGGATGGGCGTCGGTATCGTCTACGTGACCTACCGTTTCGCAGCGCGTCTGTTCGATCGGCGCGCGGCGCTGCTCGCGGCGGCGTTCGCGGCGACGGCGCCGACGTTGGTGATGCTGACGACGACGGGCATGTGGCCCGATCCTCCGATGGTCTTCTTCGGTGAGCTCGGCCTCTACCTGCTCGTGCGCTGGGCGGACGAACGTCGCTCGCCGTTACTCGTCGCCGCGGTCGCGAGCGTCGCGCTCGCGACCTGCCTGAAGCTGACGGCGCTGTACCTCGGCTTTCCGGTGCTCGCGATCTTCGTGTACGCCGAGGGACGGTCTTGGTGGCGAAGGTCTCGCGTGTGGGCCTGCGCCGCCGGGATGCTGCTGCCGGCGCTCCTCTGGTACGCGCACGGCTATCGGTTGTTCCTCGAGTCGCATTTGACGTTCGGCATCCTGGGCGGCGGATACAGCAAGCTCGGGAGCACCGCGCTGCTCGCCAACCCGCGCTTTTACGTCAAGACGGCGGCGAAAGTATTCTTGTACGACGTCACGCCGCTCGCGACGCTGGGGCTCCTGTACGGGATGTGGGTGAGGGGAGCCCGCGGCCCGATGCGCCGCGGCGAGAGAGCGCCGGATCCGTCGTGGGCGTTTTGCGCGATCTGGTTCGGCTCGGTCGTGCTCTACGCGCTCGTCGCCGCGACCGGCGTGAGCCTCGGCCATTATCATTATCTGCTGCCCATCCTGCCCATCGGCTGTATCGCCGGCGCGGCGGGGCTCGTCGTCGTCGCGGATCGCTCGAGTGCTCGCTGGGGTCTCTCCGCGGCGAAGTCGCTCGGCGCCGTCCTCGCGGCGCTGCTCGCGAACGCCGTCGTGTCGGGCGTGCTCTTCGTGCGCGTGGATCGCGCTTTCGACGACTCGCTCTGGCAAGCGCAGAAGCAAACGGGGCGACGCGTCGGCGAGCTGACCAAGCCGGGGAGCCTGCTCGTCGTCGTCGATCATCAGATGGACGACGTGACGCCGGAACGCAGCATGACGCCGCCCGACGTCTTCTACTTCGCCGATCGCCACGGCTTTTATCGATCCATGGCCTGGCTCACGCTGCCCGAGGTCGAACGACTGCACGCGCTCGGCGCGCGTTACGTGGTCGTGTCCGGGATCAGCGCCGACCGGTTCAAAGCATTGCACGGCGAGCTCTTCGAGCAGCTCTCGCGCGATGCGAAGAAGATCATGGACGACCGCGACGGCGTGGTGTTCGACCTGGACGTCGAGCGCGGGGCCGGAAGCTGAGCCGTCCGAGACGCCGCTCATCGAGAATTCGCAGCGGCTGCAAAAGAACGGCGCGAGCGCGAAAATAAATCGCGCGCGCGACGATTTGCCGTCGGGAGTAGGAGTTCATCACGTCGCTCGATGCGACGGCGCGCCGCAGAGCGTGTCTGAACTTCTCTGCTCGCATCGTACGCACCGGACGTTCCGCACTCGATCGAAGTCAATCGCGGTCCACGATCCGGCGTTCGCGGTTAATGCGTCGTCGTGCGCTCGTCGCAGCAGACGCGCGCGAGCGCGCCGTCGCGCGAGTCGCGCACGTTGATCGTCGATGCGCATTGCACTACTGCCAAGAAAAACTCGCTTGGAAGCGAGCGCTCTCACGGAGGCGTGCAATGAGAACACATCGCGAAGGTCGCGCGGATCGCGACACGTTTCGATCTCTACACGTAGGCGCGCGTCGTCGCAGAGCCTGGTTTTCCGTCGCGGCGTTGCTCGGCGCGACCGCGTGCGGCAGCGACACGTCGAACGCGAATCACAACACTGGCGGCCTGGGCCTGAGCGGCGCCGCGGGGATCCCGGCGGCGAGCAGCGGCGGGACGAGCGCCGCGAGCGGCGGCACCACGAACGTCGCGACCGGCGGCTCGACGACCACGGCGCCGACGAGCGGCGGCGCTTCCAGCATCGGGGCGGGCGGCACGCTCGGCGCAAACGGCGGAAGCAGCGGCGGTGCGGGCGCTGCGAGCGGCGCCGGCGGCGTCCCTTCTACCGCGGGCGCGGGCGGCGCTTCGGGCGCCAGCGGAGCGAGCGGCGCCGGCGGCGGAAGCGCCGGAGCGAGCGGCGCGGCCGGCAGCGGCGCGGACGCCGGCACGGGTTGCACGCGGGATCTCCTGAAGAGCGCCATCGACGCGTACTACGCGGCCATGGCCGCGCACGATCCGACGATGGCGCCGCTCGCGGGGAGCGTGAAGCTCACCGAGAACGGCATGACGATGAACGTCGGCGACGGCCTCTGGAAGACGGCCGGCATGGTGAAGTTCAAGCGGAGCGCGCTCGACACGGTGACGTGCAACTCGGTCACCGAATCCGTCTTGCCCGAGAGCTCGACGGATCGCATCTTCGGCGTTCGACTCAAGCTCGAGAACCAGAAGATCACGGAGATCGAGACCATCGTCGTTCGCAGCGGCGACTACATCTTGAACAACCCGGCGGGCCTCGCCGCCTCCGCGAGCGACGACTGGGAGACCGTGCTGCCGGCGGATCAACAACCGACTCGCGACTCGTTGCAGAAGCTCATGGACGACTATCTGACGAAGTTTCCGGCCGGCGCCTGCAACTTCGCCGACGACTGCATGCGACTCGAGGACGGCGGGTCGGTGGGCAAGTGCGAAGACGGCGCGATCGTCACGTGCAACCCGAACGCGACGGCTGGCGCGGCGGGCATGAAGGCGCGACTGCACGTCATCGACACGGAGGCGGGCATCAGCGTCGGCTTCACGATGTTCGCCGGCGCGTACACGGACTTCCACATGTTCAAGGTCCGCATGGGCATGGTGCACGGCGTGCACGCCTGTCTCGCGAAAGCGAGCAGCTCCGGCTGGGATTGAAGCGAGCTCGACGCGTGACGCGCTGACCTCTACGGCTATGCCGCGCACTGACCGTGCGCGGCGTTCGTCGCAACCGTTGTGCTCGAAGTGAAGAAGTTCACGGCCGTTCGCGGGACGGCACGAGGCAGCGTGATAGAAAGGTGAGTAAGACGCCCGGCGAGGCCGGCGCCGGCTGTTTTCTAGCTGGATCTCAGGGTAGAAGGGCCTCCTGGAACCGCATAATCTACGTCTCGTGGATGGAGTAGCGTCCAGCGACGCGCTCGTTGCAAGACCGGCACAGGCCGACACCGCTCCCTGGAGCACGGCGCAAGCGCTCGCCGCGCTCGGCGTCACGTCCGGCGTCATCGTCGCCGACGAAGTGCTGATGACCCGGCTCTTGAGCGTCGTCACCTGGTACGGGATGGCGTTCTTCGTGCTGTCCATCGCGATGCTCGGCTTGACCGCAGGCTCGCTCGAGGCGTTGAAGTCGCAGCGCGCCGGCGAGCCGCTGCGCGACTACGTGGCCCAGCGGTCGTTCAAGCTCGCGGGCGGCATCGTGCTCGCCGTCGTCGTGACGCTCATCGTCCCGATGCAGGCGGATCCGAGCCTCACGCTGCAGCTCGCCGTCGTCGCCGTCGCCGCCGCCAATACCGTCCCGATGACCATCGGCGGTTCCATCGTGGCGAGGATCATGGCCGAAAGCCGCGCTCCCATCGGACGCGTGTACGCCATCGATCTCACCGCCGCGGCCGTCGGTGCGCTCTGTCCCTTGTTGCTACTCGGCCCCTTCGACGGCGTGAACGCGCTGCTCTTCCTCGCGACGCTGCCCGCGGTCGTCGGAGCGGCCATCGAAGGGCGGCCGGCGTCGCGCAAACGGATGCTCACCGTCGCCGCCGCCCTGCTCGCGTTCGCCGTCGTGAACGACTACTCGCGGCTCGGGCTCCAGATCCGATTCTCGAAGCACGCGTTCACCGATCCTGCTCAGGTTCCGAGCTTCGTCGGTTGGAACGCGCTGTCGAACGTCCAGGCCACGCAATTCTCGGACGTCGATCGGCGTCTGGTCCTGTGGGGGCCTTCGCCGCGCACGCCGGAGGGCAGGGAACGCATCGCGATGGCCGGCATCGACGGCGAAGCCGGAACGAGCATCAACGCCTTCAAGAGCGTCGAGGATCTCGGCGTCTTGAAGTACGACCTGACGAACGCCGCGCACTGGATCCGCCCCACCGGGCAGGCGTGCGTCATCGGCGTCGGCGGGGGGCGCGACATCGAAGGAGCGCTCGAGTTCGGCCACGGCTCCGTCTTCGCGGTCGAAATCAATCCGCTGATGGTCGCGATGCTGCGAGAGCTCGCGGCACAATCGCCGATTCTCGCGGACCCGCGCGTCAAGGTGGTCGTCGGCGACGGCCGCAGCGTGATGGCCGCGGAAGCGCCGCATTGCGAGACGTTGCAGGCGTCGCTGGTCGATACCTGGGCGGCGACCGGCGCGGGCGCGTTCGCTCACACCGAGGCGACGCTGTACACGCGAGAAGCGTGGTCGCTCTTCCTGGATCGCGTGAGCCCGGCGGGCGTCCTCACGTTCAGCCGCTGGTATTCACCGGGCAAGACGAGCGAGACCGCGCGCCTGCTCGCGCTCGCCGTCGGCAGCTTGCTCGAGCGCGGCGTGAAGAACCCCGAGGAGCACGTGGCGCTGATCGGGTGGGCGCCGGAGCACCCCGGGCTCGCGCGAGGCGGCCTCGCGACCATCCTCGTTTCGCCGACCGCGTTCACCGCCGAAGACGCGGAGAAGGTGCGCTCGCAGGCCCGCTCGCTCGGGTTCGAGCTCCTCGCTGCCCCCGGGGCTTCGCCGCAAGATCCGCTCCTGCGCAAGATCCTGGAGACCCGCTCCGTCGATGCACTGGGCGAGGTGGGCGCGCCGGCCGATCTCGATACGTCGCCGCCCACCGACGACCGGCCCTTCTTCTTCCAGCTGCTCCGGGCGAGCGCCTGGCTGAAGCCCAAGCTGATGTTCGACTCCATGGTGGGCGGGGGCGTCATCTACGGCAACGTGCTCGCGACCGTGCAGATGTTGTTCACGTTCTTCACCGTCGCGTTCCTGACCGTGTTCGTGCTCGGGCCGCCGCTGCTCCGGGCGCGGCGCGAGGGGGCGGCGCTGCCGCACGGCGGTTCGCCCGTGTATTTCGGGATGCTCGGCGCCGGCTTCATGCTCGTGGAGCTCGCCTTGATGCAGCGCTTGCACGTCGTGCTCGGCCACCCCACGTACGCCCTCGTCGTGGTGCTCGCGAGCCTGCTCGTGTGCACCGGCGTCGGCAGCGCGCTGTCGTCGCACTTCATCGAGACGCGCCGCGCGGCGACGCTGTCCGCGGTCGTCGCCGCCGTGCTCCTGCTCGCGACGCCCTGGATCATCGAGCCGCTCGCTCGGGCGACGGCGAGCTCTCCGCTGTCCGCGCGGGTACTCTGGACGTTCGCGCTGAGCGGGTCGATCGGCCTGGTGCTCGGCACCTTGTTTCCATCGGGCATCCGCTTCGTCGAACGGGACCGCGGGCTGCCGCTCGCGCTCGGCATCAACGGCGCCACGAGCGTCGTCGGTAGCATCCTCTCGGTCCTGATCTCGGTGATCTTCGGGATCGCCGCGAGTTTCTTCGTGGCTGCGGCGATCTATCTGCTCGCCGCGGCGTTCGGTCCGCACCGCTGGCGCGCGGCCGACGTCGCTTCTCCGTGATGCCTGCTCGCGCGGCTCCAGCGCGGTGAACGCTCGATGATTCGCGGGCGTGAAATTCCGGTCCGCCGAGATAGACCGCCGGATGCAATGCAAGGAAAATGCAAAACGCGCGCAGATCGGCGCGCGATCCTCGCGCCGTGTTCATGAGTGTGCATCGCGCTGCACACTCGCCCGGCCGGTGTGCACCCCGCGGCACACTCTTCGCTGTCCTCCGGGCAGCGTCTTCGGTAGACAGCGCGAGCCACCTTGGTCGGCTTCGATTCTTCAGTGCTTTCTCGCGGGCGTGCGCGTGCAGTGCGAAGCTGGCTTTCGGGGGCCGCGCTCGCGGTGTCATTGCCGGGATGTCGCCAGATCTTGAGCGATTTTTCGGTGGAGAAGGACGCGTCGCTGAAGGCCCCGGACTCCGGTGCCGCGGCCGAAAAGTGCAGCAAGGGCACTTATCCGGATGCGAGCGCGACGGCGAACAGCGGCGGGACGACGTCGTTCGTCGTCCTCTTGCACACCAAGAGCTGGGGCGACCGCGACGTGACGACGGGCGTGCCCGACTATCAAGCCGTCGGCTTGAACCTCGACGGCTATTGCACCGTGGCGCATCCGTCCGCCGCCTGCGAGGAGCCGCCTTGGGCGGACGCGGATCATGCAGACGGCCCGGACGGAATCGACAACGCCGCAGGACATGCCGTCTCGTCCGTGCTCGGCAACATGACCGCCCAGACCGATAACACCCACGAAACCGAGGGCATCCGTGCGTACCTGGTACGGGTGAGCGACTACAACGGGCTGCCCGACGACGACAACGTGCACGTCGCCTGGTTCAGCGCAACGCTCTCGGATCACGTGACCATGGATCCGGTCCCCGACGCCGGAAGCCCGGATCGCGCCTGGAACGTCTTCGAGCCGTTCCTTCAGGGGTCCAACCCGAAATACGAAGCGCTGAACGCCTACGTGAGCAACGACGTGCTCGTCGCTCACTTCGATCAACTGCAGCTCGGCGGACCCCAGGCGTTCGTCCCGGTCTCCAACACGATCTTGCAAGCACGCATCGTCCCCGGCGAAGAGTGGGGGCTCGACGACGTGATCCTGGCGGGGCGCTGGCCGGTGAGCGGAATCATTTCGACTCTGAAAGCCGAGCTCTGTCAGGTCGGCTGCGCCAACTCGACCGAGTCCTGTCCCGCGCTGTTGCCGTTCGCGAAGGTCGCCTGCCAGAACGTCGACATCGCGAGCACGAGCAACGGTTCGGCGAATGCGCCCTGCGACGCGCTCTCGTTCGGCGTGCTCT
Source organism: Polyangiaceae bacterium (assembly GCA_035547195.1). Lineage (GTDB taxonomy): Bacteria > Myxococcota_A > Polyangia > Polyangiales > Polyangiaceae > DASZVB01. The sequence goes on from DASZVB010000120.1 coordinate 63,604, forward strand.
TCGACGGAACTCCGAGCCGGCTCGGCCCGTTGACGAACCCCGTCCATACTTCGGCGGACACCGCTTGCGATCCGGGCCCGGCGTCCGTGTGCGAGATGTACGTAGCGTCCCCGAAGTGAACGGAGCGCCCTTCGCCGTCAGAACGTCCCGCAGACGCCCGCCGGCGAGACGCCGACACGGAGGCCCGCATGAGAGGGGTCTCGTACGGTTTGGGGCGCCTCGCGCGCTCGTCCGGCGCCCGTCAGCAACAGCACCCCCGCCGTGGCGAGCGCGACGCCTCCGACGACGAAGGCCGTCGTCGCGACGTCCTCGTACGTGTGAAGACGCGTGACGTCGCTCGCGTGACTCTCGTTGCAACGATCCCCGGGGCACGCCGTGGCGAGCTCCGCGTGCGTCGTGAGCGAGAGAACGCCGAACACCGTGCCGGTCGCCAGCGCTGCGACGCCGACCGAACCGAGGGCAACCACGGGCCAGGTGAACGGCGTCGATTTCGGGCTCTCGGGAGCGGCCGCGCCGCGTTCGACCTTCTCCGGATCGGGCGCGAAGCGCAAAACGCGCGCCTCGCCCGGCAGAAACGTCTGGACGACCGCCGGTTCCGACCGCCCCCATCGCGTGACCTGAAACACGTGCATTCCAGGATCGAGGCGTAGTCGTACTCGACCCGGTCGTACGAGCTCGGCGGCGCCGGGCGGACGAACGCCCGCGAGGTAGACGGCGGCGTCGGTGGCCGGCGCCAGCTGTTCGAGCGGTCTGCCGTCCACCAGCAACCGCGTGTCGGCGTCCGCAAAAAACGAGGCGTTGGCGCGGCGCTTGGCGCTCTCGGCGAGCAACGTCCGCGCGGAAGCTCGCAGATCTTCGGGCAAGATCCGGCTACGCGCGTCCTCGGCGAGCGCGTTCGCGAAGGCCCACTCTGCGCGCGCGTAGAGCCCGAGGGCGCGCGCGCAGAACCCGACGTTGTACTTCGTTACGGCATTGGGCAAGACGCCGTCCGATTCCTCGAACGCCGTTCGCGCTTCGTTCCAGCGTCCGACTTTGGCGAGCTCCACTCCGCGGACGAACGCGGCGCGGGCCTCGTCGACGAGCGCGATCCGTTCGGGGGGCGCTTCGTTCTGCGCCGAAGAGACCCCGTCGGGTACGTCGGCCCTCGCGGGAACCGTCCACGGGAGCACGAACAAAAGCCACTTCGAGACGCGGCGAGCGCGAGCGCAATGGGGCGATGGCATGAGCGACTAGAACGGTGGCCGCGCCGCCAGCCCGCCGAGGATCGTGCTCGCGGGCACCGCCGAGGCCGCCGCGGCAGGCGCTGCCGAGACGGGTTGCGCGGGCGCGATGAAGGGCGTTGGAGCCGACACGGACGTCGTCGCGGAGGCATGCCGTCTACGCTGGTGCGGAAGCAAGAGCTTCGTGTCCGTAGGGGCGCGCTCCGGGCTGTCGCTATCCGCCTTTGGAGTTGGCGCGATCGGGTGAAGATCCGAAGGGCCGGCGCGAGCGCTCGCTGGCGCCGGCCCGTCGCCGGCTGCGGGGGCTGACCGAACCGGAGATCGAACCGTGCTTCGCGGCGCATCGGATGCCGGGGAATGCCGGAGCCTGGAGATGCCGAACACGGCGAACCCGATCGCGACGAGACTCGCAGCCGTGACATAGGCGATCGGCGCGCGGCGTGCCGGCCGCGCGGCGCGATGAACGACCAGCGGCGTGGACGTGTCCGCGGGCGCGGCGTGGGTGTGTCGTTCCAAGACGGCTTGCGCGGTACGAAGATCCGAAAGCCGGTCGTCTCGGTCCGTCGTCAACATGCGATCGACGAGCTCCGCCACGTCTGCGGGGACGTCGGGAACGACTCCGGCGACGGGAGTGATGCCCTGACTCATCAGCCGCTTCAGGACCTGGCCGAGGTTGTCGCCCTCCAGGGGCCGGCCTCCGGACAGGCACTCGTACAAGATGACGCCGATCGCCCACACGTCCGCGCGTCCGTCGATGTCGCTCTCACCGAAGCCTTGTTCGGGCGCCATGTACCACGGCGTACCGAGCATCGTCCCGGTGCTCGTCATGCTCTGCGATTCTCCGGGGTCCGCCGCGGCCTCCACGAGCTTGGCGATGCCGAAGTCGAGTACCCGGACGTGCTCGGAGCCATCGGCGTGCCGGGACAGGAAGATGTTGTCGGGCTTCAGATCGCGATGAACGACGCCCTGCGCGTGCGCCGCTGTGACCGCCGAAACGACGGGCAGCAGGATGCGCGCGACGTCGGGCGCCGACAGCCGCTCTTCGCGGGCGAGCCGGGCGCGCAGGGTCTCGCCCTCCAGCAAATCCATGACGATCGCCGGACCGTCGTCCCCGGCGTCGAAGACCTCGTGCACGGTGACGACGTTCGGATGATGGACGGCCCCGGCGGCGCGCGCCTCGCGCATCAATCGGCGTTCGAGATCCGGACGGCCGCGCGCGTGGGGCTTCAGCGTCTTCAACGCGAACCGGCGCCCGCTCTCGACGTCGGTCACCGCCCAGACCACGCCCATGCCGCCCTCGCCGAGACGACGTTCCAGCCGGTATCTGCCGATGCGCCGTTCGATGGGTGTCGGTGCAGCCGGTGTCATGACGGCTCCGTCGGAGACGCGCTCCCCTCGATGTCGTTCAGCTGACTCCGTGATCTTCCAGCAAGTTGTAGAGCGTGCGGCGGCTCACGCCGAGCGCGTGCGCGGCTTCGGTACGGTTGCCTCCGGCGCGCTCCAGGGCCAGCAGGATGGCGCGCCGTTCCGCGGCGCGTCGCTCGCGACCGAGCAAGCCGTCCGCGGGCGCGGCCGATGCCGCAGCAGCTGAGGCGTTCGTCTGCGTCGGCTGAGTCAGGAACGCGGGCGTGCCGGTCGCGAGCTCGCGGTGCACGTCGTCCGCGCTGATGGTGTCGCCCTCGGCGAGCACGACGAGGCGTTCCACGAAGTTCTCGAGCTCGCGCACGTTGCCCGCCCAGCGCTGGCGCCGGAGCTCCCGGATCGCTTCGTCGGACAACGTGAGGCTACCGCGACCGTTCGCCGCCGCGAACGACTCGCAGAAGTGCCGCGCGAGCAGGGGGATGTCTTCGCGGCGGGTGCGCAGCGGCGGCAACCACAGCGGGACGACCGAGAGACGATAGAAGAGGTCGGCGCGAAAGGAACCTTCCTTCACCATCGCGTCGAGATCGCGATGCGTCGCGGCGATGATGCGAACGTCGATGCAGATCCGTTCCGTGCTGCCGAGGCGTTCGAACGCGCGGTCTTGCAGGACGCCGAGCAGCTTCACCTGCGTCGCCGGGGTGATGTCGCCGATCTCGTCGAGGAACAGCGTCCCGCCCGCTGCGAGCTCGAGCCGTCCTTCCTTGCGAGCCGCTGCTCCCGTGAAAGCGCCCCTCTCGTAACCGAAGAGCTCGCTCTCGAGGAGCGTGTCGGGCAGCGCCGAGCACTGCAGCTTCACGAAGGGGCCTTCGCTTCTCGGCGACTGATCGTGAATGCTCCTCGCCGCTACTTCTTTCCCGGTGCCGCTCTCACCGCGCAAGAGCACCGTCGCCGAGCTTCGGGCGGCCTTCCCGACGAGCTCGCGGACACGTTGCATCGCCGCCGAATCCCCCACCATGCACTTTCGCTCCATCGAGATCATCAAATTCCACGTACTTCGTTCGCCCGCAAGGGGTCTCGAAGCGCTTCCAGAATTTCTCGTACGCCGGGATCGCGACGTGGACTCGACAAAAGCACGACGACGGTGCCGTCGACTTCGGGTTCAGTTATTCGGTCCCGAAGCGGGGACACCTTGTCCTCGCAGGATGATCTTGGCCACGCAGCAGTGACGTCCGTCGGCGGAGATGCGCGGCGCGGAGAAGTAGTCGTTCGTGCCCCGCGTGCTCGGAGTACAAACACCCGGATCCGAGTCCGCTGTCGTGATGACGGTGGAGGTGAATACGATGTCGGAGACCGGTTCCTTCCCGGTCGGCACCTCGATGGAAAAGATAGCCCAATCCTGCGCTTGACCCTTCAAATCGAAGTCGAATGTCACCGTCTTGTTGCTCGCCTCGTCGGTGACGCTCTGGTCCCACGTCGTTCCGTTCAAGCTCATCGTGATATGCAGCAGGTCACCTACGGTCACCGTCATGCCCTCTCCGCCCTTGCAGCCGGTGAACCCTTGCGCGTCACCGTAGGTGTTGACGTACTGCGCTGAGATCCACCAATCGACGTAGTTGTTGGGCGCGTTCGGAGCGCACGTGCCGCCCCAGGTCAAGACGGGTTGCAGCACACCGGTCCCGATCGGATTGAAGTTCGCGCCGCCGGGCAACGGCTCGAGGCCCGGCCACAGGAAGAGCGTGCCGCCGGCCGTCGGCTTGGGCGGAACGGCGAGCGTCGTTTCCAGGGAGGTGATCTGCGTCTTGGTCGAGGCGGTGAACTGGACGTCGCCGTAGCCGCGCACGGGAGTCTTGGAACCCGATGCGTCGCTGGCCGGACCCATCGTACCGCCCGCGCACGGATCGTCGCCGGAGCTCGCGCCGCCGCTACCTGCCGAACCAGAAGCGCCGCTCGCACCCCCCGCGTCGGCGGCGCCGCTCGCGCCGGCGACGCCGCCCGTCGCGACGGTACCTCCGCTGCCCGGCGCGCCCGCGAGACCCCCCGCGCCGGAAGAGCCAGCCGTCGCCTCCGTCGCTCCTCCCATACCGAAGCTTCCGCCGGACGAGCCCGTCGTGCCGCCGACGCCGATCGAAGACGTGCCGCCCGCCGAAGGTGCGCCCCCGCTTCCGCTCGATGGAGCGCCGCCGCCCGACGCTGCGATCGAGCCGCCGTTCGCCGGAGTCGTCGCGGAGGCGCCGCCCGTCGTCGTTGCCCCGGCCGTACCCAACGCGGCCGAGTCACCCTGGTCGTCGGAAGATCCGCACGCCGCGCAGGCTGCGGACGCGAGAAGGCAACAAGCAACGAAGTGGCGACTCATGGTGTCGACGTAGTTGCTCCCGCGAGCCGCCACGGGTCAAATCAGTTCACCTGTCCGCGAAGCGCGGAACGCCGCGAGTTCTCTGCACGCGGAAAGCGCGAAACTCGAAGCTAAGGATTCACGTCACTGCGTCACCAGTCCGCCGTCGCCAGCACCAGCCGGTGCTGAAATCACTCCGGCGCGAAAGCCGAAGCCCAGGTCATGCCGTCGAAGTGGAGGATCGTCCCCTTGCTACCGACGACCCAAACGTCGTCCGAGGCAGGACCCCAGACTCCTTCCAACGTCTCGGTCGTATCGACGTCCGCTTTCGTCCACGACGAGCCGTCCCAGTGCATGAGCAGCCCGTTGGTGCCGCACGCCCAGACGTCGGACGTCTCGTGCGCCCAAACATCGAAGAGAGTCCCGGTGATTGGCGGTGAGGGAGGGGTCTCCCACGTCGTGCCGTTCCAGTGCTCCATCGGCATTTGTTGCGGCACGACCCACACGTCGTTGGGTCCAGTTCCGCCGATCGCACGCAGCGGCGGTCCGTCGAACGTCATCGGATTGATCTGCGTGCCGTCGTACCTGAAGATGTAGCCCGTGTCCGGTCCGGCGGTGCCGACGATCCAGACGTCGTTCGCGCTGCTGCCCCACACGCCCCAGAAGCTCGGCGCGGAGTCGAGCCACGTGTAGTCCCACGTCGATCCGGTCCAGTGCCGTACGAAGGCCGAGCCGTCGTCGACGCCGACAGCCCAGACGTCGTTCGAGCTGGTTCCCCACACGTCGATCAAGGCGCCGTTCGCCGGTGCGAGCACGGGCGACCAAGTCGAGCCGTCCCAGCGCAGCACGACTTCGCTGTCGCCGACCGCCCAGGCGTCGCCGGCACCCGCTGTCCAGACGGCGAGAAGATCCGAGGAACCGGGGCTCAGCGTCGATTCGAACGCCGGCGAGGGCACGCTCGTCCATTTCTCGCCGTCGTAGTGCAGTGTCGCTCCGCCCGCGCCGACGGCCCACACGTCGTTCGCGGCGCTTCCGGAGATGCGCCTCAAGCTGGCGGTCGTCAGCGGCGCCTGCAGAGCGGGCGATTTCGACTTCGACGCCTTGCTCGTCGAGCTCGGCTTCTCTTTCGCGGGGCTGCTCGAGACCGCGTCCCCGCAGCCGCAAGTCGACACGGCCCCGAAGCACGCGAGAACGGGTAGGAGGAGGCCTCGCACGGGCGACAGTATCCACCGCTTGGTCGGCGAGCGCAATCGCGCGTGTCACTCCTCGCATTCCTCGATGCGCCGCAGCACACGCTGCTCGACCGAGCGGCGTGATGCGTCCGTGAAGCGACGCTTGGTCATCACGAGGTGCGCGTCGCGCTCGATCTGCTGCACGCCGTGAAAGTAGAGGTCCGCCGTGTGATCGGCGGGCCGCCGCAGATCACTTCGGGGGACAGATAGTCCGTGTGTGATCTCGAGCACGACGTCGTCCGGTTCGACGTCGCGGTGGACGCCACCGTACACCTCCTGCCCTGTCTGGGTTTCGCTCGAGCCGAAGTGTACACACGGACCCCGTGCGAGCTCCCGCTGCAGTGGGTGCCGTCACTGCAGCGGCGTTCGAAGTTGGGGGATGCCTGGCTTTGGAACTATGAATCTGTGGCGGATGAGCATTAACGCATCGTGTTATGACAGCCCGGCGTGCTGTATCTGAGCTCGTCGCCTGGGCTGCCCATCGGTCGCCTTCGGGCATGATGCGACCACCGTGAGTCGGGACGCCGCCAAAGAACCGTTCACCCATGCAGCCTTGGCGGCCCGCTGGGTCGAACGCGCTGCCGCCGCGTTTCTGATCGCGGCCGCAGCGTACGTCACGGCTTCGTCGCTTCGACTGATCGTCCGTGAGCACGTGCGGGTGCCGTACTGGGACCAGTGGCAGGAGCTCTTGCCGCGCGACTTTCTCGCGCGCCCGTTCTCGCAGCACAACGAGCACCGTATCTTCGTGGGCCGCCTGGTCTTCGCGCTCGACACGTGGGTCGGTGCGGGGCGCGGCGTGCTGTCGCTGGTCGCCGTGCTGCTCGCGCTCGGGGTCACGGTCGGCCTGCTCGGGGTCGCGGCGCGACGGTCGGGCGCGCCGCGAAGCGTCCTCGTCGCGACGGTCGGCTTGGGACTGACGTTCCTTTTGTGCGCGTACACCTGGGAGTGTCTGCTCGCGCCGTTCAACGCTTCGTACGTCGACGTATGTCCGTTCGCCGTCGCGGCGTTCGTGCTCCTCGGCGCGTCCGGCGGAGACGAGAAGCACGCGGCGCTCGAGGCCGCCGTCGCGGCGGTGCTCGCGGCTTATTCCATCGCCAGCGGGCTGGTCGTCTTGTTGCTCGTCGTCGCCGTCGCCGTCCTCACCCGTCGGTCGCGTCGGGACGTCGCGCTGCTCGGGCTCGTCGCCGTGGTCACCGTGGCAACGTACCTGGTCGGTTACGAAGCGCCCGGCCAGCACGCGCGTCCAGCGGAGTCCCTGCGCCACCCTACGGCCGTCGCGCAATACGTGAGCGTCTACCTCGGCGCGCCGTTCAGCTCCGCTTACGTGGATCGCGTGCGCGCGGCGCGGATCTTCGGTGAACTGGGTGTGCTCGCGTGGGGCGTCTGCGTCGGGCACGCGGTGGCGCGACGTCGGGGCCGACCGGAAGCGTGGGTATTCGTCGGCACGGCGACGTTCGCGCTGGGCTGGGCGGTCATGACCGCCCTCGGTCGAGCGAATTTCCCCATCGATCAGGCGTTCGCGCCGCGCTACGGCACCTGTGCGCTGCTCTTCTGGGCCGCGTTGATCCTCGACGTCGCTTGCTTGCCTGGTCGTCCGATGCTGCGCGCCTTCGCCCTGATCGTCGCTTGCGTGTTGTCGGGCGTCGTCGTGTCGGAGCAAAAGATCCACGGCGACGAAGGCGCGCGCAACCTCGCGCGCCTCCGCGACGCCGAGACCGCGCTCGTCACCGGGGGGCTCGAGCGGGAAACGATCGATCGCATCACGCCGGCGGCGTCTTTGGTTCGAAACGCGCTTCCGGATCTACGTCGGGAGCACCTCGGCGTCTTTTCGGCGCCGTGGGCGAGTTGGCTCGGCGAGCCGCTCGTGAAGCACGTTCCGCGGCGGGACGACGACGCGTGCATCGGCTTTCTGGACCACGCGCGCCCCGTCGCGGCGTATGGGGGACCGGCCTTTCGAGTCGATGGCTGGGCGTTCTCGCGCAGGGATCACGAAAGGGTGGCTCGGGTAGCCATGGTCGACCGCCACGGCATCGTCGTCGGGCTCGCGGCCGGCGGCTTCTCCCGGACCGACGCGCCGAAGAAGTACCCGGAAGTCTCGGATCCGTCCACCGGGTTTGTCGGACACATCGGCGAGCTCGGAGACGCGGGCGGGTGGGTCACGGCCTTCGCCGTCCTCGCCGACGGCCGCACGGCTTGCAAGCTCGAGCGCTCCGCCCGGCTGAACGCGTCGAGAGCCCGCAGCCTCGTCGTCGAGTGACCCGGAAATTCAGGCCGCGCGCGCGCGAGGCGGACGGTGCATTTCGGCAAACGTGGTCCTGAAGCCCTCGCGGACGCTGCGAAACTTGGGCGCCCAGCCCGCGCCGCGGAGCTTCATGTTCGACATGCGGAGCGACCGGGCGAGCATCTTGCCCACCGGCCCCGAGAGAGACGTGGCCCACTCGGGCGGGAGCTTCGGTTGGCGGGAGAGGTTCATGGCATCGGCCAGCGCGCTGGCGTATTCGCGGTGCGTCACCGGATCGTCGTCGCCGACGTTGTACACGCCGGACGGAAGGTGAAGAGCGGCCATCACCGCGGCCGCCGCGTCGTCGTGAGAGATGGACGACAGATACGTCTCGCTTGGACCAGGGAGGGGCACGAACCCGACGCGCGCGAACCGTGCCAGGTCGACGAACTGATGGGCGTCGGGACCGTAGAACGACGCGAACCGTAGAACGACGCCCGTTCCGCCCCCCTCGGAGAAGCGCTCCGCGGATTGTTCCGCGTCGACGACGGTCCGGTTGTACGTCGACGGCTCCAGCGGGTCCGTCTCGTGCACCCATCGATCGCCTTGGTCCCGATACACCGGCGCGAACGACTCTTGGATGAAGCGGCGCACCCCGACGAGCGCCGCGATCTTGGCGAGGTTCGCCGAGCCGTCGCGGCGAATGCGGTCGTTCTCGTGCCAGGCCGCCGGAACGAACATGAGCAGCGTGGAAGGCGGCATGTGAGTCGCGAGATTGATGACGGCGTCGTGCCCGGCCACTGCGCGCGCCAGAGAATCGGGATCCAGCAAATCTGCGGTCACGGTTCGGACGCCGCTCTGCTCGAGCTCGGCGTTCCGTCGACCCGACGAGTGGAGCATCGCGGTCACGTCGTGACCTTCGCTAGAGAGGAGCGGAACTACCCTTCGTCCGATGACGCCCGTCGAGCCGGTTACGAAGACGCGCATGTCGATTGGTTGCTACATAGGCTCGCGCGAGATCGCGTCAACGCTTCACGGCTTGGCTACGTGCGAGAGAGGGCGAAGCGAGTGAATAGCCGGCCGGCAAGGTAGGCGGCACTCATCCATCGAATGGGGGCAGCGACGCCACATACGCCTCCGTTTGTGGAGTGCGGGCGAGCCGATGTTCCCACTCGCAATACGGGTCTTTACGAGCCGTGCTTCGAACGACGGTGGCATCGAGCTCGAGCCCGACGAGTCGTCCATATTCTTCCAGATAGTATCCCTGGAGCTGGACGAACCCTTCTATCGGGATGACGAAGCCCATGAGCCGCATGACGACGCAGTTCGTCCACGTTCGCCCGCCGACGATCTCCATGCGTCCGGTATCGTGGTATTGCTGCCACAGGCGCGTCGCGCGCAAGAAGAACGCCGCGGGGTCTTCGACCGAGGCGAACTGACGATACACCCCGACCGGGGCGTTCCCGGCTGGGCCCGCTTTGGAAGCTTGCCCGGCGATGTCGCGCTGGGCACTGAACCGCGCGAAATAGCGCCACACATCTCCCCCCACGGTCGCGGGATCGATGGTCTTCACCAGTGCCGCGATCAGGACCCAATAGTCGCGCTCGGGGTACCAGCCGGAGACCAAGATGTGCTCGTCGAAGTACTTCCAGAGATGCTGCGGAACGAGCTTGCGACAATCCGGGTGCTCTTTGAGCGCGAGCACGACGGGCAACACGGCGGTGCCCTTTTGAGAAGGTGGACGCTCCATTCGACGAACTCCGGGAGCCGGCGCCGAGAGCCGACGCCACCTTTCAGGGTAACCGAACGACGGGCCCACGGTCGAGCGTGACGTTGGCTTCACCAGCCACGCGCGAAACAGCGATGCCTGGGGGCCACTTTCGCGGGTCGTTTAACCGCTCTTCGAGCGCTCGAGGCCTGGTAGCATCCCACCCGACGGAGGAAGCGATTCATTCTCAGCGCGCCCGTGGGTAGCGAACGGGGGGCCGCTACGCGGCTCGTCGCGGATCGGTACGAGCTGCTACGCGAGATTTCGCGAGGCGGAATGGGCGTCGTTTTTCTCGCTCGAGACCGCGTCACCGAACAAAAGCTCGCGCTGAAGCGCTGCCTTCCTGATCCGCGCGGGGCGTTCAAGCCGCTCTTTCAACGCGAGTACTACACCCTCGCGTCCATTTCGCATCCCCGCATCATCCGCGTCTACGATTACGGGCTCGAGAACGGGCTGCCGTTCTACACGATGGAGCTCCTCGACGGGCACGATCTCGCGGAGATCGCTCCCATCCCGTGGCGGCGGGCCTGCGCCTATCTTCGGGACGTCGCGACCTCGCTGCTCCTACTCCACCAGCGTCGCCTGGTGCATCGAGATCTCTCGCCTCGCAACGTCCGGCTGACGAGCGACGGGCACTGCAGGCTCTTCGACTTCGGCGCGCTCGCGCCGTTCGGCGTCCCGTCGGAAGTCGCCGGAACCCCGTCGCTCATGCCGCCCGAGGTCATGCAGGGGCTCGCGCTCGATCAGCGCGCGGATCTCTTTTCGCTGGGCGGTCTCGCGTACTACATGCTCACGGCGCGTCACGCTTTCCGCGCGAAAGACATCGCCGAGCTGAAGCACGCCTGGGCCGTGGCGCCGCTGCCGCCGTCGCAGAACGCCCGCGAAGCGCCCGCGACGTCGCTCGACGCCGAACGCATCCCGGAAGCGCTCGACGAGCTGATCCTCGGCTTGCTCCAGGTCGATCCGCTCGCGCGCCCCACGAGCGCGGCCGAGGTCATCGAGCGGGTGACGTCGATCGCCGCTCTCGCCGACGACGGCGAGGCGCTGTCCGCGGACAACTACCTGTCGAGCGACATCGTCGGGCGGACCGTCGAGCTCGAGCGCATACAAGCGGTCGTCGAGGAAATGCGCGGAACGGGGACGGCGGGGCTCGTGATCGAAGGAGCGACGGGCAGCGGCGTGTCGCGACTGCTCGCGGAGCTCGCCTTGCGCGCACGCCTCGGCGGCGCGAGCGTGCTGACCGTCGACGGCTCGGCGTGCCAGGGGCCGTACTCCGGCATCCGGTCCCTCGTTCGCAAATTGTTCGAGCTTTCGCCGCACGACGCGCGCGCGACCCTCGGCGAAGACGGCCCGGTGCTGCTGCGCGCGTTTCCCGAGCTCGGGCCGCACCTCCCCGGCGTGGCTCCTGCGGCGGCGATCCCGAGCCCGGGACTCTTCCGCGCGCAGATTCAGGCGTCGGTGACCGAGTGGTGGCTCCGCCTGGGCGCGCGCCGCCGGCTCGTCATCGCCGCGGACGACGTGCAGGCCATGGATGAGCCGTCGGCCGCGGCGCTGGCGGCGCTCGCCATCGACGGCGCCTTCGGCAAGGTGCTGGTCGCGTTCGGGCGCAGGACGACGGATCCGTTCGTCGCCGAGGCCGTTCTCCGCGCCCTCACGGCGACGATCGAGCACCTCTCGCTCGACAACCTCGACGCCCGAGGGATGAGCGACCTCGTGCACGGTCTGCTCGGCGACGTGCGCCACGCCGAGCGGTTCACGGATTGGCTCCACGGTCTCACCGGCGGCAATCCCCGGCGGACGATCGACCTCGTGCGGTATCTCGTGACCAGTGGGGTGGTCGGACACCGGGAAGGGGTGTGGATCCTTCCCCAGGAGCTCGGCACGGTGGAGCTGCCCCCGGGCATGGACCGCGCGCAGTCGGAGCGGCTCTTGCAACTGGGGCCTCTCTCGCTCCGGCTCGCGGAGATCATGAGCCTGCACGACGGGCCGATGTCGCTCGACGTCTGCGCGGCGCTGCTCGAAGGCGAACCGAAGGAAGCCGTCGTGCGCACGCTCGGCGAGCTCGTCCGAGCGAACGTCCTTCGGGTCGGGGGCTCGACCTATTACTTCGCGCAGGAGCACCTGCGCAGCCTCGTCCGTATCCGGCTTCCGGCGGACGAGCAGCGGATCCTGCACCGCCGCATCGCGAAGTGTCTCCTCGACGGAGGCGCGATGGATACGCCGGCGCGCATGGCCGCGGGGTTTCACCTCGTTCACGCCGGGGACGAGCGGCGCGGCGCGGATCTGCTGCGCGAAACGGCGCTCGACTTCGTGAATCGATACGACGACATGATCGCCGCCGCGCCGGCGCTCGAAGAAGCGCTGCGCATCTATCGCCAGCAGAAAAAGCCCCCGCTCGAGTTGCTCGAGCTGCTTTTTCCGCTCTGCTTCGCGGGCTACTACGTCGACCGGCGCCTCGCCGATCGTCACGCGCGCCCCACCGTGCTCATGGCCGAGAGGCTCCTCGGCCTTTCGCTGACTCGGAAGCTACGGCCCTTGCTCGGCAAGCGCGTGAGCCTGTGGATCGGCCTCGCCTGGGGAGCGTTCGGTTTCTCGATCGCGCAGGGGAGGCGAGGCGTTGCGGCCTTCAAGGCCGTCTTGAGCACGCTCACGACCTGCGTCGTCTTCCTGTCCGCCAAGAGCACGATCTGTCTCGAAGCCGACGAGGTCGAGTGGTTCGTGGAGCGGCTCGAGCCGCTCACCGCGCTCGGTCCGCGACACGCGACGACGTTGAGCCATCGCTACGCCGTCGGGCTCAGCTACGTGACGCGGGGGCACGCCGCGCGCGTCGTGCGGGAGTTCGAAGGCGTGCTCGACGAGCTCCGGCATCCGGAAAACATCGTCGATTTCCCCTTGGAGGCCCACGTGTCGTTGCGCGGCGGCGCGCTCTACGCGCTCGGCGCGATGCAGAGCTTCCTCGACACCAGCGACGCGCTCGGCACCGCCGAGGAGCTCGAGCACCTCGGGCACCGCATCTATCACATGGCGGCGGATCAGATCCGCGCGAACTATTACGCCTGCCGGGGCGATCTGGAGAACGCCGCCGTCTACAGGCGCAAGCTCGAGGCGCACGCGCTGACGAACGGCTCGGTGTGGCAAGCCGAGGTCTGGGCACCGAGCAGCCAGATCCTCGCCGATATCGCCACCGACGACGTGATCGGCACGAAGCGCACGTGGAACGAGCTCGCGCGCCACGCCCGCGAGGTCCCCTCGCTCCGTCGCTACGAAATAGGCGCGCGCCTCGTGTATCTCTTGCAAACGGGGCGCGCGGAAGAGGCGCTGGCCGAGTTTCCCGCGATGTTCGAGGGCAGCGAGCCGAACGGCTTCATCGGCTGGAGCACGTCCATGGGCTCGCTCGCGTTCGTGTACAACGCCCTCGGCCGCTACGGCGACGCGCGCCGCGTGTGCGAAGAGACGCTGTCGCTCCTCGAGCCCGGAGATTTGGCGTTCGTGGCGCTGAACCTGCGCGTCGAGCTGCAGCTCGCGCGAGCCCTCGCCGGTCTCGGCGACGTGGACGGCGCCGTCGCTCGCCTGGAGACCCTTTCGGAACGTCACGGGAAGAACGACGGCCGCGTGACGATGGGCCTCATCGAGACGGCGCTCGCGGACATGGCGATCCTCTGCCGCGACGCCGCCGCTTTCGAGCGGCACGCCGGCGCCGTCGAAGCTCTCTTCTATCCGACGAAGAACCCCGCCCTCGTCGCGCAGGCCTCGCGGCTGCGCTTGCGCGCGCGCTTCGCCGGCGTGACGTCCGACCCGCCGTCCCTCCGAAAGTCGTATCCTGCGAGCGCTCGATTGACGTCCTGGGCCCGCGCTCTGGAAGCCTGCGAGGACGACGCCGCCCGCGCGCGGGTCGCCCTCGAGCTCATCGTGGCGAACACGCGGGCGCGCCGCGGCTTCTGGTTCGAAGACGAACCGCACGGACCCGTGCTCGTCGCGTCATCGTCTGCCGAGCAGCCCTCGCCGGACGTCGTCGACGCCGTGGCCAACGAATTTTCCCGGTACCGCGACGATCGGACGGACATCGCCGAGACGATGCTCACCGCCGTTCGCGCGACGACCATGGTCACCGCCGAGGACGCGGAGGACGCCGCCGGCGCGGCCACCGTCTACCAGCCGCTCATCCGTCACGACTCGGGTCGCCTCCGGGTGCTCGCGGTCTGCGCCCTGGAACGCGGCAGCGCGCCGCTTCTGCCGCCCGACTGGGAGCTCATGCAGCTCGTGGCGAGTCATCTGGACTGAGATGGTCGCCCGGAAGGCTCGGTGGGGTCGTCGTCGCCGCGCTCGGTACAATCGGGGCACGAGCAAGACCGAGACGCACCCAGCGGCGTCACCGCTCTCGTCGGCGCTGCATACACCAGCGGCCGCCGCTTCTTCGTCGAGCGCCGCGCTGATGAACACCGACGGCGTGGACGCTTCCCGCGGGCGACATCGCGACCTTCATCGACGAGCACTCGAGCCGAGCGCGAGCGAAATAGCGCATGCTCCGAGCGCGAACGTCCATCGCGCCGCATCTCCACCAACCCTTTGGTTGGCGAAGCGCGCCCGCGATCGAACGCGTCTGGCACCCGACGATCTGCAAACGGGGTGCGTTTTCAAAATACTGCCGACCGCATTCGGCGAAGCGGCGCACTGCTTTGGACGTCAGGGCGTGGTTGTGGGTGATTCGTGCTGGTGCAGCGCTGGTCCGCGATAGCGAACCCGCTCGACCCTCATCCGAGGATGCCGGCGCGTCGCGCCGAGCGCCGGCACGATTTCTTCGCGGTCGACACCGGGCCGGCGGATTCCCAAGCAAGGATACTCAGTTTGCGGCTATCCAAAACAGGTTCGCCTTCCGAACGTTCCGCGCGCGGATCTGCGCCGACGTGCACGAACTCGACCTGCACGGCGCCGGACATTAATTGCCAAGCGGCGCGAGTCAGGATCGCCGGACTCGGGCGGAGGTTCACGCTTACCGCGGAGGGGACGAGCTCGAGTCCTCCGGAGTACCGGCTGGCGTCGTCTCCGCTGGAACTGCGGCGACGAATGTCCCCGGCGCGCGCCTCCTCGACAATCGAGCCGTCAAGTCAGATGGAACGCCGGCCGACATGTCCGGGGAGGTGGCAAGGCTCGACGACTCATTGGTGATCGAGGCGATTACACCGGCAGATCGTCCGGCGAGGGCGCTGCACGGTCTCTCAGCCCTTGTGAAAGCTCGCGGGCACGAACGAGACATTCGTCGTCGGAGTTGCTCAATGCTTTTTCGGTCGCGGCACGCCGTCGTCACGAAAGCTGCTTAACGTCCGGACGCGCGCGGGCTCGACCGCGAGCGGCGTCACGAGACGAGACGATGAGCGATCCGTCGAAACCGCGAGCGCGGCGTACGTGGCGACGAGCCACGCTGCCCGTCGCGGGCGCGCTGGTCGTCGCTTCTGTAGGGTTCTGCGTGCGTGGAATGCACGCGCGCACCAGCAATGGTGCAGTCGCGGACTCGTCTTCTCGCGCCGTCGCTTTGGGTTCTGCGTCTCCAGCCGTCGAGCACGTGCTCGCGTCGACCGTGAAGTCGAACGACGAACTCGCCGCCACTCGGATCCACTCCGCCGAGCTTCCGCGTGAAGCGACGCCGCCGAATCCGCGCCGCATCGCCCTCGGGCGCCAGCTATTCTTCGAAAAAGGCTTTTCGGAACCGCCGGGGACGAGCTGCGCGAGCTGTCACGATCCGGCGCACGGCTTTGCCGGCAACAATGGCTCGACGTCGGGGGTGCCCGCCGGGAGCCGTCCAGAGCGCTTCGGACGGCGGAACACGCCATCGGTGTTGTACCTCTCGTTCGTGCGCCCTTTCCATCTGCACTGGGAAGAGGACGCCTTGCTCGTGGACGCTTTCGGCGGATTCTTCTGGGACGGGAGGGTCGACTCGCTCGCAGAGCTCGTTCGGCAGCCGCTGCTGGACCCGGACGAGATGAACAGTCCAGGTGCGCCGCGCCTCGCGGCCGTCATCCAGGCGAGCGCGTATTCGGCTGATTTCCGCGAGGAGTACGGGGCGGCTCTCGACGATCGCGAAGGGACGTTGAAGGCCTTCGGCGACGCTATCCAGGCCTTCTTGCTCAGCAAGGAGATGGCGCCGTTCACGTCGAAATACGACGACTACGTCCGGGGACGCGCAGAGCTGACTCCGCTCGAGGCTCGAGGGCTCGCCGCATTCAAAGATCCCGCGAGAGGCGCTTGCAGCGTTTGTCACAAGATGCGCGACAACCTGAAGGACCCCGCGCGCTCGCTCTTCACGGACTATGGGTATGAGACCGTCGGCGTTCCGCGGAATCCGAAGATCGCGAACAACAAGGACTCGCAATACTTCGATCTAGGGCTATGCAAGCGGCCGGACACGCACTTTCACACGGATGAAGGACAATTCTGTGGAAGCTTCCGGACGCCGTCGTTGCGCAACGTGGCGGTCCGGCAGAGCTTCATGCACAACGGCGCCTTCTCGTCGTTGCGCGACGTGGTCGAGTTCTACGCGACGCGAACGATCCGCCCCCGGCGCTGGTACAAGTCAGGCTCGACGTTCGACGACCTGCCGAAACGGTACCGAGACAACGTGAATGTCGAGAAGGCACCTTACAACCGTGGCAAAGGCGAGAAGCCGCCGATGAGTGACGATGACATCGACGCCATCGTCGCCTTCTTGGGAACGCTGACGGACGCCGAATTCCGAAAATAGAAATCAACAATCCGTAAATCGGTCGGGGCGCGAATACATGTGTTCGCGAGAATTGGAGAAACGTCCAAGGTCGCGCTCGTATCGGGTGCTCGTCACCGTGGGATCGAGCGGGCACGAATATTGGATTGCCGTAGCGGACCGGCCCTTCATCGCCGCGAACGAACACGCACGAAGCAAGCAAGGAGACTAGCGAGATGCACACACTGCGAAGAACGTCACTCGGACTCGCGGCTGCGTCGATCCTGGGGATGGCCTGGGGATGCAGCTCGGATTCGAGGAGCGCAAGCGAAGTTGCCGCCGATGTCGGACAGGCTTCGGCGTCGCTCACCGTCACGCCGAGCACCTCGAGCAAGAGGGGCAGCTCTCAGAGCGGCAAGAACGACCGCAACACCCGGACGCCGATCAAGCACGTGATGGTCATCATCGGCGAGAACCGCACGTTCGATCATGTCTTCGGCACGTACAAGCCGAAGAACGGGCAGAAGATCAGCAACATTCTCTCCAAGGGCATCGTGAATGAAGACGGGAGCCCTGGCCCCCATTTCGCCGACGCCGTGCAGCGGAGCGCGACCGACTCTCAGCCCGCCAGGTTCGAGGTAAGCCCAAACCACAAGACGCCGTACTCCGTGTTGCCGCCGGTGCTGGCGGGAGGCGCGAAGACGCCGTACGTGGCCACCCTGGCGGACGCACAGGCCGCCGAGGGAGCGGCGCTGCCCGCGGACTACGTACCCCTGCTCCTCACGGGCGCGACGGGGCTCGACGCCGGCACGCCGGACACCCGTCTCTCGCAGAATCCTCTGACGGTGCCGCCCGGGCCGTTCCAGCTCACGCCGGGCGTCGCCTACGACGATTACGCCGCGAGCCCGGTGCACCGCTTCTATCAGATGTGGCAGCAGCTCGATTGCTCCGTCGCCAACGCAACCCACGACAATCCGTCGGGGTGCAAGGCCGACCTCTTTCCATGGGTGGAGGTCACCATCGGCGCAGGCAACAACGGCGCCGCGCAGCCGGCCGGTTTCGACGATACCTCCACGAAAGAGGGATCGACGGCCATGGGCTTCTACAACGTCCTCAAGGGCGACGCGCCGTATTTCAAGTCGCTCGCGGACACATATACCATCAACGACAACATGCACCAGTCCATCCAGGGAGGGACCGGCGCAAACCACATCGCGCTCGGCACGGGCGACGCGGACTGGTTCAGTGACGGCAGCGGCCACCCCGCGGTGCCTCCCACGCTGAACACGGAGAACCCCGATCCGCAAGCGGGTACGAACAACTGGTACACGCAGGACGGTTACTCGGGCGGCAGCTATTCGAACTGCTCCGACACCACGCAACCGGGCGTCGGTTCCGTCGCCAGCTACCTGAGCGCGCTGCACGTGAACCGCAACTGCGAGAAGGGTCACTACTACCTACTCAACAACTACAACCCGGGTTACCTGGGCGACGGCACGGTCGACACCGAGCCTTTCACGATCCCGCCGTCCAGCACACGCACGATCGGTGACGAGCTCCTCGCGCACGACATCTCGTGGCGTTACTACGGCGAGAACTGGAACGCCTACGTGGCGGATCCGGACGGGTACCAGCCGGGCGCCGAGTACTGCAACATCTGCAATCCGTTCCAGTACGCGACGTCGATCATGACGAACGACAGCGTGCGCACGACGCACCTGAAGGACACCACCGACCTCGCGACGGACATCGCGAACGGCTGGCTGCCGGCGTTCTCCATCGTGAAGCCCAGCGGTCTGCTCGACGGCCACCCGGCGTCGTCGAAGCTCGACCTGTTCGAGGGTTTCACGAAGAAGATCGTCGACGCGATCAAGGCGAACCCGCAGCTGTTCAAGGACACCGCCATCTTCATCACCTTCGACGAAGGCGGCGGTTATTGGGACTCGGGTTACGTCCAGCCGCTCGATTTCTTCGGGGATGGCACGCGCATCCCGCTCATCACCGTCTCGCCATACTCGACCGGTGGTTACGTTTCGCACCAGTACGCCGATCACGTGTCGATCTTGAAGTTCGTCGAGCGCAACTGGCGCCTCTCGCCGATCACCGGCCGGAGCCGCGACAACCTGCCGAATCCGCTCGCGACGCGCGACCTGCCATGGGTGCCGCGCAACGGGCCATCGATCGACGATCTCATGGACGAATTCGACTTCGGCCGTCGCGGCGCCGACCAGGACTGGCCGGCGAACAAGGAGTGGTCACGAGACTGAAGGCGACCGCCCTTTGCTCGGAGCAGCCGGCTTCCTTCGGGGGCCGGCTGTTCCCCTTCGATTCCGAGGTCCACCTCCGATGACCAACCCGAGAGAACGCAAGCCGTCGCAAAGGCCGGCCGTCTCGCGCGGCGATCGCCCGCGTGCGGGTGCCGAGCGCGCGGCGCTGGTGATCGCGCTCGCGCTCGCGGCGACCGCGTCGTTCGGGTGGTATCGCGCGCGCGCCGCGGCCGAAAAGGAGCGGACCGAACAGCTCTCCCGCCTTCTTTCGTCGGAGCAGAACAACGCCGAGATGCGGCACCACCTCGAAGAATGCAAGGCATGGATGGATGCGCTCATGTCGCAGGCCGCCGCGGCGGATTCGGCGCGTCCACCGCCCACCGCGGCGCCCATCCCGTCCGCGCCGGCGAGTACGGAGAGCGTAGCCAGCGCGCAAGGCGTCGCGAGCGCCGGGCAATCGGACGACGACACGCGGCTCGTTCAGCGGCGCCGGCGAATGCTCGAGCTCCGCGGTCAGCTCAACGGCGCGGTAGAGCTGCGCTCCGCGTCGCCTCCGGCTCCAGCCGGCACGCCGTGACGGCGACTCGCTTCACACCGCGAGCACCAACCCGTGCTTCTCCATGACGACGCGGAGGCGGGCCACGTCGGGAGGACCGCCGGCGGCGAGCACGTCGGCGACCTCGCGAAAGTACGCAGGCCCGATCTTCGCCGGAGAGAACACGAGGAGCACGCGGGTCGGCACGTCTCCGGGGTTCGAGAAGGCATGCACCAGGCCGCGAGGTGAGAAGCAGCGGTCGCCGGCGCGGAGCTCGTACTTCTCGGTATCCACCCTGTAGTGGAACGAGCCATCGAGCACCAGGGCCGTCTCGTCGACTTCGCTGTGGAAATGCGGAGGCGGCACCTTCGCCCCCGGCGGCACGACCATTTCCGCCATCGACATGTGGCCGTGCGTGTGGCCGCCGTCGACGAAGAAGCGCATTTCGAGCTGCCCGACTTGGATTCGCTCTTCCGTGGGTTGTGGCATGGAGATCTCCAGAGTAAAGCCACTTTACCCGATGACGAAACGCGCTTCAAGCAGGGCAGGCCGAGTTCATGGCTCGCGCTCGGACGACCCGTCTCCGGCGGCGCCGCTGGTGGGCGCTCTCCTCCGCTTTGGTCACCAGATGGTCCTCGACCGGCTGCTCGCCGCGCTGGCTGCCGCTGGCTTCGACGACCTCAACGAGGCGCATTTCAAGGTGCTGCGCTATCCGCCGCCCGACGGCACGCGGCCGAGTGTCCTCGCTCAGCGGGCGAAGATGTCCAAGCAGGCGATGAACTACCTGCTCGTACAGCTCGAGAAGCTCGGCTACGTGCGCCGGCACGGCGGGGTCGAGACGAGCGGGCGACTCGTATCGCTGACGGATCGCGGCTGGGAGGTCGCCGCGCTCCAGCGGCGCACCGTCCGCGCGATCGAGCGGGAGTGGGCTCGGAAGGTGGGGGAGGGACGCTTCGCGACCTTCATGGAGGTCTTGCACGAGCTCGTCGCGACACCGCGTTTGACGTACGGCTTCGCCGAGGCAACCAAGCGACCCGCCGTCACGTGGCGTCGGGCGACGATCCCGCGTCGCACTCGAGGAAACACGAGGCTCCGGACGGCGCGATGATCCGACAATCCCACTGGCCGGAAATGCACCGGCAGGCCCAAACGTCCCAGTAGGCGTCCAGGTACGGGCCCGCGCCGCAGTTGCACGGCGCGTAGACTCCCATCGAACAAGCGACGGCCGTGGCGTCACAGGCGCCGCAGGGCAAATGCGCGGGCGAATAGGTACAGGCGTCACTCGAGCCCGGGCACGCGGGATAGCGACCGGGAGCGGCCCATTCATCCGGCGCGACGATCCGATCCGGGTAGCAGCCGAACGTGCTGGCGTCGAACGCCGACGGGGGCAGCACTCGATCGTCCGGGCCATGAAGGATATCGCGAGGGCAGGAGAGCGGGTGATTGGCACCGTCAGCCGCGTCGAAATGCTTCTCGGGGCTCGCATCACGCTGTGACGAGCTCGCGCCGCCATTGCCGTTGTCGTCGTTGTTGCCGACAGGATGGTCGACGCCAGCATCGCCGGCGATGGAGCGACCTTCATCGCCAGCGCAACCCACGATCCCCACCCAACCTAACAACATCAAATATTGTTTCATGATCCTCACCTGCGCGGCGTCTGATCGACGAATCGCCAGAGGCCGACCAAGCACCCCAAACCAGCCGCGTACTTCTATTATAGCGCGGCCGCGGGTCGCGCAACTACGGAGGGCACTGCGCGACGCGCTTCGCTTGCGGCGGCATTCCCTGGGCCATATCGACCGAGTTGGTTTGCGTCACCAGATCGTCGCAGCTCATCGCTTGAGACGAGGACGCGGAGAAGCAGTCGCAGTCGTCGGCGCTGTCCGTGATACAGCAGGGCGCCGGCGCGCACTCCGCCGAGACGTCCGACGTGTCGACGGGCACGACGAAGCGCGTGCACGTGCAGGTCGAGGTGCCCGCGCCGGCGTCCTTATTCTCCAGCGTCGTCTCGCAGCGCCAGGTCGAGACGGGCGTCCCCGTGTCGTAGCCGAGCGCCGGGGGCGGGGACGTGGTGATCGCCCCGTCGAGGCTCGCGTCGGCAGGGCCGCCGGCACCCTGGTCGTTGCTACAGCCGGGGGGCGCGAAGACGGCGATGAAGGCGGCGACGTGTGCGAAGTACCGCGACGGACGGACCATGCCGGCGCCATCGTTGCACGCCGAGTCCGGATGGCAAAGCGGCCGGGACGAGCGAGCCGTCACCGACGCGAATCGGCCGTTTGACGCGCGGCGGGCCAAGTGAGCCCGAGTCTCAATCACTCCGCGCCGCGCTGGCCGAAGTGGCCGGCGTCGGCGCGGAGGCTTCCGTCGCGCCGAGGCGCTCCGGGTGCACACTCGCGTGACCGCGCGCGCGCAGGCCGTCCATGAAATCGGAAAGGGCGCGGCTTCGCCGTTCGGCGCGCAGGCGCTCGCGCACGAGCGCGGCGACGTCCTTCGGCTCTCGCACGAGGGCCGGCCGGATGCCGGTGAGCATGAGCACGTAGAACGCGCCGTCGCTCGCGACGACGGGATGAATGTCGCCCGCGCTGCGCATGTCGAAGACCGCATCGCGCACCGCCGCGGGCAGCCCTCCGGAGGTCGTCTTGGAGAAGAAACCGGAGTCGAAGGAACGCGGCGCCACGGTCGCAGTCCGTCCATCGCCGCGCACGAGGCCGCGGAAGAAGGCTTCATCGCGGGGATGCGCCGCGGCCCGGCGCAGGACGTCGTCGGCGCGTTCGCGACGATCGAGCAAAAGGACGATGGCGCTGCGCTCTTCGGGGACATGAAACTCCGCGCTGTGGGCGTCGTAGTACGCCTTCACCTCGTCGTCGGAGATTTCGCCGGCCTTGGCGTCCGTCGCAAGGACCTGATTCGTGACCTCCTCGGCGAGGAGCTCCGAGATGCGATCGCGAATTTCGGGCCGTTGATCGATCCCGCGCCGTCGCGCCTCGTCGGCGAGCAACTCGAGCCGCACCATGTCGTCGAGCAGCCGGCGGCGCGCTTCCACGTTCTTGTACTGAACGCGGAGCGCGAGCGGCTGCCGAGACAGGCGCTCGTCGAAATCGAGCAGCGTGAGGACCCGGCCGTCGAACTCCGCGAGCACCGGGCTCCCATCGGCGCCGGCCGCCGCCGGCGGCGCGGCGGTCACCGTCGTTTTGGCGTTGCTCGAGCGCGTGCCGCGGCACGCGACGCACGTGATCACGACGGCGAACGCCGCGCACGTCGAGATCGCGCCGGCGCGTTCACGGGCCATAGGCAATCAATCCACCTTGGCCCGCGTTGGTGCCGTTCAGCAGCGTGAAGTAAAAGCCCCACGGCGCGAACACCAGACGATCTCCGATGGAAGGACCGCCGGCGCTGCCGTTGGGGAACATGTCGGTCCAGCGTTGCATCCCCGTGGCTGCGTCGAAGGCGTAAATTGCGCCGCCGGTGGTCGACAGATAAACCACGCCGCCGGCCTGCGCGAGCGAGCCATACGTCGTCGAGGCGATCGACTTGGTCCAGAGCACGCTGCCGTCTACCGCGTTGATGCCGAGCAGCGTGGTGTTGCCGGCCAAGCCTTCGTTGCCAGCGACGTAGATGGCTCCGTTTGCGTAAGCGGCCGCACCCATGATGCCGCCGAGCTCGCTCCCCGACGAGACGCGCCGTTGCCACACCATGTCGCCGGTCTTGCGATCCAGCGCGTAGTAAGTGCCGTTCTTCACGCCGACGCCCACCAGATCTTTGCCGCCGGCCGAGAAGAGGCTCGGCGAAGAGCCGACGTCCGAATCCACGCCGAGCGACGCCGTGTACACCTCGAAGACGTCGTTTGCTTGGAACTGATGCGCCCACTCGATCGTCCCCGTAGCGTACTTGATGGCGAGGAGCGCATCGGAGTTCGGCCCCGCGGGCGCGGCGTAGGCGTTCCCCGTGCCGATGTAGAGCAGGCCGAGCGCGGGATCGACGCACGCCGTGCTCCAGACGGCCACGCCGGGACCGCCGCTCGAGTCGTTGTTCGTCGTGTAGAGCTGCCACTTCTTGTCGCCCGTCGTCGCGTCGAGCGCGACGACGCTGCCGCGGAACGAGAACGCCTGACCCGCCGAGTTCGACTCCTGCGCCGACCCGACCCCGAGCACGACGAGATTCGCGTCCGGAAGAACGACCGGCGAGCTCCAGAGATGAGGCAGTCCCAGGGTCTCCACCGGCTTCGACCACACGACGGAACCCGCCGTGCGATCGAGCGCCGTGAGGACGCCGCTGTTGTCGCCGACGTAGACGCGATCTTGCGTGACCGTTGGAGATGCATCGACGAGGTGCGCGACCGGCGTGGTCCACACTGTCGTGCCGTCGGCGGCGTGCACCGCGTACACCTTCGCGTCCCAGCCGGCGAAGTACACGGTGCCGTCGACGACGGCGGGGGTGCTCGTCACCGCCGGCCCCTGGAACTGCCAGACGCGATGAAACGAAGCGAGCGAGCTCGTGGTCAGCGTGCTCGTCGGATTGGTGCGCGAACCGGACAGATCGCCACCGAACGTCGTCCAGTTCGTCGTGACTGCGCCGCTGCCCGCGGCGCCCGCGGCGCCTCCGACGGAAGACGCCCCACCTGGACCGGTGGCCCCACCGGCGCCGCTCACCCCGCCGTTCGGCGCGCCGCCGTTCGGAACCGCGCCGGATCCACCGCTGTTCGTCACCGGTACGAGTCCGGTGGTGCCGCCGGTATCGCTCGTCCCGGAGCTGCCACCAGAGCCCGACGGGGCCTGGACGACGCCACAGCCGCTGGCTGCCGGGGGCGCTCCGGCGGTGAGCCAAGCTTTCAACGTGGCGAGCTCCGCTGGCGTGAGCGGTGGGTTCGGCGGCGGCGGCATCCGCCGCCCCGGATCTTGTATCCGGAACAAGGCGACCTGCGCTGCCGTTTGCCCGCCGACGTCCATCTGGAAATCAGCCGCCGTGATGAGCTGCAACGGCGCGCCCTGGCGTAGTATGGTGCCGTGACATTCGCTGCACCGTTGTTGAATGACCAGCGCGACGTCACACGGCAGATCGCCCGGCGGTTGCGACGGACTTCCGCTGGTCCCGCTGCCGCCACCGGTCCCGGGCGCGCCACCGGTCCCGAGCCCACCGGCTCCGATTGCGCCACCGATGCCGCCTGCGCCGCCGATCCCGTTCGCGTTCGTGCTCGAGTCGTTCGAACTGCACGCCGCGACGAGAAGCGCGGCGAATACCCAGCTGCTCCACTTGCCCGCACGCATCGCGCTCGTCTCTATACACACGATTCGACGAGATCCGGAAGCGCATCTCTACACTCAAGAATGAACCAAACGTGATCGCGACGACGTGTGCGATCGCCGAAAAATTCGTTCGCCTTGCACCGTGAGCGCCTGCGGCACACCCGATGTCATCTTCTGGAAAGAGCTGCGCGGTGATGCATTGGCATCGGCGCTGCGATCGTCTTCGCGTTCGACGCGGTCGACGTCGCGATCGCGGGTATCCGTAAACGCACCGTCAACGACGCATCGTTCTACGCGAACGAACGGCCGCGATTTCGTGAGCGTGAACAATTCACGCCGCGTGGAAGCGTCGTAATCCGAATGTTGCCATTCCTTATTCAGGTGCGGCCACCGGCTGGCTCTCCGTCGCGGCGTTAGGTACGTACGACAGCGATGTTTGCAGGGGCTCGCTTCAAAGCGTTCGCTCTGGCGTCTTGCGTCGTCGCTGCGTGCACGAGCAATTCGCGCTCGAGCGGGCCCGCAGGTGCCGCCGGCGCGACCTTCGTCGCGGGTGCGACGTCTTACGGCGGAGCCCTCGCCTCGAGCGGCGGCCTCGGGAACGGCGGGACCGCAGCTCCGGCGAACGGTGGCGTCACGAGCTCGGCGCAAGGCGGCACGGTGGCAATCGGAAGCGGTGGCAGCGCAATCGCCGGCGGGTCGTCTTCGGGCGGCGCACAGGGGCTCTCGGGCGCAACCCCCGGCGCGACGGGCGGCGCATCCGGATCTTCGGGCCATCCCGGCGCGACGGCCGACGCCGGCGGCGACGCCGGTGCGCCAGGAAAACCCGCGACGCCCGCCGACTATGCGTCGACGGGGCCATACGGCGCGACCAAGACGCTCTTGAATCAAGGCGCCGGCACCATCACCGGCGGCAGTCAGGCGCTCTTGCCGCTCGGCAACAACAACGATCCGAGCGCGTTCACGCTCTTCTATCCCGAGGGCGGTTCCCCCACGGAACGGCTTCCGCTGCTCACTTGGGGGAACGGGACGTTCTGCTCGCCCACCTTCTACGACGCGTTGATCGATTTCGTCGTGTCGTACGGCTTCATCGTCGTCGCGACCAACACGTCCAACGTGGGCACCGGAGTGGAGATGCTGAAGGCCGTGGACTGGGCCCTCGCACAAGACCAGGACCCGTCGAGCCCCATTCACGACCGCGTGGATCGCGAGCACATCGGCGCGTTCGGGCACTCACAGGGGGGCGCGGGGACCGTGATGACTGGCGCCGATCCCCGCATCCGCGCGATCGCGCCGCTGTCGGGAGCGCCTCTATCCGATCGACAAGACGCGAGCGTCGCGATCCAGTGCCCGACGTTCTACGTGACGACCGAAGGCGACATCGCGACACCGGACTCCATCGAGCAGGTGTACCAGTACACCATGCCGCCTGCGGCGTTCGGCGTCACCAACGGCGGCAATCACGACGAATACACGGACATCGCCGACGACCCGCACATCTCGGGACTGACCTCGAACGACGGAAAGCGTCCGCGCGCGGCGATCGCGGCGTGGTTCGATTGGCAGCTCAAGGGGAAGAGCGCGCTCCGTTCGCTCTTCGTCGGGCCGAACTGCGGGTTCTGCAAGGACCCGAACTGGAAGAGCTTCGAGAGCAAGGGGTTTTAGCAGGCGTCGCTTCGGCGGCGACGCCTGCTTCTCTGCTCGGCAGCGCTTACAGAGCTACGGTCGACCAGGCTCCGCCGGTGTCGATCGACTCGATGACGCCGTTCGGAGCTCCGGGCGCGGACGTGAACACATCGAGCTCGTTGGTGCCCTGGAGTACGGTGGAGACGGGCGCGCCGGGAACCGTGGCATACGTGGCGATGCCGGTGGGACCTTGCCACGCGGTGCCCGAATTACTGAGCGCGTTCACCGTACCGTTATTGTCGACCACGAACGCGTTCAACGACTGATTGTTGAAGTTGATCGCCGAAACACCGGCGCCGGGCGGCGCAAAGCCCAGCGCGGTGACGGCGGTCGCTCCCGACCAAGCCGGCGTCACGTCCCAGTCCGTGTAAAGGGCACCGGTGTTGCCGACCACCAGGACGTTCAAGTAGCCGTGCACGTCGAGCGCCGCGGCGACGGGCGCGCCGGTAGGGGCGAACGCCGCGGACGTGAGCGACAGCGGGCCGCCCCAGATCCCGATGTTGTAGAATATGTATTTGAGCGCGCCGTCGGAACCGACCGCGAAGACGTCGAGCTCGCCGTTCGCGCGCGTGCCGACGGCGAGCGGCGCGCCGGACGGCGCGAAGTTCGCCGCGGTCCGGGCGACGGGCGCGGCCCAACCGGTGCTCGGGTTGTAGGCGATGCTCTCGAGCTTGCCCGCCGTGTCGACGACGAACACGGTGAGCTGTCCAGCCGGAGTGCCCGTCGAAAGCAGCGCGCCCGGTTTGGCGAAGTTAGCGGCGGTCAGCGTGGATGGCGCCGACCACGCGCCTCCGTTCGTCTGCGTGGTCACGTACACGCTGCCGTTGTTCCCGACCAGGAAGACCCCCGTTTGGGTCGAGGAGAGCGCCCCCGTGGCAACGCCGGCCCCCGCCGGCGCGATGTTCGTCGCGGAGATGGCCGTCGGATTGCCCCACGCTCCACCTTGAACCGATCGGGAGTAAACGGCGCCGTTTTCACCGACGACGATCGAGCTCGTCGTCGTCCTGCTGCCGTTGGCGAACGCCTGAATGGCGAGCAGCGCTTGATGCGAGATGACGAGCTTCGATTGGAGCTCGAGGTCACCGTAGTAGAAGTAGTTTTGCCAGTTGCCCCCGGGCTTCGGCGCGGTCGTCGTCGAGATCGTATAGTTGACGGGATCGCCGGCGGGTATCGTCACCCCCGTGTCGTAGAAGCTCTGGGTCCAACCGCTCTCCGTGGTGTCTGCCTCGAAATCATGGACGAACGCGGCCCTCCCGAAGCCGGATTGCGCGCTCGCGCCGCTCCCTATCGGAACGACCATGCCGTTGGTCTCGTCCGCGATTTCACCGCCCACTTGAAAGGCGTCCGCGGACGATTGCATCTGATTCTGGAAATCCGCCGCCGGGTAGTAGCCGACGTCCGTGACGTTCGCGGCCCCGGTCGTCCCCGCGCGCACCACCCAACCCGGCGAATTCGACCAGCTCGGCGTCTCGAATACGACCGACAGCGCGAGCTCCGTTTGGGTTCCGCCGAGGACGCTCGGGCTGAGCTCCATCGCCGGCGCCATCACCGCGTGCGGGTTCGCAACCCACCTATCGTCGCAGGTTTCGAGGTCGTGGTCGGTGTCGTTGTCGTAACACCCGGTCGTGTACCCGTCGTTCGTGGAGAAGATGAACAGGTGGGGATTCGCGGGGTTCTTCGTGCTCGCAAAGACGTACGTGGGGTCCACGTCCCAGCCGACTTCCACGCTCTCGATGCAATCGGCTCCTTGGCACGTGCGTCCGGCGAGGTTGAATCCGCAACCCGCGGTGAGCCACACCTGGGCCAAGCTGTGATCGTAGATGGGCGTCGTCGGTACGAGCGGCTTATTGATGCTCAGCGAAGCGGTGCCCGATACGATGTGCACGCTCGGCGCGTTGGGCGCCGGATAATTCTGGATGGCGTGCGCGTAGTTCGTGAGCTCCGGCGTGAGGGGGCACGAGGCGGGCGGCGAGAGGTGTCGCTTCGCCACCACGCTGTTGATCGTCGCAGCACCGGCCGCTCGTGACGCTCCTGCGGCGGCGCGGACCTTGGGGACCGTGCCCTCCGGACAAGCGCGCGGCGCGCCGTTCTCGTCGGGCTTGCCGTTGAAGAGATCGTCCGGGATCGAGCCATTGTCGACGGGCTCCGTCCGCGGGAGCTCGGTGATCGGATGTCCGAGGGCCGCAAGCCGCTTGACGCCCGGCTGAGCGAAGAAGTCGATGCAGTCGATCGTCTCTCCGAACTTCGTCTTGAACGAGTGTCGGACGTCCGACGAGCTGTAACGAGAGCCGAGGACCGCGTGGAACGTCGTCGCTTGCAGCTGCTCGTGCGTCTGCCCGACAGCCGACACGTCGGGTGAAGACCTCTGAATCGAATCGGTGGAACTGCACGCGACGAGCGCACACGAAGAAACGAACGCAGCAGAGGACAACGATCGGCGACAGGGGTAGATTCTCACGGATACTTTTCCTTCTCGTGGGCGGAGCGAGACGGACGCACCCGCTCCAAGACGGTCGCCGCGTGAAGCAAGCCATGCGCCACCCGGACACGCGGCGTTTTTTCGTGTCAGCGTGCAGCCGGCTTCACACGCGGACGCCGATTGAGCAGCGTCATGCACACGCCGGCGAGGAGCGCGCTACGGACCGCAGAGATTCATCTGATTCCGCAGCACGCAAAGGCATTGCTCGCCTTGCTTGTCGCAGCACCCGACGAGATTGCCGAGGCAGCGATGGCACGTCTGCCGACCGCACAGGGTCGGCGCGCCGCCGCTGCCCGCGTCGACGCTGCCGCCGCCCATCGTGCAGACCGCGCCGTTCTTCTCGTATCCGGAGAGGCACTCGAAGTCGCACTGCCCCTGCGCGTCGCAGATCTGAATGCCGTTTGCCGGCGCGGGGATCGGGCAAGCGCTACAACTCGTCGCCGAGCAGCCGTTCGCCGGAACCTCGGTCGCGCACGCGCCGTCGCACGGCTTCTGACCCGCGGCGCACGTTCCGCCGGTCCCTTGTACAGTGGACCCACCAGCACTCGTCGTGCCGCCGGCACCAGCGCTACCGCCGTCCGACGGCGCGCCACCCGCGGCGGCGTCGTGCTGCGTCGCTCCTCCGGAGCCGCCGGAAGCGTCCGTGGCGCCGCCGGCGCCGCTACCTGCCGATCCCGTGGTCGATCCGGGCTCCGCACCGCCGCTCGACATCGACGGCCCGCCGCCGGATGAAGCGTTGCCTCCTGCGGCAGGCACCGTGCCCGAATCGCGCCGGTGTCCGGCGTCCGCGACGCTGCCGCCGTTCGAGTCGCCCCCGGGTAACTCGTTGTTCCCTATGGTCTGCGCGGTCGCGCAAGCGACGAGGAGCAAGGCACCCAAGGCACCGTAGGCAACGCCGGGAGCAGCCTTCACCGTCCCGGAGTCTAGATGCGCGTGAGCGGCGCGACAACGACTCGAAGCGGACGGAGTCGTATCGCAGCTTATCGGCGCAGCCGTGACCCCACGCATCTGCCGAACCGCGCCGAATTTGCTATCCGCGCACGACCAGAGCCCGCACGCTTTTCGCTCACCGGGTGCGCGCCGTCAGTGCTTGCACTCGCTGGAGCTCGAGAGCGGCTTCGGTGCATAGCCACTGGGGAGCCCGTTGCACGCGATGTTCACCTCGCTGCCGTCGCACGCGCAGCCAAGGGCGATCGCGTTGCAGGTGACCCCGGGCCGCTCGAAGCAGCTCCCCTTCGCGGCACAGGCATCGGCGATCGGGAAGCCGCACAGCTGCCCTTGGCCACAATCGCTGTTCGTAGTGCAGCTTCCGCTGCCCGAGCCGCCGCTGCCGGTCTTGCCGCCGGCGCCCGAGACGCCCCCGGTGCCGCCCTTACAAGCGGGGAACGTGACCTCGCACTGTCCGGCGACGCACGCCGCTTCGGCGCACGACGCGCCGCCGTTCGGGCACTCTTTGCAGATGTCGGGTACGGCGCAATCCGCGGCGCTCTTGCAACCGGGAGCGCCGGCGTCGGCGGCGGCACACGCCGGGAACGTCGTCTCGCATTGGCCCTTCACGCATTCGGCTTTCGCGCAGGAGCTCCCGCCGCCCGGACACGCCTTGCAGAGCTGCGGAACCGCGCAGTCGCTGGCGCTCTTGCATTCGTCACCGCTGCTTCCACCCGCACCCGTGGAACCACCCCCGCCGACGACGGGGACGCACTCGGTCGGACAACAGCTTCCGGGCGGAGCGATCGATACTTCGCCCGCGGGACACGGCTTGATGAGCGGACAGTTCACCGGACCCGTGCACGCGCCCCCCACGCCGGTAGACCCACCGGCGCCGGCCGAACCGCCGGCGGCGAGGGGAGCACAGTCCGTCGGACAGCAACTTCCCGGAGGCGTCACCGGTTTTTCGCCAGCCGGGCACGGTTTGATGTTCGGACAGTTGAACACGCCCGTACAGACGCCGGTTCCGACCGAGCCCCCTGCCGCGACGGAACCCCCTGCCGCCTGTGTCGTCGAGCCGCCCGCGCTGGGGCCGCCGGCGTTCGCCGTGCCGCCCGACGCGGGCTCGGCGCTGCCCACGGAAGCTCCGGCGCCATTCACGTCGAAGGGGCCGCTTCCCGTATCCGACTTGCCGCCACAGCCGGCGACCAGCACGAAAACCGCGGTCGAAGCTAGAAACTTTCGCATCGTCCTCTCCTTGAAGGGACCATCCCCGCGTCGAGCAATTTTGATCTCGAAATCGATGCAGGCAAGGCGAAGACCACTTCCAAGAGCGCGGAAGAGATCCAGGGTCATCACAAATAGGAAGGGTCAAGCGTTCGCTCGCACGCAGCGACGCCAATCCTCTCGCAGGCGAGCTCCGGGCGGCGCGGCGCTCGGATCATCGGGCGGGGGAGGAGGCGACCCGACTCCGAACGTGATGCTGCCGTTTCGTGTATGGATCCCGGATTGCCGAAGTCCATTCGGTGCTCCTCGCCGCGGGCCTGTGCGTCCCTAGTCGCGCTGACGTTCCTGCTCGCCGTCGGCTGCGGCCAACCCCGGAGCTCCCCGGCACCCTATGCCAGCTGGGCCGATCCCCTCGCGTCCCTTCCGCACGGCGCCGATCACACGGCGGCGGTCTGCGCGCGGCCCGGCGACGATCCCGTCCGCAGCGTCTTCTGCGCGGGCACGCCGCCAGACATCACGAGCCTCGGCGATCTCGAGACGGCCTTGCAGATCGACAGCGCGTCCCTCGGCGGCCTGATCGGAATCGCCGTTTCAGCCCACTCCACGTCGCTCTCGATCCGCTCGGTCTCGGCGATCAACCCGCGCCTGTGCGCGCTGCGCGTCGAGGTCCCGCCGGTCGAGCTCATGACGCTGGCCTTCACACGCGGCGAACAGTTCTGCGAGCTCGGCGTGCGCGACCGTGGTGACCAAGAGCTTCGGTTCTACGTCGTCGGTTTTCGGCAAGCGTGCAACGGCGTTCGCGAGGGATGCCGTCCCGGCGATCTGCTCACGCCGGCGATCGAGCGGGATTGGACCGAGGTGACGTTGTACGACGAGACCGACGTGACGGACACGGTGCTCGATTGCGCGACGTGCCACCAGCCGCAAGGTCCTGGTACGCCGAAGCTCCTGCGCATGCAGGAACTCGACGACCCATGGACGCACTGGTTCTCTCCGAGCAGCGACGGCGGAGCGGCGCTCCTCGCGGACTACTCGGCGGCGAGGGGCGACGAAGGGCTGGCCGGCATGACCGCGGCTCAAGTCCAGAATGCGAATCCCGAAAACCTCCAGGAGCCCGTCCTCTACGACAGCCCGCCGCAGCCTTACCCGTTCGACTCCGCCGCGATCGAAGCCGAAGTCCGAGCGAGCGCCGCGGAGCGCGGCGGGAATCAACCCGCCGACAACAGCATTCCGGGTCAGAGCGCGACGTGGCAGGCGGACTATGCACGGTCGCTCGCCGGCGACGTGATCCCGGTGCCGTACCACGACGTGAAAGTCACCGACCCGAGCAAGCTCGCGCGGATGACGCGCGCGTACCAGGACTACCGCCGCGGCGACCTCGCTCGCGACGATCTGCCGGACATCCGCGACGTATTTCCGGACGACCCGCAGCGGCTGGCCGAAATGGGGATGATGACCGAGCCCGGATCGAGCGGCGAGGGCGTGCTGCTCCAGGCCTGCTCGCCCTGCCACAACGGAAGGCTCGATCAGAGCTTGTCGCGCGCGCGATTCCGGGCGGACCTCGAAGGCATGAGCCGGCAAGAGAAGGACGTCGCCATCGGACGGCTGGGGCTCCCGCAGAGCGACCCTCATGTCATGCCGCCCGCGCTGCTCAGGACCCTGACGGACGACGCGCGAAATCGCGCGATCGAGACGCTACGACGCTGACGAATGATCCCGCGCAGCTCCTTCGCAGAACGGCGCGCCACCGTCAACGGCGGGGTCCCCCGCCTTTCCACTTGCCGGAAATCGTCATGCTAGCGTAGCCACCGCCCATCTTGACCGAAAGCGTCCAGGAAAACCCGGTGAACGGCGCGGAGCTGAAGCGCAACGCGCGCGTCGGGATGGTCGTGCTCGGCACTCGAACGGCGCTTCAGAACCTGATCATCCTCGGCGCGAACGTGTACCTCGCGCGGTGGCTCGACCGGGGAGACTTCGGGATATTCGGCATTCTTCAGTTCGCGCTCTCGTTCTTTCGATTGCTCGCGGACACCGGGCTCGCTGCGGCCCTGGTACAACAGAAAAAGGCGCCCGAGGAGCCCGAGCTGTCGACGCTGTGGTGGTTGCAGCTTGCGCTCGGGGTTTCGATCCTCGGCGCGAGCTTCTTGGCCGCCCGCTTTTTGCCGCTGGTTTGGCGGTCCATGCCGGCCCAGGCGGCTTGGCTGCTCCCGGGGTTGGCGGTGGGGCTCCTGTTCACCTTGATGCAGGCGATCCCGTTCTTGCTCCTGGAACGCGACGTACGTTTCGGTTGGATCGGGACGCTCGAGTTCTTCGGTACCGTCACGTTCTACGGAACGGCGCTCGTCCTCGCTGCCCGGCACGCGGGCGCCTCGGCGCTCGTCGTCGCGAGCGTGGGGCAGGCGGCGGTGGTCTCGTTCGTCGCGCACGTGGCGCAGCCGTGGAGGCCGCGCCTGCGATTCGAATTTGCCAGCGTCCGGCGGCTCTTGAAGTTCGGCGCTGCTTTCCAGGGTGGCAACGCGGTCGGGTTCGTCAACACCGCCGTCACTCCGATGCTCGTCGGCGCTCGCCTGGGAGCGGATGCGCTCGGCACGATCCAGTTCGCCGAGAGCACCGGGTTCTTCCCGTCGGTGATCGTGCTCGTCGTGCGGCGAGTGTACTTCCCGTACTTGTCTCGCCTGCAGACCGACCTGGTCGCGTTCCGACAGGAGTTCGAGCGTGCCGTCGTGCTGTGCGCGGTGCCGACCTTCTTCTTCTTCGGTCTCTTCGCGGGTGCGGCGCGCCCCGTCGTTTCGATCATCTACGGATCCAAATGGATCCCGGCCGTCCCGTCATTGGTCGTCTACTCCTTCGGGTTCTGCTTCACGTTCTTCTCGTGGATCGGAGACGCCGCCATGGCCGCGCTGGACGACATGGTGCGCTTGTTTCGCATCAAGATCGTGTCGACGATCCTGAGCTGGAGCGCGGCGGCGGTGGCCCTCTGGCTCGTGCCGACTCCGCTCTCGTTCGCGCTCGGGTATCTGCTGCAGCTCATCGCGACGCCGCTCTTCATCTACATCGCCGTTCGGGATCGCTTGCCGAGCCTGCGCCTCTTCCATCGGCTCGGAAGGCTCGCCGTCGCGGGCGTCGCCATCGCGTTCCTCGGTCATGTCATGGCCGGGCGCATCGGAGGAGTCTGGACGCTCGCTGCGTGGATCCTCGGGGAGCTCGTCGCCTTTTGCGGCATCGTATTGCTGCTCGACGCGGAGCTCCGGAGCATGTCGGCGCGCTTCTTATCGCGCCGACGCGGTTGACCGTCGTGTCGGCGCGCTTCTTGTCGCGCCCGGCGCGGTTGACCGTCGTGTCGGCGCGCGACTAGACTCGAGCTTCGCGGTTTTCGCGTGCAGAAAGTGCGGCTTTCCGCGCTTCGCGCGGCTTTCTCGACTTCGGGGGGCGATGCAGCACGCTTCAAAAGTCGCGCGTCTCTCGCGACCAGAACTGCGGTGGGCGTCGGCCTCCCCGGTTTTTCTCGTGGCTCTCGGCCTTCACGCGATCGCGATCTGTTCTTCCAAGACCGCTCGAGTCGAGGCTAGAAACGCGCATGCGAATCCTGCACGTGCTTGCATCCAACGGGTGGGGCGGTGCGGAGAGAGTCGCTTGTACGCTCCACAGACTCGCAAAGCAGCACGGCCACACGTCCATGTTGGACGGTCCCGCCATTCCGGAGTTGCTCTCCGGAGTGGTCGAGGACACGGGTGAGCCGCTGAAATCCGCCTCGTACGAGCGGCGGCAGGTGCTCTGGGCCCTCTCGGCGCGCCGTCGAAGGCGCCAATTCGAGCCGGACGTCGTGCACGCGCACCTGGCGACGCCGGGGCTCGCCGGAGCCGCATGGATCATCGCCGGCAGCACGCCGATGGTCGTGACCTTCCACCTGCTGCGGCGTATCGGTCGGTGGCCCAAGGACTACTTCGCGCCCGTTCAAAGTGAGCGCGTGCTCACGGCGATTTCACGCCGGCCGTCGCCGAGCGCATTCGTGACCGTGAGCGAGGCGGACAAGCACTACTTCGAGAGCGTCGTCCCGCGCATCCGCCCGCAGGTCATCGTCAACGCGCCGCCGTTGCCGCCGGTGGCGGCGAAACGCGCTCCCGTACTTCCGTATCCGCCGGGCGTGCTCAAGTTGCTGTCCGTCGGGCGATTGAATTCGCAGAAGGGCTTCGACCGCATGCTCCGCGCGGTCTCGGATCCGCGGGTTCGCGAGCTTCCATGGCACTGGATCATCGTGGGGGAAGGTGAAGAGCGGCCCAGGCTCGCGGCGGAGATCGGGGAGCGCGGCCTCGGCGATCGAGTGACCCTCGCCGGTTTCATTCCGGCGCACGGGCTATTCGAACAAGCGGACCTGGTCCTCTGTCCCAGTCGGTTCGAGGGAATGCCGCTCGTCGTGCTCGAAGCGCTGGACGCGGCGCGACCGGTGCTCGCGAGCAGCATCGCCGCGCACGAGGAGCTGTTGAATCCCGGTGCCCTGCTGCCGGAAGACGACCGCGAATGGGCTGCGGCATTGGCTGCGCTGTTGCGAGAGGGGCAGGCGTCGTCGGGTGTGCAGAAGGCGCCGGCGATGGCGTCTCAACCGGAGCTCCGCGAGAGATTCTGGTCGAGCTATCTAAGGCTCTACGAAACGGTGGCGAGGAAATAGCGCCGCGGGCGCGTGCGATTTTTTCTCTTCGAAACGCCCGGAGCTTGCATTTGCGACTGCGTCCGGCAAAGCTCCGCGCCTCGCGTGCGCTTCGGACTGTTCTGCAAGAGCTTTCGTCGAGACGTGAGTCGCGTCGAAAAGCTCGTCGCATCCATCGAGCGGTTCGCGCGCGGCGAAATGTCGTGCGTGCTGAGCGTGCCGGAGATCGATCGTCAGCTGTTTCGCGATCGCATCGGTACGGAGCGCGTGACGTTCGTCACCGACGAGGAGATCGTCCAGCGCCGTATCGAGCAGAACTGGCGCACGCAGCAGCTCGTGAAGCTCTACGCACATCGGCTCGGGTTCGCCGACACATGGCTCCTCCTCGACTCCGATATGGCGTTCATTCGCGACTTCAGCGCGGCGGATTTCGTCGATGCGGATGGAACGGTCCCGCTCGTCGCGTCCCGGTTGCTGCACGTCTTCGATCGGTATGAGAAGGAGCTCAGCGGGTACCTGTTGGGTCAGCACGATCTCCGGACTCTTACCGTCGAAGAAGCCCGAACCCTCGCCGACGCGTCCCGGCCAGACCGCGACATTCCTCTCCTGCCGCGTCTTTTGGGAGCAGCGGGTTGGCCCTCGCCGGAGGCGCGGATGCACCGGGTTCGAGCGACGTTCCCGCGTACCGGCCCCGAGCTCTTCTATCTGCCCACCGCGGTATGGACGCGCGACAGCCTCCAGAGCTTGGAGACCGAGTATCTCGAGCCGCGGGGGCTTCGATTCGAGGACCTCATTCACTACTCCCCTTGGGAGGCCGTGTGGGTCGGCGAATGGGAGATCCGACGGCGCTTGCCGAAGCGTAGGCCGTCGGAGCCGTTCTTTCTTCATTTCATCTCGGACGCCGCCATCGAGAGAGCGCGGGCCGCCGGATTCACCACGGCGCATTTTGCCGCGCGGTACGTCGGATTGCAGCTTGCTGCGGGGCACCAGAACATCGAAGCGTTTTGAACCGGTGGGGCGCGCTTCGCTGAGCTAATGTCGCCGCAAATGCCGGCTTCGACCAGCGCTCCGGTGGTTTGCAGGGCGTGTGGGGCACCTGCTGCCCGTCGGTTCATGCGCGGCAAGTTCCAGATCTGGCGTTGTGAGCCGTGCGACCTGGAGTTCGTGCATCCGACGCCGACACCTGCCGACCTCAGCGAGCTCTACCAATCAGGCTATTTTTGCGGTCCAGGTGCGGGCTATGGCGACTATTTCGGCGCCGAGCGCCGATCGAACCTGCGAAAGGCTGCCCATCGCTTGGACGTGCTGCAAAAACTCGGGCTGACTAGCGGTTCCCGGATCCTCGACGTGGGCTGCGCCGACGGGACGTTCGTCGAGGCGGCCTGTGCGCGCGGCTACGACGCCTACGGCATCGAGGTGTCGGTGGAAGCCCTGAGCGGCGTCGGGGTGTCGACGCGCGCGCGCGTGGCGCCGTCGCACGAAGCAGCGGCGATTTGGGCGCCGTTCGACTGCATCACGTTCTGGGACGTGCTCGAACATTTGCCCGACCCCTGGACGGCTCTGGGGAAAGCCCTCGAGCAGCTCTCGGCCGGTGGTCTCGTCGGAGTCGTCGTGCCGGTCATCGAGAACTTCAACGCGCGTCGCTGGCCCACGAGCTGGGATCAGTACAAGCCGCCGGAGCACCTTTGGTACTTTTCGAGAAAGAGCTTGCGCTCGTTGCTCGAGGTCACGATCGGTGACGTGCTCTGGGTCGAGAACGCCTGGCGGCGCGACTCGCGCCTCTTCGAGGTGGCGTTCGACAAATACGAGCGGCTCGGCGCCCCGCTCGCCTTCCTGGAACGCTTGCTGGTGCGCGCCTTCGTCGGAGCTCGGCTCGTCCCGCTGGCGGCGGTCGAGGATTCGGTCGCGATGTTCGCTCGCCGGCGCGCGGCGCTTGCGTCCACGGACGACAACCCTAGCTTCCGCGCCTCTTACATTCCCCCGCGCATTCCTTAGCGAACCCGTTGAGCGTCGGTTTCGTCAGCCCAGCGTGGTACCGTCGGGTGTGCCGTCAACTGCGTCCGACTACCACAACGCAGCGCTCGAACGGATAGGGGACGCCCTTCAGCTCAAGAGGCTCGATCGCTACCCGTTCGCGATGTACGCCGCGGGGGTTGCGGTCGAGTGCATGTTGCGCGCGTTCCGGCA
Source organism: Polyangiaceae bacterium (assembly GCA_035547195.1). Taxonomy (GTDB): domain Bacteria; phylum Myxococcota_A; class Polyangia; order Polyangiales; family Polyangiaceae; genus DASZVB01. The sequence continues at coordinate 101,626 of DASZVB010000120.1, forward strand.
TCCGGACCGCGAGCATGCGGCACACCATGACGTTGTCCATCATTTCGCCTTATGCGACCACGACCGGCTCGGCGACCGTGCGCGGACCCGACTACGGGGCCCGGTCCAGACGGTCCACCTCCTCTGGCTGAACAATTTTCGCTATTCCGACGAGTCGCGGCTGCGGAAACACCTGAACGAACTCAAGTACTACGAGCGCGTGAAGCGAGGTTCGGACACACTCAAGGTTGCCTGCATCGAGCTCATGGACGCCGCGTTCGATATAGTGACAGTAGGAGACGAGCGATGGAGAAATCCCTGAAGGATAAGGTAGCCGACGCCCTCAAGGAGGCGGTCGGCGACGATGCGCGCATCGAGCTCGAGGACGTGCCGGGCGGGAAGGTCGGCGGTCTCGTGCTTTCGGGCTCCTTCGCCCACCAGTCTCCGAGCGAGCGGCAGGACCACATCTGGAAGCACCTCGACGCTCACCTCAACCCATTCGAGCGCACGCGCATCGTGTTCATCGTGACCGACACACCTGACGAGTACGAGGCGCTGAAGAAGGCAGCCGTTTAGTCGGCGGGCTCGATCGTCGGAAGCGCTGAGAATCGACCGGACTCGGGCACTTGCGATGGCCGAGCTCGGCTCGGGGTCTCAGAAGGTCTTTGACTGGTGCGCGCCGTGAGAACGTTCATCGCTGGCGCCGATTAACCGGGGGCTTGCTCGCGACCGCGCGTCCTGAACGTTTCGGCGGATCGGCGACGCTCAGCTTCTTGGTGGCGGTAGGGCGGGGATACGGCTTGGACTTGACGGGGCCGAGCGCAACCGATCGCCGGACGCTCTCATCCTCTAGCGCGGGCGGTGGACCGATTGGCATGTCGCGCAACAGCTTTCGTGTGGCACCCGGCGTTAGCCACCGCGTCCGATCGATGAGTCGCTCACGATCGCTACGGTCAGGGACCGTGAGTAAATCTACGATCAAAACATCGAGATGTGCCGCGATGATCTGGAGCGTCGTAAGCGAAGGGCTGGCGCGTCCACTTTCGATGTCGCTGAGGTAACCCTTCGAACCCAGATCGCTCTCGAACGCGAGCCGTTCCGCGGTCATTCGCCGCTCGGACCGGAGCTCACGAATCCTGCGCCCCACGGCCAGCGCGAGTGGATTCGGAGCCGAGCGGCGAGGCATGGGGCCGCACGGTAGGCGCACCAGAGGAGTGACTCGTTCGTCCCGGACGAACCCTGATCGCCGCACGAAATTGTTGACGCGCGAGGGTGCCTGAGCAAAGTTCGTCTTGGACGAACTCGCCTCGAACGAGGCGAACGCGACTCGAATCAAAGCTGAGAGGGGGACGAGTGACGTTCTCGAAGTGGGGATTCGACGACTGTGACGGCGGCAACGCCGCGATTCGCCGTCCTGATGTCCGGGTGCAGCTCGAGAAGCCGAAGTAAGTGACCCACGTAGACCTGCGAAAGCCCTTCGCGCCGGGTCAGGCGCCTCATCTGCCCGAGTTGCGGTTCACCCGCCGGTGAAGAGTCAATGCTCGCGCGACGTCGCGCGAAAATCCGAAAGCGAAATGCCGTTGCCTTCTATGAACGTGTAGAGCGTCTGTTTCACGACGCCGAGCCTCTTTGCCGCTTGCGCTACGATGCCGTTGGACGCACGCAGGGCGGCTTCGACCTCGCCGCGCTCGAGCGGTCGGCGTCTCGGAGTGGAGTTCGGGTCGACGCGCTCGGGCGCAGAGCGCTCCGAACGTTGACGCTCGTTTCCGAGCTGCACGTCGCGCGGTCGCCACGGGCGCTCGTTTGGCCGGATCGCAGCGGTCCGACTGGCTACCTGGCGCAGCTCGCGGACGTTACCCGGCCATGCGTAGAGGGTCAGGGCTTCGGCGAGCTCCGGGGACAAGGGCGCGTTCCGGTCGAGGATCTTGTGAACGAAACGATGAAAGAGCGGGAGGATGTCCTCCCGGCGCATGCGCAGCGGAGGCATTCGCACAACGATCCCTGCGAGACGAGCGAGTAGATCCGCACGGAACGTGCCTTCGGCCACCATGGCGTCGAGGTCGCGGTTCGTCGCGGCCGCGACTCGCAGCTCGAGAGGCACGGGCTCGCTTGCGCCGACGGGCAGGACTTCCGCTTCCTCCAGCACGCGCAGCAGCTTGGCTTGCGCCGACAGAGTTAGCTCGGCGATTTCGTCGAGGAACAGCAACCCCTTGTCTGCAGACCGCACGAGGCCGGGACGCGCCGAGGTAGCGTGAGTGAACGCGCCGCGCTCGTGACCGAACAGCTCCGCCTCGACGAGCCCGTCCGCAAGCGCGGCGCAGTTCACGGCTACGAACTTCCCTTTCAGCTGACTCCATCGGAAAAGCGCGCGGGCGACCAGCTCCTTGCCGGTGCCGGTCTCGCCCGAGATGACCACGTTCAGTGGCTGCCGTGCGGCCAGGCGAAGATCGGCGACGGCGCTTTCCAACGCTGCGGAGCCGAACAGGTCGCCCTCGATTTGCCCAACGCATGCCTTCCCGCGCCCGACCACACAGACCCACTCCCCGAAGCGGACGATGGTGCCAGGCTCCAGGGATGCCTTCGTCACTTCGCGCCCGTTGACGTAGACATGGTTCAGGCTGAGGAGGTCGAGCACGGTCCAGCCATCGGCCTCCTCCCGGATTTCCGCGTGGTGTCGAGACACCTGTTCGCCCTCTAGGACGATGTCGTTGTCATCTCCGCGCCCGATGCGCACGACGGGACCGGAGAGAAGGTGGCGCCGAAACGCCGCATCGGGTCCAGCCAGGTGCAAGGTCAGCGGCTCGTCGGCGCGCCGGATGCTTTCGGGCTTGGAGGGGGCGGTCGGCAGAGACGACGGATCTGGGACACGGACTGGGCGACGCGTCTCGTCCATGACGACCATTTCGTTACCGCGCCTCGCAAAGCGATGGCAATACCGTCGGGTCCGATTCGATGGATCGCGAGAACCTCTCGGGGTGCGACGGCGACCGCATCGAGGCAGCAACCTCGTACGATCGATTGCAGCGAAGTCAGCCAGGTTGAGCCCTTCCAGGCCTGCCCGCCTCGGTGCGTGACTCGTGGCCAATCTAGTACGAGGCTGGAGCCGAATGCGTAGCGTGGTGGGCGTCGTTGCCCGTATGCTCGCCGGGCAAGGCAATGGACCGTCGTCTCTGGATCCCTACGGACCTGCCAGGAGAAATGGTCTCGGCGTCTGTTCCGCGCGAGCGGATCCTCATCATGTCGGCGCGCGGCTCGACTCGTCGCTGGACGGAGGTGAATGACTACGTCTCCGTGGCAGCAGTGGCCCCCAATCAGCCGCGAGTCGCCGCCTTCTGGAAGACGCGTGGACGGTCGCTGGTGACCACGGCCGGGGGGCTCATGGCGACTGAGCCGGGGGACATCCACGTGACCACGAACGTCACGGCGCCGGCTGATTTCGATCTCGTGCGCCTGGGGCCGACGCTCGTGGCTGAAGCCGCGGAAGGACTGGAGCATGTCGGGAGGTTCCACTTGAGGACGCCGAGCCTCGAGGACGCCGTCGTTCACTCCGCTATCCGTCGCTTCGTCGCGGTCAACGCGACCGGTCAGACGCCCTTCGAGGTGGATGCCGCTTGTGGAGATCTGCTGGCAGCGATCGTGCAGCGTCTGAGCGAAGTGCCCCAAAAGACGGGCGTGAAGCTCGACCCGGTGCGGGACTATCGCCTTCGGCGTGCCCGCGAGTATCTGATGGCCCACATCGAGGATCGTCCCAAGCTGGATACGCTGGCGGGCGATCTAGGCCTCTCCAAGTTCCGGCTGTGTGCGCTCTTCAAGGACGCCTTCGGGGTCAGCATCGGGCAGTTCTGGACGGCGTGCCGCATTCACGAAGCGGAGCGGCGGCTGCTTCTCGGGGTACCGATCAAGGACGTTGCTCGTGACCTCGGCTTCAGCGACGTTCTTCACCCGCATCTTCAAACGGCAGAAAGGGTGTCCCCCAGCTCACTGGGTTAGCCTGCACCGGACGAACAGCAGAGCATGATCCCCGAACGCGGGCGCCGTGGACGTCCACGGCTGGACGTCCAGAGGTCGGGTTGGCGTCGCCTCGATCGGCAAAGATGCAGGAATCAGGGGCGTCGAGCTCCAGCGGGGCTCGGGCATGGTTGCTGCTCGATGCACTCTCATGAATTACGAGTGGGTCATTCGCTGCATCGGGTTGCTCCACCTGCTCCAGCCGCCGTTCACGATGCTGCTTGCATCTCGGCTCCGCCTGCGGTCGAGCTTTCAGGAGTTGCCGCCGGTCGCGTACGGCGTCGCTGAGAACATGGCGGTGGCTGCGGTCGTGCTGCCGACGAGCCTCGGAGTCTATCTTGCCGTGATCGCGGCCGACGTCGTTCGAGGTGGGCCGGCGTGGCTGCTCGCGGTCGAAGTCGCGCTCTTCTGGACCTGGCGCCTGGAGCGTCAGCTGCGGATCATCGGGCCTCTACTCGGCGAGGCGCGCCGAACGTGGCATCCGTTCATGTCGTGTGTCTTCTTCATCCAGGGACCGGTGCTCGCCGTGGTTCTGCTCTCGCTGCGCGTTGGAGGTGTCCGATGACGACAGTGCCGTCCGGAACGGAGACGCACGATTCGCAGTCGTCCGTGCGTGCTCCGTCCACCGTCGCGACCTACTTCGTCGAGCTGCTCGAGGATGCGGGGGTCGATCGCGTGTATACGGTTCCAGGGGGAACGCTGCTGCCAATCCTCGAGGCGCTCGGGAAATCCCCGTGTATTCGCACCGTCTGCTGCAAGGACGAATCCGGCGCGGCCGCCGCCGCGGACGGGCATGCTTGGGCCACCGACGGGGTGTCCGTCGTGCTCACGATCGGAGGGCCCGGCGTGACGAACGCGCTCACCGGCATCGGAGCCAGCGCCCTTCAGCGCAACCCGGTGCTGTTGGTCAGCGGCGAGGTCGCCACCACGATGGGCGGCCTGCGCGCTGCACAGGACAGCACGTGCTTCGGCGTCAACGCCACGGCCATGTCGCGGCCCGCGACTGCGTTGAGTGTGGAATGCAGTTCGGCAGAGCAAGCAGCGTTCGCGCTAGAGGAGGCCTTGCGCCGCGCCATTCGGCTACGCCGACCCGTACACGTTGCGATTCCGCTCGATGTCCAGCGGGCTCACGTTCTGCCGCGCTCGTCCCGCAAGATGGCGGTCCCCCAGCACGTGCCGCGCGGCGTCGCTAGCGAGGCACTGGCGGACGCCGCCGCAATCCTGAGACGCTGCGAGCGAATCGCTCTTCTCGTTGGCGGCGGCGCTCGTCGCGCGGGGCCGGAGATCGTCGGCCTGGCGGACCGAATCGGCGCGCCGATCGCAACGACCTGCAGCGGTAAGGGCATCGTCCCCGAGTACCATCCCCTGTCCATTGGAGTGTTCTCGCTCGGCGGTAGCCCGCTTGCTCGAGACGTATTGACCAGCAGACTGGACGCATTGATTGCCGTCGGCACCGGGCTCGGAGAGTTCGCAACCATGAACTACAGCGACGCCATCGTGCCGGACCTGGCCTTGGTACACATCGACGAGGACCCCGTCGTATTCGATCGACGGTACAAGTGCTTTCCCTTGTGCGGGGATGCGGCCGAAGCCGTGAGAGGCCTGGCTGGTGGGCTCGACGAGCGGCCTGCGCCGATTTGGACGTCGAGCTTTCTGTCGGCTCGCTCCCGTTTCTCCCAGCCGGACGCGCTGCACAGCGGCGCCGTGCCCATCCGTCCCGAGCGCCTCGTGCACGAGATCGAGCTTGCCTTGCCACCGGAGTCGCGGGTGCTCGCTGACATCGGCACAAGCTGCCTTTTCGTCGCGCATTGTATGCGATTGCGGCCAGGGCAGAGGAGCTACATTCCCATGGGCTGGTCCTGCATGGGTCATCCAATCGCAGCGGCCCTCGGCGTTCGACTCGGCTCGGGCCTACCCACGGTATGCGTGGCCGGCGACGGCGCTTTCCTTTCGAAGGGGCTCGAGATCCACACCGCGGTCGAACAGGGAGTTTCGGGTCTCATCTACGTCGTGCTTTCGAACGGCGGGCACGCCCTCGTGCGAATGGGCACTCTCGCCGTGCTCGGCCCCACGGAGAACGTCGAAATGGGGAGCGTTCGCGTCGCACCCGACATCGCCCGGATCGCGCGCGGCCTCGGCGCCGAGGGGCTACGCGTGGACGCCCCTGATGACATTGCTACTGCACTACAGCACGGTCTCAACTGCGGCCGCCCCTGCGTCATCGACGTGCGGGTCGATCCTGACGCCCGCCCGCCGATGGAGGATCGCATTCAGAACATCGCCGGGACGGTACCGCGCGTCGGCACGTAGGACGGCAGCTCGGGCGGGTAACAGCTACGAGCCGCGCTCGGCTTCCTTCGCTCGTCGTCCAGCGGCACTCCATCTTTGCGCGATGTCGTTCCACGCCTTGAACGATCTTGCTCTCTCTCGCGCGTCCGGACGTTTGACCTTTGAAATGCGACCAGTCGCCTTGCTAAGTTGAGCGCCCCGCGAGAGCCGCAGTTGCTCCTCGCGATCACGCGATGCCAGAACGGGATTGCGCGGGAGGGACGACCCGCCCGTCTGCCGGCACTACCACCGGTCACGCCGCGCTCGGCCGCGGCGCGATTCGGTGGGTGCATCCTTCTACTGCGTTGTCGGTTCTCGAAGACGAGCATCACCTCGGACGAGACGCAGCGTGCGACACGGTGCTTCTCGGCGACGAAGTGTCGAGGCGGCATGCCCGCATACGAGTTCGGGGCGCGTTTCCGGTCATCACCGACCTCGGCAGCCGCAACGGCGTGTTCGTCAACGGGCAGCGCGAGAAGGAACGCCTGCTCGCGCCGGGCGACGTCGTTCGTATCGGGGAATGGGTGGGACTCGTAGTGCTCTTGGATCTCGGGCAGGCTCGCCCCTACGAGCTCACGGAAATCGCCGACGGCTGGTACGGAGGACCATCGCTCCTCGAGCTCACGGAACGCGTGCGGCGCGTCGCTCCGAAGGATCTCGCGGTCGTCGTGCAGGGCGAGACCGGGGCGGGGAAGGAAGGCATCGCCCGCGCGGTACATGCCTGGAGTGGTCGGGCGGGTGCATTCGTGGACGTCGACTGCGGAACCCTTCCAGAGAACCTGGCCGAGAGCCATCTGTTCGGCCATCGAAAAGGCGCCTTCACCGGCGCCGACAGGGAGCACGACGGCTATTTCCGAGCCGCCGCACGCGGCACTCTGTTCCTCGACGAGATCCTGAATCTGTCCCTTTCACTCCAAGCCAAGTTGTTACGCGCCATCGAACGGCGGGAAATCATTCCTCTCGGCGATTCGCGTCCGGTGCCCGTCGATGTTCGGATCGTCTGCGCCGCGCAGTCGCCGTTGAAGCAGGCCGTGGAGGCGCACCGGTTTCGCGAGGACTTGCTCGCGCGTCTCGACGGATTCACGGTCGTTTTGCCGCCGCTCCGGGAGCGACGCGAGGACGTCATTCCGCTGTTCAAGCGCCTCCTCGCCGAGCTGCCGGGCGGCGCGGGGCGTGATCTCGAACCGCGCCTCGCCGAAGCGCTGTTGCTCCACGATTGGCCGCGGAACGTCCGTGGACTGGTCGGGGTCGCCAGGCACTTGCTGGCCGTTCACGACGACGCCTGCGTCTTCCGCCGATCGATGCTGCCCGGCGAGGTGCTGGAGCCCGGGCCGCATCCCGCCTATCCGGCGTTCCGGAGACCGAGCGCACCGGTGGACGATCCCGACGCGTTCGAGGCGCTCGTCTCGGCGATGCAGCTTCACGGCGGCAACGTATCGAAGGCGGCCGATGCCCTCGGGATCAGTCGCTCGCGGGCCAATCGCCTGCTCGATGCGCATCCCGAGTACGACCGGACTCGCGCCCGCAAGGAGCGACAATAGTGGAGCGAAGCCCGTGCCCTTCTTGTGGCGGACATCACGCGGAAGCGGTTCCTTGCCCCACCGTCGGACGCGGGCGAGTCGGGACGACCCTGGATGACAAGTACGAGATCGCCCGCGTGCTCGGTGTCGGCGGAATGGGAGAGGTGTACGAGGCCCGCCACAAGCAGATCCGCCGCCGTCTGGCGATCAAGTTCCTGCTGCCCAAGTATGCTGCAGCGCCGGACATCGTCGCTCGTTTCGAGAACGAGGCGCGCGCCGCGGGGTCCCTCGAGCACGAGAACATCGCCGCCGTCTTCGACACGGGGGCGACTCCGGACGGCGCGCGCTACCTCGTGATGGAGTTCTTGGACGGCGAAGACTGCGCGAGCGCGCTCGCGCGGCTCGGGACCTTCTCGGTATCACGCTCCGCCGAGCTCGCGGTGCAGGTGACGCGCGGGCTCGGTGTCGCGCACGGTCTCGGCATCGTCCATCGCGACTTGAAGCCGGCGAACCTCTTTCTCACGCGGCGCGCCGACGGAACCGAGCTCGTCAAGATCCTCGACTTCGGAATCGCGAAGCTCCGCAGGCTGGACCTGGCTGACGGCGCCCCCACGACGGGGCCGGTGTTCGGGACGCCTCACTACATGTCGCCCGAGCAAGCGCGTGGGTCGCCCGAGCTCGACGCGCGGACGGACGTCTACGCTCTCGGCGTGATCGTCTACGAGCTTCTGAGCGGAAAGAAGCCCCACGGCGGAACCTCCGCGCTCGAGATCGCCTTTCGCGTCGCGACCGAGCCCCCGACGCTGCTCGGGCGGCTTCGACCGGATCTCCCGGGCGATCTCGTCGCGGCCGTGGAGCGGGCGATGGCGCGCGACGCGGACGACCGCTTTCAGAGCATGTCGGAACTCCGCGCGGCGCTCTTACCGTTCGTGCACGCCGCGGATGAAGGGGGCACGCGATCCGCTGCCGAAACTCCAGCGCACCTTCGAGAAACGCGCCCGTCCCTGGAGACCGGAGTCATTTCCGGAGCGCTCGGCGGCCGGTTCTCGCCGCCGACGACGAATGCGCCGATTTCACATCCGACACGCGACGCGAAGCGAGAATCGAGTCGGACGCGACTCGGGCCGCTCGCCATGGTCGTTGCTGTCGTCGCGACGCTCGCGGGGACCTGGGCATGGCGGCTCGTCGAGCACCGGCTGGGCTCCGGAGCCGAGGATCCCACGTCGGCCGCGCCCGTTTCCGGAGCGTCGATCGCTCCTTCGGCCGCGTCCCCGCTTCAGCCCCAAAGCCCGGCTCCTGCTTCTGCGGGAGCTCCGCCGGACGGTGAACGCCGGGTGTCCGAACAGCGAGAAGAGCGTCCGGACAATCGCGAGCGGCACTCCGTCGCCTCCGCGAGGCCCGTCTCGAACGAACACCGCTGGCCCGCGCCCGAAGCCGCGAGCGCGCGCCCGGCAGTCGCGCCCGACGACTCCGCGATGCGCGTGGCTGCAGTTCCGTCCACCTCGCTGGTCGCGCCTTCGCCCTCGAATTCCGGCGGTTCCGACGATCGCGCCGCCGCTCCGACAGCGTCAATCGCCGTGACTCCCGCGCCTTCGGTCGTGTCCGCCCCGGCGGCTCCGAAGCCCGCGGACGTGGAACAGCACCGGCTCCATGTGGATCCGGAGAACCCCTATCCCTGATCGGCACGCTCTCTGCAGATGAAACCCAGAAGAATGGCCCTCCGCGTGTGCGTCTCGGCTTCCCTGCTCGCAGGCCTCTGCCTCGAGAGCGCGCCGGCGCGGGCGGACGCGAGCGAAGAGGCGGGTCAGCACTTCGAGGCCGGCGTGCGCGCGTTCGACGAGCAGCGATTCGGCGACGCCGCGAGCGAGTTCGAGCGGGCGTACGACCTCAAGCCCGCGTGGCAGGTCCTGTACAACCTCGGCTCCGTTTACGCGGCTCTCGGGCGCCCCGTCGCCGCCGTCGCCGCCTTCGAGCGTTATCGAGAGCAAGGCGGCACGAGCGTCCCCGAAGCGCGGCGAAAGGAAGTGGACGCCGAGCTCGTCCGGCAGCGCGCCAAGATCGCGCTGCTCGACATCACCGTGAACGCGCCCAGGGCCGAGGTGCGCGTCGACGCCGAGGCCGTCGGGCGATCTCCGCTCTCGCTCCCCGTGCGAGTAGCCGGCGGCACGCACACCGTCGAGGTCTTTCTCGATGGACGCAAGCCCGAGCGGCGCGACGTTACGGTTCTGCCACAGCAACGTATCCATCTCGACTTCGCGCTGGTTCCGATCGTCGCGCCCGCGCCCGCGGCGCCTGCGCCGCGGCCCTCCACGCCGCCGTCCGCAAAGGAGCCGCCTCCTGCCGTCTCCGACACGGGAAGCGGCCAGCGAATCGCGGCGTACGCGATCGGCGGCGCGGGACTCATCGGCGTCGGTATCGGCGTCGTCTTCGCTGTCATGGGCCAGAACGAGCATCTCGATGCCGTCACCACCGCGAACGCCGGCGATCGTCCCAAAGCCGAGAGCATGGAATCGGACGCCAACCGCGAGAAGACCATCGGCTACGCGACGCTCGGCGCGAGCGGCGCCGCCGCGCTCGGCGGAATCATCCTCTTGATGACGGCGCCCAGCGCGACCGTCACGAGAGCAGCTTCGCATTTGTCACCTTGGGTGTCGCCATCGTCCGGCGGATTTTCAATCGAAGGAGCATTCTGAACATGACGAGCATCAACAGGTTGGGATACGTCTGGACCGTTCTCGTGAGCACGCTCGTCGCCGCCGGGTGTTCCAGCGGTTTGCCACCCGAGAACAAATCGAGCGACGGCGGCGGCGCCTCCGCTGGCGCCGGCGGCAGTGACGCCGGGCCATCGACATCGAGCGGCGGCAACGCGAACGGCACGGGCGGCGGCAACTCGGGCGGCGGCGCTCTGAACGGGAGCGGAGGCGCGAGCGGCACCTCGAGCAAGGGCGGCGCCTCGGCCGCGGCGGGCTCCTCTAGCGGTGAAGGCGGCACGTCGACCGACGGCGGGACGAGCGACGCCGGGGACTCGGGTAGCATCGGGAAATCGGGGTCGGGCGGGAAGGCGAGCAGCGGGGGGACGACGAGCAGCGGAGGAACGACGAGCAGCGGGGGAACGACGAGCAGCGGGGGAACGACGAGCAGCGGAGGAACGACGAGCAGCGGAGGAACGACGAGCACGGCTTGCGGCGCGCTCGGGGAAGCCTGCTGCACTTCGGGCGCCGAGTGCGACACGGATCTCACGTGTCTAATCCACTCGAGCTGCAGCTGTGCGAAGGACGTTTTCGGTACTTACATCGTTCGCGCCGACGGTGTCGTGCTGCAGGAGCCGACTAGCGCGGCAGGTACGCAGACACCCGTGCTCGACGCGAACACCGCGCAGCCGCTCACCGGGGCAGTCGCGGTCTTTGACGGCACCGACGGTGTCGGCGGCGGTGTCGGCTGCGCCGCGCGCGACGACGGCAGCGCGTGGTGCTGGCGCGCTAGCGCGAACGGCAACAAGAGTGGACAACTCGGCAACGGCACCACGGATACGAACGGTGCCACGTACCGCGCGACGCAAGTATTGACCGCGGCGAACACGCCGCTCACCAACGTAAAGACGATCGGTCAGGGCTCTTCGTGCGCCGTAACGAACGACGGCGAGATCTATTGTTGGGGCGACTTGACCTACCTCGTGAACAACGGCACGAGCCTGATTTCCGGTTATGCGCAGGCGATCACGACGGATGGCGCGACACCGATGACGGGAGTCCAAGAGCTCTCCGTCGGCTCCGCAGCCGCGTGCGCGCTCGTTCAGAACAAGACTGTCAACGAAGTTTGGTGCTGGGGTTTGAACGCCTCCAAACAGCTGGGGACCGGTGACGCGACCAACCGCAAGTATCCAACCAAGATTCTGGGATTGACGAATCCGTCACAGGTCGTCGTCACGCATTCGTGGCAGGGCGGAGGAGCCGATCAAGACGGAGTATGCGCGGTCGACGGTGGTAAGGTGCTGTGTTGGGGGCCCAACTATGAAGGCCAGGCCGGAACGGCTGACGCCACCAATCCTGTCACCGTCCCGACGCTGGTGAAGCTGCAGGATGGAGTAACCGCTCTTTCCGGCGTGACTCGCCTCTACCCCGGCCATGGCAGGGTTTGCGCGCTTCACACCGGAAACACCGTCTGGTGTTGGGGAAGCGGCTACCAGAAGTACGCCGACACCATCGGGCTCACGAACGTCTCGGACATGGGCTTCCCTGGTGGGGAAAACTATACCGATCTCCCGGAGCCTGTTACGTACCTCACCAGCGACGGCGTTTATCACTACAACACGACAGCCATCACGCCCAAGTGCGGCTCCCTCCAATAATCCCGCACCCCGCTCAGTGGCTGTGCGGCATCCAAGCTTGAATTGACCCGAGCGCGCCGCGTGGACTGCGCGCCGACCGACTCGAAATGCCCAGCGCGCCTTGCGTTTCTCGCCTTCGGGTGAACGCAAGGCGCGACTAGTTTCGGGCAAGCGACAGGTCTGGTACGAAATTGCTGAATTCGTTTCTCGTCACGCTTCGCGTGTCTATCGAGATCCTGCCGTGCGTGATACGTGCGAACCAGACGAAGGTCCTCGCAGTCGCTGGCGTGCGTGGCGATGCGCGCTCGTGCGACGGCTCGATGCATTGCGAAGACCTTACGGGAAACCAGGAAAGATTCCCGCGACGCCGGGCGTATCGGAGTCGCCGCAAGAGTCCGCAAGGAGCCGACATGTACAAGCAACACATCGCATCCACCAAAAGCGTGTCAAGGAACGTCGTAGCCCTCTGCACGAGCTGCCTGCCAGCGCTCGTCGCCGCGGCCGCGTGTATGCCCCAGCAGGCGAAGGGGCCCGCCACCGACGAACAGATGCAGACCGTCACGTACAGCATGCCGCAGGTCACCTCCGTCGAGACTGGAAAGGAATCCCAGGCGCGCGGTGGGGTGACGGTCAGCGTGGTCCCGCTTCCGTTCAAGACGAGCGACACGCCGTCGAAGACGTGCGCGCCGATCGACCAGAGCAAGTCGAGCAGCTTGCTCGGCGGCCTCATCAACGTGAACAGTAGCGACCCGAACGCGAAGAAGCAGTACCAGATCACGACGCAAACCGGCGTGGATTTCAAACCCAAGTCGCTCACCTTCAAGCTTCACGTCGTGAATCAAACCGACCACGTCCTGCGGCTCGGTGGCGTCGAGCTGAGGCTCAACGTCAACGACAACGAGGTCGAGCTCTCCGACACCGCCCTGGATAAGTTCCACAAGACGAACATCGTCCCGGGCGAGGAGAAGACCTTCAACATCGAGGGCCCCGATTGGTCACACAACAAGGAGCAATCGACGATCGACTTCGGCATGTTCGGTTTGCCGCTGACCGTTGACCAAAACGGTAACGGCACCGGGCTGGAGAACTTCCACTGGACGTACCAGGCGAAGCTCGTCACGACCACGACGCAAACCAAGAAGACCGTCGAGACGATGGCGCTCAGCCCGGCGGAAGCGCAGTCGATCGGGTGCCCCGTCGGCCCGGCTACGGCGACCGCAGCAAAGTAGGCGGCGGCAACGACGCGGTCCCAGCGCGGCGCATCCGGGTCGGACCTCGTACTCGAAGGACGACGCTGTTCGCTGCGAGGCGAGCTCGTCTTCTGTCACGGCGACGGGCGTCCGTTCACCCAGTCTGCGATCGAGGCTGCGCTCCGGCACGGCTCGAAGCGGGCAGGGCTGTGCCGGATCGGTACGCATGTCCTTCGGCACACGTTCTGCTCGCATCTCGCGATGCGCGGAGCGCCACCAAAGGCGATTCAGGAGCTCGCCGGACACTCGACGCTGAGCATGACGCTTCGGTACATGCACTTGGTGCCGAGCACGCTCAGGGAAGCGATTGCACTCCTGAACTCTGGGCAGCCGGTGGGCAGCGACGAAAGGATGACTATCGGAACGACGTGATCTGAATCCGAAATATCAGCGGAGAGGGCGGGATTCGAAGCCGACGGCACGGGTACGATGGCGCACAAAGAGGCTCGATCCGCACCGGAGCGTGTCCCCGGTCCGTGCCCGGTCGTGCTTGTAAGTGCGCGACCTGTGGTCGCCTCGGACGATTCGGGACGATTCGACGAGGAGCACGGAACCAGGGTACGTAACCGAACGCCGGCTTCGTCGGAAGGGAAGAATGCCCCGAGCGTCGCGCAGGGCCTGATGGGGGACGATGCAGCGGTCTCTAATCTCCACCACATCGTGGACGCGGCACTCGCGCGGGCGCTCACGCTCGCGGCCAATGCGGGGCGATGGGAACTCGTCGCCAGTATCGCCATCGAACTCGCAGACCGCCGGCAGCGGACTGAGGGGACGAGGGTCGACGCAGATGCGTGTAGCATCAGCGACAACTCCTCCAGGATTTGCCCGCGGTCGGGAAACCGGTAGCTCTCGCTGGCTACGTAACAACAGCCGGGCACAGATGCTCCGCCCAACCTTCGTCATCGATCTGCCAGGGTAAACGGTCGCTTGCCCGTTCGCTCCAGTCACCGTGCCCAACGGCATCGCTCGCTTCGCCGACACCTCCGCGAGCCCATCGGGCTCCCACGGCGGGCACCTGCACGCGATCCGCCGCTCTTCTGACGCCGCCCGTGTGCTCGGACGACGAAATGCGGAGCGGGGTGCGCGGATGGGACAAGGTGAACGGGGCTCACTCCGGAATGCACGCCGTCACGATGCGTGTGAGCTTGGGACTTCCACCGCCCTCCCCATGAATCATCGAGGCCTCCTCAGGAACCGAACCGTCGCGTGGGCCCGACGCGGACCCGTCGGGCGACCGAACGGCTCCATCCATCCGCGATCCGCGCAAGCTACCCCCGTCCGGCCCCGTATCGAGTCCGTTCGCCCATACGAGGTTAGCACATGCGATCGTGAGCATCGTCGGAGCGTCCTGATTCTTCGCTACAGTGGTGATCGGACCTCCCGTAGCGGCAACGCGATCGATCTCGTGTGAAGTGGTGAAATAGAGCTGACCATGCGACGCCGCGATCGAGTTTGGACCGTCATTGAGGATTTGCGTGACTTGAGAACCATCGAGGCCGGCGTGCTGCACAACATAGGGTGCGCCGCGGTGGATTCCGTCCGCCCAGCGTCCGAGGGGCTGGACCCAATACAAGCCGGATTCGTCCACGGTAAATGTCCGCACGGGGACGCCGATATCCGAGACGAGGTGTTCCACACCGCCTCCGCGCTTTGGCACGCGCCCGATGAAACCGGTCGTTAGCGCGGTGTCGGTTCCAATGAAGTAGACGTATTCGCCGTAGGGAGCGACTGAGGATGCGATGAATTGCTCCGTTGTGAGCGCATCCAGCGTCGTGGACGGTGGCGTTAGCTTCGACAGGCCGCCGACCTTGCCAACGGCGCTAGCCGGCGAGAAATAGTACGATGTAGCGTCGGTTGCCCCGGGCGACATGGTGAACGCAGGAAATGCCGACACGAAGATGCTTGGCGCTCCGCCCGTGATCGGTACGGCCATGAGTGGCACCCCGCCTCCACCGACGACGTCCCCCGGTGGTTTCCACTCTTGGTAGTATGCCGTCGAACCAAGCACGAAGAGCCCTTGCGGCTCGCTCGGGGTCGCCAGCACCATCGGAGCGCCACCGGCGAGTGGCACGGAGAGAAGCGAGTCGCTGACGATCACGACGCGCTCACGCCCAACAGCGAACGTCGTTGCTGCGCCTTCGTAGAGTGTCGTTACCCCCGGACCGGCCACGCACGAGATTGCGGGGCCTGCTTCCATACGAGGGCTTGCATCCGTTGCCTCCGGTCCCGCATCCGATGTGGATGGCCCCACGTCACACTGGCCGCCGGTGCATCGCCCGGGAGCGACAGCACCATCGCTCTTAGTGGAGCTGCAGCCAACTGACGCCAGTGTGCAAAGCGCAACGCATCCCACCCACAGACGAAAATTCAATAACAAGGGCCACCCTCCTTTGAAGTCTCCGACAAATGTGCCAGCTGTGCCATGCCGAGTACAAGCCGCTTCGAGGTCGTGTTCGTTGATTCGGTGCAAATCCCGCGTAAAGCGGGTGAAAGCGGATCGTTACGGGCAGATCGGTGCGGACGAAGCAACGGCCGTGCCAAGATGCGGTGCCGCGCCCCATTGCTGCGTGACTGTTCCCGGGGCTGCGCGGTGACTCTACGCGATGCTTCAGGGGGAGTTGTTGCCTCGCCTCAGCATAGCCAGCACCGTGCAAGCCGCGTGGCCTTCGGACTCTGGGCCCGCGATCACCATCGAGATGACCTCGTGATGGCAGTGGTCGCGTTCCAGTTGCGAGGGAAGGACGTCATGCAGCTGTCGACACCTAAACCGGATTCTTTCCTTGGCTGCAGGAACGCGGCGCGATTCGACGTCGCTGCGTCACGGCCACGAAGAGAACGCCCGGCCCTGCCAGCCACCATGGGTAATCCCCGAAACGTTGATAAGGCGTCGTTTCGTTGTGCCAGTCGATACGTCCGAGCAAATTCGCGGGCGACAAAGGACGACTGCGCTCTCGCACGCGACCGAAGGGGTCGATGATTCCAGAGATGCCGGTCCCTGATGCTCGGACGACGTAGCGATGATTTTCGACGGCACGGAGTTTCGCCGCCGCGAAGTGCATCCACGGTTCCCAAGTGTTGCCGAACCACGCGTCGTTCACGAGCGCGAAGAGGGCCTGCCCGCGATCGTGCATCAGGGACTCTCGTACGAGCGTTGGTAGTAGTGATTCGAAGCAAATGACGACTGACACCGGATGCCCGAGGAGCTCGACCGTTGCAGCGCGGTCCTCGCCAGGCAGCTCGCGCGCATCCGGGAACAGCTCGCTCAGAAAGCGAAATCGTTCCTTGCCTGGCAGCTCTTCGCTGAAAGGCACGAGGCGCCGCTTGACATAGACGTCGAGGACTTCTCCGCGCTCGTTCAACGAGACTGCCGTATTGTAAAATCGAGCCGGAGTGTCGGCTGTCAACGCGGCTCCAATCAGCGAGGGCACACCGAGAGCCGCGGTAAACAGCCTCGGATAGAGCTCGCGTACTTTCGCTATCGGCACGGCCACGGACACGGCGCTCTCACCCCAAACGACCAGCTCCGCTCCAAGGCCACGGAGCTTCCACGTCGCGAGCACTTGTTGTCGAATCAGATCGATACCGACGCGCGCCGACCTGGTCGATTCCGGTATCGAGTTGTGTTGCACGATCCCAATTCGACTCGAGCGCCCTGCGACGTTGTCATTTTCCGTCGGATGCGATAGCTTCCAAATACCATACGTGCAGAACGCAACGACGAGCGCGCCCCAGCACACGCATCCCCGTGTCCGGGAGCGGACTCTGGGATCATGACGAATGCCCGAAGGTCTACGACCATGCTCGTAAAGGATGCCGACAAGCCGCGTAAGGTTCAGGAGCAGGAAGCCGATACAAACGACCGCGGTTGATACGCCAATCGGGCCAAAGACGCCTGCTACCTGAAGCAATACCGGCTCGTCGTGCGCCGTCACGCCGAGATACCAGGGCATCGGACCCGGCAGCACTAGTTCGCTCGCGGCAAAGCCAGGTATGAAGCCCGCGCCCTCCGGCCAATCGTTGGCAACCGCTCTGGCGTCCGCCCAGGCAGCGAAGCAATAGCGCACGCCGTATGCGAGAGCCGCGCCCGAAGCGATTAGAACCGCAATCGGGAAGGTGCAGCGGCTCGACCGCGCGAGGCCCTCCGGCAGCCAGCTCAGCGCCGTCGCGCTCACCAGTGTGCCGACCCCAAGACCTAGTTGTGCAGCTGTCCTAGGACGGGCACCTCGCAAGCTCGCGAGGAATGCGGCGATTCCCATTGGGCCGAGCCACCAGGGCAGACGACACGAGTAGGCCGCGGCGAGCGAGCACACGGCCACGGCCGCGAACAGCGTCCGAGCTACTTGCCCCAAGCGGAGCTCCGTGTCAGCGAAAACCCTTCCCGGCCTTCGCGATGGCGCCATGGTCGAGTGCACTTGTCTCGACCACCGACCTCGACAGCACGGCGCGTCGCAACGTGTGTCCGCGAATCGCACAAGGATCCTCGATAAGACCCAACTTGAGCGTGCACGGCCGAGTCTGTATCTGGAATTTGTACGTGCCGACTTGTTCGGACGGACAAATGGGCCCGGCGCCGTCGGTTGACTTATCCGTTAGCATCAGTCGACCATCGTAAGCTTTCCAGGTGCCCATAACCGTGTCGGCGCCATTGCGCAACTTCCAGAAGCCGTCGGGTGCCACGTCGACGGTTGCGCCGCTCGATGCGCTCCACGTTCCAACGAGTTCACATTGGTCGGTCCGTCCGTTGTTTTCGGTGTACTCGCTACCCCGAAGTGTGCTCGTCTGCGGACGGTGGCTGGTGAACACGATGACCGCCACGCCGCAGATTGCGACGCCAGCAACGAGGGTCCGATGCGCTCGGCTCATCGAGGCCCCGGGAGATGGATTTCCGACGCAGCTGAATCAAACACGCGGACCGCGCCATCTTTCGTCATGACTTCGACGACCGCGCGCGAGTAGGGAGTTCCCGCGTATGACTCGGATTGATGGCGGACCACCACTTGAATGCCGCCGTCCGAGACCTCGACATCCGACGGAAGCTTGGCGCGGAAGCTCGCCATCCCATCGGCTGCGAGGGTGGCCATCATGGTCTTCGCGTCAGTCACAACTGACTGCGGCACGGAGGGCCAGAACACCGACTCACGAATGGCACGCCCGGAGTCGGCGAGCGACGCCGACGCCATCGAATCGCCGATGACCACACCGTTGATGGCCCGCCGGAGGATGGTCGTGTAGGCCCGGAGCCGCGTCGTATGCTTATCCCAATGATCGGTCGGTCCGGACTCTATGACTTGAGCGGTGCCAGCCACCTGCCCGATCTGATCCGCCGGGAGCCCAGCTGCGACGAAGTATGTCTTCACTTTCGCGTTATGCTCCTCCAGGGTCGCGCCGTATGGCCGAACCTCGTTCATCACAGCGGGGGAAGGCGAGGCTCCGGACCAACCTGAGACCTGATCGAACGCCCAAATTCCTCGCGGCCCCTCCGTGCGCTGAAGTCGGCCGACAAAGTATGTGTTCAACTTGCTCTGCGGGGAGAGCGCTAGGGTGCCGATGTCAGACACGAACGACGGATCGAACGACGTCTGTTCCTGTCGGTGAACGTACCCGGCATACAGTGCTGTCGATCCATTGGTAGCGGATGGAGCGGGAGCGGCAGCTGCCTCGACTTGCACCTGTTCCGGCGGTACATCGGACACTGCGGAGCGCGCCAGCGACAAACCCACGCATGCCGAAACGCTTGCGATGACGATTGAAGCAACGTGTTTCATCGTACTCTCCGTGGCTGTTGGGATTTAGTTTAGAGGATGACCGGGTACGTCGAACAGTCATAGTTGCACGTTCGGACGACTCGGGTTACTTGCGAACCAGTGGGCTTGCGTGAGCTCTGGGTGATCCCACCCCAAGTGGAATTGATTAGTCCGTCGACCTCTGCGTCTGTGGCTCCCTCAGCCACGGCGGTGTTACTGCCACAACCGTTTATACCGGTACCTGGGTTAATTCCGCTGGTCATCTTGCAACCCTGGCCTCCCCGAATATGATTTATCGCGTTCCCCCAACCGTCGGCAACGATGCTGCCAGCTCCGAACTGTGCGTAGTCCCAGCCAAACCATTGGCCACGATCGCCTGCACTGGCCGTATCCCCGTTGTTATGAGCAGCAACGCCGAGCCAAAGCATGAGGCCAGCAAAGAGGGAAACGTCCGTGGTCTCTGTTCCAGGGCCGAAGGCGCAGCTCATGCTGAACACTGCGACGTTCACTCCTCCATCCGATCCAACTCCCGCCCAGGTCACGCCATTCGTTTCGCCGAGCGCCATCTGTCGGCGGCGATCGCCGCCACTATAGCGAACCGCTTCACCCGAGATCAGCGTCATGAAGTGATTGTAGGCGTATAGACAGCGGCCGCTTCGATCAGGCAGTCCCACACAAACTCCTGGCATGTACCACCCCGAGTTCCACGGCGTAGTACAGTCGCTGCTCGTAGCGCAACCCGTCGAAACGGGGGCCTGGCAACGCCCGTGACCGCCATAGTAAGCGATGGCGTCTCCAGACCGATCGAAGCCCTCGGTGGAGCTGAAGTCCAGCCCGGAAGAATTGTAGAAGGTGTCCGTGAAGTCCATCGCGACAACCTGACCTTCGGTGCGCGCCAAGCCGGCCGTGAATATGGTGCCGGGCACGCCGAGGAGCTCGTTCTGGAGTCCCTGGGAATCCTCGATCCCGTTTATATTGTCAGTCGAGCTGTAGTGGTCCTGACCGTACGCGCTGACGCCCGTGACCCCGGCAAAGGCTTCCTGAGCCCAGCACAAGGATGCACCAATCGTCGCCGGCAATATTGAGCGAAGCGCGAGTGCTAGCCGCCTCAGCGGGCGGCGATATCCGCTCGGATGAACGGAATTCTGAACACGCAGCTTCATGTGTCGTTGGTCGAGTATTCCGAAGCTCATCGATCCTCCTCCGAATATGTGTATCGCCCCGTGGCTCCTGTCACGATGTCTAGGCACGGGCCGTCGGCGGTGTCAATGCGGAGCAGCTCGATGGCCGCGCTGATGGTCTGGAAAGTCGAATTTCGCTCGGCGTCGACGTCCACCCTAAGGGAGACGAGCACCATCCGCAGAGCTACCGCCTGCTTGGCCATTGCACTCTCAACGATCTCGCGCGTGGCTATGCCGTGCGCGTGCGAGACTCCGCTCTCGAGGCCCTTGTCTTCGCAGCAATCGAGTCATTCGCTTGATCGGATCGCGCGGGTGCTGCATGCCCCACCCGACGTGACGCGCTTCGTCGAGCCTCGTATACGCCGTGAAATCAGCGAGCCGCTTCTCGCGCACCTCCGGAAGGCCGCGAGCGCGATGGTCTCGCCGTGCGCTGCATCCCGATGATGCTTCGCAGCGACATCCGTGGTGTCAATCACGTGAACGGAGCAGCGCCTCAGACGGGACGGACACCGAACACGGGGCTCAAGCTCTGCGCGAGTTTCCGAGAAACTCGAGGTTCTCGAAGGCGAAATCCCGGCCGCCGCCGGATCCCGTTCAGACTGGCTCCATGGCGCAAGGCGGATCGAGCGCTATGGACCGTCCAACGTGGTCACGATCAAGCACAAGGAGCCCGAAGCTGGAGACGCGAGGAACGAGGGGTCCGTTTCCATCGAGGAGCTGGAGGCGAATCCGGTCGATGCCATGAAGCGCCGTATGAGCGCGCGCGAGAGCCGCGCCGGGCACCAGGCAAAACGCGCTCATATCGGCTTCGAGGTCGCCGCGCGCCGAATGCGCCCTCCGCGCAAAGTCCCTCGAAGACTCGAGGAGTTTCTGGGCACCGAGGAGTTTGCACGACGTGGTTGGCAGCGCTTGGTGGAGGTCGCGGACTACGTCGCGCACGTCGTGGACGGACGAACGTCGGGCATGCTCGCGGTCGAGGACCGGGAGACGTACATGCGCATTCTGTCGCTCGCGACGTTGCTCAAGGCTGCAGTGCAGTGGATCGCTCTCGATGGTTCGCGACCGAGATTCCTTGTCGAAGCAGAGCGGTACCTCGCCGAAGGTCCGCAAGGCGTGCGGGTCTGCGCGCCAACGGCCGTACCGGAGGAGGAGCTGCCCGACATGGTCTCGGGGCCTGTCGTTGCGCGAAAGGGCGGAAGGGGCACGGCGGGTCGGCTTCACGTACTCGCGGAGCTGAAGCGAGACATCGTGGACATCCTGCGCCCTCTCGATCAGCGCGATCTTCAGCAGCACTTGAGAGTGCTGAAGGGCCCCGAAAGCAAGTCTCAGAGTGACGCGTGGACACTCCGATGTAGTCTCGCAGATTGCATCCTGTTCGCCGTTCTGAACGGCGCTTGCAGCGATCTCCTCCGGGAGCAGGCATTCGAGTGGCCGCCGTGGGACGACGCTCGGCTCCAGGCGATCGCAATGATTTTTGACGCCTTGGCGGATGTGAGTGTCGCCACGGAACCCGCTGCGACACGCGAAGAGCGCCTCGACGAAATCGCTGAGCGAGTGATTCGCGCGGGACTCGCCGGGCTCGGCGTCCGAGCGGGGAAGGATCTTTTCCGAGAACGACGAAACCGATGAAGCAGACCGTTGCGGCTTACGGATCCTCGCCGAGAATCGCATCTAGGTCACGCATCAGTTGTGCATCGGATTGCATCCGGCGCAGCTCGCGGGGCGAGGCGCTCTCGAGCTGGCGCACGACGTCCCGGCGAATCGACTCGACTCGTGCCGCCAGTCGTTCACAGCGCGACCACTCTTCACGTTCCTGATTCCGTCGCCGCCGCTCCTCGTCTTCTTCGCGTTGTCGGCGAGACGCTTCGAGATCGGCCTGCTGTGTCGCAAGCCGAGCGGCGTGCTCGCGGTCCTCCGCGTCTTCTTGCGCGCGGCGGACGAGCTCGCTCTTCAGCCAAGGAGACATTGCGTACGAGCGCGGGGGCTCACGTTCGCCGCTCGACGGAGGGGTCCCGGATAATCGATTCGCGAGTCGCTCGACCTCGGCCTCTTCGAACAGATGCACGCCACCTTCGTCGACGGTGGGGTGCAGCTCAACGCCCTCGAGGCGGCGAACGGTCGCGACGCTCTTTCCGAGCCTTCGGGCCACGTCGGTTCGAGTCATCATTCTCCGACGGTAGCACCTGCCAAGCATCCTGCCGCATGCCCGGGCAGCTGCCCATTGGACGGCATCGTGGACTTGTGGGCGTCGGCGACATTGCGGTGAGTTGCGTTCTGTCAGCGGGGAGGCGGACAAGATCAACTTGTCCGCAGTTGCGTGCACAGCGCCGCGCGCATGTTCATCATGGTTCCCCATGACGAACCAACCCGTTGATGAGCGACTCGCGCGACAGGTGGCAACCCTCGCGCTTGCCGATATCCGCACGGTACGCCGCGCGCTTCGCGGGGAGGCCGTGCGCGGCTTCGTCGGGCAGAGAATTCGCGAGGCAGTCGACCGCTTGCGCCGAATGCAGGCTCTTCGCGAAGCACCGCCTGGGTCCCCATCCCGCTGAGACAGTTCCCGCACCCCAACGAAAAAGGGCGGCCGCCCTGGCCGGCGGCCGCCCGAGAGGCACGAACCGATGTCCGAGAATAGCAGCTCGATTGCTGATCGCAACCGCCGCATCCGCCACGTCCTCGCGGAAGCGCTCGCCTTGTTCCTGCGTCACGAGACTCGCGCGGATCGTGATGCCGCCCGCAAATTCCACTACAGCCAGTACAACAGTCCGCTCGGACGCGCGCGTCACCTGGAACTCGCACGCCTCGGCATTCTCCCGTCCGAGAAGTCCGGCAGCCGCGTGCTCATTCGCCGCGACGTCGTTCATTTTTATCTGACGGACCCCGGTTTCGAAGGGCAGCGCAACCAATGACGACGGAGACGAAGGCTCCGAACGCCCGTTTGCTGTCCGCGTCGGCATACGCGAAGCGCGGCTGGGCCGTGTTCCCGTGCCGACCGCGGACGAAGGAGCCCGCGACGACGCACGGCTTCAAGGACGCCACGGCCGACAAGGCGCTCATCACGCGGTGGTGGAAGAAGGCACCGTTCGCGAACGTAGCGATCGCCACCGGGCAGGTCTCGAAGCTCGCCGTTGTCGATATTGATCCGCGAAATCTCGGTGATCTCAGCTTGCGGGAGCTCGAACGAAAGTATGGTCCGCTTCCGGAAACCCTGCGTGCCGTCACCGGCGGATCGGGGGCTCACATCTACCTCGACCTGAAGACGGACGAACCGCTGCGCAGCGGAAAGCTCGCCGATGGGATCGACTTCAAGGCTGACGGAGGGTACGTCATCGCGCCGCCGTCAGTGCATCCCAGCGGGCAACCGTACAGATGGGAACTGGATCCGAATCGAACGCGGATCGCGCCATGTCCGGCGTGGATCCTTCGGAGAATGCGCGGAGGGTCGAACAACGACAAGCCGACCGATGCCTCGGCTCCGAACGCGGGCGACGCGGCGACGTCGGCGCTCGGTTGCACCCTCGCGCAGCTGGGCATGCTCGGTCGGCTACTCGAGGGCGGAAAGCGCGCGGTCATTTGTCCGTGGCAGGATCAACACACGACGGGCGTTCCCTTCGATTCGTCGACCGTGCTGTTCCCCGCTACGGAACCGAACGGCCTCGGCGGGTTCCACTGCTCGCACTCGCATTGCGAGAAGCGCACGTCGGCCGAAGCGATGCGCGCGCTCGAGCGAAAGCGAAGCGGCGCGTCGGAAGATGCTTCGTGGCTCCAGGGGCTTCGCCGGACCGGCAAAGGAGCGATCTGCTCTACGTTCGGAAACCTGGTTCGCATCCTGAGCAATGATCCGGCTTACGTGGAGAAACTCCGGCTCGACGAGATGCGGAACGTCGCGTTTCTCGAGAAGAGCGAGGTCACGGACGCTCACTTGAGCACGATGCGAGTAGACATCGAGGACCGCTACGCGATTCAGCCGAACGAAGCCGAAACCGCGCGGGCCGCTCAGCTCGTTGCCGCGCGAAACTCATTTCACCCTGTGCGGGAGTTTCTATCCGGTTTGACTTGGGACGGGACACCACGCCTCGACGGTGTTGCGCGCGAGATCCTTCGAGTCCGCGCCGAGACCGACGAGGAGGTGGAGATCGCGACTCTGATAGTGCGCCGCTGGTTCCTCTGCCTCGTCGCGCGTCCGTTCGAGCCCGGCTGCAAGGTGGACAACGCGCTCATCCTCCAGGGGCCTCAGGGTGCCGGCAAGAGTACGTTCTTTCGCGTGCTCGGCGGCGAGTGGTTCTCGGACACGGAGATGGCGCTCGACAAGGACGCGCTCATGCAACTTCGCGGAGCGTGGATCTACGAGTGGGCCGAACTCGAGAACGTGACGGGTAGACACGCGATGTCTCGAGTGAAGGCGTTTGTCACCAGCCCCGAGGACAAATTCCGACCGCCATTCGCCCGGATGCCGATCACCGTGCGGCGGAGTGGCGTCATCGTCGGCACGACCAACAGCGACGACTTTCTCCATGATCCCACCGGGCACCGGCGCTTCTGGATCGTGCCGGTCGGACGAATCGACGTTGAACGCTTACGCGCCGAGCGCGAGCAGCTCCTCGGCGAAGCCGTCGTCGCGCACCGCGCAGACGAGCGATGGTGGCTCGACGACGATGAAGAAGAGAGGCGCAAGAGCATCGCGGCGCGCTTCGTCGACAGCGATCCATGGGAGGAGCGCGTGCTCGAGTACGCGAGACAGCAGGAGGCCGTGCGAACGAGCGACGTTCTCATGCAGGCGCTCGACGTCACGATCGACCGGCTCACGCGACACGACGAGATGCGCGTCGCGAACATCCTTCGCCGCGCCGGCTACGAGTCTCGGCGCGCTCGTTCGGGAGCCTGGCGCGGTCGCCTCTGGTGCCTCCGTGGCAAATAGTGAGAAAGAGGTTGTCCCGGTTGTCCCGGCTCTCGGAAAGGGTCGAGAATCCAACGCTTTAGGCTGGGACAACCTCATGCGCTTGAGGTTGTCCCGGGGACAACCTGAGGTCGTCCCGGGACAACCTGGGACAACCTCTGATCACGAGGTTGTCCCGGGGAAAAGCCCAGCGTTTTCGAGTACTTGGTTGCCGGGACAACCTTTTTCACATTTTCGCGCGACGAAGCGACTCGAGAGGGGCTCGCAGGGGGGGCGTGAGAACGAGCTACCGAAGCTGGGAGGCTCGCGAACGCTGCTGGCGTCGGCGGGAAGGTAAGTGACGCGATGTATGGAGAGAAGAGGATCAAGTCGTGCGCGAACGCCGAGCCAGAATCGGCCATTGTGGTTGCCGCACGTCTCGGCGTGTTTGCACCCGGCTGGCACGGCGACATCGTCGAGGGACGCGCGGTGCGCGCGTGGTTCAACGGGCGTCCAGCAGATCCCAACGAATGGGAACTTGCCGCCGAGCGCGTCCTCGCGGCGTTCGCGATTCGGTTTCCTACTGGCGCACACGGTCGCGCGTACTTGGCGCTGTCATCGCCGGCGATCGATTGCGCGCGCGAAGGGGGGCCATTGTCGCGCGCGTGCCCCGAAATCGTTCACGGCGGGGGCGCCCTTGCCGGAATTTGCCGAGGCGCGCTCCAAACAAGCCTCGCGGACACCCCGAAGCTGCCGACGATGAGCCACCAGTCGAGCCGGGCGGTATCGCTCAAGCGCACGGGGTGCCCTGTCGGAGGGTTCCATGACCACGCTCGTGGTGGTCGATGCGGAGGAGCTCCGGCGGCTCATCAGAGAGGCCGTTGCCGACGC
Organism: Polyangiaceae bacterium; assembly: GCA_035547195.1. Taxonomy (GTDB): domain Bacteria; phylum Myxococcota_A; class Polyangia; order Polyangiales; family Polyangiaceae; genus DASZVB01. Next base: position 127,730 of record DASZVB010000120.1, read on the forward strand.
GCTGCCGAACTCGGACGGTCGCGATGAATGGGTCGATGCTCGTACATCTGGGCTCGGCCGACGCACATTTCTCCGACTTGCTCGCGAAGGGGCGTTCCCGGTTTCGAAGGTCGGCAAGAGATACGTCACGCGGCGAAGGGATCTCGCCGCCTACCTCGAAACACAGCGCGTTGGTGATGCCGCTCGCCTGAAGAGGTCCCGAGGTCGACACGCGCTGGATACCCGTAGGGCAGCACCGAGGAAGCCGCCGGCGCCAACGTGCGAGACGGACGACCCCGTCGCGCGAGCGCTCGCGCAGGGACGGCTGCGAGTTCTGAAGGGGTCCACATAAGGACCATGAAGCGCGGAGTAATGCATGAGGTTACGGTTCGTGAATGAATTCACGCGTCTGAAGTCGGCAGGCTTCTCGCGGGACGATGGATTGTCTTGCGGGCAGGAGGTGTATATACTCCGTGCCACATGCCGGAACCGCACATCGGCCTCCGTCTCGACACCGAGGATCGCGCGTTGCTCGAGGCATGCTCGAAGGCTGAGAAGCTCAACAAGAGCGATATCATCCGTCGGGCGCTTCGCGACTACGCAAAGAAGCTCGGGGTCGCCGCGGAACCAACGCGGGGCCGGCGGAAGAAGAAGTAACACAACAATAGTGCCCCCCGCAGTGAACGAAACTCACCCGGGGGGCGGCCACCGAAAGGGACGCTTTCGATGACGAATCCGACCGTACCTCAGGACCCCAGTGCGCCCAAATTCGACCTCATTCGCCGAGAAATCGCTGAGGCGATCCGGCGAGAATGGGGCCGGCTCAGCGAGCACGCGGACGAGCTCTCCGCGACGGCAGAAACCGTCGCCGTTGCCATAGACGGCGGCGGAAGGACGACGCGGCATTCCGCTCGGCTCCGCGCCGCGGCGCTGACAGCCGCCGCCACGCGCGCCAGCGTCGTGCTCGGCGACGTGCAGCGCATCGCCGGTCGCATCGAAGGCCTCGCTGTCGCCGCGACCGAGCTCGAGCCGGACGAGCCCGACGTGTCCGAGGACGGCACCACCCCTGAGGAGTGAGCAATGACGAAGCGCGCGACCGGCACCGTTGTTTGGGTACCGCCGAAGAACGGCGAGAAGCAGGGCCACTACAAGGCGCGGGTCACGTGCGTTGACGGGTCTCGGCCCTGGATTCATTTCGATCCAGGGCCGAGATCGGAACAAGCCGAAGCGCGAGCCCGAGAGCGCGCCGCTGGCATCTCCGAGCAGGTACGTGAGCAGCGCATCGTCGGTGTTCCCCAGCGCGCAACAATTGCTCCCGCGCGTCTCGGTACGCGCTACGGTGGAGAAACGGTTGTGGAGTACGCCGAGCGCTGGCTGGCGGCTCGTGCAAAGCGCGGGGTCATGTCCATCAAGACCGACCGAGCCCGCGTGCCGCTCTACGTCGCGCCAGTTGTCGGGCATCTGTCGATAGCCGAGGTCACCCGAAGCGATCTTCAGCGCCTCGTTGTCAGCGTCGACGCGCACGTCGATCGAAACGAAATCAGTTGGAAAACCGCTACGAACATCTGGACGCTCGTTCGTCGCATGTTTCGCGACTCATGCCGTTCGAAGGTCGAGAGTCTGCGGGTTCGCGAGGACAACCCCGCGGCGGATCTCGAGGGGCCCGATCGCGGCACGCGAAAGCAGAAGTGCTATCTGTGGCCGAGCGAGTTCCTTCGATCGGTGAGCTGCGACGACGTGCCGCTCATCTGGCGGCGGCGCAACGTGCTCGGGGTCTACCTCTTCGCGCGCGCCGCGGAGCTCGAGGCACTCGAATGGAGCGACATCGACCTCGAGCATGGCGTCATTCACATCCACAAGGCAGTCGATCGCCTGAACGGCGGCGTCAAAGAAACGAAGACGGGCCTCGCCCGCCGTTTCAGCATCGAGCCGAATCTGATGCCTCTGCTGAGAGCAATGCACGACGAAGCCGGCGGTCTCGGGCGCGTGATTCACATGCCCGGCGACACGAATCTTGCGCGCGGGTTACGCCACTATCTCCAGCGTGCCGGCGTCGCGCGCCCCGAGCTCTACGCGAAACCCGACGACCCCACGCGCAAGCCGATCGGCTTCCATGATCTACGCGCGACGGGGATTACGTGGATGGCGGTGCGCGGCGACGAACCGCTCCGCATTCAACATCGCGCGGGGCACACCGACTTCAAGACCACACAGCTCTACATTCGCGAAGCGGAAGCGGTGCGCGACGGATTCGGTGATGTGTTCCCGGAGCTACCGGAGAGCCTTCTTGGCGACGCGAACCGCGGAAACGGTGGATCGAATCGTCCCAAGAATCGTCCCAACGGCTCTCAAGTGCGCGGAAGCTTTGCGGAGAGGGCGGGATTCGAACCCGCGGTACCCTTGCGGGTACACATGATTTCCAATCATGCACCTTCGGCCACTCGGTCACCTCTCCAGGTGAGGGTTCGTCTACTTGGAGCGGCGTAGTCGGTCCACTCTTTTCGTCGAGGAGCTTGACGGGGCCGAGAAAGCGGGCTCGATCGGGTCCGCTCACGGAATCGGGTTACACCGAAGCGAACCACGGCGACGTGCACGCGGCGGAATGGAGCGGCGCTGCGGCGGAGAGAGTGGGATTCGAACCCACGGTACCCTTGCGGGTACACCTGATTTCGAATCAGGCACCTTCGGCCACTCGGTCATCTCTCCGCCGCGGAATCTGTCAGTCATGATCGCGACTGTCAACGCCGTTGCGACGCGTGGGTGCGAAAGCCTTCACTTTCCGCGCGGCGCGCGGGACTAGGTCGCAACGGCGTCGGGCAGCACGTGCGCGGTGCCCAGCGGGTCCCTCGACAGAGCGGCGGCAAAGTGATTTCCTCCGCGAGCCACGTTAGGCTCGCTGGTCGGCGCGCTCGGGCGTGCTCGACGTCTACTCGCCGTTCGCTGTTCGCTGTTCGCTGTTCGCCGTTCGCCACCTGCTCGTCCCTCGATAGATGTCGTCCAGCAACCGCCCGCGCGGATCGTATAAGAAGAGCGAGACCAGCAGACGACAGGTTCTCGAGGCTGCGGTCCAGGCCCTGTCTCGTAGCGGTTACGCGAACACGAGCGTCAGTGACATCGCCCGCGCCGCGGGGATGAGCAAAGGCGCGGTGCATTATCATTTCGAGAGCAAGGACGACCTCATCGGCAAGGTCCTCGAGCACTGCGCGCGAGTCACTACCGAGCGCGTGCGCGTCGCTTGGGATGGCCCCGAGCATCCAGCCGAGAAGATCCGCCGCGTGGTCGCGGAGATGCGCGATATGCGCAGGGAAGGGGTGCCGGAGCTCCGCGTCCTGGCCGATCTCGCCGCTCAGGGGCTGCACGACGCGCGACTCCGGGCCATGCTGGGACGCATCTTCGCCACCAACCGGCGCCAGATGGTCGACTATCTCACGGCCAGCATCACGAGCATGGGCATACAATCCAAAGTGCCGGTGCACATCGTGCCGCGGCTTTTGATGGGCACGCTCGACGGTCTGGCGATGCACGATTACTTCGATCCACCGGAGCCGGGCGACGATCAACAGATGGAGCAGGTCCTGGAGAAGATCGGCTTTTTCATGTTCGAGATATAAATGCGCAAAGCCTTCGCAGCGCTCGCGCTCTGCATTGCCGCCCAGGTCGCGGGCGCGGCGGCCGCGCGCGCGCAACAAGCCGGGACGAACGCACCCGCGCCCGCGGACAATCGGGGCACGCCCGCACCCTCCGACACCGCGCCGCCGGCACAAGGGAACGGACCGGAGGTGCCAGCGCCCGGTAGCGGAAGCGAAACGTCCGCGCCCGCTAACGGAAGCGAAACGCCCGCGCCCGCTAACGGAAGCGAAGCGCAGGGGCCGACGCCAGGTCCGCTGCCGCCGCTCGTCGCTCCGGCTCCGACGCCGGCGCCGAACCCGGCGGCGCAACCGACGCCGCCGGTGACGCCTCCGAACGAACCGTTGCCGCAACCCGCGACGCTCGGAGAGGCGACCACCACGCCTGCCGAGCACGCGGCGCCCTCCACGGGAAACGCCGCGCCGCCGCCGAAGGGCCTCGCGCTCGGAATCGAGCTGAACGGCGGGATGACCGCGGGGGCGCGTTTTCCCGCGTCTCAGGCGTTGCGCAGCGTCGAAGAGGCCGTCGACGGTACGTTCGGCGCGTCGGTGTGGCTCGGCGGCCGCGGCGCCATCTACGGTCTCTCGCTCGAGCGCACCGGCCTCGGCAAGGATCACTACGGGACGAACGCGAACGGCGAAACGATGGAAGCGAGCTACGGCGTGGACACGCTCTCGCTGCTCGGTCGCTGGTATTTCTCGAAAGAGCGGCCGGCGTTCTATCTCGGGCTGTCCGTCGGCGCGGCGCTGCCGGACGAACGCTCCACGGGCACTCGCGCACCGGATGGGGTGTTCGTCACGCCGGGCGAGTCGTACTCGTGCTCCGCGTCGGGACGGGTCGGGGGCGCAGCGTCCGCGACGGCGGGCGTGGAGTTCGAAGTCGCGAATCGGCTGGCGATCCTCGCCGACGCCCGCGCCGCGGGTTTCTTGATGAGCAAATCGGCGGACGCTTTCGGCGGGTGCTCGCCGGGCACCGGTCCGGCCGTGATCGGCGCGCTGCGCATCGGCGCATCGTATCGCTTCGGTTTGTGATCGCGCTCGATTACCAGATGTACCGCAGCGTCAGCTCTAGCGCGGTGAACTCGGGCTTCCCCATCGGAAAGGGACGACCGTTCGCGTCGATGCCCTGCGTCGTCTCGAACGTGAGGATCCGGCGCACGTGCAGACCGATCTGCAGGTCGGCGCGTCCCGAATAATACGCGCCGCCGCCGAGGATCTGCTGGGCCTCGAGCCACTTCGACAGACCAGGTTCCTGCGTGGCCACGTACGACCAGCGCACCGAATATTCGCCGATGAGCTCTATCGGCAAGAATGAAACCAGCGGGCGTAGGTCGTACGTCAGCGCCGCGTCGAGCTCCGGACTCGTGATCTCGCCGTGGATGCGGCGCTCGTCTGGATGATAGAGCGTGAGCCGAAGCCAGCTTTCGCTCACGCCGAACGAACCTTGCAATCCGAACGCGCGGCTCAGCGCGTGTGCTACGTGGAACGAGACGCGGAGTGCGTCGTTGCTCGCCGGTGTGACGACGCGCCGGCCAGTGGTGCCGTCGATGATGTCGTCGACGGTCTGCGCCGCGCCCTGGGAGGCCACGTCGTCGACGACGTTGATGAATTCGAGGCGCTTCGTGGCGCCGAACGTCCCGCCGAGCCGCGCGGACACCTGCGTGCGGCGGCCTCTCCAGAGCCTCATTCCGAGCCCGACTTGTCCGTTGAACCAGTAACCCGCTCCCCCGACGAGAGCCGATTTGATGCCTGAGCCCGAGTAGGCCTCCGCGGCGCCGCCGATCGACGCTTCGTACCGGTCGAGGAAACGAGCGCTGAATCTTATCGACTCGTCCACGCCGAGCGCGCTCACGTCGTACGTGCGGCCCGGCCGCACCGGCGCGTCGGGCACGCTCAGCAGCTCGAGCGCCTGCGCGAACGCGACGTGCGTCGTCATGAACGCAGGCTCTTGCAGAACGGGGAAGATGAAGAGGTGCCCGCCGAGCACCTGTTCTTTCTCCTCCGGCGTGGGGTCGTAAACGGAATCCGACTTCATCGGCGGTTTGAGCGTCAGGGAAGGATCGGACGGAGCCTCGTCCAGGACGACCTGCGACTTCGCGTCGCCAGTAGGCGCTACACGCTCGTTGGCGAAAGCATTCGATGCGAGGAACAGCGCCGCCGTACCCATCGTCGCGACGACGTGAGCTCGGGCACCCGGTGGCCCGATCGCGCGGTCGTGCTCCGCTCGTGAAGAGGGCGGAACCATCCGTACGGCGCGCTTTGGTTGCCAACCACGTGCCAGCACGCGTCATCGCAAAACGCGCGAGCATCGCGCTATCTCCGGCGCGCCCGTGCTTTCGGACGACGCGAAAGTTCGCGGGCTCCGCCGCGCCCGGGGAATTGTTCGACGGGGCGCGGTCAGGTCCGGTAGTTCGGCGCCTCTTCCGTGATGAACACGTCGTGGACGTGGCTCTCGCGTAGACCCTGGCTCGTGATCTGGATGAACTTCGCCTTCTTCTGGAGCTCGGGCACCGTGCGCGCGCCGGTGTAGCCCATGCCGGCGCGGAGCCCGCCGACGAGCTGAGCGATGATCGACCCCATGGATCCGCGATGCGGGACGCGTCCCTCGATGCCCTCGGGGACGAGCTTTTCGTCGGCCGTCCCCGCCTGACCGTAGCGATCTCGACTGCCCTTCTTCATCGCGCCGAGCGAGCCCATGCCGCGGTAGAGCTTGTAGCTTCTACCTTGATAGAGAATGAGCTCGCCGGGAGCCTCGTCGGTGCCGGCGAACATGGAGCCGAGCATGACGCACGCGGCGCCGGCGGCGATCGCCTTCACGACGTCGCCCGAGTACTTCACGCCGCCGTCGGCGATGATGGGTACGTTGCTGCGACGGCCGACCTGGACGCAGTCGAAGACCGCGGTCATCTGCGGCACGCCGACGCCCGCGACCATGCGTGTCGTGCAGATGCTCCCCGGCCCGATGCCGACCTTCACGCCGTCGGCGCCGGCATCGATGAGCGCTTTCGTGCCTTCGGCGGTCGCCACGTTGCCGCCGATGACGTCGATTCTCGGATGCCGCTTCTTCGTCTCGGCGACGGTGTCGACGACGCCCTTCGAGTGTCCGTGCGCGGTATCGACCACGATGACGTCGACGCCGGCTTCGACGAGCGCATCCATCCGGACGAGCCGCTCGGGGCCCGGCCCGATCGCGGCGCCGACGCGGAGCCGACCGCGATCGTCCTTGATGGCGAGCGGGTTTCGATCCGCCTGGAGCAAGTCTTTGATCGTGATGAGGCCCACCAGACGGCCGTTCTCCACCACGAGGAGCTTCTCGATGCGGTGCCGGTGCAGGAGCTCCTTCGCCTGGTCGGTGCTGGTGCCCGGAGACACCGTCACGAGCTTCGTCGTCATGAGCGCGCTGACGGGCTGATCCAGGTTCTTCTCGAAGCGGATGTCGCGAGCCGTGAGAATGCCGACGGGGGACTCGCCTTCGACGACCGGGACGCCCGATATGTCGTGCTCGTGCATGACCGCGAGCGCCTCGCGCAAAGATTGCGAGGGGCGAACCGACACGGGGTCGGTGATCATGCCGCTCTCCGCGCGCTTCACCCGATCGACCTCGGCGGCTTGGGCGTCCGGCGTGAGGTTCTTGTGGATGATCCCGATGCCGCCGTGGCGGGCCATGGCGATGGCAGCCCGCGCCTCGGTGACGGAGTCCATGGCCGCCGAAACGAGGGGAATGTTCAGCTCGATGTTTCGCGTCAGCCGTGACCGGACGTCGACGTCGGCCGGGACCACGTCGCTGTACGCCGGCACCAGCATGACGTCGTCGAACGTCAGGCACTGCCGCAATTTCTCGTCGGACATGGCCGAGCATACCTCATCACCTGTTCCCGGTCGAGGGCGCGTGCGCTGTTGCTTGCGACGCACACCAACTGGTCGTAAAGAGTTGGCCCGGACCAGGGTCATGCGCGCGGATGGACACGCGACAGGGCATGCACACGGCAGCGAACACGGGAACGTGTCGGGGCACGCTCACGCGCACGCCGACGAAAGTCACGGCCACGGGCACGGCCATTCCAATCACGGGCACGGCCACGGCCGCTCCAATCACGCCCACGGACAGGGTCACGCGCACGGCTCGCACCTCGAAGCGTCGTCGAGCGCGCTCCGGGCGGCGCTCTTGCTCACGGCCGGGTTCATGGTCGTCGAAGCGCTGGCCGGACTCCGGACTCACGGCTTGTCTTTGCTCGCGGATGCGGCGCACATGCTGGCCGACGCCGCCTCGCTCGCCCTCGCCCTCGCAGCGAGCGAGTGGGCGAAGCGTCCGCGTACGGCGAAGAGCACCTTCGGCCATCGCCGGGCCGAGGTGCTCGCCGCGTTCCTGAACGGCGTCGCGCTCGCCGTCACGGCGATCGGCATTTCCATCGAGGCGATCGAGCGCTGGCGGGCGCCGCGCGATATCCTCGCGTTGGAAATGCTCGTCGTCGCGGCCCTCGGCCTCGCGGTGAACCTGGGCGTCGCCTGGATCTTGTCGCGCGCGCACCAGGGTATGAACGTGCGCGCGGCGATGGCTCACGTGCTCGTGGATGCGCTCGGCTCCATCGGGGCCATGACCGCGGCGAGCCTGGTCCTCGCGTTCGGCTGGCGTCGCGCCGACTCCGTCGTTTCGATTCTCATCGCCTTGCTCGTCGCGTACACGGGCTGGCGCGTGTTGAAGGAGACGACGGGCATCTTGCTCGAGGCCGCGCCGGGCGACATCGACGTCGCCGCGGTGGAACGGGAAATCTTGCGCTGCACGGGCGTGGCCGGCGTTCACGATCTCCACGTCTGGCGCATCTCGGATCGCTTCGACGCGCTGACGACGCACGTGACGCTCGCGGAGGGCGCGCACGGCGTGGAAGTTTGCCGCGACGTGGCCAGGCGCCTGGAAGAGACGTTCGGCCTCGACCACGTCACCGTCCAGCCCGAGGCGCCGCCGCCGGTCGAGATAGTCAACCTGCGCTCGAGCCGCGACGGCCGCCGGCTGCTCGTCCCCTGAATCTCCCCGGGCCGGCCGAGGTTTCGGGGCGATCCGCCGGTGTGCAGGAGGGGGCTGCGACGTGTTAGCCTGGAGCGTATGGCAGCCGCGAGCGACGTAGAGGCCTACTTGCGCCGCCTCGACCGCACCTACGAAAAGGTCGGCGCAGACACCTTCGTGGTGGTGCTCGGACCTTCGCAGCCCCCCGCGGTGGTGAAGCTCTCGCCGCCCGTGCTCGTCGCGCGGGTCGACGTGGCCGACGCACCGCACCAAAAGCCGGAGCTCGAAGCAAGGCTCTTCCGCCGCCTGCTCGAGCTGAACGCGACCGAGCTCGTCTACGTGGCCTTCGGCATCGACGGGGGGCGCATCGTCCTCGACGCGGCGCTCGAGCTCGAAACACTGGATCTGAACGAGCTCGACGCGGTTCTCGCGGGCCTCGACCTCGCTATCGCACAACAAGTGCCGCCCCTTCGCGAGCTCGTGAAAGCGAGCCAGTGAGCGGCTGCTGACGGACGAGTCACCATGGGAATTTTCTCGCGCCTCGCCACCCTGATCAAAGCGAACCTGAACGATCTCATCAGCAAATCGGAAGATCCCGAGAAGATGCTGAACCAGATCGTCGAAGACATGACGACGCAGCTCGCCGAGGCCAAAAAGCAGGTCGCCTCGGCGATCGCCGACGAAATGCGCCTCGCGAAGCAGGTCGAAGCCGAGCAGGCGCAGGCCGCCGAGTGGGAGCGCCGGGCGATGCTCGCCGTGCGCGCCGGTGACGACGTGCTCGCGAAAGAGGCGCTCGCGCGGAAGAAGGAGCACTCCGACACGGCCGAGCAATACCGGCAGCAGGCCGCGAAGCAGAAGGCTGGCGTCGATCAGCTGAAGCTCGCGCTCCGGGTGCTCAACAACAAGATAGAAGAGGCGAAGCGCAAGAAGGGCCTCCTCATCGCGCGGAAGAAGCGCGCCGAGGCGCAGAAGGCCATTCAAGAGACGCTCGGCGGCCTGAAGAACGCGAGCGCCTTCGAAGCGTTCGACGACATGTCGCAGCGCATCGAGCGCATGGAAGCAGAGGCCGAGGCCCAGGCGAGCATCGCCGAGGAGTACTCCGGAGACGTGCTCACCCATCGCTTCGAGAAGCTCGAAGCGACGACCGGCGCCGAAGAAGATTTGCTCGAGTTGAAGCGCAAGATGGGGCTCGCGCCGCCCGCGCCGGCGCCGCAGCCGGTACGCGTCGAGGCCGGCGCGCCGCCCGCGGAGACCGCAGAGCAAGCCGAGCTCGCGCGCGCCCTCGCGGAGTTCGAAGCCGAGGGGCGGCGGGAGCTGACGGCGAAGCGTTGAATCTCGTGAAGCGACGAAAAATCTCGGATACGACGCGCCCGCGCGCTCGACAATCACTCATCTTCTTCGGGCTCGCCGCGGCGCTGTGGGCGGGTCGCGCCGAAGCGCGCACCCGGGCGCTCGAGGCCGTCGTGCTGGGCAGCGACAAGGTGCGCATCGACGGCCTGCTGCGCGAATGGCCGGCGAAGCTCGATTCCCTCGGCGAAGTAGTGCAGGGCAGCGGCGGCGGCGATCCGAGCGCGAGCGGCGTCATCGGATACAACGACAAGAACCTGTTCGTCGCGATGAAGATCAAGGACGGTAAGCTCGTCCGCACGCCGAGCTTCGGCGACGGCGAGGACTACGCTTCCCTGGAGATCGCGTTTCCGACGAAGAGCGGATTTCATCCGTATTCCGTGCGCCTGTACGCCGGCGAAATCGGGCGCAGCGCCGGAATGGTGAAGTTCGCGAACGGCGGCGCGGTGAAGGGCGCGCGGCTCGTGGAAGCGCCCTCCGACGGCGGCTACACGATAGAAGTGTCGATCCCGTGGACCGCGTTTCCGGAGGCGAGCCGTGTACGCGTCGGGATCCGGGCGGCCTTGCGCTACGCCGACGCGGATTCGCCCGGCTCGGTGCGCACGATCATCGGCACGAGCGCGGCTTCCGGAAGCAACCTGCCGCCGCTGCTCCTCGAGGCCGAGCAAGGCCTCTATCGCTCCCTCGTGCGCAAGCGCGGCTTGTCGGAAATGCCGGCGCGCTTCGCCGTCGGCGACATCGCGGACGATTCGACGCTGGAGGCCGTGGCCGTCTACGGCAGCGCGCTCACCATCGTCGGCTCGGCGTACCGCGGCGGCAAAGAGTACTTCTTCCACGATCTCGCGGTGCCCAACGCCGCGGCCGTCACTCGCCTCGAAATCGCGGATTTCACGGGCGACGGCAAGGACGACATCCTGCTCGTGAAGCGCGCGCCGCCGCCGACGCTCCCCGACGACGACAAAGAGAAGGCGAAGGGTCAGCGCCACGGCATCGCCAAGGAGAAGAAGCGCGCCCCCGACGACTCGTATCGCGAGGTGCTGCAGGTGCTCAGCGTCTCGAGCGGCGAAAATCCGTACATCGCTTTTCAGCACGAAACGGCCGTCGTGACGAAGGACGGCGAGATCCGGAACGACGTCTCGCTGAAGCACAACGGCTCGAAGGTCGACATCGTCATCGCACAAGGAAAGGCGGAAGGCTTCGACCCGAGCCATTACGACGAGCCCATGCCGGACAACATGGAATCTTCGCTCTTGCCGTGGTCGCCGGTGAAGAGCCGCACCTACGAATGGGACGGCAAGCAATTCGCCGACGCCGGCAGCGAGAGCTGGACGCCGAAGATGCAAGCGCCTTCGGCCGTCCGCGAGGTGAAGCCCGCCGCCGCGGACGGCCCGCCCCCGGCGCCGCCGCCGCGCCCGCCCTCCGCCGACGAGCTCCTCGAGCGCGTGTACGCCCTGTACCGGCGCGATCATCACGTGGGCATCGAGAAGCCGCGCTTCGACTTCGTCGCAGACGTCGCCGGCGACGCCACGCCGGAGCGCGTGCTCTTGCAAGGTCGCGACGTCGTCGTGTTCGGCAAGGGATTCAAGGAAGGCCTGAGCTACGCCTACACGACCGTCGGCGTCGACTCGAGCAAGGACATCGTCGACGTATCGGCGCGCGACGTGACCGGCGACGGCAAGGCGGAGGTGATCGTACGCGGCGTCTTGCACGCGAAGGCGAGCGCGCAGCTCGGCGGCAAGGTCGTCGACCGCCACGCTTTCTACGTGTACCAGGTCTTCGAGAGCGGGCTCCGGCGCATCTTCGGCGCCGAAACGGGCCGCTCCCTCGGAGACGATTCGATCACCGACGCGGTCCGTTTCGTGCCGCGTGACAAGGGGTTCGCGCTCGAGCTTTCGTCGGGCAAGGCGGTGGGATGGACGGACAAGACGTATCCGTTCCCGATCGACAAAACGCCGTACGGAGGTCTGGAACCGCTGCTCGTGCCGTGGGGCGACGTACGGCAAAAGCGGTATCACTTCGACGGCAGCAGCTACGTCGCTGACGAATGAACGCCGCGGACGCTTTTCCCGAAGAGCTCACCGAGGAGCCGCCGCGCGAGGAGCACGTGCCCCCGTGCATCGCGCTCGTCCTCGCCGGCGGCGGCGCGCGCGGCGCGTACGAGGTGGGGGTGCTCCGGTACGTGCTGGAAGAGCTGCCGAAGCGGCTCGGCCGGGACACGCCGATCCGCATCCTGTGCGGCACCTCCGTCGGCGCCATCAATGCGTGCCTCCTCGCGGCGTACGCCGATCAGCCGCGGATGCGCGCGCGGCTGCTCGTCGATCGCTGGCGGGCGCTGCAGGTCGAGCACATCTTGAAGCCGGATCCGCTGGAGCTCGTGACGCTCGTGCGCGAGCTGATCGGCGTGAGTCCGAAGCCGATCCTCGGCAAGGAGCCGCGCGGCGGTCTCATCGACCCCGTGGGCATCCGTCAGGTGCTCACCGACGCGATCCCGTTCAACCGCATCGACGAGCACGTGTCGTCGGGTCGCCTCCTCGCAACCAGCGTTTCGACGACACACGTCGGCACCGGGCGCACCGTCGTGTTCGTTCAGCACTTCGGCGGATCCATTCCGCGGTGGGGCACGCACCCGACGATGATCGTGCGGCACGCCGAGCTCCGGCTGGAGCACGCGCTCGCGTCCGCCGCGATTCCGTTCGTCTTCCCCGCCGTCCCCATCGACGGCGAGCTCTACTGCGACGGCGGTCTCCGCCAGAACGTGCCGCTGTCGCCCGCGCGAAGGCTCGGCGCCGATCGACTGCTCGTGATCAACCCGCATTACGTGGGCGCGACGGCGCCGGATCCGGTCCTGGAGAAGGAACGCGAGGCGGCCTTCGCCGGACCGGCGTTCTTGCTCGGCAAGACGTTGAACGCGCTGCTGCTCGATCGCCTCGACGGCGACGTCGAACGGCTGTCGCGCATCAACGAGTTCTTGGCAGCCGGTACGCGCGAGTACGGCGACGGCTTCGTGTCGGCCATCAACCGACAACTCGGCGTGCCGGAGGGGCAACCGGGCCTCCGCAACCTGAAGACGATCGTGATCCGTGCGTCGCAGGACATCGGGTTACTGTGCGGCGATTTCGTGCGCGGACCGGCGTTCGCCCGGAGCCGGAAGGGGCTCACCGGTCGCGCGCTGCGACGCCTCGCGAAGAGCGAGGGCATGGAAGAGGCGGATCTGTTGAGCTACCTGCTCTTCGACGGCGAGTTCGCGGCGGAGATCATGGCGCTCGGCGAATCCGACGCCCGCGCGCGCAGCGACGAGCTCTGCGAGCTGTTCGAAGACGCCCTCCGCTGACCGTCGAGTCCCGAGCCCGCTTGCGAAGACCCCCGCGTCGGAACGGCGGGGTGAGGCGCGGGCTTTGGCGAGCAGGCCGTGCATGACGAGCCAGTCGCGAGCGCGCGATGATGGTTCGTATACGTACCTTCATCGCTGCGTCGGTACCCACGCCAACGAGCTTCCCGCCGCTGGCGCTCGAGCGCGCCGCGTATTAGCGCAGGCGGGCCGGCATGCGGACGATCTTCGCGCCGCCGGGGGGCGGGTCGAGGGGCGGCAGGGCGAGGACGAGCCGCTCGATGCTCGGCATGGCGTGGACCAGGGCTCCGAGCGCGACCGGCTCCGAGATGTCGGTGTCGAACGCGAGCGCGATGTAATAGAGGCCCGCGAACGGACGGACCAGGCACTCCGTCGCCGCGTTCACTCGAAGCCGCGAGGTATGGTGCTGCCGGAGCTCGGAGTGCGCTTCACGCACGCGGTCGATCAGGCTCTGGTAGAGCTTTTCGCGATCGTCGGCGCGCGCGCGCGACGCGCCCCAGACGATCGGCGACGCGAGGTCGAAGACGATCGCCCCGGACGCTCCCGCCCGCTCGGACAGGCGCTCGAGCTCGTCGTCCAGCCGGCGTCCGGCGAAATCGGGCGGCGTGCGGGCCGACGCCGGGCTCTGGGTGTGGTCGGTCGCGCCGTACAAGGTGTCGACCAGGGTCGCGAGCCGCGCTTCGATGGCCGCTCGGTTGGGCGGAGGGGCATCGAAGACGACCACGACGCGGCCGCCATTGGTCGCGACCCGAAAGACGAAGCGCGGATCTTCCGGGTCCCGACCGCCGAGCTCCACACGGGCGTCGCTCGCCGAGAGCTCCCGAACCACGAGCTCCAGAAACCGCAGGAGTCCCGGGTCCACCATGATACGCACTTTAACTCGTCTTCGCGCGAAAGGTCCATTCGACCCGGCGCTCAGCTCGGGTGGGATTAAGGGCTCCCCGATCGCCGTTCGAGCGTAATGTGGGGGGAGCCATGGTCCCCCTCTCCGAGTCCCCTGCCTTCCGCGCCCTCGGTGAACACCACCGGGCGCACGGTTTCATCCACCTTCGCGAGCTCTTTGCCGCGGACAAAGCGCGCTTCGAGTCATTCTCCCTCGCCCTGGGCGATCTTCTCTTCGATTACTCGAAGCACCGCGTGACCGCGGAGACGCTGAAGCTCCTGGTCGCGCTCGCCGAAGAGCGGGGCGTGCGCGCTTCCCTGGAAGCCATGTTCGCCGGACGTCGCGTGAACGTCACCGAGAACCGCGCCGTGCTGCACGTGGCGCTTCGCGACAGATCCGGCCGCGCCATTTCCGTCGACGGCAAGGACGTGATGCCCGACGTCCGGCGCGTCCTCGAACAGATGCGTACGTTCTCCGAGAAGGTGCGCTCCGGCGAGCACAAGGGCTTCACCGGCAAGCCCATCACCGACGTCGTGAACATCGGCATCGGCGGGTCCGATCTCGGGCCGCACCTGGTGAGCGAGGCGCTCAAGCCGTACTGGAAGCCGAGGTTGTCGGCGCATTTCGTGTCCAACGTCGACGCCACGCACCTGGTCGAAACGGTGAAGAAACTCTCGCCGGAGACGACTTTGTTCTCGGTCGCGTCGAAGACCTTCACCACGCAAGAGACGATGACGAACGCCGAATCCGCGCGTCGCTGGCTCTTGAACGGGCTAGGGGACCCGAAGGCAGTCGGCAAGCACTTCGTGGCCATCTCGACGAACCTCGAAGCGGTGAAGGCCTTCGGCATCGATCCGGCGAACATGTTCGAGTTCTGGGATTGGGTGGGGGGCCGTTACTCCCTGTGGTCGGCCATCGGATTGCCGATCGCGCTCGCGGTGGGGTTCGACCGTTTCGACGAGCTCCTCGCCGGCGCGTACGAGGCCGATCAGCATTTCAAGAACGAGCCGTTCGAGAAGAACATCCCCGCGCTGATGGGTCTCCTCGGCATCTGGTGCATGAGCTTTCTCGGCTCCGACACGCACGCCGTGCTCCCCTACGATCAGTACCTCGAGCTCTTGCCTGCGTTTCTCCAGCAGCTCGACATGGAGAGCAACGGCAAGAGCGTCGATCGCGAGGGCCGCCGCATCAAGACGTACACCACGGGTCCCATCGTGTGGGGCGCCGCGGGGACGAACGGCCAGCACGCCTTCTACCAGCTCTTGCATCAGGGCACGCGGCTCGTACCCGCGGATTTCATCGTGAGCGCGCGTTCGCACAATCCGCTCGGCGATCACCAGGACAAACTCGTCGCGAATTGCCTCGCCCAGACCGAAGCCTTGATGCTCGGCAAGACGGAGGCCGAAGTGCTCGCGGAGCTCGCCAAGACGAACATGCCCGACGAGGCGAAGAAGGCCCTCGCGCCGCACCGCGCGTTCCTCGGAAACCGCCCGACGAGCACGTTCTTCATGGACCAGCTCACGCCGCACGCGCTCGGGCGGCTGCTCGCGCTCTACGAGCACAAGGTCTTCGTCCAGGGCGCCATCTGGGACGTGAACAGCTTCGATCAGTGGGGCGTCGAGCTCGGCAAGGTGCTCGCCGGCAAGATCCTGAAGGATTTCTCCGACACGCCGAAGCCCGGCAGCCACGATTCGTCCACGATGGCGCTGATCGAGCGTTATCGCTCGCGCCGCGCTCCCTAGCACGGCGTCGCACCTCTCGGTGACGCCGGAAATCCGGTTGAAGGCGCTCCCGGGTGCCCGCGATCCGTGGCATCGTTCCGCCGCCGCGATGCAGCTCAAATACGGAACCAATCCTCACCAGCGCTATGCCGCCGTCGACCCCGTCGAGCCGGGCACGAACCCGATCGAGGTCCTCAACGGCACGCCGTCCCTCATCAATTTCCTCGACGCGCTCAACGCCTGGCAGCTGGTGCGCGAGCTCCGCGCCTGCCTCGGGCTGCCGGCGGCGACGAGCTTCAAGCACGTGTCGCCCGCCGGCGCGGCGATCGCCGCGCCCCTCGGCGACGAGCTCCGGAGGGTCTACGAGGTCGAAGGCCGCGAGCTCAGCCCAGCGGCGCTCGCGTACGTGCGCGCGCGCGGCGCGGATCCGAAGAGCTCGTTCGGCGACTTCGTCGCGCTGTCGGATCGGGTGGACCGGGAGACGGCCGAGTTCCTGAAAGGCGTGGTCTCGGACGGGATCGTCGCGCCGGGTTACGATCCGGCGGCGCTCGAGATCTTGAAGGGCAAGAAGTCCGGGGGGTTCATCGTCATGCGGGCGGATCCGGATTTCGAACCGCCCCCGCGGGAGACGCGCGAGATCTTCGGCGTGCGTCTGACGCAGGACAGAAACGACCATGTCATTGGTCGTAAGGATCTCGCGAACGTCAAGATCGGAGCCCTCACCGAGGACGCCACGCGGGATCTCCTCCTCGGGCTCATCACGCTGAAGTACACGCAGTCGAACTCCGTCGGTTATGCCTGGGGCGGCCAGATGATCGGCATCGGAGCCGGGCAGCAGTCGCGCGTCGATTGCACGAAGCTCGCCGGGGCGAAGGCGGACGCGTGGCAGCTCGGCCGCCACCCGAAGGTGCTCGGGCTGCGCTTCAAGGAGTCGGTGAAGCGCCAAGACCGCATCAATCTACGCGTCCGCTACATCGAAGGCGATCTCACCCGCGAGGAGGCGCACGTGCTGCGCGACGCGCTCGAGGCGCCCGCGGAGCCGCTGACGGAAGCCGACAAGGCCGCGTTCTTGCGCACCATCGGCGGCGTGTCGCTGGTCTCCGACGGCTTCATTCCGTTCCGCGACAACGTCGACCACGCCCGCAAGCACGGCGTCGGCTTCATCGCCGAGCCCGGCGGCTCCGCCCGCGACGCGGACGTCGAAGCCGCGTGCAAAGAATACGGAATCGCCCTCGTCTACACGAACCTCCGCCTGTTCCATCATTGACGTCTGTCGCTCCCCGCCCGAGCTCTACCTCTCGCCCAAGTTCGCCCGCCACCACTGCTCCCTCTTCTCGGCGTCCCACGCGCCTTCGAGCCCGAGGCCGCCGAGCTGCTCCGAAAGCTCGCGGGCGGTCTGAGGTCGCTTGTTCGGGTTCTTGTCGAGACAGGCCATGACGAGCTCTTCGAGGGACTCGGGCACGTCCTTGTGCCCGCGCCTCGACGGCCGGACGGGCCTCTGGTGCGCATGCATCACCAGCATGTCGTGTCGGGTCTCGGCTTCGAAGACGCGTTCGCCGGTCAGAAGCCAATAGGCGACGCAGCCGATGGCGTAGATGTCCGTGCGTTGATCCACCGGCGCGTCGAAGCGTACCTGCTCCGGAGCCATGATCGCGGGGGTGCCGACCTGACCGCGGCGCTCGTCGAGCTCCTCCGCCGTGGGCCGGCGATCGAGCACGAGGCCGAAATCGAGGACCTTCGCGAAATCCAGATCCGCGCCGTACCGGCAAACGTAAATGTTACCGGGCTTCATGTCCCGATGGACGAATTGACGCGCGTGGGCTTCGTGCAGCGAGTGGCACACTTGACGGAGCACGAACACCACGCGCTCCGGAGGCTGCTTGCCGAACCGCTCGACCAGCGTCTGCAGATCGAAGCCGTCGAGGAGCTCCATGACGTAGTAGAACGTCCCGTCGCGCGCGACGCCGAAATCGTAGACCTGGATCGTGTGCGGCGACCGGAGCGCCGCCGTGGCCTGGACCTCGCGCTCGAAGAGCCGGACGAGCCGCGCGGACTCCTTCTCGCCGTAGTTCGACAACACTCCTGGCCGGATGAGCTTCACGGCCGCGGGCCGGGCCAGCATCCGGTGATCGGCGCGCCAGACCTCCGCCATACCCCCGGTGCCCAGGCGCTGCACGAGGCGGTAGCTGCCGAACTTGCGCGCTTTCTCGATGCGCTCGGTCAGACCGTAGATGACGCTCGAAGTGGCGAAGGCGACGAGGGCCGCGCAGAACGGGGAGAGCGACAGGAGGAGCCGCTCCACGGAAGACACCGGAGCCCGGTTCGCGTGCACGGCGAGGAGCGCGAATGGATCCATCATCGCCGCCAAGAGCGACCAGCCGAACACCGTGATCGGACGGAGCGGAACGAGCGCGCCGAAGAGCAAGATCCAGACGCCGACGGGCGACCAGGCGCGCGCCGCTTGCAGCGCGGGCCACGCCTCGGCGTGCCGCGTGACGCCGAGGAGCAGCGCGACGACGATGTAGTGGACGAGCCCGAGGCGGAGCACGACGTCGGGGTTCTTCGCGGGCAGCCGGGTGACCGCGGCCATGGCCGCGCAGAGAAGCCCCGCCGCGAACAGCGGTTTCACACGTCCGAGCGCCGACGAGAGCGAACCGTCGTCGGCGTTCGCGAGCCCGAACACGACGAGATACGTGGCGATGACGCCCGCGCCCGCCAGGCACGCCGCGCCGAGGCCAGCGACCGCGGCGCGGCGGACGTCGAGGGGAAGCTCGCGCCGCGCGGCGTCGCGAAGCGCGTCGGCGGCGTCCCAAGCCGCCGAAACGTCGAGCAGCGCGACGTCGCCGCGAGCTCCGTCGGCTGGAGCGGCGTCGCCTCGGCCGTGTACGCCGGTCATTTCAGACTACAATACCGCCCTGACGAGCGCCGCACATGGATGACTTTTCGAGCCTGTCGGTGAAGGGCGCTTCGGGCGCGAAGACTTCCGCGAGGGCCGGGGACTCCCGCGCCGGTGGAAGCGACGACGCGGGCGCGGTGCACCGCATCAACCTGTCGTGGCTGGTGCGGCTCCGCTGGGCCGCCATCCTCGGCCAGGCCGTCGTGATCGCCGAAGTGCATTTTCACCTCGGGATGAGCCTCCCGCTGTTGCCCCTCGCCGCGATCCTCGGAGTCGAGGCGCTGGCGAACCTCGGTCTCGAGATCTGGCTCCGCAGGAGCGAACGGGCTTCCGAGCGGGTCGTCGCCTTCGCCCTGGCGTTCGACGTCACCTGCTTCACCGGGCTGCTCTACTTCACCGGTGGTCCGCTGAACCCGTTCAGCTTCCTGTATCTCGTCCACATCGCGCTCGCGGCGCTCGTCTTGCGACCGCGCTGGACCTGGACGCTGGTGATCTTCTGCGTCGCTGCGAACGCCGCGCTCTTCGTCCGTTACGTGCCGCTGCCGATGGACCATTCGATGCACGGCCACTCGATGCAAGGCATGCATTCCATGCACGGCATGAACCACGGCGGCGAACCGCTCGACATGCACCTGCGCGGCATGTGGGTCGCGTTCGCCGTCGCCGCGGCGTTCATGGTCTACTTCATCAACCGGGTGACCCGCGCCCTGTCGCACCGCGAGTCCGAGCTCGCGCGCGCCAGAGAGGCGGCCGCGCGCAACGAAAAGCTCGCGTCCATGGCGACGCTCGCCGCGGGGGCGGCGCACGAGCTCGCGACGCCGCTTTCGACCATCGCGGTGGTCGCACGCGAGCTCGAGCGCTCGACCGAGGCCTCGGCGGTCAGCACCGACGCGAAGCTCATCCGGGAGCAGGTGGAGCGCTGCCGCGACATCCTGGGGCAGATGGCCGGCGGGGCCGGAGTGAACCCCGGCGAGATGGCGGAAGAAGCGGAGCTCGACGGCCTGGTGAAGCTCGCGCTCGAGGGCTTGCCGGGACGCGAACGAGTCATCGTGGAGCTCTCGCCGGCGTCGTCGTCGAAGCTCTTGCTGGCGCCTCGTCGCGCGCTTTCACAGGCGCTGCGCAACGTCCTGAAGAACGGCCTCGACGCGTCACGAGCGGACGCCACCGTGCAGCTGCGCGTCGCGGAGAGCGCCGCAGGCTTCACCTTCACCGTGGTCGACACCGGGACCGGAATGTCGGAAGAGGTCCTGGCGCAAGCGACGGAGCCCTTCTTCACGACGAAGGGCCCGGGGCGCGGGATGGGCCTCGGGCTATTCCTCGCGAGGAGCGTCGTCGGACTCCTCGGCGGCACGCTCGCCATCGAATCGAAGCTCGGCACCGGAACGCGGGTGACGATGACGCTGCCCCCGAAGGGGGCAGCGTAGCTGACAGCTATCAGCTATCAGCCGTCAGCTGTCAGCCGTCAGGCAGCTATCAGCCGTCAGCGGTCAGCCGCCATCAACGGTCAGCGGTCAGCCGTCAGCGGTCAGCCGTCAGCCGTCAGCTGTCAGCCGTCAGCCGTCAGCCGTCAGCCGTCAGCCGTCAGCCGCGCCATCAGCGGTCAGCCGTCAGGCAGTCATCAGTAATCAGTCAGCTGTCAGCAGCTATTCATCAGAAGCGTTAACCATGACGGCTGACATCGCTGACGGCTGACGGCTGACGGCTGACAGCTGATGGAGGCTGACGCTGACGGCTGATAGCTGATGGCTGACAGCTGGGTGCCTCACGTGCGCCACAAGGCGCACGTGAGACACCCAGAGCACAGACCGACGAGCACGGCGCGGAGCGCGTCGGCCATCGGGATGCCGCTCTGCGTGGCGCGGGTGACAATGTCGCGGACGGTACTGCTGCCGTCGGCTAAGCCGAGGACGGCGATGTCGGACGAGCCGTGCCCGAGCTCCGCGGCGAGCACGTCGCGATCCGCCGAGGGGACGAGCACCTCTTTGGTGATCGGTCGAAGCAGCGCGGCGATGTCGCCGGGCGCGTATTGCTCGCGCACGAGCTCGGTGAGGATGTGGAGCGTCGGCTCGCGCGTGCGAATGTGGTGCTCCTGGTCCAGCGTGACGTCGGCGAAGAACCGGATTTCTCCGTTGCGCCACGCGCCGAGCTCGAAGAGCCGCTCTTCGAGCTGACGCGACAGCTCGCGGACGAGCTGCGCGGGGCCGAGCGCGCCCAGGGAGACGAGCGCTTCGCCGATGCGCAAAGGGTGGCTGCCGAGCGCGACTTCGACGGCCTTCTCGGGCACGACGCCGGCCGCCACGAGCCTCCGGCCGAGCAGCTCGTCGCGATCCGTCGAGGCGACGAACACCGGATCGCCCTTGTCGAAGAACACGCGCTTGCGCCGGCGTCCGTCGACCGCGACGAAGAGACCGGTGCGCTTTTCCTTCGCGATGCGGAAGAGCGCCGTCGGGATGCAGACCGCGTCGATGCGCTCGAGCCACTCCGGCGACACCTGGTCGTCTTCGCGGAAACGGTAGGCTGGGTGCACCGCCAAGGCCGACAGGGCAGGGACGTTGCCGACCTGCACGAACGCATCCGCCTTGATGGAGACGTGAGACTTCGCCGACAGGCGGCCGGTGGCGAGCAGGGCAAGCATTTCGGCGCGCGGTAAGGGGCCGACGACGCCGCCCGAGCGCGTGCGCACGCGGTACGCACCGGAGCTCCGCGTTGCACGGGGTGAATTGGGCGCGCGGCCCTCGCTCGACAGCGGCTCCCCGGCGGACGAAATCGGTCCGCTCGAGGGTGGCGCGCCGGCACTGGCGAGCGGCGATTCGCTCGCGACATCCGACACAGAGCGATCGCTGGAGGCGGCGGGGGGCAGGCCCGGCGCCGCGCGCCCGAAGCCCGGCGCCGGAGCGGTCGGAATGGGCCCTTCGTTCACGACGGGCAACGGCGGAACGGGGAGCCGCGGCGGGGAGCGCTTTGCGCTCGGCGCCGCGATAGAAGACGCCGGAACGGCCGGTACGGTCGGACGCGCGCCGGCCGCCGGCGCAGTTGGGCGCGCCGCGGCTGTCGGCGCGGTTGGGCGTGCCGCGGCCGCCGGCGCGGCGCGCAAGGTCGTGGGCGGCGCGCTCGCCGGGCTGCTCGGCAACGGCGGGGGCTTGCGCCGCGAAGGCGTCTCGCGACGTGACACCGGCGCGGCGTCGGTGACGACCGGGCGCGTGCCGCTCGACGACGGCAGCACTCCGAGCGAATGCAAGTACGGCACGACGGCGCGATCGTCGAGGCGCAGGTTGCGCTGGTGCGCCAGGTCGTCGAGCGTACGCGCGAATTCGCGCGCCGTCTGGAAGCGGTTCGTAGGTCGATGCGCGAGCGCGCATTCGAGCACGTCCGCCAGATCTTTCTCGATGCCGCCGTCGCGCACGAGGCCGAGCTCTCCGCGCGAGATACGCGTCAGAATCTCGAGATCCGAACGGCCCGAGAAGAGCGCGCGTCCGGCGAGCATCTCCGTGAGCACGATGCCCACCGCGAACAGATCGCTCCGGTGGTCGACTTCCGCCCCGAGGATCTGCTCCGGGGACATGTAGCGGAGCTTGCCCTTGAGCTCGCCGGGAACGGTGCGTCGTTCGGCCAGCAGGCTCCGGGTGATCCCGAAGTCGATGAGCTTGACGTTGCCGATACGGCTGACCAGCACGTTGGACGGAGAGACGTCGCGGTGGACGATGTGCAGCGAGCGCCCGGTCTCGTCGGCGGCCTCGTGCGCGAACGCGAGCGCCAGGAGGACCTCGTGCGCGATGTACAACGCCGCGCCCACCGGGATCGCCTCTCCGCGCTGCGCGGCGGTGCGAAGTAGCATGGAGCAGGACACGCCGTCCACATACTCCATCACGATGAAGAGCTCGCCCTCGTGCTCGCCAAACTCGATCACCTGGGCGATGTTCGGATGGTTCAGCGTCGCCGCGACCCGCGCTTCGTCACAGAACATCTGGATGAGCTGCGAGTCCTCTGAGAGCTCCGGCAGGATTCGCTTGATGGCGACGCGCTTCGTGAAGCCGTGAGGACCGGCGCGGCTCGCCAGATACACCTCGGCCATGCCGCCCTCGCCGAGCTTGCGCTCGAGGACGTACGTGCCGATCGTCGTTCCAGCTGCGGCGCGTACGAGACCCATCTTTCAGAGAATATTCGATTGCTGCGCTGGGCGCAGGAGTTCTTCGCGCGAATCCGAGCGCGCGTGCGGCGCGCACCTCGATCGCGAACGTTTCGTGACATCGGTCTGCAAGCGCGTGCGCATCGTCGTGTGGTCCGTATCGCTACCTTTGCCTACGGCGCCCGCGAAAGCGCGGGTTCCGTAGTCGGTACGACACGAAGACGGTATCGCATAAGCGGGCGAGGGGGCCCCGCGCAACCCGCGAAATCACGCCTTTCGATCGCGAAGCGGATGTGCGTCCGGCGGAGACGATTCGTCGATCAATTCGAGTCGCGGCGCGCGCGGAGACCCCGGCGCGGAGCCAGGCGCGGACGGCGGCTTGCGTTCGGTGACCAGCGGCAACGGCGCTTCGCTGTCCGAGCGCGGAATCATCGACGGCTTCGACGCCGTACCGAACGGCGCGATGGCCGACACGAAGTCCATCGCGGTCTGCGGACGCGCTGCGGGATTCTTCTCGAGCGCCGACAGCACGACGTGCTCCAGCGCAAGCGGAATCGCCGCGTTCGTTCGACTGGGCGGCTCGGGCGCCGTCGCCAGCATCCGCGCGAGCGTCCGCGCGGGCGTGTCACAAGCGAATGGGACCGTGCCGGTGAGCAGCTCGTACAGGATGACGCCCGCGGCGTAGATGTCGGCGCGCGCGTCGACGGATTCTCCACAGGCCTGCTCGGGGGGCATGTACTCCGGCGTGCCGAACACGGCGCCGTCCTCCGTGTGACCTTCTGCGAACACGCCTTGTGCGATGCCGAAGTCGAGCACCTTCACGATCGGCTGATCGGGCCTGGGATGAACGACGATGAGGTTGTCCGGTTTCAGATCGCGATGCACGATGCCGAGCTCGTGCGCCGCGTGCAGGCCGGACAGCACCTGGCTGACGAGATCCACCGCGTACGACACGCCCATCGGCCCGCGACCGTCGACCACCGTGCTCAGCGCTTCGCCGTCGCACAGCTCCATGACGATGAACGGGACTCCTTCGTCGGCCAGGCCGATATCGAACACGCTGACGACGTTCGGATGGACGATGCGAGCGGCGGCCCGCGCCTCCGACAAGAAGTGCGCGCGCGTGGAAGCGCTCTTCGCCAGGTGCTCGTGGAGGATCTTCACCGCCACCGTGCGTCCGAGGAGCACGTTCTCCGCTTCCCACGCCTCCGCGGCGGCTCCAGCGCCGAGGCGGCGCTCCAGTCGATACTTGCCCGAGAGGAGATCGCCGGTGGACCAAGGCATGGAAGACGAAAGGGTCGCGAACGCCTGGTTCGCAACCCTTTCACCTTAGCGCGGCTCGCCGGATTATCCCAGCGTCTCTTATTGGACGCCCATGACCGGCACGCAGGCGCTCGACGTCTTCACGACGCCGGCCGCGAACATCGAGCACGTGCCGGGACACACCTCGATCTTCGTCGGGTTCGTCGGCGAGTCGTAGAACCAGCCGTTGCCGTTGTTGATGTCACAGTCGCTCAGGCCGTTCAGCTTCGGCACTTGCGCTTCCACGCCGGTCGCGCTCGGCGTGTACGTGACCGCGACCATGTTGATGTCGAGCGTCTGACCCATCGGCGGCGTCGGCAGATCGAACTTGCACTGCAGGGTGCTGCTCGAAATGCTCAGCATGTGCTGGGTGAACGCGCCACCGATGTCGCCCTTGTCGATCAAGAATGCCTTGCCGGTTCCGCCGGCCGTGGCGATCGCGTCGAGGTTCGACCCGCCCGAGCCGAGGTTGAAGCCCACGACGAACGTGCGCACGACCGGGTCGGTCATGTACGCGTTCTGCACGATCGCGGCGATGTCGGTGATGTCCTGCGGATCGCACTCCGTCGGAAAGCCGTCGGTGACGAGCACGACCACCGGCGCGTGACCCGGATGAGCCGGCCCCCACGCCTTCATGTGCGCGATGGCTCCAGTGATTGCCGGGCCCGTCGGCGTGAACGCCGTCGGTTGGTGCTTGTTGATCGAGGCCGCGAGCGCGGCGGCATTGCCGGGAAGGAGTCCGAGCTCGACCTCGGGCGTCGAGTAGTCCGCCATACACGACTGCGGAGCGACGCCGTTCAACGGGAAGTACTGGAGACCGACGGTCATCGCGGGCAGACCCGGCGTCATGCCCGCCGCCAGCGGATCGTTGACGAAAGCGGTGACGCCCTGCTGTGCAGCCTGCCACCACGTTTCCGTCGGCATGGAGTTCGGGATGGGGTCCGCCATCGACACCGACTGGTCGAACATGATGTACATGTCGACGGGCGCGGGTTCGGCCTTGAAGGCCTGGCCGCCACAGGGCATCTGGAGCCCGGGGGAGCCGACGCTCCCGGTCCCGCTGCTGCCGCCCTGGGGCGTAAAGATGACGGCGGTGCTGCCCGCGCTGTCGTCGCCCCCCGCGGCCGCCGCGCCGCCACCGCCGGACATACCCTGGAGATCCCCCGCCGTGATCGTGCCGCCACCGCCGCCGTTGGCCTTGCTGCTGCAAGCCGCGGCACAGGCCGCCGTCATCGCCACGAGTGCAGTCAATCGTCTCAGCGCCATCGTTTGACCTCGCCGTTCTGTCTCTCCGCGCAGTGAGCGCGCCGGGTTATCGAGTATAAGGTTACGGCTCGGCCCCGTGACCGACCCGCGTGTACCGAGCATACTCGATGTTAGCAGTAAGTCGACCCGAGTGATCCAAAGAGGCCATCGCGAGATCACTCTCGTGCACGTGTGTCGCACTCTTCGAGCAGAGATAGAACGGCACGAAGATCATTCACGTCCCGCCATCGTTCAGCTTACGCATTCGCGCTCGCGGCGCTGCCTACCACTACTGTCGGGGTCTTTGGCAGAATAGTTCCGGCAGTAGCGCTACAGTATTGCGCTCGGCGCGCAAAATACCGTGTGCGAATGCCTATGCGGGGTGAACCGTCGCACACCCAACGCTGATGTTGATTGAACTTCCCGTCATCATCGTCGCCATATCGCACGTCGACGGGCACAGATTGATCTTCGTTGGCGCGGTCGGATTGTCGTAATACCAGCCGCCGTTCGGGCCGCACGTCTGCATCGTGACGCCGGGTATGGTGACGCCCATCGCCGCGCCGGGCGGGACGAACTCCACGTTCACCTTGTTCGGATCGAGCTGCGTTCCGGGCATCGCCTTCGGCAACGCGTACTGGCACGGCACCTGACTCTTCTGACGGATCTGGTTCATCGTCGCGAGAAATTGCTGAGCAGGGTTCATCGCGGTGTCGACGATGAGCGCCTGCATCGTCCCGCCCGCCGCCGCGACGCTGTCGAGATCCATCTGGTTCGGCGGATTCGGATCCAGCGCGCACGTGGTCCCGCTGCTGGTGATGCCGATGACGTACGTCGGGATGGTGTTCATGAAGCCCATCTGAGCCGCGTTCGCGACGTCGGCGACCGCGCCGCAGGCGTTGGGCTCGCCGTCGGTGACGAGCACGACCACCACGGTGTGACCGGGGTGCTGGTTCTTCCAGTCGATCGCGTGGTTGATCGCTCCGATGAGCGCGGCGGCCGTCGGCGTGTTCGAGACGGGCATGTGCGCGTTCAACGAGTTGACGATGGGCGTCGCGTTCATCGGCAGCGGGCCGATCTCGACGTCGGGATTCTGATAATCGGCCGCGTTGCACGAAGACAAGATGCTGTTGCCGAAGTAACCGATTCCGACGTTGATGCCCGCCGCACCGGGGTCTTGCACGAACGTCTCGAGCGGGCCCTTCACCGCGTCCCAGCGATCTTCGTTGCCGGAGGCGATCGTGCAGGTCATCGAAAGGGATTGATCGAACATGATGAAGATGTCGATCGTGATCTGCTCGCCCTTGTTGATGATGCCGGCGCAGGTCTGCATCGAGGGATCCATCATCATGATGTTCCCGAGGTCGGGCGTGCCGCCGCTGCCGTCGATGAGCGGCGCCGCACCGGCGCCCGTCGTCGAACCGGAACCGCTGGCGGAGCCGGAGCCGGGAGCGGCGCCCGAGCCGGATACCGCGGGGCTTCCACTGGCTCCCCCGGTGCCGGCCCCGGCCTGGCTGGGGCCATGGGAATCCGTGGCCGCGCTGCAGGCGGCGATCCCGAGAATCAGACAAGAAAGCGCGGCAAAGCGATGCAAAGACATGGCAATCCTCCGTCTCGGAGCGGCAATTTGCCGCGGACTAGAGCCGAGATGACGATTGGTTGCGCTATCCAGTTTAGAAGCCCTGCCGCTCACGTGCGAGGCGATTCGCTGGCAATGGATTTTTCTGTCGCCCCGGCGCGAGCGGGACGGTAGTGCCGTGCCGGGACTATTGCGAAAGCAACATCACGACGAGCAGCACGATCCAGATTGCACCAAGGTAGTGCCAGTACCAGACGCAGAAGCGGACGCCGTCGCTGCGCGAGCTGGAGTACTCCCGCTGGCTCGCCCGGCTGATGACGACGCCCAGCGGCACGAACCCGGCGAGGACGTGCACGGCGTGGAGCCCCGTCAACAGGTAGAACGTGAACTCGAACAGCGTGGGCTGCGCGTACGCCGTCTGCTCGCGGTACATGTGCACCCAGTTGAAGCCCTGACCCACCACGAACGCGACGGCGAAGGCGAGCCCGAGCCACAGGCACTTACGCAGGGACTCCTGTCGGTTCTCCGCCACACTTCGATAGGCCGAGTGCATCGACAGGCTGACGCCGAAGATCATGATCGTGCTGCCGACGAGGCCCGCTGGAAGGCCGGGCGAAGCTTCCGGCCGAAACACCTGCGCGTGTACACGGGTGACGACGTACGCGACGAGCGACGCCGTGAACAGCACCCCGATGGTCACGAAAGCCAGAATGACGAGAAGCTGCTCGGAGGACATCTTGAACGACGGCTGCCGGGGCCCCGGCGTCTCCCGGGAATCCGAACGAAATGAGTAGCTGTCGCGCATCGCTCCGACCAGAAGTGCTAGGACGGCGGCACGACCCCGGCAAGGCGAGCCCGTGTCGAGGGTGAATTCACCCCGCTGGCTGCCGCCTTTAGTGACCGCCGCCGTCCTGGTCGGCTGGCTAGAGGTCATCGCTGACGCGCTGCACCGGTCCATCTGGGAGGGCGTGCCGCGCGCCACCCACGTCGTGGCTGCGGTCATCCTGCTCACCGCGATCACCACGCTTTTGGCGGGGCTATCGGCCCTGTTCGTCGCCGGTTACCAGGCCGTCGAGCGCCGACTGACACGTCGGTTCGGCTCCGCGCGGTGGCTCGCGCCGGTCGCCGGCGGCGTGATCGCGGTCGCGTCGACGGCGAGCACCGCCTTCTGGACATTTTCCGGCGAGCGCGTCCGCGGAACGCCGATCGCGACCTGGGGTCCCTGGGCGCTCATCGGGATCCTTGCATTCGCGGGAGCCGGTTTCGCGATAGCGCTGAAAGCGCTCGGCCGGCTCTTGCAGGGGTCGCGACGACGCCTCTCGTTGGCGCTCGCGGCGGCGCTCCTGGCGACGGCGTGCGTGCTGTCGCACCTCGACCTGACGTTCTACGTTTCGCTCTACGCGCGGCTGCACACGTCGCTCGAGCTCTCGGCCTGTGTCTTCGCGACGATCGCCTTCCTGCTTTCGCTCTCCGTGGCCGCGACGAAGAGCCCACGCGCCGCGCGCGCGACGGCATGGTTCGCGACGGGCGCGGGCGCCGTCGCGCTCGTCTTCGTGTTCGTCGAGCCGCTCAGGCGGTGGGTCGAGGACTCGCTCCGCCATGCGTGGCGCGAGCCCGTCTACATCGGTCGCATGCTGTCGCGGACGCAGATCGCCGAGGGCTTCATCCGTGATCCGCGGGGCTGGCGCGGCGCGACGATGTCGAGCGTCGTGAAGCTCCGCGAACGGTACGACATCGCGACGACGTCGCGCAGCGCGATATGGGACGCGCCGCTCGACGAACCCGCGTGGCTGAAGGACAAGCTCGCGAAGCTCCGCGGCGTCAAGGATCCCAACATCATCGTCTTCTACGTGGACACGCTGCGCGCCGACGTCGCTCGCGACGCGCGCGTGATGCCGAACACGGTCCGCTTCGCGTCCGAATCCTTGGACTTCCGCCGCGCGTACACGACGGGGTCGGACACGCTGCACGCGCTGCCGGGCATCACCGGCGGCAGCTTCGATCTGTTCTCCGAGCAGCCGAACGACATCTTGCGCGTGGCGAGGGGCGCCGGGTTTCGCTCCGTGCTCACCGTCGCGCAATCGGCGCACGAATTTCTCTCGAAGATGTTGCCGCAGTTCAAGTTCGAAGAGACGCTGGAGGTCCAGGACTACGCCGCCGGCAACGAGAACGTCTGGGGCTACGGCGCCGATCAGCCCACGTCGTCACGCATCGTCGACCGCACCCTCGATTGGCTGCGCCAGCACGAGGGCCAGCGTTTCTTCCTCTGGATGTTCAACTTCGACGTGCACAACTGGCGCGAGCTCGACGAGCCCTACGTGCGGCAGAGGGGCAAGCAATACAATCTGTACGACGAGGCGGATCCGATCTGGCGGTATCGCGTCGTCGCTCACGACGTCGACGTGCAGTTCGGCAGGTTCCTCGACGGCCTACGCGAGCTCGGAATGGACGACGACACGGTGCTGCTCTTCCTCTCCGATCACGGTGAGGGGCTCGGCCGCGAGGGATTCTGGGTGCACTCGGTGTTCCTCTGGGAATCCTTGATCCACGTGCCGCTGTTGCTCAAGGTCCCCGGCGTGTCGCCGGCGGTCGTAGAGGATGTCGTGTCGCTCGTCGACGTCGCTCCCACGCTCGCGCGCTCGATGGCGCCCAACGCCGACACCGCGGGGTACCAGGGGGAAGATCTCCTGAGCTATCTCGTGCCGGGCCGGCCGCGGCGGCGTCTTCCCCTCGTCCTCATGAGCACGCTGAAGGAGGTGCCCGTCCGGCTCGGGCTCATCGATCCGGCTTCCCCCTTCAAGCTGGTCTTGCCGCTGGAGGGCGCGGTGCCCGAACTGTACGACATCCGCGCCTCGGACCCGGATGCCGTGGACGTCTCGCGGGATCACGAGGCGGAAATGTTGCGCCTATTGAACGAGCTGGTCCGAGCGCCGCTGTTTCCGCGCTTGAGCGAGGCTGGAAAGGCGGGCGCCCTCGACCAAGCCGCGCTCGAAGGGAAGACGGCCATCGACAAAGAAGCGGCCGCGAGCGGCGCCGGAAAGTGAGACGCCGCGCGGGAAATTGCCTTACCATCGCGGCAATATCCTATGAAGCTCCGAGCACTATTCGCACCCGCGGCGCTCACCTTAGCCCTCCTCGCGCCGAGCGCCCGCGCCGATGACGTGCCGGTGAGCGATTCGGCGCGCCAGCACTTCAAGACGGGCGTCGCGTACATTCAGGATCCCGACGGAGCGCGTTACGAAGAAGCGTACCGCGAGTTCAAGGCAGCCTACGCCGATTCGCCGTCCTGGAAGATCCTCGGCAACCTCGGCATCTCGGCGATGAAGCTCGAACGCGACGGCGAAGCCATCGACGCCTTCGAGAAATATCTCGCTCAGGGCGGCTCCCAGATCGACGCCGCCGAGCGCGCTCAGATGGAGCGCGATCTTTTGACGACCAAAGCCGGCGTGGTCGGCATTTCGATCAAGGTATCGCCCGCGGCGGGAGTCGTGATCACCGACGAGCGCGACCCGCTCGCGGGCCGTCCGGTGACGAACCGCTACGACGTCGCGCCGGATGGGACGTTGCAAGCCGGCATCCGGCGAGGGCGTCACAAGATCACCGCGTCGCTCGACGGATACGTCGATCAGACCTGGGAGCTCGACGCCGAGCCCGGCCCGGCGCAGACGCACGAGTTTACGCTCCAGCCGACGCCCGTGGCACAGCCGGCCGTGGGCCAGCCCGTCGGGGCCTCCGTCGCGCCGGTGAAGGAGCAGCCGATGTCACGGCCGCTTTCCACGCCCGTCATCGTCGCGGGGATCTCGACCGGCGCCTTTCTCGTTGGGACCGCCGTGGTCGGCGGCCTCGCGCTGTCGAAGGGCAGCGACTTCAAGAAGCTGAACGACGGACAGCACGTCGCCGAGGCAAAGAGCGCCCACGACTCTGCACAGACCCTCAACATAGTCGGAGACACGCTCCTCGGGGTAACGGTCGTCGGCGCCGTGGTGACGACGATCCTCTACTTCAATCGGCCGTACGTCGCCGCTTCGGGCCCCGACACCGGCCCGACGGCGCGCCGTTTCGACGTGACGCCCGTCATCGGAACGAACGGCGGCGGCATGACGATGAGCGGCGCGTTCTGATCGAGCAACGTCCGCATCTGGTGAAGTGGGGGATGGGAGGCTCTGGTTTGTGGGGGGCCCTCATGCAGCCCCCCGCGGCCGCGCTTGCGCGCACCGCTCCCCCCGGCGCACACGACCCGCGACGCCCCCTCCCGCGAGCGAGCAGCGCAGCCGAAGGCGAGCAGCGCAAGCGAGGGTTCCGCTCCGAGCCACGACAAAAACCTAAAAACCCCACGACGTTCACGTCGTCGAAGCAAAATGCGTCCGCCTCTGGGGGCGTGGGGGATGGGAGGCATCCCCCACTCGAACAGAGACGGCCCTTCCCGCGAGCGAGCAGCGCAGCCGAAGGCGAGCAGCGCAAGCGAGGGTTCCGCTCCGTACCACGACAAAAACCTAAAAACCCCACGACGACCACGCCGTTCTGTAGTCTGAAAGCTCCGTGAACCGTCTTCCGAAGAGGATCGGCGCGCTCGTCGCGGCCGGCGTCGCGCTGTCCAGCGTGCGCTTCGAAGCGCCGTCGGTGCGCGCCGACGCGCCGGCGCCGATGCTCGACCTATGGACCTTCGGACGCAATCGCGTCGGTCAGCTCGGGGCGGTCGCGCCGAACACGACGATCCCGTGGCCGATGCACGAGGCGCAGCACTGGGTTTCGATTTCCGCCGGGACGGAGCACACCCTCGCGCTCACCGACGACGGCGAGGTCTACGCCTGGGGCAACAACGCGAACGGTCAGCTCGGCGACGGGACGACGACCGACAGCATGCTCCCCGTCCCGGTGAAGGGGCTGACGGGCATCACGATCATCGCGGCCGGCGGGTCACACAGCCTCGCGTATCGCGCTTCCGACGAGACATTGTGGGCGTGGGGGGACAACTCCGTCGGCGCGCTCGCGCAACCGGACTCCGTCACGACGAGCAGCGTCCCGGTGTCCATCGACGGCGTCGGCCCCATCAAGGCGCTCGCCGGCGGCGGAGCGCACAGCCTCGCGCTCGGTACGGATGGCACCGTCTACGCCTGGGGCAGCAATCAGCGGGGTCAGCTCGGCGTCGGCGACGTCACTCTTCGACGGACGCCCACCGTCGTCCCGCTCGCCGCCAAGGCGATCGCCATCGGCGCGGGCGCGGCGCACAGCCTCGCGGTGACGGAGGGCGACGGCCAGGTATGGACGTGGGGCTGGAACGTCTTCGGAGGCCTCGGCAACGGCGAACAGGGCCAGCCCACGCAGGCGTACCCGAACCCCGGAAGAGCGCTCGGTGTCACCGGCGTGGATCAGGTCGCGGGCGGCGACTTCCATTCGCTCGCGCGCACGACGGACGGGCACGTCTGGGCGTGGGGGTACAACACCGAGGGCCAGGTCGGTAACGGCGCGCTGACGCCGGCGAACACCGGCGTCCTCACGCCCGTCCTGCTCGACGGCATCGATTCGGTCGCAGAGCTCGACGCCGGGAGCATCCACTCGATAGCGTTGCGCACCAACGGCGAAGTGTGGACCTGGGGCGACAATCAGGTCGGCGCGTGCGGCACCAACGCGCACGGTTACCAGGGCCGGCCCGCGAAGGTGTTCGGCGACATCACCGGCGTCGCGGTCTCCGCCGGCAGCGTACACTCCGTGATCCTCGCCGGCCCCCGCCCGGTCGCCAAGGTCGTCGAGCTCGGCGACTCGACGTCGAGTCAGGATCCGCTGACGTTGCCCGTCGTTCACGAGCGCGCCGGGCCGTCGGACGTCGCGGGGCTCGCCGCCGGATGGCACCACGTGCTCGCGCTCGACGGACAGCATCGCGTCTGGTCGTGGGGCGACGATTCCGCCGGCCAGCTCGGTACGCCGGACGGCACGCACGAAGACCCGGAGCTCGTCGATGTTCCGCTCGAGGGCGCGGCGGGGTTCGTGCAGGTCGCCGCGCGCGCCAACCAAAGCTTCGCGCTCCGCTCCGACGGCGCCGTCTTCGCCTGGGGCGACAACACTTACGGCGCGCTCGGGCTCGGGAGCATCCAGCTGCAAGATCACCCCGCGCGCGTCGACGGGCTCGGCCACGTCGTGAGCGTCGCCGCCGGCGAACGGCACGCGATCGCCCTGACCGAAGACGGCCAGGTGTGGGCGTGGGGGCAGAACCTCTCCGGCCAGCTCGGCACGCGCCCGAGCGCCACGATCACGAACACGCCGGCGCTCGTCCCCGCGTTCTACGGGACGACCTTCATCGCGGCCGGCGGCTTTCACAACGCAGCCATCGACATCGTCGGCAACCTGCAGATGTGGGGCGACGGATTTCACGCGCAGCTCGGAAACGGCGGCATCAGCGGCAGCTACTCGCCGGCCACGGCGAATTTCTACGAAGACGTGACGACGGTGTCGCTCGGCCGCTTCCACTCCCTCGCCGTTCTCGCCGGCGGCGCGGTGTGGAGCTTCGGCGACGGGAGCGCGTGTCAGCTCGGCGAAGGCGTCCTCGACGGCGCTTGGACCCCGATGAAAGCTTCCGTCGCGGAGAACGCCGCCGCGGTCGCGGCCGGCGACTACGATTCGTTGGCCGTGGGCTACGACGGCAAGGTGTACGGGTGGGGCGACGATTCGCGCGGCGCGCTCGGCGCACCGGGCCCTCCGTACTCGCACCTTGCGTGTCACCCCGTCGCGGCGCAAGCGGGCACGGCGGTGCTCGCCGCCGGCGGCGGGGCGTTCAACGTGCTCGCCGTCACGTCGCCGTGACGTGACTCACTTGCACACCGTCTTTGGGCGGCGAACCGCGAGCACGGCGCCCTTGTTCACGAACAACGGCGGGAACTTCAGCGTGCGCGCCGACAGCTTCGGGCTCGCCGGGTCCGTCGCGTCGATGTCGTAGAGCTCGAAGCGATTGTCGTCGGGCGTGACCCGGAGGACGCCGTGGGTGAACGCCTCGTACAGCAAGGTCCCGCCGCCGCCCTTCGTGCAGAGCTTCTGCGGGGTGCCGCCGCTCATCATCGGGATCGCCCAGATCGCCGTGTCGCCGAGGAGCGAGGTCCCGAATGCGATGTTGTGACAAGGATCGAAGCCCGCGGCGTTGACGCGCAGGTTGTCGATGTCGAAGCCGAACCCGGTGCCCACGATCGAATGCGAGCTGTCGAGGAAGGCGGCCGTTCCCGTCACCATGGAGTCCGGCGTGCACGTGGCAGGCGCCGCGGCGGCGAGCGTCGACGGGGGCATCACCACGACGTCGAACTCGTTCGTTCCCTCGGCGCTCGCGAAACCCATGTTGCCGCCGGTGGTGTTGACGTAGCCGACCATCGTCGTGGTCGCGTCCTCCTTGACCGTCGTCGAGTTGATCGTCTCGCCGAACACGCTGACGGAGCAGCCCGCCACGTCGCACGGCGCGAGCTGCTGCGCCGCGATCGTCACCGTGCCGCCGGGCCCGGTCGTGCTCGCGCGCGCCGTCAGCGCGATCTTGCCGCAGGCCGTGGCCGTGGCGCACGACGGGCCCGTGGCGCGGATGGCCGTGTTGCGCTGAGTCACGGTGACCGCTTCGGGGTTCGAAGTGTCGAG
Source organism: Polyangiaceae bacterium (assembly GCA_035547195.1). Lineage (GTDB taxonomy): Bacteria > Myxococcota_A > Polyangia > Polyangiales > Polyangiaceae > DASZVB01. Next base: position 162,393 of record DASZVB010000120.1, read on the forward strand.
CACGGTGAACGCGCTCGTCGCCGGGTTCGGCGCGGTCAGGACCGGCGTGGACAGATAGGCGAGCCTCTGATTGAGCACGCCGATGGTCGGAGTCGCCGGGTTCGGTACGGCGACGGGTAGCCCGACGTCGTGCCATTGGCCGTTCGTCGTGTTGAGCTGCCGTACCTGCAGCTCGGCTGGATCCGTCACTTTGCCGGGCTGACGGAAGATGTACCAATAGTCGGTCGCGGGATCGTTCGCGATGGCCAGGATGCGAAGCGACGTCTCGGAGGAGACGAGGTGCGCATCCGTCGGATCGAGCACCCACGTCTTCAGTCCGTCGGGGTCGTAGGCCACGATGGCGCCGTTCGGGCCGCCCGGCGTGAAGTTGCCGCCGTCGGTGCCGCCCGCGCCGGCCTCTCGTGGGCTGCCGCTGTCCGCGCCGCCGGTGTCGATCACGCTGCTGTCCGGCGTGCTGCCGCCCGCGCTCGCGTCCATCCCCGCGACTCCGGTGTCGCCACCACTGGCTCCGCCGGTCCCGCCCTTCCCAGAAGCGCCGCCGGTGTCGGCCATGCCGCCGCTTCCGCCCGTGTCCGAGCGCCCGCCGCTGCCCTTGCCGCCCTTGCCGGCGTGCGCGCCGTTCCCCGCATCGGACTCTTCCGTCGCGGGCTTCACGCTGTCGAGTGAATTGATGAGCGAGCAACCCGACAGCAGGGCGATCGTCGCTGTGAAGCAAGCGTTCTTCATGGTCCCTCTCGGCGGACGTGCAGGCGGCGTTCTTTCAAAGACCGGCATGAGCTTCTCGGGGCTTCGCCGCCGTTAGTTGTTCTTCGCGCCTTGCACGATCCAGAGCTTTATCGTGTTCTTTTCGGTCTCGGTCAGCGGGCGGCGCGAGCCGGTCGGATCCGGCGGCGGCATCGTGTTTCCGGTGATCCCGGAGGCGCCGGTGATCTTCAGGTACAGGTAGCTCTTCGTCGGATCCGGGTTGGTCGAATCGATGCGCTTCAGCGGCGGGATGCCGTTCACGCCGGATTCGCCGGCCATCACGTCGACGATGCTGTTGTAAGAAAAGCCGTCCGACAAGATTTGCCCTTGCGGCGGATTGCCCGGCACGTGGCAGCCGCTGAGCGCGCAGTTCGCCGTGAAGATGGGCTGAACGTCGTTCTCGAAGCTGACGAGCGTCGTCAGCGCGAGCTCGTTCGTGTTCTGATCGATGTTGCCCGCCTCGTCGACGGCGCGCACCACGAAATAATACTGCGTGTTCGAGAGGAGCCCGGTGATGGGCACGGTGAGCACGCCGGGATCCGATTTCGCGATCGGGGGAGCCGTGAAGTCCTCACCGCCGGGCGTCGTCGACGTGTACACGTAGTAGACGAGGCGATTGCTATCCGTCTGATCGTCCATCGCCGCCGCCCACGACAGCGTGATCATCGTCGAGTCGAGCTGGTAGCTGCTCGGATCGGTGTTCGGCCCGGAGAACGTCGGCGGCGTGCCGTCGAGCTTGGTCGTGAAGACCTGGGTCACGCGGTTGTCGTCCTGGTTGCCCGAGCTGTCCTCGGCGCGGCAAACGACGCGATAGGTGGTGCCGTTCTTCAGCCCCTGGATCTGGCCCGACGTGCCGCCGGTGAACGTCGCCGTCGGCTGTATCTTGTCGAACGGCGTGTCGCGCGTGACCGGCACTTCGAAGGCGTAGACGTCGTATCGAATGGCGTCCGCGGGCGTCGTGTCGTCGGCCGCCGGCGTCCACACGACGGTCGCGCCGCCGGCGGTCGGATCCGTCGCTGCGTAGCAGCCGCCGAAGACCGGCGGCGTCACGTCGGCCGATGTCTTGCCGGCGAAGTCGTCCTTGTTCGTGCTCACGTTGCCCGCGGCGTCCACCGTGACGACGCGGAAGTAGAACGTGGTCTTCGGCGCCGGCAGCCCGGCGACGGTCGCCGTCGTCTCCCCGGGCGCGCTGACCGCGCCGAGCGTCGTCGTCGCGCCCGTCTTCGTGCCCCAGTAGACGTTGTACGTGAGCCCATCGGAGGGCGTGTCGTCGTCCTTACCGGCCTTCCACGACAGCGTCACCGCCGTCGAGGTCGCGCTCGCGACCTTCACGCTGCTCGGAGCGCTCGGCGCGGTGTCGTCGTAGGCGGGCGTCGCCGCGAGCTCCACGGTGTTTTCGTCCTTCGCGTCCCCCTCGCTCGGCACCGCGCGCACGACGAAGTAGTTCTTCTTCGCGTCGAGGCCCTGCACGAGGAACGACGTCGAGCCCGCGGGCGCCTCGGCGATCGGCGCCTGGTAGTTCTCCATCCCCGACGACGTCGCCGCGTAGATCTCGTACTTGAGCGCCGCGAGCGGGTGCGTCGGGTACGTCGCGAGCTCCCACGCGAGCCGGATCGAATCGGCCGCGGGAGGCTTGCCCGACGAAGCCGGCGTCGATTCTCCCGGTGCCGCCGACAGGACGCCCTTGAAGACGATGACGTCCGGCGGTCCCGAGTCGACCACCTCGCTGGTCGTGCCGCCCGTACCGGTCGCGCCGCCCGTGGCCGTCGTCGTGCCGGCGCCGCCGTCGGTGCCGCCGGTGTTGGCGGCGCCGCCCGCGCCCGCGTCCGTCGTCGGGCCGCCGCCCGCGCTCGCGTCGGCCTGCGGCGTGGGCTCGGATTTCGCGACGCAGGTGTCTCCCTTTTGCACCGTGCCCTTGCCGCAGGTGACGTTGTTCCCGTCGCTCCCGCAGCCGGAGAGCACCGTCGCCGCGATCGACAGGGCCGCGGCGCCGAAGAGGGCGAAGGCGGGGCGCAACCCGGGCTCGTGCCGCCCGTCGCTCGTCGTTTCTCCACGCAGGGTCATCTGATCTCCACTCCTAGAACGTCAGCGCACCCTGGCTGATCCAGTCCAGCAAGATGCCGTCTTCTTCCGCCGTCAGTGTCGTGTGCGTGTCGCGCGGCTCGCGCGCGCCGCTGTATTGATTGGGGAGCGCCGCGCTGAACGGCGGCGTCGTGAGCCCGAGCGGGTTCACGCGGCGATATATGAGGCTGTACTGCGGCCGCGTCGGATCGATGAGCTTCAGCTGGCAGTACTGCAGGTTCGCCGGGGGCACCGCGCACGCGGGCGCTTCGTTCATGCCCTGCACGTAGCTGCTCAGCACGTTGATCATGTTCGTCGTGGTGTTGTAGTCGTGGCAGGAAATGCAGTGATTGAAGAGGACGGGCTCGACGTTCACCGACCACGACGTGGCCGTCGTGCCCTGGACGAAGTGCGTGTCGTCCGTCGTGACGTTGCCGGCTTTGTCCTCCGCGCGGACGAACACGAAGTACGTCGTCCGCGGATCGAGGAACGTCGCCGAGCCCTTCACGACGCCGTAGCCCGTGGTCAGCGCGACGTGGGCCGAGAAATTCGAACCGGTGCAGTCGCTCTTCGTCTGGGAGACGCAGAGGTGATAGCGGATGTCCGTCGCCGCGCTGACGTCGTCGGTCGCCGCCGTCCACGCCACGTCGAGCTCGGTGGACGTCTTCGCGCTCGGGGCCGCCGTCGGCGTGCCGGTGAGGGTGGGCGGCTGCGTGTCTCCGGCGATCGCGTCCGCGGTCTTGCCGGACGTCGCCGCTTGCGCGCTGCTCGGGTTACCGGCCGCGTCCTTCGCGACGACGACCACGTTGTAGGTCGTTGCGGGGGTCAGGCCGATGAGCGTGCCGGAGAGCGCTCCGCGGACGGTGAGCGCGGGCGTCGCGGTCGAGACCGGCGTGGTCTGTGAAACGTACACGACGTACGTGAAGTCCTCGGGCTGCGTGCTCGTCTCGTCGGCGGCGGAGTTCCAGGACACCGTGAGCGACGTCGGGCTCGACGCCACGACGGTCTGCGCGCCGTTGAAGACGGGCGGCGTCGTGTCCGGCAGCGGGCCCGTCTGCGCGCTGGTCTCGACGAAGTTTGCATCTTCGTTGCCCGCGACGTCGCGCGCGCGGACGACGTAATAGTACTTCGTCGCGAGGTTCGCCTCGGTGAGCACGATGGAAGCCGCGCCGGGATCGCTCGTCGCGCGCGGCGGCTTGTTGAAGTCTTCCCTGTGCTGCTGGAGCGAGCTGTAGATGTCGTAGACGATGTTCTCCGGGTGGGTGACGTTGTCGGAGCCCGGGAGCCAAAAGAGGCGCACCGTGGCGCCGTCGGCGCTCGCGCGCTTCACGCCGCTGAACGTCGGCGGCACGCCTTCGGGGGTCGTCACGGCGAGGGAGTACGTGTTGGTGTCCGTGTTGCCCGCGGGGTCGGTCGCGCGGACGATGACGTGGTACGTGGTGAGCGGCGTGAGGTCGTCGATGATCGCCGTGTGCTCGCCGGGTTTCGACGTATACGCGGGCTTGTCCTTGTCCGGATCGGGAGCCTGATCCTTCGACAGAAAGACCTCGTACGTCAGCTCCGGATCCGGCGACGTCGAGTCGAACGCGGCGCCCCACTCGATCCGTACCGACGTCGCGGTCAGGGCGGCGATGCTGTCGACGCCGCCGAAGATCGGAGGCGTCTCGTCCTTCGTCTCGGCGCTCGCTTCGTTGGTGTTCGAGTCCTCGTTGCCGGCGGCGTCCACCGCGTGCGCGACATAGTAGAAGGACTGACCCGCCACCGCGTCGCTCACGACGGCGCTCGTCGAGCCCGCGACGGCGGTGATGTAGCACGGCAGATCGGCCTGCTCGGTGGTGCTCGCGTCGGGGACGTAGCCGCCACATCGGCGCGTCCGGGTGAAATCTTCGCCGCCCTTCTTCGACGCGCGGTACACGCGATAGCTGATCTCGCTGGAAGGCGTGACGTCGTCGACCGCGGGAGCCCACGACACTCTCACCGAGCCCTCGTTCAAGGTCTCGATCTTCGAGACGCCGTCGAAGGTGGGCGGCGTGACGTCCGCCGCCGGCTTCATGCCCCCGTCGTGAACGCCGCCGCCGTCGGTCGTGGGCGTGACGACGTGGCCGCCCGCGCCGCCTTCCTTGGAAGGAGACGCACCGCCCGCGCCGCCGCCGGCGTCGGCAGCATCGGGCTCGTCGTTCTGCGGTCGCGAACCGCCGCCGTCGCAGGCGACGAGCGACGAGGACAGCGCGAGCGCCCAAAGGACGGGACGGCGACGCAGCGACCCGAGCGCGCGCCGCGCTCCCCGCAGGATCTCGCGATCCGCTACGGACGCGCGCGGCGGCGACAGCTCGACGGATTTGGCTTCGGACACGTGCTCACTCATTCCGTGTTGAAGTGGGGGCGGTCGAACGGCGCCGTTTCGGCCTTCACGCGAGGATCGGTGAGACCATTGCGAAGAAACTCGATGATATCCGCGATGTCCCCGGCGGTCAGCGGCACAGCGAGCAGGCCCGGGTCGATGAACGGTTCGATATCCGGGTCGGTGCGCTGCCCGCCTTGCTTGTAGAGCAGCAAGATGGAATTCAGATCGTGCCCTGGGCCGTCGCCTTCGTGCAAGAGACCGTACTGCTCTCGCAACCCCACGTTGCGCAGCGTGGGCGTCTTGAATTTGCCGAGATCCGACGATTGCAGGGTGATGGCGGAGCGGCCAGAGTCCCAGCTCGGCTTATGGAAGCCGATGTTGTGGAACGCGCTGTCCGTGAACAGCGGCGGCGGATGGCAGAACTGACAGCGCCCCACGCCCATGAAGGCCTGATATCCCCGGAGTTGCTGGGCGGTGAGGGCGGAGTCGTCGCCCGCGACCCAGCGGTCGAACGGCGTCTGATCCGACGTGAGGCGCCGCTCGTGCGTGGCAATGGCGAACGCGATGCGCCGGGAGTTGATGACGTCGTCGGGATCGCTCGCGTTGAGCTTCGCGGTGGAGCCGAACGCCTGCGCGAACATCTTCGGATACGTCGGATATTGCGCGGCGAAGTCCTTCATGTCCTGCGGAATGGATCCGGCCTTCGCGTAGTGGAGCGGAGTGACCTGGGTGAGCTTGGCTTCGAGCTTCGCCCAGGTCTGATCGCTGCAGGACATTTCCTTCGGGTTCACGGGGGGGCCCACGGACTGCGCCTCGAGCGCGGCTCCGACCATGCGATTGGTCACTGGATCCAGGGACCCGGCGATGAGCGGTTTCGCGTGCGCGTCGAGCACCAGCGAATCGGGATCGTAGAAACAGCCGCCGAGGTTTCCGTCGCCCGCGTTGCAGTCCCCGGCGCGGCCGTCCCAGAAATTGCGCGGGTTGAACATCGCGTCGAAGTACGACGGCGGCTTGCGCGTCGTGACCTGCGGCGAGGTCCCCGTCACCATCGACGGGGATGCGCACGCGAGCACGCCTTGCGCGCCACGGATGTCGTCCGACGTCGGGGGCGTCGGCTCGGGATCGAGAACGCCGTCCGGACCCGGGAGATGCGCGCCGGGATCGTTCGTGCGCGGATCCGAACCGCCGGCAAAGGAGCGGTGACAGGTCCCGCAGGCCATCGAATCGAGCTCCCCCATCTGCTCGTCCCAGAAGAGGAACTTCCCGAGCATCGCCTTGTCGTCGGAGGCGGGGTTCAGCGCCGGATAGAGCACCTTGGGATACGGGTAACAGCGAAGATCCGCGCAGTTCGCGGCGCCGTCGGGCTTCGCGCCGCCGTCCGGCGTCGGCGCGCCGGAATCGCTCGCGTCGGGCCCGACGCTCGCATCCGGCATCTCCGTGGGGGCGCCGGCGTCCACGCCGCCGGTCGCTGCGCCGCCTGCGCCACCCCTTCCGCCATTTCCGGCAGCGCCGCCGTTGCTCGACGACGCACCGGCTTTGCCGGCGCCGCCGCCGCCGCTCCCTCCTTTTGATGTTCCCCCGGCGCCTTTGCCGCCTGTTCCTCCGCCGTCGCCCTCCGTCGATGCATCGGCGCCGCTCGGCGGTGCAGAGTCCGAGCTGCAGGCCAAGGGCCACGCCGCGCAGCCCACGAGCGCCAGCGCCGTTGCCAGGGACCCCATCTTCATCGAGACCACCTTGCGTGTGGAGGAAGTGAGCGCTGCATGGATCGAAGAAAGCCTAAGCCGGCCATGGTAGCGCATGACCCTGCGACGACAGGAGACAATTCACGCGTTCTGCTCCGCGGCGGTCCGAAACTCGTCGAGCAGCGCGCTCGAGGTTCGAGCCGTGCGCTCGCCCTTCGATGTTCGGTAACCGATGGTGTCCGTCGTGTGTCTTACCAGTATGCAGAGGTGGGACCTTCGCGCGACGAGCCCCGGCATGGACGGCGAATTATGCGCCGTGGTAGGCTGAACGAGGCAGTGCGTTCATTCGTATAGCTAAAAGGCGAGATGTCTCTTTCGACTGGCGATGTGATCGACGGCAAGTACCGCATCGTCCGCCTCATCGGTGAGGGCGGTATGGGCGCGGTGTACGAAGGCGAGAACATTCGCATTCACCGCACCGTCGCGATCAAGGTGCTCCACGCGGGCGTCGCCGAGAACCAGGACGCCGTCCAGCGGTTCGAACGCGAAGCGCAGGCGGCTGGGCGCATCGGTTCCGAGCACATCGTGGAAGTGCTCGATCTCGGCAACTTGCCCGACGGCGACCGCTTCATGGTCATGGAGTACATGGATGGCGACAGCCTCTCGGCGCGCATCCAGAAGCGCACGCGGCTCACCGCTCAGGAAACGTACCCGATCGCCCGGCAGATCCTGGAGGGCCTCGCCGCCGCGCACGGCGCAGGCATCATCCATCGCGATCTCAAGCCCGACAACGTCTTCTTGCTGAAGCGCCGCGGCGGCCATGCAGATTTCGTGAAGCTCCTCGATTTCGGGATCTCGAAGTTCAGCGCTCTGTCCGGCGAGAGCGGATTCAGCATGACGCGCACCGGCGCGGTGATGGGCACGCCCTATTACATGTCGCCCGAGCAGGCGAAGGGCGCGAAGGGCATGGATCATCGCGCCGATCTCTACGCGGTCGGCGTCATCCTCTACGAGTGCGTCACCGGTCGCGTCCCGTTCAACGCGGACACGTTCAACGAGCTGCTCTTCAAGATCGTCCTCGAGACGCCGCAGCCCATCGAGCAGGTCATTCCGGACTCCGATCCCGCGTTCAACCAGATCATCCAGCACGCGATGGCGCGCGAGCCCCAGGACCGCTACCAGACGGCTCGCGAGTTCCAAGAGGCGATCGACGCGTGGGCGTCGGGCAGCGGCGTCACCGCTCCGACCGCGTTCAACGCCACGCCGAACCTGACGGCCCAGCAGACGGCGCAGGTCCTGAACGCGACGCCTGCCGGCGGAACGCCGCCGCTCACGACACCGGACCCCGGCCGGCAAACGGGCGGCGCGCCCGGCACGTGGGCCAACACGGGATCGGGCGCGGCCGTCCAGGCCGCCGCCGTCAAGAAGCCGAGCTTCGCCCTGGTCGGCGGCATCGCCGTCGGCGCGGTCGTGCTCGGGGCCGTGGGCTTCGGAGCGCTTCGCCAATCGCCCGCCGCTCCTGAACCGGCGGCGTCGGCGGTGGCGGCTGCGGCGCCTTCCGCACCCTCCCTGGATCAGATCCGCGCCGCGGCGCAGGCCGAGGCCGAGGCCCAAGCCCAGGCCGACGAAGCACAACGCGTCGCCGCCGCACAGAAAGAAGCCGACGAAAAAGTGCGGAAGGCCGAAGAAGAGGCGCACGCCGCCGAACAGCGAGCAAATCAGGCGACCTCGAGCGCGCAGGTTCAAGCAGAAGTGACGACGGCTCGGGAGAGGGTGAAAGCCGCGAAAGCGGCCGCCGCCGCCGTTCCGAAACAGCAGGCGGCCGCGTCCAAGCCGGAGTCGCCTCCCACCGCGCCTGCCGCGACGGCGACACAGCAGAGCGGCCGCAAGATCCGAACCGAGCTATAGGGGAGCGCGGCCACGGAAGGCTCTCACGACCAACGCCATCGCCAGGCGACGTCGCGCGACGCCGGGCCCGCGCAGCTTCATCGATGGAAACTCACGAACGCCTCTCCGCGCAGGACGCCGCGTTCCTGTATGCCGAGTCACCCGTTTCCCACATGCACGTGGGCTCGCTCGTCGTCTTCGAGAACGTGGGCCTGACGGAAGAAGAGCTCAACGCTCACATCGCGAGCCGTCTCCACCTGGTGCCGCGGTTTCGCAAGAAGCTCGCGTGGGTGCCGGTGAGCCAGGGGAGGCCCGTCTGGGTCGACGATCCGCACTTCGACATCCGCTTTCACGTTCGCTACACCGGGCTGCCGCGGCCTTCCGGCGAGCGCGAAGCGGTGACGCTCATGGGTCGCGTGATGAGCCGTCCGCTGGATCGCCAGCGGCCCCTCTGGGAGCTCTGGGTCTTCGAGCTGCCCGAGAATCGCCTCGGCATCATCCACAAGACGCACCATTGTCTCATCGACGGCATCAGCGGCGTGGATCTCGGCACCGTGCTCCTCGACGTCGCGAAGGATCCGCCCCCGAGCGATCCTCCGCCCGCGTGGCGTCCCGCGCCGGTTCCGAGCAAGAAGCGGCTGCTCGTCGACGCGCTCGTGGACAGGTACACACAGCCGGCCGAGCTGTATCGGACGTGGAGGGCGGCGACGCAGCCGCAGCGCGAGCTCGCGCGACGGGCGGCGGAGCTCGGACAAGGCCTCTTTTCCTTCAGCCGCGCGGCGCTCGAGCGCGCGCCGATCACCTCGCTGAATCGCCCGATCGGGCCGCACCGTCGCTTCGAGCTGGTACGAATGCATCTCGATGACGTAAAGCACGTCAAGAATCGCTTCGGGTGCACGGTCAACGACGTGGTGCTCGCGCTGGTGACCGGCGCGCTCCGCAAGCTCTTGCTCTCGCGCGGCGACTACGTCGAGGGCTTGATGTTGAAGGCGCTCGTGCCGGTCAGCGTGCGCGATCCTTCGCAGCGGCAAACGTACGGGAACATGATATCGATGATGACCGCCGATCTGCCGGTCGGGGAGGCGAACCCCTTGCGTCGCATCGCGTTCGTGCGCGAGCGGATGAGCGGGCTCAAGGAGTCGAAGCAAGCCGTCGGCGCCGATTTCTGGGTGAAATTCTCGGAATACGCGCCGCCGACGCTGCTCGCGCTCGCCGGGCGCGCGACGGCCGCGCTGCAGCGCATGGTGAACGTCATCGTGACGAACGTCCCCGGACCGCAGTTCCCTCTCTACTTGAAGGGGGGGCAGATGCTCGAGGCATTTCCGTTCGTCCCCATCATGAACAACGCGTCGCTCGGTGTCGCGGTGCTCTCGTACAACGGGCAGCTCGACTTCGGCCTGTGCGGCGACTGGGACATTCTGCCCGATCTCGGGGTCTTCGCGGCCGGCCTCGAGGAGTCGCGCCTCGAGCTGTGCGCGCTCGCTGGACCCGGGAAAATCACGTCCACGTCGCCGCCGGGCTGAAGGGGTTCGCACGCCGGCGTTGCCGGCGCGGCATTCGTGAGCGAGGCTCGCCCCCGGAGGCAATTCGATGGGAGAACTGATCCAGTTTGCGCGCCCCGACGGGCAAAAGTGTCCGGGATATCTCGCCGAGCCGAGCGCCGGAGCCGCGGCGCCCGCGGTGATCGTCGTTCAGGAATGGTGGGGGCTCAACCCGCAGATCAAGAGGACCGCCGATCGCCTCGCGAACGAGGGTTTCCGCGCGCTCGTGCCGGATCTCTTTCGCGGCAAGCTCGCGAGCGACGCCGACGAAGCTTCGCACCTGATGAACACCTTGAACTTCGGCGACGCCGCGGGTCAAGACATCCGCGGCGCGGCGCAGTACCTGAGGCAGAAGTCGAGCAAGGTGGGCATCATTGGATTTTGTATGGGGGGAGCCCTGGTCATCATCGCCGGCGCGAACGTACCGGGCATCGACGCGGGCGTTTGCTTTTACGGCATCCCGCCGAAGGCCGTGGCCGATCCGGCGAACATCGAGATACCGATGCAATACCACTACGCGAACACCGACGACTGGTGCACCCCCGACCGAGTGAACGAAATCGACGAATCGTTGAAAAACGTCAAGGCGCCCAGCGTCCTCTACCGCTACGACGCCGAGCACGCCTTCATGAACGAAGCGCGCCCCGAAGTCTACGCGCCGGAAGCGGCAAAGCTTGCCTGGGAACGGAGCATCACGTTCCTGCGCACGCACCTGACCTGAGGCGCTGTTCTAAAGGACTGCTGCGTTCAGCTACTTGCTGCAATTTTGTTAGCGCAAAGAGCGCAAAGGCCGCAAAGATTTATTTCGGCGTGTCGTTACAACGCAAGTAGTTTGACGCTGAGTGGACAACCACAAAATCCCTTGCGGCCTTGGCGCTCTTTGCGGCCTTTGCGCTAAAAACGAACCTGGTCGTTCGACGTCACGTCACAACCCGTGAGAGCGGTTCGGGCTTCGTCGCGCACGACGTCGTTTTCGTCGTGCTCTGCGGCGTGGGCTAGGGAGGTGCGTGCGGTGTCGCCGCCGAGGCGGCCGAGGGCCCACGCGGCGTGGGAGCGGACGAGGGGGCTCTTGTCTTCGCGGAGGGCGCGCGCGAGCGGCGCGACGGCGCGGGGGTCGCCGGAATTGCCGAGCGCGACGGCCGCGTTGCGCTTGAGCTGTTCGCGGCCGATGCGCCGCATCGCGCTCCGCTTCACGAGACGGCGATACGCGGACGCCCCGAGCTCGAGCAACGCGACGAGATCGACGTTCGAACGATGCTCCGCCGGCGCGAGCTCCGGCGCGGACGGGCGCGGGCTCTGTCCGGCGTTGAAGGGACAGACGTCCTGGCACTCGTCGCACCCGAACACGCGCGCGCCGATGAGATGCCGCAGCTCGTGGGGGATGGGTCCCTTGTTCTCGATGGTGAGATACGAGATGCAGCGCTTCGCGTCGAGCACGTAGGGTCCGACGAAGGCCCCCGTCGGACAAGCGTCGAGGCACGCCGTACAGCGACCGCACGCGGGCCGGAGCGGCTCGCTCGGCTCGATGTCGACGTCCACCAAGAGCTCGCCGAGCAGCAGATACGTCCCGATGCCCGGCGCGATGGTCATCGCGGATTTTCCGGTGAAGCCCACGCCGGCGCGGCGCGCCGCTTCGCGCTCGAGCAGCGGCGCCGTGTCGACGCACACCCGCGATTCGATGGGACGGCCCACGATGCGCGCGCACTCGCGCGAAAGCTCGAACAGCTTGTCCTTCAGGACGCGGTGGTAGTCCGCGCCGGCAGCGTACGCCGCGATGCGCCCCGTGAGCGGGCGTTCGTCACGGCTCTTTCGCAGCGCGACCGGACGCTCGCCGTACGGCAAGGCCACGGCGATGATCGTGCGCGCGCTCGGCAAGAGCGAGCGTGGGTCGGCGCGATCGCCGTCGCGCATGTACGTAAGATCACCGTCATAGGCGCCGTCGAGCCACGCGGAGAGGGCGTCGCGGGCGCCGTCGAACGGTACCGCGCGCGCGAACCCCGTCCGTACGAAGCCGAGGTCCGCCGCGGCACTCCGCACCAGGTCGGCGATGCGGCGCTCGGAGCTTGGCTCGGTCGTCATGGGGCTCGGGTGCGTCATTTACACGGTGAGGTTCGCCGGTCCGCGGTCCGCGACGAGGCCCCTTGCGCTTCCCCGCTTTCTTGGGGAATAACCGCCGTCCGTCGCGGGTCCGAGCCGCGGCGTCGAGGGCCAACGCGGGCGTTTTTTCAACGCAGGACCGAACCAGTGATCGAAATCAGAGATCTCTATAAATACTACGGGGCGACGCGTGCCCTTGGTCCAGTTTCGGCGGAAATCGACCAGGGCGAAATCGTGGGTCTTTTGGGCGTGAACGGCGCGGGCAAAACTACGGCGCTGCGCATCCTCGCTTGCGATTTGCTGCCATCGTCGGGTTCCGTTCGCGTCGACGGCATCGACGTGGTCGAACGGCCGGAAGCGGTGCGCGAGCGCATCGGTTATCTCCCCGACGTCCCGCCGCTCTACGGCGACATGCGCGTCGGGGAGTATCTGGCGTTCGCGGCGCGGCTCCGCGGCGTGGGTTCGAGCGACGTCACGCGGCGCGTCGGCGCGGTCGAGGAATTGACCGCGCTCACGGATCGGCACGAGGACCCGATCTCGACGCTGTCGCACGGCTTTCAGCAGCGCGTCGGGATCGCGCAGGCCATTATCCACGAACCGAAGCTCGTCGTGCTCGACGAACCGATCTCCGGCCTCGACCCCGTGCAGATCGTCGAGATGCGCCAGCTCGTGCGCGCGCTCGCCGGCAAACACACCGTGCTGCTCTCGAGCCACATCCTCTCCGAGATCAGCGAGACGTGCGACCGGCTCCTGGTCATCAAGGACGGCGAGATCGTCGCGTCGGGCACGGAGACGGAGCTCTCGGCCAAGATGCTCGAAGGCATGCGGGTGCGCATCGCGCTGCGAGCGCCCGGCTCGTCGAGCGCGGTCCTCTCGCTGAAGGCGAAGAAGGCCCTCGGTGACGTGCCGGGGGTGAGCACGGTCGAAGACACCGTCACCCCGGAGAGCTCGGACGAAGTCGCCTCGTTCCTCGTGGCGGCGAAGCAGGACGTCCGCGCCGCTCTCGCCGCGGCCGCCATTTCCGCCGGCTTCGAGCTCCTCGAGCTCGGTCGCATCGAGCACGAGCTCGAGAGCGTCTTCTTGCGTCTTGCCGGCTCCAAGGGCGCGAACGCCGGAGCGGAAGCATGAGCAAGGCCCTCCTCATCGCGCGCCGCGAGATGGGCGCTTACGCCAGATCGCCGCTCGGATCGGTGATCATCGCCGGTGCGCTCCTCATCGACGGCATCCTCTTTTACTACTGGGGGCTCTCGCAAAAGATGCTCTCGGCCGAGGTGCTGAGCGAGTTCTTCTACGCCGCGAGCGGCATCACGATGGCGGCGAGCATCATCCTCTCGATGCGCCTCATCGCCGAAGAACGGCAGACGCACACGTTCACGCTCCTCAACACCGCGCCGGTCCGCGACTGGGAGATCGTGCTCGGGAAGTACCTGTCGGCGCTCGGGATGCTCGGCATCCTCACGGTGCTCACGCTGTACATGCCGGCGCTCATCTTCGTGAACGGCAAGGTGAGCGTCGGCCACATCGCGGTCGGCTACGCCGGGCTCCTGCTCATCGGCTCGGCGACGATCTCCATCGGGCTCTTCGCGTCGGCGCTGACGCGCTCGCAGGTCGTCGCCGCCATCGTCGGCGCGGCGATCCTCACGGCGCTCATCCTTCTGTGGATGCTCGCGTCGGCGGTGGATCCGCCGCTGAACGACTTCCTCGCGGGGCTCGCGTTCCATCATCAGAACTTCATGCCCTTCCAGAAGGGGATCCTCGAGCTGAAGGGTGTCGCCTACTACTCGGCCGTCACCTACTTCTTCCTGCTCGCGGCGACGAAGATCCTGGAGGCGCGGAGGTGGCGATGAACGAACCCAAGAAAGACGCGCCGAAGACCATCTCGGCGGCGCGCGAAGGCGCCCCCGCGTGGGTCGTGCCCCTGTACGTCGGCGGGCTCATCCTCGTTTACATCGGCGAACGGGTCCTCAGCACGTTCGACGCGGGCCACTGGGTGGCGACGGCCCCCGGCATCGCCGCGGTGCTGGTCGCGACCGCGACGCGCTTCGTTCCGACCTGGCAAGCGGGCGGAGAGCGCGGCCGCATCGAGAAGCTCCTCGGCATCTTGTCCATCGGCGGGCTCGTCGCGCTTTCGGTGTACGCCGCGAGCACGGACTGGGGCATGGGCAAGCTCGGTCTTTTGACGGCGGCCGACGCCAAGCGCGAGAACGTCCACGCCATTCTGACGATCATCTGGACGGTGCTCATCTGCGTGAGCGTCGTGCCGATGCTCTTCGCCGAGGCGGCGCTCTATCCGCAGCGCAACGCCGATCGCCTCGAGAGCCGCCGGGTGCGCGCGGCGGCCGCGGCGGGGCTCACCCTGGCGCTCGCCGCCGTCTACGGCGCGCTGTTCGTCTATTCGGCGACGGGGTCGGAGGCGAAGGTCGATTTTTCGTATTTCAAGACGAGCGAGCCGAGCGAATCGACCAAGAAGCTGGTCGCAGGGCTCAATCAGCCGATCCGCGTCATCGGTTTCTTCCCGGAGGTGAGCCCCGTTCGCTACGAAGTGGAGGGCTACTTGAAGAAGCTCGCCGCGGGCGTGCCGAATCTGAAGGTGGAGATCGAAGATCGCTACCTAGATCCGAAGCTCGCGAAGGAGATGAAGATCGTCCAGGACGGCGTCATCGTCATCGTGAAGGGCGACGCGAAGCGCACGGTGACCGTCGGCACCGACATGAAGGACGCGGCGAAGAACCTGAAGACGCTGGACAAGGACTTCCAGGAGCGCCTCTACAAGCTTCTGCGTGAACGCCGGAACGTCTATTTGACGGTCGGTCACGGCGAGATCAACGACGACGAAGATCGCTCGGCGGACAAGCAGGACAGCGGGCGCTCGGCGCAGATCCTGCGCACGTTGCTCGGTAAGCAGAACTACACCGTGAAGAACCTGGGCCTCAGCCAGGGCCTCGCGACCGACGTCCCCGACGACGCCGACGTGCTCATGATCCTCGGGCCCACGGAGCCGTTCTCGCCCGAAGAGCTCGCGGCCGTGCAGCGATACGCGAAGCGCGGCGGCAAGCTCCTCATGGCGCTCGATCCCGAGGCCTTCTCTGCGGAAGACGTGGAGTCCGAGAGCGCCGCGGCGTCGCCCACCGGCGCTCCGACGCGACCGGCGTCGCTGTCCAAGACGTCGCCGGCGTCGAGCGCGGAGAAGGGCATCGAAGTCGGGGAGAAGGCCAAGGCGAAGACGCCGCCCGCCGGCTCGGCCGCTCCCGCGACGGGGGAACCGGCGAAGGGCGCCCTCGGATCGCTCGAGGCGCTCGCGGCCACCGTCGGCCTGCAGTTCACGCCGGTCGTGCTCGCAAACGACAAGCAGTTCGCGCGCCGGCACTTCAACGACTCCGATCGCACCATCCTGGTGACGAATCGCTTCTCGTCGCACGCATCGGTTTCCACGCTGAGCCGCAACTCGTCGCGCGCCGCGATCGTGGTCGCCGGCGCCGGTTCGCTTCAGCGCGCGCCCGGTTCGCCGGCCAAGGTCGACATCGCCGTCCGCGCGATGTCGAACACCTTCGACGACCTGAACCGGAACTATCAATACGACGAGGGAAGCGAGAAGCGCGACACCTTCGGCATCGCTGCGGCGGTGTCGGAGCCGGTCGCGCCCGGTACCCCGCCGCCCGGCGTAGAAGACAAGAAAGACAAGAAGGACGACAAGAAGGGCGAGAAAAAGGACATCCCCGCGGTGGCCCCGCCGAACGAGATGCGCGCGTTCGTCCTCTCCGACTCGGACGTGTTCACGGATCTCGTCATGTCGAACTTCATGGCAAACCAGCTGCTCATCGTCGACGCGCTCCGCTGGCTCGGCGGCGAGGAGAGCTTCGCCGGCGAGGTGAACACGGAAGAAGACGTGCGCATCGAGCACACGCAACACAAAGACCTGGTGTGGTTCTACGCGACCATCTTCGGCGCGCCGGCGCTCGTGCTGGGGCTCGGATTGACGTACAGCCGTCGCGCCCGGCAGCGCCGCGGAGGGAAGAAGTGATGGCGAACCGCGGACTGATCATCCACACGGCGATCCTCGCCGTCGCCGGCGGCCTGGCGCTGAAGACGTGGACCACCGACGAGACGAAGGCGCCGAAGCACGGCGAGACGGATCTGTGGTCCGGTAACCCGGATCAAGTGCAAGAGCTCACCTACGAGGCGAAGCAGGGCGTCCTCACCCTGGAACCCCATCGCGACGTCGTGGGCCGCTACTTCGTCGGCGTGGTGAAGAAGAACCCGTCCGCCGAACCCGAGAAGAAGCTCGACGAGCACGGTCAGCCGATCGCCAGCACGCCGCCGCCGGCCGCCCCCGCCGAACCGAAGATCGGCCACTTCGTCGCGACGAAGGACGGCGAAGATCTCATCGCGCAGCTCGCGCCGCTCCGCGCGCTGCGCGTCCTCGGCAAGGTGAGCGACGCGCAGAAGGCGGACTTCGGCTTCGACAAGGAAGAAGGCAAGCTGACGATCAAGCTCGGCGGCACGACGCACACGCTCGTGTTCGGCGGGACGACGCCCGGCGGCACCGATTACTACGCCAAGGATCCGGCCACCGGGAACGCCTACGTCGTGACCGGCAGCATCGTGCGCGATCTCACGAGCGCCGATCAGCGCCTCGTCGAGCGGCGCCTCCACGCCTTCGAGGACGACGCGCCGAAGCGGGTGAAGATCACCGCGGGCTCTTCGACGCGCGAGCTCGCGCGGAGCGCCGACAAGAAGGACGCCTGGACGAAGCCGGGCGCGCCGAACGACAAGGACGAGACCGCGACCAACTGGATGAACAAGGTCGGCCGTCTGCGCACGACCAGTTACCTGGGCGAGACGCTGAACCCGCCTCCGGCGCCCGCGGATCTCGTGCTGAAGATCGAGTACTTCGACGATCGCAAGCCGATCGGCACGACGGAAATGTGGCGCCGCCCCGGCGAAGACGGAAAGACGGACTACGTCGTGAAGACCGAGCTCACCCGCTGGTACGCGACGGTGATCCGCAGCGCGGCGGAGCAGGTGGAACAGGACTTGAAGTCCGTCGTGACGCCGTAGCTCCGCCGCTCGACGAAGCTACTTCGAAGGCCCGGTCGGGCCGTTGGCGATCGATCCGTCGTGGAGCTTCATCCCGCCGTACGAGGCGACGAAGGGGATCTGCGCCCACGTCTTTTCGAACTCCGCCTTCATGCGCGAGAGCTTGTCCGGGTCGGTCCTCGAAATATCGTGGAGCTCGCCGGGATCCGCCTCGAGGTCGTAGAGCTCGTAAACCGACTTGCCGTAGACGATGAGCTTCGTCGTGCCTTGGATGATGGCTCGCGTCTCGGGGTTGTTCGCGTCCTCCGGGAGATCGAGCACGACCGGGTCCCGGTCGTCCGCCTTCTTGCCGTCGTAGATCTCCGGGACCAGGGAGCGACCGACGAACGAAGCCGGCTTCTCCTCGACCCCCGCGAGATCCAGGATGGTCGGCGCGAGATCGATCTGCGACCGGTTCAGATCTACGTGATGCGGGGGCGCGCCGGGCGCGTGCACGATGAGCGGCACTCGCGTGAGCACTTCCCAGAGACGGAAGGCGTGCTTGTACATGCCGTGCTCGCCGAAGGCTTCGCCGTGATCCGCGGTGACGATGACCGCCGTCTTGTTCCACCACGGCTGCTGGCGCGCATAGTCGAGGAGCCGCCCGACGTGCAGATCGGTGAAGTACACCTCGGAGTCGTAGCGGCCGCGGTTGCTCTTGCCGAAATCCGGCGATTCGGGGTGCTTGTTGTATTCGTCGTGCGGGTCCGTGTAGTGGGCCCACAGGAAGAAGGGCTTGCCCGACGCCGTGGGGTCGGAGAGCGCGCGGATGGCGATGTCCGTCATCTTGTCGCTGGTGATGTTCTTGTCCGTCGTCGCGTCGAACGTGATGCCCGGCACGAGCTCCCACACGTCGAAGCCCTGATCGAGGTGCTTTCCGCGGCCGAAATACAGGTGTCCCTGCACGCCGACGGTGCGGACGCCGTGGTCGTGGAGCACCTCGGCGAGGAACAGGTTCGACAGCGGGTAGTCGGTGAAGAAGTAACCGGAGCGGTACAGCGTTGACGGGTAGCGGCTCGTGAGAAAAGCCGCGACGCTCTTCGCGGTGTAGCTCGAGACGGCGTAGGCGTGCGTGTACACGACCGACTCTCCGGCGAGCTTCGTCAGGTTCGGCGCGATCGGCTTTCCGTAGTTCGTCCACGGCATGTCCTGCCGCAGTGAATCGATGGACAGCAGCATCACGTTGAGCGGCCCCGCCGGACCGGTCTTCCGCCCCTCCGCGGTCGCCGCCGGGGCGCTCGCCGCGGAAGCGGGAGCAGAAGCTTGCGCTCCCGGCGCGCTCGCCGCCGCGGACGCGGCGCCGTTCGGATCGTCGGGCTTGTTGCAGGCGACGATGAGCGTCGCGAGCACCGAGAACGTCGCGGTGAGTCGTCTCATCCCTGAGCGAGCCAGCGCAGCGCCGCCTGATACATACCGGGTTTCGTCTCGAGAGCCACTTCGTGCCCCATGTCGCGTGGAGTGGTGACGCGCACGGGGACGCCTGCTTCGGTCAGCCACCGGCGCACCTTCGCGGCGTCGTCGACGACCTCGTCGTGACCGCCGGTGATGAGGTAGACGCGACGCACCCGGCCCTTGGCCTCCGGCAGCGTCGCGACGCCGGCCGCGCCCCAGTAGTCCGTGTCGGCGCCCAGGATGAGCCAGCGGTTGAACGTGTGCGGCTCACGGAGCCCGACGTTCATCGCCACGAACGCGCCTTCGCTGAAGCCGATGAGCGTGTTCCCGTAGAGCTGCACGCGACGGCCGTACTTGGCGCGCAGGCCCTCGATGGCGCGCATGACCACGTTGCGCCCGCCGATCCAGTTGTTGCCCCAGCCGCGCTTGCCGTCGCCGCGGTCTTCCTGCCCCGAAGGGCACACGAGCCACCCGAGATCTCGCGCGACGTGGCTCCAGCGCCGGCAGTAATACTTCGGATCCGCGCCGCGGCCGTGGAGATAGACGATGACCGGGCGCATTCCGGAGCGCCCCGCGCCCGTCGGTTCGAAGTAGTACGCGGGCGCGCTGCCGGCGATCGGCAGCTCTTGCATTCCGGCGTCGTGCACCGGCTCTTCCGTGCGCGTCGTCGCGACCGACTCGTGCGACGGCGACGCCGGCACGGAACCGTCGCCGCCGGGGATCGCCAGCCGCTGGCCGATCTTCAGACGATCCGTCCGGCGCAGATGATTCGCGGCGAGGATCGCCTCGATGGTCACGCCGTAGCGTCGCGAGATGCCGCCGAGCGTGTTGCCCCGCCCGACGACGTGCGTGCGCGCCGGCGCGTGCACGACCTCTCCGGGGGAAGGAATGACGAGCCGCTCGCCGACGCGAATGGGCGTGACGCGGGTGATGCCGTTCGCCGTCGCGAGCGCGTCGGTGAAGATGCCGTAATGGTGCGCGATGCCGCCGAGGGTCTCTCCCGACGCGACGACGTGCTCGGCGTGCTGGCCATGTTCGGGGCGCGCCTCTTTCGCCGGAGTCTTCGACGGCGAAGGGGGCGCCGCTTCGGCAGGAGACGCGGGCTCGTCGCTCGGTCCGGGCTCCGATTCATCCGGCGGCGCCGCTTCATCTTCCGTCATCGGTGCCGCGGGCGACTTCGGCTCCGCCGGTGCGATGGCCGGAGCGTCTTCGGCGGTACCGCTGTCCGCGGTCGCGCTGGTGGGCGACAAGACGCCGGAAAAAGCCAGGATGGCAGCGAAAAACGAACGAGGCGTGAGGACTTTCCGCATGTCCGCCGGCAGCGCTAGCACAGCCACGCTCGATACGGTTAGAAACCGACGAAAGTCAGGGCACGAATCACGCTATTGTTCAGCTGGCGTCTCGCCAAAGCTCGACGCCCGAAGCGACCAACCGAACCTCGCGCGCGCTGCCGTCGGCCGCCTTGGACGCAAAATGGGCGCCTTCGCCCTCCATGTGGGCCACTTCTTGCGAAGGGACTTGGGTGACCTCCACGAGCCCCTGCACCTTGGCGCTGGAGCCCGCTGAGTCGAGCGGGACGAAGAAGCCGTAATCTTTGAATGTGACGCGACAGCCGGGCTGGGTGGGGTCGAGGCTCTGCGCGAGCTCCATCCAGCAGCCGCGGTGGGTGCAATTGCGGCGCACCTTTGCCTCCACCGTCACCGTCCGGCTCGCGAAATCGTCGGGCTTCGCGAGCACTTGGCCGAGCGCGATCGCCGCGCCGGGAGCGATCGCCGCGCCGAAGGCTTTGTGCTGAAGGGAGGGCGTCGCGGTGGGGACGGCGGTCGCCGCGGCCTTCGGTGTGGCTCGTTGCTGCGCGGCTGGAGCCGAGGACGATCGACAGCCGGTCGAAAGGAGCACCGCGAGGACGGCGAGGGACGCGGAACGCATGTTCGCTCGAGGATAGCGCGCGGGACGCGAACGTCACAGCGGGCGCAAAAATGTGGAGGAGCGTGCGCGCGTTCCGGCCCGATCCAGCTTCCCCGCCGGGGTGGTCGCGAGCGCATCGACGAAGGCCACGCGCCGCGGTCGCCGGTGGGGGGAAAGCCGCTCGCGCACGAACGCGCCGAGCTCGGTGTCGGACGGCGGACCCCCGGGCCCAGCGACGATCGCCACGGCGAGGATCTCGCCCCAGGTGTCGTCGGGGACGCCGAACGCGCACGCCGCGGAAACTCCGGGGCACT
>DASZVB010000121.1:0-3813 GCA_035547195.1 Polyangiaceae bacterium
CCCCCGCGACAAGCCGGCGGCGGACATCCCCGACGAGCTCGCCGGCGATCTCGGGCTCGTCACGCCCCCTTCGTTCGGCAAGAACGACAACGCGCGCGTCCCCGAGCCGTTGCGCGCGGCGGCGTTCGAGATCGAAAAGCCGGGCGACGTGCTCGGGCGCGTCGTCGAGGCGGGCGGCTTCCATGTGCTCCGCCTCACCGCCGTGAACGCGCCGCGCGAGCGGCCGCTCGAAGAGGCCGATCGCGCCATCCGCGTGGTCATCGCGCAGGAACGGCTGCATCGCGCCGAAGCGGATCTGGAGAAGGAGCTTCGCGGGCGCTTTCCCGTCAAAATCGACGAAGCGGCCCTCGCCAAGGTCACCGTGCCCACGGCGGGGGAAAAGAAATGACCCGCGCCCTCGCCGTCCTCCGGACCGTCGCGGACGCCGCCGCGCCCAAGAACGCGAGCAAGGCGCGTTCTTCGCGGCGCCCCCGCGACTGGCGCTGGCAGCTGCAGAACGCCGTCCGCACGGCGCGCGAGCTCGACGCCGCGCTCACGCTCACCGACGACGAACGCACGCAAGCCCTCGCCGCCGAGCGCGCCGGGCTCCCCTTGTCGATCACACCGTACTACCTCGGGCTCGTCGACAAGGAGGACCCGAGCTGTCCGATCCGCCGGCAAGTCGTTCCGCGCATCGAAGAAGCGCGCGAGGTGCCTGGAGATCTCCGGGATCCGCTCGGCGAGGAAGCGCACGAGGCCGCGCCGCACCTCGTGCAGCGCTATCCGGATCGCGCGCTGCTCATCGCGACGGATCGCTGCGCGGTGTACTGCCGCTTCTGCACCCGCAGCCGACTCGTCGGCGCGGGCGGCGGCGCGACGTCGCTCGAGCGGCTCGCGCCGGCGTTCGCTTACTTGCGCGCGCACCCGGAGGTTCGCGACGTCATCGTGAGCGGCGGCGATCCGCTGGCGATGTCCACGGAGCGCATCACGCGGCTCGTGCGCGCGCTCCGCGGCGTCCCGAGCATCGAGACGATCCGCCTCGCGACGCGGGTGCCCGTCGCGTTGCCCCAGCGCATCACCGCGGAGCTCCTCTCGGCGCTGCGGCCGCACCATCCGCTCTGGGTCATGACGCACTTCAACCACCCGAAGGAGCTCACCGACCAAGCGCGGCTCGCTTGTCGCCGCCTCGCAGACGCCGGGTTTCCGGTGATGAATCACACGGTGCTGCTGCGCGGCGTGAACGACGACGCCGCGACGCTCGCGGCCCTCTTCCGCGGTCTGGTGCGCGAGCGAGTGCGACCGTACTACCTGCTCCAGGCCGATCCGGTGCGCGGCACCGGGCACCTGCGGACGCCGCTCGCGACCGGCGTGCGCATCATGGGCGAGCTCCAAGGCCGACTCTCGGGGATCGCGCTGCCGAAGTTCATCGTGGACACGCCGGGCGGCATGGGGAAGGTCCCCGCGGGTCCGGACTACGTCGTCTCGCGAAGTCCGGGAAAGACGCGCTTTCGGACGCACCGGGGCGTCGAGGTGGACTACGTCGATCCGCCGTGAGGACGCGAGCGTCCGCCGGCGACTTCCTCGTCCTGACGACCCGCGTTGACAGCCGCGCGCCGTCAACGGACGATCCCGTGCGTGGACGACAGGCGGACGACGTCGCGGCGCATCGCGTGCATTCCCGCTTATCTCGACACCGTGAAGGACGAGCACGACCTCGCGCTGATCCGCGACGTCAGCGCCACGGGAGCGCGGCTGTTCACGAGGACCGCGCTGCCCGTCGGGCTCGAGGTGCGCCTCGAGCTGTACATACGTGGCGACGCGGGTCCGCCGACCGTGGCGACGGGACGCGTCGTTCGCTCCGACCGCAGAGACCCGGCGCTGTCCGACGTCTGGCCGTGGGAAGTCGGCGTCGAGCTCGAAACGCCGCTCGAAGATCACGATCACGAGATCGAAGCGCTGTCCGAGCGCCAGCTCGCGATGGGCATCATCAAACCTTAGTGCGTGAGTGCGCCTCCGGCCGCAGCGCCGTCCGCGCAGCACCGTGACAGAGCTGGAGCAAGCAAGTCGTAAAGCGCGGAAGTCGCAGCTCGTCGGAAGTCGCAAGTAGTCCGCATCTGGGGGAGCGGGGGATGGGAGGCATCCCCCGCACGAACAGAGCCGGCCCATCCCTCGAGCGAGCAGCGGAGCCGGAGGCGAGCAGCGCAAGCGAGGGTTCCGGTCCGAAACACGACAAAGAACCTAAAAACCCACGGCGGCAACGTCGTATGAATCGCAATGTCCACATCTGAGAATGGCTCAGCGCGCGAGCAACCACACGACCGTGAGTACGACGATCGCGGCCAGGGCTAGGGCCGTCACCACGCCGTTCTTCATGGCGTCGGCGTCGTAGGCGTCGAGGGCGCGCACGTATCGCTCGAGCTCGCGGGCGCAGCTTTCGACGTCCGCGTCCGCGGCGGCGATGGCTTCGAGCGTCGTAGCGGGGACGTCGACGACGCGGCCTTTTGCGGCGAGCACGCCGCGAGCGGCCTCGATCATCGCTTCCGCGCGATGCGCCTCGGCTTCGGTCACGCTGTGGGTCTGCGCGCCGAGTCGTTTCTGCGCTTCCGTGGCGAGCGCCGTCCGGCGGCGCTCCACGTCGCGCATTCGGCGCGCGACGTCCTCGTCAGCGGCTTCCTTCGTCTCGAGCGCGGCCTTTGCTTCTTCGAGCTCGCCCAGCGCGCGTTCGAGGCCCGGGCGGTGCGCCGCGACCTCGGCCTCGCGCGCGGTAAGCTCGGCGTTCTGCGCCGGAGTCGCCTCGCCGCCGGCTTTCTCCACGGCGTCGAGGATGGCTCGCACCTCGATGTAGAGTCGCTTCATCCGCGCGTCGGCGCGGTCGTGCCGAGTGACGCGTTCGTCGAGCACCGCCTTCGCGATCTCGACGCCGCGCGCGCTTTCCTTGCGCGCCTTCGCGACGGTCGTCGCTTCGGCGTCGAGCTCCGCCGAGAGGCGGCGGACTTCTTCGCTGAGGCCCGACAACGCGTTTCGCTTCTCCTCCGCGAGCGTCTCGATGCGCGTGACGAACTCGAGCAGCTTGCGTCCGTCCGGGGCGCGTTCGAGCTCGGGCCGTCGCTCCTCGATCATGGAGACGAGCAGCGCGTCGCGACGGCGCTCCGCTTCGAGCAGGGTCCCGTTCAGTCGGCTCACCGTCGCACCGAGCGCCCTCTTTCGGAGCAGCACGTTGATCGCGTAGGGAAGCGCGGCGAAGGGCGTCGCGGGTGGATCCGGATATTCGGCGGTCAGCGCGACCTCCGACGGATCCAGATCGATGCTCGCGGACTCCGGCGACACGCCGGTTGGCCACGTGCGAGCGGCCTCCATGGGCCGCGCCGGAAGCGCTCGCGCGTTCGCGGCGGTGCTCTCGATGGCGTCGTCGTCGAGCGCGATGGACGGCGCCGTTTCGAAGCCCGGACCGAAGGAGCCGTCGTCGAGCACGTTCGCGGCGCCGAATGCGGGTTCCGTCTGCAGCGGTCGTTCGACGACGCGCGGCATATCTCCGCTCGAACGCCTCGGCGCGACGCGGTCCGGCGCGGCGCTCGGCGGCGCGAGATCCGGTATCTGGCTCGATCCCGGGGCTCGTCGTTCCGCACCCATGTTCGTTTTCTTTCTTCTCTCTTCGCTTCAGCGCGCGATCGCGTGCGCGGCGATCTCTTC
The DNA here is from genome assembly GCA_035547195.1 of Polyangiaceae bacterium. Taxonomy (GTDB): domain Bacteria; phylum Myxococcota_A; class Polyangia; order Polyangiales; family Polyangiaceae; genus DASZVB01. The sequence continues at coordinate 3,670 of DASZVB010000121.1, forward strand.
GTGGAAAGCTGCAAACGCCGAGTCGCGCGGCCAGTGCGGCGCGCCCCGGAGCAACCGCGCCGCTTCCCGAGGCTCGCCGCCGTCGATGCTCGCCACGGCGGCGGCGTAGCGCATCGCCCAATACACGAGCGGGTTCTGTCGTGC
>DASZVB010000122.1:0-135397 GCA_035547195.1 Polyangiaceae bacterium
GGGATGGGAGGCATCCCCCACACGAACCGCGACGGACCGTCCCGCGAGCGAGCACCGCAGCCGGAGGCGAGGAGCGCAAGCGAGGGTTCCGCGTTGAACCACGCCAACAAACCAGAAGAACTCACGACGCGAAAAGTCGTCTTCTCGAACAAAGCCCGCGTCTGGGGGAGTGGGGGATGGGAGGCATCCCCCACACGAACCGCGACGGACCGTCCCGCGAGCGAGCACCGCAGCCGGAGGCGAGGAGCGCAAGCGAGGGTTCCGCGTTGAACCACGCCAACAAACCAGAAGAACTCACGACGCGACACGTCGTCTTCTCGACCAAAGCCCGCGTCTGGGGGAGTGGGGGATGGGAGGCATCCCCCACACGAACCGCGACGGACCGTCCCTCGAGCGAGCACCGCAGCCGGAGGCGAGGAGCGCAAGCGAGGGTTCCGCGTCTGACCGCGACAAAAACACAAAAAAACACGTGCTCACCGACGTCCGCCGAAGATGCTAGGACCCCCACGTGCTCACGAGCTTGCTGGATTACGAGCTGCCCGAAGCGGCCATCGCGCAGCGTCCGCTCTCGGACCGCGACGCGGCGCGGTTGCTCGTGGTCGCGCGCGACGGCGTTCGTGACGCCAGGTTTCGCGACTGGGCGGAGCTCGTGCCGGAGGGCAGCCTCGTGGTGTTCAACGACACGCGGGTGCTGCGCGCGCGGATCCTGGGAACGCGGCCGGAGACCGGTGGCCGGGTCGAATTGCTCCTCACGACGCGCATCGAGAGCGCGTCGCACGAAGACGAAGTCTGGCTAGCCCTCGGGCGCGCGAACCGTCCGCTCCGGCCGGGCGCGCGCGTCGTGGCCGGAGCGCTGCATTGTGAGGTGCTGTCGTCGGACGACGCCGGGACGTTGCGGGTGCGCGTGACGGCGAACGGCGGCGTCGCGACGGCGCTGGAGACGCACGGGCACGTGCCCTTGCCGCCGTACGTGCGCCGGCCGGACGACGCCGCGGACGCGGAGCGCTATCAGACGGTCTTCGCGAAGCACGCGGGCTCCGTCGCCGCTCCGACGGCGGGATTGCACGCGACGGAAGCGACGCTCGGTCGCTTGCGAGCGCGAGGCGTCGCGACCGCCTTCACCACGCTGCACGTCGGCGTCGGCACCTTCCGTCCGGTGAGCACGGACGACCTCGACGATCACGTCATGCACGAAGAGCATTTTTCGGTGAGCCCGGAGCTCGCCCACGCGGTCGACGCGGCTCGCCGTCGCGGCGGCGCCGTCGTCGCCGTCGGCACCACCGTGGTCCGTTCGCTGGAGAGCGCTCGCGACCCGAAGGATCCACGACGGGTGCGCCCAGCGACGGGAACGACGCGGCTCTTGATACAACCCGGATACGCCTTCGGTCCGGTCGACGCCTTGCTCACGAACTTCCACATGCCGAAGAGCACGCTGCTCGCGCTCGTCGCCGCGTTCGCGGGGCGGGATCGGATGCTCGCCGCCTATCGTTCGGCGCTCGAGCTCGGCTATCGCTTCCTGTCGTACGGCGACGCGATGTGGGTTCCGGAGCGTCTGGCGTGATCCGCTTTCGGTTGGAGGCGACGTGCGGCAACGCTCGCGCGGGGACCATCGAGACGCCGCACGGGCCGGTGCCGACGCCGGCGTTCATGCCGGTCGCGACGCAGGCCAGCGTCAAGGCGCTCGATCCGCTCGAAGTGTCGAGCGCCGGCGCGCGCATGCTCATCGCGAACACGTATCACCTGTGGCTCCGGCCGGGCCCCGACATCGTGCACCAGCACGGAGGCCTACATCGTTTCATGAAGTGGCCGCACGCGATCGCGACGGACTCCGGCGGGTATCAGGCGTTCTCGCTGTCGCCGTTGCGCAAGGTGACCGCCGACGGCTTCGAGTTCGCGTCGCACCTGGACGGGTCTCGCCGCTTCTTGAGCCCCGAGGAAGCGATGCGCATCCAGGGCCTGCTCGATTCGGACATCGCGCTGTCGCTCGACGTGTGCCCCCCCGGCGGCGCCTCGCGCGACGAGCTCGTCGCCGCGGTCGAGACCACGACGCGCTGGACCGTGCGGTGTCTTCAAAGCAAGAAACCCGAACAAGCCCTGTTCGGCATCGTGCAGGGGGGGACGGACGTCGAGCTCCGCTTGCGTCACGCACGAGAGCTCGGCGCCTTGCCGCTCGACGGCCTGGCGCTCGGCGGCTTCAGCGTCGGTGAGCCGCCGGCGGCGATGCACGCCGCCTTGACGGCGCTCGTGCCGCACATCGACGAGAAGCGACCGCGGTATCTCATGGGTGTCGGCACGCCCGCGGACATCGTCCACGCCATCGCGCAGGGCGTCGACGTGTTCGATTGCGTGCTCCCGACGCGCAACGCGCGCAACGGTCAGGCGTTCGTCTCGAGCGGCAAGCTAGTCGTGAAGAATGCCCGCTACAAGAACGACCCGCTCCCGCTCGACGCCGATTGCGAGTGTCCGGTTTGCGCCGCGGGGTATACACGGAGCTACATCCGCCACCTGTACATGGCCGGGGAGATCTTCGCTCTACGGCTCCTCACCCTGCACAACGTGCATTTTTACCAGCAGCTCGTGGCGGGCGCGCGGCGGGCGATAATGGCCGGATCCTACCCCGAATGGACGGCCCGAAGGAACGCCTTGGCGACCGCGGACGAGGCCGCGCAGACGGAAGCCTCGACTGCCGAATGGCCAAGCGACGGCGACGCGAAGGGCCGCGCGGAGGAGCACGATTGACTTTGCCGCCCCGCCTGAGAGAGTTGCTAGCCGTGCCCCGGCTTTGTAGTCGGCGCGCCCCAGCGAGTCATGGGTCAAGGTGAGAAGAAGAACATCGGCCGCATCTCGCTGCAGCAGCGGCCGCCGAGCGCCGAAGACTCGACGAAGCCGGCGAGCGAGCGCGTCGCGATCGAAGAGCTGAAAGCGCTGAGCGAGAAGTTCGGTGTTCCGGCCATCGATCTGCGCCAGGTCTGCATCCGGCTCGCGGATCTCGAGCTGTTTCCGCTGGAGATCGCGCGCCGGCACGTCATCTTGCCGATCCTCGTCCGGGACGACCGCTTGTTCGTCGCGATGGCGAACCCCCACGAAAAGAAGGTCATCGACGAGCTCGAGTTCGTCACCGACAAAAAGGTATTTCCCTACGTCGCCCTCTCTGCCGCCCTGCGCGAGGCCATCGAGAAGGCATACTCTGCGCACTCGCGGCAAGAGGAGTTTTACATCGGTCCAGAGTGCCCGCCGGATGTAGTCAAGAAGGCGGCATCGGCGTCCCAGCCACCTGGGCCTTTGCTCGACGCGCCATCGCTGGCGCCCGCCGCTCCCGTCGAGGAGCCGGCCGTCGTCGTCGACGAAAAAATGGGGCGAGCGAGAGAGAGCGACCTACCGGATTCCGGATTTGGAGATCTTTCCAAGGAGCAGAGCGTCGTCACGGATCTGCCGGGCGAGGCCTCGACGGCCAAGGCGCCCGGCGTCAAAACGGTCCTGGTCGTCGATGACGAACCGGACATCCGCGCGATGCTAGAACGCCTGCTGAAGAGCAAGGGCTACCGCGTCGTATCCACCGATAACGGTCGTGCGGCTCTCGGGATGGTCAAGGAGCACGCGCCCGACCTCATCTTGCTCGACGCCATGCTGCCCGAGGTTCACGGATTCGACATTGCCCGCCGCATCAAGGCGAGTAAGCGCTACGCCCACATTCCCATCGTGATGGTGAGCGCCGTCTACCGCGGGTGGCGCTTTGCGGAGGATTTACGCGAAAGTTGCGGCGTGGAACACTACGTCGAGAAGCCCTTCAAAATCGCGGACGTACTCCGTGCCGTTGAAGCCGCGCTCGAAGCCGAGGACGAGCCGACGAGCTCCGCCGTGCGCGAGATGTCGGCCGAGGCCGAGCGTGAGCTGAACGCCGGGGTCTCCGCCTACCAAGAAGGACGGCTCGACGACGCGGTCGTCCACCTGAAGCGAGGCATCGCAATCGACCCCCTGGCCTTCCGACTGCACTTCCACCTCGGGCTGCTCTACGGAAAGAAGGGACAGATCTACGAAGCAATCAGTGAGCTCGAGCGTGCCGTTGAGATAAACTCTAGGCATTTCCCGGCCGTGAGAAACCTAGCAATCCTGTACCAAAAGGCCGGCTTTCGAAACAAGGCGACCGAAATGTGGGAGCGTGCGTTAAATGTTGCGCCCGACGATGTGACGCGGCAGTCGATTAAGCAACACTTGCTCAGTCTGCTGTGAACGCTTCCTCGTCGTCTCTCTGCTTCGTCCGTCTCAGAAGTCCGACCTCCGCATGAAGTTTCTGTGCCCCCAGTGCAAGGCGAAGTATCGCATCGCCGACGAGAAGCTCGCGGAGCGCAACTCGTCGCGGATGAAGTGTCGCAAGTGCGGGCACGTCATCGACATTCAGAGCGCGACCGTGCCCGACGACTCCTTGCCGCCGCCGGCTGTGGCGCCGAACGATCGCGCGTCCGCCCCCCCGCCGGCGCCCGCACCCGCGCCGGCAGTCCGTAAGCCGGGAGGGGCCGTTCCACGCACCGGAGGCCAAGCCGGTCCGCAGCCACGCCGTCCCGCGGTTGGTGGGGCGCCCGCCGTTCGCCGTCCGACCGCGTCCACTGCGACAGCCGTGAAGCGTCCAGTCCCGCCGCCGCGTCGCGGTGGGGCGGCCGTTGCAGCGGTCGCGGAAAAGCCCGCGCCCATCGTCGACGAGCAGGCGCTCGCCACGGCGCCGGCAGCGACCAAGCCGGCACTCACGAAGCCCTCGGCGGATCCGGTCCCCACTCCGCCGCCCGACGATGCGGGCTTCGATCGCGTGTCGCGGCCGAGCGGCGACATCGGGCTCGACCGTGTATCGCGGCCGAGCGGCGACGTCGGGCTCGACCGTCTGTCGCGGCCCATGCCAGAAGCGACGGCAGCCGCTCCCGCCGCGAAGAACGACTTCGAGGAAGAACCGACCCGCATCCACGACGGCAGCAGCCTCGCTGCGGCGTTCTCCAGCGTCTCCGGGCAAGCCGTCGCCGGCGCTTCGGCGCCCGCGCAAAACGACGAATGGTACATCGGTATCGACGGCACGCCGCTCGGCCCCGTGAGCCTCTCCGTCATTCGCGAGAAGGCGGCGGAGCGCAAGGCGACCTTCGAGTCGCTCGTCTGGCGTGAAGGCTTCGAAGAGTGGAAGCCGCTCAAGCACTTTCCCGAGCTCGTGGCGCTCGTCGAAGAAGCGCGCCGCGATTTGCCCGCGGACGTGCACGACCTCCACACGATTCCCGCGCCGTCGCCGCTCGACGCGCAGCCCGCGCCGAAGCCGAGAGCGGCGAGCTCCGAAGTCCCGAGCGAGCTCCTCGAGCAGATCGGCGCGAGCCGGCCAAAAGGCGTCTCGCACCCCGCGGCCTGGACTGCCGTCATCGTCGCCGTCGCGTTCGGCGTGACCATCGGCAGCGTGCTGCTCAGCAAGACCGAGAAGCAGGAAGTCGTCAAATACGTCGAGGTCCCCGCGAGCGCCGCGCCGGTCACGACGGCCTCCGCGGATCCCATGGTCATCGAAGAGTCGACGGTGTCCGGCGGCAACACCAAGAAAGCCGTCACCAGCGCGCAGAAAGCCGAGCCCACGGCGGCGCCGGCGAAGACGGGCATGCCTTCGTTGAACGGCCTGAACGGACTCAGCAACCTCGGACCGACGACGCAGGGCCCCGACGTCGCGAACAACCAAGCCTTGCCCGGAGGACAGCTCGACGGAAATGCGATTCAGCGTGTCGTCGCGAACTTCAGCAGCAGCGTGCGCCGCGGCTGCTGGGACAACGCGCTCGCGGCGCGCGCCCCCGACGCGCCCAGCACCGCGCGCGTCGCCGTGACGATCTCCATCTCGCCCTCGGGTTCCGTCGACAACGTGACGACGTCCGGAGATCCGAAGGGCTATCCGAACCTCGCCCACTGCATCGAATCGAAAGTCCGTGGCTGGCGCTTCCCCCGCTCGGGCGGATCGACGACCGCTCAGGTCCCGTTCGTCTTCGCGGCGCAGTAGCGCGGAAGTCGCGGAGAGACGATCCAGCATCCGGCTATGTGAGCGGACGCAGGCGATACGGGCGGCGGCGCGCTCATGCGCCAGCAGCGGTTGAGCTCGTAGTGGGGGGTATCGATGCGGAGGCGAAGGTACGTATACGAACTATCGTCGCGCGGTCGCGAGTCTCGACTTGAGCGAGTCTTGGAAGACCAGATCACGATCGTCGTGGAGAGCAAGAGCCACGAGGAAAACCGGCGAGGCCGGAGCCAGCTGGGGCTCTGGTCGCGAGAGACGCGCGCTTTTGAAGCGTGCCGCATCGACCCCGAAGTCGAGAGATCCGCTAAGCCACAACGAACAAAAACGAGCCGGCGAAACTTTCGCTTCGCCGGCTCCACTGCAGCGGCTCGTAAGCCGGGTTCTGTTCCGCTCGAGAGCGGTGGCGGTCATTCCTCTTGGACGCGCGTCGCCGCGCGTCTCTAGCGGCCTACCCTGGGGCTCGGGCGAGCAGCCCTCGAACGCCCCTTTACGTGGCCTTGCTCCGGGCGGGGTTTGCCGTGCCGCAACCGTTGCCGGTTGCGCGGTGGGCTCTTACTCCACCTTTTCACCCTTACCGCGCCGAAGCCGGCGCGGCGGTTTGTTTTCTGTGGCACTTTCCTCGAGGTCGCCCTCACCGGGAGTTACCCGGCGCCCTGCTCTGTGGAGCCCGGACTTTCCTCTCCGCGCCCTTGCGAGACGCGGAGCGATCGCCTGTGCTGCTGCAGCGCGCACGATTATAGGGCGACCGCGCCCGCGAGAGAGCCACTTTCGACGCTTTCTCGCGGGCATGAAGACGCGGGGAGCGTCAGAGTTCGCCGATTTTGCTGCGCCTACGGATGGCTGAGTAGCTGCGGTTCCGCGCGCCATGCCGGCGTCTTCGCCGACGAGCTCGGCGTGTTCTCGCCGATCTCGTCTCGAGACAGCGCCTCGAGGCGGCCCTTCAGCTTCTTCTTTGCGCGCGCTTCGAGCTGGCGCGCGCGCTCACGGGACACGCCGAGCTGCCGGCCGAGCTCGGCCAAGCTGAGCTCGTCCTCCGGATCAGCCATCAGGCGCTTCTCGACGATGAAGCGCTCCCGGGTGTCGAGCTCTTCGATCGCGTCGCGAACGGCGTCGCGGAGGCGATCGCGCAAGCCGTTCGCGGCGAGCGATTGTTCCTGGTCCTGGCCGGGGGCGACCAAGGTGTCGAGCACCGCGGTGCCCGAGTCGTCGAACACCTTCGCGTCGAGCGACACGTCGCGTGCCTCGAGCCGCCGCAGCATGCCCTGCACCTGATCCCGCGATAGGCCGAGGCGCGCTGCGAGCAGATCGTCCGCTGCCTCGCCGTCGCCGACGAGATTGAGAACGCGCACCTTTTCGCGACGCAGCCGGAAGAACATCTTCGACCGGAGTGCCCCGGAGCCAGCGCCGACCAGGCTCCACGACCGGATGACGTAGTTCAGCACGTACGCGCGGATCCAGTACGCGGCGTAGGTGACGAAACGGTTGCCGCGCTCGGGCTGAAACTTCTTGAGCGCGTGAACGACTCCGAAGTTCCCTTCGGCGATGAGCTCGGAGAGCGGGACGCCGTAACGGCGGTACTTCAACGCGATCGCCACGACGTAGCGCAGGTGCGCTCGGACGAGCTTGTCGGCTGCGTCCTGGTCACCCCGCTCGGACCACGCCTTCGCCAGCTCCAGCTCGTCTTCGCGGCTGAGCTGCGGATAGCCCTGGACCATAGTGATGTAGCGAGAAATCGTCGGGTCCGCGTCGTATGCCATCTGTGCCTCTCGGGAGGGCCTGCTCCGCGAAGAACAGGCCGAGCGCGGCAATCGTTCCTGTTGTGGGGACCGAATCGGTCCCGTTCGCAACTAGGTACGCGCGCCCGAGGCTGGCGGTTGCGCGAGGCGTCGCGGAATGCTCTCTTTTTAAACGTTGAACGACGAGCCGCATCCGCAGGTGCTCGTCACGTTCGGGTTTCCGAACTTGAAGCCGGAACCATGAGCGCCTTCCACGTAGTCGATCTCCGTACCGTCCAAATACTGGAAGCTCAACGGATCCACGAACAACGGAATGCCGTTGGACTCGAACTGCTCATCCATGTCGCTCGGCGTCTCTTCGAAGTAGAGGTCGTACTGGAACCCAGCACAGCCCCCTCCGATGACGCGGAGCCGGAGACCCTGGCCGAGCAGGCCCTCTGCGTTGGCGATTTCTTTGACTTTTTCGGCGGCGAGCTTGGTGATCGAGATCATGGCAGGGGAATGGCGACGGGCCCAAAGAGGACCCAAACGGTCCGCGAAGCAGTATAGTCCGTCGCTCGGGCAACGCTAGGGGAAGTGAGGCTTTGCGGGCGCCGGTGCGCGACCGCGAATGTCCGCAGACGTGGCCGAGTCGCTGATTAGGGCGATGAAGCCGGATCTACAAAACGCGGCGAGAACCCGACGCCCGACCGGCACGAGCGCCGACGGCGCGCCGCACTCGGAGAGGACGGCCGTGCGGATCTCGCCGTCCGGCAGGGCAACACCGACAGTGGCGGCGGAGGTCACGTAAGCGATCGAGCCGGCCGGGTCGACGAGTGGCGGCAGCATCGCATCCGGATAATTGAAGACGGGGAGCGTGGAGGGCGGCGTCGTGGAGTGACGGAATGTCTCGTGGGATTTCGAATAGCCGAGCAACCAGCCGCTGCGGGTCATGAGCCGCAGCTCGCCGCTGGGGGTGAGAGCCGGCGTGTCGATCACCGCGTCGGGAGCCAGGCCTGCGAGCAGGGTGCGGGCGCCGTCGCGGACGTCGATTTCTACGAGCGTCGAGTTGCGCACGACGGTGAGCAGCGTGGTGGCGGTGCTCGCGACGACCTCGCTCGTGGGCTTGCCGCCGAAGTTGCCGACCGCCCGCGGGCTCGCGGGGGGCGTCCATTCGAAAACGCGTCCGGTCTCCGTCGACAGATAGAGGGCGCGAGGCGACTCCGTCATCGCGACGATGACCTCGTCGAGCTCGGCGACTCCGCGGATCTCGCCGCCTTCGCCGATCTTCGTCGCTCGCGGACCGAGCGCGGCCACGGCGCAGCCGTCGGTCGTCGTGAGCGGCTCGGCGACGGCTTGTCCGCGCGTCGCGCCGAGGGGCGTGGTGAAGGACACGATGCCGTCGCGCGAGACACCTACGACCACGCCGTCGCGGGTGACGACGAAGCGCGTGCCGTCGTTCGAAAGGACCGGACCGAGCACGGCGGGAGCGTCGAGGGTCAGGTTCGACGCGACCTCGCCGTTCGGCAGAATCTCGATCAGCTTGCCGTCTTTCGTGGCAACGACGAGGTGCTCGCGTTCGTCGACGACGGGGCTCGTCGCGAGATCGGCGAACAGCGGGATGCGTCGCGAGACGACGGGGTTCGTCGGGAACAGCAGCCGGGTCCGCCCGCTTCGCGCGCCGTCGCCTCGCTGCATGGGCCACGCGCCCGACGGAGCGCCTACGGGCACACGGTGCACGAGGGTGGGATCGCGTGCGCCCGGTTTCGCGCCCGCGGCGCCCGCGGCCATCGCCGCGCAGAGCGACAGCACCGCCGCGCCACGGCGCGCGGACCGGATGCTTCGGGATGACGTCGCTCGCACGGCCGCCGTCGCTACTTCGATTTCAAGAGAAACTCCGCCGCGACTTCCGGGATTTTCGCGCCGGTGCGCGGGCCGTCGACGCTTCCCTTGACCTGTCCGTAAGCGGAGACGGGCGCGCCCTTCTTCGTCTCGAAGCGACCGCCGTAGATCACGCGCGCGAGGCAGGGCGCGGTGGCGCAGCCCTTCTTCACGTCCAGGAGCAGCACCGTCTCTTCGCCGTCGAGTCGCGCCTCCATCACTTCGCCGTCGAGCACCACGTCGGCTCCCTTCTTCGGATCGGCGGCGATCGTCGCGTAGTCCGTGACGGCGCTCTGGCGGAACGTCGCGGCCTCGTCGCGTAGGTTCGCGACGCGCTTCACGCGCGCGCGCACGAACCGCGGCGCGTGATCCTTCGACTCCGCGCGCACCACGACCGTCGTCTCGCCGACCGCCGACACGTTCATGAGCTGAGCGAAGCGGCCTTCGGCGTCGACGGTGATCGGGCGGCCCGCGACGGTCACGCGCCCGTCCTTCAGAGTACGCCCGCTGAGCATGAAGGTTTCGCCGTCGACGACGATGGAGTCGCCGGGCGCCTCGACGCGGAGCGGGACGATGCCGAACCGGAGCGTGACCTCGCCCTTCTTCGGTTGACCGCCGCCGGGCGTGACGACGTACGGCAGCTTCTTCTCGAACGGAACGATGGTGTCCGCGGGTCCTTCGAGGTCCTTCGAGACGTCGAGCGAGTACTCGCCTTTCCCGGTTGCGTCGAGCGTCACCGGGTGCCCATCGACGACCGCCGCAGCGCCGGGCATCGTCTGCACGGCGACCTTCAGCTTCGGAGGATCTTCCGAAAGGCTGGTGAGCACGCCGCGCACTCGGTAGTCGATGGCGACGGTCAGAGAGACTTCTTCGTCGCGTCCGATCCCCGGTCGGTGGACGGAGACGAGCTGCTTGTTCAGGCCTATTTCGAGCGGTTTTGCCAGCGAAAGCTGAGCTTTCTTGTCTCGGAAGGTCGTCTTGTTCGGGCCAATCGAGGCGACGGTTCCGTCCACGCAGTCGTCGCAGCGCAGCGCGAGCGCCTCGTTGCCGCGATCGTCGAGGACGACGTCGGCGCTCATCGGACGCGGCGCTTCCCAGAGAAACGCGACGACGCCCGCGGTGAGCGCGAGCGCCGCCGCCCCGCTGATGAGCACGACGGCGCCCCGCGGGCGGCGCGCGCGGCGTTGTGGTCGCGCCTCGGAGACGAGCGCGCGCTCCGGCGCGGCGGGTGCGGCGCGCCGCGGCGCATCGGGCTTGGCGTCGGGGACGAACTGCTTCACCGGCTTGCCCGGTTGAAGCGGTGCAATCCCGGGCCGCGCGACGCCGAGCATCGTTCGCTCATGCGAGATGCGCGGCGGTCCAGCGGGCTCTGCCGGAGCCGGCGCCGCCGGCAGCTCGGGATCCGGCGCGGCGGTGTTGTCGACGACCAACGTGCCGCCGAGGTTCGGGCGCGCCGTTTGCGGCGAGGGAGCCGGCGACGGCGGTTCTGGAGCGCCGAAAGCCGGCGGCGCGAAGCCGACCATCGTGCGTTTCAAACCGCCGCTGCCTTGGGGTGAGGGGGCCGCGCGCGGTCGCGGCTCCGGCGCCGGCTCCGTCGATGGAGGGGGCTCGACGACCGACGGCGCTGCAAAGGGGCTTTGCAAACCGAGCATGGTGCCGGCTCGCGTGAGCGGCACGGTCCCAGGATTCTGCGGCGAGAGGGGAGGCTGCGCGGCGCGCGGCGCCGGAGTTGCCGCTGGAGCAATCCCGAGCATCGTCTGCTTCAGGCTGGCAGCAGCCGCGGGGCGCGCCGGCGCCTCGAGCCCCGCTCCGCAGGCCTCGCAGGCAGCCGCTCCATCGGGATTGGGGTTCCCGCACCGCGGACAGGTGCGCATCGACCGGACTATAGCAAGGTGCCCGACCCGCTTCGACCGCAAGCTCTTTGCCCACTTTCGCCCTCCATCGATAAGAGAGCAGGAGCGGCTCGTGTCACGTCCAGCGGCGCGAGCGTCGAGAGCCGGGGACAAGCCTTTTATGTCCGTCACCGTATCGGAAATCTTGATCGCAGCGCGGGGCGCACTCGCGGCGGTTTCGTCGGAGACGGCCGGGTACCTCGTGCTCGGTGCGGCCGATTGCCTGGGCGAGGGAAAGCTCGGCGTTGCCGACGTGTATCTGGACGAGGGGGGAGCTCTCCACGTCGATCGCCGCGGCGTTCCGGCCGGCACTGATGCCGAGCCGGGCTTGCGGATCTTACTGAAGCGACTCTTGGAGACGGGACGTTCGCCCGCGCCCGCTCTGCTGCGCGTTGCAACGACGGAAGAACGGCGCGGGGTGCCTCGGCTCATCACCGAAATAGAGGCCGCGCTGATTCCAGTGAATCGTGCCGCTGCTCGCCGGGCGCTGGCGCGCCTGCACCGCGACGTGACACGCGCGCGTTCCACGCCGGCGTTCCAGACGCTGGCGGCGGAGCTCGTGCAGCCGGATCCGTCGAAGGTGCCGCCGCCGGTCGTCGCTCGAACGGCGCCGCCGCCGGTCGTCACTCGAACGGCGCCGCCACCGGTCGTCGCTCGAACGGCACCACCGCCGCTGCACACTCGTCGGGAAGAGAAAGATCGCTCGACCGAGGGTCCGGCCCCCCTCATCCCCGTCGTGGAAGAGGGCGCGCCCGTCTTGCAAGTCGTGGAGCCTGTGGAACGCCCGCTCGCGGTGGCGCCGCTCGCGATCGAACCCGAAGCAACACCGTTTCTCGGCACCGTCGCCGCGACGGCGGCGGTCGTTGGCTCCATCGAGCAGCCCCCTCACGCTTCAGAACCGGAGCACGCCGAACGGATCGAGGAGCTCGAAGAAGACGAGCTGGATACGGATCCAGCGCCGGCGGTGGAGTTCGCCGCGGCTTCACCCGGCGAGACACCCGCCGGTTGCGGGACGACGGTCGTCATCGGGACTTACGCCGCGGACGTCGTGCCGAGCGCGCCGGCGCAGGCCGAGGCCGCGCCGGAACGCCAAGAAGACATTCATGAGCTCGAGGCCAGCGAGCCGCCGGATGCGGCGCTCTATGTGGCCATCCCGGTGGTCGCAGTGCGCGAGCCTTCGCCGCGCGAGGACGAAGACGTCTCCGAAGAACGGGATGGCCTCGATCTCGCATTGTTCGACGGCCCGGGGGAGGCGAGCGAAATTCCGGGCGACACGTTCACGTCGATGTTCGAGTTCGCGCCCGACGGAACGGCGGAGCCTCCCGAAGCAGCCGGCGACGCGTCGTTCGATGCGCTGCCGCCCCTGGTGTTCGCGGTCGCGGATCGAACGGGCATCGAACCGACGAAAGACGCCGACGCGATCGCCGAGGAGCTCGGCCCCGATGTCCCAGCGACTCCTTTCGCGGCCCCGAGCGAAGATGCGGCGAACGAGAGCTCCTTCGGGCACCTCGCCGAGGCGCTCATCGAGGAGGCGCTGGCGGTGGAGCCGCGTCCCAGGGTGCCGGAAGGTCCCCGGCACGTCCCGCTGTTAGCATCGTCGGTCCCCCACACCGAGACCGTTCCCGGACTCGGTTTCGTCAGCGTCGACGTCGGTCCGGAAGCCGCTCCGCTGGACGCCTTGGCCGACGCCGACGAGCCACGAGACGTGTTTTGGGACGAGGAGCCTTTCTCCGATTTCGAGGAACCGACGCCCTCGCACGTCGAGGTCGGCGCGTCCGTCGCTTCCACGTACTGCCCGCGGCGCAGCGACGTGGCGGAGCTCGTCGCGGCCTTCGTGGTCGCCGAGACGCGGAGCCTTTCGGAGCTGACCCGCGAGCTCAAGCGCATCGCGGGAGTCTCCGCGACGCCCGCTCCGCCCGAGGCCGTTCCGGCGCCGCGCCGCAAGACTTCGTCCGCACGTTGACGCCGGCGCGCGATGTGCGAGCCTCGTCGACATGCACGAGCAGGATCTCGCCATCGTGAAGGGGCTCGTCAGCGTGGCGTGGGCCGACGGCCACGTGACCAGCGAAGAGAGCGACGTCATCCGAGCTCTGCTCGAGGCGTTCGACGCGACGCCCAGCGAACGGCGCGAAATCGAGCTCTACGCGAAATCACCGCGCACCATCGACGACGTTCCCATCACCGAGTTGAGCTACGACGATCGCCGCGTGCTCTTGCAGCACGCCGTGCTCGTCTCGTACGCGGACGGCGAGCACGGCGAGGCGGAGCAGCGCATGCTCGCGCTCCTCTGCGAAAAGCTCCGCATCCCGGACGTCGAAGCGAGGGGCATCATCGACGCAGCCGTTCGTCGCTCGCACGAGCTCCTCGGAAAGTGAGCGCCGGAATCTCTGCGAAAGTGAGCGCCGCAACTCTGCGCCGGCGCGCGCCCGCGGGGCTCAGCTCACGGCCTTGGACACCGTCCGGTGCCGCTCGATCTCTTTCAGCAGCGCCATCGGGCTGAACGGCTTCGTGTAGTAGGCCGTCGCCCCGGCCGCCGCGGCCTTGGCGCGGGACTCCGGATCGTCGAGGGCGCTGATGATGAGAATTGGCGTGGACTGGGTGCGGGGGTCGCCGCGCAAGCGCCGGCAGACCTCGAATCCGTCGTACCCCGGGATCATCAGATCGAGGAGGACCATGTCGGGTGGATCCGTCGCCGCGACGTCGATGGCCTTCGTGCCCGTGCCCACCGCGGTCACTTCGTAACCGCGGGCGCCGACGAGCGCCTCGATCATCCTCCGGATCGAGTCTTGATCTTCGACGACCAGAATCCGCATCACACTCAGGGTAGCACCGACGGTCTCGAAAGGGCTCCCTTCGATCAACCGCTGGCAGGGACGAACGCCTCGACGAGCGCTCCGGACGTCGGCGATTCGCCGAGCTTCAACGCGCCGCCCAGATACGTTGTCACGACTTGTGCGATGAGCAGCGCGGGGCCGGGAGGCCGCCCCAGCGAAGTGGGATCCACCTGGTGCTCGAGGAGGTCGGCGCGCGCCGCCGCGGGCACGACGGGACCGCCGTCGCTCACCATGATGCGCGCTCCGCTTCCGTCGCGCGTCACCGAGATGTCCACCTTCGTACCGCGAGGCGACGCGGAAATGGCGTGATCGAGCAGCGTACGCGTCAGGAGCGCGAACGCGCGGGGACGCGTGGAAATCGCGAGCTCGTGAGGCGCCTCGACGACCAGGTGCACCCCGTGGCGCGCGGCGCGCGCTTCTGCGTCGGCCGCGGCGTCGCGCAAAACTTTAGCAACATCGATGAGCTGGGTTGGCTCCGATGTCGGACAACTGGCTACACGACCGACCACGGCGACGAGTGCGTGCCCGGAGGAAACGTGCGCTGCGACTGCCGTCCGCGAATTGCTCGGTGCGAGGCGTTCGAGCTCCTCTTCGAGCCCGCGGAAGACCGTCGACAGGGTCCGGTGGACCGCGGCCGAGAGCGCGACGAGGAGCGCGAACCGTCGCACGGCGACGTCGGCGCGATCCGCTTGCACGTCGGGTTCGGGCATCTGTCCCGCGGCGAACGCCGTCGCGAGCTCTCGCGCGTACGCTTCCCCGAGCTGCTGCGCTTGTACGAGCTCCTTGCGGAGATCGGCGACCTCGCTCTGATCGACGGAGGCGTCCGCGGGGAGCAGCAGGGCCATGGTTCCGCCTTCGAGATCGAGCCGGCCGCCCATGCGCGTCGCCATGCGGCTCAGCCAGCGTCGCTCGAGCTCGGTGCTCGCGGAGACGTCGGGCCCGAGGTTCGCGGTGATGCGAATCCAGTCGGATTCACGCCGGATTCGCACGGCCGCGTTGCCCTCGTGCTGCGGCCCGCCGGCGAAATTCGTCTGGCTGAGCAGCACGTTCAACATTCTGCGCAGCTCGGATTCTTCTCCGAAGACCTCCGTGCCGGCGCCCGGCTCGATGGAGATGCTCGCCGTCGGCGCGAACTCCCAGAGCAGCGCGGCGAGATCGATACGGCCGCGGCGCGAGGCGGGCTTGCTGCCCTGCGGGCCCGTTTCGAGCTCGGTGAGCATGTCGATCGCGTCGTCCAGCGCGTTCAGCGTCGAATGGACGCGGATATCCGGCACGACCGGCATGTTCGCGTCGGGCGGGGGAGGCTGTGAAAGCAGGGTGACGTCCTGCCGCAGTATCTTCGCCGCCCCGCGCGCTTCTTGTGCGAGGAGCCAGCCGAGCTCTTGCCGTGTAAGGCGTCCCGTCGTCACAGCGGTCAAATATGCCATTCTCCCGAGGCGCCTTGCACAATTCTTTTCGGATGGCTTTTTCGTCACGCTCCTGGGGCTCACGGGGCGCGCCGGCGCTCGTCATGGCCGTGACGCTCGGTGTGGCGGCCGCGAGCGCTTGCGGAAGCTCGGAGTCGCCGAGTCCCTTCGTGCTCGTTCGCGACGGGGGCGCGGACGTCGATCTCGCGGGCGAACTGGAGAGCGGCGCGGCGCCGATCGTCGTCGACGCCGGGCGCGTGGACGCGGGCTTACCGGGGGAGTGGGGCGGCCCTTGTCTCGACGACGGTCAATGCTCGGACGGCATCGATTGCACGGACGACCACTGCGACGCCGCGCGAGGTCGTTGCCACTTCGGTCCCGTGGACGCTCGCTGCGACGACGGCGTCTATTGCAACGGCGTCGAGCGGTGCGCCCCCGGCCTCGGCTGCCGCGCCGGCGAGCCCGTCACTTGCTCCGACAACACCGCGTGCACGCTCGACGCCTGCGTCGAAGCGACCCATTCCTGCACCCACACCCCGCGCGACGCGGACGGCGACGGCGATCCCGACGGCAATTGTCCGGGCGGGCACGACTGCAACGACTCGGACCCCGACGTCTCCAGCAAGGCCACGGAGATCTGCGGCAACGGCATCGACGACAACTGCAATGGCCAGATCGACGAGCCCGGCTGCAAGAACCCGAAATACGACACCTGCGCGGAGCCGCTCTCCGTCGGGGCGTCCGGCACGTTCTCCCTCTCCCCCGACGCCACGTCGCTCGACTACTCCGCGTCGTGCGTCAAGACGGAGCCAGGGTTTCACGATCTCGTCGCGAACGTCGTCGTGCCCAAGGGCCAGAACGCGGACCTGGACGTCGTGTTGACCTCGGGATCGGGCGACTCGCTCGGGCTCGCCGCGGCCTCGTCGTGCGGAGTGGCCTCGACCGAGTTCGCCTGCGCCGCGGGCGCCGACGACCCGAACGGCGACAGCGTCGCACGCCTGTCGTTGCATTCGCTCGCGCCGGGGTCGTACCCGCTCACGTTGTTCACCGACGCCACGGACACGCTGACGCTCTCGGTCGCGTTTCTGCCGCCCGGCGCGGCGCCCGCCAACGAAACGTGCGGCACGGCGCAGGCCCTCACCGAAGGCCAGCACGCGACCGCGAAGCTTGCGTCCACGAGCCGCGATCTGAAGACGGCGTGCGGCGGATCGCAGGGCGATCTCGTGTACGTCTTCGAGCTCGCGGAGCCCCGCGACGTGCACGTCTACGCTACCGCGGAGGACGACTACGGCACTCCGATCCTCTCTCTGCTCGACTCCAAGTGCGCCGAGATCGTCTGCCGAACGGAACCGAACGACGACCTGTTCCGTCGCGCGCTCCCCGCGGGACGCTATTACGTTTCGGTGTCGGCGACGGGACCGAGCGACGTGGACGTCGTGCTCGAGACGGCGGACCCGACGACGGCGCCCCCGGACGAGACGTGCGTCGGATCGCCGCCTCTCGCCCCCGCCGAAACGACGAACGTGAACCTCGCGGGACACACCGACGACGTCAATCCCGGCTGCTCCATCGGTACGGTCGATGCCGCGTACGACCTCTCCTTGAGCGAAACGTCGGACGTGCTGCTCGTCGCCGCGACCTCCGATCCGGATCAGGGCGCCATCGCGCTGTCTCGGCCGGGCTGCGCGACGGCGGACGTCCTCGTCTGCAATCAGTCGAGCTCTTCGCCGGTGCGCGCCGCCGCGCAAGCGGTCGCGCCCGGCGACTACCGCGTGGTCGTCGAATCCGAGCTCGGTCTCCCGACGGCGGTCACCGCCTTCGTGCGCCCGGCGGGAGATACGGTGCTCGTGCCGTTCTCGGATTCGTGCAGCGATGCGCCCGCGGAGATCCCATTGGGCGGCGCGCGCCTCTCCGGCAACACCGCGAACGCGACCGACGACTACAGCGCCAGCTGCGACGTCGGCGGCAGCGGCGGCGCGCGCGATCAGATACTCCACCTGCACCTCGATGAACCGAGCCGCGTCGTCTTCGACGCGCGCGGCAGCTCGTACGCGGTCATCGTCGACGTGCGCAGCGGCGCCACTTGCCCGGGGCAAGAGATGCCCTTGTCGTGCTCCGCGGGGTACGTCCGCGATCGAAGCTTTCTGGATCTGACGCTCGCACCGGGCGACTATTGGGTCCAGATCGACGGGTACGACGGCAGCTCCGGCGCGTGGGTGCTCGACGTCTACGTCGCGCCGTCGTCCGCCGACGCCGGCGTCGGCGGCGATGCCAGCGACCCTGGCGCTCGTCGATGACGTCGGGCTAGCCTCGTGATCCGTTCTTCCAAGGCCGCTCAGGTCGAGGCTAGTGCTTTGCCATCCTCGCGCCTTGTCGTAAGCTCGCGCTCCTCGTCCCGAGCTCGCCATCGTTTCTTACATGCTCACGCGCATTTCCGTCATTGCGCTGAACACCTACCGGGAGGCCGTGCGCGCCCGCGTCTTGTACGGCCTCTTCGCGCTGTCGATGGCCACGGCGGTCTACTGCATGATCGTCGGAGCCTACTCCCTCCGCAGCTCGATGCGGGTCGTCAGCGATCTCGGCGCGGCCAGCATTTCGCTCTACGGCATCGTCGTCGCCGTCGTGCTCGGGGCGACGTCGCTCTACCGCGAGCTCGAGCTCAAGACCGTCTTTCCGATTCTCGCGCGGCCCATCCGCCGCGCGGAGTACCTGGTGGGGAAGTACCTCGGTACGGTCTGCACGCTGTTCGTGTTCGTCGCCGCGAACTCCGGCGTCCTCTTGTTCGCGCTCTCTGCGATGGGGGGCGGCTCCGTCGCGGCGGTGTTCGGCGTGTTTCTCGGGAGCATCGCGGTCGCCGCGCTCGGGGCTTGGCGGCTGCCGAGACAGCGCACCTACGTGCCGATCCCGTGGGCGATCTTCATCGCGCTCGCCGGCGCGTTCCTCGCTCACGTCGCGCCGGACGATCGGCGGGTCGTGCTCGCGGCGTCCACGCTCACCCTCTGCGAGGTGTGCATCATCGTGGCCGTCGCGACGTTCTTCTCCTCGTTCACGTCGCCCTTTCTGACGGCGATCTTCACGTTCGGCGTGTTCGTCATCGGGCGCTCGGCCGACTCGCTCGCGCATCTGCCGCTCAAGTTCTTCGGCGAGCCCATCCATTCGCTCGGCCTAGGCCTCTCGCGCGTCATGCCGAACCTCATGCTGTACGTTCCGCCGCGGCCGCTGCTCACGGGAGAGGCGAGCGGAACCGCCCTCGGGCCGTATCTGCTGCTCTGCTCGTCGCACGCGATCGCTTGGAGCGCCGCGCTATTGGCGCTCGCGAGCCTCTTGTTCCGGCGTCGTGACTTCCTATGATCGGGCGCGTCGCATGGCTCCGCCGCCTCGCGCTCGCGATGCTGCTCGGCGTGCTCACGCTGGCCGCGCTCACCGCCCGCATCGTCGTCGACGGTGAAGCCGCGCTCGCGAAGAGCGACGCGGCCTTCGACAAGGGGGACCTGCGCGACGCGATCCTCTATGCGCGCCGCGCGGCCGTGCTCTACGCCCCCGGCGCGCCGCACGTCTCGGCGGCATACGCGCGCTTGCGCGCGATCGCCCTCGGCGCCGAAGCGACGAAGGACTTCGACATCGCGCGGCAGGCGTGGGGCGCTACCCGCGCCGCGGCGCTCGAGACGAAGCACTTCACCACTCCGCGCGAGCTCGATCTCGTGCGCGCGAACGCGGCCCTCGCGCGCCTCGCCTCGGCCGATTCGAGCGGCGCGGGCGATCCCGCCCGCGACAAGATGGCGCAAGCGCTCGCCCGGGACGACGCTCCGCAGGCGACGTGGATCGTCGTGCTCGGCGCCGGGTTCGTGCTGTTCGCGGCGGGTCTCCTCTCTCTGGTGACGGCCGGCGTGTCGCACGAGGGCGAGCTGTCGCGCCGCGGTGTGACGCTCTCCGTGGTGCTGGCGGTCGCGGGCGTCGTCCTGTGGACGGTCGCGGTCTACCAGGCGTAAGCGAGGCTGAAGTGCCATAAGTGCATGAAATTGCGCCCCTGTTGCGCGTCCGGCCGTGGGTGTGTGCCGAGCGGGCCACCGCTTGTTGGACCCAGCCGGCGCCTCCGGCGTAAACCTCGAGCCATGGAGCCCGGCGCCCCCCTTTCTGCGGATGCATTGGGCCGGGAGGCCGCAAAATTCGTCGACCATCTCGCGTTCGAGCGGCGCGCCTCGCGCCACACCGTGGCCGCGTATCGGCGCGACCTTCTGCAGTTCGTGGAGCACGCGCGCGCGCTGGAAGGCGGCCCCGCCTCGCTCGCGTCGGTGACGCGGTTCACCCTGCGCGATTTCCTGGGGACCGTCTCGAAGGAGCGCACCGCCGCGACCGTCGCACGCAAGCTCTCCGCCGTGCGGGCGCTGTTTCGTTACCTGGTGCGCGTCGGCAAGCTGAAGGATAGCCCCGCCGAACAGCTCGCGACGCCCAAGGTGCGGAGACGTCTGCCTTCGATGCTGAACGTCGAGAGCGCCTCGGAGGTGATGGAGGCTCCCGCGACGGCGCCGTTCGGCACCGACGCGACGTGCCTCCGCGACGCGGCGCTGCTCGAAGTGCTCTACGGTTCCGGGCTCCGCGTCAGCGAGCTCGTCGGGCTCGATCTCGACGCCGTGTCGTTCGAAGACGGGGCGGCGCGCGTCTTCGGCAAAGGAAAGAAGGAGCGCATCGTCCCCTTCGGATCGAAGTGCGCGCTCGCGCTGCGCGCGTATCTCGCGGTTCGCGGCGAGCTGCGCCATCCGAAGACCGGCGCTCAGGATCCCACCGCGCTGTTCCTGAGCCACGACGGCCGACGCCTCGGTGCGCGCTGGGTGCAGAAGCTCGTGCACCGGTACGGCGCGCTCGGGACGGGCCGCCCGGATCTCCATCCGCACGCGCTCCGCCATTCGTGCGCCACCCACCTGCTGGAAGGCGGGGCGGATCTGCGCGCCATCCAGGAGATGCTCGGCCACGCGAGCCTCTCGACGACGCAGCGCTACACGCACCTGTCGCTCGATCGCTTGCTAGAGGTCTACGACAAGAGCCATCCGCTCGCTCGCGCGTCCCATGACGATTGAATACGGCGTGCCGCGCGGAGCGCACATGGCGGTAGCGCCGGCGCGCGTCTCGCGTGCGACACGGTTCGCCGTGACCATCGCCGGCGGCGTCGCCGGCGCGCTCGTCGCGTCGGCGATCGACGCGCACTTCGCGCGCGGCGTGGAGGCCGGCGCGCCGGGGCTCTCATTGCTCGCCGCGGACGCCGGGTTGCTCGTCCCCGTCGGAGTCCTCGTCGGCGCGGCCATGGCCGTCACCGAGGCCGCGCTCTTTCCCGAAGGAGTGGACGCGGCGTGGTCCAAGGTGCGCCGCGCGGCGTCCGCCGACCCGGCGGTGCGCGCGGAGCTCGGCGCGGCCGTCGTGACGGCCGCGCCGCTCGCGGTGGTCGCGCTCGCGGCGCTGTCGGCCGTCGCGCGGCGCTGCTTTGCGTCGGGGGCGCCGCCGCTCGCAAGCGGCGCGGCCGTCGCCGTCGCGTCGGTCGCGCTCACGCTGTTCGTCGCGATCGTGACCGGCGCCGCAGCGAAGACGGCGGCGTCGAGGGTCGCGCGGCCGCCGTCTCCGGCGACGGCCCTTCTCGTCGGGGTTGCCCTCGCGGCGTCGCTCGTCGCGTGGGGCATCGGTTCCGGAACGACGAACGGCGACGGCGGGTTCTTCGCGATCCTCGGCGTGCTCAAGCGCGAGGAGCTCGATCTGCGCGGCGTCGCGCTCTTGCTCGTCACCGCGCTCGGCGCGTTCGCCGGGGCGCTCGCGGCGCGGGCGGTTCGCGCCGGCGTCGCCGTCGTCGTGGCGCTCGCGCCGCTTTCGCTCACCGTGTACGCCGCGACGGCGGGGTTCGACGCGCGCGCGGTCGCGCTCGCCGTGGAGCGCGGCGCGCCGCTCGGCGGGAAGTCGCTCGCCGCGTTCCGTCACCTGTGCGATCGCGATCACGACGGGGAGAGCGCGCTCTTCGGCGGCGGAGACTGCAACGACCACGACGCCCGTATCCACGCGGGCGCCGACGACATCCCGGGCAACGGCATCGACGAAGACTGTTCCGGCGCCGACGAGACGGTGGCGCCGGAGCGGCCCGCGCCCGCCGCGAGCCCGGAGAACGGCGACGCCGCGGCGTTCGTGCGCGCGCGCTTCCCCGAGGGGATGAACGTCGTGCTGCTCTCGATCGACACCCTGCGCGCGGACCTCGGCTATGCCGGCAACCCGCGTCCCGTCTCGCCGCACCTCGACGCGCTCGCGGCGAAGAGCACGGTCTTCGAGCACGCGTATTCACTCGCGTCGTACACCGGCAAGAGCGTCGGCCCGATGCTGCTCGGCAAATATCCGAGCGAGACGCTCCGCACGTTCGATCACTTCGACAAGTTCCTCGCCGGCGAGACCTTCGTCCAGGAGCGCTTGAGGCGCGCCGGCGTACGGACGATGACGGCCCAGGGGCACTGGTACTTCCGGCCCGACACGGGCATCGGGAAGGGGTTCGACGTCTCGGACTACTCCGCCGAGCCGGCCGTGCCGCAAGCGGAGGGCGACCGCACGGTGAACGGAGACAAGCTCACCGATCGCGTCATCGCCTTGTTGTCGAACACCGCGAACGTCGCGGGGCGGTTTTATCTCTGGGCCCACTACGTCGACGTGCACGCGGCGTACGTGCCGCACCCGGAGTTCGATTTCGGGACGAAGAGCCGGGATCTCTACGACGGCGAGGTGCGCTTCGTCGACGAGCAGCTCGGCAGGTTGTTCGCGGTGATCGCGGCGAGCCCGTACGCGGCGCGCACCGCCATCGTCGTCACCAGCGACCACGGCGAAGCGTTCGGCGAGCACGGGATGCTCCGCCACGGACACGAGCTATGGGAGGAGCTCGTGCACGTGCCGCTGCTCGTGTACGTGCCCGGCGTCGCACCGCATCATGTGACCGTTCGCCGCAGTGCGATCGATCTCGTCCCGACTCTCCTCGACCTGTTCGGCGCCCCACGGCCGACCGGCGAGGGCGCCGATTTCGTCTCGGGAGCGTCGCTCTTGGCGGACGTCGTCGCCCCCGCTGGCGCGCCGTCCCAGCGCCCGGTGCTCGTCGACATGAGCGCGGGCCCGTACAACGAGGAGCGCCAGGCGTTCATCGACGGGTCGCTCAAGCTCATCGCGACGAACGGTCGCCCCCTCGGGCTCTACGACCTCTCGGAAGATCCCGGCGAAAAGCACGACTTGCTCGGTGACGATGCGGTGGCAGAGCCCCTGATCGCCCACTTCAAAGCATTCCGTCGCACACTGCGAAGCGTACCCGCGCGTCGCTGAAACGGCTCAGGCGTAGGGCCGCTGCGGCGCGCGGAGCGAGATGGAGTCGCGGTCCGCACGCTACTCGTGCATGCTATACGGCCTGGCCGTCACGCGGCGCCGGACGATGACCGAAGTTCAGCCGAAAGGCGCGCACGTACAATCCAGTGAGGACGAACCCACCGGACCGGATCGGGCAGAGGGCGCGAACGGATCCGCCGCGGAGCGCGTTTCGAGCCCGAGCGCGCCCGCGGCCGACGCGCCGCTCTGGGGCGGGCGCTTCCGCATCGGCGACGAGATCGGCCGCGGCGCGATGGGTTACGTGCTGCGCGCGACCGACAGCACCTTGAAGCGCGATCTCGCGTTCAAGGTGTCGCCGCTGCCGAAGGATCAGCTCTCGCGCGCCGAGCTCGCGCGGTTCATCGAAGAAGCGCAGATCACCGCGCAGCTCGAGCACCCCAACGTCGTCCCCGTCCACGACATCGGGCTCGATCCCGACGGACGCGCCTATTTCTCGATGAAGCTCATCCGCGGGCAATCGCTGGAGAGCATCTTCGAGAAGCTCGGCGCGGAAGATCCCGATACGCTCGCGGAGTTCGGTTTGCGCCGGCTGCTCGACGTGTTCTTGCAGGCGTGTCAGGCCGTGGAGTACGCCCACGCGCGCGGCGTCATCCACCGGGATCTGAAACCGGCGAACATCATGGTCGGCGACTTCGGCGAAGTGCTGGTCATGGACTGGGGCGTCGCGAAGGCGATCGGCGGCGCCGCCGCGCAGGTCGAGGAACAAGGCGGCGATCGCATCTCGGCAAGCGACATGGACGCAATGCGCCGTCGCTCGAGCTACCCCGCCGTAGGTACGGTGACGTCGATCCGCGCCGGCAAGAGCGGGCTCGCCACGCAGCGCGGCGCCGTGATCGGGACGCCGGCGTACATGTCGCCGGAGCAAGCCGCCGGCTTGCCCTTGAACGAGAAGACCGACGTCTACGCGCTCGGCGTCATCCTGTACCAGATCCTCTGCGGCGAAGTGCCGTTCGACCACGACGATCCGCAGGTGATTCTCTCGCTGCTCGCGAGCGAGCCGCCGCTGCCGCCGTCGGAGGTGAGCCCTTCGGCGCCGCTCGCGCTGGAGAGCCTCGCCCTGCGCATGCTCGCGAAGAAGCCCGAGGATCGGACGCTCACGATCCCGCAGATCCGCGCGCACATCCAGGACTACATCGAGGGCTTCGGCCGCGGGCACGGGCGCGAGTCCTTGTGGACGACCATCCTGTGGACGGCCGGCGCGCTCGGCCTCTTCGCGTTCCTGGTCTGGTATCTCACCGGGCAGCCGATCGCGACGGTGCTCGCCCTGGGGTCGCCGTCGGTGTTCAACGCGGTCGGGTGGTTTCTGCTGGTGCTGTCGATCCGCTACCCGCTCTGGGCCGCGGTCATGGCTTTCTCTCACGCGCGCTCGCAGCACGATCGCTTCCGGCCGCCGACGAGCGAAGAAGTGTTCGTGTCGGGTTACATGGAATACCGCAGCTTCGCGGCCGCCCTCGCGCCGGCGTTCCAGCTCATCTTCGTCGTCGAGCTGCTCAGCGTCGCCGGGTCGCAAGCGCTCCACGCCGTCGGCTCCGGAGTCCTCTTCGAGCAGATGGCCGTCGCGCTGAAAGCCGGATGGACCAACGCGCTCATCATCATCCTGGTCTTCCTCTTCGCGTACCTGCTCTTTCTTTCGGCAGAGGTGCGCTTCGCTCGCCGGATAGATCGGCACGTGCTCTTCGTCTATCGCTCCGCGTGGGAGTCGACGTGGCCCGTCTTCTTGATGCTGGTGCTCTTGCTCAGCATCAGCGTCAAAGGCCTCCTCGATTGGCGGCTCGCGCGGCAGACCTTCGACCCGCTCGGCTTCCTCTGGGAGCGCGTCATCACCGAGCCCCTGAACCCATTCGAGATCGTCAAGACGCTGGTCTTCCAGGGCACGTTCTTGATGGGCCTCGTCGCGGGCGCGCTCTTGTTGTCGTTTCCCTTCGCCGAGATCCTCGCGTCGCTCCGCTTGCCGCACATGGCGGCGGACGTCGCGTCGGTCGCGAGCCGCCCGCAATACTTCCTGCGGACGATGGCGTTCTTCCGCATCGCGCGGGCGAGCTGGCTCTACGGCGGCGCCATGATCGGCTGCCTCACCGGCATCACCATCCTGTCGCAGAAGGGGCGGCAGCCCCTCGTCGAGCAAGTCCTCTACATCTCCGGTCCGTCGTTCGTCGGTTTCGCCGGTTTCTGGCTGACTCGTGCCTACGTCCTGAACTACCTCGACAACGCGCCCGCGGTGCGAAGGCTCCTCGACGATTCACTGAGCGAGGCACGGCGCGATCAGCAGCGCATCAACCGCGAATACGCGCGCAACGTCTCGGTGCAGCGGCGCGTGGCGGAGCTCTCCGTACCCGTCGCTTGCGTCCTCGCCTACCTGCTCTGGACCGGCAGCGGGGTGGACGAACAAGCCGTGCGCACGCTGGTGCTGCCGGTGACGACGAAGGGCTGGCTCTTGATCTTGCCGTACGCCTTGCTCGTCATCGTGTTGCTCGTCCGAGACGGCATCGCCTCGTGGCTCGGCCGCGACGCGAACGCGGCGTGAGTCAATTGCACCTCTGCGCCGGCAAGGTCGCGCCGCCCTCCGACGCGCTGCCGTCGGGCATGCCGCCGTCCCCGGGCGCGACGGTGCAGGCGCCGCTCTCGGCGCTCGGCGTTCCCGCGTCGCTCTTCGGCGCCGGCGTCGTCGGGTGATCGTTGGTGCCGCACGCGCACAGCGACAGATCGGCGAGCACCGTGCCGAATAGTCCCAAGCAAGAAATGAAGCGGGTCATGTAGGAGATTATCCTCGACGTTTCGTCGCGCGCACGGCGGCACGGTCGGGCAGGCGCGACCGGGAGGGCGGGTCGACCGGTCCCGGACCATTCACGAATTCCGCCGACCGCGAGGTCGAAGAGCGCGAGGGGATGCAAGTACCGAGCGGTGTGGCTACGCTCATGGACGATGACGAGTCTCCTCGAGGAGATCGGACCGAGCCTGCCGAACATCGCGCGCCGGGCGATCACCGATTTCCTCAGCGGGGACGGCATCGGTACCGTCGAGCCGGCGGGTCCGCGGTCCCCGGTGTTCGTGACGCTTCGCGGGCCGGGAGGCGTCCTGCGCGGCTGCATCGGCTCGGTCTCGCCGTCGCGCGGGGACGTCGTCACCGAGACGGCGCGCAGCGCGATCCTCGCCGCGACCCGCGATCCTCGCTTCGAGCCCGTGTCGGTCGCGGAGCTCGCGCGGCTCTCCATCGAGGTGAGCGTGCTGGAGCCCGAGGAACCGATCGCGACGATCGACGAGCTCGATCCGCGCCGATACGGCGTGGTGGTGCGCGACGAGGACGGCCGTCAAGGCCTGCTTCTGCCCGGAATCGACGGCGTGAGCGAAGCGGGAACGCAAGTCGTCGTGGCGCGTCGCAAAGCAGGGATCCCGATGGGCGCGCCGATCCGGCTCAGCCGGTTTTTGGTGCACAAGTGGACGGACGGGACGAGCTGAGCGTCACCCGCGCGCGGCGTACGCGACGACGTCGAGGCAGCGCGTCTCGTGCGTGCTGCGGTTTTCGTACGAATGCGCGATGTCCGCGTGGAAGAAGATGGAGTCGCCGGGGACGAGATCGTGCGCCTCGTCTCCCACGCTGACGCGGAGCGCGCCCGTCAGCACGACGACCGTCTCCGTCGTGCCGCTCGCGTGCGGCTCGCTCTGCAGCACCCCCTTCGGCGCGAACTTCAGCTCGTACACGTCGACGTTCTGCGACGCGCCCGCGGGCGAGAGCAACCTCGACTCCATGCGCCCGTCCGCGGATTTCAGCACCTGCGCGTCGCTCGCGCGGAGCACGCGCGTCGGCGTCCCCTCCGCCGTCCCGAGCAGCGCCTGAAACGGAACGCGCAGCCCGACGGCTATTTTCCAGAGTACGGCGAGCGTCGGATTCGTGCGCGCGCCTTCGATCTGCGAAAGCGCGGCGCGGCTCACGCCGCTGCTCGCCGCGAGCTGGTCGAGCGACAGCTGCCGGCTCTTGCGCAGCTTCTTCAAGCTCTCGGCGACGTTGCGGCCGAGCGCGGCCGCGCCCACCTCGTCGCCGGGGGACGCCGTCACACGAGCGCGGGGCTGCGGAGCCGTGCGGGACGCAGCGGGTGCAGAGCGAGTCCGGGACATGGTACCGGGCTACGCTACCAAAAGCGCGACGCTCGGGTCACTTACTCTGCGTGCCCTGGGACGAGGTTCCGGTGCCGCCGCCGCGCCACGGCCCTTCGGCCTCGCGGCGTGGCGCAGGTCTCGGCAGGGAAGTGGGGACGCTCCGCGCGGACGGCGCCGAGGTCGGCGGGGGAGCGGGCGCGGCGGTTTCCGAAGGCGACGGCAGCGGCGGCGTCGACCCCACGCCGCGTCGGCGCTGACGCGCCAACCGAGTCGCGCCTTAGCTGCTCGAACGGACGCGGATCGACATCCGCCGGTGCCTGCTGCGCTTCGCTTCATACATGTTCGCGTCCGCGGCCTGCATGAGGGTCGCGAGGTCGCGCGGATCTTGCGGCTCGCACACCGCGGCTCCGGCGCTGATCGACAGACGATAAGGGCTACCGGAGGTCTCGTTGTACTCGGAGACGGCGTGCTCGATCCGATCCACGACGCCCGGTACGTAGGTTTGGTCGCACTCGCCCTTGAATATCGCGAACTCGTCTCCGCCGAGCCGCGCGACGACGTCCGAAGGACGAAAGACGCCGGTCAAGATGCTCGCCGCCGCGCGCAGCGCGTGGTCTCCCATTTCGTGACCGAGCTGGTCGTTGATCTGCTTCATCCCGTTCAGATCGGCGAAGAAGACGGCGCAGGGCTCCCCGGCGCGCAGCGCGCTCTTCAGCTGATGCGCGGCCGTTTCCACGAAGCCGCGGCGATTGTACAGCCCCGTCAGCTCGTCTCGGAGCGAGAGCATCAAGAGCTGCTGCGACTTCTCCATGAGCTCGGCTTCGCGCCGCTGCTTCTCGGTCACGTCGCGCACGACGGCGATGCGCACGCGTTCGTCGCGCAGGGTGGCGAATCGGCTCCGCACCTCCACCGGAAATGTCGTGCCGTCGCGGCGGAGCATGCGTGACTCGTAGGCGACCTCGTCCTCGATGACGAGGTTCAAGAGCCGCTCGCGCTCCTCTTCGGCGAACAGCAGAACGCCCTGGGTGCCGACGAGCTCTCCGGGTTCGTAGCCGAGCCAGCGGGAGAAGTTCTCGTTCGTGTCCCAGATGAGCCCGGCGCGGGTGATCGCCACGGCCTCGAAGCTCGCTTCGG
Source organism: Polyangiaceae bacterium (assembly GCA_035547195.1). Taxonomy (GTDB): domain Bacteria; phylum Myxococcota_A; class Polyangia; order Polyangiales; family Polyangiaceae; genus DASZVB01. Next base: position 28,369 of record DASZVB010000122.1, read on the forward strand.
AGAGCACCCGGTATCGATACTCGTTCTCCAGGACCTGCTTCGCCGCTCGCTGGATGTCCGTCGTGTCGCGAAAGACTCCCACCGCGGCGACGGTGACGCCGTCGTTCGAGATGGGGCGCGCCGTCAGGCTGAAGGTCCGGAGCTCGCCCGTCGGGACGCGAATCATCATCTCGACGCTGTCCGAAGACACGCCGTCGCGCAGCGCCATGGTGAGCGGACCGCGTTCCGGCGGAAACCGCGTCTGTCCGTCGGGCAGGTACGTCTCGACCTGCTTGGACCACTCCGGAGAGAGATGGAGACCGACGGAATAGGGGGCGATCTTCCGCGCCGCCGGGTTCACCATGACGATGCGGCGCTCGCGATCGACGACGAGGACCGCGTCGCCGATGTTGTTGAGCACCGATTCGAGCAGATCCGTCTGTTCGCGGAGCCGCAGCTCGGCCTGCTTGCGCGCGTCGACGTCGCGTTCGAGCTGCTCGTTCAGCTCGGAGGCGCGGCGCGCTTCGCCGCGCGCGTCCGAGAGCACGACCAGGACGAGGAGGAGCGCGATCCCCAGGGCCCCTCCCAACCCGAGCTCCAGGTGGAGCGAGGCGGCCGCTGCGTCGCGCCTTCGTCGCGCCACCACGTTGTCGGCGTGGGTCACCATCCCCGCGACCTCGACCCGCAGCGAGTCCATGATCGTCTTCCCGCGTTCGAGCTGCGCCACCGACTGTGGATCGATCACCGGCCCGCTTCGCTTGTTTGCGATGAGCCGGCTCAGCATGTCGAGCTTCAGCCGCGCGAGGCGCGTGACCTCGCTCGCGTGCGCCCGCTGCTCGGAGCTCTCGTCGCCGAGCTTCGTGACCTCGGCGAGCGCCGCTCGAATGTCGGAGCGGGCGCTGTCGTACGGCTCCAGGAACGCCTCGTTGCCCGTGAGCAAAAATCCGCGCGCGCCCGTCTCGGCGTCCTTCATCAAAGAGAGCGTCTCGACCAGCGACCCCCGCGATCGGACCGCGGCGCCCAACAGCGCTTCTTGCTCGACATAGCGCCGTCCGTTCAGGAAAGAGAACAGCGCCGTCGCGAGCACCGCGCCCAGCGTGACGATCCACCTCAGCGAGCGAGAGTGTTCGGGCGTCATGGGGGTACGAGGGGCGCTACCCCCATCGTACAACTTCTTCCTTCGGTGTTGCGCGGCGAAATGACGTTGCGCCGGGCGTATTAATACGTCATTACATTTTCATTATGTCGCCTCTCCGACGAGCGAGCGTCTTCCAGATTCGGATCTCGGATGAAGAGCGCCTCATGCTCCAGGTCATCGCCGACGAGGACGGCGTCTCGGCCGCGGACGTGGTGCGGCAATTCATTCGCCGGGAGTGGCTTCGCCGTTATCAGGACCAGGTACCGAAGCAGCCCAAGCCGAAGAGGTAGCTCGCGCCTTTCGCGAAGCCCCGGGGCGCCGCCTTCGCCGCCGCGATTCGACTCACCCGACCCGTCACGTCTGCGCGACGACGAGCGCGCGTCGTGCGCCGAGACGGAACTCGCCGCCGGTGGCGCCCTCGAGAACGCGGACCGTCACGAAGCCGGCGCGAGCGAGCAGGTCGCGGATCTCCCGATACGAATAAATGCGGATCGACGTCCGCGCGGCTTCATGCGGCGCTACGCCGCCGCGACGCTCATTGCGTCTCCGGCGTCGATCAGCGCTCGTGCGACGGACTCGGCGAGGGCGCCGCCGGTCTTCACGGCGAAGCCCGGTGTCTTGACCAGAAGCGCTATGCCGGCGATGCAGAAGGCGCCGGAGACGGAGGTGCCGAGGAGCACCGTATCGTAACAGGTGCCCTCGTGATCCACCCAATCCCCGACCATGGTCCCGACCGAGGTGGCGTGCAGCGCTCCCGTCTCCATGGTGTCCGCGGCGTGCTCGCGATCGACGCAGTCCTTGGCGAAAGCGGCGAGCTCGGTGACGGAGTCGCAGGGGGTGTTCGACGCGGCGAGCGTGAGGCCGTTCGCGGTGAAAAGAAACAGATGGCCCCGCGTCGGCGGCTCGCCGTCACAGAGGAGGGCGAGCGCGCGGTCGGCGCGTTCGCTCGCGCTCGCGCAGGCCGAGAACACCTCCGTGAGCGCGTGCGTCGAGCGAGGGATATTTTCCGTGGTGAGCATCGGCGTCGGGGCCGCGGTCTCGACGAGCCCCGCTTTGCGTCCTTCGTCGACGAGCTTTTCGTAACGCGCGCGGAGGGCCGAGCTCTTCGCGCGCTGGTACAGCTCGCCGGCGAGCGACAGAGACCTCTCGAAAGCCGTCTTGTCCTGCTGCGCGACGGCGACGTGCGCGAGGACCTCGTACGATTGCGCGAGGTAGAGGCCCGTGATTCCGAGCTCTTTCTGCTCGCGGATGACGCCTTCGACGCGAGCGAGCGCCTCCGCGAAGCGTCCGAGCTTCGCCTCGGCGGCGGCCATCGCCAGCGCGAGGCTCCGAGCGGCGCTACCCATCCCGTGCGCGCGGCACTCCTCCAGCGCTTCGTTGCCGAGCGCGAGCCCCTCGGCGACCCTCCCGAGCTCGGTGAGCAGCTCGACGGCGAGGATCTTCGCGACCCACGCCCACGCGGAGGCGTGCTTCCCCTTGCCGACCGACCGCTCCGTGAGCTCGGTCGCCGCGAAGGCACCCTGTAGATCGCCGCAAAGCCGAAGGTACTGCGCGTCGGCGACGTGTTTCATGGGATGCCAGCCGGGGTACTGCTCGGCGAGCTCGTGGATCGCGGCGCGCACCTGTCTCACGCCGGTGAGGTCACGCGCGGCGGCGTGAATCTCGAGCTCCTGCGGGAGCGTCGAAAACATCGAGGTCGCCTTGTTCTGCAGCGACAGGAGCTCGGCGGCACGGCGGTGCGCCTCGGCGACCTCGACGTCCCCTTGCACGAGCGCGGCGAGCATCTGCAGGAAACGCGCGCTCACCCGCTGGTTGCGGTCTTCCTCGCTGGCGAAGCGCGACAGGTACGCCGTTGGGGTTCCCAGCAGCACCTCCGCGGCGGACAGCGAATAGCACACGGCAGCGCGGATGTTGCGCACGTAAGGGAGCTGCTCGGCGCTGATCGCCTCGAGCTCGCGAACCAGATCGATGTTCATCTCGTACGCTTGCTCGCGCCGCCCGAGGCCGTTCAGCAGCGTGGCCCGGGCGTTCTTCAGCATCGCTGCTATCACCGGGCTGAGCGGCGCGAAGGGCTCGAGCAGCTCCGGGAGCGACGCCGAGAGCTCGATATCGTGAACGCGGGCGGACACGGCGATCGCGAAAACGACGTAGGCGACGAGCTGGGGGATGGCCTCGTTCGGCGCAAAGAGATGCTGTGGTTCCGGGGACGCCGCGTATCGTTGAGCCGCCGCGCCGACGGCCATCATCGCCCTCGCGGGAGGCTCGAGCATCGGGTCCAGGCCCTGCCAGTCGTCGTGCCCGCTGTCGCGTTTCAGATTGCGGAGCAAACGCTCGCGCACGCGGTAGAAATATGCCGCGTCGGCACCCTGCGCCGACGCGCCGGCGAGCATGATCCAGAGCGCCTGTTGCTCGCGTTGCGATCTCCCGAAACGTTCGGAGCTTACAAGGATGCTGTCGACGGCGCGCGCGAATCGCAGGGCTCCGAGCTCGATGTCTGCCGACAAGCCCACCCGCGTGCGCTTCTCGCTGGCGGCGGTCTCGGCCGCGAGCCGGTCGAGCCACTTACCGGGATCGCTGCCGGAGCAGCCGTGATGCACGTACGAGAGCAGGTGTCGTCCGGCGTGCTCGTGGATGCGGCACAGGTCGTCGTGCACTCGCCGGCGTTCGTCGTCGTCGAGGGACGCGCTCAGGATACGTCCAATGCCGGCGCCGGAGAGCGCGTACCCCGCCGGATCGCCGCAGACGATGTGCGCCGCGCGCAGCTCGTCGATCGCCGCATCCAGAGCGACGAACGGCGCGATCTGGAGGGAGAGCAGATCTTGCCGGCTGAGGCGCTCGAGCAAGTTTTCGGCCAGGAGCGTCGCCACTCTACGCGCGATCGGGGTGAGCTGCGCGACGCGACGCACGAACGCCTGTTCGAGGCTCGCCGGCAGGATTCCGTCGGGGATCTGGGCGGGGATCGTGAAGCTGCCGCCCGCGTACTCGATCGCGCCTTCGTCGACGAGGTATTGCGCGAAGCGGATGCATTCGCGCGGACGCCCGCCCGAAAGCGTCGCGATGCGAGCGGCGAGGGCGGGAAGGTTCGGCACGTTGCCGAACAACGAGACGAGCAGCGAGGTGACCTCCTGCTCGCTGAGCGGCGCGAGCGTGATCTGTTCGGCGTGCTTGCGGAGGATGGAGATGGCGGCTTCGTTTCCCACCGCCTTCTGATCCGAGATGGCCGCGGCGTACACCAGGCGCCGCGAGGGGGCTTCCCACGACAGCGACGCGAGCAGCGCGGCAGATGGCTCGTCGATGCGATCGACGTCGTCCACGGCTATCACCAATGGCCGTCGACTCGAGAACGCGAGGAGCCACGAACGCAGCACGGCCTGCATCTCCGCGCGGTCCACGCCCGCTTGCGCGACGTCGGCGATCGCGGTGGTGGTCATGCCGCTCACGCCGGGATAGAGGACCGCCGTGCCTTTGGCGTCCGCCGCCGCGGAGGAGATCGCGAGCGCGGGCGCGGCGCGATGAATCTGCGTCGCGATCGACGCCGCGACGCCGAAGGGCCGTCCTGCATCGCCGAACCCGGCCCGGACGGCGACGGCTCCCAGGAGTTTCGCCTCGAGCACGACGGCGTCCAGGATACGGGAGCGGCCGCTGCCCTCGTCGCCGACGATGACGAAGCCGCCGCCACGCCCGCGGACGGCGCCGAGCATCTGCTTTCGAAGCTGAGAGACGACCTGCTCACGCCCGACGAGCTTCGGCGTCGACAGGTAGGCGCGCGCCGCGCGGAGCTCGTCGTGCGGGCGAGCTGGAAGCAGCGGCAGCAGGCGATCCATGACCTCGGCCGCGCTCTTCGGCCGCGAACCAGGGTCGACGCGGAGCATGCCGAGCAGGAGATCGTCGAGCGCGGCCGGGATGTCCGGGACCAACTTGGAAGGGCGCAGCGGACTCGACCGCCACGCGTCGCGGAGCTGATCGAAGCTGCGCGCGGCGTACGGCTGCCGTTTCGTCAGGGCGTAATAGAGCGTCGCGCCGAGCGAAAACAGGTCGCTCGGGCCGTCGAGCGACATCGTGCCGAGGAGCTCCGGAGCCACGAAGGGCGGGGTACCGGCGAGCAGGTTCGTCTCGCCCATGGGCGACAGCAGCCCGAAGTCGATGAGCTTCGCTTGCCCGGACGCCGTCCTGCGGATGTTCCGCGGCGTCAGATCGCGGTGCACGAGGCCGCGCGAGTGCAGGAGCGACAGCGCCGAGCAGATCTCGTACGCGATCGTGCACACTTCCTGCCAAGGTAGCGGCGACAGCTCGCGGAGATCGCCTCCGTCGAGGAGCTCCATGGAGTAGTAGGGCTGCTCGCCGTCGACGCCGTAGTCGTGGACGCGGACGATACGCGGGTGGGCGAGCTGCACGAGCGTGTGAAACTCCCGTTCGAAGAGCTCCACGCTGCCCACGGGACCCTCGGAGTGCGCGCCGCCGGTGAGCACCTTGAGCGCGACCAGGTTCCCGGTTGCGTCGTCACGGGCGCGATACACGGACGCCATCCCACCGCGCCCGAGCAGCTCGAGGATCTCGTAGCGCTCCGCGATGCGAAGCGCAGCCTGCGGCGGATCATCGCTGCGTTTGGTTTGGTCCATCGTGAGTGGGCGCGTCGCGGCGCGCCCCTATTCACTATACGAGCTTATCATCCGGACCCTTAGCGCGCTCCCGCGTCAGTCGTAGCCGAGGCGCACACATGCGCGGCGCGTGACGCAGATCGACGCCGGAAGGGCCCCCGCGTGCGAGCTGGCCCGCCACGTGCTGCTGTCGACGGGAATGGCGACGGGAATGGCGACGAATCGTGAAATCGCGCGAGCCGGCTTCGTGGCAGGTGGCCTCCTTGCCCCACTCACCGCCTTGGTGAGCTGGTTGCGACGCAGCCGGATGTTCCACCCGGTCGGAGTGTCGTGCTGGGCAACCGTCCGAGGCGTCGACGGCGAGGGACCGGCGGGCGCCCTCGGCGCGCGGCTACCGGATCGCGCTCTTCTCAGGTTCTCCGGCGCGTGGTGGAAGCGACGCGAGCTCCCCGACGTCCTCGGCTGCGCGATTCGCCTGGCATACGAGCCGGTGCACGAGAAGCCACGACCCGCCGATCAGGACCTGTTGTTCGCGACCGTCCGGCGCCCGTGGACGACGCCGTTCGCTCCGCTCAGCACCGATCAACACGACTATCTCGCAAACGACTACTACGCGGTGTCGCCCTTCGACTTTCCGGGGCTCGAGCGGGTCGAGCTACGAGTGACGCCGGACGCGCCTTCACCCGGCGGCGCGGATCGAGACGAGCGCCTCATCGCCGCCATCTCCGCCAAAACGGCCGGCTTGGTTCTCTCGTGGGCGCCCTACGCCGGCGCGTTCAGGCGTCCGGATCCCGAGCGCTTCTCTCCGCTCGCTCGCCTGACCATAGTCGGTGTCACGTCACTCGACGACGAAGCGCTGAGGTTCGATCCATTCCAGGCGGGTCTCGGCATCGAGCCCGTGGGCTTCGTTCACGCCATGCGCGCGCTCGCGTACCGGGCGAGCCAGCGAGCTCGCCCGGCCGGGGTCAACGAACCGGAGTCGTGACGGTCGCGCACCCGAAGAGCAGATCGACGCGGCCTCCCACCGAGGCCTTCAGGGTCGTGCAGGTGTTCGGGCAGACGAGCACCTGCGTCGGGTGGACCGGGTCGTCGTAGTACCAGCCGTCGACCGCGCGCGCGCAGTCCGCGGCGCTCGTGAGATGCCCGAACTGCGTCGTGGCCCCGGCGGCGGTGGTCATCTGCAGGTTCACCTTCGCCGGGTCCAGCGTTTGGCCTGCCGGAGCCGGCGGGATCTTCCACTGGCAATCGAGCGGCGTAGAGATGACCATCTGTGTGGTCACTGGATGCGAGACGCGGGACGTCGTCGTGTGTGTCTCGGTGACCACGACTTGCTTGCGGATCGAGTTGAGGGCCGCCACGAACGCGTCCGCGCCGCCCGACACGTCGATCGCCGCCGTCGTGCCGCCCGCGACGGCGTACTGGTTCAGGACCGAAAGGTCCGAGCCCGGCAGGCCCAGGGTGTACGTCTTCACGCCCTTGCTCGCGCCGTCGGCGATGATCTTGACGAGGTCGTTCTCGTTGGTGTCGCACTGGGTCGGCGTGCCGTCGGTGACGAGGATGCCCACGCAGGTCTCGTTGTGCATCGCCTGATAGGTGAGGCACTCGTTGACCATGCCGCGCAGGCCGCACTCCGTCGGCGTGAGCGCGACTCCGCTCGTGGGGCGTTCCTTCTGCATCGCCGCGATCATCGCGGCCGCGTTACCCGGCAACGGCGCGATCGGGACCACCGGATTGCCGCAGTCGCTGCCCGTCGAGCAGTTGGCGGTGTTCGCGCTGCCGGCGGGGAACGTCCCGAGGCCGATGTCGATGCCGGCGGACGCCGAGTCGTCGACGAACGCGGTGATCGCGGCCGTCGAGTTGTCCCAACTCATCGCGCTCGCCGGCGGGGGAAAGCCCGTGATCATGCTGCCCGAGCGATCTTGCATGATGAACACGGCGACGGGCGCGGTGGATAGCGAAGAGGTCGTTATCGTGTCCGTCACGACGTCGGTCACCGACGCGTCCTTGTACACGATGACCTGCTCCGGAGCTTGCGACACGGCGGTGCACGAGCCGTCGGGGCCGCTCACGGTCCCCGAACGATTCGTGCTTCCGCCGAAGCTCGTCCCGAAGCCGCCGAAGCTCGTCGGCGCCGCGCCCGAACCGCTGCCGGCTCCGTAGCTCGGGCTCGCGGCGGAGCCGGTCCCGGCGGCGTAGCCGGCTGCCGCGCCGGAGCCGCCGCCGCCACCGAAAGCGCCGTCGCCCGTCTGCGGGGCGCAAGCGTACAGCATCGTCGTCGCGAATATCCCGCACAGCGGCGCGCCTCGCCGCCGCACGAAGTGCGGTCGCATCGTCACTGCCTGTTCTGGCCGTCGATGACGGCCCAAAAGTGTCAGCTACGAACGTAGCAGCGGGAGCGGGCCGGCGCAGTGTGGGACGACGTCGCTATCCGCACTTCGGTGTTCCGCGCTCATCCTCACGAATCGGTGGGCGCACGACCGCCGCTCGTGTGGCGTAACCGCTCCGCGACGCCCCACGGCGCTCACTAATCCCGTCAGAAATACAATGACAGAGTCGCCAGCGCCGTCCGCGGCGGCGCAGGGATGATGTGGACGCCGGGCGACGCACGATTCTGTCCCGGTTTGAAGGACCAGTTCGAGACGAAGTACGCCTCCTCGTCCGGGTACTCGAGCCCCAGCAGGTTGTACACGTCGACGCCGAGCTCGACGAAGCGATAACGCAAGGAGGCGAGCGCGTTCACCACATTGTCGGTGGGCGCTATGATCAAGTCGTTGACGTGGCGTCCACCGAGAAGGGTGTAGCCCACGCCCACGCGTCCCGTCAGCGGTGCGCCGCGGATCTGCATGAGCTCTCCGTGCGCGTTGACGTCCACACGCCAGAGAAATGCGGGGATATTGGGGACGTAGTGAGAGCTTCCGGCGACGAGGGTGTCGAAGGTCGCCGTCTGAAGCGAAAGGGCGCTCGACGCGAGGAGCCAGTTCGTCGGTCGTGTCAGGACCGAGCCGACGAGGCCGCGGCGCGTGCTGGCTCTCTCGGTCGTGAGGCCGCCGTCTTCGACCTCGAACACGAGCTCGTTGGCGACGTTCGTCTGGAACGCGGTGAGCGTCGTGACCAAGCTTCCTTTGAGGAGCGCGGATCGAATCCCTGCCTCGAGGCTGGTCACCTGCGAGTACGGCGACCGCGGCGAGCAGGGCAAGACGGACGAGCTCGGGACGCCGGTGAGCTGGACCGTGGGTGCGTTGCACAGCGTGAGGCTCCCCGCGTCGAGTGAACGGAAGCCTTCACCGGCGGAGAACACCGGCGTCAACGCGGGCAGGCGATCGAACGCGACGGTGACGCGCGGTCCGGGCGCCACCGCGGTGATGTTCAACGACGAGCCCTGGAGCGCTCCGGGGACGAGCGGGGGCTTCACGCCGGCGAGGTTGTTGCTGATGGAGACGTCGAGGAGATCTGCGCGCACGCCGCCGGCGATGCGCAAAGCCTTCCAGAGGTGCACGTCGAGATCGACGTAGCCCGCGATGTCCACCGTATTCAGCCCGTAGTTCGCTCGGTAGTCCCACGGATACAGATTCGTGGGGTTCACGAGGTCCTTGCTCTGATCCGTACGGCCCGCGCGCAGCGATACGCCTGGTTCGACCGCCAGCTCGACGGCGTGCCCGAAGTGCATGACGGGCGAGTGAAAGCGCGCCGTCGCGCCCCAGGCCGTTTCCAGGTTCGTGAGTTGCCAGAGATCGCCGAGGCTGGTGAGCTCGGGTTGCAGGTTGGAGCTGACGAGATTCCCGGTGTAGTTTTGCCGCGACGAAAACTTCGTCCACATCGTCCACGGCGCGATCTCGAAGTGCGCCCCGCCGCCGGTCGCGTGATCGAGCTCCGCTCCCAGGATGACTCGCGCGGCGCTCACTCCCTGCGCAGGCTGGGCGCAGGACGTCGAGCGGCAATTGGTCGGGAGGAACGAATTGTAATATGGGTACGCGTCGTAGTAGCCGATGCGCCCTGCCTCGACGTCGTCCTTCCGCACGACGCCCGGCAGGTCCGCGCTCGACGCATAGGCGGTCGCCAGCACGCGGACGTGATCTTTGTCGGTGAGGTCTACCGAGTATTGCCCGTTCACCGATGCCGACTTGGACGCGCGGTCCTGCCCGAATCCCTGTGTCTCGCGCAGCGCGAACGCCGCGAACGTCTCCTCGTTCGCTCCATCCGGCGCGACGATCCCGACTACTCGTGCCTGGTTGAACGAACCATAGGTGGTCTTCAGCTGATAGCCGCGCTCGGGCACGCCGAGGTCGAAGAGCGCGCTTCCCACGATCGCCGCATCGCCCTGGCGCGGGTCGTACGGGCCCTCCAGCACGCGGATGCTGCGCACGACCTCGGGGATGATGAAATTGACGTCAGCGTACCCCTGCCCGCGAATGTGCAGCGGAATGTTGAGCGGGATCTCTCCGATCTTCATCTCGATGCCGGACCCGCTGTCCAGATCGAAGCCGCGGAGATAGACGTCGTTCCCGAGTCCTTCGCCGTCCTGGTGATCGACGAAGAAGCCCGGCGCGGCAGAGAGCATCTCGCTCGTCTGCTGCCGGGGCGAGGCGGTGAGCGTCTCGCGATCCACTCGAACGTCTCCGAGCCCTCGCGGTGAAGAAGCCGGAAAGCCGTGGACTTCGACGGTCGTCTGCGTCGCCGCTGGAGCGGGCGCCGCGCCGGGCGGAGTCGCCGGCACGGCGGCTGAAGGGGCGGACGCCGCTGGATTCGCCGGAGGGGCGGCAGGAACCGCGCTCGCCGCCGGCGGGACGGCGGCCGCGGGCTCGGCGACGGCGGTCGCGTTCGCAGGCGGGTGCAGTGCGACGACGTACTCGATGCGAGAACGAATGAGGTGCCCATCGCGCGACGAAGGGACGAACTTCGCCTTCTTCACCGCGTCGATCGCAGCAGTGACCAGAGCATCCGAGGCGTCGCGGGGCAGACGGGAAACCTCGACGGCGGACTCGACGTCTCCGTCGGCGCCGACCACGACCTGCAACACCACCTGCGTTTCGCGGGGCGACTCGCCCGGCGGAAACGGCACCTCGATCGGCGCGACGGGCGCCGCCTCGACGACCTCGGCCCGGACCGCGCCGGTGATCGCGAAGATCGCAAGGAACGACGCCGCCCGGAACGCGGGAAGTCTACCGAAACGAAGCGCTGCGAGCGCGGCCCCGATGCCCGACACGCCGTTACATCAAGCTCCACTGGCCACCGTTCAGCCCCGGCACTGAATCGTCGCCGGGCGCTCCCGAAGAAAAGGGATAGATGAGATTGTCCGGCGTGGGCGTAGAAAAGGTGACGGTCTTGCTCGCTCCCGGATCGATGGGGTCTATCGTCGCGCCCTTGGGGAAGCACGCCTTCGGAGAACAGCCTTTGGGCAGCGTCGGGTACGAGCTGCAGACGCTGACGCAACCCACCGTGAATCCGTGGGGCTTCGTGCCGTCGTTGCGCAGCGTGAGCGTGACCTGTGATTCGTTCTGGGTCGAGATGATGTTCTTCGCGGTTCCGCCGTCGTTGTCGCCGCCTGTAGACGTGAAGCCGTCGTCGTTCACGGCGATCTCGATGTTGTAGGTGTCGTCGTTGATGCCGTCGTTGTCCGGGTAACAGGTATCGTCGTCGGCGGTGGCGACGGTGTTGGACTTGAGACTGCTGCAAGCGACTGCTCCGTCGCCGGAGTCGGAGGAGCTGCAACCGGCGAGGCCAGCTAGAGCGAAAGCAAACGCGACACGAAGAGTGAGTGAGTGTAGGGGGTGAGACATGGGCGCACTCTATTGAACTCATTGTCGCAGCAGTATCCGACAAGTGTCGGATACTCAGCCTCCGACGGCGGGCGTATCGTCACGGACGTGAAGGGCACGGTGCTCCTCGTCGAAGACGAACCTGACGCGCGGGAGCTCCTGGCGAAGGCCATCGAACGTGCGGGGTGGCGGTGCGTCGTCGCCGCGGACGTGCTGTCCGCGATGGAACGGGCCGAGGAAGCAGAGCTCCTCGACGTGGTCGTCACGGATGTCGTCCTTGGCAGGGACGATCGCGGAGGACTGCGAGTGCTGACGAACCTGCGCGCGAAGGATCCACGCGTACCCGTCGTGGTGATCACCGCTCACGCCGACCCGGCGAACGTACAATCGGTGTTCAATCAAGGCGCGTCGTATCTCTTGGAGAAGCCGTTCCGAGCGACGGAGCTCGTCTCCGTCATCGAACGAGTCCAACGCGCCGAGCTCTTCCGCTTCGTGTGCACCACCGGCTTGGAGTGAACGCTCCTGGTGCCTTCACGGTCCTTCGCGTCGATGCAGCACGCTTCGAAAGTCGCGCGTCGCTCGCGACCGGAGCCCCAGCTGGCGCCGGCCTCGCCGGTTTTTCTCGTGGCTCTTGCCGAACGGACGATTCGTGGCTCTTTGCCGAACGGACGATTATGCGGCGTGGACGCGCGAGCTCGTCGGGCGCGCCGGCCAATTGGCTTCGTGGACGCTCACCGGGTTCGGGATCAAGTTCGTCCGGAAGAAGGTGTTGGCGACGTGCTGCTGCGAGTGGATGAGATCGCCGTCGAGCGGTCTCATGCCCGGGTGCCGCGCCAAGGCGAGCGCCATGGCACCCTCCGGTCGATCCAGCTCCTTCGCCATGACGGCGGCGGCGGCTTCGGGGTTGGCCCGAGCCCAGGCGGCGGTGCGGTCTAGCTCCGTCAGGAAAGCATCCACGAGCGCCGGCTCGGCGTCGCAGAACGCGGATGCGGCGATGTAGTAAGTCGCGTTGGTCGCAAGGCCGCTCGCGTCCCTGAGGACACGCGCGCCGGTCGCGTGTTGGATCCAGGCGAGCGTCGGATCCCAGATCGCCCAGGCGTCGACTTCGCGGCGCACGAACGCACGTTCGGCGGCATCCGGCGCGAGGTAAACGATGCCGACGTCTTCCTGCTCGAGCCCGACCTCTTCGAGAGCACGAATGAGCAGATAGTGGACGTTGGCGCCCTTGTTCAACGCCACGGTTTTGCCGCGCAGATCGCGGGCAGAATAGATCGCCGAGTCCGCGTGGACGATCACCGCCTCGCCCTCCGGAGCGCCCGCTTCTGCGGCCAGGTAGTTGATGGGCAATCGCGCGGCGTGCGCGAAGATGGGCGGCCCTTCACCGACGACGCCGAAATCGACGCGCGACCCGGAGAGTCCCTCTACCACCTCGAGCCCGCCCGGGAACCAGCTCCACTCGACGCTCGCGCCCATCTCGGCGAACCGCGCGTCGAGGGTGCTCCTCGCTTTGAGCAGCGTTACCAGCCCGAAGTACTGGTAGCCCACGCGAATCCGGCGGCTGCTTCTCGGCGCGCGCGAGCGCACGCCCGGGATGTCGCCGGACTCGACGAGCCGCGCGCGAACTATGTTGCGACTGATCCCGAGCAATTTCGCGGTCTGTACCTGGTTCCGATCGCAAAAGAGGTACGCGGAGCGGAACACGGTCTGCTCGATGCGCTCGTGGAGGTTCTCGCCGCCCGCTTCGAAGAGAGCCGTCAGCGCGACCTCGAGCGCCTGCGCCGGAGCGGACGCCGGTTCGGTTCGAGACGCGCCCGGGGGGAGACTCGTGAGTCTCAGATCGCCGGCCGTGACGGAGTCACCGTGGCACAGCAGGAGCGCGTGATGCACCACGTTCTCGAGCTCCCGAATGTTGCCCGGCCAGGCATGCTCGAGCAGCCGGCGCTCGGCGTCCGGCGTGAACGCGGTGACGGATACGCGCAGCCGCTCCCGATACACGTCGAGAAAATGGCGCGCGAGCGGCAGGATGTCGCCCGGACGCTCTCTGAGCGACGAGAGCGGGAGCTTCGCGACGTTCAATCGATAGTATAGATCCGCTCGGAACCTGCCGGCGGAGACGGCCTGCTCGAGATCGACGTTGGTCGCGGCGATCAGGCGAACGTCGACCGGGATCGGCCTTCGCGAGCCGAGGCGGACGACCTCGCCCTCTTGCAGGACGCGCAGGAGCTTCACTTGGATGGTGAGCGGCAGATCGCCGATCTCGTCGAGGAAGAGCGTTCCCCCCGTGGCGACTTCGAACCACCCCGGCTTACTCGCGAGCGCTCCAGTGAACGCGCCCCGTTCGTGCCCGAAGAGCTCGCTCTCGACCAGCGACTCCGAGAATGCTCCGCAGTTCACCGCCGCGAACTGGCGGTCACGCCGCCCGCTCAGGGAGTGCACGTGCCGCGCGACGATCTCCTTGCCGGTGCCCGTCTCGCCGACGATCAGCACGGTGGCATCGCTCGGCGCGATCTTCTCGAGCTTGCGCTGCAGCGCCTGCGACGTCGGATCCTCGAAGACCAGCGCCTTGGCGCGGACGGAGAGGGGAGTGGTGGAAGATTGGGGTAGCGTGAGCACGGCCATTCAAGACTCCTCGGTCGAACCGGACAGCGCCGGCCGACGACACCGCCCGCGCGTCGAGCGAAGGGCCGGGGAGCGCCGCGGATGAGGAAGAATGGGTCGTCTCATGTCCCGTGCGCGGGACAGATATCTCGTAAACAGGATGAGCGCAAGCCTTGCGATGAAGCCTGCGAAGAAAGCGCCCACTGGAACTGGTGTCTTGAATAAAGGACATTGGTCTTGTAATGGACGGAGCGCCTCAACCCTTACAAGGAGACTGCATTGATCAAATCTCGCGCCCTGATTGCGACATCTCAGCTGCTCTGCGTCCTGCTCGGGACCGGGTGCTCGGCTTCGAGCGATCCGCAAGGTGAGCTCACCCAGGGGATCCGCGCATCGGACGGAGACGGTGGCGAGCGCGTCGCCGAGCACGGCGGCCACGACGACGGGGTGGGGAACGGGCGCCACGACGGCCGCGATCACGGCGAGGATCGCGACGCCGAGAAGCGCCGTCACGGGCACGAGCGCGCGCCGAACATCCTCCTGATCGTGGCGGACGATCTAGGGTACTCGGACATCCACGCCTTCGGCGGCGAGATCGACACGCCGAACCTCGACGCGCTCATCGCGGACGGGCGAATCTTGACGAATCACCACGCCGGTACCGTGAGCGCGATCACGCGGAGCATGCTCATTTCCGGCACGGACCACCACCTGGTCGGCGAGGGGACGATGGGCCCGCCGAACGACGAGCGCAAGGGCCTCCCCGGCTACGAGGGCTACCTGAACGACAGCTCGCTGTCGGTGGCGGAGCTGCTCGAGGACGCGGGGTACCACACGTACATTGCCGGCAAATGGCACCTCGGTTCGGGTATCGCCGGCGTGACCGGCGTCGGCAAGACGCCGGATCAGTGGGGCTTCGAGCGCAGCTTTTCGCTGCTCGGCGGCGCCGCGAGCAATCACTTCACGCACGAGGCGGCCGGGTCGAAGAACTTCTCGCTCGACGGCGCCTACGCGCAGCCGGGCCAGCCAGGTCAGAAATCCGGCTATTCGACGGACCTCTACACCGACACCCTCATCGAGTTCATCGACCACGACCACGGCGACGGCAAGCCGTTCTTCGCGTACGCCGCGTACACGTCGCCGCACTGGCCGCTCCAGGTGCCGGAGCCGTGGCTCAGCAAGTACAAGGGACGTTACGACCGGGGGTACGAGCCGATCCGCGCGGCGCGGCTCCGGCGATTGCAACAGCTCGGCCTGCTCCCCGCCGCATGGACGCCGTTCCCCGGCGCGCCGGAGACGCTCACGCAGTCGCCGGCGACTCCGAACTGGGGCACGCCGGACGCGAAACCGATCAGCGCCGTCCACTTCCCCGAAGATGGGTACGTCGACTACCGCGCGGGCTTCGTCGACAAGAAATGGGAGAGCCTGAGCGATCTCGAGAAGAAGGCGCAGGCTCGCTACATGGAAGTCTACGCCGGCATGGTGTCGAACCTCGACTACAACGTCGGGCGTCTCATCCAGCATCTGCGCGACATCGGCGAGTACGATCGCACGTTCATCTTCTTCCAGTCGGACAACGGCGCGGAGGGGTGGCCCATCGATTCCGGCGCCGATCCGAAAGCGACGGACGAGGCGAACGCATCGCCCGGCACCATCGACGCCCTCGGCACGGACAACGGCAAGCAGGCCGCTCAGCGGCTGCAGTACGGTCTCCGATGGGCGGAGGTCAGCGCGACGCCGTTCGCGCAGGCCAAGGGCTTCTCCGGCGAGGGCGGCGTCTCGGTGCCGGCGTTCGTCCGCGTCCCGGGCGGCCAGCACGGACCGAGGACGCCGATCCGGACGTTCACTCACGTCTCCGACGACACCGCGACGTTCCTGGCGGTCGCCGGCACCGCGCCGCCTACCACGCCGGCCCCGGCGGACATCGATCCGACCACTGGAGTAGACAAGAATAAGGGCAAGGTGGTCTACAAGGGACGCTACGTCTATCCGGTGACCGGCGTGTCGCTCCTGCCCCTGCTGGGCCGCGCCGATCTCGATCCCGCCCGCGGTAGCACGTTCATCGACGAGGCGTACGGGCGAGGGTACATCGTCAGCGCGGACGGACGGTGGAAAGCGCGCTGGACCGAGCCGCCCTTCGGACCGCTCGACGGTCACTGGGAGCTGTTCGAGATCGCGAAAGATCGCGGCGAGACGAACGACGTGTCGGCGCGTCACCCCGACGTCGTCGCGCGGCTCCGTCGAGAGTGGCAGTCGAAGCTGGCGGCGGTCGGCGGCGTCGAGCCCTTGACCCCGCGCGGATACTACTGAGTCGCGTGGCAGCGGCGTATTCCTTCGGGTGCACGGCGTGCGGCAAATGCTGCACGTCGTCGCCGCTGCTCTCCCTTCCGGAGCTCTTCCGTCACCAGACGCGGTTCATCGGTCTCCTCGGCGTGCGCCGGCTCGGCGGCCACATGGATGGCATCTCGTCGGGCGGCCTCTTCGCGTTCACCGGCGCGCTCGATCACGCCGGTGCGGGGCGTTGTCCCGCCCTCACCGCGCAGGGGCTCTGCAGCCTGCACGGCGAGGGTAAGCCGGTTGCCTGTCGCGTCGTGCCGTTCGACGCCCTGGTCCCCGACGCGTATCAGGCGAGCGTCCTCGAGGAGCGGAGGCGCGACGTCGAGCGCTGGGACGCCGGTTGTTTGGTGGGGGGCCCGAAAAGCGGGCCCGTGCCCGAGGGGCACGCCGTCGTGTATCGGCACCTCCGCGTCGTGGACCCCGGGATCGAGCGCGACATCGAGCAACATCGTCGCGCGCTGCGCGACGACTACCGCTTCTGGGGAGAGGTCGTCGCCGCGGAGCTCACGAAGGCGCTCGACGCCCGGCCGAAAGCGGCGCGGACGCTCGACGAAGGCGGCATCGTGACGTTGCCCCTCGCTCCGGTTCTCCTGGTACTCGCCGCCACGTCCGACGCGGTTCGCCGGCGATGCCTCGAGTTCGCCGAGTCGCAACAAGCGTTGCTCGATGCGGTGCGGAGCACGCCCGACGCGTCGCCTGCACTCATGTCGGAAACGCGTCTCCTTTCCGCGGCGAACGATGCGGTCGCGCGAGCGCTCGCTCGGACGAGCGCGCCAAGCCGCTCGCTGCCGGAATCCGAGCGAGCCGCTCTCGAAAGGTGGCTCGACGTGCAGATCGCGTCGCCGCGCGCCGCGGCAAACGGCTGAGTTTTTCCGATGACCGAAATACGAGACTCCCATTCCCCGGAAGTGATCGCGACGGCCGCCAAGTACGGCATCCGTCCCCAAGCCGTGCAGACCTATCTGGACGCCGGCCGAGGCAAACGCGGCGACGGCGTCGTGCGCAGTATGCACGCCACGGCGAAACCCATCGGCGCCCTCTGCAACCTCGACTGCAGCTATTGCTACTACTTGAGCAAGGAAGAGCTGCTGAAGCAGAAGACGCGCCGCATGGACGAAGGCGTCCTCGAGCGCTTCATCTCGCAGTACATCGCGACGCAAGACGGTCCCGAAGTGCAGTTCACCTGGCACGGCGGTGAGCCGACGCTGCTCGGCCTCGACTTCTTTCGTAAGGTCGTCGCGCTCCAGGACAAGCACCGGCCCGCCGGCAAGACCATCGCGAACGACATCCAGACGAACGGCACCTTGCTCGACGACGACTGGTGCGCGTTCCTGGTCGAGCGCGGGTTCCTGGTCGGTCTCAGCATCGACGGCCCACGCGATCTTCATGACATTCATCGGCCGCACAAGGGCGGTCAACCGAGCTTCGACAAAGTCATCGCCGGTGTGAAGCTCCTCCAGAAGCACGGAGTGCCGTTCAGCACGCTCACGACGGTCAACCGGGACAACGCCCAGCAGCCGCTACGCGTCTACCGGTTTCTCAGAGACGACCTGGGCTCTCGCTACATGCAGTTCATCCCCTGCGTGGAGCCGAAAGCGTTCGAAGGGACGGCGCCGGGCGCTCACAAGGACGCACAGGTCGCGGCGAAGAGCAGCCCCAGGGCACGCCCCGGCCACCCGATGTCCATCGTCACCCCGTGGAGCGTCGATCCCGAAGATTGGGGCAAGTTCCTGATCGGCGTCTTCGACGAATGGCGCGAGCGTGACCGCGGCGTCGTCAAAGTGAACCTGTTCGAGACACTCCTCGCTCAGCTCGCGGGGAAACCGGCGCTCATCTGCACCAGCAGCCCCGTGTGCGGGAAGAACGTCGCGATCGAGAACGACGGCCGCGTCTATTCATGCGATCACTTCGTCTATCCCGAGCACGAGCTCGGCAGCATCCTGGAAGCGTCGTTCGCGGAGCTCGCTTTCTCGCTCCCGCAGCTCGAATTCGGGCTCGACAAGCACCGCACGCTTCCCGACGAATGCCGCAAGTGCGAGCATTTGAAGCTCTGCTGGGGGGAGTGCCCGCGGACGCGCATCCTGACGACCGACTCCGGCGCCCGGCTCAGCTACCTGTGCGCGGGGTGGAAGCGGTTCTTCGGTCACGCCGTCCCGTTTCTCGCGAGCCCCCGGCGACGGCTCGCGGTGGTCTCTCCTTGATAGCCCCGAGCGTCCCGGCGCGATGCGCGCGAGCTCGTTCACGAAAGTCTCCACGTCCGGCTCGTAGAACAGAGCCTGGAGCGATCCGAGCGCAGCCGAGGACCGACTCCGCCGCCGCGGATCTGTCTTGTCTATTATAATAGACAAGACTGCGGGTCCGTGCTAGCAAGACGGAATGCGCCGCTTCGTATCTCCTTGCCGTCAGCACGGCTGCTGTCTCGAACGGCGGCCCTCTGGCCTCAAGGAGATTGACGATGAAATTCGTTGTTTTCGCCTTTCTAGGAACCTCGATCCCCGCGCTCGTTGCTTGCGGGAATACTGAAGCCGGCGGCGGCGATACCGAGGCCATCGGCCAAGCGACGCAGGCGTTCCAGCGAATCACGCGGCGCGACGCCGGGCCGCCGCTGACATTCTCCCTATTCTCGTTCACCTCGACCGTCTCGAAGAGCGGAAAGTACGCTGATGGGGACGTTCGTCTCGACTCCGTCACGCGAGGCGACGAGACCTGGAGTCAGGACAACTTGCAGAAGGTGGAATGGGCGAAGATTCTCGTCGACAACGGCGTCGACAGCACGAACGGAGGGCACAACCTGGCATCCGGTCGCGGCATCAGCAGCGACCTCGACGGCTGGGAAGACGACGGCCCGGCGACGGTCACCCCGACGAGCGAAGATCTGGCGGAATCGCTGGGTAACTTCGACCTGACGAGCATCGTCGTGACTCGAGAGAACGTCGGAACGGCGAGCGTGGAGTTGAGATTCCGAGAGCCGTCGACCACGTTCTTCTTCTGGGAGCGTGGTGACACGACGAGCCCGACCGGAGCGAACAGCGACACGCTCGTGGAAGCGCTCGACGGACGCGGTCGCACGATCGCCTCCCACAAGCTCCTGCGAACGGAATACAGCGCGACGGGCATCTCGGTGACGACCTGGAACGGCGCGTTCAAACTCCCGAGCACGCCGGACGGTGCGCTGCCGGTGCTCGGCTCGGTGGGACTCTCGCTGGAGATCCCCGTTTCGCGCCTGCGGCTCACGAGCACCCAACAAGCAGCAGGTGGAACGCAGGATAATGGGCCCGACTACAAGGTCGTTGCGTCCGATCCGGAGCACTCGCCCGGACGACGCTGATCCGACGGGGACGCGGCGAGAAGCAGCGCCGACGGGCTGATTCTCGCCGCAAAACCATGACGGTTCCTCGCCGAGCCTATCTCCGAAATCGGCATTCGATATGGTGGACTATTTGTCTCTAATAAAGGACCTTATCTGATATCGTCTGGCCATGTCCTTTCGTCCGGACCCTTCGTTTTATCCGTCGCCTCGTCTGGCCGCCGACGCGCCGGCGGAGAAGCTCGCGTACGTCGCCGTCTTCGATCCTCGGTCGGCGCTCGGGAGAAGCGGCGGTCCCGATGGCATCGCCGTGCTCGACCTCGATCCCGGTTCCCCTTCGTATGGAAGGCCGATAGGCACGACGTCTCTGACGTCGAGCGGCGACGAGCTACACCACTTCGGGTGGAACGCTTGCAGCGCGGCGCTCTGCCCATACGCCCCGCACCCGCACGTCGAGCGCCGGTATCTGGTCGTGCCCGGGATCCGCTCTTCTCGTATCCATGTGCTCGACACGAAGCCGGATCCGAAGGCTCCCAAAGTCGTACGGGTCATCGAGCCACGAGAGATCGCGGTGAAGACCGGCTACTCGCGACCGCACACCGTCCACTGCGGTCCCGACGGCATCTACGTGAGCGCGCTCGGCAGCGCAGATGGAGGCGGGCCGGGCGGCATCTTCATCCTGGATTGCGAGACGTTCGACGTCCGCGGGCGCTGGGAGATCGATCGCGGACCCCAGTTTCTCCACTACGATTTCTGGTGGCACCTCGGCTTCGACACGCTGCTCTCGAGCGAATGGGCGACCCCGGATTTGATCGAGGGCGGCATCATCCCCGAGGCGCTGCTCGGCCGAAAATACGGCCACCGCCTGCACGTGTGGGATCTCCGCCGCCGCCGGCATATCCAGGAGCTCGACCTCGGCGATCAGCATCAAATGGCGCTCGAGCTCCGTCCCGCGCACGATCCGACGAAGGCCTATGGCTTCCTCGGCGTCGTCGTGAGCGTCGAGAATCTAGCCGGCTCGATCTGGCTCTGGCATCGCGAGGGCGAACGGTGGGCGATTCGCAAGGTAATCGAGATCCCGGCGGAGCCCGCGTCGCCGGACACGCTGCCGCCGCTCCTCCAAGGCTTCGGCGCGGTACCTCCGCTCATCACCGACATCAACCTGTCGCTCGACGATCGCTTCCTCTACGTGTCGTGCTGGGGGACCGGCGAGCTCAAGCAGTACGACGTCAGCGACCCATTCCATCCGCGCGAGGTCGGGAGCGTCCGGATCGGCGGCATCGTTCGTCGAGCGCCGCACCCGAAATCGGGACCGCTCGGCGGCGGACCGCAAATGGTGGAAGTGAGCCGCGACGGAAAGCGAGTGTACTTCTCGAGCTCGCTCTACGCCGCCTGGGACGAGCAGTTCTACCCCGGCGGCGTGGACGGCTGGATCGCCAAGGTGGACGTCGAACCGCAAGGTGGCATCCGATTCGATCCGCGGTTCTTCGTCGAGTTCGACGGGGTGCTCCCCCATCAGATCCGTCTCGAAGGCGGTGACGCCTCGTCGGACTCCTACTGCTACCCATGAAGCCGCTCTTGCCGTGGATCGTGCTGGCGGTGCTCGGCGCCTATCACGGGCTGAATCCGGCGATGGGATGGCTCTTCGCCGTGTCACGCGGGCTGCAGGAGCGGAGCACGCGAGCCGTCCTCGCATCGTTGCCTCCCATCGCACTCGGGCACGCGGTCTCGATCGCGGCGACGGTTCTGCTGCTCGCGCTCGGGGACGCCGCCTTCTCGGGAGCGACCGTTCGCGTCGGTCTCTCGATCGTCGTCATCGGCTTCGGTTTGCTCAAGTTGTTGCGTCCGCGCCATCCGCGGTGGGTCGGCATGCGCCTCGGATTTCGAGACCTCACGCTCTGGTCGTTCACGATGGCGACCGCGCACGGCGCGGGCCTCATGCTGATTCCGGTGTTTCTCGCCGGCGAAGCCGGCGTGCCATGCGCGGCGTGCAGCGTTCACGCGGGGCTCTTGCTCCGGTCGTGGCCCGGTTACGTTTCGGCCGTGATCGTCCACACCACGGCCATGTTCGTCGTCGCGAGCGCCGTCGCGCTCGTCGTCTTCCGAAGGCTCGGGCTCGGGCTGCTCCGACGGGCTTGGTTCAACCTGGACGTGGCGTGGGCGTTGGCGTTGATGGCGTCGGGAGCAGCGGCGCTGGCGACCTGAAAGTGTCGGCGAGGCGACTCGAGCCGTCACGACCACTTCGACGCCGAAGCGACCAGGATGCCGCCGCGAGCCCTGAACACCGCGAAGAACTGCTCCGCGAAATCGTCCGGGACGGTGCGGGCGACCGATGGACGCACCGCGAGGTGACGCGCCCAGGAGTGCAGCCGCGGCGTCTTCTCGAGGAGGCGAGCACCCAGGTGCTGCTCCACCACGACGAAGCGATGAAGCGCCGGAGCGCACGCCGCGTGTAGGAGCCCGAAGGACTGGTCGTCGATGATCCCGGTCTCGAGCGCTCCTTCGAACCGCTCGAGGACCAAGTCGAGCTTCGCGCGCGCGGCGTCGAGCTCGCCGCTTGCCGCGGCCAGCAGGGCAAACTGGGCCGCGAGGAGATCGTTCGCGACCTCGACCCAGGCGCGTTGTGTGGCGCGTTCCCAAGGGTCCGCCGGGAGTAGCGGCGGCGCGCACGTCTCGTCGAGAAACTCGTTGATCGCGGCGGATTCGAAGAGCGGCCTGCCGTCGGCCAAGAGCACCGGCACTTTGCCCCGCGGCGACAGCGCCGTGAACCACTCTGGCTTGTTCTTGAGATCCACGTAGCGTCTCGCGAAGGACACGCCTTTCTCGGCGAGCATGATCGCGGAACGGTGGACGTAGGGGCAGACCGGATGGCTGACGAGCTCGAGCTTCATGATGGACTCCGAGACAAGGATTTTGCTCCGCCGGCTCGACGTCGCAAGCAGGGGCGCAAAGGGGCCGGACGCGGTCCCGTTGCGAGTTCCGAGCCTTCGAGGTCCACTATAGTAGAAATACGTCTTTCGTGCAGCCCGCCAGCAGCAACGCCGCGCTCGTGCCCGAGAGTACCCGCGTCGTGTTTCGTCGTGCAGGGCGTTCAATCCTCTTCTTCGAAGAGCTCTCGCACCTTCTCCTTGGTCGGTGGGAGCGCCTCGGGCCACTGGCCGTTTTTCGAGGCGAGCGCTAAGCTAGAGAATTCGCCCCCACGGTGATGCAAGGCCTTCCCCCAGCCGTAGAATGGATTCCGCTCGACGTGCTTGCGCGCCTGCTGCTCGCGCTCGGGGTCGGTTTGCTCGTCGGGCTCGAACGTGAGTGGCGCGGGAAAGAAGCCGGACTCCGCACCTTCGGATTGGTCTCGCTCCTCGGCGCGCTCGGCGGGCTCCTGGGGACGCCGTACGCCGTGGTCTGCATCGCGCTCGTCGGGATCCTCGTCGTATTCCTCAACGTTCAAGGGATCCGCGCCGACAACGGCGCGGAGCTCACGACCTCGACGGCCCTCCTCGTCGTGTTCTTGACCGGAGTGCTCTGCGGGCTCGGGCACCGGGTCACGCCCGTCGCCGTGTCGGTCGTCACGGCGGGGCTCTTGTCGTGGAAGGAGCGGCTCGCGGAGTTCGGTCACAAGCTCACCGCCCAGGAGCTCCGCTCGGCCATCCTCCTCGGCATCCTCGCGTTCGCGGTGTACCCCGTGCTGCCGGATCACACCATCGACCACTGGGGCCTCATCGCACCGCGAGCGGTCTGGCTCACCGTCTTATTGATCGCGGGGATCGGCTTCGCGAACTATATCCTCTGGAAGGTCTTCGGGACGCGCGGGATCGAGTTTGCAGGCTTCCTGGGCGGTCTCGTCAACAGCACGGTCACCGCGACGGAGCTTTCTTCGCGAGTCGCCGATCTGGGGGCGGCTTTGGTGGGCGTCGCATATCGCGGGATCCTGCTCTCCGTCGCCGCGATGGCTCTCAGGAACGCGGTCGTGCTGGGCATCCTGCATCCGAGCGCTCTCATCGTTTCGGGAGCTTCGCTCGCATCGATGTTCGTGATGAGCGGCGTGCTGGCGCTGTCGAGCTCGTCGCCGGATGCTCCGACGTCCGAAGCCAAACCGCTGGATCTGAAGTCGCCGTTCTCCTTGCCTTCCGCCCTGAAATTCGGAGCGATCTTTCTCGCGCTGCAAATCGCGGGCACCGAAGCCCAACGCTTCTTGGGGCACTTCGGCTTCTACGTGGTGAGCGCGATCGGCGGCGTCGTCTCGAGCGCGTCGGCGGTCGCCGCGGCAGGAGCGCTCGCCGCAAAGGACAAGATTTCGCCCACGGTCGCCGGCGTCGGAGCGACCATCGCCTCGCTGGCCAGCGCCGGCGCCAACATGGCACTGGTGGGGCGGTTCTCCGATTCGCCGGAGCTGCGGCGTCGGGTCATCCGATCCACCGCGATGGTGATCGCGGTCGGGCTTGCCGGCGCGATCATTACCGCGTATGTCGCTTAGGGACCCGCGCATCATCCTCCGATGCATGAACCGACGACGGATCTCGACGAGCGCGCTGCGCGTTTTGCGACGCGCAGCCTCGTGCTCGCGTTCTGCTGCGGATTTCTCCTGGCTACGTCCGTGAGCGCCGGGGTCGTCAGCGAACGCCTCCGCGCGGGAAGCGTCCGCACGGCGTTGGTGGTCGACCTCGTCGTGCTCGTTGCGGGAATCCTCGCCACGACGCTCACGTCACGGCCGCTCAACGTCCTGTTCGAAGACGTCTCGAACGACGACAGCGCTTCGCGGATCGTACGGCTCCGGCCTTCGATCCTCGTGGTGTCGCAGATCGTCGGGACGGCGTGCGGGGTCACCCTGGTTCACTTCGTCCTCGAGCGCAGTCACGCGAGCGCGCTCTCGTGGATGTGCGAGTGTCCGCCGCAATTCGTGAACGACGCCGTCGCGACGCTGGGGACCTTGGCCGCAGTCTGGTCATGCGCCTTTCGCCGCCTCAGGATGGATCTGCTGATCGCGACACTCGGCGTCCTGTTGCTCTATGGCTTCACGCGACAGCACTGGCACGTCGATCGCTCGCCGTTCCGGTTCGAAATGACCATCCAGGAGCTCGTGGTCGCGCAAGTCGTCGCCACCGCGACGGGGCTGCTCGCCTTCCGGCGCTTCTCCTCCGCATGAGCGAGCTCGCGCGGCGGCGACGCGCTCCGACCCTTCGCGGATGGCGGGCGTAATCTATTTCCGCGAGAGCGCGAGGGCGGCGACGGATCTCCTCCGGTGCCTCGACCAGGGTGGGTTTCGGGCCATCTACGGGGTCCACGCGTCGCGCGCAGCGACGGAGGCGATGATCGTCTTGACTCTTTCGGGCGGCGCGTGCCGCGACGTCGCGGTCGCGTGCTCGCTGGCGTTCGCTCGCACGCGACGGATCGGAGGCGCGCTTGCCGCCGTCCTGGCCGTCTCCGGAATCGCTACGACCCTCCTCAAGTACGTCGTCGGCAGACCTCGGCCAGCGTTCGCTCTGTCGGACGTTCACGCGCTGTGGGGACCCTCCGCCACGCCGTCCTTCCCAAGCGGCCACACCGCGGCGACGTTTGCGATGGCCGCGTTCCTGGTGCTCCTCTGGAAAAAGCGGCCGCCCGTCCGCTTCGGGCTCGCCGGCAGCATGGCGCTATCGATGTGGGCAGTCGCCGTCGGAATTTCCAGGATCTTCCTCGGCGTTCACTTCCCCTCGGACGCCGTCGGGGGAGCGGGGCTCGGTGTCCTCGTTGGTGCGCTCGGCGCAAAGTTCTACCTTCGGCATTCCGGCGATCCTCGCACCGAGGATCGCGTGGTCCCTGAAGGGCCCGCGCAGCGTGCGAGGACATGAGCGCGGCGACCACACCGTCGCTCGTTGCAACGGCGTTCGAGAAAGCAGCCCGCCGCGGTTGAACGGGAAGCAACGCCAGGTCAGGATACCGCCCGTGGAGTCTCGCGAAGGAGCCGATCGCTTCGGCCGCGTTCTGGAGAGAAAGCTCATCGCCGCGCTCGTCGGCATCCCGGTGGCGCTGGTTTGCGGCGCGGTCTTCGGGGTCGAGCTCGAACGAACGTCGAGGATACCCGACGTCCTCGCCGCACCGCGCGGGCATTTCGAGCGGACCTTCGAGGTGACTCGCTTTCAGCGAGGAAACGTCCACACGCACACCACGCTGAGCGATGGGAGCAGCAGTCCCGAGCGGACCATCCTTTGGTACCGCACTCACGGTTATAACTTTCTCGCCCTCACCGATCACAACATCCTCTCTTCCCGATCGCGATACGTCTTCTTCGAGGAGCCTGGATTCACGTTGATCCCGGGGGAGGAGATCACCATGAGAGGGCACGGTCGCCAGGTGCACGTCAACGCGCTGTGCACCGCGACGCGCATCGCCGGGGGAGATTTCGCGACCGCTTCCGCCGCGCTCTCCTCCGCGATCACCCAGGTGGACGCCCAGAACGGCGTCGCCATCGTGAACCATCCCAATTTCGACTGGGCCTTGACGCCGGCGGACGTCGTCGGCGCCGGGGCGGCCGCGCTCCTCGAGATCGCGAGCGGGCATCCGTACGTGCACACCGCGGGTGACGTGAAGCATCCTTCCCACGAAAAGATCTGGGACATTGCGTTGTCGGAGGGCGCGAGCTTCATGGGCGTCGCGGTCGACGACGTCCACACGATCGACGTATCCCACGACCCGCCTGCGATTCCGGGCCGCGGTTGGGTGCAGGTCTTCGCCGACCACGCGGACCGTACGGAGATCTGCGACGCGCTGCGAACAGGACGTTTGTACGCGACGACCGGAGCAGAGCTGCAAGCAATCTCGGTAACGGGGGAGGGGTACCGCGTGACGCCGAAAGACGTCGACGCCACCGTGACGTTCATCGGCGCGTCCGGGGCCGAGCTCGCCAAGATCCCGACGCACGGGAGCGACGCCGTCTACGTCCCGCGTGGGGACGAGGGCTACGTACGAGCGCGCGTCGAGAACGCCGGCGGTAAACAGGCGTGGACCCCGGCTGTTCGCGTCCACACGTAGCTTGGCGACGCGGCGCTCCGAGCTCGCGCCAGATCACGCAAGAACGATCCTAATCGGCGGTCGGCTCGACCGGTTGAGGACCCGGAACGATCCCGGCGATGTCCGGGTCCATGCCCGGTTCAGTGGGCACGCGATTGTCTCGTTGTTCCCGGCGCTCCTGCCGGCGGGACTGCTTCTCTCGCTGGCGCTCCTGTCGTTGCTTTTCCTTGTTTCGCTTGTTGAGTGAAGCGCTCATCTCGAATGAATCCTGATGGTCAATGGTGCTCCTTGAGGACCGTCGATACGGGCGGCGGCGCGGTCGTGCGCCAGCAGCGGTAGAGCTCGTAGTGGTGGGTATCGATGCGGAGGCGAAGGTAAGTATACGAACTATCGGTGCGCGGTCGCGAGTAGCTCGTCATAAAAGTAATCGACCGAAGCACCCCACGCGTGCGGCCGTGATCGACGCCATGTCGACCGTCCTCCCGCAGCGCGATGAGCGTAAGCCTCCTCACGACCTTGCGGGCTTATACCGCATCATCCCCTCCGAGCGACGCGGCCCTTCGGGCGGGGTGGGCAGGAGTCCTCGCAGAGACAGAATGCCTCGGGCCGACCCCCTGTTCGCGAATAGCTCCGTGCGAACAGCCTCCGCGACTGCTTTTCCAGCTTTCCGAGCAGATGCAGGCGGTCTTTCATCAATCAGGGCGGCGCACCCTGCGCCACCCAATCATAGAGGGTCTGATAGTCCTTCGGGTTTTGGTCGAAGTACGTCGAATCGTTGTGCCAGTCCGCGGAGTCGGTGCTGATCGTGGTGGACGGCATTCTCCGGTCCCCGTACTTGGCGTTGTAACGGGCTTTGGGCGTGCCCCCGCCGTACCAGGCCAGGCCTTGGTCCGAGGTGCCCAGGTTTTCGTCGGGGCGGGCGCGCTGGAGAATGTCGGAGACGGCGGGGGCTCCGGGTTCGATGAGGAATTGGGCTTGAGTGATGGCTGCAATGCAGTCGGCCAGCGCCGTGCCCCCGTCGGGGTGGTCCGCCTTACAGTCAGTGGTTTGTTCGGTAAGCGCAAAATTATCATTCAAGATATTGTCGAGCGTATCCATGTGGTACATGGGGGCGCCGTTGGGGCCGGCGCTGTTGTGGCAAACGCTCGTGCAATTCTTCGTGAGGAGCGGCGCGACGTCACGTGCGTACGAGCGCATCGGATGAGACTCGGCTACCCCCACGCCGTCGGGGACGCTCCGCGAAGTACCGTCAGGTGCGATCACCGCTGCGCCCGCGTAACGCTGATCTTCGACGCCGGCGACGACGAGGATCGGCGAAGTCGGGAGCGCGGGCAGCGTCACCTCTACGGTGCCGTTCACCGTCGACACGAATGTGCCGTGGTCGAGCTTGCCGCGCGTCGTATTCGTCATCACTCCGTTCTCGCTGCCGTCGTCGGCGGGCAAGAGACCGGATGGCTTCCCGCCCAGCGTCGCGGGTAACATGAGCCGCGGACTCTTGCGGGACGCGGTGGCAGTGAAACCCGTGAGCGGCGTCTTCTGATCCTGCGCGTCGAGCGTGTAGAGCCATAGATCGGTGACGACGGCCGTTTCGCCATCGTGCGCGGCGATCGTGAGCGTCGCGGTCGCCGCCGGCTCGCCGCCGTCCGGGCTCGCTCCCCCGTCGCGCTCGTGGACGCTCAGCGAGACGTCGAGCTCTAGGACCTTCTCCTCCAGCGTCTCTCTGGACGACGGAGCGGAACCATCCGGTGAGGTGGAGCTGTTCGATGCCGAGGTGGAGCTACTCGATTTGTCTGAACTGCACCCGAGCGCCGCTAGCCCGAGCAGGGTCACCATCTGAGCCAAGAAGCGCGGCAATATTAAGGGTCTACGCATGTCTCCGCGTCCAAATTGCTCCACGAAGGAGCGCGTTGGGCGCTGGGCTCGGGGCCTCTGGCCGCAGGCAGATCGACGGACTCGCGGGAGAGTAGTCTCGGAATTGAAAATCGGTTTCAAAAAAATTGTTGAGCGCCCGGCGCGGTGCCGCTCGTCGTGAGCAGTACGGTGCTGCTCGTCGTGAGCGCGGGGACCGCTGTCGGACGACAGCGCGCTGGTGACTGCCCCGGTGATACCCGTTCTGTACGCAAAAGACCGCACAGATAACTCGGTAAGCACAACCTCTCACCGGCAGCGCGCAAGTGCGACAACTTCGCCTCCGCGCTCGAAGGCAGATGATGTTGACGGCGCACGATCTGACGGCAAAGTTTAAAGACTGGGATGAGCGCCTCCGAAGAGCCAAGGAGCGAGCAACGACTCGTCGGAGGGCGCTACTCGATCCTTGAAGTGCTCGGGGAGGGCGGGGTGGCGGTCGTCCATCGCGCGTTCGACACGGTGACCGGCGGATATGTCGCGCTGAAGCGACTCCGCCAGCAGAGCGGCTTCGATCGGGATCGCGCGATCCAGCTCTTTCAACGCGAGTTTCACACCCTCTCGCAGCTGGCTCACCCGAACGTGGTTTCGGTTTACGACTACGGGCTGCACGAGGGGGATCCCTTCTACACGATGGAGCTGCTCGACGGCGGCGACCTGCTCGGCGGCGCTCCTTACGATTGGCGAAAGGCGTGCGCCCTTGCTCGGGACGTCTGTTCGGCTTTGTCTCTGATTCATTCTCGGCGCTTCGTCTACCGTGACTTGAGCCCGAAGAACGTCCGTTGCACGAGCAACGGCCGCGCGAAGCTTCTCGACTTCGGCGCTCTCGCCCCGATGGGTCGGTCGAAGACGTTCGTCGGGACTCCGGCCATCGCGGCGCCCGAAGCGGTCCAGCTGCAGCAACTCGATGCTCGCACGGATCTCTACTCGCTCGGCGCGACGCTCTACTTCGCTCTCACTGGCCGGCGAGCATACCCTGCCAATCGTCTCGCCGACCTCCCGGAGCTCTGGAAGCGTTCGCCGCCGCCACCCTCCGCATTCGTCCCGGGGATCCCCGCGGCGATCGACGATCTCGTCCTCGAGCTGCTACAGATCGACCCGGCCATGCGCCCGGCGAGCGCGGCCGAAGCGCTCGACCGATTGAGCGGCATCGCTGGGCTCGAGCGCGACGAGACGGCTCAACTTGCTGCCCGGGCGTACCTCTCGACGCCGACGCTCATCGGCCGCGACTCATCGCTCGAGCGCTTTCGGCGCCGGCTCAACGCGGCGCTCAAAGGGTGCGGAGCCGCGGTTTTAGTCGGTGGCGTACGCGGAGTCGGTCGCACACGCTTTCTGGACGCTTGCGCTCTCGAGGCAAAGCTTGCGGGTGCGCTGGTACTGCGCGCGGACGCGGACGATGCCGTCCAGGGTGACTACGGAGTCGCCCGAGCGCTTGCGTCGCAGCTCGTCGAAGCCGCCCCCGAGCTTGCCAAAACAAAGGCAAAGCCGAAGCTCGAAATATTGCAAGCAGTCGTGCCCATCGTCACGGGAGAGCGAGCCCCGCCGACGAAAGCGTCGCCTCCTGCAGGGGTCGAGCTACAGCGCGCGCTGCGCGAGTGGTTCTCCGGCATCGCCGAGGAGCGCGACCTGTGTATCGCGGTCGACGACGTCGATCGTATCGACCTGCCCTCCGCGGCGCTGATCGCCCTGCTCGCTCGCGAGGCCGAGGGGCGCAAGCTGCTCGTCGTCACGAGCGTCGTTACGGACGCCGGCTCCGAGCGCTCGAGCGCGCTGGCGTTGCTCGCCGACGAGAGCCACGCGATCTCGCTGTCGGCGCTCAGCGCCGCGCGCTCCCAAGTGTTGCTGCAATCTCTCTTCGGCGACGTCCCGAACGTGCAGCTAGTCGCGAACCGACTCCACGCGCTGACTGGCGGCCTCCCGCGGGACTTGGTGCAGCTCGCACAGATGCTCGTCGACAACGGCGTTGCGCGCTACGACGGTGGAGCGTGGACGCTGCCGAAGGAGCTGGACGGAGGCGCTATCCCGTCCGACATGGCCCAAGCGCGGAGGGCGCGAATCGATGCGCTGAGTCCCGCCGCGAAGGATCTGGCCCGAGCTTTCGCCCTCGATCGCACGGGACGATTTTCGCTCGGTGAATGCGCGACGCTGAGCGGTGGCACGGACCTGGCGCGAACCCTGGAAGCGCTCGACGAGCTCGTCGCCGCCGATCTGTTGGCCTTCTCGAACGAACAATACTTGCTCTCGGCGATGGGGTTCCGCGATTTTCTCGTCGAATCGCTCACTCCGAGCGCGTCGCTCACTCTGCACCGGCGCCTCGCGGAAGTCTACCAGCGGCGTCCGGGTGCGGGCCTCATCCACGCTGCCTGTTTGTTCGACGCCGGCGAAGAAGAACGCGGTCTCGCGGTGCTCGTGAGCTCTGCCCGCGCCTCGATGGCAAAAACCGCCAGCGACATGGAGGCGTACTCCGCGCTCGTGCAAACGTTGCCGAGTGACTGGGTCGCTATTTTCGATCGCGGTTTGTCTTTGTGCGACAAATTCGAGCGCGCGGACGAGGCCTTCATTTTGAGGACGCGGGTGGCAGGCCTTGCCTGGAACGTCATCATGGACGCCGAACGATATTTCGCGCCGCTGCTCGATAAATTGCATCAGGACTCCGGGATCGAGCTTCCGCGTTTGGGTACGGCCGAGCGAGAAAACGCGGTCGCGAAGCCGTCGCACGTCGCTCCCGAGCAAATCAAATCGATCCACGCGATGGCCCAGACGGTCGCTGCGGGGGTCGGCGCCGCGGCGGCGGCGCTTTCGGTGGATCTCGTCCAGAGCCTGCCGGATCTCGGCCCTGTAGCCCACCTGTCCCCGGCGTTCGCCGCTTGGGAGACGCTCGTTCTCGGCGTTCGCGCGCGCCTGCTCGGCCAAAGCGCTCGCGCGCGTTCGATCTACGGCAAGCAGCTGGAGCGACTGTCCTCCGGGGACGGCGCCGGATTGCAAGAGACGTATCGGATCACCCAGCAGCTCGGGCTTTCCCAGAGCCTCGGGATGATCGAGGCTGGCATGGGGCTGCCGGCGTGTCTCGAGCGCGCGAACTTCATCGCGTCTTCTCCGATGCATCAGGTGAACGCGGTGCGTATTCGAACGCTGCACGCGCTCTGGCAGGGTAACCTGACCGAAGCGGACGAACTGAAGAAGCAAGCCGAGCTCTTGGCGGTGGAGCGTGCTCGTCGACAATCGAGCGACGGCGGCCATTTGCTCTTCGAGCTCTTGGGCTACGCCCTGATGGACGATCTCACTCGCGTCAGGCGAACGCTCGATGACATCGAGCTGCTTGCCCGACGCGCTGCCGGGTGGAAGGCGGTGCTGCATTGGGCAGAAGCGGAATATCAGCGATTGCGCGGTAACCCCGGTGCAGCGCTCGAAAGCGCAGAAGCCGCGTTGGCCTCGATGGATCCGGCGGGGCACCCGGTGTGGGCGGCTGCGGCTGGCGCCCGCGTTCGAGCGCTGACGTCGCTCGGCCGTATCGAAGAAGCGCGCGAAGCGGGGTTGGGCTATCTCGCCGAGGCCGAGCGCCGCGGCCTCGGGCACGAAGTGAACTACCTGCGCATGCCGCTCGCCGTCGCTTCTGCCCGCCTCGGCGCGACGGACGAAGCAGAAGGGCTCGCCGACGCGGCCATCGAGGAGTTCATCGAGCTGGGCGTCGGCGGTCTGAACCTCGGGTTGGCGTACGAAACACGCGCTCGCGTCGCGATCTACGCTCGTAGCAGCGCCGATTTCGAGCGCTGCGCTCGGGCTTGTGCCGACGCGTACCGCATCTCGACGCCGGGGCCTCTCGCGGCGCGCTACGAACGCCTCGTCCGCGAACAGCGGCTCGCCACCACGCCGGCTGGCGCGTCGCACAAGTCAGCCGCGGTTCCCCTGGGTGATTTCGGAACGACGGCAGCGAGAGTCGCGTCACGACTGAAATCGTCGAGAGACCAGGAAGGTCGGGCCAGGGCTGCGTTGTCCTTGCTGCTCGAGGACAGCGGCGCGGAAGAAGGCGCGCTGTTCGGTGTCGAGAACGGATCCCTCGTTCGCTGGGCGACGGTCGGCGAAAGCGAAATGTCCGATTCTGTCATCGCCACCGCAGAAAAATACATAGCTTATCAGATGCGGACCCAGGACCTTACGCTGGAAGCGGAGGAGGAGGGCGGCTCCGGAGCGGAATGGGCTCTCGACGAAGAGCACGTTTATCGTCCGGTGCTGCTGTGTCACGAGGCGAACGCGGCGCTGGCGATCACTGCGATCGCCGTCTTGCGTACACGCGCGAACGCGGATTTTCGACATCCGGCATTGACGGCATCGAACCTGAGTATGGTGCTGTCGCACGTGGAGCTAGTCTGAGGCGCGCGACGGACGCCGGTGGAATCGTCGCCGGGTCACCGAGGGATCTCTCCTCAGCCCAGCGTCTCGTCCAGCCAATCGAAGAGCGTCGAGGCTCGGAGGCGACACGGGAGCCCCACTTGCCTACATCAACGCCAACGTTTCGTAACGGACGAAAAACGCATTCGCCGCCGCCCGGGTGGATCGCGGCTAAGCTTGTGAACTTCGAATGGTGTCTTCGGCCGCGAGAGAGCAGTCCGAGTGCGTCGCGGGTCGTTACGACCTGGTTCGAGTCCTGGGTGCGGGGGGAAACGCCACCGTACATGAAGCGCACGATCGACTGACGGGGCAACGCCTTGCGCTGAAACGCCTCCGACGCGAGTCGATGCAGAAGCCCAACGTCGCGCTGCTGTTTCGGCGCGAATATCGAACACTTCACGACCTGTCGCATCCCCTCATCATCCGAGCTCACGACTACGGCGTCGATGACGGAGTGGCGTACTACACGATGGAGCTCTTGTCGGGCAGCCAGCTGCGCAGCATTGCTCCGCTGTCGTGGCGCGAGGCGTGCGGCCTCGCGCGCGACGTGGCGTCTGCGCTGGCGCTCGTTCATTCGCGACGGCTCGTTCACCGGGACGTCTCCGCGTCGAACGTTTTCAGAACGGACGACGGGCGCGCGAAGCTGCTCGATTTCGGCGCTTTGTCCCCCATGGGCGTCGCGCAGGAGCTCGTGGGTACCCCGCCATTCGTTTCACCGGAAGCCCTCGACGGCCGCCCGATCGACGGCCGTTCGGATCTATTCGCGCTCGGGGCGCTCGCCTACTTCTTGATGACCGGCGAGCACGCTTATCCGGCGGCGCGGCTCTCGGATCTCGAGCAGACGTGGCGGTATGAAGTTCGACCACTGGGCGCTATCGTCCCGGGGATCCCCGCTGCGCTCGACACGCTGGTGAGCTCCCTGTTGAGCTTGAACCCGCTCGCTCGACCCGCGAGCGCCGCCGAAGTATTCCAGCGCCTCACCACGATCGGCGGGTTGCCGGAGACCGAGTGCCCCTCGGTTGCGCTGTCCTATCTCGTCGCGCCAACCCTCGTCGGACGGGATGGAGTCATCGCTCGGTTCCGAAGGCGGATGCTTCGAGCCGACCGAGGTCGCGGCAGCACGTTGATCATCGAAGGCAAGCCGGGGCTCGGCAGGTCCAGGCTCCTCGGCTCCTTGGTGACCGAGGCGAAGCTGTCCGGCATGACGACTCTGTACGCCGACGGCGCCGAAGGGCGAAAGGGGGCCTTCTGTGTGGCCCGCGTCCTTGCCAGACGCTTGCTCGAGGTCGACCCAGCGCGGGCGCGCGCGGCGCTGTTGGATCCGACGATCCTCGACCAGCTGGGGGCCGCGGAAGGAGTCGAGGCTCCCGCGCCACCCCCGGCAGACTTTCGAACCCTCGTCGACGGTGTCGCTCAGTGGTTTACGCGCGTGAGCGCGGGGCTGCGGCTCGTCGTCGCGGTGGACGACATCGACGACAGCGACGTGCCCTCGGCCGCCATCGTCGCCAGGCTCGCCGAGATCGCGCCGTCCCGACGCCTGCTCGTCCTTTCTACGGTACGATCCGGCAGCGTCGGCGGCGCCACCGAGCGACTCCGTTCGATCGGCAGCTCGCACGCGCTCACCCCGTTGCGCGCGACCGAAGCCAAGGCGCTGCTCGCGTCCGTCTTCGGAGAAGCGCCGCATCTCGAAGCGGTCTCGAGCTGGCTCCACCAGCTTTCGGAGGGATCGCCGCAGAGCCTCGTCGGGCTCGCGCAGTATCTCGTCGATCACCGGATAGCGCGTTACGAGCACGGCGCGTGGACGCTGCCCGACACGATCGACGGCCTGGACCTACCGAAGAGTTTCGACGAATCCATCCTCGCGCGCATCGGAGAGCTCGGGCATTCGGCGCGCAAGCTCGCCGAAGGTCTGTCGCTCACGGTCGTCGGGGAACCGTTTCATCTCGACCAATATGCGATATTTCTCGGCGCGGCGGACGCTCATCAGCTGTTCCCTGCGCTCAACGAGCTCGTCGCCGCTTCGATACTCGTCGGCAGCGGCAACGGTTACACGTTCGTGCACGACGGCATGCGTCGAGCGCTGGCGGACGCGATCCCCGATGAACGTAGACAGGAGCTGCACCAGAGCCTCGCGGAAGTGTATCGAACAGGGCCGAATCGCGCCGACGCGATCGCGGCGCATCATTTGCTGCTCGCGGGCGACGAGCGCGCGGCGTTCGCCGCCCTCGTCGACTACGTTTCCCACCGCTCCGAGTACTTCGCTCCGGGCTACCGGCTCTTGCGCTCGAAGGAGGGCGCGTTGCTGCTCGAGCGGCTGTTCGAGTGGGGGCGCAGAGAAGGCGTGTCGAAGAAAGAGCTCGTTCCGGTGGGACGGGCACTCCTCGGGGTCGCCTCCGTCGCGTTCGCCGGCATGGCGCAACATGCGCCGTGGCTCGTGGCGGAGCTCCGGCGCGATACGGGACTCACGTACTGGGACGAGTTCGAGGGCATCTCGGATCCGGCCGAGCGCATTCAGGCTTGCGTGCGCCGCGCGGCCGAGCACGCCGCGTCGCCTTCGGCAGGCGGGCAACGGCTTCCCCCGATGGTGGCGATTCGCGAGTTCTCCAGCGTGGCCGCGATGCTCGGCGGACTCTACGCGCAGGCGAACGAACCCGAACGAATGCTGGACGTCCTATCGCAACTGGACAAATTGCGTCCGCTGTCCCCGGCGATCGATCTTGCCGCCGACGTCGTTCAGTACGCCGCGAACGCCCGGCGCGGCTGGATCGCCTCCGAGTTCCGCCTTCGCGTCCAGGCCCGGTCTTCAGCTCCGGTTCCCGGACTCGACGACGCACTTCGATTCAACGTTCACATCCTAGCCACGTTCTATCAGGGCATCGAAGAGGCGATGACCGGCGACTCGATGTTCGCCGAGCGCGCGCGATACCTCGAAACGACCCTTCCGTTCTCCGCGCTCGCTTGGCAGGTTCGCTTGTTCGGCCACCTCTTTCGGGGAGAAGAGAAGCAGGCCGAGGTCTGTCGTCGAAAGCGCGACGTGGCGCTCGTCGGTCAGGCCGAGGCCGAGGTTCAGGTCAACACCAGCCTGAGCTACGAGCTCCTCGCTTACGTGATGCTCGGCGATTTGATGGCGCTGAAGCGGGCCATTCCGACGCTCCGCGCGCGCGCCGCGATCATGCCGGCCTGGACGTCGCATCTGCTCCTGGCGGAGGGCGCGCATGCTCATCTTTGCGGCGACCCGTCCACCGCGCTCGAGCTCACCGAGCGAGCGCTCGAGCTCGCTCCGGCGGGTGCCCACAGCGCGTATGCGCTCACCGCCGCCTGCGTCGCGTCCCTGCTCGTCGAGCTCGGCCGGCCCGAGGAGGCGGCCGAGCGCGCGGAGAAGACGCTCGCCATCTGTCGACGCTTCCCGCTCCTCCCCGCGTTCGTCGACATTCTGGAGGCGGCGCTCGCGTGCGCGGAAGCGCGCACCGGAAACGGCGCGCGGGCGACGGAGCGCGCCCGCGACGTCGTGGCGCGCGCCGAGAAGCGCAGCACGGCGGGCATCCTGCTCATCGAGCTTTACGCGGCTCAGGCGCGCGTCGCGCTGGACCTCAAGGACGACAAGGCGTTCGCGACCGCGTCGAAGCGCGTCCGTGAGTTGAGCGAGAGAGTCGACAGCCGGGCGTTCGCCACGCGATTGTCGTCGCTCCTCCACATGGCGATCGGAGCGGGCTTCGAACCGCTCGACCCGACGCCGCGTCGGTTTCGCTCACGCGACGTCGCGGCGATCGCGAAGGTCCGAACCGAGCTCGAGCTCTGCCGCGGCCTCGGCGAGCGTACCCAGCGGATGCTCGGCGTGATCCTCCAGCAATCGGGCGTGTCGCACGGCTTTCTTTATTTGAACCGTCCCGAGGGAGTGACTTTGACCGCATCACGATCGGTCGAGCCGCCTCCGATTGAAGCCGAGGCGTGGGTCCTCCGATGGCTCGAGTCTTTCCACGCCGCCGGCGCCGGCGACGAAGAGACGACGGAGCGGGGAGCGCATTTCTTCGGCGAACGCTACGCCCTCGTCCCGCTCACATCGGCCGCAGATGCGGGCCTGCAGGTAGCGGCGTTCGCGGTCCTCGATTGCGTCCACGGGGAGCCACGTCTCGTGCCGGAGCCCTTGCTTCGGGAGATGGCGGAAGTGCTCTTGGACGCCGGCGACGTGGCGCGCGGCGCGTAGTCGAACGACGTCCTCCGCCCGCTCCTTCGCAGAGCTCCGGGGGGCGAGCGCGGTGAACGCCCCGTCCGGGCTCACGCCGTCGCAGCCGGACGCGGACTCAGGGGGGGCCTTGCTCCGCGGACCGCAGCGCGCTGCCCGCCGCGTTCTTCAGCGACGCGACCCAGCTCGAGAGGCTGTTCTTCAGCGACGCGGGCGCAGAGTCGTAGCCGTTGTTCAACTCGTTTGGATCGGTCGTCAAATCGTAGAGCTCGCGCTCCCCGGTGTCGTACTCGACGTAGGTGCGCGTCTCCGTTCGAATGCCGACGAACACCGGCGCGCCTCCGGTTGCTTGTGCCTGCTCGTCGAAATCGTCCGGCGGCTCGAGCGTGCCGTCGCTCGACGAGAGGGTGATGCTCGGCCCCGCGTGCTCGAGCAGCAGGCATTTGCGCCAGCTGCTCGGGGTTCGGCCTTGCAGAAAGGGCACGAGGGATCGCCCGTCCACCCAGGCCGGCGTCGCGACTCCCGCGAGCTCTGCCCATGTCGCGGCGTAGTCGACGTTCGCCGTCAACGCGGTGATCGTGGCGCCGGCAGGCACGCCAGGGCCGCGCACGACGAGAGGGACCCGGAGGTCTTCGTCGTACGCCGTGTTCTTCCCCGACGCGAGGCGGTGTTGGCCTTGGTGGAAGCCGTTGTCCGACGCGAAGAAGATGTACGTATTGTCGAGCTGCCCGGTGGCGGTCAGCGCGTCGATGACGTCGCTGACCAGGTCCGCGATGGCCTTCGTCGTCTGGCGGCGCTTGCGGTAGAGAGCGTCGATCTTCTGGATCTGCGCGTCGGTCAGGAGCGGCTTGTTGCGGATCCACGCCGGCTTGTCGCTCACGTCCGCCTCGTTGAACGAGGGCGTTCTCGGCGCTGCTGCGTTCGGGAAGTCGTCGGCGTATCGCGGCGGCGGCGTCGCGGGGGCGTGCGGCACGTAAGGCGCGACGTAGAGAAAGAACGGCTTGTTCGGGAAGTTGGCGGTCGTGTTCCGGATGAACGTCCCTGCCTTGTCGTCGATCACGTCGACCAGGTAGTCCGCCGCGGTGTTCCCGTAAGAGACGGTGCTGCCATTTTCGTTCAGGTCGTAGTTGTACTCCGTATACGGGTTGCCTCCGTTGGGGCTGAACCAGCGCGTCCACCCCGGTGGGATGTACGTCTGCGACGGCGCGCCGTTCGGATAGCCATTCAAGTATTTTCCAATCAGCGTCGTCCGGTAGCTCGCGGTCTGAAGCCACGTGGGGACGGTCGAGCTCTCGAGGCCGTCGGTGAACACCTTGCCGAACCCGCCGTTCGCGCCCCCGTTGGAGAAGATCCCCGAGTTGTGCGCGAACTGGCCGCGGAGCGTCGCCACGCGTGACGGGCAGCAGAGGGAGATCGTGACCAGGTGATTCGCGAACAGCGTGCCCTGATCGACGAGCAGCGACTTGAGTCGAGACGCGCCGTTGAAGACGCCTTCATCGAGATCGTCGGCCAATATGAAGACGATATTCGGCGGCTTGGTCGCGGCCGATCGGACCTGACCCGCTACCGGCGGCCGCGTCTCGACGGAGGGTTCGGCGGAGCTGCAACCGACTGCAA
The DNA here is from genome assembly GCA_035547195.1 of Polyangiaceae bacterium. GTDB lineage: Bacteria > Myxococcota_A > Polyangia > Polyangiales > Polyangiaceae > DASZVB01. The sequence goes on from DASZVB010000122.1 coordinate 67,160, forward strand.
TACCGATAGGCAGTGCCCACAACGACCATCGCATGAATTCCCGTCCCTTCGTCGAAGACCCGAATGCGCATTCTGTAAAAAGAGAAATATGTCTCTTTTACTAGACTGCTTACCCGAGCCGCCGCCCCGCCGTCAACGTCCTTCTATCAGCGCCGTCCATACTCGAGCCAGCGCAGCTCGATCGGCACCCTTCCGGCGGGCAACGCGAACACGTTGCGGCCGAGCGCCCATTCTTCGAACCAGCCCGTTGGCGGCCACGCGCCGGCGGGGAGGTGCTCCTTTTCGTACGTGTACACGCTCTCGTCGGCGATCCGATAGAACGGGAGCTCCTCGGTCAAGAAAGACAGATCCGCTCGCGTGAAGATGCTGCACCAGGCGAGCTCCGCGAATTCGCGCGCGAGCGGATCCGGCTTGTACCCTTCCATCGCCACGAACGAGCTGAGGAGGAGCCGTCCACCAGGCGCGAGCAGCTCGGCGACGCGGGACACCAATGGCCGCAGCTCCGTCGTTCCGCGCAAATGCGGAAGGACCTCCGCCAAGACGACCAGATGAAACTTCTGCTCGAGGCCGGACAGCTCGTTCGAAAAGACATCGCCCTCGACGATTCGAACGCCGGCGCCCGCGCGGTAGGCAGCCTCGCGCAGCTCGGCCGCCAAAGCTGGAACGGGTTCCACGGCCGTCACCGGATGCCCGAGCGCGGCGAGGGCGAGCGCGTTTCGGCCGGTACCGGCGCCGAGATCGAGCACGGATACTTCTCGTGGCGAGCCTTGCGCCCCGGCTGCCTCGATCACCTTCGCGTCAGCGTGCTTTCCGAAGAGAGGAGGCTCGCGGGTCACGACCCAGCGCGCGTAAATGTCTTCCATGCCCTCCAACTTCAACTCCACGCGATACACGATCCCGGGCTCCGGGGGCGAGCCTGTCCGATAGCTGACCACCAGCCGTGCCTGCGACGACGCGCGAAATCCCTCCATCACGACCCTCTGCACCGCGTAGCGGAGGTTCGACGTCTCCTTGTCGGAAAATCGTTTGCCGAGCAGGTCCCACAGGGATTGCAGGCGGTCCAGGTAGGTGTCGATCAACGCCGGGATGCAGGGGAACGAGATCTCGCCCGCCGTGGTGATGCGGCTTCCCAAGCGCTGTACGATCGAGTTTCGCAGGACGGTCGGTGTGGTTTCTCGGAGCCCCTTCCTGGTCGTGCTCGCCGAGCTGCTTGCCATCGGCGCTCTATTTTAATAGACATTCGAGGATTATGCCGGAAAATAGTCGGATGTCCTCGGCGGCGAGCGGCTCCCATCGGTTGTCCGCTGGCGTCAGCGCTTTTCGTGTCGGGCGGGCGGAAGACAGCGTGCCCGCATCGGGCGAGCACCGCGTGGGGGCCACGATCGAGCTCGCCGTCGGCGATCTGACGGCAGAAACGACGGACGCGATCGTGAGCCCTTCGAACCGAGGTCTCTCCGGGGGTGGCCTCGTCGATCTCGCCGTCCGCAGAGCGGCGGGCCCAGAGCTCATAGCAGCGTGCCAAGCGGAAATACGAAAGCGCCGCGGCGGAATGCTGTCACCCGGACAGGTCGTGCTCACCCCCGGCTACCGCTTGCCCGCCGCTCACGTGATTCACTGCGTGCCGCCGATCTACGAAGCGGACAGATCGACGGCGCAGAAGAATCTAGCCGCCTGTTTCACCGCGGCGCTCGAGATGGCCCGAGTCGAAGGACTAGGGTCCATTTCCTTCCCGGCGGTAGCTACCGGCGTGTACGGCTATCCCGTCGGCGAGGCCGCGCGGGTGTCGACGGCGACGGTGGTGGAGCAGCTCGCGGCGTTCGCGGCCCCCCGGCTCGTCCGCTTCGTGCTGTACGGGCCCGCCATGCTCGACGAATACGTCGGCGCCATCCGCGATCTATTGGGCGCGCGGGTCCGAGCCGACGAGCGCTCCGCTTCGGCCGAGTAAAGGAAGCGCGAGGTCGACGTGTTCATGGAGAAACCGACGCCAAAAGATTCGTTCTCTTTGCGAGTTCCGGATGTGGAAATCGATCCCATGTTCCTGGAGCGATGGTCGCGGCGCTCCATTTCGGACGCGCCGCTTTCGCGGGACATCGTGCGCGCGCTCTTCGAAGCCGCGCGATGGGCGCCGTCGGCGTCCAATTCGCAGCCGTGGCTGTTCGTTTACGCGAACGATCCGGAAACGCTTGCAAATGTTCGCGAGCTCATCCGCCCGAGCAATCAGCGATGGGCGCTCCGGGCGCCTCTATTGGTCTTCGTATTCGCGCGGAAGTTCGACCCGGAAACGAGGCAGCCGCTCAGGACGGGGGCCTTCGACACCGGCGCGGCCTGGTTCTCTCTGGCCTTGCAAGGCGCCAAGCTGGGCCTGGTGACTCACGCGATGGGTGGGATCCACCACGAGAAGACCTTCGACGTCCTGGGTGTGCCGGAGAGCGAGTTCGAATCCATGGCTGCCATCGCGATCGGGTATCCCGCCGCCAAGGACGTCTTGCCCGAGGATCTGGCGAATCGCGAGACGCCGAGTCAACGCAAGCCGCAGCACGAGTTCGCGTTTCATGGTCGCTACGTCCCGCCCGCAGCGCGGTGAGAGCTATTTTCCGAGCGTCACCGCGGCTTGGCCGCGCGCTGTAGGACGTGCTCGCTCACGTTCACGGGGGTGCGAATCACGCCGAGCTCCAAGAGCTGCTCAGCGACGTACTGGAGATCCGGGAGCGTCGCGGGATCGGGAGGCGTGAGGACGTAGGAAGCGCGTTCGAGCGTCGTCTCCCACAGCGTCGCGTCGAAGCCGACCGCGCTGGCGAGGGATGTCGCCGCTTCGCCGCGGTGTTCCGCCACCCACGGTCCTACCTTCAGGAACTCCTGGACCACGAGGTCCACGACGTCGGGGTGCTGCCGGGCGAACTTTTCTTGCACGGACACGCACCAGATGGTCGGATAACCGAGTTGCTCGTTGTCCGTGAGGATACGCGCGTGCAGGTCGCGTTGTATCGACGGCACGTAAGGGTCGAGCGTCAGGATGGCGTCGACCGCGCCGGCCGTGAAGGCGCCCACGGCGTCGGCCGAAGAAAGGTAGACCGGCTGCACCTCGTCGGGATACCGATGTCCGCCCTTGCGAACTGCGAGCGCGAGGATCGCCTCGGAGAAGCCCCCTTTGCCGACGGCGATCTTCTTGTCTTTTAGATCCCCCAGGGCTCGGATGGGAGATTCGTCGCGCACGAGGATGGCCGTGTACCAGCCGGTCTTCGGCGCCTGGTGCGGGCCGGCCGCGACGATCTTCAACGGCACTCCCGAGGCGATGGCTGCGATGCTGCCTTCCACGCCCCCCACCGCGACGTCTATCGCGCCCGAAGAGAGCGCGAGCATGCTCTCCGTAGTGACCTTGAACTCGTCCCATTGGACCGTGACCCCGTGCGGTGCGAGGGCTTTTTCCAGGCTGCCGCGGGCCTTCTGCACCGTCGCCGGAACGCCAGGGCGGAAGTGGGAGATGCGCAGGACGAGCTTCTGTTCCCGCGCGGGGACCACCGAAGGGCGTAAGACGAGCCACGCGAGCGTGACCGCGATTACGAGCCCGAGGCCATAGAAAATGGCCTTGCGGTTCATGGGGCGGCCGCTGCTTCGGTCTCCGGAGAACGTGACGTCTGAGCGAAGCGCTTTCGCCAGCTGCCGTGCGGCGGGCGAGCGAGTCCAAGGTGCTGCCGGAGGGTCGTTCCCTCGTACTCCTTGCGGAATAGACCGCGCCGCTGCAGCTCGGGGACCACGAGGCGCACGAACTCCTCCATGCTGCCGGGCAGATAAGACGGACGGATGATGAACCCATCGCAGGCGCCGGACCGAAACCAGTGTTCAAGCTGGTCGGCGACCTGTACGGGCGAACCCGCGAAGCGCGCGAACGTCAGGCTATGCGAGAACCGCGCCCCGAGCTGATCGATGGTCAGATTCTCCGCCTTGGCGATCTGCGCGAGCGCGTCCACGTGCCCTTGCATGCCCTCGACGCTGCGCGAAGCGAGCAGCTCGCTGGCGGACGTCCCCGGCGGTACCTGCGAGAGATCCATCTCCAACATGGACGAGAGCCCGACGCGTGCCGCCGCGAGATCTACGAAGCTGCGGAGTACCTCGTCTTTCTCCCGCGCGATCCCTTCGCTCTCGCCGACGACGATGAACGCTCCGGGGAGTACTTTGATCTCGTTCGGGTTCCGGCCTTGGTTCGCCGCGCGCGCCTTGATGTCCTCGTAGAAGGCTCGTGCCGCGCTCAGCACGGGCTGCGGCGTGAAGATCAGCTCGGACCAGCGCGCCGCAAAATCGCGCCCGCGATCGGACGAACCCGCCTGCGCGAGCACGGGATACCCCTGTGGTGGCCGGGGCAAGTTGAGCGGACCGCGCACGCGGAAATGCTTGCCGTCGTGGTTGAGAGGATGAACCTTACTCGGGTCGATGACGACGCCGGCCTCGCGATCCATGACGACGGCGCCGTCCTCCCACGTGTCCCACAGCCCGAAGACGACCCGCAGGAACTCGTCGGCGATGTCGTAGCGCGACCCGCGCTCCCGCTGCTTGTCGAGACCGAAATTCTGCGCTTCGGAGTCTTCGGTGGACGTGACGACGTTCCACGCCGCACGGCCCTTGCTGATGTGATCCAGCGTCGCGACGGAGCGCGCGACGTGGAACGGCGCTCCATAGGAGGTGGAAATCGTCGAGGCGAGGCCGATCCGCTCGGTGGCCGCCGCGATGGAGGCGAGGAGCACGAGCGGCTCCGGATGGGCTGATCCCCAAGAGCCGTTACGCAGGTTCTCTTCGACCGACTTCGGGAATCGTCCGGGAACGGCGAGCTTGTCGGCGAAGAAGATCAGGTCGAACTTGCCCCGCTCCAGGGTGCGCGCGATCTGCTGATAGTATTCGGCGTCGAGGAATCGGAACTGTTCGGAGGAGGGGTAGCGCCACGCGCCGAAGGCTCCGGTGCCGGGCCCCGCGGTGACGATGGCTCCGAGGTGCAGTCTATCTTGAGGGGATCGTGCCATTGGGTTTCTTTCGAGGGCTTGAGGGGCTCGGAGGTGCCGCCCCGCAGGATGCGGCCGAGCACCAGTTCCTTCATGCGGTCGAACAGTGGCCCCGTGCGGGGGCGTGGTCGCGGCAGGGAAACCTCGACCTGAAAGTCGATGACGCCGCCCTGAAGGACGACGATCCGATCGGCGAGAACGACCGCTTCGTCGACGTCGTGGGTGATGAGCACGGCGGTGAACCCTTGCTCCCGCCACAGGCGCTCGACGAGACCCTGCATGTTGATGCGCGTCAGCGCATCGAGCGCTCCCAGCGGCTCGTCGAGGAGCAAGAGACCCGGGCGCGGCAAGAGCGCGCGCGCCAGCGAAACGCGCTGCCTTTCGCCGCCGGACAGGTTCCCGGGGAGGTCTGCCGCACGCTGGCCGAGCCCCACGTGACGCAGCATGATCCGCGCGTCTTCGGTCCGCTCCGGTCCGAGCCCGAGCGCGACATTCTCCAGAACCCGCTTCCAGGGCAGGAGTCGATGATCCTGGAAGACGACGCGTAGCCGAGGATCGACTCCGGTGACGGCTCTGCCGTCTATCGAGATCGAGCCCGCGTTGGCGCGCTCGAGCCCGGCGACGAGCCGCAGCAACGTGCTCTTGCCGCACCCGCTCTTTCCCACCACGGCGACGAACTCCGACGGGCGGACTTCGAGCGTCAGCCCCCTCAGCACCGATTTCTGCTTGAAGGACTTTTCGAGCCCGGTGACGGCGAGCGAGAGCCCGGTGCTTCTATTCGCCTCGCCGATCATGAGAGCCCGTACCGGCGATCGCCCGGCGTCTCGTCTTGCTGAGTGTGGTGCCACGGAAGGAGCCGCCGCTCGAGGAGCCTCGCGACGCTGTCCGCGCCCTTCCCGAACATCGCGTAGAGCAGGATGCTGAGCACGACCACGTCGGTCTCGAGGAACTCGCGCGCGTTCATGGCCATGAACCCGACGCCGGAGCGCGCCGCGATCGTCTCCGCCACGATCAAGGTGAGCCAGGTGATGCCGAGCGCGTAGCGCACGCCGAGCAGCACGCTCGGAAGCGCGCCCGGCACGACGATGTCGGTCAAGACCTTCCGGCGCGGCAACTGGTAAATCTTCGCGAGCTCGAGGAGCCCCGGATCGATCGCCCGGATCCCGTGAAAGGTGTTCACGTAGATGGGGAACACGGCGCCGAGCGCGACGAGGAACACCTTCGACTCCTCTCCGATTCCGAACCACAAGATCACCAGGGGCAAGAGCGCGAGGTGAGGAATGTTCCGGATCATCTGCATGGGCGAGTCGAAGAGCACCTCCGACACCCGGGAGATTCCGTTCGCGAAGCCGAGGACGAACCCCACGCTGCCGCCGACGACGAAGCCCAGAGCCGCTCGCTGAAAGCTGGCGCGGAGGTGCGTTCCGAGCTCGCCGGAGCGCGTCAGTCGAACGAACGCCTGGAGGACGCTGCGCGGCGCCGGCAGGATTTGCACCGGCACGATATGCGAATCGACGAGCAGCTCCCACACACCGAGCACCAACACGGGAACGAGCCAGGCCGTCCAACGGCTGTAGCGTTCGTCGTAGAAAAGATCGCGCGGCGAGAAGGACGTCGACATGGGTCACCCGAGGGAGGGAGGGGATGCGGGCGTCCGTCCGAGACGGACACCCGCCGACGGAGCGAGCTCAGCGCGTCGCGAGGGCGCGCTCGAGATAGCTCGGATCCGCCCAGTCGCGAACGTCGAAGTCGTTGTCGATGTAGCGGTGATCGACGAGGAATTTTTTCTGGATGTCGAGCGCGGCCAGGTTTCGCGGCGAGAGGTTCGGGACGAGGTCGACGCCGGAGATCAGCTTCTCGACGAGCTCCGCGCTGGGGTTGAACGTCGTGCGCGTGAAGATCTCCGCCGCCGCGGACGCGTGTTGGTTGATCCAGCGGCCGGCCCGGATCGAGGCGCGCAGGTACGCGACCACGATCTCCGGATACTTTTCCGCGAACTCGGCGTTCACGGCGATGGTGTAGGGTCCGTTCGCCACCTGGAGCGTCCAGTCCGGGTAGCGCGCCAGGTCCTCGATGACGGTGAATTGCCCGCTCTTCAGGAGCTCGTGCGACCGCGCCGGCTGGCTGTAGACGGCGTCGACGCGTCCTTCCACCAGCGCCCGTAAGTCCGCCTCGTGCTGGACGCTGTGGCGTTTGTCGCGGCTCTGCGCCCACAGCTCCGACGGCTTCCGCGCGATCGCGAACTTCGGGGCGTCGGCGTCTTCGATGTCCACGAGCTGCACGTCGCGATCGGTGAGCCCCGCGAGCTCGAGCGCGAGCAGAATGCCGCGATGAGCCGTGCCGCGGACGAAGTCGATCTTGTCCTTGTTCAGGCTCCGAAATAGGCCGATTCGCCGTCCCTTCAAGTCAGCGACGCGGCGGATGCCGGAGCTCACCTTGACCAGGATCTGTCCGCCTTGCTGGCCGCCGGTGAGTCCGATCAGCTTGGTCCGCGTGAGGTCGGCCCGGGCCTTGATGGTCGGGATCGCGCCGCCGTCGCGGAAGAGGTTCGGGCGACCGTGGGTGTAATGGGGGATCCAACCGGCGTTGTTCTCGAGCGAGCGGAGATAAACCGCCTTCGCCCCCACGCGCTGGAACTCCTCATCGAGCCACCCGAGCTCCACGGCCACGTTGGCGGCCGTTAGGACCGGGCAGATTGTGTACAGCGTCTCCACAGCCGGGTGTACTGCGTCTTTCGTCCTGGATTCGTCGACAGCGATGCTCATGGGAAACTCCTTCGATGGGTCGTGACGGATGCGTGAAGGTGGCGGCGTGAAGTGCTTCAGAACCGGTAGGCGGCTCCGGCGTTGAGGGCGCGTCCTTCGCCGGGCGCGTACACGTTGCTGTCGACGTGCTGCGCGTTGAAGATTGGGCCCACGACGGGCGCGTACTTCGTGTTGAAGGCGTTACGGAGCTCCACGAACGCCTCGATGCCCTTGCGAGGCTGCTGGAAGCCGAGCCGGGCGCCGGCGATCGCATAAGCGGGCGCGTAGATGGTGTTCGCGAAATCCCCGGGGAACTGCCCGAGCGAGGCTTCGACGTTCGCCCCCACGTAGAACCCGCTCGCGTGCTCGTACGCGAGCTCCGCGCGATAGAGGTGAATGGGGACGCCGGCGAGGCGGTTGTGGCCGAAGAGCGGATCGTCCTTGAACCGAAAATCGTTCCACGTGTAGCTCTGGCGCAACACGATCTGCTGCTGCTGCTCGTCGTCCGGATCCTTGCCGGCGCGGCGCTGCCTCCAGAGCTGCAAATCGAGGCCGGCTTCGACGCCTTGGTGGATGGTGGGAGAAGCGTTCGACGAGGTCGTCACCATCGGCGCGATCTGCACCGTGAGGAGCTCGTTCGTGATCCAGGAGTAATAATAGGAGACGTTCCACGCGACGATGCCTTCGCGGCCCCTGGTGCCGCCTTCCGCCGTCCCGGCGCTTGCCTTCTTGAGCGGGAGAAACCCAAGGGGGACGTAGAGCGGATCGGTGCGGATGTAGCTGTTCGCCGAAGGCGTATCGATCGAGCGGCTGACGTTGGCGAAGAGGTGGGTCCGCGGCGTGAGCTCGTACCGGAGGGCGGCTTTGGGCGCAAAGCTCGCGTACTCGACGGCGATGTCCTTTCCGACGAGGGCCTGACCCGCCGTGACGCTCGTTTCGCGGTGCTGGAAGATGCCCGCCGCGCCCAGACCGAGCCACAGGTGTTTGATCAACGCGGTGTCGTTGGTCGCCAGGAACGTATAGTCGGCTTGTTCCGCTGGACGATCCGCGGAGAGAGTGTTGGTCGCGAGGACGAAGGAGCGCCAGTCGTTGTGAAGGGTGTGGTGCCCGATGAACGAGACCAGGGTGTTGCTGTCGTGGCCGGCCAGGTCGTCAGATCGTTCGTATCGCACCGACGCCGCGATCTGCTGGAACTTGAAGAAGACCGCCGTCGGACCACCGTGGGGCGTATCGATGGGCGAGCTGTCGTACTGTCCGCCGACCTCGACCTTCGAGTTCTCGTCGATGCGGTATTTTGTCGTGTTGCCCACGACGAACGTGCCGCGGTTCACGCGATCCCGCACCTGCGTGCCGAACTGCGACTGTCGCGGGTTGCTCTCGAACTGCGCCTTCGTCAGAAAGCCGGCGTCTTCTTGATACTGTTCCACGGCACGAAAGAAAAAGCGCGTGGAGGTGTTCTTGTTGATCTGGTAGCCCAGGGTACTGACGAAGCGCGTGCTGTAGGAACGCGTGTTGTCGCGGTATCCTTCCTTGTCGAAGCGAGTCGCGGTCACGTAGTAGTCCCACGGCCCGACGACGGTGCCGGAGCTCACTTGCTCGCGGTGATAGCCGTAGCTGCCGAGCTCCACACGCGCTTGGAACGGTGAGGCGTCGTACCCCGTCTTCGTCACGTAGTTGATGCTGCCGCCCAGCGACAGAGGGCCGTACTCGAAGGCGTTGGCGCCTCGCAGCACCTCCACGTGATCGACCGCTAGCGGCTCGATGGCTTCGTAGGGGTTACCGGACGCGCCGTAGAGGCGCTGGCCGTCGAGGTTCAAGACGTTGCCCCAGCCGAACAGAAACCCGCTGCGCACGACGCCGGAACCGCGGATGGAGAGGCGCGTCGCTTCCCCGCCGTTGACGGATTGGGCATAAATGCCGGGCTGATATTTGAGGACGTCGGCGACCGTGCCGACGGTTCCGCGCGAGAAATCCTGGGCGCGCACCAGGTTCGTGCCGCCATTGACGTCGTTCAGCCGATCGGCGGCGGCTTCGGACGCGTTCAGCGCGTTCTCCTGCACCACCACCGCGCCGAGCTCGGTGGTCTCCTGGGCAGCCCCTTCCGCAGGTGACGGAGGCGCGGTCGGGGGCGCCGCGGGTGCGGGAGGTGTCGCCGAAGTGGACGGAGCGGGAGCGGATCCGGCAGGTGCGCCCGGAGCCGGCGCGGCACCCGCATCCGGCTCTGCGGGTGCCGGATTCTGCGGAGGCGCCGGGGGCTCCGGTGGCGCGTCCGGAGACGGGCCCGGTTGTGCGGTTGCAGGGGGCGTCGGTTGGGCGGGCGGAGCTGGCGGCGTGTCCTGCGCTTGCGCCCTGGAGCTCAGCGAGAAGCCGAGGCTCAGGGTGGCGAGCGCGACGAGCGAGAAACGTCTGGGCAAGAAAGTCGACGAAAAGCGGAACGACATTGTTCGAAAGGTCGCTAGCACGCGGCTCGTGACCATGTCCATAATAATAGACACGTGTCTTTGAAAAATTCGATTGGTCGGCCGCGCGTCGGCATATCGTAAAAATGGGATTGCAGGAGCGCGATTGTCTAGTTAAATAGACACGGTCCCCGTCATTCACGTCGCAGAGGCCATGACTCTCAACTCCGGCGATCCCGTGCTGTTTCATGCTCGCAGCGGCTCTTCTTCATCGCGGCTACCGGAGCGGGTCCGCGTCTTGAAGACGGACGCCGAGGCCATTGCCGCTGCCGAGGAAGTGGCGGCCGTCATTCGAGCTGGAGCGTCCGAGAGGGATCGGAAACGCGAGCTGCCCCACAAGGAGGTGGAGCTGCTCTCTACCAGCGGGCTCTACGGCGCCACGGTACCGCGGGCGTTCGGCGGCGCGGAGATCAAGTCGGTGACGGTCGCGGAGGTGTTCCGGATCTTGTCCGCCGCAGACCCGAGCATCGGGCAAATCCCGCAGAATCACGTCGCGTTCGTGGAGAGCATCCGCGAAGGGACTCCGGAGCAGCAGAAGTTCTATTTCCAGCGATTCCTGGCGGGAGAGCGCATCGGCAACGCGCTCTCCGAGGCCACCAACAAGAACGGCATGGCCGGTTTCCGCACTCGCCTGGTCCGCACGGAGGGCGGCTACCTCATCAACGGAGCGAAGGCGTACTGCACCGGCGCGCTCTTCGCCCACTGGATCCCCATCTTCGCGCTGGACGAAGAGAACGTGCTCCGCATGGCGTACGTGAGGAGTCAGACGCGGGGCTTGTCCTTCTACGACGACTGGTCGGGCATGGGCCAGCGCACGACGGCGAGCGGGACCATCGACATCGAGAACGTCTTCGTCAGCGACTTCGAGCTCATCACGCCGTTCAAGGGGGACAAGGCTCGCGTCGGCTCCGCCTGGAGTCAGATCCCGCACGCGGCCATCGATCTGGGCATCGCCGAGGAAGCGTTCCGCGACGCCCTGGAGCACATCCGCACCCGCTCGCGACCCTGGCACGGCAGCACGTTCGAGCGCCTCTCGGACGAACCCCTGATCATCCAGCGCATCGGCGAATGGCAGCAAGATCTGGACGCGGCGCGGCTCTTCCTTCGCCGGGGCGCGGAGCTGGTCGACGCCGCGCGCGCCGACACCACGCCGGAGACGACGCTCGCCGCAGCCTTCGGCGTGGCCCAGGCCCGCATCGCCACGGATCGCGTGAGTCTGCGCATCACCAACGAGCTCTTCGAGCTCTGCGGCACGAAGTCTTCGTTCGCGGAGTTCAACTTCGACCGGCACTGGCGCAACGCGCGCACCCACACGCTGCACGATCCGATCCGGTGGAAGACCCAGTACCTCGGCAACTACGTCCTGAACGGCGTCTTACCGCCCAAGAACGCGCTGATCTGAACAAGGAAGGTATCCGATGTCCAAGAAGTCGCTCTGGTACACCCGCTGCCCCGTCCCCACCGCCTTCAGCCTCGCGCTCTGGAACGGGTGGCTGGACGAAGAGTTCGAGGCCGACGGCATCGAGGTGAGCTCACTGCTCAAGTCGACGGATCGCAACGTCCGCGAGTCGCACTTCGATCACACGCTCGCCGACTCGTTCAGGCACGGCGGCAACACGCCTCCGATCTGGTCCCGCGCCAAGGGCAACGACGTCCGGCTCATCGGGTTGTCGTGGACCGATCAGCCGCAATTTCTGCTCGCGCGCCCCGAGAGCGGCATCAAGACGGCCGCCAATCTGAAAGGCAAGCGGCTGGCGCTCCCGCGTCGTCCGAAGGACAGCATCGACTTCACGCGGGCGAACTACCTCCAATTCTACGAGACCGCGCTGGCGTCGGCGGGCCTTTCATTGAAGGACGTGGAGCTCGTCGACGTCCTGGTGGACCGCGCGTTCCTCGACGAATCGGGCGCGCCGACGAAGGATGGTTCGCTCTGGAACGCAGCCCAGCTGCGCGCCAGTCAGCGCGAAGAGATCGCGGCGTACTGGCGGGGCGAGGTCGACGTCATCGCCGGGTCCGGGCCGCGCGGGCTCGAGAATCAGGCGTTGCTCGGTGCCCACGTCGTCCACGACATCTCACGGCAGCCGGAGCGCATCGCGAAGACCAGCAACAGCTTTCCCTACACCTTTACGGTGAGCGGACGTCTGCTGAAGGAGCGGCCGGAGCTCGTCGTGCGCCTCCTGGCGCGCGTCCTCGAGGCGGCGGAGTGGGCGAAGACGCATCACGACGAGACCGTGCGCGTCGTCGCCAAGGAGCTGGGCGTCGCGGAGGAGTTCGTCGTCGCCGCGTACGGCGACGCGCTCTCGCAGCAGCTCGAGGTCGACCTGTCGGCGGAGAACGTCGCCGCCATCCGTCTGCGCAAGGAGTTCTTGCTGAAGCACGGGTTCCTTCCCGCGGACTTCGACCTGGATCAGTGGATCGATCCCGCGCCCCTCGCGGAAGCGCAGAAGCTCGTCAAGAACCGCGCGCAGCAGAAGGAGATCGGGCGAAGCAAGGAGCTGAGGCTGGCGTCGGCCTGAGCTCCGATGACCGTTCCGCGTTTTGGCATCTGGATCCCCGTCTACGGCAACTGGGCGGGGACGGATCCTGCCGTCGAATCCCACGACGCCAGCTTCGCGCGGGCCAAGCGGCTCTTGGTCGAGGCGGAAGCGCTGGGCTACGAGACGGCGTTGCTGGCTCAGCACCTGATCAACCCGCGCGACCAGGAGCTCGACCAGCTGGAGACCTGGACGGCCACGGCGGCCCTCGGAGCGCTGACCGAGCGCATCGAGCTCATCGCCGCCATCAAGCCGAAGCTCTTCCATCCCGTGGTGCTGGCGAAGATGGCGCTGGGCATCGAGGACATCACGGGTGGACGTTTCGCGATCAACGTCGTGAACGCCTGGTTCCGACCCGAGATCGAGAACGCGGGCATCCCCTTCGACGAGCACGACGACCGCTATGCCTATGGCCGTGAGTGGCTCCAGATCGTGAAGGCGCTCATCTCCGGCGAGCGCGTGAATTTCAGCGGCAAACATTTCACGATCAAGAACTACGCGCTCAAGCCGGCGTCACGGTTCCGCGATCGTCCTCGCATTTACGTGGGCGGAGAGTCCGAGCCGGCTCGGGAGCTGGTGGCGGACTTCGGCGACTTCTTCTTCAACAACGGCCACGCGCTGCCCGAGGTGCGAGAGAACATCGCCGACGTCGCCCGGAGACCGCGCCGCGGGGCTCCGCTCCGTTACGCGATGTCCGCCTTCGTCATCGCTCGAGAGACGGAAGGAGAGGCGCGCGACGCCGAGCACGCGCTCTCCTTGCTCGCCGCGACCAGAGACGTCTCTTCCATGCTCGCGAACGTCGATCCCAAGGCGGTCATGTTCCAGACGCTGCGCAAGACGCCCAGCATCGGCACGAACGGCGGCACCGCGGCCGGCCTCGTCGGAAGCTACGACGACGTCGCGGAACGGATCCTGGAGTTCCAGGCCGCGGGCGTGGACACGTTCGTCCTACAGTTCCAGCCCTTCGCCGAAGAGCAACGCCGTTTCGCGGAGGAGGTCATGCCTCGCGTCCGGCGACTGCATCGTTCGAAGGGCGCGCTCATTTCCGGGCGAGCAGGGGCCGCAGTGCCATGACTTCGCGCGACGCGGTCGAGCCTTCGGCGTCGTTCGGCTGGTTCCACAACCGGTGGACCACCTTGGGCCTCTTCGCCTTGCTCTCGCTCGTCTGCTACATCGATCGCTTCGTCCTCGGCGCGCTGCTCACGCCGCTGAAGGCGGCGCTCGCGCTGACCGACGAGCAGCTCGGGCGGCTCAACGTCGTCTTCACGCTCACGTACGTCTTCATCGTGCCGCTCGCCGGGTACCTGGGCGATCGCTTCCGCCGCAAGTGGTTCGTCTTCGCCTCTCTGGTGTTCTGGAGCGCCGCCACGATCGGCAGCGGCTTCGCGCGGGACTTCCGCGAGTTGCTCTTCTGGCGAGCGTCCGTCGGTTTCGGCGAAGGCGTGTTCTCGAGCCTCGCGCTCAGCTGGATCGCGGATACGTTCTCGCCCGCGCGACGGTCGAGCGCTTTCGGCGTCATCATGAGCTCGAGTCAGATCGCCGCGTGGATCGCGTATCACTACGGCGGCAAGATCGCCGCGGAGTCGGGCTGGAGCCACGCCTTCTTCATCGCGGGGCTCCCGGGTCTCGTCCTCGCGCTCGGCGTCCCCTTGCTGCGTGAGCCGCCGCCCGGCGCGTCGGAGCCGGAGCCGCGCGCTGCGCGCTCCAAGCCGGGGTGGCCCGAGATCCGCGGCTTCGTGCTGGAGCCGCGCTACGTGCTCTACGTCCTAGGTTACATGATCCGTATGCTGGCCGTGAGCGGCCTGTTCTTCTGGGGCGCCGTCTATTTGCATCGCGAGTACGGCGTCCCGAACAAGGACGCGACGAGCTTCATCGGGTCGGCCTATCTGCTGACGGGCGTCCCGGGCATCTTCATAGGGAGTCACCTGGCGGGACGCCTCGCGCGCAAGGTGGTGGGCGCCTACGCCTTCTGGCTCGGCGCGGGCGAGGTGCTGTCGGGGTCCTTCGTGCTGGTGGTGCTGTCGTGGCACGCGCCTCTCGCCACCGCCGAGGGGCTCATCCTCGCGCAGATGTTCTTCGCGGGCAGCAGCTGGGGCGTCATCAACCCGCTCCTGTTCGAGTTCGCGCCGGTGCGGCTGCGGAGCGTCGCGGCGTCGCTGGCGCTCGCCGTCTCCAGCGTTGGTAGCACGTTCCTGTCGTCCCAACTCATCGGGTTCGTGTCCGATCGCGCCGGGATCCGCGTCGCGTTGTTCCTGGTTCCGCTGGGCTACTTCGTCGCCGCCCTCGTCTGGCTCCTCCTCGGGCTCCGGCAGCGAAAAACCGCGGACGACGGCCATGCCGAGCCCGTCCCCGCGCTCGGCATCACGTGAAGCTCTACTGGTATCTCGTTCCTTCCGACGGGCCTTTTCCGTGGAAGCCCGAGGGGCGCCGCGCGGTCGACCTCGATTACCTGCGGCAGCTCGCCGGCGCGATCGATCAGCTCGGCTTCGAGGGCGCGCTCGTCGCCGGCGGTGGCGGCGGTCACGATCTGTGGACGCTGTCGTCCTTTCTGGCCGCGCACACCCGGCGAATGAAGTTCATCATCGCCCAGCACCCCGGTCAGACCTCGCCGTTGCTGATGGCGCAGAAGGCCGCCACGTTCGATCAGCTCTCGAGCGGGCGGCTCATCATCAACATCGTGAACGGCGGCGACAACGTGGGGCCCCCGCACGGCGTCTTTCTTTCGCACGACGATCGCTACGAGATGGCGGACGAATACTGGGGCCTGTGGTCCCGGATCATCCAGGGCGAGCACGTCACGCACGAGGGCAAGTACTTCAAGGCCGCCGGCGCTCGGCTCCAGATCCGGCCATGGCAAACTAGGCCCGAGCTTCATTTCGGCGGTTCCTCACCCGCAGCGCTGCGGGTCGCCGCGAAGCACGTCGACACCTATCTTACGTACGGGGAGCCGCCGCCGGAGGCGGCCCTGAAGATTCGAGAAGTCGATGCCCTGGCCACGCCTCTCGGTCGGAAGCTCGAGTACGGTGTCCGCTTGCACGTCATCGTTCGCGAGACCAAGAAGGAAGCTTGGGACGCCGCGCAGTGGCTGTACGACCGCATGGACCGTGAGAGCGTCGAAGCGAATCGCCGACTGACGGAGGCGTCGCGCGCCGTGAGCCAGAGTCGGATGAATGCGCTGAACGAAGGGCCGCTCCCCAAAGACGCCCGCGCGCTCGAAATCTATCCCGATCTCTGGTCCGGCATCGGCCTCACGCGCGTGGGGAACGCCGTCGCGATCGTCGGCGATCCGGAGACGGTGGTTCGGCGTATCCGCGACTACGAGTCACGCGGTTTCGGGACGTTCATCCTCTCCGGCTATCCGCTGATCGAAGAGGCATATCGTTTCGCGGATCTGGTGATGCCGCTGCTCCGCGAAAGAAGCGCCGATCGAACAGCGCCGCGCTCAGCGGTGCAATAGCGTCCTATCCACGGTCGGCGTCGGGGGCGCCCGTTTCGCGCGCACCGGCGTCTTTGCCCGCGCTGCCCGGCGTGCCGCTGCTGCCAGCCGCGCCGGCGTTTCCGGCAGCTCCGCCGCCGCCGGTTCCACCCGCGCCAGCGCTTCCGGCAGCTCCGCCGCCTGTTCCACCTGCGCCGCCGGTGCCTCCGCTGCCCCCCTTGGCGGCTGCTGCATCGGCGTCGGCCGTACCGCTGTCGGCCGCGCTGCCTGCGTTGCCTGCGTTGCCTGCGTTGCCCGCGGCTCCTGCCGTTCCACCGAGCGGCTGATTGGGATTCTCGTCGAGGCACGCGGTGAGAGCGGTCGAAGTCCCGACGAGAAACAGGGCCAAGGTGCCGAGGCGAACGGAGCGAAAGTAAGCGTTGCTCATGCGCGGTGACTTAGGTCCTTCCGAGCGCCTTGTCTATTAAAATAGACAAGGCGTTTTAGGGGTTCAGTGGCGGGTCCGGATCACTCTCCGGCGGTCATGACCGACAGGCGCTTCACGCCGGCGCGATCGATGGAAGAAATGGCCTTGGCGACGAGGCCGTAGTTGACCGCCTGATCGGCGTTGAGCTGTATGGACAGCTCGGGGTCGTCGGCATGGAGCCGCCGGAGCTCCCCCTCTAGGCGATCGAACGCGGTCTCTTGCCTGTCCAGGTAGATCTTGCTCTTGGAATCGATGCTCACGCTCAGGGATTTCCGCTGCGCCGGGGGCGCGTTGATCGCGGTCTTCGGCAGATTGACGGTGACCGCGTTCGACAGGAGGGGCGCGGTAACGATGAACACGACCAAGAGCACGAGCATCACATCCACGAGCGGCGTGACGTTTATCTCGCTGACCACGTCGTCATTGTCGCCGGACGCCGAGATGGCCATCAGACTCGTGCCTCGCGGAGCGAGCCCGCGGGGCGGGACTCGGACAGCTTGGCGAACGAGTGCTCGTCGGAGGTGCGCGGCGACCGAGAGTCGCCGAGCGCGCCCTTCAGCGCGGCGGCAAGGAAGAGCGTCGCGAAGTCTTCCAGATCCGCGGTCTGCACCTTTTGCCGGCGCACGAAGAAGTTGAAGGCGAGCACCGCGGGGACGGCCACCGCGATCCCTATGCCGGTTGCGATCAGCGCCTCGCCGATGGGCCCGGCGACCACGTCCAGGCTCGCCGAGCCCGCGGAGCTGATGCTCTTGAGCGCGTGCATGATGCCCCAGACGGTTCCGAACAAGCCGACGAACGGCGAAGTCGTGCCGATGCTCGCGAGGACAGCGAGGCCCGCTTCGGTGACGCGGCGCTCCTTCTGGATCTGTCGCTTGAAGCTCAGCTCCAGGATCTCCTTCGCCACCTCGATCTCGGCCGAAGCACCGTGTCGTGCGCTGTCCCAGGCGGTGGCGCCGGCCAAGGCGACGCGCGCCGTCGGTCCAGCGTACTGGGTCAATACTTCGCGAGAAGGTAACGCCTTCCATTCACCAAGCGCGGTGCGCAGCTTCTTGTCCTGGCGGCGCGCGCGCGCCACCTGGAGCGCCTTTGCTGCGACGAGCGCCCACGTGACGACGGAAAACAGAACGAGAAGGCCGAGCGTACCCTGAACAATGAAGTTGGAGACTCTGTCGGACATGGATTCTACGCTTCCTGGCGCGGGGTCGCGCCGAAGTCGGTTGCTGCTGCTACTGGAGCCGGAACACGATGGGCACCGTCACGTATCCGGCGACGGGAGCTCCGCCTTGCGTCGCGGGCACGAACGTCCACTTCTGCACTGCCTCGAGCGCGGCGTCGTCGAGGAGATCGCGCCCGCTCGATTTCTGGATCCTGACGGCGCCGGGTTTGCCGTTGGACTGCACCAGCACTCGGAGCACGGTCGTCCCTTGCCACCCCTCGCGCTTGGCACGCACCGGGTATGCCGGCCTCGGGTTGTTCGCGTAGTTCGCTCCCTCGCGCGCTTGGACGACAGGCGCAGGCGTGGGGGCGACCGGCGGCGGTGGCGCCGGCGGCGGTGGTGCGGCGCCGAGGCCTCCTCTTCCCGCGAAGAGCTCACCGTCATCGGCGGAGGGTAAGCTGCTGCCGGTGTCCACCGGTTCGATGGCCTCCGGAGGGGGCGACGGCGCAGCGACGGGTTGTGGCGCAGCGACCGGCTTCGGCTGCCTCGGCTGCTCCTTCGGGGGAGGCGGCGGCGGCGGTGGGGTGTTCAGCACCGGCTTCGGGATCTGCGGCGGCCGCGCGATCTCGATTTCCACCTTCGAAATCCGCCTGGCGTGTGCCTGCGTCCCGCGGTGCTGAAAGGCCGCCGCCGCCACACCGCAGTGGATGACGGCCGAAAGGAGCACGATCGCGGAGATTTCCCCGGGCGAAAACGCGCGGGGCGTCGCGGGTGTGAAGTCGGGTATCGCGGGCGAACGCAGCCGCGCCGAGGAGTCGACGCCGCTGAACTCGTCCGCAACGATCTGCCGCTGTGAGGCCAGCTGTTCGGCGCGCTGCGTCTGCATGGTGACCGTCTCGAAATAGCGGCAAGGTGTCTACTATGCAAGACATAAGTCCAATTTTCTTGACTACGCCCCATCGCCGTTCCGGGCAAAGTGGAGCGCCCGGGGCGCCAGTGGCCGCCTCCGCGTCACGTAACGGAGCCCGCAGGCCTACGCCGAGGCGGCGTTCCATTCGCGCCCCGTGTCCGTCAGTGACAGAACACGGGGGATGATCTCGGCCGCGAAACGTTCCTGCTCTTCGATCAACGGGAAGAACGAAAGCAGGAACGTCGTGACGCCGATGTCGCAAAACTCGGCGAACCGTCGCGCCACCTGATCGTAGCTGCCGACGAAGCCGGGAAGAATCCCTCCGTTCGCGCCGATCGGGTGTTTTCCGTACCGCTTGCTGAAATGAATGGTCTCCGCTTTGGGATCGATGTGCCGTTCCCACTCGCGCGTTTCGCGCGCCGTACGCTCGCCCTGGATTCGATAGAGGTCCTCGAGCTCCGCGATCGCCTCCGCCTCGGTAGGACGCGCGACGACGAAGCCCGTCGTCCCGAACTCGAGGGGCGTCCCCGAACGTGGTCGTCGCGTCACATCTTCTACCATCGGCCTGAGGTCTTCGAGCGGACGCCCGTTGATGAGCCAGGTGTCCACGAGCTCCGCGGCTTGCACGCGAGCCGGCTCCGACTCTCCGCCCGCGTAGATGTGCGGCCGCAGCCGCGTGCGCGAGAGCGGCTTGAGATTGTAGTCGTCGAGTCGGAAGAATTTCCCTTCGAAGCTGACCCGCTCACCGGCCATCAAAGCTCGCACGATGCGCAGCCACTCGACGCCATAGGCGTAACGGTCGTCGTGCTCCGGAAAGCCGATCCCCGACTTTTCGAGCTCCGGCTTGAACCAGGCGTTCACGACGTTCAGGGCGAAGCGCCCGTCGCTGATGTCCTCGATGCCGAGCGCCATCTTGGCGAGCACCGCCGGGTGATAGAGCTTCGGCTTGATCGCGGCGATGATCTCGATTCGTTTCGTGATCGCAGCCGCGGCCGCGGACGCCGTCCAGGCCTCGAGGATCTCTTCGTCTTGGCTCCGTGGATTGATCGTGTGCTGAGCGAAGAGCACCGTGTCGAACCCCGCGCGTTCGGCGCTGAGCACGACCTCTCTGGAGAATGCGAAACGGGCCTCGGACTTTTCCTTCTCGCGATCGATGACCCAGGGTCCCCGGTAGGGCGCCCAGACGCCGAAGCGCGGCCGCTTACGGCGGGATCGCAGCCGGTCCACGTTCAACGTAGCCATCCGAGGGGACCGGCGATCTCTCGCGCGAGCCGGTGCATCAGCTGGATCTTCTTGTGTTGGTCGAGGCCGGAGAACGTGAAATAGAACTGAAAATCGGTGAAGCCGATCTCTTCCTGCTCTCGGCGCAGTTGCTCGACGATCTTTCGGGGATGGCCGATCAGCAGCAGCTGGGTCTGCTGGTGTCGCGCGCGAAGCTCTTCCATCGTCTCGACGCCTTTGGTCAGCCCGCGCTTCAGGTTCACCTCGGCTTCGGCGCGGGTAATGTCCCAGTAGGCGTCGAGGGCCGTGTCCGGATCGTCCCATGGGAACACGATGCGCCAGACGCCGATTCGAGGTGGCCGTGGACGGTCCCAGGCGCGGCGGTAGGCGTCCGCGGTCTCCGCGTTCGCTCGCGACATCGGGATTTCCCAGCGGCTTTGATCGACGTTGATGAGCAGATTCACCCCGTTGTTGGCGGCCCAGACCGCGCGATCGCGATTACCGCTGGCCCACCACACGCGCTCGGCCAGGTCGCCCGCGGGAGGCTGCAGCTTCACCCCGTGCGGCCCCAGCGGTTCGCCTCGCAAGGCTTTGACGAGTCGGGTCAAGTTGACGCGGCTCCGCTCGTTCTTCTCTTCGAACGGTACCCCGAACGGCTCGAACTCGGCGGCGATCGGTTCCCCGGAGCCCACGCCGAACGAAAGTCGGTCCCGCAGCAACACGTTCGTGACCGCCGCGTCCTCCGCGAGACGCACCGGATTCTCGAAGGGCAAGGTCGCCACGCCCGAGGCCAGCCCGATGCTGCGCGTTCGATCCGCCGCGCGAACGAGGAACGGAAACGGTGACGAAACCCGGCCGCGGAACGTCTGGAAGTGCAGCTGGGAGATCCACGCCGCGTCGAACCCAAGGGCTTCCGCCTGCTGGATCAGCTCCAGGGTCTTCTCGTAGACGTCCTCGGCCGTGCCCGTCCCGGTCGGATGAAAGAAGAGGCCAGCACGTACGCTCATGCCCCGCACTCTGAACCCGATTCTTTAATGGATCAACCTCTAGTTTAATAGACAACGCGTTTCGGGGGCAGGCGCCGCAGTCGCGAGAAGCCGTCGATATTCGCGCCGAACAGGAGGCAAATGAGAGCGAGCGGCGCGACGTAGTCGCCCCCACGCTCGATCCACTCCCACACGTCGCGCGCCGAGCCCGCGATGGGGTAGAGGAGCTCCGTCGCCAGCTTCCAGAAAGTAACGCAGAGAAGTAGCCACCGCGATGGGCGCAAGAGCACGGCGAGGCCGGCTGCGATTTCCAGCGCGCCAAAACCGCGGAGCAACGTTTCGGTCGCGGCGATGCCGATGGCGTGGAAGTGCTCGACGAACACCCGCTTCGCCTGGATCCCGACGAGGCCGCCGTGGCCGATCAACAGGCAAGCGATGGAAACCCGCAGCGCCCACGCCGCTCGGAGCGAAGCCTCGCGCGGAATCGGCGCCGGGTCGATCCGCCCGAACCAACGGCTACCGGACGCGGTCGCCAGGAGATAGAGCGCGAAGGGCGGCCCGTAGTTTCCCCCGCGCTCCAGGAACTCCCAGAACCCCATGCCCGCGAGAGGGCGCAAGAGCGCGGTGAACAGCGCCCAGAACGTCATGTAAGCGAGCACGGCTCGAGTCGGTCGGAAGAGCGCGAGGACGCCGAGCGTGATGTCCACGCCGCCCACGAGCGGCATGGTCTTCCACGCCATGGACGCGGGGACGCCGAAGACCGCATAGAACGGCAGCCAGCCGGCCTTGGTCATCACTCCCCAGGCGCCGTGTCCGACGAAGCACAGCGCGCAACCCAATCGGAGTAGCGCGTGCAACGTCACGTCCGTCTCGGTGGCGACGTTGCACGCGTTGGAATCGACGCTCGGCGACGCGGGCCGGGTCATCTCTTTGGACCTCAGCGGCGACCGGCGTCGAACCCGTAGAAGCCGTAGAGATCGCGCCGCGAGAGGAGCGTGCGCTCCAGGTTGTACAGCGACGCCGATGAATCCGGCACCCGGAAGCCCCGCGCGGCCGGGTCGTTCGAGCGCAGCACCGCGTCCGCCACCTCGAGCCCTATCAGCTGTCCCTGCAGGTTGTCGGTTCCGTAGTGGACGCCGAGATAGAGTCGGCTCGCTCCCGTCTCGAGCTGGAGCTGGGTGAACGTGGACACCGATCGGCTCGTGGTCTTGCCGGTGCCGCTGTTGGTGCCGGCGAGCCAGGGCAAGGAGCCCAGGACGACCGGCTTTCCGTCGGGGCTGATGCGGTCACCGAAGAACGCGCGAAGAATCTCCGCCGCCGACGCGCCCGTGGAGCTGTGGCCCGAGGTGTTCGACGGATGCGAGGGGGTCGCGGCGAGCGGATGGAATACGACGTAGGCGTTGGTCACGGCGCCCGTGGAGTCGGCGTTCGCCGACGTGATCGGACGCCAGAACTTCTCGTAGTACTTCGAGATCCACGCGCCGATTCGAGCGTCGGCGACGGCGTTGTCGAGCAGCGCGAAGAGCGCCGCGTTCTGATCCAGTGACAAGTTTCTCGCCGCCGAAGCGATGCGCGCCGCCTCATTCACGAAGATCTCGGCGTCCTGCTTGTAGAAGAGCGCCTGCGCCGTTTCGTCGGCGGTGCGAGTGCTCGAGGTGTCCTTGCCGATCGCCGTCGCGAAGGCGAGCTCGGCGGTGTACTCGCGACTTCCGACCTCCGGTGACAAGGGTAAGAGGCGGGTGAGCACCGTGAGCTCCGGCGTCGTCAAGCTGAAGGGCGCGAGATCTCGCCAATTCAAGTCGATGCCCGGTTTGCCCTGGATCACCGTTCCAGTCGAATCGAAGCCGGTGGGAGCGCCCGTCGTCGGGCTCACGTACGGGGCGCCGGCGTTACTTTGCCGCCAAACGCCGATCCCGGGGTTCGTCGTCGGGGTGAGCTGCGCGCCGTAGCTCGTGTTGGGGCTCGCGCCGTCGATGCTGCGCGCCGCAATGGCCGCGGATGCCGCCGCATGGCCAGCGGCGACGCCGCCGTCCGAGTTGGAGACGCCGAGCGCACTCAGATCGCTCGCGTATTGAGAGTCGACCCAAGTCCTGACCGCGGTCCAGTGCGGGTCGGCGGTCGAATCCGACGCCGGGTTCGGGAGCTCGCCGAGGATCACGTCGTGGGCTGCGGTGATCGCGGCCGCTGCGGCGGCCCCGGCCTGATTCGACGAATAGTAGTATGCGCCCGGATTGAAGTGATCGATCGAGTTGACCGCGTCGAACACGGCCCGCGCTTCGATCGCCTCGATCCGCGTCGCCAGATTCGTGTCCAGCGTCACGCCGGCGCCGGCTGTGCTCGAGCCTACGTAGCCCTTCGTCGCTTCGATCGTGTACTGGTTCCAGTCGCTCACTGCATCGGCAAACGCCGAAGTCGTTGCGAGCAAACTGCTGCTGACGGCCGCGAGCGCGACGGCGCGCGCGGATTGTGAGCCCGATACTCTTCGCATGATGGACCTCGCTGACTCGGAGCCGTCGCATCGACGGCGCTCCAGGTTGGGCCGCTCTGGGCTTCAGAGCGACCTAAGAACAGTGGGAGGTCGGCTGCACGGTCGACGACTCTAGGCGAGCCGGAGGCGTTCTTCCGTGATGTTTTGGTGACGTCGTGCGTGATTGCCCCGCATGGCGACGACCGGGTCGATCGCTCAAAAAGTGTCGCGCGGCGGCGTCGAGCGCCAAGCCGAGCGCGCCCACGACGAGGATCGCGGCCGCGAGCTCCGAATACGCGAGACGATCGCGCGTGCTCAGGATGAAGTACCCGAGGCCGGAATCGACGCCGAGCATCTCGGCTGGGACCAGCACGACCCAGCTCAAGCCGATCGCGACGCGGAGTCCTGTCGTCACCTGAGGACGAATGCTGGGCCACACGATGGTGCGGGCAACCTCGAGCCGCGTCGCGCCGAGCGAGCGCCCCACGGACGGCAAGTGATCGTCGAGCGCGGCGACCGCCGAAGACGTGGCCAAGACGACCGGCCACACGCTGGCCATGGAGAGCAGGAACACGACCGGTGTGTCTCCGATGCCGAGCACCATGATCGCGACGGGCGTCCACGCGAGCGGCGACACCATTCTCAGGAAGTGGAAGACGGGCGCGCTCGCGCGACCGAACCGCGGCAGCGCGCCGACGAGGACGCCGAGAGGGAACCCGACCCCCGTTGCAAGCGAGAGCCCGAGGACGATCCGGCGGAGACTGGTGACGACGTGCGGCCAGAGCTCGCCGCTGACGAGGAGCGCCCCGAGCGCCGCGAACGTACTCCGTGGAGCAAATCTCGCGGCGAAGCCGTCGGCCCCGGAGAGATAGCTCGCCTGCCACCAGGCGACGAGCGCCGCGACGGGGCCCGCCAACGGTAGAAGGAACGACCCGATGCGTCCGGAAAAACCGAGTGACCGCTTCACGGGGACACCCGCTCCGTACGTGCGAGAGACGCCGGCAAGCCGAATCGGTCGGGGCCGCCCAGCGCCTGGATGGCGGCGCGCGCGAAGCGGTCGTCGACGAGCTCGGCGTGGACGCGCGCGGGGTCGAGCTCCGCTAGGAAAGCGGTGTCCCCCTCCACGCGGGTGCTCTTCAGGAGGGCGACGAGCTTCTCCGTGTAGCTCGCGAAAGGGAACGGCTCGAAGTCGATGCGCGCCCGGGCGCCGTCAGGGTGCTGGATGGCGCCCGACTTCGCGTACTCGCCGGCGTCGTAGTGCGCGAGCGCGCGCGCGATCGCGGCTTTCGGTTGCGGCAGGTATCCACTCCCGTCCTTCGAGAGGAGCGTCGCGGTCGCGTCGCGGTTCTCGCGAGCGTAGAGCTGTGCGCGGGCGATGGCGTTCACGACCTTCTGCGACCAGGCGGGCCGCCCCCGGACGTCGTCCTCGTGCAGGACCACGACGCAGCAGGCGTGGTTCTGCCAGACGTCGCCGGTGAAGCGTAAGATCTTCCCGCTGCCGGCGATCTCCGCGAGAGCGTTGAACGGGTCGGCCACGATGTAGCCGGCGATCGCGCCGCTCGCGAGCGCGGGCGGCATGTCCGGCGGCGCCATCACCACGAGCTTCACTTCGCGCTTCGCGAGCGATGGTTCACCGCGGAGCACCGGCGTGAGGCCGTTCTTCCGGAGCAGCTCCTGCAGGATGACGTTGTGTATCGAGTACCAGAAGGGCACCGCGACGACGCGGCCTGCCAGGTCCGAAACCGCCTGCACGGACGGCGTGACGGTCAGCGCGGAGCCGTCGACGTGATCCCACGCGACCACCTTCACCGGATAGTGCTCGCTGAATCGTAGCCACACCGTCATCGGCATCAGGAGATGCGCGACATCGATCTGACGTGCCTGGAACGCCTCGGCGATCTGGGGCCAGCTCCGGAGCAGCACCGGCCGATCGGCGGCCAACCCCTCGGCGTCGAAGAAGCCCCGGCCGTGGGCGACGAGCAGCGGGGCCGCGTCCGTGATCGGCAGGTAACCGACGCGTACGGTCTCCCTTGCGTCGGCGGCCGCGCTCGCCGAAGCGGACGGTGATGCGTTCGTCGCCGCGGCCCCGGTGTCGCGCGAGCAGCCGAACACGTTCGCGCCGGCGCAAGCGAGCCCGCCGCGCACGACGACGTCGAGGAAACCGCGCCGGGTGCAACGGGCGCCGCTCGACACCGGATCGCGAGACGAGGTCATGCTTCCACGCCTTCGAGGCGGGCAGGGCGCGCCGCGACGGCGCGGCGATACTCCGCGATGATCTCCGAGCGAGGCATCGCGCCGAGCTCTTTCTGCGTCCACGACCGGAGCACGCCGCCGCCGGCAGCGAGGAGCACGACGCGATCGCCGAGGCGCAGCGCCTCGTTCACGTCGTGTGTGACCATTAATATAGCCAGATCGTGTCGAGCCCGCAGCGCGAGCAGCCAGTCCTGCATCTCGCTCCGCGTGGCGGGGTCGAGCGCGCTGAACGGTTCGTCCAAGAGGAGCACGGCGGGGTGGATCGCGACGGCCCGCGCGAGGCTCGCGCGCTGAGCCTGTCCGCCGGACAGCGCGCCAGGGAGGCGATCCGCGAGCTCCACGAGGCCGAGCTCGCCGAGCAACACGTCCACGTCCACGGCGGCGGCCGCGGCGCGGTTGCGCGCGTATCGGAGACCGAGGGCGACGTTCTCGCGAAGCGTGAGCCAGGGCATGAGGCGCGGTTCTTGAAACACCAGCGTCGCCCGCGCGCCGGCGCCCGCGTCGAAGCTCAGTTCGCCGCTCGTGAGCGGGTCGAGGCCGGCGATGCACCGGAGCAACGTCGATTTTCCGGAACCGCTCGCGCCGAGCAGCACGAGCAGCTCGCCGCGTCCGAGCTCGAGATCGAGCGCTTCGAACACCGCGCCCGGCGCGTTCGGGAAACGCTTGGTTCCCGCGCTCAGGCGGAACGCCGCACTTCCCACAGGAGTTGTCCTTCGGTTGGAGATTGCACCGGCAAGAACGCCGCTTCGAGCCGCCGCCGCGCGGCGGCGCTCCCGACGACGTAGCTCGCGCCGCCGGCGACCGTCGATTCGAGCCGTGTGGCTTCGCCCGCGAGGCGCGCCGCTTCCAGACGAAGCAAGACCCACGGCCGGATCGCGGCCGGCGGAGCCCGGGTGAGCGCCTCGAGCGCGCTCTCGATGCGGCGAAGCTCGGCGGTGAGGGCCCGGTGCTCGTCCGCGAACACCTCCGCGACGCCTCCGCGGACGGCGTGCTCGCTTTCGCGCAGCGAGCGCGCCGAAAGCCCCCAGCAGAACGACGACTGCAGGAGCAAAAACCTCGGACGGATGCGACCCACGAAGGCGTCGAACGCGTCGGTGAGGACTTCATCCGCGCGGACTTCGACGCCGCGGAGCCGCACTGACGCGCTCCGCGTCGCCTGGAGCTCGAGGAGTCGCGGAAACGGGTCGACCTCGAGGCCCTTGCGATCCCCGGGGACCCGGACCACGACGGGCCGCTCGCCCGGCACCTCGACGGCGGTGACCAAGACGAACTCCGGCGCGAACAAGTTCGAGGCCCAGCGGATGCTTCCGTCCAGCACGAGCCCGCCGCCGGAGCGCCGCGCGGTGATCGTCAGCGGCGCACCGAGCACGTGATGCGCGAGCCCCGCGGCCAGCGCCGAGCAGCCGATGACCGCGAGCCGCTCGAGCTCGCCGCGCGGCGCGTCCTCCGCTCTAGGATCGGCGGCGTCGAGGTACGAGAGCGTCATGCGATGGCTCCAGAGCGAGAACGCGACGCTGAGATCGTGAAACGCGACGGTGGCGATCACTCGGGCGATCGAAGCCGCGTCGGCGGCGCGCGCGGCGAGCGCCGGCGCGCCCTCCGCGTGGAGGAAGCGGAGCGCCGCGCGCAGATCCACGCTTCCATCCGCGAGCCGCGGACGATAGACGTCCAGGTAGGCCGCGACGCGGTGGGACAGCTCGGCGTCGTAGAGCCAGCTGTCACTCATCGTCGTCGCTCGTGACGCGCGCCAGCCGGTCCACGGGAGCGCTGACGACCTCGCGCGCGCGGCGGACGGCGTCCTCGTCGGGCGCGTCGTAAAGGCAAACGCATTTCGCCATGTCCTCGCGTACGTAGGTACGAAGAAACTTCACTTCCGGGACCTCGGCGTAGAGGGGCGTCTTCTCCGCCTTTCGCTTCAGGTATTGATCCATCCCGAGGTTCTTCGGCAGATCCCACTCGACGAGGTGCGACGGCTTCGGCCCGACCGACTCCGCGGGTGCGCCGACGAGGCGCACGCTGCTCACGTCGAGGCCCGGCAGCTCGACGCGCCGTAGCTCGTCGCGCAGCACGTCGGCGTCGGGGGCGTCCACGACGAAGTAGACACGCGCCAGCGCCTCTGCCCAGGTATTCTCCTTCTCGACGGCAGAGGCACGCTCGAAGGCGCTGCGCGCGCGCCCGTTCAGCGCGTCGACGAGCGACCTCGGACCCGGGGCCTTGAATTCCACGAGGAGCAACATGAGGACGAGATTCTCCTGAATCCGACGGATCTCCGGCGCCGAGCGCGCTACCCGTCTCCGAGCGGTTCTTGGTTCGACAACAACAGCCCGAGCGCCCTCCGCTTCAGCTCCGTGAAGTCGGGGTGCGTGAGCAGATCCGGCGTTCGCGGTCGCGGGAGCGAGACCGGGAGATTGGCCTTGATGCGCCCCGGCCGTTCCGTGAGCACGACGACGCGATCGCTCAAAAACACCGCCTCGTCGACGTCGTGGGTGACGAAGACCACCGTCATGTGGAGCTCGTGCCACAGGTCGAGCAGCATCGCCTGCATCGACAAGCGGGTCTGCGCGTCGAGCGAGCAGAACGGCTCGTCGAGGAGGATCACCCGCGGGCGGTTCACGAGCACCCGGGCGAGGTTCACACGCTGCTGCATGCCGCCCGAGAGCTGGTTCGGATAGTGCGCGGCGAAGTCGCCGAGACCGACTTGAACGAGCATCCCGCGCGCGACGTCGCGGCGCTCGTGCTTGGCGACGCCGCGCATCTTGAGACCGAACTCGACGTTCTCGAGCACCGTCTTCCACGGAAACAGCGTGTGCTGCTGGAAGACGACGCCGCGGTCGGGTCCCGGCGCGAGCACGCGCTCGGAATCGACGCGCAGCTCGCCGGCGGTCGCGCGCGTGAAGCCGGCGATGGCGCCGATCACCGTCGATTTGCCGCAACCCGACGGCCCGAGCACGCTGAGGAACTCGCCGGGCGCGACGTCCAGATCGACGTTCGAGAGCGCGCGCACGGCGTGCTTCCCTTCGCCGAACTGGATGTCCACGCCGCGGAGGGAGATGCCCGCCGAATGGGACCTCGCGGCGCTCACGTCGGAGGCGCTCATGCGGCGATCGTCTCCGGCTTGAACCAGGGCATGAAGCGATGGCCGATCCATTTCACGAGCGCGCTGCTTCCCATACCGAGCACGCCGATGCTCACCATGCCCACCACGATGCTCGGATACTTCTGGAGCGTGTACGCTTCCCAGGTGTAATAGCCGATGCCGTACTGGCCGGAGATCATCTCCGCGGTGACGAGCGAGAACCACGAGGTGCCCATCCCGATGCTGAGCCCCGTGACCACCGAAGGCAGCGCGCCCGGCAAGATGACCTCGCGGAAGACGTCTATCGGTCCCGCGCCGAGGGTGACCGCGGCGTAAACCAAGCGCCGATCGAGGGTCTCCACGCCGTGAATGGTGCTGAGGAGCACCGGAAAGAACGCGCCGATGAAGGTGATGAACACCATGCTGTCCTCGGGCGACGCGAAGAGCAGGATGGCGATGGGGATCCAGGCGACGGCGGGGATCGGCCGGAGCACCTCCAGCGGCGGAAGGAGCGCCTCGGACGCGAGCCGGAAGCGGCCGATCACGAGGCCGAGACCCACCCCGAGCACCGACGCGACGGAGAACCCCCAGAAGATGCGCCGGATGCTGTTCGCGACGTGCAGCGCGAACTTCGGCGCGCTCACGAGCTCGGTGAACGCGAGGAGCACGTCGGTCGGCGCCGGCACGTTCTCGAACCGGAAGAAGAAGTCCCACTTCTGCCGCGACGCAATTTGCCAGAGCGCCAGCCACAGCCCCGTCGAGAGCGTTCCGAGC
The DNA here is from genome assembly GCA_035547195.1 of Polyangiaceae bacterium. GTDB lineage: Bacteria > Myxococcota_A > Polyangia > Polyangiales > Polyangiaceae > DASZVB01. The sequence continues at coordinate 96,633 of DASZVB010000122.1, forward strand.
ACGATCCCGCGCACCCGCTGCGAGAGACCGCCCGCGCGGCGCGCCGGCGTCACCACCTCGGAGAGGGGCACCGCCTCGGGCGAAAAGACGTCTATTGCCGCGGGATCCACGTCGTCTCCGCCTCACTTCGGTTCGGCTGCCGACGCCGTCTTCTTGACCGCGGTGCGGCGCGCCGTCGCGTAGTCGACGACCTCGCCGCCGTTTTTCCGCGCGAAGTCCCGCGCGACGTCCTTCAAGAGGAACGCCGAGGCGTCGTCGCCTTTCACGACGTACCACACCTTGTCGGCGAACAGCTTGTTGCCGCTCAACCGGTCGTGAACGAACACGACGCGCGTCTGCTGCCCGTGCGATTCGAGGTCGGCGAGCGCCCCGAAGGTCGCCGGGACGGTGCTGTAGAGCCGGACCTTCGGCTCGCCCTTCACCCAGAGCTGACCCGCGGCGTTCGGATCTTTCACCGGCGCGCCGGTGTCGAAAGCGTCTCCTTTGAAGGGGAGCGGCGCGTAGTCCTTGAGCCGCGCGTCGTAGTCGAGCCCGTAAGCCTTCGCGGCCTCACGGATGAATCGGTCGTCGACGTACTCGCCGACGTCGATCTCCTGGCTCACCTTCTTCAGGACCTTGAGCGACTCCTGGGCCTTCTTGATGGCGTTCACGTACTCCGGCTTCAGGGTGTAGTCGCGTGTCTGGATGCCCTGCGGGCCGTGAAACGCGTAGTAGACCTCGGCGTCCACGCCGGTCCATTTCGCGAGCTTCTCCGAGAGCCCCTCCGGGTCGTCGCGGAAGAGCTTGTCCGCCTCGAGCGTCGCCTCGAGATAGGCGACGACGATCTCCGGGTACTTCTCCGCGTAGTCCGAGCGCACCTGCACGCCGTGCGTGGTCGTCACGCCGGTCGAGCTGCCGTCGTAGATTTTGCGCGCGAAGCCGCGGAACGGGAAGAGTTCGCCGAACGGAACGAAATCGGCGTGCGCGTCGATCTGGTTTGCCTTCAGCGCGCTGCCGGCGACCTCCGGCGTCTGCGTCACGATTTCTACGTCCCGGTTCGGGTCCCAGCCCAAATCCTGCAGGGCGCGGATCAGCATCGCGTGCGCCGTCGAACCGAACGGCACGGAGATCCGCTTCCCCTTCAACTCGGAGAGCGACTGCACCGGGGAGCTCGTCGGTACGACGATGGCGTTCCCCGCGCCGTTCACGCCGCCGGAAAGGTTGGCGATGTACAGCGAGTGCACCCCGTTGCCGGCGGCCTTCATCGCGGTCGCGCCGAGCACCGACGGGAAGTCGGCCATCTGCACGATGTCGAGCTGGTCGGCGAGGTACTTGCTGTTGAGTTGCGCGCCGGTCGGCTGATTTTCCCACTGAACGTCGTACGACGCGTGCGCGTACTTGCCCGTGTGCGGCAAGAACTTCTCGAGCAGGTGCAGCTCGCGCACGATGGGACCGCCCGTCGCGCAGTTGATCGTCGTATCCTGGGTGCCGATCGCGACGCGGATCGTCTCGGTCGGGGCGCTGGACGAGGCGCCGGCAACTGGCTCCTTCGTCTTGTCCTCGGAGCGGCAACCCACGCAAAAGACGACCAGGAAGAGCGAAACGAATGCACGTCGAAACGGCGAGCTGAGCATCGTCAATTGTCCTTCTCGGTGCGTTCCTTGTTCTTCAAAATCGCTTCCAGCGAACGCGTCGCGGCCTTGCGCACCTCCACGTCCGGGTCGTTGGCCAGCTCGCGGAGCCGCGCGGTCGCGCGCGACGTCTTGATCTCGCCGAGCGCGTAGGCCGCCGCGCGCCGGAGGTCCGCGGTCGGGCTCTCGAGGAACCCGAGGAGCTCCGGCACCGCGCCGAGCGCCGCGAGCCGGCCGAGAGACGCAATCGCCTCCTTCTGGACCTGCCAATACGGATCGGACAAGGCCGCGCGGAGCGCGGGGATCGCGCCGCCGAGCCCCGTCCGCCCGAGCACGATGGCCGACTCGGCGCGCACCCGCCAGTCCGAGTCGGCGAGCGCCCGCACGAAGTCGTCGAGGAGAGCCGGGCCGACGAAGTACGCGAGCGCCCCGACCACGACGCGCCGCACGTTTTCGTCGGGATCGCCGAGGCGGCGGCGCAGGGGCTCGACGGACTCCGGGAGCCGCAAGTACGCGAGCGTGATCACCGCTTCGCGGCGCACCGCGGCCGAATCGTCGTCGAGCGCGTGGAGGAGCGGCGACACGGCCCGCAGATCCTTCAGCTCGCGAAGCCCGACGATCACCCAGCGCCGCACCTCGGCGTCGGGGTGACCGAGGGCGTCGATCATCGGCGTGGCCGCGTCCTCGCCGCGGAAGTTCCGGAGCGCCGAGCTCGCGGCGTCGCGCACGTCGCGATCGGGGTCGAGCAGGCGCCGTATGATGGGACCGACGGCGCGCGCGTCGCCGAGCTCTTCCAAGAGACCGACCGCGAGCCGCCGGACCACCGCGTCGGCGTCGTCGAGCGCGCCGATGAGCGGCTCCACCGCCTCCGGGCCGGCGACGTCCTCGAGCTGCATGACCGCTATCTGACGCTTCGCGGGATCGGAGTCGGCGAGGGCGCGAAGCGCCGCCGCCTGTGCCGCATCGAAGCTGGACGCGCCGACCTCCGTCATCGCTCAGCGGACCAAGAAAGGGATCTTCACGGTGATGGCGTCCTTCGGGCAGTCGATCTCGCACGCGAGGCAGTACCAGCACTCGTCGAAGGCCATGTGGGCCTTGGTCGACGCCGGATTCACGGCGAGGCAGTCCACGGGGCACGAATCGATGCAGATGCGGCAGCCGGTGATGCACTTCGACTCGTCCACCACGACGGGCACGTCGAACCGCCGGGCCGTCTGCGCGTTGCCGACCCGCCGCGCCGCCGCGGCCTTCACCGATTCACGATCTTCGATCTCGCTCAACGTTCGGCGTCCTTTCGCTCCTCAGAACGAGGCGGCCTCGGCGATGCGCAGGCCATGATAACCGCGGAGCTCGACCTCGTTCATCGCCACCACGTACGGCGCGACGGGCCGCTTGAAGAGCTCCATTTCTCCGGCGGCGTTCTTCTTCAGGTTCACGTGAACGAACCAGTCCCGGTCGTTCATCTCCGGAAAATCCTGGCGGTAGTGATAGAGCCCCCAGCGGCTCTCCTTCCGATAGAGCGACGCGCGCGCAGCCATCTCCGCGCAGTCACGGATGAACTGCCCCTCCGCGACGCGCATCACTTCGTGCGGGTTGGTGGCGCCCACCTCTTCGAGTTCTTCCGCGGCGCGCAGGAAGTACTCGAGACCCGCGCGCAGTCGGTTCTCGCTCTTCGGCGGCTGGAGGTAGTCGTTGACGAGGCGGCGCACCTTGTACTCGTACTGGTGGTGCGGGATCCCGTTCGGTCGAGCGAGCGGCGCGAACACGCGCCGGCGCTCCTGCTCGATCTGATCGTCGAGCCCTTCGGCGAAGCCTATGCCGTCGATGTACTCCCGCGCGGCCGCGGCCGACAGCTTGCCGTACGTGAGAGCGCCGAGCAGGTAGTTGTGCGGCACGCACGCCATGTCCCCCGCCGCGTACAGCCCGGGGACCGTCGTCTCCCCGCGCTCGTTCACCCACACGCCCGAGCCGCTGTGCCCGCTGCAGAGGCCGATTTCGGAGATGTGCATCTCGACGAGATCGCTCGCGTAGCTCTTGTGCCGTCCCTCGTGGAAGCGCCCGCGGCTCGGCCGCTCGGTGCGGTGCAGGACGCGCTCGATCTCGGTGAGCGTCTCCGGCGCCAGGTGATCGAGCTTCAGGTAGACGGGGCCGTTCTCGGAGTGGAGCTCGCGGTAGAACTCGAGCATCATGTGGCCACTCCAGTAGTCGCTCTCGATGAAGCGGTGGCCCTTCGCGTTGACGGTGTGCCCGCCGAGCGGCCCGGTGACGTAAGCACACGCCGGGCCGTTGTAGTCCTTGATGAGCGGGTTGATCTGGAAGCACTCGATGCCGGTGAGCTCGGCGCCCGCGTGGTAGGCGAGCGAGTAACCGTCGCCGGCGTTCGCCGGGTTCTCGTAGGTGCCGTACAGGTATCCGGACGCCGGCAAACCGAGCCGCCCCGAAGCGCCGCAGCACAGGATCACCGCCTTGGCGCGGATGACGGCAAAGTTGCCGTCCCGGGTGTCGACGCCGAGCACCCCCGCGACCCGTCCGCCGTCCAGGAGGAGCCGCGTGGCCATGACCCGGTTGATCATCCGCACGCCGGACCGTTTCAGCACCCGCGTGAGGATCTTCTTGAGGTCGTACCCCTCGGGCATCGGGAGCACGTAGCTACCCTTGTGGTGGACCTTCTTGACGTCGAACTCGCCGGACTCGTTCTTCTGGAATTTGACGCCCCAGGAATCGAGCTCCTGGATCATCTCGTAGCTGTGGACGGCGTACTCCCAGACCGCGCGCTGGTTCACGATGCCGTCGTTGGCCATCGTGATCTCCTTCACGTAGTCCTCGGGGGTCGCGAATCCGGGGATGATCGCGTTGTTCAGCCCGTCCATGCCGATGGCGATCGCGCCGCTTCGCTTGATGTGCGCCTTCTCGAGGAGAATGACCCGACCGCGCGGCAGCCCTTGCTGCGCACGGATGGCCGCCGTCGAGCCTGCGCTGCCGCCGCCGACCACAACGATGTCGGCCTCGAGAATATGGTCGTCCATGATTCGGCACGAAGCGACGAGCTTCGCCGTCGCTTCTCTCAAGCAACGTCCACGCCACTGCTTTTCGGGACGAATTCGGCGACGCCCTGTTGTTCAGGCAACAAAAGTGCTGCTCGGGTGTTGCTGAAGCAACACTCGAGGGCTCGGGCCTCCGCCGCGAGTCTCGCGACGAGCGGCGTTCGAGCAATGCCCGTATCGAGGCCGGCGCGCGTTCCCTTCGGCGCTGCGAGGCGCCTCGCCGGCGTGAATGCTCGCGCGCGCGGACGGCGTGCCGCGTGCTTGCTTCGGCAGTGATTGGGTCGAGCTTTTCACGCCGGTGCCCCGGGTATTGCCCGCGCAGCACCCGCTGCTGATTTCGCGTTGCTCCAGCAACACCTCGGGGGACCGCGAGCGCGGAAGCACGCGTTCGAACGGCCGTTCTCGGACTGGTATCGATGCTGCTTACGGCGTTCTCGAGCGCGCCATCAACACCCGCGGCGCCTTGAAAGTCCCTCGAGAATGCAATTCAAACTTCCTGAGCTAATCATCTCGACTTCGCTTCTTGGTCTCGTCTTCGCTGCCCCTGCCAATGCCCAGACTGCGCCCGCCGACGACACGGCACCGCGCTCCGGCGCGAGCATCCCGGAGCCAGCGCCGACGCCAACCGGACCGGTGACGCCGCCTTCGCCGGAGCCTGGAACGACGGCGCCCGCGCCGGAGCCTGGAACGACGGCGGTGTCGCCGCGACCACCCTATAAAGAGACGACGCCGACGTATCAGACACCGGTCGCGGGCGCGCCGCGCTCCGGCGCGAGCATCGGTCCTGCGACGCCGCCCGGCGTCGAGCCTACCGAGCAGGGCGTATTCCCGCCCACGCCGCCGCAGTTCACGATCGAAACCGCGGACCACGTGAATCGCCTCCGCATCGGCTTGCTGATCCAGGGTCAGTACGAGGCGCACGGCGCATCATCGTCGCAGGGGCTCACTCAAAACCTGTTCGTCCGTCGCGCCGGCATCTTGCTGGGCGGTCGGTTCCTCAAATACTTCGACTACTTCTTCGGCACCGACTACTCGAACGTGCAGAAGGAAAACACCGCGACGCCGCCGCTGAAGGCGGGCCCCAGCATCCAGGTGAAGGACATCATCGGGACGATCCGCGCGGTGGAGGACGAGTTCAAGATCGACTTCGGGCTGATGCTGCCGCCGGGGTCGCACAACTTCTTGCAGGGAAGCAGCACGCTGTACGGGTGGGACTTCTTCCTCAATAGCTATCGCTTCAGCAACGCGTTCGGGAGCCAGAACGATCCCTACGGTCGCGATCTGGGTGTCCAGCTCCGCGGCCTCGTGCTGAACAAGTTCCTCGAGTACCGCGCGGGCGTCTTTCAAGGCGTGCGCAACCCACCGGTCGTCGGCCCGCCAGCGGGCTCGCCGGGCAGAAACTCATTTCGCGTCGCGGGCCGGGTGCAGCTGAACTTCCTCGATCCCGAAACCGGCTACTTCTACGGCGGGACTTACCTCGGCACCCAGAAGGTCTTCTCCGTGGGCGCCTTCGGAGATTACCAGCACGATCAAGACAACACGTATCGCTCCTATGGTGGCGACGCGTTGCTCGACGCCTACAACGTCACCGCGCAGATCGACGTCGTGTATCGTAACGGCGGCGGCCTCGCGACCACGATCCCGCGGAACACCGCGTTCGAGGGCGAAGTGGGGTATCGATTCGAGCCGATCCACCTCGCGCCGGTCTTCCGTTTCGAGCGGCGCTGGCAGGCAGGCGGCGGCGCCAACGACGAGACCGACACGGGCGGAGGCCTTGCGTGGTTCGCGTTCGGTCATACCGCGAACCTGAAGGCGTTCTACACGCGGCTCATCCCCGGTGGGTCCGCGAAGGGTTACGACCAGGTCAACGTGCAGGCGCAGCTCGCGTTCTTCTGAGCAACCCTCACGAGGCGGCTCCGCCGAACGAAAGGAGGCCCGGATGACGTACGACACGACCCGCGGCTGGCGACAGCGACTCGGCGGCGCGAACCTGCCCTTCGTCGACAGCCGGATTTACACCGACCCCGAGATCTTCGACGAAGAGATCGCCGCAATCTGGCGGCGTTCGTGGCTGCTGGTCGTGCACGAGAGCGAGCTTCCCGACGTACTCGACTTCCGCACCACGTCCGTCGCGGGCGAGCCGCTGATCGTGGTGCGGGGGGAGGACGGTAAAGTGCGCGCGTTCCTCAACGTGTGCCCTCACCGCGGCGCATTGCTGCTGCGCGAACCGGCGGGGAACCTGAAGACCGCGAACCCGTCGGGTGCGCCGAAGCGCATCTCCTGTATCTTCCACGCCTGGCAGTTCGACGCGCGCGGGCGCTGTCTATCCATCCCGCGACGGAGCGCCGGCTATCAGGATCGACTGCCGTGCAGCGCCGTGTCGCTTCACGAGATCCGCTGCGAGGTCGCCTTCGGGGGGTTCGTGTGGGTCCACCTGGAACCCGACGCGCCCGATCTGGTGGACGCGCTCGGGCCGGCGTTCGGCGCGCTCCTGCCGCACCTGGAAGCCGAGCCCCTGGAGGTGTTCCACCATCACAAGGCGATCGTCCGCACGAACTACAAGCTGTGGCACGAGACCAACAGCGAATTTTATCACGACTACATGCATCACTTCAATCGAGTGACCAGCATGCAGCAGCCCGGGTACTACGACCGCCGCTACGAGGCGTTCCCCGGCGCGCACGTCACGGTGAGCAGCATGAGCGTGCGCTACGACGCCTACGAGCACTCCGACGTCGCGCTCGCGCAGAGCCGCGACCTCTCGTTCCCCGGGCTCGAGCAGAACGGCTGGAAGCTCCTCGACATCTTCCCGGGTATCACCGTGAACCTCCGCGGTTCGGCCCTTCGCGTCGACACGGCGACGCCGCTCTCGGTCGATCGAGTGCTCATCGAATTCCGCGGCGTCGGCCTGAAGCGCGACACCCGGGAAGAGCGCGAGCAGCGCATCAAGGATCACAACACGATCTGGGGGCCGTTCGGGCGCAACTTGCCCGAAGATTTGCTCGGCGTGACGAACCAAGGGCTCGGCATGCGGCGAGGCTCGGAAGGACTCCACGTGCTGCAAGGTCGCTACGAGAACGCGTCCATTCACGACGAGATGGGGCTCCGCCACTACTACGCCGAATGGTCGCGCCGCCTGCGCCGTCACGCGAGCGCGCCCTACGCGCCGTACGTCGAGGAGCGCGCGGCGGAACCGGAACGCGAGGAGGCCGAAGACGGCGCCCTCCGTCGTGAAGAGGCGCTCCGCCAATGAGCTCCGCACGTTCGCTCGCAGAGCTAAGGGGCGCGCTCGAAGACGTCGTGCAGCGCGGGGCCCTGGCGCTCGACGAGCGCCGCTACGCGGATTGGCTCGATCTCGCCGCGCCCGAGCTCCGATATCGGATCGCCGCATACAGCCCGGAGCTGCGCAAGGACATGATCTGGCTCGACCACGATCGCCCCGGCATGGTCGCGCTCATCGAGCTCTTGCCGAAGCACCACTCCGGGAGCGGTGACTGGTTGCGACAGGTCGTGCTCGGCGCCGTCGAGGCCGATTCTCCGTCCAGCGCCCGCGCCGTGAGCTCGATCGCCGTCTTCGAGACGGCCGTCGACGTCGGAGACTCTCACGTCGACGGCGGCAGCTCGTCGCTGTTCGTCGTCGGCCGCTACCACGATCGCTTCCGGCTCGACGGCGAGCGCTGGCTGCTCAGCGAACGGACCGTCCGCTTGCATACCCGCCAGCTCGGCATCGGTTCGCACCGGTTCGTCTGAGGCGCGTCGGGAGGGCAGCTGCCGGTCCTTCCGAGCATCTCGCGATCCGTCAACCGAGGTGGAACCAGTAGTCCGCTCCGATGACGAGCCCGAGCGTCAGGGTCGCGATGACGATCTCGCCGATGGCGCCGACGAGAAGGGGGCGGAGCCCCTGACGGCGCAGCTCCTTGAAGTTCGTCTTGAGGCCGACGCCTGCGAACGTGAAGAGGAAGGCCCAGCGGCTCAGGTTCGCGATGCTCGTCGCTTGCGGCCTCGAGAACACGCCTAGGCTCGCGAGCGCGGAGAGCGCCAGGAACCCCAGCACGAATTTCGGGAACCGCTTCCACACGAACCCGGCGCGGGATCCTTCGACCGTGCGCCCCTCCCGGCTCGCAAAATAGACGGCGAGGGCGAGCACCACGAAGCCGATGGTCGCGTTCCGCGCGGTCTTGGCGAGCACCGCCCATTTGCCGGCCTCCTCGGAATACAGGTTTCCGGCCGCGACGACCTCGGCGGTGTTGTCGATGCCCAGCCCAACCCAGAGGCCGAAGGCGTGATCGCTCAGACCGAGGGCGTGCCCGATCGCCGGGAACGCGAAGAGGCCGATCGCGCCGAGGGCGAGGATGGCGCCGATCGCGTACGAAGCGTCGCGATCGTCCGCGTCGATGGCTCCTTGAGTCGCGATGATCGCCGAAACGCCGCAGATCGACGATCCCACGGCGAGCAGCGCCGTGAGCTTTGCGCCCAGCTGGAAGCGCCGGCCCAAGAACACCATCAGCGAACCCGCGATGACGAACTCGACGACGACGAGCGCGAGGCTCAACCCTCCGAGCTTCACGACGTCGCCTAGGAGGAATCGGACGCCCAAGAGGGCGATGCCGGCCTTCAGGAAGAACTCGTACGTGTCGATCCCCGGTCGAAGCCGTTCATAGAACGAGAAGCGCGCAAAGGCGTTCCCCACGGCGAGCCCGATGACGATCGCCCAAAGCACGTACTCGATGTTCGGCAGCGCGAGGTGGTGCGCCTTGCCATAATCGCGCACCGACGCTTCGATCCATTTGCCGCTCCATCCGATGGCGAAGAGCAACGCGACGCCGGGGAGAACACGCCATGGACCGGATCCGAAGGCGGACGCTGCGTTCTCCGACCGAGGACCTTCGTGAGGTCTCTCGGCGGCCGACTCCCGGGTTACCATGGCACGTGCTCCAAGACGCCTGCGCGCACCAGCGCGGCGAGCGCCAGCGCGACGAGGAGGCTCACCCAGTCGATGGAGACAGCCGGTGTGCGCGTGTTATCTGTCATATAAGACTCTATTCTATTTAAAAAGACACAGGGCGCAAGGCGCTATCCCGCGATGCGGCGGCGGTAAGCGTCCACGAAATCGTCCGCGGCCTTGCTGCCGGCGCGAAACGACTTCATCGCCTCTTCGTGCAAGATCGACAGCACTTCCATCTTGAGCGCGTTCGCTCGATCGTCGACGACGCTCGTGGACACGTGGCGCGGGCGGGGCAGGTCGACGTCCACCACCGCGCGTACCTGGGTGGGGATGTGGCTCATGATGAGCAAGCGATCGGCGAGAAAAATTGCCTCGTCGACGTCGGTCGTGACGAACAGGCTGGCGCGCCCCGTCTCCGCGCAGAGCGCGGCGTAATAATCGAGCATCAAGCGCTTGGTCAGCGCGTCCAGACCGCGGAATGGTTCGTCCAGGAGCATGATGGAAGGCTCGTTGATCATCGCGCGGGCGAGCTCGGCCCTTCTCTGCATGCCGCCGGACAGCTGAGACGGATACTTGCTGCGAAACGCGCTCAAGCCGACCCGGTCGAGCAATCGATCGGCGACCTTTCTCACCTCCGGCGTGTGCTCGCCACGCGCCTTTGGACCGTACAGGACATTTTCGTGCGTCGACATCCAGGGGAAGAGCGCCGTCTCCTGGAACACGACGAGACGATCGCGGCCGGGTCCGGTCACGGGCTTTCCGTCGATGAGGATCTCGCCGCGGGTGGGCTTCTCGAAGCCCGCGATCAGGCGGATGAGGGTGCTCTTGCCGGCGCCCGTGGGCCCGATCATGACGGTCAGAGCGTTTCGCTCGACCGTGAACGAGCAGTCCTTGACGACCTCCCTCGCGCGGCGGCCGAAACCATAGGTCTTGCCGACGCCGTGGAGCTCGACGAGCGGCGCCGTGCGTCGCTCGCTCTCCGGCGCGTCCGACTCCTCGCGGTCTGCCATCAACGCGCCTCGAGCCAGGGAGTGAAGCGCGCCGTGAGCCGGCGTAGCAAGAGGCTCGACAGATAGCCGGCGAGCCCGATCGAAATCATCCCGACGATGATCTGCGGATAGGAGCCGCCGACGTAGGAGTTCCAGATGAAGAAACCGAGCCCGCCGCCCGCCGCCGCCGCGCCCTCGGAGCCTCCGCCGGAGATCATCTCGGCCGCCACGACGACCTCCCACGTGATGCCGATGCTGATCTCCATGCCGACGCAAATGGAAGGCAGCACACTGGGAAGGATGATCCGATGGAAAATGTTCCATCTCGACGCTCCCATCGAGCGCGCGACGTGGGCGAAGCGCGCGTCGAGCGCGTCCGCGCCGCCGAGCACGTTGAGGACGATCGTGTAGAACGCTCCGAGAAAGACGACGAAATCGATCGACAGCTCCTGGGTGGGCCAGAAGATGATCGCCGCCGGAACCCAGGCGAGCGGCGGGATGGGACGCAAGAGCTCGAAGGCCGGAAACGCAATGTCCCGAAAGCGCGGGCTCACCGCCATCAGCAACCCGAACGGGACACCGCAGACGACCGCCGCCGAGAACCCGGTCGCCACGCGGAGAAAGCTCATCAGCCAGCTGTGCCAGTACCCCGCGTCCACCACCAAGTGGCTCCAGGTCAGGACGACGGCGCTCGGCGCGGGGACGTGGCCGACTACGGGCAGCTCGTGCCCGAGCCAGTGAGCGCTCGTCGCGCCGAGCTCCCAGAGCGCGATGACCAGCGCGTACGATAGCAACGCTCGCCGGTGGGCTCGGTCGAAGCCGAAGCTGCGGGATCGCCACGCCGGGGGTTCCCCCATGGAGGGGCGGCGCTCCGTCGCTTCCATGGTTCCCACGGTCACTCCCTCAGCCCTCCTTTTCGCCGAGCTCGAAGGCTTTCAGCGCTTCCTCGTGGACGGCGTCCGTAGCCTCCCGGACCAGTCGCCGGAATCTTTCGCCTCCGACGATGTCGTGGCGACGAGGATACGGAAGATCGACGTCGATGATCCTCTTTGGACGGCACGGTCGCGACGTCATGACGACCACCCGGCGTCCGAGAAACACGGCCTCTTCCAGATCGTGGGTGATGAAGAAGATGGTCACCTTGTTCCGGGCGTGAGCCTCGAGCAAGGCGTCGTGCATGACGGACTTGGTGAGCGAGTCGAGCGCGCGGTACGGCTCGTCGAGGAGCAGCACGGCCGGATCGTTCATCAACGCGCGAACGATCTCGATGCGGCGCCGGACGCCGGACGAGGTCTCGCCGGGGTAAGCGTTTTCGTAACCGCGGAGGCCGGCGTCCGCCAACATGCGGCGCGCCTTCTCGAGCGCGTCGACCCGGTTCGCCGTCTTCTGCACCACGGGCCCGAACGCCACGTTCTCGAGCGTCGTCATCCACGGGAAGAGGGCGCCATTTTGAAAGACGACGATCCGATCCGGTCCGATCCCCGCCTTTTCTCTCCCCGGACCGCACAGCAGCCGTCCGTCGAGGTGGATCGCGCCTCCGTTCAAACCGTGAAAACCCGCGATGGCGTTGAGCAACGTCGTCTTTCCGCAGCCCGAAGGTCCCACGATCATGCAGATTTCCCCGGCCGCGATGTCGAGCGAACAGTGATCGACGGCGAGCACGCGGGAACCGCCCGAACCGTAGAACTTGACGGCTTGGTCGATCTTGATGGCGCCGCGGGGCGTCGAAGGAGCGGCGTTCATCGGCGGTCTTCCATTGCCAGCTCGCGCGTTCGCCAGATCATGAGCCGATCGCCGACGCGGCGTACGGCCGCGCTGGTGACGTACCCGACGAAACCGAGGGTCAGCATCCCGATGACGATCGTCGGGTACTGGACCTGCGTGTACGAGGTGTTGATGAGATAGCCGAGGCCGAACTGACCCGACACCATCTCCGCCGCCGCCAGCGAGAACCAAGCGACGCCCACCGAGATCTGCAGCCCGGTGAAAATGAACGGCAGAGCGCCGGGGACGATCACGCGTCGAAAGACCTGCCAGCGCGACGCGCCGAGGCACCGCGCCGCGAGCACGTACGACGGCTCGATCGATCGCACTCCGAGCAGCGTGTTCAAGGCGGTCGCGAAGAACGACGCCAGGAAAGTCAGGAACACGACGGGCGTTTCCGTACCCGCGAACATGACGATCGCGAGCGGCACCCACGCGAGGATGGGGATGGGACGGAGCAGCTCGAATATCGGAAAGACGTACTCCTTGAAGGTCGTGGACCAGCCGAGCAGCAGCCCGACCGGGACCCCCAGGACCGTCGCCAAGAAGAACGCCAGACCGATGCGCCTCAAGCTCACCGCGATGTGCTCGAAATAGAGGGGGGTGTGGATCGACAGCCCGAAGACCGGATTTCGGCTGAGCCACTCGGTCACGACCTCGGTGGGGCCCGGCAGCTTCGAGAAGCGCGGCAGCGCCAGCACGTCGACGGCCAGGTACCACCAAGCCAGCAGCAGCGCGTAGCCGAGCAGCGCGCGACGGAGCGTGGGACTTTTGAGCCAATGGATGACCTCTTCCATGCCGTGCTCGAGGAGCGGTTACTTGGCGGCGGTCTCGGAAATCGAGTGGACTTCTCCCACGGGCGCCGTCAGGCCGCGTTCCTTGAGGATTTCCTCCGTGAACTGAGGCTGGATCGCGTCTTGGGGTAACTCGGCGACGTCGACGCTCTTCACGTCGAACAGGAACGCGGTCCCGCGCTTCAGCAGCTCGAGCGACTGCGGTGTGAAACCGAAGGGGAGGGTCAGGCGGAGCGGCGCGCCGCCCTCGCTCGCGGGGTAAGATCCGAAGAGCGCCAGCCACAGCGCCTTCTCGTCGAAGCCGGTGGTTTGTTCCTTGACCATGCGCACGACCTCGTGAGCGTTCTTGGGATCCGCGAGATATTGCTCGCCTTCGAGCTCCGCCTCGAGCCATGCCTTGATGACGTCCGGCCGCTGCTGCATCAGATCTTCGCGCGCCGAGATGAACGCGCCGTCGTTCTCGCCGACGTCGTTGCCGGTGGCCACGCGGCGGGCGAGGCCTTCGGTGACGAGCCGTGACGCGACCGGCTCCCACACCACCGCCGCGTCCAGCTTGTCGACGCGGAAGCCGCTGGTGATGAGCTCGATGTTCTGATTCAGGTATTCCTTCGGCGTGATGTTCTTCTTCTTGAACACGGCGCGCGCGAATCGATCCGTGCAGCTCCCCTTCGGTACGGCGACCGTCTTGCCGTCGAGCCACTTGAGCGCGGCCTCCGGGTTATCGAATTTCGGCGCGTCCTTTCGCGTGAAGAACACGTTGCACTGATCGGTGCCGAGCCCGATGTTCGCGACGATGCGCAGGTCGGCGACGCTGCGCTTCGTCGCCGCCACGATCGACGGCGTATCGCCCAGGTATCCGATCTGCTGCTTCCCCGCCAGCATGGCGTTCACGATGATCGCGCCCTGTAACCCGATGGAGAACTCCACCGTGGAACCCGGCGGCAGGTGTTTCTTCCAGAGGCCGAGCCCGTTGACCACGATGCCGGACCACGCTTCGGCGTAATAGGGCTGATAGCCGACGACGAGGTGCACGGGCTCACCCGGCTTCCCGTAGTCGGAGTTCGCCGCAGCCGGTCCCGTCTTCGCGGCGGGGGACGTCGCGGACGCCGAGCCCGCTCCGGCGGACGCCGTCGCGTCCTTCCGGTTGCATCCGAACCAGCAGAAGGAGAGCGAAAGAAGAAGAGCAGCAAAAAACCAGGTGCGCGACGAGTAAGACAGCATGATGGGTTCGGAAGGCGCTACGGACGCAGAATTCCAGAGGCGGTTCAGTGGACCAGCGGACCTGCCTGCAATCGCCGCGCCTCCGTGCGCGCCGTGGGCTACGCGACCAATCGAGGTACGGCATAACAGACGCAGGTCTACGCTGTTGCCAGAGCAACGGACCATCAGCAGCCGCTGTTGCTGGAGCAGCACCAGCCGGCTCGCCGAGGCCGCCCAGCGCCGGAATCGGAAGGGAATATGGGGTACCTCCCATTTGCACGGACCCGTGCGGAAGGAAGGTCGCGAGGATTTAATCCCCTTTTAAACTATCCGATGTCTACTATAGTAGACAAAATGGTCTTCTCGATTTTCGATCACACGGTACGCCGCAAGCTGGAGCTGTTGCGCGACGCGGAGCGGCGAGTCTGCATCGTGTCCAAGACGACGGGATCACCCCGGTCGGGCCTCCACGATCTCAGACATTTCGTGCTGGTCGATGTCCTCAAGAACCGCCTCCGGCTCGACGGCATTCAGGTCGATCACCTGATCGCCGGAACGCCGTCCGCTCTCGAGAGCGATTTCCGCGCTCTCGATATCGCCTTGCCCGACGGCTGGGTACGGCCGTTGGTGTTACGTCGCCGTCGGCTCGACGAGCTCCTGCCCGGCCCCGCCGCACGGGAAATGGTTACCTGCGCGGTGGCTCCTCCGCTGGCGTTCGACTCGGCGATGGCGCCTCCGCTCACTCCGCCGGGCGCGCAGGACCGGCTGCTCGTGGTGATCAACGCGAGCCCTCCGCGTCCGTACGCGCTGGAAACGGACTCGGGGCGACCCTGGTTGCCGGAGCCCGACGACCGAGAACCCGTGGAGCGCACGGTATCGGATCTCGTCGACCTCGAGATGGTACGCAGCGCGGGCGTCGGCCCGCGACAGTTCAGGTTTCATTGCCTCGCGACTCACTACCGGAGACCGGTGAGCTTTTCGCTGCGTGCGCTGCGCCGCAGCGCCCTCGCGCATCAGCATCTCACGGAGAGCTTCAGCCGCCTCCAGGGCGTACGGAGCGAACCCGAGTCGGACCGCGCGATCTCTATGGGGGAGCGCTTCCGGGAAGCGTTCGCCGACGACGTGAACGCCGCCCGCGCCCTCTCGATCGTGGCAGCGACGCTGCGTGAGAAAGCCATCCCTGCGAATGAAAAGCTCGGGCTCCTTTCGAAGATGAATGCCGTGCTGGGCCTCGGGTTCGTCGAGAGAGAGGTGCTCGGGCTCCCGAGTCAAGATCTCCGCCGGCCGACCTCCGCCGTCACCAGCCGCGCTCAGCCCCCGGCGATGCACGGCTCAGTCGAGCTTCACGCCGGAGCGGCCTGAGCAATCGTGGAGCGGCCGGTGAAGTAGCTGAGTCGGGCGCGACTCAGCCCTTGGTGTTGAACGCACGAACGATCTTGACGAGGCCGTTGACGACGTCTTCCTTCGCTTGAAGGTCGGGGTTGGCCGGCATGATGGGGCTCTTGCCGACGGCGGCGCCGCCCATCAGGATGACCGCGCGGATTTGATCGTCGGAGACCGCTGCTTGCCACTCCTTGTTCGTGTAGTCGCGGGGCTTCGGGTTGAGCGCCGCGGCGCCTGGACCGTTTCCTTGACCGCTGTCACCGTGGCAGACCACGCAGCGCGATTTGAATAGCTTGAGCGACTCCTCGTTCACGCCCGCGACGGCGGTGGTGGTCGGAGCGGGTGCGGGCGCCGCGGCCGTCGGGGCGGGTCTGTTGTGTTTGTGAACCGGCGCTTGTTCCTGACAGCCGATGGCGGCGCCTATCAGCAGCGCGAGGGTGCCGACGATATTACTGCGTGACATGGTCTCTCCTTTTTCATTCATACGGTTCGGTCTAGCGGTCGCTGCGTGACGAAGATCAAGCCGCAACCGTCATCCGACGAGGTCGATGGCGCGGAGTCTCCGGTCGGCCAGGCCGAGCGTCACCGCGCCGATGACGAAGGGCCACGAGACGCCTGCAGCGAACGTCCACCTCGGACCGAGGTAGTTCGCGATCCAGAAACCCACCGGGCCGAGCACGCCGAGATCCGGATCGACCGAGCTCAAGAGTGAAAGCCGTGCGAGCTCGAGCGGGTTCGCGGCCGCCAGACCGAACACCGCGGGTGGGGCGAGGCGCATCTTCAGGAGCAAGCCGATCACGGCGAAATCGTGAATGCTCACTGCGAAGAGCCAGGCCAACAACGCGAGGACGATCGCGCGCTCACTGGACTTCGACATGCTGGAGATGAAGAGCCCGACGCCGACGAACGCCCACACGAGGCACGCCCCGATCAGCGCGCTCTGGACGACGAGTCCCCCGACGACCCTCTCGCCGGACGCGTAGCCGCCGAGGGCGGCCGCCAGAAGCACCACGAAGAGCGGACCGCCGAGGACGATGAGCCGCGACCCGATCACGGCGTGCAGCCAGTCGCGCCGCTCGCAGGGGTGCGTCAGGAAGAGCTCGAAGTATCCGGACGTACGCGCCCGAACGACGGACTGACACGTCGCGATCAGCGCGACGAGCGGCAGCACCAGGACGATGGCGTTGGAAGCATTCAGCACGACGCGGGAGATTCCGGTGAAGCCGAGCACCGACGACTCGCGCAGCCCGAGCCACACGAAAAGCCCGAACACGCCGGCGTAGGTGCAGCCCGTGAACGCCAGCCAGCGCGACCGCAGCGCGTCGGAGATCTCGAGGCGAAGCAGCGTGTCCGTTCGACTGGGCGAGCGCTTCTCGGCGATCGACTGGACGGTCATCGCGCCGCCTCCTCGCGCTTTCTCTGGACGGCGCGCATCACGTCCCGGAAGTCCTGATCCCCAGAAGCGGACACCGAGAAGCCGTAGTCCATCGGGGTTCGCGCGCCGGTCGCATACCGCGCCCCGCGCGCATCCATCCATCCGTCGGCGGCGTGCACCCACGCGGCGCCCTTGTCCCCGTGCTCGCGAAGGTACTCGGCCATGCATCCGACGTCGTCGAAGAAGCGGCGCTCCCCGTTCTCCGCGAGGAGCTCGGCGGCGAACCGTCGATCGCCGATGATCATCTTGCAGCCGTCGCACGCTTGTTTGCCCCAGACCGGGTCCACGGGGCCGCTCGACGTCCCGCAGGCAACCGAGGTCGCGATGGCCGCGACGACTCCGAACAACGATCCGCGGTTCATGACGCGCGCTCCCTTCGTGTGATCCTCAGATCTTCGCGCGGAGGCATCGACGAGACGCCGCTTCGCGAGCCGCGGCTCGTCGGCTCACGAGCGACGACGTCGCGGCAGATCCTCCCCTCGGACAGCTCGACGACGCGGGACACGAGGCGCTTCACCTCGTCGACCCGGTGCGAACAGAGAATCACGGTGCGGCCCTCGCCGCGCTCGTTCATCTGCGCGAAGAAGGCGTCCCTGGCGGCCGCGTCGAGGTTCGCCGTCGGTTCGTCGCAGATCACGACGTCCGCCTCGCTGGCGAGGGCCATGGCGGCGAGCAGCTTCTGCTTCTGACCACCGGAGAGGTCACGGAAGCGATGTGATTCGCAGGCCGTGAGCGAGAGCCCGAGGCGCGCCGCGCGCTCGGAGACGCGCTCTTCGGGGAACCCCCTGAGGCGCGCGCTCGCCAGGACGACCTCGCGGACCGGCGCGTCGAGCGGGGGCGCTATCTGTGGGATGTACGCGACGCGCCGGAGCGCGTGGACCGGGTCACGGCTCACGTCGAAGCCGTCGATGGTGATCGACCCCTGGACATGTACGAGGCCCAAGATGGCGCGCAGCAACGTCGTCTTACCCGAACCGTTGGATCCCACGAACGCCACGCGATCGCCGGCGCCGATCCGGAGCTCGATGTCGCGCAGCACCTCCAGCCTGCCGAACCGTTTCGAAACGCGATGTACCTCGATCACGGCGAAAAACTCCTGTGGTCAATCCTCGGCTGATCGTCGGAGAGCATCTTCTGCGACGCGAAGACCGGCGCCGCGCGGGCGATGGTGTCGATCAGGGACATCGTCGCGGTTCCGGTGAACAGCCGGAGAGACGGGTACTCCTCGAGCAGATCGCTCGAGAGACGCTGGACCTCGTGAGGCACGTCCCCGAACCCATCGTGGTTCAGGTCGTAGCCCTCGTAGTCCGACCAGTAATTCCGGTGAAACGTCACGCCGAGCGCGTCGCCGCCGCCTTCGACCTCGACCGCCGCGCCGTTGCTCTGGAACTCGTTGTCCGAGAAGAAGAGGCCCGACTCGGAGCTGTGCAGGCGGAGCGCCGTCTCGTTCAGCGCGAACACGTTGTGATCGAAGCGAACCGGAGCGTCCTTCGAGCGCGGCGTCTGATCGAGGTACGTCCCCGTGTTGTTCGCGACGAACCAGTTGTCCTTGAGAGAGACGCCGTCGCTCTCCTTGAACCCGACGCCCATACCCGCCGCGCCGCGCGCGCCCGCGAGCACGTTGCGCTCGGCGTGGACGCGTGAGCTGTACATCACGAAGATGCCGACCACGTTGTTCACGAGCCGGCTGTCTCGCACCACCGAGTCGTGCGAATACATGAAGTGGCTACCGTAACGACTCCTGGTGATCGTGTTGCGCGCCAGCCGCACCCGCCGCGAGTACCAGACGACGACGTCGCGGGAGTCTTCGACCACCGAGTCCTCGACGACCGAGTCGCTCGACTCCCAGAGTTTGATGCCGTCGCCGCGGAGCTCCATGTCCCGCTGATCCCCGCGCACCCAGGCGTGGTCGACGCGGCATCGGGCACAGGGACCGAGGGAAATACCGAAGAGCGTATCCTCGACGCGGACGTGCGAGACGACCGCGTCCGGCGCCGTCGCGCGAACACCGGCGTCCTCGGTGGTGTTGCGGCGGCCGGAGTGACGGACCACGACGTTGTCGAGCGCGGCCCCCGGCGCGCCGAGGGTCACCACGGTCCCGGCGCCCGTTCCGACGATCGTCGCGCCGAGCTCGCCGTGGATCGTCATCGGACGCTCGATGACGTAGTCGCCGTGGTACTCGCGCCCGCGGAGCCAGATCTCCGTGGCGCCGTGCGGATCCTTCAGGAGTCGAGCGAGGTCGCCTTCGTCCTCGGCGACGACGGCGTTCGTGGGGATCTCGCGGCGGACGGGGCCGGCGGCGCCGGGCGCGACGCGCTCCTCTGCCACCGAGGCGCGCGCCGCGAGCCGGGGAGCAGCGGAGGCGATCGCGACGAGCGCCGCGACGGCGAAAGATCGTCCCCAGAGGATCATCGAACCGGGTCCTCGCTCCAGCGGAGCCGAACCGCGCCGGCGAGGAGCGCGGTTGCAGCGCAAGCGACCCAGAACCCGACCTCCGGCTTGGCGAAGGTCATGAACTGGCCGATGGTACCGTTGCCGAACATCTCCGGCGTGAACGGGCTGAGCCGCAACGGCGCGTGCGCGTTCAGGTGATGACCGAAGCGGTACAGCCAATACGAGCTGTCGGCGATGAAGAGGGCCGGGAAAGCCGCGCCGACCGCGACCGCGAGCCAGCGCAGTCGTCGCCCTGCGCCGAGGAGCAGCACCAAGGACGCCGCCGCCACGATCGCCACGCCGTAGCCGGCGAGCGCGCGCTCGGTCGGCGCGGCGTGCGTGAGCGACGCCATGCCGATGTAGTGGTTCAGCCGATCCACCTCGTCGACGTCACCGGAGACGCCGGTGAGGGACACGGTGAGCCGCAGGCCCGCCGGGTACTGCGGCGCGTAGAGGATGAACGACCACCACTGCATGAAGTACGTGGAGGCGAACATCGCCGTGGCGAGGAGGCCGGCGCCCGCCACCGCCCAGCGCCTCGGGCGTCGAACCGGGGCGGTCACGACGGGGAGATCGCGCGGCGCGAGGCCGGCGGCAGGCGATCCAACGGTGTCGCTGATCATGTCAACCTCCCGCCTTCGGCTTGACGAGGACGTAGCCGGCCATTTCCAGGTGAAGCGCCGAGCAGAACTCGGTGCAGTACATCGGGTAGACGCCGGGGACGTCGGCGACGAACGTCACGTTCTCGTGCTTGCCCGGCTCGAGACTCAGGTTGACGTTGTACATGTCCACCGTGAAGCCGTGCGTCTCGTCCTCGGCCTGCTCGAGGTTGGTGATGTGGAGCTTCACCGTGTCGCCCTGGTTCACCTCGATGCGATCCGGGGTGAAGTGGCTGCGCACCGCGGTCATGAACACCTCCACGGTGTTGCCGTCTCGAACGATGCGCTCCTTGCCGCCTTCGACGGCGTTCGGATCCTTCGCGTTCGAGTAGGGGTTGAAGCCCGGCGGGTACACCTTCTCCGGGTCCAGCTTGTCGGCTTTGATCATCTGCGAGTAATGCGGCTCACCGATGCCGATCGGCATGTCGTAGAGGAGCCGCATCTTCTCGCCCGAGATGTCGACGAGCTGGAAGTTCTGCGGGTAGAGCGGCCCCACCGGGTTGAACCGATCGATGGACATCTTGTTCATGGCGACGACGTACTTGCCGTCCGGGCTCACCGTGTCGCCCTCGGCCGCGAGGATGTGCCCGATGTTGTAGTGGACGGGCAGCTTCTCGATGAGCTTCATGTCCTTCATGGACCACTTCGCGACCTTGCTCTCGATGAACAGGGACGTGTACGCGTTGCCCTTGTCGTCGAACACCGTGTGTAGCGGACCGAGCCCGAGCTCGACCTGACCTCGGATCGAGTCGTGAAACGGCAGGATCGGTATCCCGTACGTATCTTTGCCCTCGTAGTGCTTGGCCTCGATGAGCGACTTGATCTTGCTGAACTCGTAGAGCGTCGCGTGCGTGTCGAGCTTTCCGCCGACGACGATCGCCGTCCCGTCCGGCGTCACGTCGCAGCCGTGGGGGCTCTTCGGCTCGCCGATGAGCGTGAGGACTCCCTCGGCGGCGGACACCGACAGCGGCAGCACGGGGAAGCCCTTGATGGTCGTCGCCTTACCGGCGGCCACGAGCTCTTCGGCCTTCTTCCAGTTGATGACGTGGAGGTAGTCCATGTCGTTCTGCGACGCGCCGCTCTCGATGGGCGGCTTGCCCTCGAGCGTTCCGCCGATCGCCATCTCCGTGTTGAACGAGTTGATGAACGCCCAGCCGTCGCTGCCGAGCTTGCCGGCGTCCGCGAGATCCTGCGTGTAGGGCGGCAGCTCGATGGCGAAGCTGCGCGACGGATCGATCCGACCTTTCTCGCGGTCGAACTTCCAGAACATCGCGAGCCCGCGATACTTGTCCTTGTAGTCGCTGATGGGCGCGTAGTCGCGGCCGAGCGGGGCGGGATACTGGCTCGTCTCGATCACGTAGGTCGTGTTCGGATCGACGAAGGCGCCGCCGTGATCGCTCGAGACGAGGGGGTTGGCGACGATCTGTTTCGTCGCGAAATCCTTCAGGTCGATCACCGCGACGCGGGCGTTCGCCTTGTCGTTCACGAAGAGGAACTTCCCGTCGTAATCGCCCTTCGACTCCGAGAGGTTCGGGTGGTGGACGTCCGCCCAGGTGATCCGATGGCCGGCTTGCGTCCCTTGAGCGAGCACGGAGTCGCTGTCCCCACCGTAGCCGTAGCCCTGCCACGGCTCGGGCGAGAAGACGCCGATGAGCTTCAACAGACGCATCGACGGCACGCCGATGACCAGCACCTGCCCGGATTGGCCGCCGGACGCGAAGATGATGTAGTCGTCGCGCTTGCCCGTCGGCACGTACGTCTTGAGCGCAGCCTCGACGTCCGCTTCCTTGAGACCGCGTGCTTCCATCAACTCGCGGATCGATTCGGATGCACCGAGCGCTCCGGACGACGATTGCTCTTTGAGCTTCAGCTCACCTTTGTTCACGCAAGACGACGCGGCGACGACCGCGGTGACGATGATCCCGAGGGCGCTCAGGCCTTTCTGGTATTGCATCGGAATTGGTCCTCCTGATCCCGTTGAACGACAGCAATGGTCCTTGCAATAGGCGTGCGATCCGAGAAACCTTTGCGCGCTGACATTTCGCGCGTGCCGTGCGCGCAATTCGTGCGTGAAGGAACGCAAGCGCTGCGGGACGGTTTCGACGATCGATCGCAGCCTCCGTTCCGGCAGGAGCTCGCAAGGCTCCGCGTCGCGAAGCCATTCGCAAGACCTACCTGGTACGACGTGTGTAGCGCTCGAGCAGCTCGAAGCAGAGGACGCTCGCCGCGCCCGCACCCATGCAGAAGAGGAGCTCACCGACGCGGACGGGGGCGAAGTGAAATAGCCGCCTCACGGCGGGCACCGTGAGCATCACCGCCAGCAGGGCAAAGGCGCCGGCCGCGATCCATCGGAACGCGACGTTGGGAGTGCGCAGGATCGCGAAGAGCGAGCGTGACCACGATCGATTGACGACGATCATGGCAAGCACGGCGAGCACGAGCGTCGCGAACGTCAGTCCGCGAACGGCCAAATCTCCGTGATGGCCTCGTGCCCAGAGGAACACGCCGAGACAGATCGCCAGGGCGCTGAGTCCTCGCGACATCGAGAGCGCTATCGTCCTCGGGGAGAACAGTTGTTCTTTCGGATCTCTGGGTGGCCGTCGCATGACGTCGGCTTCCGCGCCCTCCGCCTCGAAGACGATGGCGCACGTCGGATCGATGATCAGCTCCAGGAAGGCGACATGGATCGGGAGCAGGATCAGCGGCCAGCCCGCGAAGAACACGGGGATCATCGACAGGCCGACGATCGGAACGTGAATGGCGAGCGTGAAGGCGACCGCCTTCTTGATGTTGTCGAAGACGCGACGGCCGAGGCATATCGCTCCGACGATGGAACCGAAGTCGTCGTCCAGTAGCACCAGCGCCGCCGCTTCTCGCGCGACGTCCGTGCCGCGGTTGCCCATGGCGATGCCGATGTGCGCGGCCTTCAGCGCCGGCGCGTCATTCACTCCGTCGCCCGTCATCGCGACGATCTCGCCGTTCGCGATCAACGCTTCGACGATGCGTAGCTTCTGCGCGGGCACTGCGCGAGCGAAGACCTCGACGTCGCGAATCCGCAGCGCGAGCTCTCTGTCCGACATCGCGCCGAGCTCTTTGCCGGTCATGACCGCGTCGCACCGGTCGAACCCTGCTTGACGCGCGATGCTCTCGGCCGTGGCCGGGTAGTCCCCGGTTATCATGATGACGCGAATGCCGGCGGCTCGGCAATCGGCGACTGCCACCGGAACTCCTGGTCGCAGCGGGTCCTCGAAGCCGACGAGTCCGCAAAATTCGAGGGCCAGCTCTCGATGGTCTTCGGGAAGCCCCGTCGCGCTCAGTGCACCGCGCGCGACGGCGAGGACCCGCAGCCCTCGCGACGCCAACGGCACGACGCGGGCCATCAGCGCTCCACGCTGCCGTGGGTTCATGCCGCACAGATCGGCGATCGCTTCGGGCGCTCCCTTCGACGCGACGACGAGCGTGTCGCCGGCTCCGATCCGCCATGCGTGGGTCAGCGCCGGTAGCTCGGGGGTGAGGGGATACTCACGGACGAGGCGTCGGTCATCCTCCGCGAGCGGGCTACCGAGCGCCGCACTGCCCGCAGCCTGGAGCGCGCGTTCCATCGGATCGAAGGGGTCGGGCTTGCTCGCGAGGATGGCGGTCTGCAGCACGTCGAGCAACTCGGGGCCGCATTCGTGCACGCCGTCGGCGGGTAACTCGATGTGTCGCTCGGAGTCGGCGATCCAGCGAAGAGTCATACGGTTTTGTGTGAGCGTTCCGGTCTTGTCGACGCACAGGACCGTCGCCGCCCCGAGACTCTCGATCGCCGGCATGCGGCGTGTCAGCACCTGCGCCCTGGAAATGCGCCAGGCGCCGAGCGCGAGAAAGATGGTCAAGATGACGGGGAACTCCTCGGGCAGGACCGACATGGCCATCGTGATCCCGGCGAGCAAGCCGCTCTTCCAGGCTCCGGCGTCGCTGCCTCGTGTGACCGCGTAGGCGACGACCACGACGAGACAGCAAAGGACGCCGGCGGTGGCGAACAGCCGCACGAGGCGCGCGGTCTCGCGCTGCAACAGAGTCGGTTCCTGCCGTACGTTCGCGAGCACCTTCCCGATTTTTCCGAGTTCCGAGCGCACGCCGGTCGCGGCGACCTCGGCGACGCCCTCTCCACGCGTCACGAGCGTGCCGGAGAAGATCGAGCAAGACGCGTCGCCCCCCGGCGCGTCGAGCACGGATGCGTCGAGCGATGGCGCCTTGTCGACCGGTATGGACTCGCCCGTCAGCAGGGATTCGTCGACCGATAGATGGACTCCCTGACGTAGCAGACCGTCCGCCGGAACGCGGTCTCCCTCCTTGAGGACGACGAGGTCGCCGCGAACGACCTCTCGTCCTGCGATGCGCCGCGTGGCGCCGTCGCGGATCACGAGCGCGCGGGGGCTCGACAGATCCTTCAGCGCATCCAGCGCGTGCTCGGTGCGGCGCTCCTGGACGATGGTGATGCCCATCACTATGATCACGGAGCCGAGCAGTATGGCGGCGTCGGCTGGCTCACCCATGAACACGTACGTGATCCCGGCGCCGACGAGCATCAGGAACATCGGCTCGCGGAGCACGTCGAGCGCGATCGCGAAGACGCCGCGTCCTGCGTCGACAGGGAGCTCGTTCGGCCCGTCTTCTCGCAGGCGCGCGGCGGCGTCCTGGTCGCTCAGTCCGTCGAGCTCGTCGAGATCGAGCACCGGCGCAGGCGACCGGCCATCGGCGCCCGGCTCCGCCAGCCGGCTGACGATCATCCGGCCAGACCGGCGCCGGCGATGACGTGCTTCTCCATGGAGGCCTTCGAAGCAGGTTACGTGCCGTCGCGGAGCGCAGAGCGGTGTCCGACGTCGACCGCGTTGGGGAGCTCGTCCGTGTCGTCGCCGCCGCGCGGGAAGTACTCCGAGAGCGAGCTCGCGACGACCTCGATCCCTCGGATGACCCCCTCCGTGAGCTCGCCACGACGGAAGAGCGGCAGCATCTCGTCGACGGCTCGATTCCACAGCGCGTCGCCGGTACGCCGGTGAATCCCTTCGTCTCCGAGCACGACCACCGAGCGACGCGACGGGACCACGAAGATGAGCACTCCATTTCGCTGCTTCGTTCGGTCCATTCCCAGCCGGATGAACGCACGCCGGGCCGCTCGATGGATGCTCCCCCAGAAGAACGGACAGACGGAGACTCGTATCTCCGCGGACGTCGTTCCTTCCGCGGTAGCTATGGCGCGCTCGACGCGGTCCACGTCCAGAACGCGCTCCAACCGGCGTAACGGCCCGATGCTCTCCATCACCAGCGCCCTCGCGCGCCGCCGCCGCCCGAGCGCCCACCACCGCCCCTGAAGCCGCCTTGCCGCGCTCCGCTCGAGCCGAATCCGCTCCCCCCGTTGAACACCGAAAAGAGAAAGAAGAGCGCCAATGACGGGTGAGTCGCGGCGAACAGAAGCAGGCACGCCGCCAGCAGCGCGACGAGCGCCGCGGCGGCCGGCGAAACGTGAATCGGCTGCGACGTCACATCGGGCGTGGCCGAGACCGCGTCGCCTTCGATGTCCGCAAGTACCGCGTCGACTCCCGCTGAAATCGCGGAATCCGGGTCCCCGGCGCGCAGGCGCGGCGCCATCACCTCGTCGATGATCCGGTGCGAGAGCGCATCCGTGAGGCGGTCCTCGAGTCCGTAGCCCACCTCGATGTCGATGGCGTGGTCGTCGGCGAGCACGATCATCAGGACGCCGTCGTCATGACCCTTGCGCCCGATCCGCCATGTCTCGAACGCCTTCGTGGCGAAGGCGTCGAGGGGCGTGGACCCGATCGTTCGCCCGATCCAGACGACGACTTGATGACCGGACTTCGCCTCGTAGGCTCGCAAACGGGCGTCGAGCGCGGCGCGAGTCCCCTCGGAGAGCATGTCGGCGCCGTCCGTTACCCAATGGGCCGGCGCCGGCGGGATGGCGGTGTCCGCGCTCGCTCGTGCGTCGGTGAGCAGCAACCCCACGAGGGCGATTGCCAGAACCCAGCGGCTGACGACACGAACGCCGATCATCGCGCAAACCTCAGAAGGCGACCTTGGGCGCCACCTCGCTGCCTGGAGCCGCCTGGAAGTAAGGCTTCTCCCGGAAGCGCGCTCCGAACAGGTTCGCAAACAACGTCGCCGGGAGCGAGTCGCGTGCGGTGTTGAAAGCTTGCGCGGCCTCGTTGAAGCGCATGCGCTCGACGGTGATGCGGTTCTCCGTGCCTTCGAGCTGAGCCTGCAGATCGCGGAAGTTCTGCGTCGCCCGGAGCTCGGGATAACCTTCGACGACGAGCATCAGCTTCGAAAGGGTGCTCCCGAGCTCATCTTGAGCGCGCTGAAACCGCTGGAGCGACTCGGTGTCGGCGGGCGCCCGTTGCGAAGCGGCCGTGAGCTGCGCGGCTCGGCTCCGGGCTTCGGTGACCGCGGTGAAGGTGTCCTTCTCGAACGCGGCCGCACCCTTCACCGTCGCCACCAGATTCGGAATCAAGTCGAGGCGTCGCTGGTAAACGTTTTCTACCTGCGCCCACTGCGACTGCGCGGCTTGATCGAGCCGGACCAGATTGTTGTAGCTCGAAGCTCCACAGCCGACGGCCGCGAGAGTCGCTGCAGCGACGGAGAACAGCACGATCCAGATGGTTTTCACGCCTTCCGTACGAGCAATCAGCGTGCCTAACCCTCGGACGCGACGACGGCATCGCCTGGTAGCGCAGCCGCTGCGCCGTCGTGCAGATTCGGCGCCCGTTCGGGCGTCGTCTAGAGCAACAAACGACGGCTCAAGTCGAGTCTAGAACCGTGCTCCCAACGTCACGCCGATCGTCTCGTCGTACCGCGGGTTGCTGAACGGCCCCATCCTGCTCGTCCGGCCGACGTGCGTGGCTTCGAGGCGAGCCGAGACCACGGAGTCGACGGGCTCGTACGCGATACCGGTCGACAGCTCGAGGATGTCGTCCACGTTGTGCGGCTCGCGGGTGACCTTCTCTTCAAAACGTTCGACGCCGTCGATGGACTCGTAGTGTCCGAGGCGTCCAGCGAGCGACACGTTGACGGTCCTCGTGCCGAGCGTCGCGCTCGCGCCGCTCGAGACGCCCCAGGCGTTGTAGTAGCCGTGAAGGAGCAGGGACGACTTGGTTCCTTCCGTGCCGAGGAGCGCGACCCACTTCTCGTACGCGAGCGACCGGATCGCCGCGAAGTCCGGGGCCACATCCAGGTCGAGGCGGAGCCGCGCCCCGCCGAACGGCAGCCACAGGGTGCCGGTGGGGCCCATCAGGTGAAGCGTGGCGTAGAAGTCGTGGCGGTCGAGCAGCCATCGTTCGACGTAGTGGAGGGCGGTGTGACCGGCGACTTCGTGCGCGACGCCGTGCAGCCCCCCACGGTCGACGTCGAGGTGTTGCTCGAAGTGTCCGAACAGATGCGCGTCGATCGAGACGTCGACGTCTCGGAGCCGTTTATCGAAGGCGACCTTCGTGGAAGTGGACGTGAAGTTTCCGTTCCAGAACCACGTCGAGATGTCGCTCGGGCGAAGGAATCCCGGCATCGCGATGAGCGTCGTTTGTTCTCGAATCATCGACGCTTGGGCGGCGTCGCCGCGATCGTTGGTCGCGAGCTCGACCCCCGCGCCCAGCCTGAATTCGTGCCAGTAGGCCGAGCTGAGTCCGAGCGAGTCGTCGGGGACCGACGGGGGCTGGCGCGGCAGGTCGACGATGTCGTGCCCGCGTCGGGGGAGGCCCACGGTGACCTCCGCGAGCCGGCGTCCGAACTCGCCGCCGCCGGTCACCTCGTCCAGCGTCTTCGGGCGCTGGCTCTCGCTGTTGAGGTAGTTGCCGAGCTGAAAGAGCATCTCGCCGACCGCCGTTCCGGCGAACGGCGTCACGATGAGATCGTTGATGCTGACCACCTCTCGCCACTCGAGGATCGTTTCGTAGATACCGGACGATATCGCGGCCGTCGCGAAGGATGCGGGGACGCCGAGGCCGTTCAGCCGCGACAACCCGTAGTGGGCGCCTCCGGCGAGCGGATGAAGCAGGAAGTTCGTGAGCTGCATGTTGTCGTCGAACCGCACCACCTCACCGGACGAAAATTTCTGTCCCAGGTTCGGATATTGCCAGTCGACGCTGTTCTGGTTCGGGTCGTACCAGTAGAGGAAGAGCTCGAAGACGAGCATCGCCGCGTTCTCTCCGACGGCGCGGCCGTAGTTCGGCGGATAACGGCCATCGCCGAACCAGCCCTCGTACATCGGCCTGAACTCGACGCGGCGTCCGCTGGTGTCCACGAAATAGTCGACGTGAGGTTCCGCGGTGCTCGGCTCCGCGCTCGCCAGCGTCGAAGAACACGTGACGACGATCGAGACAGCAAGCGCAAGCACCCGTCGCATCGGTCGGAGATCCGAAGCCTCTGCACGGGTTGCGCCAGGCGATCTCTTCGCGAAGAAGATCGCAAACCGCAATGTTCGCGCGAAGGCTTGGGACGGCGCGCACCGATTGCGCCCGCGGGGCTACGGCGGCGCCGCCTGCAGATGCGCGACCACCGGAAGGTGATCGGAGTTGCCGCGGAGCTCGACCCACGCATTCAGCGGGTCGAACGCCTCGTCGAAGAGGATGTGATCGATCGTCTGCTCGAATTGCCACGCAGGGGGATCGCGCCAGGTGCCTTGCCCGGGGTGGAACATCGGCAGCGCATTCCGGTAGTTCTTGCCCTCGAGGTACTTGACGGCGCTGCCCGTGGGCTCCTCGTTGTAGTCGCCGGCGGCGATGGTCGGCATTCCGGGGATGCACTCGGCGGAGAACGTCTGGATTTCCTCGAGATGATCGCGGCTCAGATCGAAGTAGGAATCGATCTTGGACGGCTCGCCGCGAAATACCGAACGGAGATGGATGTTCAGAAGCTGAACGGGCCCCATCGGCGTGTCCGCGACGACGTGCCAGTCTGGATGCTGCCCGATGGGACTTTCGTGAAAGCCTTGGTCTTCGAGCGGGAACTTCGAAATAACCGCCAGACCGTCGGACCCCGGCGCCGAACGAAAGAGCATGTTGGGGTATTGCTCGGCGTAGCGCGCCCGGATGGCGTCCTCCCACGGGGCCTGGATTTCCTGCAAGCACACCAGGTCCGCGTCCGCGGCGCCAATGGCCTCGACGGTTGCCGGATCGTCGTAAGCGTCCTGGTAGACGTTGAACGTCTCGATCTTGAAATGCACGACGCCCGGCGTCGGATCGCGCGGGCGCAGCGGGGCGGGGCCGCAAGCAACGAGGAAGACGGCGCCGGAGAAGAGGATCCGGGCGAACATACGCTAGCGTGGCGTGCGGCACTTCCACGTGCAACCGAGTCGCCGGCGCGCAAATCCCGCGGAACCACGTGCTCGCGCAACCTTTGCGCTACCACTCGTAGGCGACGGCACCACCGATGTGGATTCGGCGGTTGTAGTAAGCGAGCTTTTCCCAGCTCGCCTGGCTTTCGGCACGCAGCACGAAGCCGTCGACGAGCGGCAGGCTGATGCCGACGGGAACACCGAAATCGAGAAACTTTCCCCAGTTCGACAACCGAGGCGCCGTGTAGAGCCAGGCGTCGTCGAAGAGCCTCACGGCTCCGGAAACGGAAGCCCCTGCCCAGGCAAAGCCTAGCTCGACTCCTGTTCCGCCGACGAAGCGATCCGTCGTCACGACTCGAGCGAGCGCGGCTGCTCCCCCGAGCGCGGAGCGCGAGTCGAACGCGCCGGCGAGAGACAACGAGAGCCAGCTGGCGGCTTTCCCCGTGAACCAGAGCTGCCCGTTGGCGTGACCGGATTCCACCACGTAGGGTCTCGGGGTCACGTACACGCCGCCGCCGCCCATCTCGAAGGTGTGCCCACCGCGAACCAAGGCAGAGGGCGGGCGAAAATCGGCGAGCGGCGCACATCCAGAGAGCACGGCGATCGCGATCCCGAGCTGCGCCATCGTGGAGCGGCGTGCAGCCAGTGGCATCGAGACGCGCGATCTGCATCAACCGCACCAGGCGGCAGTCGGTTCATTCTCCGGAACCGCGTCGGTTCGTCCTCGCGCAGGACGGTCGCACGGAGCGAATCGTTTGCATCACATCGGGTCATGCCTGTGAAGACCACCTTGGGGATCGTGGTGGCACCACCTTTGCTCTCTGCGGAGACGATCGACTCGACGAGCGAGCAAGAGAGCAGTTGCCCAAGGAGAACCCCATGAAGAGCGAGTGTTGGACGTTGGCGATCCTCTTTGCCCTCGGAGCGTCGGCCTGCGGCGTCTCCCAGCAGAAGTATGGCCAGGCCGTTCGGGACGCAGCGAACGCGCGCAACGCGAGAGAACAGTGCTCGGCCGATCTCGAGAGTGCGCTGGCCGCGAGCGCCGACGCGAACAGCAAGGCGGCGGAAGCGCAGATGCTCGTCGATTCGAGGGACAAAGCGCTCGAGGCGAACGCGCGCGAGCTCCAGTTCCGGCAAGCGCGCATCGACGGTGCGACGGCCGAGAACATCGAGCTGCGCAAGGAGCTGGAGCGCCAGGGCAGGAACGTCGACGCCATGCTGGCCGAAAAGGGGACGCTGGCCGGAGCGCTCGCCGATACCAAAGCGCGGCTCGAAGAACTGCGCAAATCCGAAGCGGCGATCGAGTCGCGCGCCGCCCTCTTTCGCCAGCTCGCCTTGCGCCTGCACAAGATGGTCGACGCGGGCCAGCTCGCCGTGGTGCTTCGTCAAGGCCGCATGGTGATCCGCTTGCCGAACGACGTCCTCTTCGACTCGGGACAAACGGTCATCAAATCCGAAGGCCGCGAAGCCCTCGCGCTGGTCGCCTCCGTTCTCCAGACGATCCCCGCTCGACGTTTTCAGGTTGCCGGCGACACGGACAACGTGCCGATTCAGACCGCGCGATTCCCGTCGAACTGGGAGTTGTCGACCGCCCGCGCCGTGGAGGTGGTTCGCTTCCTGACAGCCCATGGAATGGCGCCGGAGCTTCTGTCCGCCTCGGGCTACGGCGAGTTCGACCCCATCGCCCCGAACGACACCGAGGCGGGGCGCCGTCAGAACCGTCGGATCGAGATCGTCCTCCAGCCGAACATCGACGAGCTCGTCGGTGTTCCGGAAGCCGGATAGCCTCGCGTTGCAGTAAGCGTTTCTTCTCACGCCGCCGCCGCACGCGCCGTCGAGGTACCGAGTTTCGGCGCGGCCGAGTTGTTAAGTGCTGGCCGGCTTTCTCACGATGCTCGCGATCCGCGGGCGGCTCGGGGGGCGCTCAGCGGGCGGCTCCGGGCGGCCCAGCGCCCGATTCGAAGAGGTGACACGAAGCGCACCGCGGGGCGTCCGGAAAGTGATCCTTACGATCCGTGTGACAGGCGAGACAGGGGGCTCGCATCGCCGCCGCGGGATCGTCGTGACCCGAGTGGCAACCCCGGCAGTCGGTGTGCTTGCCCGCCGTATGAAGCCCCGGGAGTCTTGCGGGCTCGTGACAGGATTGGCACGGGGGTGGGGCGCTCGGCGGCGCAGGCCCGTGAGGCTGATGGCAGCCGGTGCAGGTCGCGGAGATCTGGCCGTGCTTCGTCTGCGCTTCCCTTCCATGGCAACGGGCGCACGCCGCGTTCTCCGGCGCGCCGCTGTGCTGCTCGTGGCAATTGAGACAAGCGGCGTGGCCGGATGGAGCGGTCCTGGCTTCCACGGCGTGGCAGCTCTTGCACGGCGCCTGGACCGCGCCGGCGTGCGGCTCGTGGCAGTTGGTGCACGCTTGATGTCCCGGGTTCGCCCGGTCGTGCTCCTTCATGTGGCACGACGTGCAGCTGCCGGCACCCGAGGCCGGCTGATGCGGAAGGCCGCCGTGGCACCCCGCGCACGCCTGATGGCCCGGATTGACGGCGACCGCGGCGAGCTTCGCTTCGTGGCATTGGTGACACACGGCCTTGCCGCCGTCGTCCAGGACGAAGTCGTGCGGCTTGTGGCACTGTTCGCACTCGGTGCCGTGGTGGAACGCGACGTCGCTCGCCGCCGTCGCGTGGCAGCTCGTGCACGGCTTCGCGATGCCGTGCGCGGAAGACGGCGGATGCGGATCGTGGCATCCCACGCAGACGCCCGCGGGGCCTCCCGCGCCCGCGAGCTTAGGGTGATCGGGATGCAGGTTGGAGTGACACCCGGTGCACGCCGCCCGGGGGCTGCCGCGCACGTCGTGCGGATCGTGACAGCTCGTGCAGCGCTGGTGCGCCGTCACCGCAGTGTCTGCGAGGGCGTGCACCGTGTCGTGACACGAGCGGCAAGGAGTGACGAGAGCCTTCTGGAAATCGTGAGGACGATGGCAGCTCTCGCAAGTGTCGTGTCCCTTCGCGAAGAGCGCGGTCGCGGGGATGCGCGGTTCGTGCGATGCGTGGCAGCTCGCGCAGGTACCGAGCGCGTCTTCGGCCTTGCCGTGCTGTCTTTCGTGACAACCCTTGCAGCCGCCTTCACCGCCGTGGGCGGCGTGCTCCGGTGACACGTCCCGATGACAGTCGAGACACGGCGCCGGCTTGGGTGTCGCGTCCTCGTGGGGGCGATGGCATGACAAGCAGGCGTTGCCCTTCACGTGGATGGCGATCGCCGGCACGTGGCCTTGTGCGACGCGGTGGCAGCGCAGGCAATCGGGCGGGGGAGCCTGCAAGGGCCCGCCGTCCGAGTGCTCCGCGTCGCGATCGCGCGCCGAACCTCCGAGCTCGACGGCGGCTTGCGACGCGGTGAACGCGTGACACGACGTGCAATCGGCCGTCGCCGTCGGACCGAACCGCGTGCGCGCCTGGTTTGCGGCGTGCACGAGCGCCCCCTCCTTCTCGTGACACGCGCGGCAGCGCTCGGGTGACACGCGCCCGATGGTCGTGCCCGTGAGCTCGTGACAGCGCGTGCATTCGATGTGACGGCCGCCGACGTGGATGCGGTGGCCCGTCGTCGTCCTCGCCGTCTGCCACGTCAGCGGGATGTAGACGCCGCGCGCAGGGTTCGGGCCGCTCTCGCCGGCGCTCTTGTCCGAGCTGCACGCCGAGAGCGCCGCGATCACGATGGCGATCAGAACGGCGACCGGCGACAGCTCGCGTTCAGGCACGTCCGCGCCATCATAATAGCTACGGTCGCGGCAAGCGTGCGAAGGGGCCGTGTGGACGAATGCGACTCTCGCCAGGCGCAATACTTGCGCGAGAGCGAAAAGATTGCGTCTCGGGGAACGGCTTTCCCGAAATGTGCCGCCATCGTTTCACGCGGTCTGGTCGTCTTCGCGGCAATTGATTTGCTTTGCAGTACGAATCTCTTCCCTTGCATTATCGTCGGCGGTGCACGCTGAGCCGCTCTCCGTCATCACGCTGGTCGCAGCGGCGGCTGCGGCGGTGATCCTCGTGCGGCACCTCGTCCTTTCGCCGCAGCTCGATCTACGCATCAAGCTGCTTTTATTCCTGGGGCTCGGCGTGTTACCGGCTATTTCCGCCGGAGCCTCCACGGTGGCGGGCATGGAGGCGACGACCCACCGGACCTTCTGCGGGTCGTGTCACGTGATGTCGGCGCACTTCGAGGACACCAAGGACCCCGTGTCCCAATCGCTCGCCGCGCGGCATTCGCGCAACCCATTCTTCGGAGATCGGAGCTGTTACGTGTGCCATGCCGACTACGGCATGTACGGGTACGTGCTGACGAAGGCCGGCGGCCTGCGGCACGTGTACCTCTACTACTTCGGTGGCTACGACAAGATGACCCTCGAGGAGGCCGAGAAAGAGATTCATCTCGTCAAGCCGTACGACAACACGAACTGCCGGCAGTGCCACACCGGCACCGCCCACGACTGGAAGAAGCTCGCGGATCACCGATCGCTCGATGCCGAGCTCGCTTCCAACCGCGTCAGCTGCGCGAGCCCGGGCTGTCACGGTTATGCGCATCCGTTCACGAAGCGCGCGCCGCCCGCCGTTTCGCAATTGGAGGAGAGGCTCCGGTGAACGTCAGCGAGCACCTCGTGACGCGATCGGTGCGCGGCCTCGTTCGGCTCGCCTGCGCGCTCGCGCTCCTGGGGCTTTCGGTGCTGTGCTTTTCGGTGATCGTGCCCAGACCGCTTCCGGTCATCTTCGCGATGAGCGTGGGGCACGGGATCGGGATGGCTGCGTTCTGTTGTTACTTGCTCGCGGTCGTCGTGGACGCCGCGCGGCGTGAGCGGAAGGTTCCAAGCGGCGGTCCATCGGTGCCGTCCGCGAAAGACGAAGACGGCTTGCTCGGCGTGAACGTGAAGGAGACGAAAAGATGAAGACGGCAGTTCCTTTTCTGGGGGTCCTGGGTTCTTTGCTGATCGCCTGTGGCTCCGACGGCAAGGACGGCGCAGAAGGGCCAGCCGGCGCGCGCGGCGAAGCAGGGGTTCCGGGGCCGAAAGGCGATCGGGGCCCGGCGGGACCGAAGGGCGATGCCGGTCCGGCGGGACCGCGCGGCCCTGCCGGACCAGCGGGCTCGTCGCTCGACGGCGGCATGTCGAGCCTTCCCGAGGGCGGCCTCACGGCGACGTGTCTCAGCCCCTGTCATGGCTTCAGCGGCATCGTCGAGCAGTGGAAGGCGAGCACGCACTACGCGACGTTCATCGCGAACCTCGGCGGCGAGGAAGTCGCGACCTGGACCGGACCCACCGCGTGCGGCAATTGCCATGCGATCGATGGCATCTCGTATCGCGCGGACGGCAACGTCGGCTACGTCGGCACGGGCGGACCCGCCCACGTGAAGAACGGGCAGATCAACTACCTCGCCAGCACCAACATGAAGATCACCGAGTCGACGTACCAGGGCGCCGCGACCGTCGCCGAGGTGGACTGTACGACCTGCCACAAAGTCGACGTGGCGACGGATCCGCACAAGACCGGCAAGAACTACGTGCCCGGCTCGTTCCCGCTGCAGGTGCCGTCGTCCGCGGACGACAGCGCGATCATCGAGAAGAGCTCCGCGGTCGGCGTCTCGGACGGGACGGAAGGTGGCAAGTACGGCCGCGGCAACATGTGCATCTGGTGTCACAAGTCGCGCAAGGACGTGACCAACTACATCACCGCGAGCAACTCCTTGAGCGCGACGTACTGGGGACCGCACGAAGGGCCGCAGTCCGACATCTACACGGGCAAGGGCGGCTACCACTACGCCGGCAAGACGTACAAGACGTCATCGCACCAGGCTTTCAAGAACGGCTGCTTGAACTGTCACATGCCGCCCGTCGCCAGCAACGACGGCATCGGCGATCACAGCTTCGCGCCGCAGCTGTCGACCTGCCAGCAATCGGGTTGCCACGTCAGCACGACCAGCTTCGACGTCATCGGCGGGCAGAGCGCGATGAAGGCCGGCATCCAGGAGCTGCGCGTCGCTCTGAACAACGCGGGCTACCTGACGCGGACGGCGGCCGCGCCGTACCAGGCGCTTTCGGATACGGATCTCTCGGATCAGGCGTTCCAGACGGATCTGGTGCTGCCGGGCGCGACCGGGGTCCCCGCCGACATCGCCGGCGCGCTCTACAATTACCTGCTCCTCGCGCGCGGCGCTGCCGGCGGAGTGCACAACCCGGTGTACGTCCGCGAGCTCATCTACGACTCGGTGTTCGCGCTGACCGGCAAGGCGCCCGCGACCATTCCGTCGCGTCCCTGAGCGCAGTGCGCCGGGCATTGCCAACCAGCGCGGTGCTCGTCGCGGCCGGCGTGACCGTCGCGGGCGTGCCCGACGCGCACGCGGCGAGCACGGATGCGGCCGACGATCACTCCATTACCGTCCACAGCGAGACGCGCGCGGACCTGTTCCGGCGCGCGCCGCTGCCCGGCCCGGAAGGAGCGATCGTGGAGACGCAAACACTCCTTCCCATCCGCGAGACGCTGCTGCTGCGGGCGCTGGATCTGGATACGCCGGTCGGCCGTGATTCGGTGGACCTCGAGCTCTCGGCGTGGGGCGCGGTCGTGGCTCCCGCAGGAGCGCCCGCGCAGTCGCCGGACGGCGACGTGCAGACGGCCTACGTGCGCCTCCATCGCGGGCCGGTCTCGCTGCGCCTCGGGCGGCAGGTCGTTGCCGGCGGCGCCGCTCGGTATGCGCGCTTCGACGGCGCCATGGTCGACGCCGCGTTCGGCGCTGGCTTCGACGTCGGGGCTTACGGTGGGCTCACCGCGCTGCCGCGGTGGGACGAGCGGCCCGCTTACTACAACCTGGGCGCGTCGTCGGACGTGGCCCTGCGAAACCCGTCGGCGCTGCCTCCTTCGGGGCGTTCCGGTTACGCGCTCGGCGGAGCGCGCTTCGGCTGGTCGAACGCGAAAGGGGGCGCCCAGGTTTCGTTCCATGAACAGCACGACGCGGGCGCGCTCGACCATCGCAGCCTCGGCGCCGACGCGCAGCTGCGTCCCGTGGAACGCCTCGCGTTGTTCGCGGACGCAATCTTGGAGCTCGACGCGCGCCGGCTGTCCGACGCCCGCGGATGGATCGACGCGACGCCGTTCGAGCCGCTGGACGTCTCATTCGAGTATCGCCACACCGAGCCGTCTCTGCTGCTGTCGCGGACGAGCGTGCTCTCCGTCTTCAGCACCAGCGCCTACGACGAGACGGGGGTGTTCGCGAAGCTCACCGCCACGCGTCGCGTCGCCGTGGACGCCAGCGGATTCGCCCAGATCTACGACGGGAGCCGACCCGGCGGCAGAGGCGACGTGGCGGTGACGTTCGTGGCCGACCGCGCGCGCCGCACGCTGTTGCGGCTGTCGTACGCGCGCCTCGTCGCGCCCGAGAACGGCTATCACTCGTCGCGCGCGTCGGTCTCGGAACGACTTCTACCGCCGCTCACGTTGACCGTGGAGAGCTATCTCTACTGGTACGATCACGCCGTGCGCGGCTACCGGACGTCGTCGGTGTTCGCGGGGACGCTCGGCTTTCGGCCCCGCGGGCCGTTCGGCGCGCTCTTGGCGAGCTCGCTCGCCGAATCGCCGTACGCGCGCCTGGACGCCCAGGCGATGCTGCAGCTGTCGTGCGATCTGGACTTCTCGGGCAGGAGGAGGTCGGAGTGACCAGCGGTTCGGGGGCGCCGTTCCTCGTCCTCGTCGCCGCGGTGGCGCTCTCGGTCGTGGTCGCGTGCGGAGCCACGAACGTTCCCCGTTTTCCCCATGCGGTGCACCTCGCCAAGATCGACTGCGGGGTACCGGGCAAGCAGGGGTGTCTCACTTGCACCAGCTGCCACGCCGTGTCCGACAAGGAGCGGGCGCATCATTTTCCGGACGTCGAGGCCTGCGAGCGGTGCCATCGCGAGGACGCGCACGAGGTGGCCGCGGCCGTCGCCGCGCGCGACGCGACGCCGTACGGCGAGATAGGATTCGATCACGCGCGGCACCTCGCGATGCGCGAGATCCGCGGCCAGTGCGTCGGTTGCCACGCGGGCGTCGTCGCGCCGGGAGAGCCGCGGTTGCCGCCGATGAAGCGGTGCTTTTCGTGCCACGAGCACCAGCGGCAGTGGGACGACGGCACGTGTGCGCCGTGTCACGCCTCGGGGAGTCTGTCCGGGATCATGCCGCAGTCGTTCCTGCGCCACGACGCGGCGTTCGCGCGGCATCACGGGCGGCTCGCGACCAGCGAGAAGCGGCTCTGCCAATCGTGCCACGCGCAGGCGGATTGCGATGCTTGCCACGATACGACGCAGGATCTCGCCGTCGAACGGCGGCGTCCGGACGCGATCGAACGTCATTTCGTCCATCGCGGCGATTTCCTCACCCGCCACGCCATCGAGGCGCAAGCGAACCCGTCGCAGTGCCTGTCGTGTCACACGCCGCAGACCTGCGACGCCTGCCACGTCGAGCGCGGCGTGAGCGGCAACGCGGTGGGCGGCAGGAACCCGCACCCACCCGGCTGGGTCAACAGCGAGCCCGGTGTTCCGAGCGGGCACGGGCGCGAAGCACGCCGCGACATCCTGCTCTGCGCGGGGTGCCACGACCAGGGCCCGGCCACGAACTGCATTCGGTGCCACCGCGTCGGCGGGTACGGGGGTAATCCGCACCCGGGCGGTTGGCGGAGCACCCAGAGCGAGACTTCGGGGATGTGCCGGTACTGCCATGGTTGAGCCGCGCGATTCGCCGAACGACGCCGGCCTCACGCCGTGGCGGGGCGCCGCTCTGTGGGCGTCGGTCGCGTTCGCCGCCGGCGCGGCGTTGTTCGGGTCGTCGTGTCTCGATCGCCGCGACACCTTCACGTCCAGCGACGTGACTCGCTGCGCGAGCTGCCACGGGGATCCGTCGCGCTCCGGCGATTACCTCGAGCGCGCGGCGCCGCCCCACGACACCACGCTGATGACGGACGTCTCCTATCCGGGCGTCGGCGCTCATCAGATCCACCTCCGGGCTTCGGCGACGCACGCGGCGATCGCCTGCGACGAATGTCACCGCATTCCGGACCGCGTGGACGAGCCGGGGCACGCCGATTCGGCGCGCCCGGCCGAGCTCACGTTCGGCGCACTGGCGCGGGCGAAGGGCGGGGCGCCGGCCTACGACGCCGCCACCCGCACCTGCCGCGACACGTATTGCCA
>DASZVB010000123.1:0-352924 GCA_035547195.1 Polyangiaceae bacterium
CCCCCGGCGCGCAGCAGCGCACGTCCCCCGGCGCGCAGCAGCGCACGTCCCCCGGCGCGCAGCAGCGCACGTCCCCCGGCGCGCAGCAGCGCACGTCCCCCGGCGTGCAGCAGCGCACGTCCCCCGGCGCGCAGCAGCGCACGTCCCCCGGCGCGCCGCTTCGCAATCGAATCGGCAAAGATCACCCGGCGCGCCATGGGTGCGCCGAGCCTACAGCGCGAGCGGCGGGAGCGTGTGACGTGTACGCGGCGACGGTGGCTCGCGAAGACTCCAGCGCTGGGAGCGTGTGGCGCTGGGCGGTGACGGCCGTTGGCGTGAGCGACACGCTTCGCCGCGCA
Organism: Polyangiaceae bacterium; assembly: GCA_035547195.1. Lineage (GTDB taxonomy): Bacteria > Myxococcota_A > Polyangia > Polyangiales > Polyangiaceae > DASZVB01. The sequence continues at coordinate 339 of DASZVB010000123.1, forward strand.
GCAGGCAGCAATTCGCAAATCGGGCTGTTCATCGAAGTCCATGCCCTCGACGGAAGCGTATGCGAATCAATGGCGTGTGCACCGTCGTGTGTGTGATGGTGAGTGCGATGGGCACCATCTCCTGTTGCAGAAGTATTGAACCATCGTAAACAGGTCATCAACGCACGCCGTTCGTAGCCGTTCAGAAGTCGACGCTCAAAGAGCGAGAAAGGAACGAGCCATGAACGTAACCTCCGCACCGAGTCTCTCCACCGTAGATCCCACGCTCAGCGTGGGTACGAACACGAACAGCGCACCTCCTGCGACGTCGGACGGCGTCGGCGCACCCGCGACGACGAGCATTTCCGGCCCGGGCCGGATGTTCCACGAGCTTTCCCAGCTCAGCAAATCGGATCCTTCGAAGTTCAAGCAGGTCGTGGGCGACATGGCGAGCCAGCTTCGCGCCGACGCGAAGAACGCCAGCGGCGACGAAGCGACCCGTCTCAACAGCATCGCGGATCGCCTCGACAAGGTCGCTCAATCGGGCAACTTGTCCGACCTTCGCCCCCAGAATGCGAGCGGCGGCGCCGAGGGCGCTCACCATGCGCATCACGGCGGCCATCACCACGGCGGCGGCGCGGTCATGAACGACCTCGCGAGCGCCTTCGACTCGGCGATCAACAGCGACTCGAGCACCACTCAACCCGCGACGTCCACCACCACCGGCTGACCCCATCCGACGGTGAACGCGAGACCCGTCAGCTTGCGAGGAGCGCGTCGCAGTCGCGCGACACGGAGCGAGTCAGACGCTCAAGTCGCTCCTCGCACAAGCCGCCGCGGTCCGGAGTTCGATCGCCGACGAACGCTTTCACCATGTGAGACGCGCGGCAACCTGGGCGAGGAGCGACGGTCATCATGTTCCCGCGGTATTGAGGAACCGTTGAGTCGCTCCAGATGGGCGCGCCGCGGGTTCGACGTTCGAGATCCGCTCGCCCTTTATGGTCACATGCAGGCCGCGCGGCTCTTCGCGCGAAAACGACAACGCCCAATCGCAGTGGGAACACACCTCGCTCGAAATCGCGAGACCGAGCCCGCTGCCGTTCGGCTCTCTCTGCCGGGCTTCGTCGCTGCGGAACGTGCGCTCGCCGAGACGCGGCAGCTCCGAAGGAAGCACGCCCGGGCCGTCGTCGACGACCTCCAGCGTGAAGCGATCCGCCTGTGATTCGAGGACGACGGCCACGTGACCACCGGGATCGCCGTACGAAACGGCGTTCTCGACGAGATTCGTGACGACCTGTTCCGCGGCCGTCGAGTAACAACGCGCGAGCACCGGCGCGTCCGGGCGCGCCACGTCGAGCTGGATGGAGCGGCTCTTCGCGAAGTAGCGCACCCGCAGAGCGACGCGCTCCACGACTTCGCCGAGATCCACGGTGGCGTCGCCGGCGGCCGGATCCCAGCCGTCGCGCAGCTGACACGCGAGGCGCAGGTTCGAGGTCAGCGCGGAGAGATACACGACGTCCTTCAGCGATCCTTTGAGGATCTCGTCGAGGGTCGCGTCGCGGCTCCGGTGCGCGGCTTGCTCGAGGGCAATCTGCAGGGACGCGATGGGCGTCTTCAGGTCGTGCGCGACGTCGGTGAGGTATCGCTCGAGCGCCTTCTGTCGATCTTCGAGCATCGCCGCGTCGGCGCGGATGCGTTCGTGCGCGTCGTCCAGAATCGCCGAGAGCTCGCCGAGCTCGTCGCTCTTCGAGTCTCCCGCCGAGGCGTAGTCCGACGTCGACCCGACTCTGCCCGCGGCGGCGCGCAGGCGATCGATGCGTCGAGTGAGCGGCACGACGACGGCGAGCACCCCGAGCGCGGCCGCGAGCGCCATGACGATGACCGCGCCCGCGAGCATGAGGTACAAGAGGTGCCGGCGCCACGACGCGCGCGGCGGCCACGTCGCCTGGATCAAGCTGCAGGGCCCTTGCTCGGCGGCGCGGATGACCATGGTGCCCCCGCGATCCGAGCCGAGGCGCGGCTGCGCGGGCGCGAACTCTCCCGACTTCAGCTTCGCGTAGAGCGCCTCGTCGAGCGGCGGCGATTTCGGGTTGCGCGAGCGCAAGGTCGCGACGTCGTAAGCGTCGAGGCGGCCGCCGTTACCGACCTCGATGGCCCACGATTCGGGCGCGGCCTCGCAACGGCGGAGCTGCGCGGCGTCGAATGTCCGATGCATGTAGGGCGCGAACCCGACCTGCATCGTCTCGCGCGCCGTGTGTCGGATGAGCAGCCACGCGACCACGATACCGAGCAGCCCGCACAGAACCGAGCTGAAGACGATTCGGGTCCCGAGGCCGCGCCACAGCCTCAAGCGGCGTCTATCTCCAACTCGAAGCGATAGCCGATGCCCCAGACCGTCGTCAGGTGCGCGCTCGCGAGCGCTCCGAGCTTCTTCCGGATGCGCGCGATGTGGCTGTCGATGGTACGCGCGTCGCGCTGCTCGAACGGCGAGAGAGCGTGCTCGGCCAGCTGCTCGCGGGAGATGGCGCGACCGGCGCGCTCGGCGAGGTGCGCGAGGATGTCGAACTCGTGCCGCGTGAGGCCCGCGTCGTTGCCGCCGACCGTCACGGCGCGCCGATCCAGATCGAGCACGGCGTCGGCCCAGCACACGACGCGCTTCTTCGCCTCGGGCACGATCTTCAGGCGCGCGCGCAGGCGCACGACGAGCTCTTCTATCCAGAAGGGCTTCGCGATGAAGTCCGCGGCGCCGAGCGCGAAGCACGCGAGCCGATCCGGCAGCTCGCTGCGCGCGGTGAGGACGAGGATGGGCACCGATTCGCGTCCCTTGAGCTGCTCGAGCACGGCGAGGCCGTTTTGCCCCGGCAGCATCAGGTCGAGCACGATCGCGTCGAAGCGCCGCTCGAGCGCCTTGCGTGTCCCCTCGATGCCGTCCGCCGCGAGCTCGACGTCGAACCCCGCGCCGCGCAGTCCACGAACGATGCCTCCGGCAACACCGGCATCGTCCTCCACGACCAAAACACGTGCTTCTTCACCCATGACTACGCTCGCACGCTACCGGCCTCATATTGAGAAATGATGGAGACACAGGGTCATGACCATATGCTCATCTCGAGCTGGCGCAAGAGACGTTTCTGCTCCACGGACGTCGGAAGCCCCGCGATACGGACCAAGTCCACGTCGGGCTCGCGAACCTCGGAATACAGCTCGCCGATCGCGTCCCGCAGCGCGGCGTGCATCGCCTCGCGCGCCGTGCGGCCGAGCCGCGCGGCCGCCCAGTGGAATACTGCCCATGACAAGGCAGCGTGACGGGTTTCGTCCGCGGCGATGATTTCCATCGTTCCGCGGACGACGTCGTCGCGCGCGGCGCGCGCTTGATGCAAGGCCACGAGCGCGCCGTACGTTTCACGAACGCAACCTTCGACGGCGTTGTCGCGCGCCAGCGTATCGAGGTGCGGCGTACCGGCGCGCGACGGGCGCGCGCTCGGTGGAGCTCGGCCGCCAAACCGACGTGCCAAACGCGCCGTCAGCTCGAAATGCGAGATCTCGTCGCTCGCCGCGCTGCGAGCGGCGTCGCGGAGCGCCTGCGGCGCGCCGAGAGTGATGAGCGCGCGGCGCAGCTCTTCGAAAGCGCGCACCGACGCCGCCTCGAGAAACGCCGCGCGCTCGAAATAGACCGCGAGCGCCCCTTCGGTGGCGCGCGCTTCCGGCATTACTAGCCCGGTGGGCCGCCGGCCGATTCCGCCCGGGCAAAAGTCGCACGAGACCGAAATCGGACCGTCGCGAACGATGTGCCCCCCGACGCAGGAAGCGTCCGCCGCCTGACAGTTGAACGCGCCGTACGAAGGGCAAACCGCGCGACAATCCAACGCCCTGATTCCACAGCCGGCGTCGTGCTCGTGAACGCTCGCGGGGAGCCCGCACGCGAGAAGCTGAGTTGCCCGGCACTCGGCAGCGCCGTCGATGGTACCGAAGAACACGGTCTGGAGCTCGGGCACGCAAGCATCTGTCGGCGGCGACGCGTCCGTTTTCGAGCGAGACGGCGTCGTGTTGGAGCACCCGATGACGCCGAGCGGCAAAACCAGCGCCACAGAAAGCGCTCGTCCGAATGCCGCGATCAGCCGTTGCTCCTCGGCAGCGAGAGATGGCCGCACGGCGGACCGTGTGACACCGGCATAACGGCGAGCCTGCAACGGTCCGAGTGTGGTGCCTTTTTCCCGACGCCGCAAAGGCACAAACCGATCGTGCCGTCCTTCTCCGGATTCTGCCGGAGCGCGCGCGGATGCTAGACTCTGTTGGGGTTTTTTGCCGATGCGTGGTCCTGCCGTCCGAGAGAACCTGGTCTCCATCCGCCTAACCTGGCCGTTCGCGCGGCTGTCGGGGGCGGGACCGCGGGCGCTTTCGCTGCTCCATCAGGTCGGGATAGAGCCGGCGGATTTCGCCAATCCGGATACGCGTATCCCACACCGGACGGCCATCGAGCTGCTCGACGCAGGGACTGCGAACCGACAGGATCCTACCATCGGTCTGCAAGCGGGGTCGCTCGCCGAACCCTGCGACCTCGACGTGCTGGAGTACGCGGCGCGCAGCCGTCCGACCCTCGGCGATGCCCTCAGCTGCATCGCCCGCTACTACCGGCTCATGCACGCCGCCGCGGAGTTTTTGCTCATCGAACAGGGCGATCGCGTCGTCTACCGGTATCGCGTCAACGACGGCGTTCATCAGCCGCCCGCCGCGAACGATTTCGTGCTCGGCTCGACGCTCTCGTTCGTGCGCCGGAACTCGGCGCCCGGCGTCGACGCCGCCGAAGTGCACTTCGCGCACCCCGAGCCGGCGTACGTCGAAGCGTACCGGCGATACTTCAGCTGTCCCGTCTTCTTCGGCGGCGGCACCAACGACATCGTGTTCCACAAAAGCACGCTGTCGGCGCCCATGGCGCGCTCCGATCCGACGGTGTCGGAAGCCTACGAACAGCACGCGCGCCGATTGCTCGAGCGCCTCCCGGCCATCGAAGGCGTCGCGGGCCGTGTTCGTCGCATCGTCGTCGAACAGCTGCGCGGCGGCGAGGTCACCATGGAATTCATGGCCATCAAGATGGCCATGAGCGTGCCCACGCTCCGCCGCAGGCTCGATCAAGAGGGCACGACCTTCAGCGACATCGTCGACGAGATCCGCAAAGAGCTCGCGGAGCGCTATCTCAGGGAGCCGTCCGTCGCGGTGAGCGAAGTGGCGTTCCTGCTCGGCTTCTCCAGCGAGTCGGCGTTCCATCGCGCTTTCCGGCGCTGGACCGGCGTGGCGCCGTCGGAGTTCCGGGCGCGCGCGCGGAATTTCCCGTCGCTCAGGCCGAGCGCCGACGAAGGGTCGTCGGAGCGGGCGCGCTAGTCCCGGAGCTCGCCTGCGTCGACCCCATGTTTCGCCCTGCCCGATGGGCGAGCGGGGCGAAACACTCTGCTCCGGCAGAGGTCTGAGCTCTGTGACGGATGCCCAAGTAGGGTCGACCCAGCTGAGCTGGGTCTAGTCCAGCCCGTACCGCATCAGCGCCGGCGGTAGCGTCGTCGACTCGCCAGGAGCGGGCGGCGTGAAGCGGGCGAAGCCGTGGTCCGTCCAGGAGTAGAAGACGAAGGACGGATCGGTGAGCGGCTTGTCGAAGGTGAAGTCCGCCACGTCGGGGCGGCCGTCTGGCGTCGTGTGCGCGACGACGATGGAGAGGCCTGCCAGATCGACGCGGCTTCCGGCGGGCATCGGGATGTTGCGAGCGCGATAGAGCTCCATGAAGGGGTGCGTCAGAATGCCGCCCTCGTAGTGGAGTCGGAGCGAGCGCGCGCTCGTCGCTTCCACCGTGACCGCCTCGGGTCCGAACGACAGCGCCCGCCAGCGCCGCGCGATGGGCTGCTCTTCGACGCGGCGCGAGAGCTGCACCAGCTTCACCGCGAAGTAGTCGGGCGCGGTGACGAAGACCGCGTCGCGGCCGCCTATTTCGTCGCCCACGGTGGTGATGGCGTGGTGCAGCGGCGTCGTCAGCGCGATGCTGCACACGGCGATGGGCGTCGCCACCGGGGAAATCACGAGACGGCCGAGGAGGAGCACCGCGCCGACCGCGCCGGACGCGCGGAGGGGGAGCGGCATTTTCTGACCACGCAGGTTGACGAACATGTCCCAGAGCTCGGCGACGAGGCCCATCGCGCCGAAGCTCGTGAACAAGAGCTGCCGGTTGTGCGGCCAGGTCGAGCTCGCCGGGACGAGGGAGACGAGGAGCCCGAGCGCCCAGAAGCGCGCCGTGCGGCTCTTCGCCAAGAGCGGCGCGAACGCGACGACGAGCGCGACCGAGAAGAGGCCCGCGAACACCAGGAGCGGCTTCACGTAGGCGCCGCCGCCGAGCGACGCGGCCTCCGCCGGCGGGATGAAGAATTGCCCGAGCAGGAGCACCGGCCCGCGCTCGAGCATCGCGAGGATGAAATGAACGGGATCGCGGCCGGGATCGAGATAGAGCCCGGAGCCGCGCGCGCCGTGCCCGGTGAGGTTGTACGCCGCGCGCCAGACGACGGTCGCGACGAAGTAAGGTGCAAAGCCCAGGGCGCGCCGGAGCAACGGGCCGGTCTCGACGAAGAGCGCGTACGCGAAGAGATATCCCGCGACGGCGAGGCTCGCCTCGCTGGAGAGCAGCGAAAGGACGTAAACGACGGGCGCCGCGACGCGGAAGGCCCGGTTTCCTTCCTTGTACGCGCGCATGTGCAGCTCGAGGCACACCATGCACAGCGTGCCGGCGACGAGCGCGTGCCGGTTCGCGATGTAGCCGACGACGAAGCCGTGCGTGTGGTCGACGGCGAACAGCAGCGCGGCGAAGCCGCCGACCATCGTCCCGAGCGCGGCTCGGTACATTCGCGTCGCCGCGAGGACCATCAGCGCGAGCCAGAGCAAGCTGTGCGCGTGCATCATGAACGCGCTGTGCAGCCACAGCTTGGCGTCGAAGAGATGCGTCGCCAGGCTGATGGGACGATAGAGCCGGACGAGCAGGTGATCGTAGATCCACCACGGCGCGAAGCCGAGCTCGACCTGCCATCGGTTGTCGGCGGGGTTGCCGTTGGCGATGGCGTAGCCGCCCTCGATGATGCGGTTCCAGGCGTGCGCGCCCGGCAGATCGGACCACACGTAGCGACCGATGTAGTCGTCCAGCCAGAAGCCGATGAAGAGGCAAGGCGACGACAAAAGGACGGCGACGAGCGCGAGCCATCGCCCGAGCTTCGGCTTCCTGAGAAACGCGATGAGTCGATCCTCGAGCGAACTCATGTCGTCGGGTCCGTCGGGACGCGCTCCTTCGTCAGCGGAACGTCGCCGCGGCGTCGATGGCCCAGACCAGCCCGGAGCTCTTTTGCTGGAAGAAGACGAAGGCGCAAATGACGAGCCAGGTGATCCCGTACACGAGCTTCACGTGGGTCCAGTATCGCTCCACGTGATCGGCGGAGAACGGCACGAACAGCGCCGCGGCGCTGACGACGGCGGCGAGCGGATGCATGACCAGCGCCGCGTACGCCGTGCACGCCACCATGATCGCCCGCGCGAGCATCAGGGTCCGCTTTTTGCCGAGCACGACCCCGGTCGTGCGCACGCCGGCCTCCACCGCGTCGGCGTCGGCGTCGCGCATCACCTGAATGGTCTCGAACACGCCGGAGAAGAGGCCGAGCTGGGCGGCGAGGCCCCAGCCGAGCACGCGCTCCACCGGCGAGCCGCACATCGGCATGGCGATTCCCCAGATCATCATCGCGAGGATGTCCCAGAAGGGACGGCGCTTGAGGATCGCCGAGTACCACCAGCAGATGCCGCCGCCGACGACGATGGGGAAGAGGAGCCCCGGGTCGTAGGCGAGCGCGCCGGCGCAGAGCAGCACCACGAGCACGACCTGCGCCCAGAACGCGGCGCGCAGGTGCTGGGCGAGGTAGCTCGACTTCGAGGCGTCCTTGTTCGTCGAGTTCAGGTCGATGTCGACGTCGATGTAGTCGTTGTTCAGGTAGACGACGATGTTCAGGGCGAAGGCGAAAGCGAGCCGCACCGCGACGTCGACGAACCCGAGGCGCAGCGCGAGCGCGATGGCCAGCGCCGCCGCGAGGTTCGCCATCTCCAGCTTCTTCAGCCGGAAGACGACGACGCCGATGACGATGCGGAGCCCTACCAGCATTAGGGTGCCCGATCGCTTCGGGTTCGAACCACGCCGTCGTCCGTCAACGTGGTTTGTCGGCGGTGAAGATCACGTAGTCGGTGAAGCCGGTGAGCGCCCACTCTTCGATGCTGTAACACTGCTCGATTTCTTCCGGACTGAGCTCGATGACGGCATCTTTCATGCTCTTGCCTTGCTCGCGCAGGCGGCGGTACTTCGTGCACCCCGGGAAGACGTGATTGCGGATCGACTCCGCGCGCGCGTTGACGAAGCCGGCGGCCTCTAGCCGCTTCAGGTATTCGTCGCGATCGTACATGTTCTCGACGGGCACGGACCATCGCTTCATGACGAAGCGATTGGAGAACGTGAGCGGTCCGTGACCCGGGGAAGGTCCGCCGTCCGCCGTCGCCAGCCTGCCGCCGGGGCGGAGCACCCGGAAGGCCTCGGCGAAGAACTTGTCGCGGGTGTCGAAATGGAAAGCGGACTCGAGCGCCGTGACTTTGTCGAACGAGGCGTCGGGGAAAGGCATCTCCGTCGCCGAGCCGAGCCGCAGATCCATCCGCGCCTCGAGGTGTCGCTCGCGCACGCGCTGATTGGCGCGCTCCACGTGCAGCGGCGTGATGTTCAGGCCGGTGATCTTCTTCACCCCGAAGTGCTCGATGAAGAAGAAATCCTGCTCCGCGAACCCGAAGCCCACGTCGAGCAGCTCGTCGTTCGGGCCGAGGCCCGCGGCTTCGCCGAGCACGCGCGCCATGTCTTTCGCCGCGTCGGGATACGTCCGCGCGGTCTTCCAGTAGCCGAGGTTGAGCCACAGCGGCTTGTTGGGATCCTCGAAGCCTCCGTCGCGCCCTTCTACGACGTCGTCGCCCAGGTACTGGTAGTAGTCGACGGCGTTGCTGCTGAAGAGAAGCTTCGGGCTCCGAAGGATGGAGACGAGGCCGTGGAAGATCGACAAGAGCACATGCCTTTGTACCCTAGGCCGGACCTTTGCGTCGAGCATCGCTCGAGGGGCGTACGGTGACCGCCGCGGGCGCTTCAAAGCTGCGCAATCAACGTACTAGTGCGCTCGCTTCGCACACCGGCTCCTCGACCTGCGAGCTCATCGCAACCAGTCGGGTCGAAGGCGCGCCGCGGAGAAGTCGTGAGCCGAGCCGTCTCGTAGCTGGTCAGGTTCGGACAGGGGTTTTCCCTAGTCGGTCAGCGGGGCCGGCCTCGCCGACGGCGACCAGCAACCTTCCATGCCGCTGAGAGCGCCTTGGTGGTCACGCGGTCGTCGACGCGACGCAGCGGAAATCTGTGCAAACTGCGAACACGCTCAAGCGCGCGCGAGCGCAGCTTGGATCCGGTCGCGAAAGTATCCGGGCGCGGCGCGCGCGGCCTCGAACCGCAGCGCGAGCTCGCGCTCTTCGGCGTCGAGCTCGCCGCGGAGCAAGGTGAGGCCGAACGGCAGCGTCTTGCGCCCGCGGCCTTCCAGCGCGCGCCGTTCGTCGTCCATCAACCCGCTGATCACGACGAGATCGTGATGTGTGCCGAGCAGCTCTTGGAGGGACTCGGTGCGTTTGATGAGCTCGCGCTGATCCTCACCGAGCAGCGGCGCGACGAGCTCGAGCGCGTACCTGAGCTTCTTGATGCCGATGCGGAGCTCGTGGAGCGCCGCCGGCGGGCTCTCGGGACCGAGCCCCTTTTCGTGCTGCTCGACGCCCTCGACGAGCGGCTCGAGGAGCGTCCACCCGAGCCGCGCCGCGTCCGCGGATGAAGCGGGGAGCCGCGCGACCACCTCGCCCAGGGCCGCCGCGACGCCCACCCCGATGTCCTTCTTCTTCACCTTGCGCAGCCGTCGCTGCGCGTGCGCCTGCACCGCGTCTCTTCGTCCGTGGATGCGCTCGAGCAAGTGCTCGAGGGCGGCGCGCGCCGCGTCCGTGCTCTGCGCGGCGATGCGCGCCTCGAGGAGCGCGATCTGCACGTCCACGTCGCGGAGCTCGCCGGCGGCGCGCGTCACGCGGCGCAGCGGCTTGCCGACGTGCGCGGCGATCGGAGGGTCGAGCAGGGGCTCGAACAGCTGCACGAAGGCGCGGAGCCGCCTCGACGAGACGCGAAGATCGTGCAGCGCCTCGACGGCGTCGTCGGCGTCTGCGAAGTCGATCGTCTCGACCAGTCGATCGAGTCGCTTGTGCACGATCTGCCCGAGGTGCGCCGGGAGGTTCGCCGGTTCTTCGCTCGTTCGCGGCGAGCCCGGCGCGTCCGAGGGGGGTCGCGTCGACGGCCAGTAGACCGCCTCGGCCATCGACGGCGCCGGCAAGAGCGCGCGCACGATGTCGCGCGCCCGGTTCTGCACGAGCGCTTCACGCCCGAGCCTTCGAACGAGCGCGCTCTTTCGAAGCCGTTTGGCCACGGCCCGGAGATCGATGGCCACGACTCAGTCTCCCGTCGGCGCGGGAACGGAGGTGCCCGGTGTCTTCAGCTCGAAATCGGCGGCGCGGAGCAGCTCCGCCTCTTCGAGCAGATCCGCCTGCGTCAGCGGGTGCGCTTCGAGCCAGCCCGGAGGCGGCTTCACGGTGAGGGAGCGCCGCGCGGCGACGAGCGTCATCTGCGGCACCTCGGTTCGGCTTCGGTGCAAGAGCACCGCGAGCCGCAGCAAGACCGCGAGATGCTCGACCAGGCGTCCCTTCGTCGGCAAATTGCGGAACAAGCTCGACGGGAACTTGCGGCGATGCGCGCGCACCAGCGCGGCGAGGAGCCACTGCTCCTGTCGCGAGAAGCCGGGCATGTCCGCGTTCTCGAGCACGTAGGCGCCGTGCTTGTGATAGTGGCTGTGCGCGATGTCGAGCCCGATTTCGTGCAGGCGCGCCGCCCACGAGCAGAGCTCCTCCGAGCGGTGCTTGGGCAAGCTCCAGGCGTCGAGCACCTGCGGCAAGAGCCCCTGGAGCGTCGTCTCCACTCGGCGCGCCTGCTCGCGGTCCACGTGGTAGCGATCCATCAACGCTTCCACCGTGGTGTTACGAACGTCGCGATGCAAGAAGCGTCCGAGGAGGTCGTTCAGCAACCCTTCCCGGAGCGCGCTGTCGCTCACCCGCATTTCCTCGATCTCGAGGCTCTCGAAGAGCGCCGAGAGGATGGCGACGCCCCCCGGAAAGACGGACACGCGCGAGCGGCTCAGCCCCGGCAGCGACACCTTGTCCACCGCTTCGGCGTCGATGATCGCCGACCTGAGCTTGCGCAGCCCCTCCCGGGTGATCGTCTGGCGGCTCCAGCCCGCGTTCGCGACGACCGCGGCGACCGCGCGGATCGTCCCCGAGGCGCCGATGGTCGCCTTCCATCCGAGCCGGTGGAAGCGCGGCTCGACGCGCTCGAGCTCCTGGAGCGCCGTCACCTCCGCGCGACGGAAACGCTTCGCGGAGATCCGGCCGTCCGGGAAGTGCTTGGTCATCATGACCACGCACCCCATGTACAGGCTCTCCATGTCGAGCGGCGTGAAGCCCTCGCCGATGACGAGCTCCGTGCTGCCGCCTCCGATGTCGATGACCAGCCTGCGATCGGTGCTCGCGCCGAGGCCGTGCGCGACGCCCAGGTAGATCAACCGCGCTTCCTCGATGCCGTTGATGATCTCGATGGACTGCCCGAGCGCCTCCTCGGCGCGCTCGAGGAACGACTCGGCGTTGCGGGCAACGCGCAACGTGTTCGTTCCGACGACGCGCACGCTCTCCTGCGGCATCTGCCGCACCCGCTGACCGAAGCGCTCGAGGCACACGAGCGCGCGCTGCTGCGCGTCCGGGCGGATGCTGCGGTCCGGCTCGAGGCCCGCGGCGAGCTGCACCATCTCCTTCATCCGATCCACGACGACGATCTGTCCGTCGTGGACGCGGGCGACCACCATGTGGAAGCTGTTCGAGCCCAGATCGATGGCGGCGAGGGCTTGCCCCGTCTGACGCCGAGGCGCGGAGCCGGGGGCCTGCGGAGTCGCTTCGACGGCGGGTTCGGTCATCGCTCACCTACCCTACGCGCCGCAGCAGCTTGCCGGACAAGAGCCACACCAGCCGGCCCCCGGAAGCACAAGGCAAGCCTTCGAAACGGATGAGACATGCGCCGCCTTTGTCGAGCTCGACGAGCTCCTTCGATTGCCCCGCGAGAGACCACCCCACGAAACGGCCGAGGTGCGGCTCGTGACCCACGACGAGCACGGACGGCATCGACGGGCCGTCCGAGAGCGCCCGAGCGAGCTCCGTGGGTTCGGCGTGCGGCAAGAGCGCCGGCGTCTCGCGGTAACCGATGTCGTCCTCGAAGGCGCGCCGCACGATCTTCGCGGTCTGCACCGCGCGGACGTACGAGCTCGAGAAGAGCAGCTCCGCCCCGTTCGCCAGGTCGGCGAGGCCGCGCGCGGCGGCCTTCATGCGCCTTCTGCCCTTCGGGGTCAGCGGACGCTCTTGGTCGGGGATCGCTTGCTCCCGAGCCTCGTCCCGATCCATGGCGACGCCGTGCCTTACGATGATGACGTCCATCGTTCAATCCTGCCGCCAGCTTCCGCCCCTGGCGATCATGAGTTCCTGTGAGTTACGGGGTTCTTCCCCCGGCGCGGGCTCGCGACGGCTGTAGGAGCCGTCGGCGCGGAGCACCCAGCACTTCGCGGTGTCGTCGAGCGACGTGCGCAAAATGCTGTCGCGCACCGCGAGCTTCAGCTGCTGGTCCTCGATGGGCACGAGCAGCTCGACGCGGCGGTTGAGGTTCCTCGGCATCATGTCGGCGCTGCCGATGAGGAGCTCCTCGTCGCCGCCGTTCTCGAAATAGTAGACGCGCTCGTGCTCGAGGAACCGGCCGACGATCGACGTCACGGTGATGCTCTCGCTCAAGCCGGGCATCTGCGGCCGCAGACAGCAGATCCCCCGCACTTGGAGCTCGATCTTCACGCCTTCCGCGGACGCCTTGTACAGCGCGTCGATGATCCCTTCGTCGGAGAGCGCGTTGCACTTCCACGCGATGTGCCCCGCTCCGCGCGCCCGCTGGTGCTCGATCTCGCGCTCGATGCGACCCAGCATGAACGCGCGCATGGACTCCGGGGCGACGACTATCTCGTCGTAGTCGGTCTTCGCCGAGTAACCGGTGAGGCCGTTGAACAGATCCACGATGTCGCGGCAGATCTCGGGGCGGCAGGTGAGCAGGCCGATGTCGGTGTAGAGGCGGCCGGTCACCGCGTTGTAGTTCCCGGTTCCGATGTGCACGTAGAGACGAATGCCGGCGCCCTCACGACGGACGACGAGGGTCATCTTGGCGTGCGTCTTCAGCCCGACGACGCCGTAAACGACGTGCACGCCCGAGTCTTCGAGTTGCTGCGCCCAGACGATGTTGTTCTCCTCGTCGAAGCGCGCCTTCAGCTCGACCAGCGCCGCGACTTGCTTGTCGTTCTCCCGCGCCTCCTCGAGCCGCCGCACGACGAGCGAATCCGGCCCGGTCCGATACAGCGTCTGCTTGATCGCGATGACGTCGGGATCTTTCGCCGCCGCGCCGAGGAAATCGAGCACGGTGTCGAAGGAGTCGTAGGGGTGGTGCAGGATGATGTCCCGCTTCTGGATCTCCTTGAAGATTCCCCCTTTGAACGACAGGGACCGGGACACCGGCGAAAACGGCGGGTACTTGAGCTGCGGGCGCTCGAGCGCCGTCAGCTGCGACAGATCCGAGAGCCCGATGGGCCCCGACGTCGTGTAGACCTGATAGGGCGAGAGCTCGAGGTTCACCGTGAGGATGTCGCGGATGCGATCCGGCATCTTACTGTCGATCTCGAGTCGCACGGCGCGGCCGAACTGACGCCGCTCCACGAGCTGCGACACCACGGTGAGGAGATCGCCCGCTTCGTCTTCCTCTATTTCGGCGTCGGCGTCGCGCGTGACGCGGAACGGGTACGACGCCACGACCTCCATCTTCGGAAACAGCAGATCGAGGTTCGCCGAGATGACCTCTTCCAGCCAGACGAAGTTCGGCTCCATCGTCGTCTCGACGCCGAGCTCGTCGTAGCTGTCCGCCTTCTCTTCGTCGGGCATCCGCACCAGGCGCGGCAGCGCGACCGGAGCCCGCAAGCGGGCGAACTTCTCCCGTCCTTGCGCGTCCTTCACCACGACGGCGAGGTTGATGCTCAGGTTCGAAATATGAGGAAACGGATGCCCGGGATCGAACGCGAGCGGCGTCAGGATCGGGAAGATGCGATCCTTGAAGTGCTTGCGCAGGAGCTTGCGCTGCTTCTTCTTCAGCTCTTCGTAGCGGAGGATCCGGATGCCGGCGTCGGAGAGCTTCGCCAGGAGATCTTCGCACCAGCAGCGATTCGCGCGCTCGAGCACGGGTAGCAGATCGCGCCGGATGGCCGCGAGCTGCTCGGCGGGCGTCCGCCCGTCGGGGGAGCGCTCCGCGGCCGAGGTGGCCATCAGCGTGCGCAGCCCGGAGACGCGGATCATGAAGAACTCGTCCAGGTTTCCGGCGAAGATCGAGAGAAAGCGCACGCGTTCGAGCAACGGCAGGCGCTCGTCCAGCGCTTCCGCGAGCACACGCCGGTTGAAGAGCAACCAGCTCAGCTCGCGATTGAGGAACCTCGCCTGCGGCTCTTCCGGAGGGGGGGCTTCCTCTTTCGCCGGAAACACCGACGACGCGAGAGGCTCGTCGGCGACGATTTCGATTTCCTGCATGACGACGGGAGGAATCACGCTACTGGCCATTCCTACAGGCTGAAGTGACGATCGTGCGACAGGGAACCGTGCCACCGGGCCAATGCCACGGAAACTTTACACCGTGACGGGTCGAACCGGCGCGCCACGCGGCTCGAAAGCGTATCCAGGGAGCGCAAATGCCGTCGATGTGGGCCTTTCGGCTATCCAGCCCGAAACCGGCGGGTAAACTCCCCGAACGTAGCGAGGTCCCTGCAAGTGCGGCGCCGAAACCTGCTGTGGCTTTTTCCAGCGCTCCTCGTAGCGACGGCATGCGCGAGCGTGATCGGGTTCGAACCGCCCGACATCACGGACGCGGGATCCGGTCTCGGAATGGCCGGCGCGCCGCCAGCTGCGGCGGGCGATACCGGCGCGGGGGGAACGACGGACGTCGACCCGGGCACCGGTGGCGACCCGACGACGCCGGAATCCGGCGGAGCCCCGACGGATCCCGGGGCGGGCGGAGCGACGGCGTCCGGCGGCTCGGTGCCCGGCGGCAGCACCTCCACGGCGACTTCATCCGGCGGTTCGCAATTCATTCAACCGATCGGACTCGGCGGCGTCAGCAGCAGCGGCGCGGGAGGTCGTCGCGGCGGCTCCTCGTCGAGCGGCTCCGGGAGCTGTTCGCTGACTTCGTGTCCCGCCTGCAACATCGTGCAAGGCCCCGCGTGCTGTACGCCCTCGGGGAGCTGCGGGTGTCCACTCTTCTGGATCCCGGGCACCTGCGGCTGATTGAAGCGCGCAGCCGAGCGAAAACTCGAGGTACGGAGTACAAAGGTTCGTCGAGGCCGCCCTGGGCGGTTGAGGTTCCGCGCGTCCGCGTGGCACACTCGTCCGGCTCATGTCGTCGTCTCCAGCGGGAGGTGCGGAGCCCGACGTTCTGCGGGCGCCGGGGAGGGTGCTGCTCGTGGACGACGATCCCGAGCTGCGCCGTGCGATCGCGCGAACCCTGGAACACACCGGCTTCGCCGTGACTACGGCCGAAGACGGCGAACGAGCGGCTGGGCTACTCGCTGAAGAATCCTTCGATGTCGTGCTGACCGACGTCGCCATGCCGCGGATGGGCGGCATCGAGCTGCTCCGCGTCGCGCGCGAGCGGGACCTCGAGATCCCGATCTTGCTGATGACCGGGGCTCCCGACGTCAACTCCGCCATCGAAGCAGTCCGGCACGGCGCTTGCGAATACATCATCAAACCGTTCGAAAGCACGCGCCTGCTCCACCTCGTTCGCCGCGCGGTGGATCTGAGCCGACTCGCGAAGGCGAAGCGCGAAGCGATGCGCGAGCTCGGCAGCACGCGCCCCGAGGCCGGCGATCGAGCCGGGCTCGAAGTGACGCTCGTTCGCGCCATCGAGACGCTGTGGATGGCCTACCAGCCCATCGTCGATTACCCACGCCGCCGGATCTTCGGATACGAGGCGCTGCTCCGCAGCGGGGAGCCCGCCTTGCCGAATCCGGGCGCGGTCATCGAAGCCGCGGTCCGGCTCGGCCGCCTCGAGGACGTGGGACGCGCGGTCCGCGCCGCGGCGGCGGGCCCGATGTCGAGCGTGCCCGCGGACGTGCTCCTCTTCGTCAACCTGCACGCGCGCGATCTGGAAGATCCGTCGATCGTCGATGCCGCGTCGCCGCTCGCGGCAATCGCGTCGCGCGTCGTGCTGGAGATCACCGAACGGGCGTCGCTCGACGGCGTACGCGACGCAAAGGCGCGCGTCGTCCAGCTGCGCCAGCTCGGATTTCGCATCGCGATCGACGATCTGGGAGCAGGGTACGCGGGCCTCACCAGCTTCGCGACGCTGGAGCCCGAGTTCGTGAAGCTCGATCTCAGCCTGGTGCGCGACGTGCACGCGAGCGCGGTGAAACAGAAGCTTGTTGGCTCCATGACCGCCCTGTGCAGGGACATGGGGATCACCGTCATCGCCGAGGGCATCGAGTCCGCGCAGGAACGGGATTGTCTACTCGGCCTCGGGTGCGAGCTCCTCCAGGGCTATCTCCTTGCGCGCCCCGGCCGCGCGTTTCCAGAAGTCGCGTACTGAGCATGAAGCGCTTCGGGCTGATCGGCGTCGCCTTCGACGTGGGTCAGTGAGCACTTCATCCAGCGCGCGACAGCGCTAACGACGCAGCGCAATGGCTAGCACTTGCAAACCTCGTGAGGAGGTGCGCCCTGTAAAGCTACCGTGAGACTTCAGTACGCGCTTACCTTTCAAGTTCGATCCTGTTGCGTGCAATGGAACTGCGCTAAGAGACGCGGACGCTCTGGCTTCGAGCATGCGGCTATTCAAGAAGTTGCTCACTCCGCTGGCTTTCTTTTCAGGTGCAGCGGCGATGTCCGGTTGTACTGGCGGCGACCCGAGCGTCGAACACAGCCAGTTCCAACAGCAGATCGTCCATGCGGTCTGTGACACCGTGCAAACGTGCTGCACGGCTGCAGAACGCGGATTCAACGCGATGAACTGCGTGGACAAGGTCGCGGACGCGTTCACGACGCCCCTGTCCGACGGGACGCTGTATTACGACTCGACGCTCGCCGGGAGGTGCCTGCAGCAAGTGACGCAGGCCGCAGAAGCCTGCGGGACGGTGGACGTCACGCCTTGCTACGACGCCTTCGTCGGCACCGTGCCCCCAGGCGGCGCTTGCAGCGTCATCTTCGATTGCGCGCCCGGTCCCGACGGCTTCGCCATCTGCAACTACGCAAACGTCTGCGAGCAGCCCGCGCGCGGCGCCTACGGCCAACCCTGCTCGTACACGTGCATCGACGGCCCCGGGCTACCGCAGTGCCACGCCCCACAGGGCATGGCCTCGGCCGGCGGCGTCGCGTGTCACTCGAGCAACGGGCTCGTCTGCGTGATCGGCCCGACCGGAGCGGCGACGTGCGAGCCGCAAACGGCGGACTGCACCCAGAACCCGACCGGCGCCTGCCCGCAGGGTCAGCTCTGCGACATGGTCAGCAAGCAGTGCTACACGCCGGTACCCATCGGCGGCAGCTGCGCGCAGGTCCCGTGCGGCCCTGGCGGCTATTGCGCCGGGGGCGTCTGCACTCCACAAAAGCCGAACGCCGCGCAGTGCGCCGATAAATCCGAGTGCGCGAGCAACGACTGCGAGAAGGGCCTGTGCGTCCCCTTCTCGCAAGCCGCCCAAGACTGGTGCGGCGAATCGACGGCGGGCCAGTAGCGCCGCGCACTACGGCTACGGCGCCGTCGCACAACAGTTCGTCATGCACTGCGGGTCCAAGCTACCCGAGCATTGCTGCGTGCACGCGGACGGGCAGCTCGCCGTGCCGCCTGCGCCGCTCTGAACGATCGAATTCGGGTCGCGGCAGTTCGACGTCCCCAGCGTGGCGGTGGGCGGGCTGTTGCAGACCATGGTTTCACTGCCCGTGGTGAGGACGGCGTTCGGGATGGCCGCGCACGTCGCCATCGCGATGATGGGACACACCTGGGGCCCGAGCGACGTCGTCGGTTGCGTCGCGGTCGCCGGCGCTTGCTGGCAGATGCACTCGAGATCCAGACCGGACGACGAAGTGATGAATCCGCAATCGGGAAAGTTCGTCCTGTCGAGGACGAAGTCACACCCCGACGCCTTGGCGCAGAGCACCAGCCCCGACGTCGGCTCGACGAAGCACCCCTGCACGGAAGCGTCGGTCGTGACGAGGCCCCCATCGAGGCTGCTCGCGCCCCCGGAGCCGGTCGGACCGCCCGAAACGAGGTTCGGCGTCCCGCACGGCGGCGTGACGCACGAATCGCTCGCGAACGGCGGATGCCCGTTGTCGCTCGAGCACCCGGTAGCCAAGTGAACCGCGGCGGCGAAACCTGCAACCAAAGGGACGAGTTGCCCTCGCATAACCGAACCATACTGCGCGCGGTAACACTGGCCAATTTGCTTCAAAATCGTGCGTTTCACCGACGTGGCAACGACGATTCCCGGGCGTCACGAACATCCGGAAATCGCTCGATTCGGCGCTCCATATTTCGTGCACGCTAGAACGCCCGTCCGCGCGACCCGCACACCTTGCCCGGCCGGCGGCGGTGGCATAGGTACGGGCCACTCACGGAGAATGAGATGGCAAGAGTTGCCGTGGATCTGTCACCGGTCGTGACCTCCCTCCTCGAGCGCCCGTTCGATCGCCCCTCGCTCGATCGCGCATACGCCGCCGTCGGTGGACATCCGCAAGCGTACGCGACGGCGTTGCGGTGCGCGGCGAAGAAGACGTCCGATTCGCTCGCGGCTGCATACTGGTTCGCCGAAGCCGCGCGCACCCACGAAGCGATGGACGATCTGGGCGGCGCCGTCGCGCTGCTCTGGCGCGCGCACGAATGCGATCGCGGTAACCCCCTCCCCCGGGAGCTTCTCGCGGCGGCGATGACTCGCCTCGCCATGCGCGCCGGGATCGCGTTCACCTTCGCGCCGGAGCCGGTGTCCGCGTCACGCCGCCAGATCCCGCTCCCGAAGCCGCAGAGCGTCGCCGTCGACACCGGGCTGCGGCCCCCCAGCTTCGGCGGCCGCTCCCGGGACACCGTTCCGGAGGTCTTCGGCTCCGAAGGCGACGACGGCGGGGACGACTCGCCGCTGGACCGGCTCGCCGACGCCGTCAGCACCCGAGCGACGTTGCCGAGCGGCATCCTGCGACCAGCAGGGTTGCCGAAGGAAGCCGAGGGCGTGGACGATCGCGCCGAAGCGCCCGCGCGCGCCACCGAAGACGCGGAGCTCCTGGAGCTCGAAGAGCTCGACGAGGACGATCGCGTCGAACAACTGCTGCCGCCCCCGAAGGAGCGATCGACCGAATCCGGCGTCGTTCAGCTGTCGCGCACGGCGTCCGGAGAGCCCGTCCTGCACCATTTGTACGAGCCCCCCGCGCCCCCGCCGGAGCCCGGCGCGACGCTCGCGCCGATTCCGTCGATCGTCATCGCCGAACCGGCGACGCCGGAGGTCGCGCCGCAACCCGACGCGGCAGCAACCCGAGACGGCGAAGGCGACGGCGCGGGCGCTTCGGCGTTGGACTCGACGACCGACGCCGCGCCCTTGCCGCTGGTCGTCGTCGCAGAGCGCCCTGGAGCGACCGAAGCGGAACAGGCGAAGGACCCCGTCGTGGTCGAAGCGCCTTCCGACGTCTACGCCGCCGACGACGAGGCCCCGCCGACGCTGCGCCCCGCCGGCGATCGCCTCGTGGGCGGTCTGTTCGAGGCGCTCCACGGGCTACATTTCCTCTCCGATGTCCGACAGGGGGCCGCCTTCGTCTGCCGCACGCTCGCCGACAAGATGCGCTCCGCGTCGACGCTCGTTCATCTGTACGACATCAACTCCGGACATTTTCTGATCGTGTGCGCCGAGGGCAACCGCGCCGCCGCGCTTTCGGACTACGCGACGAAGGAGGACGATCCGCTCATCGCCCTCGTGATGAAGGGCGACGACGCGCTGCTGGTGCAAGATCCCGGAAGCGACCCGCGCTTCACTCGCGGGCGCTGGGCTCTCGCCGAACCCAAATGTTCCGTGCTGTGTGCGCCGATCACGTCGGAAGGGCGTCCGCTCGGCTTGATCGAGCTCGCCGATCCGGACGGCGGCGGCGTATTCACCGAAGAGGACAAGAACGCCGTCCTGTATGCGGCGAGCGCTCTGTCCCGCTTTCTGGATCGACGCGGCCTCGTCTTGAGCGACGAGCCGGAGCGTTCATCCCCCGGACCGATCGCCGTCGTGGACGGATAGTGTCTCGGCCGATCTGCGTCGTTCCCAACGCAAAGAGTCGCGCGGCCAGGACACTAGCGAATCTGGTGGGGCAACCGGGCGGCGGTGACCTTCGCCGCGACGTCACGCGCCGCGTGAACGACGTAGAGCCGCTCTGCCGCGTCGGGGTCGGAAGCGGCGCGCACCAAGAAATGCCATTCGTGATCGGGAGTGGCTTCGGTTGCGAACACCTCGCAGATTTCGTCCCAGCGGAAGAGACCCGGCAACCGAACCCACTCGCTCTCTTCCAGCATACTGACCTCCACTCGGTGGGACGCGCGGGCAGCGCCCTGCGCCGGTATCGTATTCGAATTCGAGAGAGCGGCTCGCACTGAACGCCCAACGATTGGGTCCTTCGGAAGATTCCCGAAAAGCGCCAGCCTCGACTTGAGCGAGGCTTGGAAGAACAGATCACGATCGTCGCGGAGGGCAAGAGCCACGAGAAAAACCGGCGAGGCCGGAGCCAGCTGGGGCTCTGGTCGCGAGAGACGCGCGATTTTTGAAGCATGCCGCGTCGACCCCGAAGTCGAGAGATCCGCGCGAAGCGCGAAAAATCGCGAGTTTTCTGCGCGCGAAAATCGCGAAACTCGAAGCTAGCGGCGTACCGCTTCTCGGGACGGGCGCTTTCATGCGGCCCTCCGAGCGTGCGCGCTCGCTCTTGAGGATCCATTGAGCGACGCCAATTGTCAGATCCGACGCGTGTCCGTCGCAGATGCGACATTCGGCCGCGGGCGGCACGCTCGAGAGCGCATCGGGTGCTCGTATTAAGATTTCGTCAGTACGTGCACGGAATGCCGCCCGAGAAGAACGGGGGAATCTGGATCTGAGCGCATCCGAAGCCGTACTCCGTGTCGAGGAAGCCACAAGTGTTGTCCTTGCGGCAGCAGCCTGGAAGCTCTTCTCCGAGGCCGTTCGTCACCTGGGGCGGTATCGACGTGCAATTCATATCCAGATGACCCGGGTAGTGCAGCTCCGCGCACTGTGTGCCCTCGACGATGCCACACGCGGAGCGGCGCGCGTCCGCGCAGCAAGCGAACAGCTGAATCGTTTGCCCGGAGAGCGGGAGGGAAAAATCCGTGCAGCGAGCCGTTCCGCAAAGCCTGAAGCTCGACGTGTCGCCGGCGTCGTCGATGAAGACGTCGCCGGCGTCGGCCGCATTACTCGCGTCGCTGCGCCGTCCTTGCTCGGCGACGATCACGTCGGATCCGCAGCCGTCGAGCACGACGCAGAGCACGGCGGCGCCCAAGACGCCGAACCCCACCCGGACGCTTCGTACTTCTCTTCTAGTGGCGTGCATCGCGTGTTCAGAGCCCCTGAGCCGGCGCCGTGTCACGGCGCCGGCGTCGCGGCGCCGCTCGACTCGCCGAGCAGTCGATCGATCCTTCGAAGATGCGCCGAGCTCGGATACCGCGCGCGGAACGCCGCGGCTCGATCCCGCGCTTCCGCGAGCCGGCCGAGCCCGACGAGCGCCTCGATCGCGATGAGATCCCGCTCCTGACCGAGGGCGCCGGACGGGTACTCGCGCCGGTGCTCGTTCGTGAGCGACAACGCGAGCGCCGGGTTCGAGGCCAGCGCGCGGTGCGCGCGACCGAGCAGCGTCGCTTCGGCTTCAGCGCTCGGAGTGTCCTCGTCACTCGACGGAAGATCCCCCTGGCTCGGGCGGTCCAGCGCGTGCAAACGCGACCGATGCGCGCTCGGCGCCGGGACGACGTTCCGAGGCTTGTTCGTCTCGGTGGGCGGCGTCTCTTCTCGCGGCGCTTCCGCCGTCGGGGCGATGGGTGGTTCGGCGTGCTTGCGCGGCGGCTTTTCGGGGACGGCCGAAGTTGCCGCCGGAGGTGACTCGGCCTTCACTTTCGGCGCGGTCGTGAACGAGAAGCCGCCGCGCATCATGACCGCGGCGCTCACGCCCATGGCGAGCGCGAGCGCGACGCCTCCCGCTTGCACGCTCCGAGCACGGAGGCGCGTCCGCCAAAACGGCAGCTCGGATCCGCGAGGCACCGCGCCGCGTCCGGCGGACGCGAACCGCGCAGCGACCGCGGCGAGCTGTTCCTTGCTCGGCAGCTCGAGCCGCGCCTCTTCGAGCGCCTGCACGAACGGATCGTCGGGAGGACCCGACGACCGCAGGCGAGGAGGATCGCTGTCGTAGGTCATCGCGTTTGCCTCGGCTTCGACAGGGCTCGGAAGGCTTCTTCCACCTCGCGACGCGCTCCATGCAGACGCGAATACGCGGTCTGCAGCGGACAGCCGAGCGCCGCGGCCACCTCTTTCATGGGAAGCTCCTCGAGCTCGTAGAGAACGAACACCGCGCGCTTGTCGTCGTCGAGGCGCTGCAGCGCCACGTCGAGCCGGTCGCGAGCGCGACGCCGTTCGAGAGAATCTTCTTGCTCCGGTAGGACGGCCTGCTCGTGGGCGTCCGCTTCGGGGACCTCGCGCAGCTGCGGGGCGCGCCTTCGATACTGGGACGCGGTGCGGAGACAGATCCCGTAGATCCACGTGCGCAGCGCGGAGCTGCCGTCGAAATCGGCGAGCCTACGATGTACGACAACGAACACTTCTTGGCACACATCGGGAACATCCGCTTCGCGCACCCCGAGACGGCGGAGCGCACGCCATACGAAAGGCGCCGTCCGCTCGAACACGTCCGAGAAGTCGAGGTCCATCGGCAGCGATGTGCCCTCGCGAGAGCTTGGCGCCGGAAGCGCGAAGCTCGAGCCGGCGCTCATGGACGTGTATTGGCGAGTTCTGCGCGCTTTTATCACGGTAGCTTTACACCGAACCCGACGGATGCCTCCCCATAGACGGCCGGCAGCCGGAAGGCGTTGGTTAAGCCCCCGTCATCGCGATGATAATCGAAGTTGTCCCGGATCAGCGGCACCCCGAGCGCCGGCATCAGCCGCAGGGCGAACCGGCGCGCGAAGAAGACGTCGATGTGACCGCGCGCGGCGGCGTCCACCAGCGCCTCTCGGTGTTGGATGAGCCCGCCCTGCCCGGCGCCCGCAGCGGTCATGGTCCCCGCCTGCACGCCGGCACACGCGCCGAGACCCACGACGCTCACGCGGAGATCGAGCGGACAAGCAAACGCATCGAGCGTCATGCGACCGAACGCCATTTTTATGTCGGGGCCCGACGTGATGGTCTGATCCAGGAACAGATGGGCGCCTAGCTCCAGCGGGAACAGACCCGGCGGCACGACGGCGCCGGCGAGCCACGCGCCTTCCGCCGTCTGCGGCATGTTGCCGAAGCCGAACGCCACGCCGGCCGAGACGAAGCCCCCGAACGGAGGAGGTGCCTTGGGCGGTTTCCGGGGCGCCGCCGCCGGAACGGCAGGGCGCTCGCGTGGGCGCGCCGGGGCCGCGGTGGGCGAGAACGCCGCGTCCGGATCGATCATCAACGCGATGGCCAGAGCCAGCGGAGCGTCCATGTCGCGGCACTCGGGCTTCTCGAGCTCGCGCTTGCCCATCAACTTGCCGTGCGCATCGTTGATCGTCACGACGGCGTGGAAGGTTCCGTCGTCGGTCTTCTCCACGAAGCCCTCGATCGCGACGTCGGTCGCCGACGGCGCGCCCAGCGCCGGACGATGGAGTCGTGTCTCCACCGCTCGCGAGAGTTTCTTCGCGGACAAGCAATCTTCGGCTCCCGGCAAGCGTACCCAGCTCAACGAAAAGTGCGTCTTCGCGTCGAAGCGGACGCTCGCCGGAGGTGCTTCGTGCGGTTCGCCGGGCTTCGCCGGCGAACCCGAGCCGTCGTTCGTCGTCTCTCCGGATCCTTCTGCGAAAGGCGCTTCCGGCGGCGCTCCGTCGTGGCCCTGCGAGCTCGCAGCGGGCGCCGCGTCGTCGTCGCCACGAGCGACACCCGTCACGAACCACGCCGCGCTAGAAAGGCCCAGGATCGCGCCCAGCAGGGGGGTGCGAGGCATAGGGCCGGCATCGTACACATCGGCGAGCTATTGGGGGAGCCGGGTGCGCACGTCGGGGCAACCGGCGCTGTCCGCCACGCGCACCGAAACCAGGGTCCCTGGGCCGGACGGCGTGAATTGAGGACGCTCGCTGTTCAGGAACGACGCCTCGGAGTCACTGCACGGGTCCCCCGTAGTCTTGATGCACCCGATGACCATGGAGTTCAGCGCCGGCGTGCCGTCGATCGGCGGGATATCCACGGCTGCGCGTATTTCGTTGCAATCCGACGCGGTGCCATGGAGGTTCGCGACGCTGCGGACCACCACGGCGATTCGCGAAGCACGGGGGTAATCGGCGCCGAAGGTCGGCGGCAACCCCACCGGCGGCCAGTTGTAACTCGGGTCGGTCATCGGATCTACCGCGACCACCGTCACGCCGGGCATCCCGTCCATGTCCTCGTCCGGGGTCTGGTCGGCGGGGAACGACGTCGGCCAGTCCGCGGTCGCCGCGTCGGGCATCTTGAGGCCGGTGAGCAGGACGACGGGCCCGGCGGTATATTGGACGTCCGATCCGACCAGTTCCGTGGTCGCAATGAACGTCGCCGGCGGAATCTCGCCCTTGTCGAACATGTCCGTCGGGAAACGAATGCCGAATTTCTGGTTGTTCGTGAGCACCGCGCCCGACAGATCCGGCAGGAAGATGCCGCAGTTGGCGGTCGTCTCCTGGTACGTCGTCGCGCCGGTGCGCACGCGGTGCGAGATGTTCCACTGGATCACGTCGCCCTGACCGCCGTAGAGCACGAGCGGCGCCTCCGGCCAGGTCACCGGCACGCGGATGATGGTGGCCCAGGTCCCGCCGAAGTCGCACCCGCCGGGCCCTGCGTCCATCGCCATGGTCGGATCCATCGGCGCGCCCCCCGTCGCCGCTCCGCCGCTTCCCGCGGACGCCGCTCCGCCCGCCGCGGGGGGCGCCGGCGGCCCCAGCGGACCCGCCGTCGTCATGGCAGGCGCGCCGCCCGCGGATTGATCCGGCATGCGCGACGGCACGGTGAGCACGCCGCCGGCCGCGACCGGCGCCGTCGCGGACGTACCGCCGGAACCCGCCCCCGCGAGGACCGAGTCTTGCGACGGATCCGAATCGCTGAAGAGGAGAGCGCGATCCGACGCACCGCATCCCCATACGGCGGCGCCCACGACTCCCGCGAGCAACAAGGTGCGGCGACGGCGCGCGGCCAGCCCGCGCCGCGCGAGCGAAACGGCTTTCGAGTCCGAGCGAATCAAATGGCGGTTCTTCCTGCGAACGACCGATCCCCGCTTGGACGTGAGCCCAACGGGTACCGGTACGGAGAAAACGGCCGCTCCAGCCGTCCTTGGCGGCTGTTCGAGTAATTTATCATGCAAATAGACGACTGGAGGCCAAGCTCTGGTTTGGCGCGGCCAATTGGCGTCGAGTTTCTCGCGGGACCGCACCGGCGCTTCACGTTTCGAGGCAGAACGGCAGACCTGCGCACATCGTGCGCATTCGTCGCCTGACGATCGTCGCGTCCGGGTACTAATCCGGACGCTATTCGCGTGCGAGCGCGATATTGCGGTGAGGCTCGGCCGTGTTCTCAGGGCTGTCCGTCGGGCATCGCGCCTTCGAGCATTCGAAGGAGCTGGCCCACGCTCTGTCCATCCAGGTTGTCGAGCAGGTCCTTCGGATCGGCGCCGGAGGGGACACCTCCGCCGCTTCCTCGCGCCGCGCCGGCGCCGCCGGCGCCGCCGCCGAGCACGCCGGCGAGCAGCGCGCCGAGATCGCTCTTGCCGAGGTCGTCGTCGCCGTGGGTTTGATTGAACCACCGTCGCGCGAGCTTCTCGAGCTCCGCCGCGTGGGGCGATCCGAGAGCGAGCTCGCTGCGGAGCCCCGCGGGCGTGGCCATGCGAAACCGGTACCGGCGCACGTAGCGCTTCATGGCTTCGAAGAACGCGGCGTCGCCGAGGAGCGCGCGCGCTTTCTCGAAGAAGAGCGGCCCCTTTCCGTAGACTAGGCCAGCGTAGCGGATCGGATCGCCGAAAGCGTCGACCGGTTGATCCACGGCGCCGTCGGGTTTCCCGAGCAGGCGCATCGCTCGGTAGTTCATGCGCACGTGCCTGTCGGCGTCCTCGGCGGCGCGCTCCTTGCCGTATCGGTCTTCGTCGTAGACCAGCGCCCCGTACTGCGCGAGCGACTCGTCGAGAAAAGCGTGCTCGCGCGAGTCGCTCCCGACGAGCCCGTGAAAGTACTGGTGCGCGACCTCGTGCGCGGTCGTAAATTCGAGGATCGGCCCCTGGAGCTGCCCCACACCGGCCATGAGCTGGTCGAGAAAGCCGCCGCCCGCCGGCGCCGGGCGGTAGAACATGCCGGCGACGGTGACCAGCCCCGAAAACTCGACGCCCCCGGCGCCGCCGATCACCGGAGCCTCCACGACGTCGAGGTTCTTGTAGGGATACGGCCCGAAGCGGTTCTCGAAGACGGCGAGCGCGCGCGCCGCGAAATCCAGGACCCGCTCGCCGCTGCCGCGATCGCGCTCGAGGAAATGCGAGCGCACCACGACGTCGCCCACGTTCGCGGCGGCGGACGTGAACCGGCTGCTCGCCAGCACCGTGAAGTCCCGCACGAGGCCGGCGTTCACGGTGTAGTGGGCCACGCCGTCGACGGCGCCGTCGCGAACGACTACTCCAGTCGCCGCAATGTTCACTCCGACGGGCGCGCGGACCTGGGCGTGGACGAAGGACAGCTCGTCGGTGCCGAGGTCGCCGAGCGTCGACCTCTCGGCGCGCACGAAGCCGTGGCGATCGCGGCGCGCGACGACGGCGAAGCAGTGCCCGAGCGCCGCGATGCCGTCCGAAAAGCCGAGGATGCCGTAGTCCGTCGGTCCGCGGCCGCCGGACGTCATCGCGGCGAGCCCGGCGAGGCTCTGCGACAGCATCGACGTTCGTTCCGCGGGCGTCACCGGGAGCTTCGCGTCGAGGTGCAGGTCGACTTCGAGCGAGCCGTCCGGCGCGATGCCGCCGGCCGGCACGATTCGAATGGCGCTCGGGCCGTCGGGCTTGGCGCTGCAAGCGACCATGCCGCAGGTCACATGGTCGAACGCGATCGGCGGTGGCGAGCGCGTCGCATTGGCGAAGAGCCGCAGCACGAGCTCGGGGATTCGCGAGCCCGTGTCGTTCGTGAAGAGAACGCGCTCGTCGAGCGAGTACGCCTGCAAGCTCTTGTCGAGCGTGATCGCGAGCTCGTAGCGCGGTAGATGTGCCATTTCTGGCATCTCGGTACGCGGCAGCGCCGCCTTCACCGACGGTCGCAGCGTATCGAGCAGAACCTCCGGGTCGGTGAACGGAGCAACCGGCTCTGCGCCAGCGGACCACACTGCGAGAAAGAGCGCGACACCTCCTCGCGTCACGAGCGCCTTGCTCCGACCGCTCATGTGTTTATGCTAGCCCCCGAACGGTGGGAAACGCGATGAATTCCATTTTGCTCCGCTTCGTTCGCCGTCCGGCGCGCACCCTCCGCGCGCGCTCTGAATTTCATTTCGTCACGCTCGTTGCCGGTTCTCTGTTTGGCGGCGCGCTGCTGGTTGCATGCGGCTCGTCGGCGCCTTCGCACCAGAGCACGACGTCCGCGGACGGCACCGGCGGCGGCGACGGCGGTGTTCCCTCGACCTCCCCGGGCGGCGCCGGCGGCGAGAGCCCCGCATCGACCAGCTGCAACGCGCCCGCACCCGTGCTGCGAGTCAGCGCCACTGCCCTTGCGAGCCACCTCGTCGCCGCGAAAGAGGACCTCTACTTCATCGATATGCCGCCCATGACGACCTCCACGCAGATCCGCCACGTTGGCGGCGACGGCCAGGACGACGGCGCGATCTACGCATCGCCGGAAGGTTCGACGCTGCTCAGCGTCTGGGCGGCCGCCGACACGATGTACTTCGTCGAAAGCACACCGCAAGGCGAGGCCGCGCTGTATCGCGTCCCATACGCCGGCGGAGACAAGACGAAGCTGTCGAAGGACTACTCGTCGGGCTCCGCGGAGATCGGCGGCGCGGACGCGAACTACGTCTACGTCGCGGTCTCGCAGGACGGCAATTACGAGCTTCGGCGCGTCGCCGCGGACGGCAGCGGAGAAACGGTCATCGCCTCGCTCCCCGGCCTCGCGTTCCGCGACATGCAGATCTTCGGTTCGGATATGTGGTTTCTCGCGAACGACGGTCTCGACGGTTATTATAAGGTGCCCCTCTCCGGTGGGGCCGCGCCGATGCAGATCAGCCCCGAGCCGTGTCAGTTCGAAGCGTCGGTCACCTCCGCCGGCGTCTATTGCAGCGACGCTCTCTCGCTCACCCGCATGCCGCTCACCGGTGGCGACTACACCAAGGTGATGGATCTCCCGGACGGAGGCGTGGACGTCAGCCCACCCGACGGCGATTTCGTCTATCTCACTCCCAAGTCCACGCCCGACCACCCCGGCGTGCTGCGCAAGTTCCCGGTCGCGGGCGGCACGACCAAGGACCTCGCCTGCGGCCGGGGCACGATGACGATCCCGGTCTTCAACGATGGCGGGATCTACTGGCTCGAAGCGGACGCAACCGACTCGTCCAAGATGAACTTGTACGCGGCGGCCAAGTAGTCCCGTTTCGGTTCGCGGTCTCTCCATCGCTCTCACGCCGGCGGCGTTCCCCGAACGATCCCCCAGGCTCTCCGGCGGAGCGCCGAACGCAGCTCCGGCAACGTCCGCTCGAACGACGCCGCGAAGGTGAAGCAGAACGCGGGAACCGCGACGAGCAGCACGAGCTGCCGCAAGCCGTTCTGCGGCGCACCGGGCAGCACGGAAGCGAGAAGCTGCATCGCCGGGTAGTGCACCAGGTAGAGCGAGAAGGTCCCGCCGGCGAGACAGTGCACGAACGCGCCGGCTTTATCCGTCGCAAGGCTCGAGGCGTTCTCCCGAGCACGCGCGTGCACGATCCAAGAATGGACGCCGAGCAGGTGAAGCGCGACGAGGCCGGCGATCAAATCGTTCCATAGGAACTTGTCGGAGAATCCGAGCTTCGCCACGGCGGCGGGGCCGAGCAGCGCCACGGTCACCGAGCGCAGCTCGAGCGGCGCTCGGAGCGCGAGGAGCAGCCAATACACGAGCGGCATGGCGAAGACGAAGAGCTTCGCTCGCGACGGACCGAGCGGCGCGCGTCGCTCGGTCGTGCGGCGCACCCACACGCCGAGCGCAAACGCCGGAGCGAGGAGCAGCGGCTTGGGCCCCGCGATCGACGCGAGCGCGGCGACGAACAGCGATCTCCGTCGACCGGAGAAGCGCGACGCGGCGAACAGGGCGTAGTACCAGACCTCGTAGGTCAGCGACCAGTACGGGCCGTTGCTCCCGGGGCGCAGATGAACGAACCAGAGCTCGTTCGTGAAGGTCAGCGCCGACAACGCGCGCAGCGGCCAGCGATCCCCTTCGTACCACCACCCGGCGTAGTCGGACGGCCGCAGATGACTCCCGATCCGATCGAGCACGAGCGTGACGGCGAGCGCCGGAAAAGCCACCGAATACACGCGGGTGGCACGACTGAACGCGAACGCGCCGAGCGACCGGTCCTTCGTGTCCGCGGCGAAATCGATGATGAAGCCGGAGAGGACGAAGAACAGAACCACCGCGTCGCTGCCGAGGTTCAGCTCGCGGATCCACAGATGCGCGCCGCCGCTGATCCTTTCGTAAGCGAAGTGCGACGCGAAGACCACGAGCGCGGCGAACACCCGCAACGCATCCAGGTAACGCGAAAAGCCGCGCGTCACGACGCCCGTCTCCGTAGCCTGCTCGAGACGACGGCGGCCGACGCACGGAAAGGACCGAACAGCGCCGCGAGCAGGCCGTCGTGAGGCTGAGGTAGGGCGTTCCCGCGTTCGTCGGAGATGCCGAACTCGAGCGCTTCCCGCTCCGTCGGAACGTACAGCGTGCCGAACAGGCGGTCCCAGATCGCGAACACCTCGCCCAGGTTCTTGTCGCGATGACGCGGAGCCCGGCTGTGATGGATCTGGTGCATCGCCGGCGACACGAGCCATTGGCTGAGCCGGGGTCCGTAGCCGACCCAGAGGTGACTGTGGCGGAGATTGCTGCCCGCCATGTTGAACAAGAAGTAGAGCGCGTTCGCGTCACCGATGAGAAACGCGCTCGGCTTGCCGACGAACACGGCGACGATGAGGCCCTGAAGCGCCCCTCCCAGGATCGCCGTGAAGCCGTTGTGCAAGGCGTCGTACACCGGGTGCTTCCGGTAGAACGTCGCCGGCGTCATCACCTCCGCGCTGTGGTGTAGCTCGTGGAACGGCCACAGCACCGCGAAGCGGTGGTGCAAGCGGTGCACCCAGTACGTGCAAAAGTCGGTGGTCACCACGCTGACCAGCGTCACGCCGGCGACGACCCAAGGACCCGACGCGGTCACACGCGGCAACCCCGCGGACGCGACCGCGTCGATGACGGTGACGGCGAAGAGCGCGGCGAGCCCCGCGAACGAGAGCACGCCCGTCGCCTGCACCGCGAACCCCGTGGCCATCAGCGCCAGGTCGACGGCGTACGAGCGCCGCGCGCTGGTTCGCCCGGGGAACAGCGCATCGAACAACCTGGGCGCTCCGCGCGCGCCGACGAAGCGCGTGACCGCGAAGGCCACGAGCAGCGTCGACAGCCAATACAGCGGCGAGATGCGCGACGTGGGCGAGAGCGCTGCCTCGAGCGACTCACGACCGAATTCTCGCAAGACCGAAGGCACGTTCCCTCCTTGGATCAGGTGGAGACGGGCCTGCCCCGCCCGACGAACGCCGCGGCCGATGGCCCCTGCGCCGGCCAGGAAGGAACGACGTTCGTTCCGAGCGACAGCCCCACCCACCAAGAAACGACCACCGTGGTGGCCATTGCACAGGCCGCGAGCACGGGCGCCGCGGCGACCCACTCGAGGCCGGCGAGGAGCACCGCGTACCACGCGACGACGAGCGCCACGAGCACGACCAGGCGCGGAGCATCGCGACCACGCAGCTTGCCGGGCAGCGACAGCGCGTCCACCGCGAACGCGAACGGAAACGCGACGACGAGATCGACGAGCCAGTGCTCGCCGAGCCCCAGCGTCGCGAGCAGCGTGCAGACGAGCCACACGAAGCCGAACGACGCGAGCACGATGGATCTCCTCCCGCGGCAGGCCAGAAAGACGGACAGAGCCCACGCCGTATGCAGCGACGGCATGCAGTTGCGCGGCGCGAGCCCCTTCACGGCGAGCCACGCCTGGCTTCCCGCGGGGACGACGGCCGGCGGGAAGACGGCGTGCGGCTCGAGGACTGCCCACGCCTCTCGCGGGCCGACCATGGGAAACGCGAAGTACAGCGGATAGCCGAACAGCGCGATCAGCGCGAACGACACGAGCACGCGCGGCGGCTCGCGCCGATCCCGCGAGGACCGGATGGCGTGGACGACCGCGACGCCGATCGGCAGCGCGCCGTACACCATCGTGCAGAGGCCTTTCAGCGCGGGCAGCGCCTCGAAGAGGCGCGCGACGGACACCGAAGGGCCGGCGCCGAGACCGCCGAACGCCCGCTCGACGCGCAGGTCCGCGACGGCGGGCAAAAACGCGACGGTGCACGACAGGAAGACCGGCGAGACGAGCCCGAAGTATGCGGGCACGAGGGAGTCGAAAATCGCGCAGGCATGTGCCGCGCGCGCCTCTCCACGCGAACGGAACCACGACGCCGCGCGGTACGCGAGCGCGACCGCGGCGAGGCCGAAGCCGAGCGGATACAGCGGCGGCTTGCCGGTGACGTCTTGCAGAATCGTCGGTGCTTCGGCGAAGACTGCGGCGTAGAGCAACGGCTTTCTCCGTGCCCCGTCCAGGGTGATGACGTGCACCAGGAACGTCGCGCCGAGGAACATGGACAAGAAGGGATACCGGCCTTCCAGGAATGCGATGAACACGCCAGCGATGTGCGTGTTCGTGAAGCGACCGAGACACGCCGCGAGCGCGCCGCCCACCGTGAGCAGCAGCGCGAGCGACAGGCGCGCTCGGCCGAGGACTGCGACGGCGTCACGCGCGGCCATCGAGGACCAGCTCGCTCGGAAAGGCGTCCAGGTTTTGCGGCAGCTCGCTCGATTCGATGAGACGACAGTCGAGCGCGAAGCTCGCGAGGCCGGCCGCGGGCACGCAAAGGATCCGGAGCTCGACGAGCGACTCGCCGGACGATGCGTCGCGATGGCCCCGGGCGAGCGCGTGAAGGCTCTCGACGATGCTCGGCCCATCTTCGCGCGCGACGGCCTCGACGACCTGGGCCTCTCGTCTCTCGGCGCCCTTCGCGTTCGGACCGATTCGCGCGAGCTCGGCGAGGGCCGACGCGTTCTTACCCAGCACGACGTCGCGCACCGCGTAGGCGATGCGGAAAATGGGGAACACCTCCGGGATAGCCGGCGGCTCCGGATCCCAAATATGATCCGAAAGCCGACGCGAGCGCTCCGCGTCCCCGAGCGTGAGCGCCCAGTAGAGGTACTGAAGCGTGTAGTTCGACGCCGCGTGCCAGTAGTCCGGGTACTCTCCGTCGACCGCCGTCGACAGCACTTCGACGCCGGGCCGCTCGTGCTGCACGGCGAGATAAGCGTCGATCGCGCCATCAATATGTTGCTTCACGTCGCGCATCGGAAGCCCCGCGCCGTAACCGAACACGGCGCATCCCCGATGCACACTCGCCAAGAGCTCGGGACGGCGCGCACACCGCGGGTCCTGAAGCCGCGTGAGAGCGCCGTTCAGGTAGCCCTGGAGCTCGTCTTCCGGCGGCGATTTCATTCGCGGCGTCATGGGCAGGGTGGGCTCGGGGCACCGGCGTTACCGCAATTGACCTTGCCGCTTCCCGGCTTGCCGTAGTCGAAGCCCTGCTTCGGCACGGTGGCGCCGATCCCGTCGGGCGACGTGGGATCCGCCGGCGTGCTGTACACGCGGCCGAACAGCTTGCCCTCCTGTTCCGCGTTCACGAGCGCGGTATAGGCGGCTTGCACACGGTCGTAAGTGATGTCCGTCTTGTTCTTGTCCTGACTCAGCCAGTTCTGAATTTCCGAAAGCTTCTGGTCGACCCAGGCCTTGGACATCTGCGGCGGTGGACCGCTGTCGAGCGTCGCGTTGTTGCCTTTGTATTCGACGATGTAGACGTTGCCGTTGCCGTCCACGCGGACGTCGTCGAAACCCGTGAGGGCCATGCCGTCGGTTTGACTGCGCCGGATCGGGTTGTATTCCGGCCATGGATAGCCCTGGAACAAGTCGCTGAGCCCATCGCGCGCGGCTTGCTGCGCGCCCCTCGCCTCGCCGATATAGCCCCACTGTGCATCGGTGTACGTCGGCGCGCCCGGACATTTGCCGGCGTTGTGCACGAGCGCGTGCAGGTGCCCGACGAAGTAAGTGTGATCGCCCGCTACCTCCAGGTTGTAGACGGTGATCGGTTGCGAATAGCCAATGGTCGCGACCGCGGAGAGGGGGCCTTCCGGCGACCAGGCAGAGCTCGTCGACAGCGCTTCGGCGCGCGTCCAGCCCTGCCCGTCCACCCAGAACGGATGGTTCGGCGTGACCGTCACCGTCTCGCTGCGCAGCGGATCTTGCCCCAGCGTGAGGTCGATGACGTAGCGGTCGTGAGTGACGAACTTGCGCGTCACCGAGTGCAGCGCGACGGCGAGCGTCGTCTCGTTGCGCGACCAGACGCGGTCTCCGACTTGGATGGACTCGATCGGTCGATCGCCGAGCTCGGTGTCGACCAGGGTGCCGGCGGCGAAGCACTGGCCGGGGACCATGCAGATGTCCCCGGTGCACGTCAGGTTCTCGGTGTAGTCCTCGTACCCGCCGAGCGCCGCGATGACGTCTTGCGGGTTCGGCGAGTCGAGCGCGACGACCGTCTTCGCCTGATTGCGGATCTTCACGTTCTGGATCGCGCGGAAGCGCTGGAACATGAAGATGAGCCCGAGCGCGCACATGGCGCCGATGAGCAGGTACTCGACGTAGCCGGCGCCTCGCGAGCTGCCGCGGAAGAGACGCCCCACGAACGAGAGACACCGCGTGACGAGCCCTCGATCCGTATACGTTCTGCTGCATTCGCCGCTCATCTCGTCACTCCAGAACCTGGACGACCGCCGTCGACGTCCCGTCCGCGCGCCCCGCCTCGGAGAGCGCGACCCCCGTCTTGCCGTGGCGCGAGCTCACGGCGAAAAAGACCTGATAGCCGTCGGGGCGAATGTACGAAGCGAAGGTCTCGCCCTTGACTTCCGCCTTCTCGAAACCGTGTGCCTTCATCCACGAGTCGTAGAACGCGCGGACCGCATCCACGGTATCGGTGCTGTCGTAGAGACGTACGGCGTAGGGCAGCCCCTCCGCGTTCGCCGACAGCGTACGGCGTGAATGCGGCGGGCGTGGCACCACCACGGAATCGGAGCCCGCCGCGTCGCCTTCGTGCGGGAACATCGCGTCGATGTCGAGCCCGGAGTCCGTCCACATCGTGATGACGTGGGTCTTGCCGCTCCGCAGCTTCTCGGCGTAGCCGTAGCGGAGGCTGCCGAATACCGTCACGTCGTGCGTCACGTGGAACGCTTGCAGACGCGCTTTCAAGTCTGCAAAACCGTACTGGTGCTCGTCGACGAAGCAGATCACCACGCCGCGCGTCCCGTCCTTGCCGTCTTCCCGGAAGACTGCGTGCCGGAACGCAAGCGACGGGCCTTCTCCGAGCTTCTTGGCGATTTCCTGCTCGGGGATCTGGAGGAGCGCGCGACCGATGACGTTGGGGGCTCGTTCGCAGTGCTGTTCGAGACGGTCCAAGACGTCGCGCGGCGCGGCGTCGACGATCACCGAGCCGTGATGGAAGCGCGCGCCGTTGAACCAGACGACCTCGGCGTCGTGCGTCGCATCGGAGAGACCGGCGAGCTCGTGGCCCGCCGAGAGCGCGGCTTCCTTCACGTCGGCGTAGATGACGCGCGCCGACGCGAGACCGAGCACCACCGCAACGAACGTCAAGAACGCCGATAGCCGCAGCACCGCCGCCGACGGAAGCAGGGCACGCAGGAACCGGAAAACGAAGATCACTGCTCCTCCGCCCCTTTCACTAGAGCTTGCCGCCGAAGGCGTCCTTCACGTATCCGAAGACCTCGTCGAAATCGCCGTCGCGCACGACGTCGCCGCAGGTGACGTACGAACGCGGCGCGAGGTGTGTCTGAAATACGGTCTTCTGCCTGCCGAACGAGCCCGCGGTGTAGGTGGTGACGTTGGTCTCGTCGGATACTTCCCCGATGGGGTTCAAGAAGCCTTTTCCGCCGAGCCCCGGGATCTTGCTGGTCGCGCTGCTCGCTTCGTTCGAGCCCTGGGGCGAGGTGGATTCTTTGGTGGCGACCGTGTCGTTGGAGGGCGCGTTCGGCGGATCCACGGTGTACTTCTTCGCGTCCGTGCCGATCCAATCCTTGGGCGCGACGGAGTCGCAGCCGCTCATCGAGTAGGCGATGGCCCCGCCGCGCGCGAGCCGCGACGTGATCGTCGAGTTCACGTAGAGCAGACGAAAAAACACCATGCCCATGAACATGAGCGTGAACGACGCGATGACGATGATCGCCTCGACGAAGATGGCCCCGCGCTCGCCGCGCCGGGTGCACGGTCTCTTTGGATGGATCTTTTCGGGGCGCGTCGCGGTCATGGCGCGTCAATGCAGAATGAGCATCTCCTTGGTGTCGCTCACCCCGGCGAGGGCGACCTGTTGCAGCTTGAGGCGCAGCTGCTCGTTGCCGATGTCGGTCGAGTAGAGGGGAAAGCGCCGGAACTGATTCCCGAAGTCGGCGAGGGCGCCGATCGTCACCGCTTTCGCGATCGTGTTCGGCTCGGTGTACCTTCGCAGGCGCGCGCGCCAGCGGAAGTGCCACATCGCCGACTCGTGCGTCTCGTCCTCGTTGTTGCACGAGCTCGAATCCCAGTCGCCCGAGCAGTCGTAGAAGAACTCCGCTTGCGCGAAGGACGACTTCGCGGAGAGCGGTTCTTGGGGGTCGTTGACGCGGTGATCCTTGAACGCGCCGACCTTCACGCCGCGCGGGCCGATCTTCAGCGTCGAAGTGTCTCCTTCGATGAGCGACATGAACTGGGCGTTCTGCACGCCGTTCTTCCAGTTCGGGTCCACCTTCTTCGGCGTCTTGTTGCTGTTGTTGCCGTTGTTCTGGTTCCCCTGCTGCGTCTGGGTCTGCTGCTTCATCTGCTGTTTTTGATCTTTGTTGCACTGATCGTCGTCGAAGTTTTCGACCTCGCCGTGCCAGTGATCGACGTCGTTCTCGAGCGACTTCAAGTTGTTGATCTGCGAAAGCGTCAGCTTCTTGTCGTCGTACGACATGGACGTCTTGTCGTCGCCCAGCGGATCCGGATCCATGCAGGTGGCCGGCGGGTTCGTCGCGTCGCACGCTTGATGCCATTTCGCGCTGGCGTCGTCGTACTGCTGCTGGTTGTTGCTCTGCTTCTTGTCGCAGACCTGCTTCGCGTTGTCCGAGTAGATGCTGTCGAGATCCGGCGCCTGTCCACCGGAGCCCATCTCGCAGAAGTAGCCGGAGCCGGCCTCGGTGATGGAAGACAGCATGCCCTTGAAGAGGCTCGCCCCTTGCCCCAGGTGGACCTTCGACAGCGGCCACGCGATCACCATCGCCACGGCCTCGCCGGCCTTCCTGCAGAGCATGTCCTCGCTGCCGTCGACCACCGGCAAGCCGCTCGTGATCTCGTCGAGATCCGTGCCGACGGGGACGGTGACCGGCGGCTTGTACTTCTCGCCGACCTGCACGGCGCCGAGGGACGCCGCGGGAGGGACGATGCGCGCGATGACGCCTTCGACGCCGTGCAGCGCCTCGAGCGCCTCGTCGATCAACGGATCGATTTCGCCGAGCGCCGATTGCAGATCGCCGGCCGCTTCGCCGGTGAAGCCGGCGACGACGAGCGCCCATTGGCAGCAGATGGGAATATCGCCGATCGCCTCGAAGACCACCGTGGCGATGGTCAACGCCAGGATGAGCATCTTGAGCGCGACGCGCACGGCGAGGATGACCGCCATGAGCAAGTTGATGAGCACGATGAGGTTCATGCCCCGCGCGTGAAGCGTCGCGCCGCTGAACGCGACCGCGTCGGCGGCTTCTTGCATCCGCTCGCGGAAGATGATCGCGTCGCCGATGCCGGCGATGTACCAGAGCACGCCGACGATGCACGAGCACATGAAGATGCCGAGCACCATGATGGCGCCGCGCTCGTCGTCGCGGACGCTCTCCGCGCCGGCCGCCTCAAGGATAGGCATAGCTCGCTCCCTGATACGGATACATGCCCTCGGCGACGATCGAATGCGTCGGGTATGGATTGATCCCCGGAAAATGCGGCGGGTGCACTCCGATCCGCGCCCAGGTGTACTCGCACGCGATCCAGCTCCCGAACCCGATCTTGCAGTTGGCGTCGACGGTGACGCGCACCCGCACCTTGGAGACCGTCGTGTGGTCCATGGGCGTGTACGTCACCGCGCCGCTGCCGACCTTCCCCTCCGGCTGATCCGGCGGCGGAAACTCCACGGTGAGACCGTGAATGGTGCCGTCGAGCACGAACGGAGCGACGCTGAGGAGCACCGCGCGATACACGGCGTCGAAGCGCTTCCCCTTCCCCGGCTCGATCTTGTTCGGCGCTTCGTTGCCGTAGCGCGCGGGGTCGTCGCCGATGATGACCGCCGCGGCCCGCGCTCCGTTGGTGGCGGCGTGCTCGGTCACCAGGCGAACGGCGAAGAGCAAGCCGACCTGCACCAAGCACAGGAAGAACGTGAACACGGGTAGAAAGGCGATGAGGAACTCGACGAACACGGCGCCACGCGCGTCGTGACCCAGCTCGAGGAGGTGCCCTTTACTCATCGCCTCGCGTCCCCCGTTGCTAAGAAGCGCCGTTCGCCGCGCTGCACATGTCGAACGCGGCGATCTGCGACTGGCAGGCGGCGTTCACCTTGTCCCGATCCTGAACGTTGTCGGCGGTGCACGTGTCGTTGGCGAGCTCGCACTGGACCTTCGCCTTGAGCTCTGCGCCGCAGGGTCCCTTCTCGGCGTCGTCACAGTATTGCTGTGAATACAGGGTGTACTCGACGTCCGCCGTGC
Source organism: Polyangiaceae bacterium (assembly GCA_035547195.1). Lineage (GTDB taxonomy): Bacteria > Myxococcota_A > Polyangia > Polyangiales > Polyangiaceae > DASZVB01. The sequence goes on from DASZVB010000123.1 coordinate 38,899, forward strand.
AGTGCGTCGGCGTGCAGGAAGAGGGGCCCTTCGAGCTCGTCGACCCGCCCGAGCCCGTCTGCATCGCGTTCTGATCGTTGGTGCTCGAGCCGGAGTCCCCGCCGCAACCCGGCGAGAAGAGCGCTGCGGCCAGCGCGACAATCGGCAAATGTCTTCGGGAAAGTCTCATCATGCTCTCCATTCCTCCATGCGCGATCGCAACTAACACGAGACCCGTGGACCGAAGGTCCTCCAGCTTCCCGAGGGCAGAGCGCACTAAGCAGGAGCCGTGCCGCGGCGATTGGGCTCGGATCCCGCGGGATTTCGAGGCGGCGGCGTAACTCGCAGGCGCGCCGCAACCGCCAGGTGCCAACCAAAGGTTGGCACCGACAACCGCGACACTCGCGCGCGCCGTGCGAAGCCGCGCTGCGTTCGGGGTGCTCGGAGATGCAACTAACAGGTGCCAACCAAAGGTTGCGCCGACAACCGCGCGTCCGCAGACCGCGACGCCGAGCGAGTCGTCTCGATCGCGAAAGCTCGCGAGATCGCGTAGCCCGGAGCTTCGAGGCGCCGTTGGCGCGCTTCTCGCTATTCGCCGTCCCCGATGAACGACGCTCGTTCCGCAAAGCGACCCTCGCTCTGGGCTGACACCCGCGGAGTCGTGATGCTCGAGTACTCGATCTTGATGGGCACCGTCGCGATCGGGTCTGCCATCGCGTTCATCACGCTCGGTGTCGCGTTCGTGAACAACTTCGACCTGGTGAGGGGGCTATTGCTCACGCTTTTCCCTTGATCCTCAGGCTTCGAAGAACAGTGAAGCGGAGACCAGAATGAAACTCGCGAAGCAAAGTAGGTTCAGCAAGCTAGCCCGGGATCAACGCGGTGCCGGTATGGTGGAGTACATCATCCTCGTCGGCATCGTGGCCCTCCTAGCGATCGTCGCGTTCAAGTACTTCAACACGTCGGTCAAGACGAAGGTCAACCAGCAAGCCGACACGGTCGCCAAGATCAACGGCGCCGGCGCCGAATAAGGAAGAAACCCAGTTCACCGGGGCGCCGCCTCGCACGAGGAGGGAGCGCGGCGTCCCGGTGGACGATCTTCTCCGACGGCACGACCATGTTAGCCACCTTCGTCGCAAGCGCGGTGATCGTCTCCGGTATCGCCGCGTGGAAAGACTCTCGCACCGGGCTCATCCCCAACTGGCTCACCGCCGGCGCGCTCCTCGCCGCCGTGGTCTTCCACTTCTTCGCGGGCTTGTACTACGCGGGCTTTCGAGCCGGCCTCGTCGAAGCGGCGCTCTCCGTCAGCGGCGCGGTGTTCTGCGCGCTCGGTCCGCTCGTCCTGTTCGCGGCCGGCGGAATGGGAGGCGGCGATCTGAAGCTCTTCGCGGCGCTGGGCGCGCTCTTGCAGCCGCTGCTCGGGATCGAAACGGAAGCGTACGGCTTCTTCGCCGCGGCGATCATCGCGCTCGCGCGGCTCGCGTACCAGGGCCGGCTCTTCGCCGTCCTCGGCGCGACGGCGACGCTGATGTGGAACCCGCTCCGGCCACGCGAGAACCGGCGCGAGCTGCCGCGTGAGGCGCTCACCTGGTTTCGACTGGGTCCAGCCGTCTTCATCGGCACGCTCACGATGACGCTGATTCACGGCTACGACCTCCTCTCTCGTTGATCCGAGGCACATGAAGTCCCGTCCCGTCCTCTTTGGTGTGCTCGTCGCCGTCCTGGGCGTCGTCTTGCAGATCGTCTACATGCGCAGGTACGAGGAGCAGGCCTCGGGCGGCGAGCGCGTCGAGCTCCTCGTCGCCGCGGAGCCCATCGAACGAGGCAAGCAGATCACCAGCGACATGCTCGGGGTGAGGTCCGTCCCGCGCGCTTACGTCGACGACCGGGCCATCCGCGCTTCCGACCGCGAGAAGGTGCTGAACCTCCGCGCCATGTCGAAGGTGCCGGTGCTGCAGACGCTGGCGTGGACGGATCTCATCGCCACGACCGACGAACAGCGCGACCTGAGCGGGCTCGTGCAGCCCGGCAACCGCGCGATGCCGATCCGCGTGATGTTCGAAGAGACGTTGCAGCTCATCCGGCCCGGTGACTTCGTCGACGTCCTCGGCATCTTCGGAGAGTCGCGCGAAGCGACGGTGATGCTGCAGCGCGTGCTGGTGCTCGCCACCGGCACGGAGACGAGCGTCGAGCGCAGCACCGACAAGAAGACCGTCAATCGCATCAGCCTGCTGACGTTGAGCGTCAGCCTGGAAGAGTCGCAGCTCCTCGCCCTCGCGCAGAGCGTCGGGAAGCTCGCCGCCGTCGTACGAAACCCCGACGACCAGCGCGTCGTCGACTCGCCGCCGGACGTCGGGAGCGACGCGCTGTACAGCGCCGACGTCCGGAAGACCGTCCAGAGTCCCCGCCGGCGCGCGCCGGTCCGCCTGGAGGCGGAGCATCCATGAAGCTTCGTCTCTTCGGCGCAGCCGCGTTCTCCGCGCTCCTCGCGCTCGCGACCGCCGGCACGGCGCTCGCGCAGAAAAAGCCGCCCGAGGCGGTCGAGAACGGCGAAGAGATCAACCTCGCCGTCGGTGAAGCGAGGACGGTGTCCGCGCGCGACGTCAAGAACTACTCCGAGGGCGTGGCCGGCGTCGTCGACGTGAAGCTCACCTCGGACGCCTCGCAGTTCGTGCTGAACGGCCGCAAGCCGGGCTCGACCACGCTCTTGCTCATCAAGAACGACGGCAGCCAGGTCACGTTGAACATCAACGTCTTCTCGCGGCCGCCTTCCGTGGTCGAAAAAGAGATCGCGCAGCTCTTGACCGGGCTGTCCGTGCAGCCGCGGCGCGTCGGCGCGCAGATCGTCATCGACGGCACCGTCGCGACGGAAGCGGACGTACGCCGCGTCGAACAGGTGGCGAGCCTCTACCCGGGTCAAGTGACGTCGCTCGTGCAGGTCGCCGCGCCCGGCGCGCCCGTCGTCGCGTCGGTGGGCGCGCCGCGGCGCTTTCTCATCCGCATCGATTTCTATTTCGTGCAGTACGACAAGGACTCCGCGTACACGGTGGGGGTCGGCTTCCCGGCGTCCGTCGGCAGCACGCTCACCGGCACGTACTCGTACGACTTTCTCGCCGGCGCCACGAACTCCGCGGTGGCGACGATGGCCGGTCAACCGCTGCCGCGGCTCGACATCGCCGCGCGCCACGGCTGGGCGAAGGTGCTGAAGCAAGCCACGGTGATCACGAGCAACGACGCCGAGGCGACGTTCTCGAACGGCGGCGAGCAGAACTTCCCGATCAACACCGGGCTCACGATCGGCGTCGAGAAGATCCCGTTCGGCACGAATCTGACGGTGCACCCGCATTACGATCCCGACAAGCGCGAGCTCGCGCTGAAGCTCGACGCGGACATCAGCGATCTCACGGCTTCGATTTCGGGCACGCCGCTGCCCGGCCGCACCACGTCGAAGCTGACGACGAACGTCACCTTGAAGCTCGGTCAATCCATCGTCCTCTCCGGGATCCGGACGCAGTCTCTGACCCACAGCGTGAGCGGCCTGCCGGTGCTGTCCGAGATTCCGATCCTCGGGTTGCTCTTCGGCTCGCATTCGAACTCGGAGCTGCAGACCGAAGGCGCCATCTTCGTGGTGCCCACCGTCGTTCAATCCGTCCCGAGCGCGGCGGCCGAGCTCGTGGATCTCGCGGTCAGAAGGTTCAACGACTACTCCGGCAACCTCGACAAAGTGCGCGCGTTCGACCGCCATCCGGGCGGCGGCGTCGACATCCCGCGTTGAAGCTCGAGAAGCTCGTCATGCAGGTTCAAGTTCACATCGCGAGCGAGGGAAAATCCGAGCGACGGATCGTCGAGCTCGAGAAGAACGAGCTCGTCATCGGGCGCGGCCCGGAGTGCGCGGTGCGGCTCGAGAGCTCGCTCGTGTCGCGCCAGCACGCGCGGGTGGAGCTGAACGGTTCCACCATGCGCGTCCACGACACGTCGAGGAACGGGACGCTCGCCGGCACGGCGTATTTGAACGGCTCGGCGGCCCTCGCCAAGATGGGCGACCCGCTGACGGTCGGCGAGTTCATCGTCACGCTCGTCTGGGGCCGCGGAGCTGAGGCCGCCGCCGAAGACGAGACGAAGGCGAAGCCTCCGCAAGAAGCCGCGGCGCCGGCGGATCCGTCGCGCACCGAGGGCGCCGCCCGCGATCGGGAGCTCGCCGCCGAAGCGCGGCACCGCGAAAACATCGCGCTCCGCCGCAAGATCCACAAGCTGCTCCTCGAGCACCTGGATCTCGCGACCGTCGAGCCGTCGAAGCTCGACGATCCGTCTCTTCGCCCGAAGGTGCTGAACGCGCTTCGCCGCATCGTCCAGTCGCTGGACGAGCAGATCCCCGAAGACGTGAACCGCGACGCGCTCGTGGGCGAGATGGTCGACGAGGCGCTCGGGCTCGGTCCTCTGGAGAGCCTGCTCAGCGATCCCACCGTGAGCGAAATCATGGTCGTGGATCCGGACACGATCTACATCGAGCAGAAGGGGAAGCTGCGCCTCGCCGAGGCGCGATTCACCGACGACGAGCGGGTGCGGGCGATCATCGAGCGCATCGTCACTCCGCTCGGCCGCCGCATCGACGAATCGTCCCCCATCGTCGACGCGCGCCTGCGCGACGGCTCGCGCGTGAACGCCGTGATCCGGCCGCTCGCGCTCCGCGGCTCGGCCATCACCATCCGGAAGTTTTCGAAATCGCCCCTCACGCTCGAGAAGCTCATCGGCTTCGGCGCGATGACGCCGCAGATGGGCCAGTTTCTCACCCGCGCGGTCGTCGCGAAGAAGAACATCGTCATCGCCGGCGGCACCGGCAGCGGCAAGACGACGCTCCTGAACGTGCTCTCCGCGGCGATCCCAGCCGACGAGCGCATCGTCACCATCGAGGACGCCGCCGAGCTCCAGCTCGGGCAACCTCACGTCGTCTCGCTCGAGACGCGGCCCTCGAACATGGAGGGCAAGGGCGAATACACCATCCGCGATCTGGTGAAGAACGCGCTGCGCATGCGGCCCGACCGCATCGTCGTCGGCGAGTGCCGCGGCGGCGAGGCCCTCGACATGCTCCAGGCGATGAACACCGGCCACGACGGCTCGCTCACGACGACGCACGCGAACTCCCCGCGCGAAGCGATCAGCCGTCTCGAGACGCTGGTGCTCATGGCCGGCCTCGAGCTGCCAGTGCGCGCGATCCGCGAGCAGATCGCCGGAGCGGTGAACGTGCTCGTGCAGCAATCGCGGCTCTCGGACGGGAGCCGCAAGGTGACCGCGATCACCGAAATTACCGGCATCAACGACGAGGGCGAGATCGAAATCGTGCCCATCTTCCGCTTCGTGCGAACGGGCACCGACAGCGCCGGCAAGGTCGTCGGCGAGTTCCAAGCGACGGGCTTCTTGCCGTCGTTCTTGAACACGTTCCGGGTCATGGGACTCGTGAAACCGGGGGAGAGCTTCCTGTGATGCACCGCATCCCCGGCGCGCTCCTGAAGTACGGCGGCATCGCCCTGGTCGTGGCCGGCCTCGCCTGGGTCGCGTCGGCGATGCTCTTCGGCGACACGATCCTCACGCGGTACTACCGGAAGTACACGACGTACATCGATCGGAACCTACGGCTGGTGTTCCTGCAGGGCTCCGGCGAACGGATCGCCGCGGGGCAGATCGTCGCGATGCTGGTGCTCGCCGCGGCGGGTATCTGGCTGGATCTGCCGTTCTGGTACGCGGCGCTCGCCTTCGCGGCGGTCGCTCCCACGCTGTATCTTCGTCAGAAGCGGGAAGAGCACGTCAAGAAGATCGAGGCGCAGGTCGACGGCTTCATCCTCGGCTTCGCCAACTCGCTGAAGACGGTCCCGAGTCCCTCCGCGGCGCTCGCGGCGCTCGCGCCGGTGATCGCCGTGCCGACGAAGCTCGAGATCGAGCGGGTGCTGAAGGAGATGCGCATCGGGAGCACGCTCGAGCAGGGCCTCTTGAACATGTCGAGCCGCCTGCGAAGCCCGAACATCGACTCGGCGCTCTCCGCGGTGCTCGTGGGGCTCCAGGTCGGCGGCAACTTGCCCGCGGTCCTCGAGAACACCGCGCTCACCATCCGCGAGATGAACCGCCTCGAGGGCGTGGTGAAGACGAAGACGTCGGAGGCGCGCGCGCAGCTGTGGGTGCTCGCGCTGTTCCCGTTCGGCATCCTGCTCGCGTTCAACTCGATCGAAGAGGGCTACTTCGATCCGCTGCAGAGCTCGTTCGTCGGATACATCGTGACGACGGTCGCCACCGTCCTGTGGGTCGCGGCGCTCCTTTCCGCGCGGAAGATCCTGAAGGTGGACATATGAGCTGGCACGCTTCGACGCTGTTTTTCGTGCGCGCGGCGGCGTGCAGCGCCACCTTCGTCGCGCTCTTCATCTTCACCTTCGTCATCGCCAGCACGCCGACCGTGGAAGGCCGCAGGCTCGGCCTGCGCGGGCTCAAGCGAAAGCGCGCGCTCGAGAAGGTGCCGTTCTGGTCGACGCTCGAGCCCATCGTCCGCTGGCTCGGCGCGCGGTTCTCGGCGCTGCTGACGGAGAAGCAGAAGCGCTCGTTGAATCATCAGATCGCGCTCGCCGGCGATTACATGGGCCTCTTGCCGGAAGAAGTGGTGGCCTTCTGCCTGGTCTCGGCGTTCATCGGCATCTTCGTGGGGCTGCTCGCCGGCGTCGCGACCGGCATGGGTCCGATCATGGTCATCGGCTGCACGCTGCTCGGCGCGGTGCTCCCGCAGATGCAGGTGTCCGGAGCCGGCGCGGATCGCATGAAGAACGTGAACCGGCGGCTGCCTTACGCCATCGACTTGCTCGCGCTGGCGATGGGCGCCGGGCTCGATTTCCCCGGCGCCGTCCGTCAGGTGGTCGAAAAGTCGGGCAGCCCGGAGGAGCCGGTCGTCGAAGAGTTCACGCTCATCTTGCAGAGCCTCGGGCTCGGCCGCACGCGCCGGCAGGCGCTCGAAGAGTTCGCCGCGCGGGTGCCGATCAACTCGGTCATCGAGTTCGTCGGGGCGGTCGTGCAAGCCGAGATGCGCGGCAATCCGGTCGTCGAGGTGCTCCGCATCCAGGCGGAGGTCTCGCGCCGGCAGCGCAGCGTGCGCGCCGAAGAGGCCGCTTCCAAGGCGGGCGTCGCGATGATCGTCCCGCTGGTGCTCGTGTTCGTGGCGATCCTCATCCTGATCGTCGCGCCCATCGTCATGAAGCTGCAACGGGAGACCTGAGCCATGGGCGTCATCAAGATAGACATCCGCTACGCCAACGGGGAACGCGAGTCCGCTCTCGTCGAAGGAGAGCGGGCGCTCATCGGCAGCGCGTCGTTCTGCGACGTGCGGCTGCCGATGGATCAAGCGGCGTACGAGCACGTCCTCGTCGAGGTCCACGGCGGCACGCTGCGCGCCGAGGCCAAGGTGGATTCGCCGGCGGCGACCATCAACGGCATGCCCTTCGCCGCGAGCGCGATCGCGCCGGACGCGGTGCTCGGCATCGGCAACATCCGGCTCTTCGTGTCGTTCCTGGCCGACTCCGTCGATGGACCGCAGCTCAGGGCGAAGAAGAAGGACGATTCGAACCCGATCATCCGCGTCCTCGGGCTCGCCGTGTTCGCGGGCATGGCCTACTACGTCCTGGTCGACCCGGAGGCGGCGATCGAACCGGCGCCGGCCGGGGCCATCCAGCTCTTCGGCGACACGCAAGCCACGTGTCCGCAGGCGGCGTCCGACGCGGCGCTCGCGCTCGCGCAGGAAAAGGTGAGCCAGGCGGAGGGCAAGCGCGAACGACTGCCCTTCGACGTGCGGGAAGGCATCGCCGCCGTGCCGCTCTACGACACGGCGATCGCTTGTTACCAGGCCGCCAATCACGCGGACGAAGCCAAGGAAGCCCAGGGCGCGCGCGACTCCCTGAAGCGCTCGATGGCGGACGACTTCCGCGCGCGGAGGCTGCGCCTCGAGCACATGCTGGCCGTCCAGGATTACGAGCTCGCGCGGAAGGACGTCGTCGTCCTCCAAGACATGACCGAAGACAAGCACGGCGACTACGTCGATTGGCTCGCCTCGGTGCGCAAGCGCCTCTACCCGAAGAAAGTCGAGGAGTGATGACGTCGCGGATCTTTTCATCGGCCGCGGTCGCGGCGCTTTTTTGCACCATGGCGTGCGGCAGCTCCCTGGAGAAGGAGCGCGCGATGCAGAAGACGGAGGAGTCCGCCGACGAGCTCACGAAGAAGGGCGAAGCCGCGGCCGCGGCCGGCGACATGACGCGTGCCGAGCAGTATCTCGTCGCGGCGCTCCGCGCCGGCGGGCAAGAGAAGCTTCTCGTCCAGCGGCTGCTCTTCGTGTGCATCGCCGACCAGCGTTACCCCGTCGCGCTCGAGTACGCCGAGCAATACCTGCACCGGCATCCGCTGGACACCGACTTACAGTTCGCGGCGGCCTCGCTCCACGCGGCCATCGGCGACGACAGCGGCGCCGAAGAACGCCTCTGGATCGTCGTGCGCGCGCGACCGAGCTGGGCCGAGGCGCACTACGCCCTCGCTACGGTGCTCCGCGAGGAGGGCGTCACCGGCTCCGCCGACGAGCACGACCTCGCGTACCTGCGGCTGAACCCGAACGGACCGCTCGCCGAGACGGCGCGCGCGCGCGTGTCGAGAGGTGCTCCGTGATCGACAAAGAGGTCTACGAAGAGACGCTGCGGCAGTTCTTCGCGCCCATCGTGCCGTTTCTGGACGACCCCGCGGTGAGCGAGGTGATGATCAACGGCCCGGAGCAGATCTACATCGAGCGCAAGGGCCGGCTCGAGCTCACTTCCGCGCGCTTCCCGACGCGGGAGGCGCTCATGGCCGGGCTGCGCAACCTCTCGCAGTACGTCGGCAAGCACGTGACCGAAGAGCGTCCGATCCTCGAGGGCCGCTTGCCCGACGGCTCGCGCGTCGAGGCGCTGATCCCGCCGGTCGCGCCCGAAGGACCGCACGTCGCCATCCGGCGTTTCTTCAAGGAGACGCTGACCGTCGAGAAGCTCGTGCAGTTCGGGTCCATGCCCGGCATCGCCGCGGCGTCGCTGCAAGCCTTCGTCATCTCGAAGCTGAACATCCTCATCGCCGGAGGCACGGGCAGCGGCAAGACGTCGATGTTGAACGCGCTCTCGAGCTTCATTCCCGACGGCGAGCGCGTCGTCATCATCGAAGACTCCCGCGAAGTGCAGTTCCAGAAGCCGCACGTCGTGCAGCTGGAGGCGCGCCCGGCAGATCCGCGCGGCAAGGGAGCCGTCAGCATCCGCGACCTGTTCCGCGCGACGCTCCGCATGCGACCGGATCGCGTCATCGTCGGCGAGATCCGCGGCGGCGAGGCGCTCGACATCGTGCAGGCGATGACCAGCGGCCACGGCGGATGCATGGGGACGCTTCACGCGAGCTACCCGAAGGACACGCTCACTCGCCTGGAGACGATGGCCATGATGAGCGACGTGGACATGCCGCTCGTCGCGATGCGCACGCAGATCGGCTCCGGCGTGCAGCTCGTGGTTCAGGTCTCGCGCTTGCAGGACGGAAGCCGCAAGGTGACGCACATCACCGAGGTCACGGGCTTCGACCTCGACACGCAGAAATACAAGCTGCAAGACATCTTCGTCCGAAAATACGAGGGACACGACGAAGACGGTCGCGTCATCAGCGAGCTCGTCCCGACCGGCGTCCTTCCCGAGTGCATGCACCAGCTGGAAGAGCACGGGGTGAGCCTCCCCGACCCCGTGCTGGCCGAGGCGCGCGCCCGCAGCAAACGGAGTTAGAAAACCATGCAAGCTCCCGAGCTTCAAACCATTCTCACGCTGACCAGCGGCAGCTCCGGCGAGACGACCCGGACGTTTCGCTGGGGCACGCCGGTGCCGCCCGTGTCCGTCGGCACGGAGGGCGAATGGCGAGTCGACGCGCCCGGCGTCCTCGGACTGCATCTCTACGTCGCGTTCGACGGGCGCATGGTGCACGTCGCCGCGGCCGAGGGAGCGCGCGCGACGGTGCGCGGCGCCGCCGTGGCTCGCAACTGGACTCGAGTTCCGGTCCGCACCGAGGTCCGCTTCGGGGAGGCGAGCATCGCCGTCACTTGCGAGGAAGCGACCGACGAGGCGCGCGCGGCCAAACCGGTGCAGACGGCGGGCTTCACCGCGGCGGCGCCGCCGTGTCCCGGACTCGTGCGGACGATGATCGTGCGAGAGCCGAAGCCGGTGTCCGGGCCGCCCGGGGCGCCGAAACCCGCCGTTCTGCTCGCCCCGGTCGGCGGCGGACGCGGCGGCACGCAGCCGCTCGCGATCGTAGTTCCGGCCACTCGAGTGGTCGATTCTATGGCATCGGGGGCGACGCGTCCAGTCGCGTTGCCGGCCGCGACGCCGAAGAAGGGCGTGTCCACACTGCGCCCGGTGTCCGTCGAGCCTCCGGCTCCCGCGGAGCTCCCTTCGCCTGCGGCGGCCGACACCACACCCCAATGCGAGTCCGCGCCTTCGACGATGTTCGACGGCGGCGCGCTGCGCGACCACGCTTACCGTATCGCGAGCATGCCGCCGGAGCAGGCGCACGCGGCTGCGGAAGAATACGCGGCGCTCTTGAAACAGCGTGCGGGCCGGCATCACGGCGATCCGCCGGCGCTTTCGATCTCCGTCGACGAGCAGGGCAAGAACGTCGAACCGGCGTCGGACGCAGCGACGCCCCCCGACGGCACGAAGACGTCCAACGACGTCCGCCCGGAGACGAATAGCATGCGTCTGAAGAGCCGCATCGCGAAATCGTGGAAAGAAACGTCGAACGTCAAGAAGGCCATTCTGTTTCTCCTGCCGTTCGCCGCGGCGGCGGTCCTGCTCGATCAGAGCCCCGTCGCCGACCAGAGCTCCGTCGCCGAAAAAGAAATGACCAGGCCGTCCGCCGTTGCGCCGAAGCACGCCGCGGTGGCTGCGTCGAAGCCCGCGCCGTCGGCGCCCGTCATTCCTTCGGCCGCGTCGAGCTCGCGGCCCGTCGCACGCGCCGTCGTTGCCGCAGCACCTAGCGCCGTCGTTGCCGCGGCGCCGAGCGCCGTTCCGGCCGTGGCGATCGTAGCGCCGAGCACCGTTCCGGCCGTGGCGGTCGCGGTGAACGAAGTCGCGAAGGATAAAGCGATGCAAGCGGACACGACGGATCCGGACTCGAACGCGTTTCTGCTGGAGCACAGGGCTCTGGCGGCGACGTTCGGCGGCAATCTGAAGCAGGCAGCCTCGCTGTACGAGAAGCTCGCCGCGACGAAGCCCGAGGCCCGCCTGTTCGCGCTCGCCGCGCGTCTCACGAAAGAAGGAGCGGTACGAAGCCCGTGAACCTGCACCGGGCGTCGACGACGGTCATGGCAAAAGTCAACACGCTGGGAATGCTTCTACGAGTCGCGGCGCTCTTGTCCGGCTCGCTCCTCGTCATGTGCGACAACGCGGACTGCGAAAAGCTCCGCGACGACCTCTACGCCGACCGGCTTCGCTGGCAAGCGTGCGAAGAGGACTCGGATTGCGAGATCATCGGCGGCAACACCGCGGATTGCACGGGAATCTTCTCCTGCAACCTGGCCGTCAATGCGCACTCCGTGAAGGACGCGGAGCGGCGCATCGCTTCCTTGCCCGAAGAATCGGTGGATTGTCACAAGTGCAACAGCCCGAACTGCCCCGACGGGGAGATCGCATTGTGCGACAGCGTCTACAAGCGGTGCATCATCGTGAAGGACGTCACCGACGGCCGCGCCACCTCCGACTACACGCCGAACACCGGCGGCGTCCCCGCAACGGGTGGAACCGACTCGACCGGCGCCGCGGGCCTCGGCGCGGACTCTGGCGCAGGCGGCACGGGCGGCTTCGGCGGCACCGACCTCGGTCAGGGATTGTTCCCGGCGCTGTAAGCGCGAAAGAACCCCGTCCCCTTGGTGGCGCGAAAAGCCGGACTCCGGAGAGCCCACTGCACCACGCGATGCGAAGCGCTCGCGAGCACGGCGTTCGTGCCGGTGCTCGCGAACACCGACGCGATGCGCGACGGCGGCGTCGTCGGATCGCCGAGGGACATGAACGTGACGAACGTCTCCTCGGAGTAGCAATCGTTCCTCGGATCGAAAAAGACTCGAATGCCGCGCGGCCATCCGTACCAGATGGCGAGCCCCGCTCTCGGAAATGGCACGTAGAGGCGTGCGCCGTCGGGCACGGTGTCGAGCGCCGCCAGAAAATCCGTTCCGTTGTCGATCCACTCGCGCTCGGTGCGCGTTCGTCGCTCGACGGCGAACGCGACGAGGCCCACGGCGGTCGCCGCCGCCGTGACGGCGATGACGAATCGGCGTCGCCAGGCCTCGCTTCGGTCTCTTGCGCCGCCGACGAGCTCGTCGAGATACGGGACGAGCAAGGCGGCGCCGAGCAGACCGGCGAGCTCGAGGTGTCGCGCCTGTCGCAGCGCGCCGGCGAGGAGCAAGAGACAGAACGCGGCGCGCGCTCGGTAGGCCGGCGAACGAAGCGCAAGCAGCGCGAGACCCGCGACGAGCGCCCAGCCGACGAGATCCATGGGGCCGACAGTGGCGCCGTACGCGCCGACGACGCTCTGGAATTCGCGGATGTGCGCGTTGATCGCGTGATACACGCCCTCCGTGCCGAGGAAGTAGCCGAGGACGAACCGGTGCAGCGCGAGCCCGTACGGGTTCAACAGAGTCGCGACCGATGCGAGCGCCGCGGCGGCGACGCGCTTGCCGCGATCTTCGGGGAGCGTCGCCGAGACGAGGAGCAGCGCGACGCCGAGCGGAAAGCTGCCGTGGACGTTCGTCCACGCCGCCTCGACGAGGACCGCCGTGAGGATCGCCCTCCGCGAGAAGCGGGGCCGGAACGCGACGAGCGCCATCGCGAGCGGCAGCAGCAAGGCGACACCGGTGGGCCGTGCCGTGAGCAGGCGGCTGCTGAAGCACGCGAGACACACCAGCGCCGCGGCGTAGCCGACGCGCTCGCGCCGTGCTCGTCCGACGGTCAGCGAGAGCACGAGCCACGAGCCCGTCGCGAGCGTGGCGATGGCGACCAGCGTGAAGAAGCTGGGCCCCAGGCGAGACAAGCCGGCCGCATAGATCGGCCCGAGCAGCCACTCGTGCATGATCCACGGGTGCAAGGGCTCCACATAGGAAAAGAGGTTCACGCGGGGGACCGTGCCGCTCGACCCCATCTCGCGGCCGGCCGCGGCGACCCACCACACGTCGGGATCGCTGATCGGCGAGGTTGCCGCCGAAGCCATGGCGACGCACGCGAGCGTGACCACGAACACCGCGAGATGCGCGGGGCGCGTCAGGAACGCGAACGCTCTGTTGCTACCAATAGGAGACGAGGCGCTGGCTCGAAGCGGCCGATCGCTTTCATCTGCGACTTGTGGCATGTTTTTTCGGTGCCCTGGTCGTCGAACGGGCGCGGCCTCGTCGCCGTCGTTCTCGCTGCGCTTTCCTTCTCTTGCTCACGCTTCACCAGCAACGACGAGCCCAAAGAGGATCCTCCCTTCGCCATCACGATGGCGGTGCTCGGGGAAGATGGGCAGGGCATCATGGGAGCACAGGTCCTGAACGGCAAGAAGGTCGCCGCGACCACGGACCAAACCGGGACCGCAAAGCTCACCTTCCGTGGACAAGAAGGCACGACGGTGAGCCTGACGGTGAAGTGTCCCGATACGTATTCCTCGCCGGCCAAGCCCATCACCTTCGGGCTGCGCCACCTCGACCCGGGCTCACCCGCTCCTCGCTTCGAAGCGAAGTGCGTGCGCCAAACGCACTCCGTCGTCGTCGGCCTCAAGACGGAGAACGGCGAAAACCTCCCCATCCTCCGCCTCGGCCAGGTCATCGGCAAGACGGACGAGCTCGGCGCCGCGCACTTGATGCTCGAAACGTCGCCGAACGAGCAGGTCACGCTGACGCTCGACACGTCCGGTAACGAGCTGCTCCGGCCTCAGAACCCGAACCTCACCTTCGTCTCGAAGGACAAGGACGAGATGGTGCTGCTCGAGCAGAAGTTCACGGTGCTGAAGAAGTACGTGCCGCACGTCGTGAAACAGCGCCCCAAGCCTCTGTGAGCGGAGCGGGGATGAGCACGCGCGCCGTTGCCGATGGACCTGGCGGGGAGCGCCGAACGTTCCGCGTGCTCACCGAAGAGCGAATTCGCGCGTATCCCGCGGTCACCTTCGCCGTGCTCGTCCTGTTCGCGGCGTACGATAGGCTCGCGGGGCACGGTCTGCTCAACGCCTTCGACGGAGCGCTGGGCGGCGATTTCCTCTCTTTTTACACCGGCGGCCACTTCGTGCTTCACGGCAGGGCGCACGATCTATCGAGCGAGAGCGCCCAACTCGCGTTCCAGCGGGGCGTGCTCGGCGCCGACGTCCCGAGCACCTCGGTGTGGGTGAGCCCGCCGTTCTTCGCGTGGTTCTTCGCTCCGCTGTCGCTCTTGCCCTACCCCGTCGCGTACGTCGTGTTCGTCGCGACGAGCGTCGCGGTCCTCACCGTCGCGTTCGGCGCGCTCACTCGCGCGCTCGGCCTCTCCCAGTCGACGGCGCGCACGTGGTGGATCGTGCTCCAGTATTATCCGACGCTGCAGTGGCTCCTCAACGGACAGATCACGGGCCTATGGCTCTCCGTGCTCATCGGTGTGTATCTGTCGCTCCGCGCGGGTCGCGACGCGCGGGCGGGTCTTCTCCTCGGGCTCTTCGCCTGCAAGCCGACGCTCGCGCTCGGCCTTGCCGTGGCCTTGCTCGTCGCGGGTCGCTTTCGTGTTCTGCTGTGCGCGAGCGTGACGGCGGGTCTTCTCGTCGCGCTCGGGTTCGCGACGTTGCCGTCGGCGATGATCGCGTACCTGTACCACGGGCCGGCACTCGTCTCTTTCGTCCGCGAAGCGGGCTATCATCTCGCAGGGCTTCACGGATCTTTCGAATTCGCGACGCTGCTGCTCGACGGCTTCTCGCGCCGCCTCGCTTCGCTGGCCGGCTTGCTCTTCTGCGCCGCGCTCGTCGCGACGGCCGGATCATTCTGGGCTCGCGCAGAATGGAACCCGGGCTCGCGCGCGTGGGATCTCCGCGTCGCGGCCACGCTGGCGATCGGCGTCATCGCGAGCCCGCATCTCTACGGTTACGATCTCGCGCTCCTGGCGCTGCCTTTCTGGATCGTCGTCGCGAGAACCGGGGGGACATCGGGGCTTCCACTCGACGGCGGTCCCGTGCTAGCCGCCACGGCCTGCGTGTGGACCCTGGGTCTTTTGGGCCCCGCCGTGGCGGTTGCAGAAGAGCAGCTGACGCGACGCATTCTCGGCGTTGCGGTCATCGTGCAATTCGGAGTGCTCGCGATCCTCGTTTGGGCTCTCCGCGTGAACCGTTTAAGGTTGGATTTAGGCAGGACGTGCTAGCTTCCGGTAAGCCGGTGGAACCTTCGGAACCGAGCGCCCAATCCGAGAGCAGCCCGATGACGCTCCTCGTAGTACCCAACTCGGCCGGAACGCCGAACCGAGTCACCTACTACAAGACGCGGATCACCGTCGTGCGCGGTCCGGATGCCGGCGTCGAGAAAGAGATCGTAAACAGCGTCCTCAGGATCGGTAGCTCCTTCGATAACGATCTCGTGCTCAGGGACAGCACCGTCTCCCGACGGCATTGCGCGATGGAGCCCGTGCCCGGCGGCATCCGTGTGCGGGACGAAGGGTCCACGAACGGCGTGCTGCTCGCGGGGCTCCGGGTCCTCGACGCCATCGTCACCTCGGCGGCCCACGTGCAGCTCGGCGAAACCGTGCTCGCCGTCGAGCCGCTCACCGAAGCCGTCGACCGCGAACAGGCGACCACCGACAATTTCGGGGATCTTCGCGGGCGCTCGGCGCGCATGCGCGAGCTCTTCGCCGATCTGGCGCGGATAGCGCCCGCCGACGTGAGCGTCCTCATCGAGGGCGAGACCGGCACGGGGAAGGAGCTGGTCGCGGAGTCGCTGCACATGCACAGCCTGCGCGCTCAGGGCCCGTTCGTCGTCTTCGACTGCGGCGCCGTCGCGCCGACCCTCGCCGAGAGCGAGCTCTTCGGGCACGAGCGTGGCGCGTTCACCGGCGCCGTCGCCGCGCGGCCCGGGGTCTTCGAGCAGGCCGACGGCGGCACTATTTTCCTCGACGAGCTCGGCGAGCTACCGAAGAGCTTGCAGCCCAAGTTGCTCCGCGTGCTCGAAAAGCGCGAGGTGCGCCGGCTCGGCTCGCAAAAGATCGTCCCCGTCGACGTGCGGGTCATCGCCGCGACGAACCGGAACCTCGCCGCGGAGGTCGAGGCCGGCAATTTCCGGGAAGACCTGTATTTCCGTCTGGCCGCGGCGCACGTTCACGTCCCGCCGCTACGCGACCGCATGGAAGACTTGCCGATGCTCATCGAGCACTTCCTCTCGCGAGCGAATCCGGCGCGGAGCTTGAGCGACGTGCCGCCGTCGGTGTGGGACATGTTCTTCGTTCACCGCTGGCCGGGCAACGTGCGTGAGCTCATCAACGCCCTGCAGCGCATGATCGTCACGCCGGAGCGCGCGCTCCGCTCACCGATCCAGACTGCCTCGTCGCGGCCGCCGCCCCCCGACGCGGAGCAGGACGCCGAGGCGGCGCTGCAGCCGCTCCGCATCGCCCGCCGCGAAGCGAGCGATCAGTTCGAGCGACGCTATCTGCAGGCGATCCTCGAGCGCACCGGCGGCAACGTCAGCCGCGCCGCCGCCATCGCCGAGGTCTCCCGGCAGATGGTGCAGAGAATGATGAAGAAACACGGCGTCGAATGACCGGTACGTCGCGCTAGCCTCGACTTGAGCGGTCTTGGAAGAACAGATCACGATCGTCGTGGAGGGCAAGCGCCACGAGAAAAACCGGCGAGGCCGGAGCTAGCTCCGGGCTCTGATCGCGAGAGACGCGCGACGTTTGAAGCGTGCCGCATCGACCCCGAAGTCGAGAAATCCGCGCGAAGCGCGGAAAAATCCCGAGTTTTCTGCACGCGAAAATCGCGAAACTCGAGGCTAGCGCGCGTCGACCACGGCGCGCGCGCGGGCCGCTTGCGGGGCAGAGGGGAACTCCGCGAGGAGCCGCGCGGCGGCGCTCCGCTGTCCATCGGCATCCCCCTGGCGTCCGAGTGCTTCCATCCGGAGGTACAACGCCTCCGGCTCGAAGTGCCGGTTCGCGAAGCGGCTCGCGTAGGCGTTCAAGATGGCAATGACGCTGGCCGGATCTCCACGCCGGAGCGCGTCTCGCGCCGCGTCGATGGCCGCGACTTCTCCGGCGAGAGCCGGCGCGGATTCGCGCGCCTCCGGGCGCTCGCCGGGAGCGGAAGAAGGCGGCGCGACCGCTTGTGGCGGTGTCTCGGCGGGGACGTCGGCGCGCTCGTGGTCCGTCGCGGCTCTCGTCGCCGCGCCGCGAGCGACGGGGGCGCTCGCCGCGGGCTCGACCGCCGGAGCGGGCACGGCTCCGCTCGTCGCCGCGGGCACGGCTCCGCTCGTGGCGGGCTCAAGCGCCGGAGCGGGCACGGCTCCGCTGGTCGCGGGCTCGACCCCCGGAGCGGGCACGGCTCCGCTCGTCGCCGCGGGTTGCTGCTCGACGGAACGACTCGTCGCCGTCGCGAGCGGCGCGCTCGCGGAGACGACGGCCGCGCGCGGAGCCTGCTGCTCCGGCGACTGGCGCTCGTTCAACGCGACCCGAGCGGCGCCAGCGGTGGCGAGCGCCGCAACGACCCCGAGCACGCCCCACTTGATCGCGAGCGCGGACTGACCCGTGGCGATCGCCCCCTTGCCCGCCAACGCGACGGCCGAGCCCTTTGCGGCGGGCGCGGCTCCCGCCGCGCGCGCGCCGGCGAGAGCGCCGGAAGCGCCGAGCGCGGCCATCGCCCGCTCGGCGTTTCTCTTGCCCGGCTGTTCCGCGGCTGCGGCGACGAGCAGCTCCCGCACGTCGTCCGGCGCGCCGTCGTCGATCCATCGCTTCGGGTCGGTCATGGCTTCGTTGCTCCGGCGAGGCGTTCCGAGCGGGCTCGAGCGACGCGCGCCGCGAGCTCGGCGCGCGCGCGTCGTAAACGCGACGCGACGGTGCCCGGCGGCACTTCCAGCGCGTCGGCGATCTCGCTCATGGTGAGCCCCTCCAATTCGAACAGCACGATGACGGATTTGAGATCGTGCGGCATCTCCGACAGCACGCGATCGAGCAGCTCGCGCGCGCGCCGGCGATCGACGAGCTCGTCGGCTTGCGGCGCGGCGTCCTCGCTCTCTTCGCAGTCCTCCGCCGACGTCTCCGGGCGGCGCCGGCGCGCGCGGTGCACCTTTGCCGCGACGTAGGTCGCGGTACGAAACAGAAACGCGCGCTCCTTGGGCGGCGCGACCTCGTCGATGCGCTGCGACAGAACCAGGAACACCTGCTGCGCTGCATCGTCGGCGTCGGCCTTCGAAAGGCCGAAGCGGCGCAGCACACGCCAGGCAAAAGCGTAATGTTCCCGAACGATTGCGACGAAACGCGCCTCGGCGCCCGGACGCGTGCACACGGCGACTTCGCCCGGGCTACCAGGCTCGGCTGCGGCATGCGCGATCACCGACTCGCTCATCCCCGGAAAGCTCCGAACTGATCACAGAAGTACCCCGAGACCGAGCGAAGCGAAAGCGGCGACCCCCTTTTTCGGGGAAAGCGGCTGCCGATCATCGGGCTTTTGCAGCGCAAACGCCGGATCATCCACGATGAATCGCACCTCGCCGGACGCTTCCAGGAAGAAGTCGCCGAATCGGACGTCCGCGCGGCCTTCGGCGAAGAGCGCGACGAATTCAGGATTGGCGGAACCGGTCGCCCTGACGCCGGGCGACAGCCGGGTCTCCCCGTGAATGATGCCCGACGCGATCCCGCCGCAGGGTGAGAGCTGCACGGAAGCGCCGACGCGAAAGCCCAGGGGACACCCCGACGCGCGTCCCGCGAGCTCGTACATGGCGATCGTCACGCCGTTGTAGAGCGGGACGCGCGTTTGCGGCATCACCAGATAGTCCGCGCCGATGCGCAGGCCGGCGCCGCTGGGCCACACGATGCCGAACGCGGCGCGGCCGCCGAACGCGGCGGCCTCCGTCTCCGTCGTGACCGCGCCCAACGCGGCGATCTCCCCGCGAAAGGGGCGGGGACCGCGTTCGCCGACTTCGTGCGACGGCTCGCCTCGAGTCGTGCGCGGAGCAACGGCGGCGTTCGGCAGCGCGCTCGCGTTCGCCGGGGCCGGCGGCGTGGTCGGGTTCGGCGCCGTCGTCGGGTTCACGGCGTTCGGTGTTCCGCTGGACGCGGCGGCGTCCGCCGCGGGCGTCTCGGTGGTCGCCGGTGTGTCGTCGTGCGTGAAGCGCGAATCGATGGCGAGCGCCGTGACCAGCGCGATGGCCGATACCGCGTCGGCGCAGCTCGAGCCGACGAGCGCGCGCGCGACGTGATGGCCGTCGTCGTCGACGAAATCGAGGCGCGCCGTGCTCCCGGTGGGCGCCACACCGACAGTGACCTCTATTCGACGAGCAGGCTCGCCCGGAGCGGCTTCCCAGGCGTCGTCGGCGGTGCGTGTTCGTACGGCAGAGAGGAACGCCGCTTCGTCCGGGCACTCGTCGGGGGCGCGATACACGACGCGAACCTTTTCTGACGGTCCCGCGTGCTGCGGCGCGGCGGAGGCGGACGCCGATAACAGAACCAACAGGGGCACCGTGAATCGCAGCGCTCTCGCGACTCGCGGACGCACGCCGGCGCGCAGACGCATCGCCCGGCAGCTTACGTCGTCGTTTCGCCCTCGACTACGAGCCTCGAGTTTCGCGATTTTTGCGTGCAGAAAACTCGGGATTTTCCGCGCTTCGCGCGGATTTCTCGAATTCGGGGTCGATGCGGCACCTTCAAAAATCGCGCGTCTCTCGCGACCAGAGCCCGGAGCTGGCTCCGGCCTCGACGGTTTTTCTCGTGGCGCTTGCCCTCCACGACGATCGTGATCTGTTCTTCCAAGACCGCTCAAGTCGAGACGAGCATCGCTCGACCCGAGCGGTCGATTTTCGTGATCAACCCGGGCACGACCGGGGATGAGCCCTCGGAGCAACGAACCTTTTCTTCGAGGAGAATGCGATGCGCAACTTTTTCATCTTAGGAGCTGCGGTCACCCTGACGGCGTGCGGCGGTACCTCGAGCATCGGCTTCGGTCAGGAACACCTCGACGGCGGCGGGTCGACCGGCGGCGCAAGTGCCGGCGGTGTGTCGAGTAGCGGCGGTTCTTCTTCGGGCGGCGCCGTGCACAGCGGCGGCAATGCGAACAGCGGCGGCAACGCAAACAGCGGCGGCAATGTCGGCAGCGGCGGCGCGGCGAACAGCGGCGGCGCGGCGAACAGCGGCGGCGCCGTTCATAGCGGAGGCACAGCGAACAGCGGCGGCAATGCGAACAGCGGCGGCGCCGTGCACAGCGGCGGCAGCACGGGCACGTGCACCGGAGTCGTCAACTGCCCCAACATTCGCCCGTGTGCGGCGAACGAGATCCCCATCACGCCGCCGGGGTCGTGCTGTCCGACCGAGTGCGGGCCTGCCGGCACGGGCGGCGCCTCGGGCGGCAGTTGCACTTCCGCCAACGACTGCGCGGTGCCGGCGATTTGCAAGCTGTGCCCGGACGGCTCGAGCTCGTGCGCGACCGGCGCCTGCATGAACGGCCAGTGCACGACGACGTTCCCTCCCTGCCCGGCCATGGCCGACGCGGGCACCGGGCTTTCGTGGTTCGCGACGTGCGGGCTTTGTCGCGAACCGATCACACCCACGGGAGCTCCGGTGTGCGATCCGAAGCAAGGACAAGCCGTCGGCGCTCCGTGCACGAAGGAAGGGGCGACCTGCGATCCCGGCTCGGCGTGCTCCGGCAACCTCGTGTGCGCGGCGAAGGATCCAGAGGCTGGAAAGGCCTGCCCGCTCTAAGAAGCCCCAACCGCGCGGCAAGGCGGCGACGAGGACGCCAGTGAGTCACGTGTAGCGCGCCGTGGCGTCACGGCGCGCCGCGGCCGCGGCGGCGTTTGCGCGATCGCGGCGCGGGTTTTCGATCCGGCGACTCCGGCGCAGCCGCCTCTACGCGTTCCGAAAGCGCGATGCGGCGCGCGGCGTCGGCCGCGCTACGTAGAAGCGGGGCGAGCGCTTCCGCCGGCGGTGCCTTGCCGCTCCACGCCGCCGGCGTGCCGAGCTGACGAAGAACCGCGCCGTGATTCGCGGGCGCGTCGAAGGAGAAGGTGAAGGACGGCAACGCCGCGCGCGGACGATCGTAATCCGCGGCGTTCAACGGACCGAGCGCGACCCCCGACGCCGCCGGCGGTGTCTGCGACTCCGCGGCGCCGCCGCGCACCGCGCGCAGCGCGTCGAGCACCTGCGTCTTTTTGCGACCGCGCAGCTCGAAGAGCAAGAACGGATCGCGATCCAGCGCTTCGCCGAGCACGTAGTGCGTGGCGGCCACGTGCTTGCAGGGATCGCCCCAATCCGGACACGAACAGCTGGTGACGAGATCTTCGCGGCGCTTCGGGAACAAGCTGGCCCCGGTGGCCTGGAACGCGCCGTCGATGTCCTTCGGCATTTCGCCCGCGAGGAGCGCGGCGGCAAACTGCGCCTTCGCCGCCATCGCGGCGATCGCCGCGTTCCATTCGGAGTCCGTCAGCTGCGCGAGCTTCAGCGTGACCTTGTACGGCGTGTCGCGTGAGCCGGTGACGCGCGCGGTGACCTTTCCTTGTTCGACGGCGAGATCGTGCGTCCGGCCCGCGCGCGCGTACGTGCGGCCGCGCGCGAGCCGCCCTTCATCGCCCCGCAGCACTTCGTTCAACGCCGCGATCCAGCGCTGACCCCACCAGGTGCTGCCCGCGTTGGTCGTCTTGATGCCCCGCGCCGGCGGGGGCTTCTTCGGTCCCTGGGGTTTCCAGGTGTCGCGATCCCACGGGCTCACGATCGCGCCTCCGGCCTCGACTCGCGCTTCTTGCGACGAGGAGGAGCAGGGGCCTCTCCGTCGTCGCCGGCCACGACGGCGTCTTTCGACAGCGAGAATAGATCGCGCAGCTCGGCGGCATCGAGCTCGGTGATCCACTGCTCTCCGGTTCCGACGACCTTCGCCGCGAGCTCCCGCTTCTGCTCGAGCATGCGCGCGATCTTCTCTTCTACAGTGCCCGCGCACAGGAGCTTGTGCACTTGCACGGCGCGCGTCTGGCCGATGCGATACGCGCGATCCGTCGCCTGATCTTCGACCGCCGGGTTCCACCAGCGATCGTAGTGGAAGACGTGATTCGCCGCCGTCAGGTTCAAGCCCGTGCCGCCGGCCTTCACCGAGAGCACGAACACGCGCGGACCATGTGGTTCGTTCTGAAAGCGCACGACGAGCTCGTCGCGCACGCGCTTCGGCGTCCCACCGTGCAAGAAGGCGATCTCCGCGCCCAGGGTCGCTTCGAAATGGGCGACGAGGCGCTCTCCCATCTCGCGAAATTGCGTGAAGACGAGCGCCTTGTCGCCCGCGGCGAGCGCTTCTTCGAGCATCTCCGTGACGCGCCCGAGCTTGCCGGATCGCCCGGCGAGCGGCCCTTTCTCGGACAAGTATTGCGCCGGATGATTGCAGATCTGCTTGGTGTAGGTGAGCAGCGCGAGCACGCGGCCGCGTCGCTCGATGCCCTCGGCGCGTTCGATGCGGCGCATCTCTTCGTCGACGACCGCCTTGTACAGCGTGGCCTGCTCGCGCGTGAGCGTGCACACCACCTTCATCTCGTTCTTTTCGGGCAAATCCCGGATGACGTCCGGATCCGTCTTCACCCGGCGCAGGATGAAGGGGCTCGCGATGCGACGAAGGCGCGCGGCGGCCTCTTCGTTTCCGTACCGCTCGATGGGGACGGCGAACTCGCGGCGAAACTTCTCGAGCCCGCCGAGCAAACCGGGGTTTCCGAATTCGAGGATCGACCAGAGCTCGGCGAGTCGGTTCTCGACGGGCGTGCCGGTGAGGGCGAAGCGATGCGACGCGACGAGAGAACGCGCCACGCGCGCCGTCGCCGACGCAGCGTTCTTGATGTTCTGCGCTTCGTCCAGGGCGACGACGGACCAGTCGACGCTCGCGAGCAGCTCCGCGTCTCGCCGCAGAAGGCCATACGTCGTCACGACCAGCGTCGCGCGCTCCCTCGGTATGTCCGCGGCGGCCCGCGCGCGCTCGGAGCCGTAGTGCGGCACGAGCGAAAGCGACGGCGCGAATCGCCGGACCTCGCGTTCCCAATTGCCGACCACGGACATGGGCGCGACGAGCAGCGCGGGGCGGTCGTCGCGCGGCGCCCGTTCCGCGCGGCGCAGCAAGAACGCAAGGAACTGCATCGTCTTGCCGAGGCCCATGTCGTCGGCGAGGCACGCGCCGAGCCCGAGCGACGCCATGCTCTCGAGCCAGCTCAAGCCGCGCTCTTGGTAAGGGCGCAACGTCGCTTGCAACGCTGCGGGAGCGCCCAGGTTGACCGCTCTGCTCGTCTGCAGGCGTTCGAGCAACGTGGCGAGGGAGCCGGTGGCCGCGACCGCGACGGCGAGCTCGCCGTCGCGCGTCTCGCCGGCCAGCGCGGCGGCGACGACGTCGCGTAGCGCGGCGCGGCCCGGCCCGCGCTCGAGGTGCTTCTGGATTTCGCCGAGCTCGCGCGGATCGACGGCGACCCACGCGCCGCGGAAGCGAACGAGCGGCGCTTTCTGCTTCGCGAGCGCGGCGAGCTCGCGCGGGGTCAACGCGTCGTCGCCGATGACCGCCTGCCAATCGACCGCGACGAGCTCGTCGAGCCCGAGCCCCGCGTGGCCCGACACCGCGCCGGCGACCTTCGATTTGCCGCCGACGCGCATGCGCAACCTGAGCCGCCGCTGCCCCGTTCGAGTCAGCTCCGCGGGCACGATCACGCCGAAGCCCGCTTCCCCGAGCGCCGCGGCGCCGTCGCCCAGGAACGCCCAAGCCGTCGCGGGATCGAGCTCGATGGAATCCGGCTTCGCGCCCGCGAGCGCGCGTTCGATCGGCGGAAACAGCCGCGTCGCGCGCCCGAGCGCCTCGAGCAACGACTCCGCCGGATCGCGGAACGCGCGCCCGAGCTTCGAGAGACCCTCGCCGCCGCTCCACACCTCGGACGCAGCGACCATCAGGCTCGGGTCGTCCGGCGACTGAAGCAGAAAGCGGAGCAAAAAGGGATCGCGATCGCCGAGCGGGAGCTCGAGACGGAAACAGGCGCGCAAGCGATCCGATGCGCCGAGGGCGGGCTCGCTCCAGCGCGTGATCGCTTCCGCCGCGGCGCGCTCCGCGAAGCTCTCGGCCGGCAGCGCGGGCTCCGCGCCTTCGAGCGCGGCGCGAAAGCGCTGGTCCCAGGCTACGGGCCCGCCCTGCGCGTGCTTCGCGCGAACGCCGGCGCGCGGGAGCTCCGGCCCGCCACGGCTCGAACGCACGAGCGCGTCGACGACGGCGTCGATGCAGGCGCGCAGCAACGCCTCTGGAGCCCACACGTCGTCGCTTCCGACAACTGACATTGCCGGTACGGTGATCGGCACCGCGTGTGCCGCGGGCGGCATGCTGCGCGCCAGGGCGGCGGCCTTCGCCGCGTCGTCGCTGGCCGACAGAGCGGCGGCCCACCGCGCCTCGATGCGACTTCCACGTCGTGTGATGGTCGGCACGATACGCTCCTGCGCGACGAGCTCCATGGCGAGCTTGCTCGCGAGCGCCCAAACCGCGACCGAAGCGGGCAAGGTATCCAGCGAAGCCGTCGGGACCACCGCGAGCGCGGCCGCGGCATCCAGCGCCGGAAGCGCGATGCCGTCGACTTCGCGTTTGCCGTCGGGTGTCACCAGCACGGCGCGGAGCGGCTGGCCGGTGCGCGTCAGCTCCGGCAGCTCACGGGAGACCGCGTCGATATCCGCCCAGACGAAGAACGACTCGACGTCGGGCAGAAAGACGAGGGGCATAGGCGGCCCATTTTGATCACGGCGATGTGAGTTCGCCAGTGGAGAATGTCGGAGGAGAGAGAGAGATTTACAGGAAGACGGAAGGAGTTGGGATCGAACATTATAAATCCCCTTCCGACCTTCCCTCTTCCTGTAAATCTCTCCTCTGCATCTGCCCTCCGGCTACGTTAACAACGAGCGCAGGCGCGGTGAGGCGCCGTTCATCGAAATCGATCGGCTGCGCTTTCGCCGGTAGGGTGCGACGCCGCGTACGTTTCAGAGGAGCGAAACAACGGAATGGCGACTAGAGCGCAAGGCCTTTGAATTGGCTCTCGTACAGTCTGCGGTAGAGACCGCCGCGCTGGACGAGCTCGTCGTGGGTGCCGTGTTCGACGATGCGGCCGCCGTCGATGACCAGGACTTGGTCGGCGTCGCGGATGGTGCTGAGGCGGTGGGCGATGACGAAGCTGGTGCGGCCTTTCATCAGGCGAAGGAGGGCCTTCTGGATGCGGGCCTCGGTGCGTGTGTCCACGCTGCTGGTCGCTTCGTCGAGGATGAGGATGGCCGGGTCGGCGAGCAGGGCGCGGGCGATGGCGAGGAGCTGGCGCTGGCCCTGGCTCAGGTTGCTCGCGCGCTCGGAGAGCACGGTGCGGTAGCCGTGCGGGAGCTGGCGGATGAAGTGATCGGCTTCGGCGATCTTGGCCGCGGCGACGACTTCGTCGTCGGTCGCGTCGAGGCGGCCGTAGCGGATGTTCTCGAGGACGGAGGTCGAGAACAGGAACGTGTCTTGCAGCACCAGGCCGAGCTTGCGGCGTAGATCCGATTTGCCGATTTTGCGGATGTCGACGCCGTCGATGCTGATGGATCCACCGTCGATTTCGTAAAAGCGCGTGAGCAGGTTGATGATGGTGGTCTTGCCGGCGCCGGTGTGGCCGACGAGCGCGACGATCTCGCCGGGCTTCGCCTCGAGGGACATGTCCTTGATGACCGGCGAGCTCGGGACGTACGAGAAGCGGACGTGCTCGAAGCGGACGTCGCCGCGCACGACCCCGAGGGCCTTGGCTCCCGCGGCGTCGATTTCCCTCGGCGTGTCCAGGATCTGGAAGACGCGCTCCGCGCCGGCCAGCGCCGCTTGGATCATGTTGTAGAGGTTCGAGAGCTGCCGGAGCGGGTTGATGAAGTTCTGGCCGTAGGTGATGAAGGTGGCGATGACGCCGACGCTGACCAGGCCGGAGAGCGCGAGGAAGCCGCCGAGGCCGGAGAGGACGATGACGAACAGGTTGCCGAGCACCGAAGTGAGCGGCATGAGCAAGAGCGCGTAGGTGTTCGCGGACACTCCGGTGCGATAGACGGCGGCGTTGCTCTCGCGGAACCGTTCGGCGACGGCGTCGCCGTGGCGGAAGATCTTCACGACCTTCTGACCGCTGATGCCCTCTTCCATGACGCCGTTGAGGTCGCCGAGCGCCCTCTGCAGATCGTTGAAGCCGCGGCGCGTGTAGACGGCGACGAAGCGGGTGAACCAGAACATGATCGGCACGACGAGCACCGAGGCGAGCGCGAGCCAGACGTCCAGCACGAACATCGCGACGAGGATGCCGATCATCGAGAGGACGCTCGCGAGCAGCGCGGTGACGTTCTGCGCGACGGCCTGGTTGATGGCGTCGATGTCGTTGGTGAGCCGGCTCATGAGCTCGCCGGCGGGCCTTTTGTCGAAGAACGAGAGCGGCAGCGCTTGCAGGTGCTCGAAGAGGCTCGCGCGGACGTCCTTCAGCGCTCGCTGCGAGATGCTCGCCATGAACCAGTTCGCGACGAGCTGGGTCGCGTTGCTCAGGACGTACGCGCCGAGCATGACGAGAGCGACGCGCACGAGGCCGCTCGCGTCTCCCTTCGCGACGTAGCGGTCCAGCGCGAGGCCCAGGAGGTACGGACCGAGCAGGCCGAGCAGCGTGTAGGCGACGACGAGGACGACGATCACCGTGAGCCCCACCCTGTACGGCGCGAAGTACGACGCCAGCCGGATCAGCGTGGCGCTGCCTTGCTTCGGCCGCTCTATTTTCCCCATGCCGCCGCGCGCGCCGTGCGGCTGCATGGCGGCGCGCGCGCCCTCGTAGCCCGGTCGCCGCTCGGCGCTCATGGACGCGCCTCGCCGCTCGGCGGGAGCGAGTCGGAGGCGACTCCCTTGCCGAGCTGTGATTCGTATATTTCCTGATAGACGACGCTGCTCGCCATCAGCTCGTGGTGCGTGCCGCTCGCGACGATGCGACCCCGGTCGAGCACGAAGATGCGATCCGCCTTCAGCACGGTGCTGATGCGCTGCGCGACGACGATGGTCGTGCGCTGCGCTTTGTCCTGGTCGAGCGCGTCCTGGATGCGCGTCTCGGTCTCCACGTCGACGGCGCTGGTGCTGTCGTCGAGGAGCAGGAGCTTCGGCCGGAGCAGGAGCGCGCGGGCGATCGAGAGTCGCTGTTTCTGGCCGCCGGAGAAGTTCGCGCCGCGTTCTTCGACGTGGGTGTCGTACCCTCGCGGGAGCTTCGTCACGAAGTCGTGCGCCTCGGCCATCTTCGCGGCCCGGACGACGTCGTCGTCGCTCGCGTCGGGCTTGCCGTAGCGGATGTTGTCGCGCACCGTTCCGGTGAAGAGGATCGCTTCCTGCAGGACGACGCCCATCTGAGCGACGAGCGAGTCCTGCGTGAGCTTCTTGACGTCCTTTCCGTCGAAGGAGACCACGCCGGACGTGGCGTCGTAGAAGCGAGGGATCAAGTCGACGAGCGTCGATTTGCCGGCGCCGGTCGCGCCGAGGATCGCGATCGTCTGACCGGGTTCGGCGTGAAACGTGATGTCGCTGAGGACGGCTTCGTTGCCTTCTCCCGCGTAAGCGAACGACACGCGCTCGAGCGCGACGCGAGCGGCGGCGGACGCGGGCACCGGGACGGCGTCCGGCGCGTCCCTTACGTCGGGCACGGTCTCGAGCACGTCGTTCACGCGACGCGCCGAGGCGAGCCCCGCCGCCCAGGTGTTCGACAGCATCGTCATCATGACCAGCGGGGTCATCGTCGTGAGCATGTAGTTCGAGAACGCGACGATCTGCCCGAGAGAGAGGTGGCCGCGGATCGCCGAAAGCCCGCCGGACCAGACGACGATGACCATGCCGACGTTCACGCACAGCGTGAGCACGGGGACCATCGTCGAGGTGAACTTCATCACCTGGATGGAACGCTCCGTCATGTCCAGGTTGGCCGCGGCGAAGCGTTCGTTTTCGTACCGGGCGCGGACGAAGGCTTTGACGAGGCGCGCTCCGGCGATGTTCTCCTGCAGCACGTCGTTCAGCACGTCGAGCTTCGCCTGCACGGTGCGGAAGAGCGGCTCCATCTTGACGATGAAGAAGACGATGAGCGCGGACGTCAGCCCGAGCAGCGGGAGCATCGTCAGGGCGAGATCGCGGCTCGTCGTGATCATCAGGGCCAGGCTGCCGAGCATCAGCAACGGCGCGCGCGTGCCGATGCGAAGAGAGATCTGCACGAGGCTCTTGATGGCGTTCACGTCGCTGGTGAGCCGCACCATGAGCTGACCCGTCTTCTGGCGGTCCAGGTTGCCGAAGGAGTAGCTCTGGATCTTGAGGAAGAGCGCTTCCCGCAGGTCGCGCGCGACGCCCTCGCCGACGCGCACCGAGTAGACGTTGTTACCGACGGCGATGACCGTGCTCACGGCGGAGATGCCGAGCATGACGAGCGCGGTCGAGAGGACGACGCCGCGGTCGTGCTCGCGGATGCCGTGATCGATGATGCGCTGGATGAGCCGCGGGATGGCCAGGTCGAAGCCGACCAGGAGCGTCAGAAGGACGAGCGAGACGACGGCGAGCGCGCGGTACGGCTTGATGAAGCCGAAGAGGCGGACGAGGTATGACACTTTGGCGCGAGTGTAGCTCGCGCCGGCGATCGGCGGTCGGCAACCAGCGGTCAGCGGTCAGCGGTCAGCGGTCGGCGGTCAGCGGTCAGCGGTCGGTCAGCGGTCAGCGGTCAGCGGACCAGCGTGCCGCAATGTCCGGCGATGCACTCGTCCCTTGGGTTGCAACATGGGATGGCGCTGGAGCAGCTTTCATCCGTGCCGGCGCAGCGCGGCCCGCCGTCCGGCGGCGGCGGGGGCGGCCCGCACTTGCCGTTGGTGCAGAAGCCGTTGCAGCAGTCGATGCCCGTCGTGCAAGAGTCGCCGTCTTTGCGGCAGGGATCGAGCGCCGTGAAGGCACGGTGGTTGCCGGTGCCGAGCTCCTGGCCCGTCAAATAGAAAGCAGGGTGGCTCGGATCGGTCTTGTACGTGCCGTCCGCCGAAACGTCGACCGCGGCGCCCCAGAGCTGCCGCTGCACGCCGAGGTTGCCATAGTGCCGGTACGAGTCGAAGAAGACCCAGAAATAGCCGCCGGCCGCGACCGGCGACACCGTGGGGTAGTAGTTGTGATGCGTCTCTTCCGCAGCGGGGAACGGCAGATACGTCGTGCCGTTCGCCGCGTCTTGCGGGGTGTCGAAGCCCATGGCGCGAGCGAGCAGCGTCGAGGTTCCCGTCGCGACGTCGAGCAGGAAGAGATCGCTCACCGGCGCGAGCGCGTTCAGCGCCGCGCCGCCGCTGAGCCCGATGCCCCCGCCGGAGAAATCCGCGTTGGGACCGACGGCGCAGACGATGCCCTTGTCGTCCGGCAAGATGAATGGCCACGCGGCGTAGTTGCCGGCGTCCGCCTCCCAGACCTTTTTGTAGGCGCTCGCCTTCTTGGCGGCGCCGTCGAACGCCATCATGGCGATACCGCGGCCCATGTCGATGGCGTAATCGGTGAACGCGAGGAAGCTCCCGTCCGCCGAGAACGCGGGCGTCATCGCCGTCTGGGGCACGTCCGTCCCGGTGATCGCGTTGCCGGTCGTGGTGTCGTACACCGAGGCGTTGGGCGCGCCGATCGCGCCGGGGCCGCCGGCGCGAGGGCCGACGACGCCCTGGTGCGCGTTGGTGACGTAGAACGAGCCGTCGGGGTAGAGGCCGGTGAAGCTCGTCTCGGGAGCGTTGGCCGCGAGCGCCGGCGGATTCGGCGATTGACCCGGCGCGAGCGCGTAGGTCGCTCCCGCGCCGGCGAGCAAGCCGGCGAGGTTGAGCGACACGAGGCGCGTGCCGTTCGCCGACACGGAGTGACAACCGGTGCAGCCGGACATCCCCAGGAACACCTGCGCGTTCTGGCCCGGAATGATGCGAAGCACCGCGCCGCCGGAACCGGGCAAGAGACCGCCGCTGAGCAGCTTCGTCGTGTAGCTGTTGTAATAGATGGAGCCTTTCAACGTCGCCTTCGCGACCACGACGTGCTCGGAGATGGGGCCGGCCGCGGCGCCGCCGCTCGACGCCGTCAGCTCGACGAGGAACGGATCGCTCGCGCCCCCGGTCCGATCCGACGCTTGATCCCAGATCATCTGCGGGAGCTCGAGCTGATTCGGGCCCGTCGGTTTGAAGCACCCCTTGTAGTCGAACAGGCTCGAGTGCAGATGGACGTACACGACATCGGCGTTCGGTCCGTCCCACATGAGCGTGGGGGAGATGAGCCCGCGCGGGAACACGGTGCCGTCGTACGGATAAAGCCAGCGCAGAGTCGAACCGCTGCCGCCGGCCATCAAGGCTTGCGTCGCGGCGGCGTCGATGCCCGCGGAGTTCGTCGGACTGCACTCGTCGATCGCGAGCGGCGGCGGAGGGCCGCTGGTCTGCACCGTCGACGTCGGAGTCGGCGTCATCGGAGGAGTACCGCCGGTCGCGGGCGGGACCGTGAGCACGGAGGTGTTCATCGGCGCGGTGAAGCCGGTGCCTCCGGCGCCGGTCGTCGCGCCGCCCGTGCTTGCAGGCGGCGCCGCGGACGCTCCACCGGTGTCGCTCGCGGTGATCTTGTTGCTTCCGCCGCTGTTCGCCGAACACGCCGTCGCGACGACGACGAGGGAGATCGCGGCCACCCTGGGTGTGGTTCCGTGCGCGCTCATACCGATGTTCCTTCACCGGAGAGCGTGCAGACGACTCCCCGAAGCAGTGACTCACTGCCGGCCGCGCACGAAGGATAGCTCAAGGATCACCGAGTGGATAGGCAGCCCGCGCCACGCTTTTCGCGTCCGTTCAACCTTGGAAGTCAGTCAATGTACCCATTCCGACAACGACGTGTCCGAACGCGACGTCGCGTCCGCGCGGCGCCATGACTCCATGCGGACAGCGCTATCGCGAAGGGGGTCGAAACACGTGGCGTTCGACCGCCGACATGTCCTCGGCCCCGCCCGCCCACGCGCTCGGACAGCGACGCACCGATGCCGGTGACCACGATGACCTTGCCGTTCATAGGAGCGAGCTTCCCGCCTCCGTGCACGCGAACCCAACGACCGGTTGCCCCCCGTCTCGATCGCGCCCATGAAATGCGGCAATCATGAAGACGCTGCACCGAACGACGTTCTTCGGTTGGTCCGTGTTCGACGAGTCGCGGAACCTGGACTTCAACGGCGTGCTCTGGACGGGCACGCCCGGGAACGTCGCGATCGATCCGCTGCCGCTGACGCCGCACGACGAAGCGCATTTGCGGGCCCTCGGGGGAGCGCGCACGGTCATCGTGACGAACTCGGATCACGTGCGCGCCGCGCGGCGTTTCGCCGAGCTCACGGGCGCACGCGTCTTCGGACCGCGCGGCGAACGCGACTCTTTCCCCATCCCCTGTGACGATTGGCTCGGCGACGGCGACGAGCCCGCCCCAGGCGCGCGCATCTTCGAGATGGAGGGCAGCAAGACGCCCGGCGAGCTCGCCGTGGTGCTGGGCGGCGACACGCTCGTGACCGGCGATCTGATCCGCGCGCACCAGGGCGGCCGTTTGAACCTGCTCCCCGACGCGAAGCTCGTGGACCGCGCGCGCGCCGTCGCGTCGGTGCGCCGTCTCGCGTCGCTCGGCATCGGAGCGGTGCTGGTCGGCGACGGATGGCCCGTCTTCCGCGACGGCAAGAAGGCGCTCGAGGAGCTCTTCGCCGTCTGACTTCCCGCGCGTCGCCAAAACGTTTCTCCGTCGCCGCGGGAGCGACAAACGCGAGTGTCACACACAAGCTCCGTGAACTCGGTCACGCTCCCGGTGCTCCTCGATCCGCGGCGCACGCGCATGGCGCAAGCCGTGCTCGCATTCCTGGCGTTGGTCGCGCCGGCGGAGGCGCAAACCCGCGGCCTGTTCCGCATCGAACGGAGCACGAATCGAAACGTCGTCGAGTACGATCTGCGGCTTTCGCGTGACGGAGCGCCCGATCCGAAGGATCCGGTGTCGGTCTACTGGATCATGCTGGAGGAGGGCGGACGTCGTGAGGGGCTCACCTTCTTCGAGCGCCAGTTCGCGTACGGCGTCGACGTATCCGCCGGACGGGACGGGCTCGTGCTGCACGTCGCCGCGCTCCGCGATCGTCCCATCCACGTCCGCCGCCGCGGCGAGCGGTGGGAAGCGCAGACGATGATCGCCGGGCACCTCGCGACGTTGCGGCGCATCTGGGTGCAAGCCGACGGCGGCGTGCTCGGGCCCGGCGTGAAGTTCGTCGAAGTCACGGGGCTCGACGTCGAATCGGGGCGCGTGCGCACCGAACGAATCGCGTCGCACTGAACCTCGTCGCGCTGATACGCCATCCAAAGAACTGCGAGGTCGAGCGACCCGCCGCGACCGCAGAGACTTGAGGTGCGCGATGCACGACGGAGCGTAATCGTCCAAAGAGTCCGCTTCGCGCCTCGTCGCCAACTTCGTAGTTCGTGGTGAGTGAACCTTGATGGCTCAAAGCACCTCCCGAAGTGCCTGAAATCCCTCATTTCGATTCGTAACCTTGATGGCTCAAAGCACCTCCCGAAGTGCCTGAAATCCCTCATTTCGATTCGTGACCTTGACCGCTCAAGGTTGCGCGCCGCGGCGCATACCGATACGTGGCGTCGCCGCGATGTGCGGCCGCTCGATTCGCGGCATTCCAGCCCGTGTTTCGGGGTGGGAGCGTTACTTAGGTCGCAGGCGCGGTGGTCGCGACGCGCTCGACCGGCGAGCGGCTGCGCGAGAGGCGCTCGCGCGCTCCGCCGCGCCCGTTCAACCGGAGCGCACTCGAAGACTCGTTCGAGTGAACGGCGATCCGCTGGGGTTGCCGCCGCCGCCTTCGGGCTGTCGAGCGGCGCGCGGCGGATTCAGGCTGGTTGCAGCCGCTGCCGCAGGCGGGCGACGATCGCCGGCGAACCTTTCAGTCGGAATCGGACGCCGCCTTCTTCGTACGCTTCCGAAATGACGCGCGCGGTCTCGTAGATCTCGCCGACGAGTTTTTGCGCGGCGTAGGGGACGAGGATTTCGTCCTCGATCATCGACGATTCGAAGAAGTCGACGATGGTTTGGTGCAGCCGCGCGACGTCCGCGGCATCGTGCGCGGAGAGGAGGATGGCGTCGGGGTGCTGCGCGCGCAGGGCGGCGCGGGCCGCGTCGCCGAGGAGGTCGGCCTTGTTGAGGACGAGCCGGCTCGGGACGGCGTCCGCGCCGATTTCGGAGAGGACGCTGCGGGTGACGGCGAGCTCTTCTTCGTGCATGGGGTCGGCGGCGTCGACGACGTACAAGAGGAGCGACGCCTCGTGCGCCTCGTCGAGGGTAGAGCGGAACGACGCGACGAGATCGTGCGGGAGCTTCTTGATGAAGCCCACGGTGTCGGACACGAGGATGCGCGGCTTGGTCTCCGGGTAGAGGGCGCGCACCGTGGTGTCGAGCGTGGCGAAGAGCTTGTCTTGCACCAGGACGTGGCTGCCGGTGAGCGCGCGCATGAGCGAAGATTTGCCGGCGTTCGTGTAACCGACGAGCGCGACGCGGAGCTGGCCCTGTCGCAGGTGGCGCCGGTTCTCGTCGCGCTTCTGAATCGCCTCGAGCTCCTCGCGCAGCTCGGCGATGCGATCGCGGATCTTGCGGCGGTCGAGCTCGAGCGCCGACTCGCCCGCGCCGCGGCCTTGCTGGCGCTCGCTGCTGCCCGATTCACGAAGCCGCGGCGCGACGTACGTCAGGCGCGCGATTTCCACCTGGAGCCGCGCTTCGCGGCTCTTGGCGTGGCGATGGAAGATCTCGACGATGATGCCGGTGCGGTCGAGGACCGGGACGCCGCACGCGCGCTCCAGGTTGCGCGCCTGGCTCGGCGAGATTTCGTGGTCGACGGCGACGAGCTTCGGCCTCGACGGATCTTCGTCTTCGGTCTCCGGCTCGTCGCCCTTCGACGGCTCGGCTCTCTCCGCCTCCCAGCGTTTGCGGACCTTCGACTTTTTCTGCGGGGCGAACGACGAAAGCTTTCCCGAGCCCCCGGTGAGCTCGGCGAGCTCCTTCAGTTTGCCTTCGCCGAGGACCGCGGCCGCCGCGGGCGCGTCGCGCCGCTGCGAGACGCTGCCGACGACGTCGTACCCGAGGGTCCGCACGAGGCGGCCCAGCTCGACGAGGCTCGCCTCGTGCTCTTCGTCCGACACGCCGGGGAGCTGGACGGCGACGAGGACCGCGCCGCCGAGCGATTCGCCGTCAGGAGGGCTTTCCATCCGGCGCTCTGTAACATGAACTCTCGGAGATTTCCGGCGGGTCGCGAGGAGCACGACACAATGGACGAGCGCATCACTCGACGACCTGTCGCACGTCGACCTCGATGTCGCCGAGAATGGCGGCGTAGCGCTCGGTGAACGCGCGCGCCTCGTCGAGCGAGCCCGCGCGCAGGATGGTGAAGCCGGAGATGAGCTCCTTCGTCTCGGCGAAGGGGCCGTCCGTCCACATGCGCTTCGTCCCGGACGTGCGCAAGCGCGCGCCCCGCGAGCTCGGCTCGAGCCGCTCGGCGGCGAGGAAGACGCCCGCTTGCTTCATCGACGCGATGACCGCGCCGATCTTTTGCTGCGCCGTCGCGCTCGGCTTTTTGCCGGCCTCGGAGTCCGCTCCGGCCTTCGTGGTGACGAGCACGCGCAGCGGCGGGTTCGCCGGCTTCTCCATGATGCCGAGGTGCCACGGTTCCACGACGGGGCCGACGTCCATTTCGACGTCGCCGATGGCCGCGCCCAGGCGCTCGGCCCAGGTGAGCGCGTCCTCCATGGCCGGCACCTTCAGCATGACGAAGCCGTCGATGAGCTCGTGCGTCCCGCGGGTCGGTGTCTGCGACCGAACGCATTTCCCGCCCGAGCAGCGGAGGCGCGTGCGCTCCGACGTTGGCCGGAGCCCCGCACCGATGTGAAGGACACGCTTCTGGTTGAGCTCGCCGATGAGCTCTCCCATCTCTTGGATGAGGCCGGGGCGCGGCGGCACGCCCTTTTCCAGGTCGTCGGTCATCTTGTGCATCACCATGAAAAGCGTCATGTTTTTCCTTCCGCCGGCGCCCGCCGGGCTCTTTCACCCGGACGACGAACGACGATGCGACGGATCGACACCCGCCGGGCGATTTTTTTGTCGGCGGCCGCGCTGTGCTGCAGCGGGTGCGTCTACACGCGGCTCTTCTATTTCCAGACCCCGACGCTCGCGGCGCCGCACTACTTCGACAACCGCACCGTGCACGCGTCGCCGAACCCGCTCCCGGTGCCGAAAAGCCGAGACGAGGCGCGCTTCACGCTGACGGCGAAAGAACGCACCCGTTACCGGACCCTCGACCGCTTGCTCGAGTCCCAGGGGACGCGCGCGTTCGTCGTCATCCACGACGACGGCGTCGTGTACGAGCGGTACTTCCACGGCGTGTCGGCGTCCACCGAGCTGCCCGCGTTCTCCATGAGCAAGACGTACGCCGCGGTGCTCGTCGGCCGCGCGATCGCCGAGGGCGTGCTACCGCCGCTCGACGCGCACGTCGTGGATTACGTCCCCGAGCTGTCGCGCCGCTCCGGCTACGGCGACGTCACGCTGGAAGAGCTGCTGCGCATGACGTCGGGCATCGACTTCGACGAGACGTCGCTCGCGGGCCCGCTCTTCTATTACACGACCAACCTACGCGGCATGATGTACGAGTACGACGTCGAGTGGCGACCGGGCACGCACTATCTGTACGGCAGCGTCAACGTCCAGCTGCTCTGGGACGTCTTGCATCGAAGGCTCGGCGGCGAAACGGTGTCGCGTTACTTCGAGACGGAGGTCTGGGCGCCGCTCGGCGCCGTGAGCGACGCGTCGTGGTCCCTGGACAGCGACGCGAGCGGCATCGAGAAATTCTTCGGCGGGTTCAACGCCACCGCGCGCGACCACGCGCGCCTGGGTCTGCTCTTTCTACACGACGGCGCCGTCAACGGACGTCAGCTGCTCTCGAAGGAATGGATCGCGCGTTCGCTCGCGCCGGATCCGGTGCCCGGCCGCATCCACACGACGGACGGCTGGGTGCGTCGCGGCGAGTTCCAGTGGTTCCTGACCGAGGACCGCCGCGCCTTTTTCGCGAAGGGCTATCGCGGGCAATACATCTTCGTCGTGCCCGACGAAGACGCCGTGTTCGTGCGCTTCGGCGAGGGCTACGGTGACGTGGACTGGCCCTCGCTGTTCCGCAGGCTCGCGGAGCAGCTGCGACGTCCGGCGCTCGCTACCGCCGGACGAGCGCCAGCACCCGTTCCGCCCAATGAACGACCGGCGACGGCAGCCGCCCTTCTGCGCGCGACGCCGCGACGATCAGAAGCGCGAACGCGCCCCCCATGACGGCCAGGACGAGCAGCGCGGCGGTCATCTTGCGCAGCGGCGATCGCCTTCGAGGCGGCGTCGTGACGCGGTCGTCCTGTTGCGCCGATTCGTCTCCTTGCACCGACTCGGCTCGTTGTCCCGACTCGGCCGCCTCGTGAGCGGCCTTGGCGTCGGCGAGAAGCTGCGACATGTGACGGGCGTCGAAGCGCGCCGTTTCGACGGACGCGGCGAGGGGCCCCGCCGGAACGGTGATTTTCTCGGTTATTTCGTCGGCCGCCGGCGGCGCCGCCGGGCCGTCGAGAGAAACCGTCCCGCGCACGACGACCGCGTCCTCGCTCTGCGCGAGCAGGATCGCGTCCAGATCGATGGCCGGCTGTACCTTGGTGACGGCGTTCGAGAGATCGATGCCCGACTCGTCGGGGACGCGCGGCCCTTCGACGGCGATCGCGCGCACGCCGCTGCGGTTCGGTTGAGCGAGCGCGCGCTCTCGTTCAGCGAGCGCTTCCGCCGTGGCGCGGCGCTGCACGGTCGGAACCGCCGGCATGGGCACCTCCTCCACGAGATGTCCCGATCCGGTTCGTTCGTTCCCTCGCTGCGCGCCCGCTCTGCCCATCGTCGAAAGGATACGGTTGCGCTCCCACGCCAGATAGCGAAAGCCCGCGCCGCACGCAAAAAGGTGAGAGCCTATTACACCGAATCACACACGGGACGATGGATGGGTACGAAAGCGCGCAACCGTGACCGTCCGGCGACCGAGGGGGTCCGTGAATGCCTCAAAACCCAGCGATATCCGGGCACGAAGCAAAGGGCGAGATCGCGTGGTACGGTCGCGACATGGCGGCTCCGGCGCGGCCTGCGACCTACCAAGACGTACTCGACGCGCCGGAGCACAGGGTCGCCGAGGTCATCGACGGAGAGCTCTATCTTCAGCCGCGACCGCGGAAGCCGCACGCGGCGGCGGCGAGCGCGCTCGGCGACGAGCTCGGTCCCCCCTTCAGGCGAGGCAAGGGCGGCCCCGGCGGGTGGATCATTCTCGACGAGCCGGAAATCCACGTCGGTAAAGACATCATCGTCCCCGATCTCGCAGGGTGGCGGCGCGAGCGCATGCCGAAGCTGGTGGACGACGAAGCCTTCTTTTCGCTCCCCCCAGATTGGGTATGCGAGGTGCTGTCTCGGCGCACCGCGGCGCTGGATAGGACGAAGAAGTTGCCGATCTACGCGCGCGAACGCGTGAGCCACGCCTGGCTCGTCGATCCGGTCGCTCGTACGCTGGAGGGGTACGCGCTCGAAGACGGCGGCTGGAAGCTCCGCGGCACCTGGGCCGGCGACGATCCGATTCGAGTCGAACCGTTCGATGCCATCGAGCTCGAGCTGAGCGCGCTCTGGGCGGACGTCGAGCTGCTCGAAAAGTAGGAACGTCCTGTCGGCGTCGGTTGCCGCAGAGCAAACCGAGGAGCGCGCAACCGCACGTGCCGTCGCGGCCCTGGGTCAACGGCGTACCGGGCTCGCCACGACACGGTCTTCCGGAGAAATGTGGCCCATTTCGGCGCGAAGCCGCTCGAGGCGGGCCATCTTCGCCATCAACGCGAAAGGATCCCGTCGCGAGCGATCGCCCGCGAGCTCACGGCAGATCGTATCCAGGTTCACCGCGAGGCGGCTCGCCTCCGACCATCCGTCGTAGCCGCGCAGGAAGATTTCTCGCGCGATCTCGTCGGCGGACGCGCCCGCTTCCGTGCCCCGCTTCGCCGTGGCGACGAGATCCTGCCAGTACTCTTTGGTGCGCTGAACGCCGAGCTTCGTGGTCACCGGACCGTGACCGGGAACGACCAGATCGATGTCGAGGGCGAGCAGACGGTCGCACGCGGCCACCCAATTTGCCACAGGTCCTTCCCAGGCTATGGGGTGGCTGCCGATGAACAGGATGTCTCCGGTGAAGGCGACGCGCTGATCCGGCAGATGGACGATCACGTCGCCCTTCGTGTGGGCGGGGCCGACCTGGACGAGCTCGACGCGTTTGTCGCCGACGCGGAGCTCGAGCCGGCCTTCGAACGTCTCGTCCGGCAAACGGAGCGTGACGTCGCGGAAATCGAACGCGCCGAAGCACTCGACGACGAAGCCGGCGGACTCGGATACGGCCGCCGCCTTCGGCACGCCGAGCCGGTCGAGCAGCGACAGGAGCTTCTTTCCCGCCGAGCCGGAGCGCGACACGACGCGAGCGACATCGACCAGCGCCGCCATGCGCTTCGGTGAGAGCTCGAGCATCTCTTCCGCGGCCGCTCGCGAGCTCACGATGCGCGCTCCGCCGACGAGCTGGTTGCCCCAGCAATGATCGCCGTTGGCGTGAGTGTTCACGACGGTGTCGATGCGCCCCCCGGGCGTCATACGACGCAACGTCGAGAGCATGCGCTCGGTGAGCGCGAGATCGTAGAGCGTGTCGACGAGCAGCGACGCCCCGGAGTCCGTCACGAGCCCGGCGTTGCTGTAGCCCCAGCCACCGCGCTGTAGGTAGGCGTGGACGCCGTCGGCCACTTCTCGAAGCTCCGCAGTCTTCATCGCGTCACCTAGGCGATGCATAGCGCCCCGGACATTCGGACGTCCAGGTGGCGCGGCGAAGGTTTCGACGCACCGTTCGGGCCGCCGCGGCGATCTTTAACGCGCGGGTTATGGCGGCCCCAGGGTGTACGGCTAGCATTGCTCGATGGGGCATCTGCCGCTTCTCGATGAGCTCGCGATCGTCGCGGCGCTCGCCGTCGTCGTCACCGTCGCGCTCGCGAGGCTCGCCTTGCCGACGGTCGCCGGGCTGCTCGCGGCCGGCGCGCTGCTGGGTCCTTACGGGCTCGGGCTGGCCACTTCGGTCGACGCCATCGAGGTGCTCGCCGAAGTCGGTGTGATCCTTCTGCTCTTCACGATCGGGCTCGAGTTCTCGCTCGCACGGCTCAAGAGCATCTTCCAGCAGGTCGCCCTCGGCGGCCTCGTCCAGGTAGGGCTCACGATCTTGGTGACCGCGGGCGTCGCCCTGGCCTGCGGCGTGAAGGCGGGCGCGGCGGTGTTCTACGGTTTCGTGTTCGCGCTCTCCAGCACCGCGATCGTGTTGCGCGCGCTCACGGACCGCGACGAGCTCGACGCCCCGCACGGTCGCTTCATCGTGGGCACGCTCATTTTCCAGGATCTATGCGTCGTCCCGATGGTCCTCATCGTGCCGATGCTCGGATCGCACGAGCCGACGGGCGTGATCGCGGCGCGTATCGGGCTGGCGGTCGCGCGAGCCGCCGCCGTCGTCGCGATCACCATCGGCGTCGCGCGGTATTTCGTTCCGCGCTTCTTGACGTGGGTGGACGCGAGCCACAGTCGCGAAATCTTCCTGCTCGCGATCCTCGCGCTGTGCATCGGCACGGCGTGGCTCACGCACATGGCCGGGCTGTCGCTCGCGCTCGGCGCGTTTCTCGCCGGCATGCTCGTGGCCGACACGGAGTTCAGCCATCGAGCCATGGGCGACATCCTGCCGCTGCGCGACGCGTTCGTGAGCATCTTCTTCATCTCCCTGGGGATGCTCTTCGACGTCCGGATCGTGCTGCACCAGCCGCTGCTCGTCCTTGCCCTGCTCTCCGGCTTCCTCGTCGCGAAGGGTGCCCTGGCGACCTTGTCGGCGCTGCTGATGCGCTTTCCGTCCCGCGTCGCCTGGCTCGCCGGCGTCGGCCTCGCGCAGTTCGGCGAATTCGGGTTCGTGCTCACGCGGCTCGCGGAAGCGAACGGCGTGGTGACGCACGACGCCTCGCGACCGCTTCTGGCGGCGGGCATCATCAGCATGTTCGTCACGCCGCTGCTCGTAAAGGCCGCTCCGCACGTCACCGCCGGCGAACGCCTGCTCGCGCCGCTGGAACGTCTCATCGGCGTGCGCGGCATCGACGCGGCGGACGACGACGCGACGAAGCTGCGCGATCACGTGGTCATCGTGGGCTTCGGTCACGCGGGCGAGCAAGCCTCGCGGAGTCTCGCGGAATGCCGCATCCCCTTCGTGGACATCGAGCTCAACGCCGAGAACGTCCATCGCGGTCGCGAGCTCGGCCTCCCCGTCTATTACGGCGACGCGACGAGCGAAGAGGCGCTCGGCCACGCCGGCCTCTCCGACGCGCGCCTGCTCGTCTTGCTGATGAACGACCCCAGAGCTGCTCGCCGCATCCTCGCCACGGCACGGCGCGTCGCGCCGAAGGTCCCGGTCTTGATGCGGGCGCATTATCTACGCGAGGCCAACGCCCTCCTCGAGGCCGGCGCGCACGAGGTCGTCGCCGAGGAAGTGGAGAGCAGCCTGGAAATCGTCGCCCGCATGCTGAGGATGCTCGACGTGCCCGACGAAGCACGTCTCCGCCTTCACTACGAGCTGGCCGGACAGGCACGGTAAAAAAGCCCCGAACGAGCATCCGGAAGGGGCGCTCACGGTGCGTGCG
The DNA here is from genome assembly GCA_035547195.1 of Polyangiaceae bacterium. GTDB lineage: Bacteria > Myxococcota_A > Polyangia > Polyangiales > Polyangiaceae > DASZVB01. Next base: position 79,893 of record DASZVB010000123.1, read on the forward strand.
GCGCACCTTCCACCGGCTCGCGGGCACGGACGTGTTTGGCGGCCCACAACGAAATGACGGAAATCAGGCCTCCGGCGATGGCCACGATCAGCGTGATGACCGCGGGCAATACCTGCGCGAAAGTGAACATGACGAGCCCGAAGAGCCCGAGCATCACCGACGCAACGATGCCGAACATCGCGCGGGCCCGAAGCGGTTTCGACGTGATTCGGCGGGTCGTTTTCATGCCCAGAGGGTGAGCAATTCGCATGCCTGTCCGGCCAGCGCCACGGCCGAACGGATGGTCACTCTCGCCGATGATCGTGCTCGTGGTGGATGTCCGGGGCGTGCTCGTGCTCGTGCACGGTGGCTTCGTGGCGATGGCGATGCGTGTGCTCGCCAGCGAACGGCGGCTCGTGAGCGTGGTCGTGGTGTCCGTCGTCGTGACGGTGCGCGTGCTCGTGCTCCACGGCGGCGTGCTGGTGCCGGTGCGAATGGCGTTCCGTCAGATGAAGCGCCACGCCCGTGGCGAGCAGCGCGGCGCCCAGAGCGGTGAAGGCGCCTGCGTGCCGGTCACCGAGCCCCCAGGCGAGCGCCGCGCCGACGAACGGCCCCGCCGAAAAGACGGAACCGGTGCGCGCCGCGCCGATGCGCCGTTGCGCGAGCAAATACAGCTGCAAGCTGAGGCCGTATCCGGTCGCTCCCAGCAGCGCGAGCAGGAGCGCAGAGCCGAACGCAGGCGCCCGCTCCCCGAGCGCGAACGCGAGCAACAGCGTCACGGCCGCGCCGAAGGCGCCCTTCGCCGCCACGACGTCGCTGGGCGGATGCTCCGCGAGCGACCGCGACAGCGTGTTGTCCATTGCCCAGCAAACCGTCGCGCCGACGACCGCAAGCAAGCCGAGCAGCTGAACGCCGTCGGTGCGGCGCGCGCCGTCGAGCGCGACGAGGATGCCGCCGGCGAGCAAGACCGTGACCGCGACGGCGACGCGACCGCCGATGTGTTCGCGGTGCGCGACCGCCGCGAGCAGGACGGTGAATACCGCTTCGAAGTTGAGCGCGAGCGAGCTCGCGGTCGCCCCGGCGCGCGACAGCCCCCACACGAGCAGCGCCGGCGCGAGCGCCGCGCCGAACAGCGCGACGACCGCGAGCCGCGGCAGCGCGTCGCGCGTGAGTGGACGCCCGGTGCTCTTCGATGAAAGTCGAAGCAGCACGGACGCCGACGCCGCGCCCGCGTAGAGCAGCGCGGCGGTCACGAGCGGCCCGGCGCCCCTCCCCCACGCCGCGATGAGCGGCGTCGTCATCCCGAAGCTCACGGCCGACGCGACGGCCAGGAGCACGCCGGAAGCGATGGGCGATCGACTCCGAGCGTGCATGGCGATGGAGTTTGCCACGTTCGCGGGAGGCGCGACGTGCTCCGTCTTCCTGGATGACTTCGCCGGAGGGCAGTGGTCGAATGCGTGACGATCCGATGACGACGATCCCCGCTCCCCTGTCGCCCCCCGCGCGCATTCTCCTCGGTCCGGGTCCGTCCGACGTCGCCCCCTCGGTGCGCGCCGCGCTCGGCGCGCCCACCGTCGGCCATCTCGATCCCTACTTCCTGACGATCATGGACGAAGTGAGCGCCATGCTCCGCGTCGTGCTCGGCACGAAGAACCGGCTCACCTTTCCGATATCGGGCACGGGCTCCGCGGGAATGGAAGCGTGCCTCGTGAACGTCATCGAGCCCGGCGATCGGGTCCTCGTCCCGCTGAACGGTGCGTTCGGCGCGCGCCTCGCCGAAATCGCCGAGCGCGCCGGCGCGGAAGTGACGCGCGTGCCGGGTGATTGGGGCCGCCCGATCGCGCCGGAGGCGATGACGCAAGCCGCAGGCGGCAAGAAATACAAAGTCGTTTGCGTCGTGCACGGCGAGACGTCGACCGGCGTGCTGCAGGATCTCGCGCCGATTCGTGAGCTCGCGGACTCGCTCGGGGCGCTGCTCTTGGTCGACGCGGTGACGACGCTCGGCGGCGTGGCGGTCGACATGGACTCCGTCGGGATCGACGTCCTGTATTCGGGGACGCAGAAGTGCCTGTCGTGCCCGCCGGGGCTGTCGCCGGTGAGCTTCTCCGAGCGCGCGGAAGACGCGATGAGCGCGCGCAAGTCCCGTGTTCAGAGCTGGTACCTCGACGTCTCTCTCATCAAGAGCTACTGGGGCACGGATCGCGTGTATCACCACACCGCGCCCATCAACATGATGTACGGGCTACACGAAGCGCTGCGGCTGGTGCTCGAAGAAGGGCTCGCGACTCGGTTCCGCCGTCACGCCACGAACGCGAAGGCGCTCGCGGCGGGGCTCGTCGCGCTCGGCCTGTCGCCGCGCGTGCGGGAAGGCGAGCGCTTGCCTCCGCTCACGACGGTCGCGATCCCCGAAGACGTCGACGACGCGGCGACGCGCCGCGCGCTGCTCGAGCGCTACGGCATCGAGATCGGGGGCGGCCTCGGGCCGTTCAAGGGCAACACGTGGCGCGTTGGTTTGATGGGCGCGGGCTCCACGCGGCGCAACGTGCTCCTGTGCTTGACGGCGCTCGCCGACACGCTGCAAAAGCACAGCGGCGCCAAAGCCGGCGAGGCGATCGCGGCGGCGCACGCGGCTTTAGGGAGCCCGTCTTGACGATCCGCTAGGCTCGAGTTTCGCGCTCTTCGCGTGCAGAAAACTCAAGGAGTGGGCGTGCACGTCGAGACGCCCGGCGTCTTGCCGATGCCCGTCTCGGTCGAGACGGTGCACGACTGTCCCGTCGGGCAATCGGCGTCCGTGCCGCACAGGACGTCGCCGGTGCACGTGGCGGAGCACGCGGAGCCGGTCGCTTGCAGGCAGCATTCGTCTCCTGCCGTCGTGCAGGCGTTCGTTCCGCCGCAGTCGACCTCGGCCGACGTCAGGCAACCTCCGGCGACGCAATCCGTCCCGGTGAACACGCCGAGCCCCGTGCGCGAGACGCAGCACGACGAGCCCGTCGCGCAGTCGCCGGCGTCGTCACAGGCGAGGTGCACGTTGGCGGCGGGACAAGACTTCGAGCACGATTCCGTCTTCGACGTCTTGTCGTAGCAGCACTCCTCACCGATGGTGAGATCGCACACCGAACCCGCGCACCAGACGGTCTTCGCTCGGGGCGTTACGCAAATCCATACGGTCGCGAGCGCGCCGGTGCCTTGCACGCAACGTTGACCTGGAGCGCAATCGCGATCGGCCCCGCAGAACACGCGACCGGTACAGCTCGCCATGCACGACGCGGCCATGCCGCCCGTCGGATAGCAACACTTGTTCTTCCCTGCCGCGGTGCAGTCTTCCGAGCCGTCGCACGACACGGGCAGCTGAGTCGTCGAGTCGCACGACGTCGCGCAGTGCGCATTCCCCGTGCTGGTTTCCACGCAGCAGATCTGACCCGGGAGCTTGCAGTCCGAATCGCCGCAGTGCACTTGCCCCGGAACTCCGGGCGGCTTTTCCACGGCGGTGGATCCACCCGCACCCGCGTTGCCGCCCGAAGCGCTCGCGCCGCCCGAAGCCGTCGCGCCGCCCGAAGCCGTCGTGCCGCCGGTGCCCGTACTGCTGCGTCCGCCGGTGCCCGTGCGTCCCCCCGCGGAGCTGCCGTCGCGCTCTCCCGCGTCGCTGGTTCCACCCGTCGCTCCCCCGCCGGCGCCCGAGACGCCGGTGCCGCCGCCGGCGCTGCCGGCGTCCCGCCGCATCGACGAACCGCCGGAGCCTGCGTCGGTCGGCGCCGAACCCGTGCTCCCGCCCTCGCCGCCGCCGTCCTTCGAAACGAGGTGGCCCTTGTCGATACCCAGGATGGCGTTGCAACCGACGGCAAGCGCCGAGCTCGAGACGACGACGCCCAAGGTCGCGCGCAGTGCGCGGGGCGAGACGAACCGCTTTCCGTGCGCCATCAGAACCTACCCGTCGCGATGAGCGAGCCGCCGCCGCCCACGTAAACCGGCGTCACCGCGACGCTCGGACCCTTGGACGATGGAGCGGTGAAGAAGAGCACGGCGCCCGCGCCGATCAGCGCGATGCCGGCGATGCCCGTGATCGTCGCGACGTTTCCGGCGGATCGCGCGTCGTCGAGGAGAGTCACTCCTCTCGAATCCGTGCACGCGCTGCCCTTGCAGTACTTGTCCGCGTCGGATTTCTTCGACAGCGCGCTCCCGGTGAAGACGCCGGCGACGATGCCCGACACCAGGCCCGCGCCGGCGACGGAGACGGCGATGATCTTTTGCGTGCCCCATCCGGAAGAGCTCTTGTCCGCTTCGGGCGGCGGGGCCGGAGCGGTGACCGCCGGCGCCGCGGCGGGCGCTGGAGGCGCAGCGGCCGCCGGCGCGGCGCCGAACTTCAACGACACGGAGAGGCTCTGTCCTTCGGCGATGTCGAAGGGCTGTTCGACGGACTCCGTGCCGCGCGTCGCCTTCGCGACGTGATGGCTCGGATCGACGGGCTGCGGAGCGCCGACGAGAGCGGCGAGCACGGCGTGGCCGTCGAGAGTGACGGTGACGTCACTGGGGTCGGCACCCTCGATCACCAAGGTCACGTTGGGGATGCGCGGCAAGAGCTCGTCGCGTTCGCGCGCCGCGTCCGCCTGCGCTTGCGCCTGGCGCGCGTCGCTCGGGCCGCTCCATCGCGTGACGTCGACGTAACGCTCGGCGGCGTCCACGAGACGTCCTCCCTTCGCGAGCGCCCGCGCCGAGTAGAGCCCGACCGTGGGGAGGTGCATGATCTGGTAGGCGCGCTCGAGCTTGTCGATGGCGCCGTTGGTGTCGCCGTTCTGCAGCGCCGTCGCGCCTTGTTCGGCGAGCTCGCGCGCCGCGCTGCGAGTGCGCTCGTCGACTTGTTGCGCCCCGACGCGCGCGCTGGCGAGCGTCAGTGCAAGAAAGATGGCAAAAGGAAACTTCACGTAGTTGCCCTCCGAGGCAGGTGAGGCTCTGCGCAGGTACAACGGAACCAGAATTGCGAAGATAACGTGTGTCCGTGTGTCTGGGCTATTTGCGCGCAGATAGACTGACGACGCACCGCGTCACACGCCCGTGACTGGTCGCCCCGGGACCTCGTAGCTAGGCTAGATGGATTATGGACTTCAGCGAGCCCTGGGGACCGGGGCATGTGATCGCGAACAAGTACCGCCTTGTCCGCCAGCTGGGCAAGGGCGGGATGGGCTCGGTGTGGGCGGCCGATCACCTGGCGCTGAGCTCGCAGGTCGCCGTCAAAATCATCGATCCTTCGATCGCCAAGAACGAAGAAGCCCTCGCGCGCTTCCTTCGCGAAGCGCAGGCCGCGGCGGCGCTGCGGAGCCCTCATGTCGTGCAGACGTTCGACTACGGCGTCCACGAGAGCGTCCCGTTCATCGCGATGGAGCTTCTCGAAGGCGAGAGCCTCGCGCAGCGGCTCGACGTGGTGAAGCAGCTCCCGCTCGACGAGACGGCTAGGGTGCTGACGCAGGTGGGGCGCGCGATCGCGCGGGCGCACGAAGCCGGCATCGTCCATCGCGATCTCAAGCCCGACAACATCTTCCTCGTCAAGAACGACGACGAGGAGATCGCCAAGGTGCTCGACTTCGGCATCGCGAAGGCAACCGGCGGCGCGCTCGGCAACTCGTCGCAGACGCGCACCGGAGCGATCCTCGGCACTCCTTATTACATGAGCCCCGAGCAGGCGGAGGGCAATCGCAGCGTCGACCACCGGACGGATCTGTGGTCGCTCGCGATCATCGCGTTCGAGTGCGTCACCGGCAAGCGGCCGTTCGAGAGCGACGCGCTGGGCGATCTCATCCTGCAGATCTGCGTGCGGCCCATCAAGATGCCATCGACCGTCGCTCCGGTCCCGCCCGCGTTCGACGCCTGGTACGCGACGGCGACACAGCGCGATCCGGCGCAACGGTTTCAATCCGCTCGCGAGCTCACCATCGCGCTCCGCGCCGCCGCGGGGCTCGCGGCCGACATGGGCAAGGGGCGTCCGACGCTGCCGAGCACCAACGAAGTCCTGAAAATTCCGCCTCCGCCGCCGGTCGCCCTGACTCCATCGGGGGCGCTCGACGCGCAGACGCCACAACGCCCGTTCAACGTCACCACCGGCGGCGCGGGCTCCGTCACGAACGACGAACCCGTGCAGGTGCCAAAACAGGCGTCGACGCCGCTGCTCGTCGGCGCGACCCTCGCGGCCTTGGCGCTCGCCGGCACCGTCGCCTTCTTCGTCTTTCGTTCGAAGGGACACGACGACGCGGCGCAGGCGCACGCCACGACGGCGGCCCAGGTCACGGCGGCGGCCGCCGCCCCGGCGCCCCCGACAGAGGAGCCCCCGGCAAAGCCCGCTGCAGTCGCCACCGCGACGCCCGTGGCGACCGTGGAACCCGCAGCGGCCGCTCACGTCGCCGAGCCCGCCGCATCCGCGGTTCCCGTGACGCCGGAAGCGGCCCCCGCGGAGCACGTCGCGGAAACTTCGGCGCACAAGGCCGCAGCGGCGGTGCGCCCGGCAAAGGCGACCGCCAGCGCCGCGAAGAAAGCGGACAAACCCGCGTCGAGCCCGGCTCCCAAACAGCGGGTCGACTTCGGTTTCTGAGATCCTCGGGCGCTGCATCTTCAGCGCTGCGGTTGTGCGGTGTGGCGCGGTTCAACTGTGAACCGGTGTGGGAGATGACGCGAGCTGCACGCTCAAAACGCGTGGCACCGGGCGCGCTGAGATAGGGATCCGGTTGCTACACGCGGTTCATTCGCTTACTGTTCTGGGTCATGCTCGCTACTCGTCCTTTTCTTGCGGCCTTCGTGTCTCTATCCGTTGCGTTCGGTTGTAGCTCCGACAACTCGGGGGGCACCACCGGCAAGACGGACGCGGGCGACGCTTCGCCCACGGGCTCGGGCGGCTCGGGCATGAGCTCCGGCGGCAAGACGGGCTCCGGCGATTCGACGTCCTCCGGCGGTTCGACGTCCTCCGGCGGTTCGACGACGAGCGGCAGCGGAGGGAAAGCAACCGGTGGCGCCACGACGGCGACCCACGACGCGGGCCCCGATGCTCCCGCGACCAGCGCGGAGGCCGGAGCCGGAAAGGACGCGGGCGACTCCTGCGCCGCGACGGATCAGAACCCGTCATCGACCGTCGGGTGCAACGGATCGATCATCGGGCCTCAGTCCCACAACGTCGCGTTCGGTGAATGCGAGACGAGCTGCCCGCACGGCTACGTCTGCGCGAAGTCGGTCGGGGTCGTCGGCGTCTGTGTTCCCACGTGCACCCCGTCGGACACGTACATCACGACCGGCGGTTGCCCCAGCGGCAGCCGCTGCTTCTCGCTGGATCCTTCGACGGCGATCTGCCTGCCCGACTGCAAGGGAGGCGGCGATTGCTCGAGCGGCGTGTGCACCACCGACGGCGCGTGCGCTTTCCCGGAGAGCGACGGCGGCGGCTTCTCCGAAGACGCGGGCAACACCGGTGGCGCGACGGGCAACGGCGGCGCGACGGGCAACGGCGGCACCACCGCATCCAGCGGCGGCACGACGGCAAGCGGCGGCACCACCGCGTCCAGCGGCGGCACGACGGCAAGCGGCGGGACGACGGCAAGCGGCGGCACCACCGCGTCCAGCGGCGGCACGACCGCCAGCGGCGGCACCACCGCGTCCAGCGGCGGTACGACGGCAAGCGGCGGCACCACCGGCAGTGGCGGAGTCGTGTCGGGCAACGTCGTCATCAGCAACGTCACCAAATCGAACATCACCCTCTCGAACGTCGGCAAGGCGAACGTCGTCCTGGCGGACGTCATCCGGGCGAACATCTACTTCGCGAACATCGTGGCCGAGTAAGCCCGCAGCAGAGCTCGTGAAGCGTCGCGCGCGGCGGGAGTGCGCGACGCGAGCCGAGCGCGCGAGAACGCTGTAAGCTGCGGGGCGTGCTGACGAGCGCGCGCCGTCTCGAGCTTCCGAGCCCGGGCAATATTCACCTCGAGTGGCTCCTTCGTGCACGCGGGCGGGCGTACGTCTTCGTCCTGATCGCGCTCGCGCTGGTGCTTTCGCCGGCCGTCGCTCGGGCGGCGTGCCCCGCGGGCAATCTGCTCGCGGACCGTTTGCCGCGTGCGTCGCGCGGCGTAACGGTACCGGAGCGCCTAACGGACGGGGTGCTCGCGCCGGAGGGCAGCGGCGTAAACTCGGTGGACGCGTCGCCCATGAAGGGCGTGCGCCCGTACGTCGAGTGGGATCTCGGTGAACCCGAGCGCATCACCGCCGCGGCGGTGCAGGCGGACAACAACGACGCGTACCGCATCACGGGGTCCCTCGACGGCGTACATTACGAGCCGCTCTGGACCGCGGACACCGTCCCCGAACAAGGCCTGCGCGAACGGCTCGCCCGGAACCTGGATCGAACGGCGCGGTTCGTGCGCTTCGAAGCGGTCTCCGGCGATCAGACGTTCGCTGCGACGGAAGTGCGCGTGTACTGCGGCGTGCCCGAACCCTGGCCGCCTGCGCGCGTCGTTCGCGATCGAGAAGGCGTCGATCCGCAGAACGTGCGCGGCTGGAAGGCGCAGAGCCTGAAGACGGTGTTGGGCTTGCTCGCTTTTCCCCTGCTGTTCTCGCTCGCGCCGCGGCTCGGCGCGCGCGCGCGGCGGCGCTTGTTCGCCGCTTTCATCGTGGTCGCCGCGCTCGCCTGGACGCAGTTCGGTAATTTCAACGGCGGCAACCCGCTGCACACCTGGGACTCGTTCCACTACTTCATGGGAACGAAGTATTTTCCCGAGCTCGGCTACTTCGACCTCTATAGATGCGTCGCCGCGTCGGAGCGAGAAGCCGGCAAGGGCGCCGAAGTCGACGGGGCCCCGATACGCGACTTGGCGGACAACCTCATTTACCCAGGAGCGTGGAGTCGCACTCCGCAGGGTCGATGTCGCGCGTCTTTCGCGCCGGCGCGATGGCGGTCGTTCAAGGCGGATCTCGAAGCTTTCAGGAGCTTGTTCCTCGAGCACAAACTCTCCGACGCGCTCTCCGATCACGGTTTCAACGCGACGCCGATCAACGTCGCGTGGCTTCGTATCTGGACTTACGACGCCACCGTCAGCGCTCGACATCTCCTGTGGCTGGCGCAGCTCGACAGCCTGGCGCTCGTGGGAACCGTCGCCGCGCTCACCTGGGGTTTCGGGGCGCTGTCAGGCACCGTGGCCGCGCTGGTGCTCGGCATCGGGGGCTTCTGGAGCTATCACTGGGTCGGCGGGACCATCGGACGCCATACTTGGCTCTTCTGCTGCGCGTTGGGGTTCGCGCTGCTCGCGAAGAAGCGTCCGTTCGCGGGCGGCGCGGCGCTGACGCTCGCCGGACTGCTCCGGTTGTTCCCCTTCGTATTCGTCGGCGCGGTCGGGCTGTGGACCTTCGTGAACGCCGTCAAGGCGCGGCGATTCGATCCTGCGGGACGCCGTTTCCTCGCGGGAACGGCGCTCGCGTTCGCGCTCGGCGTGACGGCAGCGGGCGCCGCCGTCGGATTCGACTCGTACCGCGGCTTCGCGCACGTGTTCGAGCGTCACGCGCAGTCCCCCGTCGCCAACCAGCTCGGCCTTTCGATTCTCCTGCAGTGGAAGGCCGGCGAGAGCATCACGCCGATGATCGACACCCAGCTCACCAATCCGTTCGAGCGCTGGGAAAATCATCAGCTCACTCGCCGGATCGAACAAAGGCCGTTCTGGGCTTTCGCGGTCGTCGTGTCGCTCGCTGTCATCGTCCTGTCTGCCTGGCGCGGGGCCACCGCCGCCGAATGCGCCGCTCTGGCGGGCCCGCTGCTCTTCTGCGCGCTGCCGATGACCTCTTATGACTACACCTGGCTGGTCGTCCTGGTCGCCCTCGGACGGAGTCGGCCGAAGATCTTGCCCGGTTTGCTGGCGTTCGCGCTCTTTACTCATCTTCTGTTCGTCTTCGGCGGTGAAGAGATGGAGACGCAGCACCTCCTCGGCTCGGTGGCGTGCGCGCTGTTGCTGGCGGCCGCGGTGCCCTGGCGAGCGCTGTGGCAAGACGTGCTCGACCGGACTTCGCCCGCGCAACGGGCGGGGTGAAACGGGAACCAAACGCCGAAGACGATATTTTCGTCTCCGGGTGGCGCGAGTAACGTCGCGCCATGCACTCCGGAACTCTCTATTCCGACGAATACGCCACTGCCGCGATGGAGCCGAAGCAGGGCGTCATTCGTTACGCGCGCACGGCGACCCCGTTCCCGAGCTTGGACGACATGAGAGCGCACTACGCCGCGCTGCTTCGAACGATGACGGGAATCGAACCGGAGAAGCTTGCCCTACTGCTCGACTTGCGCGCCGCGCCGCCGCGCAACGACGCGGCGTTCGAAACCGAAGCGGCGCGCGCCGTGGGCACTCTGGCCGGACCGTTCCGGGTTCATGCCTTTCTCGTGAAGACCGCCGTAGGCAGTCTCCAAGTCCGGCGCCTATCCGCGAACAACGGAACGCCGGCGAAGCAGGTTTTCACGGATGAGACCGCGGCCTTGGCGTTCCTGACGGCGAACGAACGCAACCCGTCGCTTCGCTGACGAGCTCGTCCGCGCGGATCGCACCTTGCGATCGCCGTTTCCGGATCCATAGCCTTCACTCTTCGACGGAGGAGTGTCCATGAATACCCAAGAAATCGGTAAAAAGTACGTCGCGCTCTGTAACGAGGGAAAGCACGAGGAAATCCTTCAGAACTTGTTCTCGAAGGACGTCGTCAGCGTCGAGGCCGGGGCGCCGCCTGGCCAGGAACGCACGGCGAAAGGGCTCGACGCCATTCGCGCCAAGGGCAAGTGGTGGGCCGACAATCACATCGTGCACAAAGCGGAACACGCCGGCCCTTACCCCAACGACGACCGGTTCGCCGTGCGCTTCACCTACGACATCACGAACAAGCCGAGCGGAAAGCGCTTCACGATGGACGAGATTGGCCTCTTCACCGTGAAAGACGGCAAAATCGTCCGCGAAGAGTTCTTCTACTCGACGTGAAAGGCGCGTGACGCGCTCGGCCCGCCGGGCTCGACGAGACCAATGGACCGCTTCCCGTCGGCGTCTCGACGCCGGCCTCGCGGTCAGGTGCGGGCGTCCGCGCGAGCTCGGCGAAGGCCACGGAAATGCGCCTCGGTGTGCTCCCAGAACACGAACGCCAGCAAGCCGAACAGCGCTAGCGGCAGCACGACCCAATACGGGTCGCCACGGAACAGAAGCGTATATGCCGCACCGAGCATGATCGGCATGAGCACGAGGGCGCCATACTTCGCCATCCAGGGCACGGCGAGCGCGATCGCCGCGACCAGCTCGACCCAACCCACGATCCACATCAGCTGAAGTGGGTAGTGCCAGGAGTGGTACCGCTGGATGACGAATTGGGCGCCCGTGGCTTGGAGCACACCTGCATAGACGAATGCCGCAGCAAGGACGAAGCTCAGGCTGCGAACGACTGTCGCGATCCGCGAAGGAGCCCACGAAGCACGTTCGGCCGCCGATACCGGTTCGCGAACAGGGGCGTCGAGCTCCGGTGCTTTCTCGGATTCCGGCGGATTCAGCGTCGTGATGGAAAACAACCCGATCGTGACCGCCAGAACGAGCGTTACGATCGCCGGAAGAACCTGCGCGAAGGTGATGAGCGCTATCGTCGCAACCGCGAAGCAACCGGCGACGATGACGCCCACTCCGGCAGCGATCCGCTTGACCATTTGAGCCTCCTTCCTTCTGTTATCTCATTCTCGAAAACAAAAGGACGTGCATTCGAGATGCCACTCCTCGACTTTCACGCGCCTTCCGTCGTCTGAAGCGTCCGGCGAAGACGCCGCGGAAAACCTCAGCGACGCGCGGGCACGGCGCGCGCCCTTGGCGGTGGTGCCGGTTTCGGGGGCGCAGGCGGCGGAGGGACCGGCCCAGCGGGCGGCGCGGGCGTTACGACGTGATTGCGGTACACACGAGCGTCGTGCTCCACCGTCACCACGGCGGGCGTCTCGGCGTCGAGCGGTCCAACGTACGCGTGCAGTCCAACGCTCCGGCCGCTGTACTCGGGTTCATAGTGGGCTCGGACCAGGTATTCGCCGCGCTTCGAAAACGTCCATCGCGGGCAGAGCTCGACCAGACGCGTCGTGAGCGCGCGCGATCGATGCGGGCGCAGCGTGGTGAATCCCCTCCGCCCAGGATGTCGCTCGGCATCCACCGGTGAGCACGTGGTCGTCTCTCCGTCGGGGCCGAGCACTTCGTAAGTGATCAAGTCGCGGCGGAGGTAGAGCGTGACCGGTCTCTCCGTCGTGTTCTTCACTCGGACGGTGACGGTGGCGTTGCGGCCATGATGCACCTCGGAGCCGGCTTTCATTTCGAGCACCAGAGGAGGCTCGGCTGCTCCGGCTCGCGATCCGACGAGGACGGCGCCCGCGACGAACCAAGCGGCGACGCATTTCATCACTTCTTGAGTACGGCCTGATTCGGCCTCCGCATCGAACGAAACTGCGACAGCGTATGTCGCACGCGCCGACAAGCTCGCTCGCCGCGGAGCTCACTTCACTTGCAGCTCGTTGTCGACCGCGACCGCGCCGCCTGCGAACGCGTCCCTCGACGCTGCGGAACGCTGCTTCCAGTTGGAAACGGTGCCGGTGAGCGTCGCCGTTCCGCCCCGAACTTGAACGCTGATCGCATTTTCGTCCACGAAGGGCGTCGACGCGAGCTCGTTCTCGATGTCGCGAGCGATCTTCGCGTCGGAGTGAATCACTTTCCGGGGAATGTACGTCCAGCTCTCGACGTACGGGTCGTACATCGAAGCGCTGCCGCGGTAGCCGGCGCCCGGACGCTTCACGTTCAGCTGATTGTCGACGCTCGAAATCCCGCGGACGCCGGCGGCGAGTTGCGTCGCTTCGGCGCTCTCGAGGTACGTCCCCACCGCTCCTCGCAGGACCGCCACGCCGTTGTCGACGTCGACGCGAACGTCGTCGTCGTCGGTGACGGGATCTATCGCCAGCGCATCCCGGATCCGTTCGGCCTTTTGCTGATCGGTGACCGGCTGCTGGGATTTGACCTGGATCCTGTCGCGCACGTCGACGACGCCCACGGTATGACGCGCAATCGACTCCGCGGCGAGCTTCGCTTGCAAGTCGTCGACGATGCCGCGAAGCGTGACGATCCCCGCCACGACTTCCGGCCGGATCTCCGTCGAGCTCACCCGCGGGTCGTACACGGCCGCGTCCATAATCGCTTGTGCAATGTCCGGATCCGAAGGATGAACCTCCGACGGCAGCCGGACGTCCGGGTTCCGCATCGAGGGATTGACCACCAGCTCGGACACGTCGACCGATTGCACGCCGGTCACCCAGGCGTCGGCGTAGGCCCTGGAGCGCTCCGCAGCGCTTCCTACCTGACCGCGAAGAAAGACCTTTCCGCCCTCCACGGTCGCCGAAATGCGATCGTCGTCCACCAGCATATCCCACATGAGGCGGCTCTCGACGTCCGTCGCCATCTGTGGGTCGCTGCGCGACGTCGAGTATTTCACGTCGATGTGATCCTCGATGCCGGTCACGCCGCGCACGCCCTTCGTGATGCGCTCCGCGAGCTGCTTCTCTTGCCAGGAAGAGACGGTCCCCATCAGAGTGACGGTCCCGCCATAGCTCGTCGGCACGATACGAAGCGACTCGGTCGCGGCGTTGAGATGCAAGGCGTTGGAAACGTCGGACGCGATCATCCGGTCATCACGCTTCGGGACGTTCAGCCGCACTAGATTGCTCACCGCCCGCACACCGCGAACCGTCTCCGCCACGCGGGCGATCCGCTCTTTGGACAGCAGATCGTCCACGGTGCCGCTGAGTTGCACTATGCCGTCGACGGTGACGACCTGGATGTCGTGCGTGTCCACGCCTGGATCGCGCTCCAGCTGCCGAAGCACGGCGTCGCCGATCTGCAGATCCGTAGGAGCATCCACGGCGGGAACCGCCGTGAACTGATTCGAATCGGCTCGCGGAGCCGATGGTTGCGCCGAGGCGTTGTAAGCGGCGGCGCTCTTGGGCACGCTCATCGTGTGCTGAGCACAGCCGGCGACCATACCGGCAGACAGCACGGAAATGAGTAAGCTTGTGCCTCCCGAGGCGCAGCGGCACAGACGATGTTGCATGACGAGCCTCCTTCGTTCATTGCAACACTCAGTGCAACCGTTGTGCCGTATGCGAGCAGCAGCGTCCACGACGCGGCGGCGAGTGCAAGCATTCCAAAACGACGAAGCAGGCCGCCTAAAGCGACAACCCTGTCGCATTCCAAGCGGCCGTCGTCGCGCGGGCCTCGGGTCGCGTGTTGGCAGAACGGATCACGCTCTGCGCGGGTCGTCAGGAGACACGGGACGACCCGGGCGAAGCCGGAGGAGGCCGCGTTCGTCGGACACGGCTCGAAACGAGCTTCAAAACGCGGCGTCGAACGCGACCTCGCCGGTTACTCCGACTTGGTACGCAGAGACGCGGCGCTCGAAGAAATTGGCGAGCTCTTGGACGTCTTGAAGGTCCATGAACGAGAAGGGGTTCTTGGAGTGGTATTGCTTCGACAAGCCCAAGGTCGCGAGCCGTTGATCGGCGATGAACTCGAGGTACTGCCGGACGTCGCGCACGGAGAGCCCGGCTACCCCACCGCCAAGGAGATCTTCGGCGAACGTTACCTCGCACTCGATGGCCTCGGCGAGCATTCGCCGGACGTCGGCCTCGAGGAGGCCGTCGAAGAGCGCGGGCTCTTCTCGACGGATCTGGTTCACGACTTCGAACGCAAAGGCCATGTGCGCGCTCTCGTCTCGAAACACCCAGTTCGTCCCGCCCGCGAGCCCGTGTAGGAGCCCCTTCGATCGCAGGAAGTAGACGTACGCGAACGCGGCGAAGAAGAAGAGTCCCTCTATGCAAGCCGCGAAGCAGATGAGGTTCATCAGGAAACGCCGGCGGTCCTCGAACGTCTCCAGCCGATCGAGCTCCTGGATGGAGTCGATCCACCGGAAGCAAAACTCGGCTTTCTTCCTCACCGACGGGATGTTCTCGACCGCGGCGAAGGCGCGGAAGCGTTCTTCGGGATCCGCCACGTAGGTGTCGAGCAGGGTCAGGTAGAATTGAACGTGGAGCGCCTCCTCGTAGAGCTGTCGCGACAAGTACATCCGGGCTTCGGGGGCGTTGATGTGCTTGTAGAGGTTGAGCACGAGGTTGTTCGCGACGATGGTGTCGCCGGTCGCGAAGAACGCGACGAGGCGTTGCACCAGGTGACGCTCGGCGGACGTCATCTTCGCCCTGAGATCGCCCACGTCGGTGCCGAAGTCGACCTCCTCCACGGTCCACGTGTTCTTGATGGAGGCCCGGTACATCTCGAAGAAGACCGGGTAGGCCATGGGGCGGAGCGTGAGACACATGCCCGGATCGAGCAGCCGCGCGGGACGTTCGACGTGGCTCATTGGCAGGCCTCGCAGGTCTCCGGGTTCTCGAGCGAGCAGGCGATCGCCGCCGCTTCTTTCTCCGCGACGGCGGGCGGCGCGGGCGTCCAGCCGCGCTCTGCACGCGGGTCCCCGTCGCTCGACGCCTGCGGCGCGGGCGGCGCTTCCACCGTCGCCTTGGCGATGCGCGTCGCCGGCCGAGAACGCAGGTAGTACGTGGTCTTGAGCCCCTTCTTCCATGCGTAGAAGTACATGGAGGAGAGCTGCCCGATGTTCGGGTTCTCGATGAACAGGTTCAGCGACTGGCTCTGATCGATGAACGCGCCGCGATCCGCCGCCATGTCGATGAGCGAGCGCATGGGGATCTCCCAGCAGGTGCGATAAATCCGGCGAACGTCCTCCGGCAGCTCGTCGAGCAATTGCACCGAACCCTCGGCGAGCTTCAGCTTGGCGCGCAGCGCTTCCGTCCAGAGCCCGAGCGCCTTCAGCTCGCGAACGAGGTACCGGTTGATCTGCAAGAAGTCGCCGGAGAGCGTCTCGCGCTTGAAGAGGTTCGAGACCTGCGGCTCGATGCACTCGTAGCAACCGGCGATGGAAGCGATCGTCGCGGTGGGCGCGATCGCGACGAGAAGGGAGTTGCGCAGTCCGTGCTGCATGATCTTCGCGCGGAGCGCGTTCCACCGGACTGGATCCTCCGGCATGACGTCCCAGGCTTCGAACTGGAGCTCACCGCGCGCGGCTCGGGTCTCGCCGAACGCCTCGTGACGCCCCTTCTCCACCGCGAGCTCCACGGACGCCGACAGCGCCTGGAAGTACACCTCCTCGGAGATCTGCCTCGAGAGCATGCGCGCGTCGGCCGCGTCGAACGCGAGACGCATCTGGAAGAAGACGTCCTGCAGCCCCATGAGCCCGAGGCCGACCGGGCGCCAGCGCAGGTTCGAGGTCCGCGCCGCCGGGATCGGGTAGTAGTTCAGGTCGATCACGCGATCCAGCTGGCGGACCGCCGTGCGCACGGTGCGCCCGAGCTTGTCGAAGTCGAAGACGATCCTGCCGTTCGCGTCGCGCGTCGTGTGTCGCGACAAGTTGATGGAACCCAGGTTGCAGACGGCGGTCTCCGGCGTCGAGGTGACCTCGAGGATCTCCGTGCACAAGTTCGACAGGTGCACGGTGCGACCCGCGACGGCGGTCTGATTGCACGCGCGGTTCGACTTGTCCTTGAAGGTCATCCAGCCGTTTCCGGTCTGCGCGAGCGTGCGCATCATGCGGGCGTACAGCTCCCGAGCCTTCACCGTCTTCGCCGCGAGACCCGTGGCCTCGGCGCGCTCGTAAGCGGCTTCGAACTCCTCGCCGTAGAGATCGGTGAGCTCGGGGACGACCTTCGGATCGAAGAGACTCCAATCGGCGTCCGCCTCTACCCGCCGCATGAACAGATCCGGAACCCAGTTGGCAAGGTTCAGGTTGTGGGTGCGGCTCGCTTCATCGCCGGTGTTGTCGCGCAGCTCGAGGAATTCCTCGATGTCGGCGTGCCAGGTCTCCAGGTACACGCAGCACGCGCCCTTGCGCTTGCCACCCTGATTGACGGCGGCGACCGATGCGTCGAGCGTCTTCAGCCACGGCACGATGCCGTTCGAATGTCCGTTGGTGCTTTCGATGAGCGAGCCGCGGGAGCGCACGCGATGGAACGCGAGCCCGATACCGCCGGAGAACTTCGAGAGCATCGCGACGTCCATGTACTTTTGATAGATGTTCTCGAGGTGATCTTCGGGGGAATCGAGCAGAAAGCAGCTCGAGAGCTGCTCGTGGCGCGTCCCGGAGTTGAACAGCGTCGGCGAGCTCGGGATGTACTCGAGCGACGAGAAGAGCCGGTAGAGCTCCAGCGCTTCCGGCACGGTCTCGGACAGCGCGCAAGCGATCCGCAAAAAGAACTGCTGGGGGGTCTCGATGACGAAACGCGTCTTCGGATGCCGGAGCAGGTACCGATCGTAGAGCGTTCGCAGACCGAAGTATTCGAACTCGAGATCGCGAGACGTGTCGATGGCGTCGTTCAGCTTGCGGGCGTTCTTGCCGACGAAGTCCGCGAGCCTGTCGCCGGCCAGACCGAGCTGCCGCGCCAGCGCGACGGACTGCGAGAACGCGTGCACGCTTTCGCCGCGGACCTCCTTGTCGATGTAAGTGCAGAGCAGCCGCGCGGCGAGCCGCGCGTATTGCGGCTCGTCGACGATGAGCGCCGCGGCCGTCTGAATGGAAAGCTGATCGAGCTCGCGCGTGGTCGCGCCGTCGTAGAGCCCGCTGATCGTCTTCGTCGCGACGCGGAGCGCGTCGACGTCCGAGAGCCCGGTGCAGCAGCGGTTCACCGCGCGCACGATCTTGTTGATGTCGACCGGCTCCGACCCGCCGTTGCGCTTCTTCACGCGCATCGTCGTCTGCGGGTATTGCGAACCGTCGTTCTTCGTGTCCCCGTTGCGCAACGGCGCCCGGCCGTTGGTCTCCGTCGTCTCGATCATTCTTGCGGCTCCCGGCTTCGTCGGATCTCTCCGACCTTTTTGGTGAGCTCGCGAGAACGCGGAACGAACCGGCGCGATCCACGCGCCGCTCCGACCCATTGCCTTCCCGCGAGGCGCTTCAGGTCACACCGGCGCCGCTGACGACGCCGGACGCTGGCAGGTCTTCGGACTCACGAGCGCGCCCGGCTCTCGCCGGCTTCCTACTGTCCGTCGCTTCCCAGGTCCCGAAGGGCCCAGTGCCTGAAACGGAGGTCGTTCTCGTTCACCGCTGCGGGGCAGTCCCGGATTTTCACCGGGTTCCCTTTTGACCTCTGAGCGTCCGCCCAGAGGACCAACACGAAGACCAAGCTATTGGGTCACGCGCCGCCAGTCAACCCAATATGTTGGGGTGCTGCACGATTTAGCAGCCTGCGCGGAGAAACAGCTCGGACCGGGGCTCGCTGGCTTACCATGATACCTTCCGACCGATGCCGTCTCCGAGAACACGAGCCTACGTGAAGGCGCTCGGTGCACGATGGCCGAGGCTGCCGGCACGACAGGGCGGCACTCTCGACCGAGCGGAGATTCGTCACTGGCTCGTGGAGGGCGTCGGTGAAGAGGATGAACGCCTGCGTCATTGGGACGAGCTTTGTCGTGAGCTGCAGGCCCGACCATGAGCGTGCTGAACGACGCGAAGCTCGAGGCGCTGCTGGCGCACCTGCATGCGCAGAGCGAAGAGCAATCCGCGGATCTCGTCGCTTACTTCCAGCGCCGCGCAGAGGCCGGCGAGCTCAGCTGGGACGGTTTCGACGCCGACGCGCACTCGTTCGTGGCAGGCAAGATGGTCGCGCTCGAGCCCGCGAAGGCAGAGTTTTGCTACCTGACCTGTCGCGCGCTCCGCGCCCGGCGGGTCGTCGAGGTCGGCACCTCGCACGGCGTCTCCACGCTCTATCTCGCGGCGGCCGTGCGCGACAACGGCGGCGGCGTCGTGATCGGGACCGAGTACGAGCCGGCGAAGGCGCAGGCCGCGCGCGCCAACTTCGAGGCGGCGGGTCTCGCCGAGCTCATCGACCTGCGAGAGGGTGACCTGCGCGAGACGCTGAAGGCGCTCGAGGGCCCGATCGACTTCGTGCTCATCGACGTCTGGGTGGAAATGGCGCGGCCGGCGCTGGAGCTGATCGCGCCGCACCTTCGTCCCGGCGCCATCGTCTGCGCCGACAACACCGTCGGCGCGGCGCCGGCGTATCCCGCCTACTTCGCCTTCGTGAACGATCCCGCGAACGGCTTTCGTACGCTGACGTTGCCGTTCGACGGTGGCTTCGAGATGACCGTCAAGGTAGCTTGAGGCTCCGCGTTCGGAGCGAAGAACGCGCCGGCGTCTCCCGGGCGCCGAGGGTCAGCTCGCCGGATACGGCGTTGCCCGGCTCTCGTTCTGATCCACGACGAGCGCGCGGCCCACGCGCGGAAACGCACGCTGCGGGCACGCGGGACGATCGCAGATCCGACAGCCGGCGCCGATCGGCGTCGGCGCCGAGGGATCACGCAGATCGAGCCCCTTCGAGTACACGAGGCGCTCGGCGTGGCGGACGTCGCAGCCGAGGCCGATGGCGAACGTCTTGTCGGGTTTGCCGAAGCTCGACCCGCTCGACACGGTGCGCGCGATCCACAGATACGTCCGATCGTCGGGCATGCGCGCGAGCTGCCTGAGAATACGCCCGGGCTGCGCGAAGGCCTCGTAGACGTTCCAGAGCGGGCACGTGCCGCCCACTCGGGAGAAGTGGAAGTCGGTGGCGGATTGGCGCTTCGAAATGTTGCCGGCGCGATCGACGCGCACGAAGAAGAACGGGACCCCGCGGGCGTCCGGACGCTGCAGCGTGCTCAGCCGGTGACAGATGGGCTCGAACCCGACGCCGAAGCGCCGGCTCAGTCGATCCGCGTCGTAACGATATTCTTCGGCGGCCTCGAGGAACGGCACGTACGGCATGAGGAGCGCCCCGGCGAAGTAGCTCGCGAGACCGATGCGCGCGAGGGCCCGCGTCTCGTCGCTGCCGAGCGGAGCGGCGCGGGCGATCCGGTGCAAGACGTCGGATGCTTCGAGGAACGCGAGCTGCGTCGCGAGCTGAAACGCGCGCTGCCCGGGGTGAAGGTACGGAGCGAGCGTCAGCAGCTGGTGACGCGCGTCGTACTTCCGCAGCACAGCGGTCTCGTCGTCGTTCTCGTCCAGGACGATGCGCACGCCGTGCTTCTCGCCGAGCCGCCTCGAGAGCCGCTCGACGATGTCCCCGGCGGCGAAGCTCGGGTCGCCGTGGATCGACTCCGCGACTTCTTCGAGCTCGGCGATGTAGTTGTGCCGCGTGTAGAAGAAGTCGCGCACCTCCTCGAACGGCATCTGCACGGCGCTCTGTCCGACGGTGCGCCCGGTCTCGCCGATCTGGCTCGCGAGCGCATCGCTCCGCACCGTCGCTTCACGATACCGCTGGTGAAGCGCCACCACGGCGCGAGCGAGCGCGGGCATGTCGCTCGCGAGCGTGCGCAGCTCTTCCACGGGGACCGACTGCTCCGCAGGGAGCACCGAGAACGCCTCCCGCAGCTCGGCGATGACGCGTGCCTCGTCCTCGTCGGAGAAGTAGTGCGCGTCGGTGCCGAGCGCCGAACACAGCTTGAGGAGTACGGGCACCGTCAGCGGCCGCTGGTTGTGCTCGAGCTGATTGAGATAGCTCGCCGAGATCCCGAGCTTGCGCGACAACTCAACCTGCGAGAGTCGCTGCTCCTCACGGAGGCGACGGATCCGGCCGCCGACGAACGCTTTCATAGAATAGATGTCCTGATTCGCAAAATTTGCAAATTAGCACGTGGTTCGCACAATTTGACGCTCTTTTGGTCCTGTCATACGTCTTCGCAGCTGCGTATTTAGCAATGCATGAGCAGCTTGCGAAGCACGACGGTGCGAGAAGACGTGCCACCCGGGGGCCAAAAGCCCAAGAAATCCGTGGCATTGTCGGGGCAGATCGCCGGCGACACGGCCCTCTGCTCCGTCGGGCGCAGCGGCAACGATCTCCACTATCGCGGCTACGACATCGGCGAGCTCGCGAAGACGGCGGATTTCGAGGAGGTCGCGCACCTTCTGGTCCACGGAAGTCTGCCGAACGCGGCGACGCTCTCGGCGTATCGCGAGAAGCTCCGTGGGTTCCGTTCGCTGCCCTTTGCGGTGCGGGAGGCGCTCGAGCGGATGCCGGCGTCGTCGCATCCGATGGATGTGCTGCGCACCGGAGTCTCGGCGCTCGGCTGCGTGCTGCCGGAGAAGGACGACCACGGCGCGGCCGGCGCTCGCGACATCGCCGATCGGCTGATGGCGTCGCTCGGGTCGATGCTCGTGTATTGGTACAAGTTCGCGGCGCACGGCAAGCGCATCGAGCTCGAGACGGATGACGTCTCCATCGGCGGGCACTTCCTCCATCTGCTCCACGGCCGCCGTCCCGACGAGACGTGGGAGCGGGCGATGCATACGTCGCTCGTGCTCTACGCCGAGCACGAGTTCAACGCCTCCACGTTCGCCGGGCGCGTGATCGCGGCGACCGGGTCGGACATGTACTCGTCCATCACCGGCGCGATCAGCGCGCTGCGCGGGCCGAAGCACGGCGGCGCCAACGAGGCCGCGCTCGAGATCCAGCGCCGCTACGAATCGGCGGACCAGGCCGAGGCGGACATCTTGCGCCGCATCGAGGCGAAGGAGGTCGTCATCGGCTTCGGACACCCGGTGTACACGGTGAGCGATCCGCGGAGCCCGGTGATCAAGGACGTCGCGCGACGCCTCGCCGAACGCGACGGCGCGACGAAGCGCCTCTTCGACGTCGCGGACCGCATCGAGACGGTGATGTGGCGCGCGAAGCGGATGTTCCCGAACCTGGATTGGTTCTCCGCGGTGGCGTACCACGCGATGCGCATCCCGACGGAGATGTTCACGCCCATCTTCGCCATCGCGCGGACGTCCGGGTGGGCCGCGCACGTCCTCGAGCAGCGCGCCGACAACAAGATCATCCGGCCGAGCGCGAACTACGTGGGGCCCGACGAACGGCCGTTCGTGCCGCTCGACCGACGGCCTTGATTGGTCGCGCGGAGCCCAAACCCCTCACTCACTCGAAGGAGTGTCGTTCTTTCATGTCCGTTCACGTCAGCACCGCCCGTCCCGACCCGGATCGCGTCCTCGTCGATATCGCCGACTATGTGTCCCGTTACGAGATCACGTCCGACGTCGCCTACCGGACCGCGCGCCTTTGCCTCCTCGATACGCTCGGGTGCGGCCTGGAGGCGCTCACCTACCCCGCGTGCACCAAGCTGCTCGGGCCCGTGGTGCCGGAGAGCACGGTGCCGAACGGCGCGCGCGTGCCGGGCACGCCGTACGTGCTCGACCCGGTGACGGCCGCCTTCGACATCGGCTGCGCCATCCGCTGGCTCGATTTCAACGACACCTGGCTCGCGGCGGAGTGGGGTCACCCGTCGGACAACCTCGGCGCCATCCTCGCGGCCGCGGATTGGCTGTCGCGGACTCGCCGAGCTTCGGGCCGCGCGCCGCTCGTGATGCGCGACGTGCTCACCGCGATGATAAAGGCGCACGAAATCCAGGGATGTCTGGCGCTGGAGAATGCGTTCAACGCGGTGGGGCTCGATCACGTCGTGCTCGTCAAGGTCGCGTCCGCCGCCGTCTCCGCGAAGCTCCTCGGGCTCTCTCGCGACGAGATCGTGAACGCGGTGTCCCTGGCGTGGGTGGACGGGCAATCGCTGCGCACCTATCGCCACGCGCCGAACACCGGGTCGCGCAAATCGTGGGCCGCGGGCGACGCGACCTCGCGCGGGCTACGGCTCGCGCTGATCGCGAAGACCGGGGAGATGGGGTATCCGTCGGCGCTGACCGCGAAGAAGTGGGGCTTCTACGACGCCACGTTCGGCGGAAAGCCGTTCAAGTTCCAGAGACCGTACGGCTCGTACGTGATGGAGAACGTGCTCTTCAAGATCTCGTATCCGGCGGAGTTCCACGCGCAGACGGCGGTGGAAGCCGCCGTGTCGATCCACCGGGATCTCGCCGCGCGCGGTCGCTCCGCGGCGGACATCGCCAAGGTCACGATCCGGACCCACGAGGCGTGCCTTCGGATCATCGACAAGCACGGTCCGCTCGATAACCCCGCCGACCGCGATCATTGCATCCAGTACATGGCGGGCGTCGCGCTCGTGAAGGGGCACCTCGCCGCGGCGGACTACGAAGACGCGAACGTCCTTCCCGCCGTCGAGTCCTTGCGCGAGCGGATCGTCTGCGTCGAAGAGCCCGCGTTCACCCGCGACTATCACGACCCCGAGAAGCGGGCGATCCCGAACGCCTTGCGCGTCGAGCTCACCGACGGCACGGTGCTCCCGGAGGTGGTCGTCGAGTATCCGATCGGGCACGCGCGCCGCCGCTCGGAGGGCATCCCGCTCCTCGAGGCGAAGTTCCGCACCAACCTTTCGCGCCGATTCGCGCCCAAGCAGGCGAACGCCATCCTGGCCGCTTCGCTGGACCAACCACGACTCGAGGGGATGGCCGTCGACGAGTACGTGTCGCTGTACGTGTGAGAGCAAGATGAACACCACGACGCCCGGCGCTCGCCTCAGAACCGCGGTCGCGCGAGAAAAGCCGCTGCAGATCGTCGGGACGATCAACGCCCATCACGCGCTGCTCGCGCGGCGCGCGGGCTATCAGGCGATCTATTTGTCCGGCGGCGGCGTTTCGGTAGGCTCTCTCGGGCTCCCGGATCTCGGCATCTCCACGCTGGACGACGTGCTCGTGGACACGCGGCGAATCACGGACGTCTGTGACTTGCCGCTCCTGGTGGACGCGGACACGGGGTTCGGGCCCTCGGCGTTCAACGTCGCGCGGACCGTGCGCTCGATCGCGAAAGCGGGAGCCGCCGGGCTTCATCTCGAAGATCAGGCGGGCGCCAAGCGCTGCGGACACCGGCCGCGCAAGGAGGTCGTCTCCACGGACGAGATGGTCGACCGCATCAAGGCGGCGGTGGACGCGCGCGTGGACCCGAGCTTCGTGATCATGGCGCGTACGGACGCCGTCGCCCTCGAAGGCATCGACGCGGCGATCGAGCGGGCGCGGGCATACGTCGCCGCCGGGGCGGACATGATCTTCCCGGAGGCGCTGGTGAGCCCCGCCGACTACCGGCGCTTCACCGGCGCGCTCTCCGCGCCGGTCCTCGCGAACCTCACCGAGTTCGGGATGAGCCCGCTGCTCACGCTCTCGGAGCTTCGCGACGCGAAGGTGAGCATGGCGCTCTATCCGCTGTCGGCCTTCCGCGCGATGAACCGCGCCGCGGAGCGCGTGTACGAGGCGATCCGCCGCGAAGGGACCCAGCGCGGCGTGGTGGACACGATGCAGACGCGCGAAGAGCTCTACGAGCGCATCGGCTATCACGACTACGAAGCGCGCCTCGATGCGCTCGCGGCGTCACGGGACGAGCGCAGCCGGCGAGAAGGGTGAGCGTGGCGACGATCCGCACGCTGCTCATCGCCAACCGCGGCGAGATCGCGATCCGGATCGCGCGAGCGGCGCGTGAGCTCGGCATCCGACCGGTCACCGTCTACTCGGCGGAGGACCGGTTCGGCGCTCACCGCTTCGCCGGCGACGCGAGCCGCCTCGTCGGCGTGGGGAAGTCTCCGATCGACGCTTACCTGGACGTCGGCGACCTGCTCCGCGTCGCGCGCGACGTCGGCGCCGACGCGATCCATCCCGGTTACGGCTTTCTCTCCGAGAAGCCCGAGCTCGCCGACGCTTGTCTCGAGGCGGGCGTGGAGTTCGTCGGGCCATCCGCCGCCGTTCTGCGCGCCCTCGGCAACAAGGTCGCCGCGCATCGGGTCGCGCGGTCCGCCAACGTGCCGGTGCTGCCGGCGACCGGCCCCCTGCCGGAGTCCGCCGACGAGATCGCGCGACTCGCCGACTCGCTCGGATACCCGGTCCTGGTCAAGGCGAGCTGGGGCGGCGGCGGCCGAGGCATGCGCGCCGTCTCGTCGCCGCGAGATCTGCTCGGCGCGGTCGAAGCGGCGCGCCGCGAAGCGCTGCGCGCCTTCGGAAACGGCGAGGTCTTCCTCGAAAAACTGGTGACCGACGCGCGTCACGTCGAGGTGCAAATCCTCGGCGACCGGCACGGCAACATCGTGCACTTGTTCGAGCGCGACTGCACCGTTCAGCGCAGAAATCAGAAGGTCGTGGAGCGCGCGCCGTCGCCGTATCTCTCGGCCGAGGGTCGCCGGGTGGTTTGCGAGCTCGCGCTCCGCGTCGCGCGCGCCGTGAACTACACGCACGCGGGGACCGTCGAGTTCCTGATGGACGCGAGCGACGACGCCTTCTACTTCATCGAGGTCAACCCGCGGCTCCAGGTGGAGCACACCGTCACCGAGGCGATCACCGGGATCGACATCGTCAAGGCGCAGCTTCGCATCACCGAAGGAGAGAAGATCGGCGAGCCGCGGTCCGGTGTGCCCGTCCAGCGGCTCATTCGCTTCACCGGAGAGGCCGTCCAGTGCCGTGTGACGGCCGAAGATCCGGCGCGCGATTTCGCGCCCAGCCGCGGGCGGATCGACGAGTACCGTCCGCCCGGGGGCTTCGGCGTGCGCGTGGACGAAGGGGACGTCTTCGCCGGAGCGCGCGTCGAGGCGATCTACGATCCGCTCCTCCTCAAGATTACGACGCACGGCAACACCTCCGCCGAGACGACGGGGAAAATGTCGCGGGCGCTCGCGGAGCTGCGCTTGTCCGGCGTCCGCACCAACGTCGGGCTCCTCGAGAAGATCATCGCGCACCCTTCGTTTGCGCCGGGGCGATACACCACGCGGTTCATCGACACGACGCCCGAGCTGCTCCGCGCGGACGTGGCGCCGGACGAACCCGGCAAGCTGCTCCCGTTCGTCGCCTCGGTGATCGTCGATGGAAACCCCGACGTGCGCGGCAAGAGCGCGCCGCGGTCGCCCGTGGAACCGCCTGTCGTCCCCGCCCTGCCCGCGTTCGAACCGCCCGCCGGCAGCCGCGATCGCCTGCGAGCCCTGGGCCCCGAAGCGATAGCTCGCTGGATGCGTGAATGCCGCGAGGTGCTGGTCACCGACACGACCATGCGCGACGCGCATCAGTCGCTGCTCGCGACGCGGATGCGCACGCTCGACCTCGTCGCCATCGCGCCGCACTACGCGCGCCTCTTGCCCAGGCTCTTTTCCATCGAGTGTTTTGGCGGGGCGACCTTCGACACCGCGCTGCGGTTCCTGAAGGAAGATCCGTGGGAACGGCTGCGCAAGCTGCGCCGCCTCGTTCCGAACATCCTGTTTCAGATGCTCCTGCGCGGCTCGAACGCCGTGGGCTACGCGAATTATCCGGAGAACGTCGTTCGTCACTTCGTCCAGCAAGCGGCGAAGGAAGGCGTGGATCTGTTTCGCGTGTTCGACTCGTTCAACCAGGTGTCGGCCATGCGCGCCGCCATGGACGCCGTGCGCGAGAACGGCGCCCTGTGCGAGGGGACGGTCTGCTACACGAGCGACATCTTCGACGCGAAACGACCGAAGTACGGCATCGGGTACTACGTCCGCATCGCGCGAGACCTGGAGCGCGCCGGCGCGCATATTCTGGGCGTGAAGGACATGGCCGGCGTGTGCCGCCCGCCCGCGGCGCGCGCGTTGGTGAAGGCGCTCCGCGAAGAGACGGGGCTCCCGATCCACTTCCACACCCACGACACGAGCGGCGTCTCCGCGGCCAGCGTCCTCGCCGCGGCCGAAGCGGGCTGCGACGCGGTCGATTGCGCGATCGACTCGATGAGCGGGCTCACGTCGCAGCCGAGCATGGGCGGCGTCGTCGCCGCGCTCGCCGGCACCGATCGCGAGCCGTCGCTGTCGCTCGAATCGATCCAGAGCATCTCGCGCTACTGGGAGGGCGTGCGCAAGCTCTACGCGCCGTTCGAAGGCGATCTCCGCGCGGGGACCTCGGACGTCTACCGGCACGAGATGCCCGGAGGTCAGTACACGAACCTCCGCGAGCAAGCGCGCGCCCTCGGCCTCGGGCAGCGTTTCGCGGAAGTGGCGGAGGCGTACGCGCGCGTCAACACGCTCTTCGGCGACGTCGTGAAGGTCACCCCGACGTCCAAGGTCGTCGGCGATCTGGCCCTCTTCATCGTCGCGAACGATCTCACGGATCAGGACGTCCTCTCGACGGATCGCGACATCACCTTTCCGCAGTCCGTCGTCTCGCTCTTCCGCGGCGATCTGGGTGCGCCGGAAGACGGCTTTCCCGAGGCGCTGCGGCGCAAGGTGCTCGGCGCGGAGCCCGCGCGCCACGCGGCGCCGGCCGCCGTCGATCTCGCGCGGACCCGGCTCGAGGCCGAACGCGCCACCGGGGGCGCCGTGGACGACGCCGTCCTCGCTTCGTACTCGATGTACCCCGACCTCACCGTCGCCTTCGTCGATCACCAGATCCGCTACGGCGACGTCTCGGTGCTTCCGACGTCCGTCTTCTTCTATGGGATGGCGGAGCACGAAGAGACGAGCTTCGAGCTGGGCGGCAGCACGCACGTCCTCAAATACGTCGGAAAGAGCCCCCCCGGGCCCGATCGCCAGGTGCAGGTCTTCTTCGAGCTCGACGGCGCAGCTCGGTCGGTTTCCGTCCTCGCGGTCGCGAACGATCCGCGAGCGCCGGCGCCGGCCAGATTGCGGGCGGTGCAGGGCGATCGCCGGCACGTCGCTGCGCGCGTCGACGGCCGTATCGCGGCCCTCGCGGTGGACGTGGGTGACCCGGTCGCGGAGGGGGACCCCTTGCTCTGCGTGGAATCGATGAAAACCGAATTTTCAATCACGGCCCCGCGCGACGGAAGAGTGTCGCGGGTCCACGTGGCGGTCGGAGCGCGCGTGGAGAACGGCGATCTCTTGATGGAGCTCGAATAATCATGGACGAACGTCCCCCGCATCTCATCGTGGACAAAGAAGGCAAGGTCACGAAAGATCCACCGTGGATCTTCCGGACCTACGCCGGTCACTCGAGCGCACGCGCGTCGAACGAGCTGTACCGGACGAACCTCGCCAAGGGGCAGACGGGGCTCTCGATCGCCTTCGATCTGCCGACCCAGTGCGGCTACGACTCCGACGACGCGATCGCCCGGCCCGAAGTCGGCAAGGTCGGCGTCCCCATCAACTCGCTCGACGACTTCCACGTGCTGTTCGAGCAGATCCCCATCGAGAAGATGAACACCTCGATGACCATCAACGGCACCGCGATGTGGCTGCTCTCGCTGTACGTGGCCCTCGCGCGCGAACGCGGCGTCGACACCAAGCTCTTGAACGGCACCACGCAGAACGACCTCATCAAGGAATACCTGGCGCGCGGCACCTACATTTTCCCCCCGGAGGCGAGCCTCCGGATCATCGCGGAGATGTACGAGTTCTGCATCGATCAGATGCCGAGCTGGAACGCTTCGAACATCTGCTCGTACCATCTGCAAGAAGCGGCCGCCACGCCGGCGCAGGAGCTCTCCTTCGCGCTGGTGAACGCGATAGGTCTCCTCGATCTGCTCAAGGAGCGCGGGCGTTTCGACGAAGAGAACTTCGAGCGCGCCGTGGGGCGCATCAGCTTCTTCGTCAACGCCGGGATCCGCTTCGTCGAGGAGATGTGCAAGATGCGCGCGTTCTCCGAGCTGTGGGAGGAGATCACCCGCGACCGCTACAAGGTGAAGAACAAGAAATATCGGCTCTTCCGGTACGGCGTGCAGGTGAACTCCCTGGGGCTCACGGAGAGCCAGCCCGAGAACAACGCCTGGCGCATCCTGATCGAGGCGCTCGGGGTGACGCTGAGCCGCAACGCGCGCTGCCGCGCGCTGCAGCTCCCCGCGTGGAACGAGGCGCTCTCCTTGCCGCGCCCCTGGGATCAGCAATGGTCGCTCAGGCTGCAGCAGATCCTCGCCTACGAGACGGACCTGCTCGAATACCCGGATCTCTTCGACGGCAACCCGGCGATCCGCTCGAAGGTGGACGATCTGAAGTCGCAGGCGAAAAAAGAGATCGAGGTGATCCTCGGCATGGGCGGCGTGAAGGCCGCCATCGAATCCGGCTACATGAAGTCCGCGCTCGTGCGGTCGATGGCCGCGCGGATGAAGGCGATCAATACGGGCGAACAGGTCATCGTCGGCATGAACAAATGGACGGAGGGCATCCCTTCGCCGCTCCTGTCCGGTTCGGACGGCGGCATCTTCAAGGTGGACCCGCAGGCGACGCGCGGCGCGATGGGGAGCCTCGAACGAACCCGGAAGAATCGCGATCCGCATCGGGCGAAGCGAGCGCTGGACGCCCTTCAAGAGGCGGCGAGGTCCGGCGCCAACATGATGGAGCCGTCGATCGAGTGCGCCCTCGCCCGGGTCACGACCGGTGAGTGGGCGCGCGCCCTGCGGCAGGTGTTCGGCGAGTATCGTCCGGCAACCGGAGTGGACGGACAGAAGCTCGGCCTGGAGAACGACCGCGTCGAAGTCCTCCGCCAGCGCATCGAGGCCCTGGTCGAACGCCTCGGTCATCGGCCGCGCCTCGTCGTCGGCAAGCCGGGCCTCGACGGACACTCCAACGGCGCGGAGGTGATCGCCGTCTCGGCCCGTCACGTCGGGTTCGACGTGGTCTACTCCGGCATTCGCCTCAGCCCCGACGAGATCGTGCTGTCCGCGGTCGAGGAGAACGCCGACGTGATCGGCGCCTCGGTCCTCAGCGGTTCGCACCTCGAGCTCGCCGATCAGATCATGGAGGGCCTCAAGTCCCACGGCGCCGAGGACCGCGTTCAGGTGGTCTTCGGCGGCATCATCCCGCCCACGGATTTCGACGAGCTCTACGCGAAGGGCGTGAAGAAGGTGTTCACGCCCTCCGACTTCAGCCTCGTCGACATCATGGAATCCATCGTCGGACTCATCGAGCAGGCCGCGGCGTGACTCGCCCGCAGCCGTCCGAGGCCGAGCTCGTCGATCGGGCATTCGAGCGCAACCGCTTCGCCATCGCGCAGCTCGTGTCCTTGTTCGAAGACCGCCGCGCGCGAGCCGTGGAAGGGCGTGCCCGGGCTCTCGCGGCCGCGGACGCGCACCCGTTGCGACGCTCGGCGACCGTCGTCGGGATCACCGGGACGCCGGGCAGCGGCAAATCGACGCTCTTGTCGCGCATCGTGCCGGAGCTCCTCGCGGCGGACCCCGAGCTCGACGTGGCCATCCTGGCGGTCGATCCTTCGAGCACCATTTCCGGAGGCGCGTTCCTCGGGGACCGCACGCGCATGAGCCTGTCCGCCGGCGAACCTCGTCTCTTCTTTCGGAGCCAGGCGTCCGAGACACAGCTCGGCGGCCTCGGTCCATCGAGCTTTCGCGTGTGCAGCCTGCTGTCGCGGCTCTTCGGCTGCGTGTTCGTCGAGACCGTGGGCATCGGTCAAAGCGAGGACGACGTACGGAGCGTCGCCGACAAGACGCTGCTCGTTCTGCAGCCGCACGGAGGGGACGAGGTGCAGTTTCTCAAGGCGGGCATCATGGAGACGCCGGACGCCTTCGTGTTGAACAAATGCGACGAGCCGGCCACCGAGCGCAGCTATCACCAGCTGCGTTCGAGCCTGTGGCTGGCGCGGCCCTTCGACGGGGGCGAGGTCCCCATCTACAAGACGAGCGCACGAACGGGCGCGGGCATCGCGGAGCTCGGTCGCGCTCTTGGCGCGATCATCGCTTCCGGAACGTCTCGCGACCCGACACGCAAGGAAGGACTCTTTCTCGAGCGCTGGATCCGCGAGGAATGGGGGCGCGCCGGAAGCCGAGTGCTCGCCACCATTTCGGGCGGCGCCGAAGCGCTGGTCCGCGCGCACGGCGGCGTGGAACGCGCGCAGGCCGAGTTCGAGCGCCGATTCCGGAGCGAAATATCGGTGGCGGAGGTTCCGCTCCGCAAGGCAGGTGAATGATGGCGACGACGGCGGGTTGTCTCGGGTATCCACGGATTGGAAAGGCGCGTGAGCTGAAGCGAGCGCTCGAGCTGTACTGGCAAGGCCGGTCGACGCCTGACGAGCTCGAGCGCGTGGCGAGCGCTCTGCGGCGCGAGAACTGGCTCACGATGCGCGACGCCGGCGTCGATCACCTGCCGAGCAACGACTTCTCGCTCTACGACCACGTCCTCGACATGGCGGTGACCCTCGGCGTGGTGCCCGCACGCTACCGGGCGATCGAAGACCCGCTCGATCGTTACTTCGCCATGGCTCGGGGCCGCCAGGACGCCGCCACCGGGATCGACGTCCCGGCGATGGAGATGACGAAGTGGTTCGACACGAACTACCACTACATCGTCCCCGAGCTCGAGGCGGATCAAGCGTTCCGGCTCGACGGATCCAAGATTTTTCGAGAGCTCCGCGAAGCCCGTGCGCTCGGACTTCGAACACGTCCGGTCATCCTCGGGCCGTGTAGCTTCCTGCTCCTCTCGAAGCTCGGCTCCGGGATGGAACCATCGAGGAGCCGCTGGAGCTTTCTCGAACCGCTCTTGCGCTTGTACGAGGAGCTCTTCATCCGTCTTGCCGCGGAAGGCGTCACGGATGTCCAGCTCGACGAACCTTGCCTGGTGCTCGAGCTCGACGAGCAAGCTCAGGATCTGTACGAGCTCACGTTCGAGCGCTTGTCTCGGCTCGCGCCGCGTCCGAAAATCCTGCTCACTACTTATTTCGGTCCGTTGCGCGAGAACCTGCCGCTCGCGCTCCGGTCGGGCTTCGAGGGTCTGCACGTGGACGTGGTGCGCGGCGAAGAGGACGTCGAGGCGATCTTGGACGGCCTTCCGCCGAGCATGAGCCTCTCGCTAGGCGTCGTCGACGGGCGCAACGTCTGGCGGACGCATTTGGATATCGCCAACGAACAGGTGGCGCGGTTCCGCACGCGGTTCGGCGCGGATCGATTGCAAGTCGCGCCGTCGTGTTCGTTGCTCCACGTCCCGGTCGACCTGAGCACCGAGGCGCGTCTCGACCCGGAGATTCGACCCTGGCTGGCGTTCGCCGCGCAAAAGCTCGGCGAGGTGCGCGCGCTCGCCGACGCCGCCGGCACGCCGACGCCGCAGAACGACGCCTTCGCTTCGTCCCGACTCGCCGCGTCGAGCCGGCGGCTGTCGCTGCGGACGCGAAAGCCCGAGGTCCGAGCGCGGGTCTCCGCGATCGAACCCGGGATGCTACGGCGCGCGTCCGAGTTCGACGCGCGGAGCGAGAAGCAACGAGCCCGCTTCGCCCTTCCGCCGCTGCCCACGACGACCATCGGCTCCTTTCCGCAAACGAGCGACGTGCGGGGCGCGCGCGCGGCCTTTCGGGCCGGCAAGGCGACGGAGGCCGAGTACGAAGCGTTCCTTCGCGCCGAGACGCGTCGCTGCGTGGAGAAGCAGGAGGCCCTCGGGCTCGACGTGCTCGTGCACGGCGAGTTCGAGCGCACCGACATGGTCGAGTACTTCGGCGAGAAGCTCGACGGCTTCGCCATCACCGAGAACGGCTGGGTGCAGAGCTACGGTTCCCGCTGCGTCAAACCCCCTATTTTGTTCGGAGACCTGACGCGACCGAGCCCGATGACCGTGCCGTGGTCTCGCTACGCGCAGTCCCTGACGAACCGCCCGATGAAAGGCATGCTCACGGGCCCGGTCACCATCTTGCAATGGTCGTTCGTACGGAACGACCTCCCCCGCGAAGACACCTGCCGTCAGATCGCGCTCGTCCTTCGTGACGAGCTCGCCGATCTCGAATCCGCCGGACTGGGCATGGTGCAGGTGGACGAGCCCGCGATCCGGGAAGGGCTTCCGCTGCGCAAACGCGACTGGAACACGTACCTGCGTTGGGCGGTCGACGCGTTCCGCCTCGCGACCGCGGGGGTGCGCGACGAAACACAAATACACTCCCACATGTGCTACTCGGAGTTCGGCGACATCTTATCGTCCATCGCAGAGATGGACGCCGACGTGTTGTCCATGGAGACGTCGCGCTCGCGGATGGAGCTGCTCGCGGACTTCGCGCGGTTCGACTACCCGAACGACATCGGGCCCGGCGTCTACGACATCCACTCGCCGCGAGTGCCGACGTCGACCGAAATGGTCGATTTGCTGCGTCTCGCCGCGCGGGTCGTCCCGCCGAGACGGCTCTGGGTGAACCCCGATTGCGGCTTGAAGACCCGCGCATGGCCGGAGGTCGAACGCGCGCTCGCCGAAATGGTCGCCGCCGCGCGGATCGCGCGCGCCGAGCTCGGTGGACTTCCCTCGTGACGTCGTGTAGCGTCTTCGTCGCCTGCGTCGTCGATCCGGTGATCGACCTCGAGGGAATCCAGTGTGATTCTGGAGCTGCCCCGCAGCGGTATGGGAAACGAAATCCCCGCCTGAGGCACTGACCGGGAAACGGTTGGGAAGCAGGGGAAAGTAGGCCGTCCCGAGCCCGAAGACCTGACGCGAGCCGCGGATTCCAAAGAATCCGCGCCACATACGGTCTGCTCGAGGGACGCAGCCCGGCAACGACAGCGCGACCACTCATCGGTGGTTTCCGCATGGACGCTCGAGGACGGCGCGACCGCGATCGAGCGGCGCCAGGGGATCTCGCCGCTGCGCGATCTCCGGATCGGACCGCCATGAAGACGCAATTCGCCATCGCATCATTGGTCGTCTCCTCGTTCGTGCTCGGGGGCTGCGGCGCAGCCGACCCCATGACCGCGGAGGAGATCAACGAGCAATACGGCAACGTCGGCACCGTCGAGAGCGCGGCGACCGGCACCTTCGTCGCGCTGCCGTCGCTCCCCGTCGTGACGACCGTCCAAGGCTTCGCGCTCGCCGCGAGCGCCGACGACGGAAGCGCTCGCCTGGGCTTCATGTTCACCGACGCGACTTACCGGCAGACGCTCTTGAACTCGGGCGCGATCCAGAACATGGGCGGCGTGTACGACGGCCCGAACGCCTACGCCACGTACAAGATCGTGAGCAGCGCCTGGTCCCCTTACGAAGGCCGGACCACGCCACAAACGTATGCCTATTCGGAGCTCGTGGTGGCCAGCAACGCCTCGTACTACACGACGAACTACCCGTCCTACGGCGGCCTCATCTCCGTGATTCGAAACGGCGGGAAGGGCGTCTATGCGCTCACGCCGGCGTTCACGACGCGCAAGGCGCACAGCATCGCCGTGCCGGTGGGGAGCAATACGCTGTACTCGCTGATGGCGCAGAGCGGAACGACGGGACTCACCTTCAGCAACATCGCCATCAGCCAGTTCGGGGTGACGTACCCGAACAACTGGGTCAACATGGCGACGCTGAACACGGACGCCTCTACCGTGAAGGCGCCCGAGCTCGTCGTCGCGGGGACGAAGATGGCCGCGTCGTACATCCTCGGCTCAGACGCGGTCGTTCGCGCGACCAACTCCGCTGCGGGCGTCACGTCCGCGGCGAGCTTGCCGGTCATCGGCGGCTGCAGCGGCGCGCCGCTCGCCGACATCGCGTGGGACGGGAGCTCCCTGTGGCTCGCGTGCACCAACTCGACCGGGACGCTGACCGTGAAGAAGGCGTCGATCGCCAACCTAGGGAGCGTCAGCTGGTCGACGATCGCGACGTCCATACCCGCGAACATCACCGATCTCGACCTCGAGGCCAGCTCGACGGGCGTCTCGATCGCCGTCCGCATCGGCACCTCCGTCAAGGTCTACAAGAACGTCACCGACGCGTCCGCGAACTTCGACGCCGTCTGGTCGGGCTCGTTCGACCTCGCGCGCACCTCGAACGGCATCGTCCTCGTCATCTGCGATCTGGCGGGGGACCGGACGCTGCGGACGTGGGTGAGCCCGTAGAGCGAGCGAGCGCCGCCCGATCGAACCGCCGCGAGCGCCACATCGAGTGCGTCATTACCGAGTGCGTCATTGGAGAGAAGAACTCGAATGCGATCATTGAAATGTAACGGCTGGCTCTTGAGCTTCTTACTCGCCATCGGGTGCGGCGACTCGCAACCAGCGACGCGAGATCGCGCCCCGGACGCGTCGAGCGCCGGCGGGTCGGGCGGTGCTTCGACGGCGAGCGGCGGCGCCTCGAGCGGCGGCGCCGAGACGTCGAAAGGAGGGGCTTCGACCAACGGCCTGGACGGAGGCGTGCCGGACGCGTCCGCGACGAGCGGTAGCACCAGCGACGACAGCGGGACCTCCGCCCGCGGCGGCACGACGTCATCCGGCGGCACGACGTCATCCGGTGGCACGACGTCGTCCGGCGGCACGACGTCGTCCGGTGGCACGACGTCATCCGGTGGCACGACGTCATCCGGTGGCGCGACGTCATCCGGTGGCACGACGTCGTCCGGCGGTGGCACGGCGTCGTCCGGCGGTGGCACGGCGTCGTCCGGCGGCACGACGTCGTCCGGCGGCGTGACGTCATCCGGTGGCGCGACGAGCGACGCGGGTGTCGATGGCGGCGATGCGGGGCGGTCGCGTTGCCAGACGGCGGTCAGCTTCTACGACTATTACGCTCAGCATCCGACGGGCGGCGACTGGATCTTCCACGCCGACCAAGCGGTTTATCCCACCACCGATCTCGGCAATTTCGGCGACCCTTCCCTCGCGGTGAACGGCGTCTACGGCACGACCGGCTTCACGGGATCACTCGACGTGTACAGCATGCGCGACCACGGCTCCGACAAGTCCGGACAGCTCATCGTCAAATGGAGCGATAAGATCGTCTGCAATGGCCCCGGCCCCGACTTCTCCGTGTTCGAGAACGGCTTCTTCATCTCGGGTGAAAACGGCGAAGTGTTCATCGAACCCTGCACCGTGAGCGTCTCGCAGAACGGCGTCGACTACGAGACGTTCCCCTTCGACTACCTCGGCAAGGACACGGACGGGGACGGCATCCCCGACAGCGAGACGGCGTCGCCCGCTTCCGGACATTATGCGGACTGGAAAGGGTTCGCCGGCCTCTACCCCGTCTTTTACAACGAAGACACGCACAATTATCTGCACGACGGCGTCGATCCGTTCGTCCCCGGCGATCGCGCCAAGAACTACGCGGGCGATCTCACGGACTCCGCCGGCGGCGATTCGTTCGACCTGGACGCTCTGCCCGACACCCCGCTCGGACGCGCGATCAAGCGCGACGGCTTCCAGTACATGAAGTTCGTCCGCGCGACGAACGTGATCAACCCGGACACCGGTGTCCCCTTCCCCATCGTTCCGAGCAGCTACGATCAGGGTGGCTCGGACATCGACGGCGTCTACGCGAGGTATCTCGCTCCCTGACCGTCCAAGAGAACGTGCCCTCGACGCGTTCTTACCGTGGCAACGGGCAGGGCGCTGTCTTGACAGTCAAGGGGCGCCCGTGAGACTTTGCGGCCCGCCTACGACGTCGACCGGGTTGGTCGATCTCGAGGGAATCCAGTGGAATTCTGGAGCTGCCCCGCAGCGGTATGGGGAGCGAAATCCACGACCAAGCACTGGCCGAAGAGGCTGGGAAGCGGTGGAGAGTAGGTCGCCCCGAGCCCGAAAACCTGTCGTGGGACACGCGCCCTCCGGCGCGTGCCATCGGTGAGCCTCGAGGGAGGCGAACCGGCAACGAAGCTTGTCGAACGCTCGCGGGTTTCCGCCCGTGGACGCGTCCGTCGCCGTCGCGGCGTACACACGTCGCGACAGCGGCAAGCTCATTGCGCCGCAACGGCGCACAGGTGGTCCGTCATGAACGGTTTGAAGAACGCGACGTGCAGCTTGCTCGGTTGCTTGGCTTTGGTGGGATGCGGCTCGGACGGTAAAGACGGCGCGCCTGGCGTGGGCGCGCTCGTCTCCACGTCGATCGAGCCGAGAGGTTCGAACTGCGCCGCCGGCGGGCAGAAGGTCGAGGTCGGGCTCGACAAGAACGGAAACGGCAACCTCGACGCCGACGAAGTGTCGTCGACGACGTACGTCTGCAACGGCGCCAGCACCGACGGCGGCGTGCCCGCACAAGGAGAGCCGGGAGCGAAAGGCGATCGCGGTGACGCTGGACCGGCGGGACCCAAGGGCGATCCAGGTCCGCAGGGGGATCCGGGTCCGAAAGGAGATCGGGGCGACGCCGGGCCCAAGGGCGATCCGGGAGAACAGGGACCGAAGGGCGATCCGGGTCCGAAGGGGAGCTCGAGTGACGGCGGCGTTCCTGGACCGAAAGGCGATCCGGGTCCGAAAGGCGATCCGGGTCCGAAGGGCGACGCGGGTCCGAAAGGCGATCCGGGTCCGAAGGGCGATCCGGGTCCGAAGGGGAACACCGGCGATGCCGGCCGTCCCGGGCTGAACTCGCTGATTCAAACGTCGCACGAGCTCGCCGGCGACAACTGCGCGTACGGCGGCGTCCGGATCGACACCGGCCTCGACACCGACGCCGATGGCACGCTCGAAGATTACGAGATCCAGAACACCCAGTTCGTCTGTGCGAACGGAGCCGCTTACAAGGAGCTGCCCGCGCTGCCGACGGTGACGACCGTGCACGGCTTCGCGCTCACCGCGAGCGCGGACGACGGCAGCGCTCGGCTCGGTTTCATGTTCACCGACGCGGCGTATCAGCAGACGCTGCTGAACGCTGGATCCATCACCAACATCGGCGGGTCGTACAGCGGTCCCAATACTTACGTCACCTATCAGCTCGTGAATTCGACGTGGCAGGCTTACGAGGGCCGTGAGACGCCCCAGACGTACGCCTTCTCGGAGCTCGCCGTCGTCGACAACGCTTCTTACTACACGACGAACTATCCGGCGTTCGGCGGCCTCGTCTCGGTCATCCAGAACGGCGGCAAAGGCGCGTATGCGCTCACGCCCGCGTTCACGGATCACAAGGCGCACAGCATCGCGGTGCCCAAAGGGAGTGATCACCTCTATGCGCTCGTCGCGCAGAAGTCGCCTGGATTGACGTTCTCGAGCTTCCCCCTCTCGGACTTCGGTCAGCTCTCGAATTTCTGGACGAACCAGGCGACGCTCGACACCGGCTCGAGCACCGTCTCCGAGCCGCGGCTCGTCGCGACCGGGACCGGGATGGCCGCGTCGTACATCCAGAACCGCGAGGGCGTCCTTCGTGCCACGGCATCGCCGTCGACCGTCGCCCAGGAATCCGACATCGGGGAGATCGGGGGCTGCGCTCACGCCGCGCTCCAGGACATCGCATGGGACGGGACGTCCCTCTACATTGCTTGCTCGAGGTGGTCGGACGACACCCTGGGCGTGAACAAGATGTCGCTCGCGGACCTCGGCGACGTCGAGGCGCAGGTAGTGAGACCGCCGACGGAAATGGACAACGTGACCGCCCTTCAGATCGCCGCGGACGCCTCCGGAGTGTCGCTCGCCGTCCGCCAGGGTTCAGCGATCCGTGTGTATGCGAACGTCACAGACGCCCTGCCGGCGTTCGACGCCGTATTGCCGGGCGACTTCGACATCGCGCGCACGCCGCAGGGCATCGTGCTCACGGTCTGCGACGTCGCCAACAACGGCCCGCTCCGCACGTTCGTTTCCAATTGAGCCGTGCTTCGAAGCTCGCCGGCGCCCGATCACGCCGGCGAGCTTCACCGTGAACGCTGGACGGTCACGGCTCCGGCAGCGCCGCGACGGCGTCGTCGAGGATCGCGCGATCTTTCAGATAGTGATAGCG
The DNA here is from genome assembly GCA_035547195.1 of Polyangiaceae bacterium. Taxonomy (GTDB): domain Bacteria; phylum Myxococcota_A; class Polyangia; order Polyangiales; family Polyangiaceae; genus DASZVB01. The sequence continues at coordinate 118,373 of DASZVB010000123.1, forward strand.
GATCTGAAGTTCGCTGTAGCGCGCGGCTTTTCCGATGGGGCAGGCGTCGCGCATGGCGAGCCAGGTCTGCCAGTGCGCGAGGAACGTCGGACGATCGAAGACTCCGCCGCACGTCTTCAATACCTCCTCGCGCGCGGCGAGGCACGGGCGAGTCGAGCAAGCGCTGCACGTCGGGGCTGCAGCGCGCGGCGCGGGCCCCTCGACGTCGAACACGACGGCTGCGCGGAGCGAGAACCACGGCCCGTATTCCGGATGGATGCAGAGCCCGACGGGAGACGCTTCTCCGATGCCCGAGAGCGTCGCCAGGCGTGAGATGGCCACGCCGCGAGGCGCGGGGTCGAACGAGTAACGGAGCGCGTGCCGAAGGCCCAGCTCGCTCGCGAGTCGGGAGACGGCGGCGCCGATGCGCAGGCGAGAATACGCGTCGAGGGGATGCGCCTCCGAGCGGAGCTTCGTCGTCGCGTAAGCTTCGAGAAAGAGCGGCCAGAGGCGGCGCGTATTTCCGATCACGAGCACCAGATCGCGCTCGTCGCGAACCTCCGGGAGACGGAAACCTTCGTGCTCGGGCTCGAGCGTCCGATTGTACGCGCCGACGTCGACGGCGCCGAGCACCTCGAACCCCACGGGACGCACCAGCGTCGCGAGAGCAGAGGTGACGTCCGTCCAGATCGTCATTCCATGGCTCCGACGCGCGCGAAGCAGTAACGCGTCCCTCCGAATTCCCGGGGAGCGACGTAAGGCTCCGTCGACTCGACGCGGCACTTCACCGGCGCCGAAAAACAGGGACCGTCGTAAACGAAGGTGTGAAACTCGCCGTTCTCTCCGCACGCATCCACGGCCGCCGGCAAATCGGCTAGAAACCGGTGGTCGTACTCGCGCCCGGCGAACGAATCCGGCAGAAAGCGAGAGTCGACGCACACCACCAGCGCGCGAAAGCCCAGCGCGATCACGGCGTGCGCGAGCTCCGGACGGGCGCGCTGCCACAGGGGCAAGCACGGCTCGATGTCCGCCGACGCGCACACGCGCTCTTCCCATTCGCGATGGGGCACGAGATCGATGTCGCCGAAGACGCCCACCTCGTGCCCCTCCGCGCGCAACCTTCGGAGAATCTCGACGAACCTCGACTCGTAGTCCTTCCACCCCGCCGAGCCCGTGACGAGGCGCGCTCCGAGCGACGCCGCTTGCCGCTCGAGCAGCGGAATGGAGATGCCGTGCGACCGCGAACGGTCGCCGGACTCGTTCATCATCACGAGCACGGTGCGCACGTCGAGGCCCGCATTTTGGGCCTCGAACAGCGCGAGGCACGAATCTTTACCGCCGCTGAAGGAACAGAAAGCCTTTCTGGCCACGGCAGCTACCGTAGCCCAGATCGGTGAGAGCTGGCGGGCGTTGGCTACGCGATCGTCCGCGGCTCAACCCGACGAAGACGAGCGCGAATACCATGAGCGCGACGCTCCATGAGGGCGTCGCGGGGACCGCGGACGCCGCGGCCTTGTAGGCGTAGACAGTCTCCGACCCGAAGCCCGTGCCGTAGATCTCCTTGCGCACGCGATTCACATTGACGGTATAGAAAGTCCCGTCCGAAGGATCGGGGTCGAACCTTCGGACGTTCCCGGCTGCCGCGCTCGTGTCGATCAACCCGCCTCCGACGAGGGCCGTCGCGATCGCGGATGCGCGGACGAGCGCGAAGTAGTTGCTGTCGTTCGAGCCGAAACCGTCGCCACCTCCAACGAGCAGGTTTCCCCGGCCATCGAACGCCAAGGTACCCGCGGAGAGCAGGTCGACGATCGGGATGCCCTGGGTTTCGAAGTTCGCCGGAGCGCCGCCGGAGAGCGCGGGACTCCAGAGCGACGAGCGAAAGGCGTAGATGTACCCGGTCTGGCTCGGGCCCCCGTACATGTACCCGTTGCCCGTGAAGAGATTCCCGTTCGCGTCGATGGCGACGCCGGCGGAGGCTCCGCCGATGTTCGTGATGATCGTCGGGTTTCGCGGATTTGCCGGGGTCGGGCTCAGCGTGTCGAGCGCCGTGACGATGCTCGTCGGGTCGCTCAGGGCGCCCGCGGTCAGCGCGACGTAGCGATCGTCGAGCCATGCGCCGTCGTAGTGGTTGGCCACGAACCATTGACCGGTCAGCGTGGCGATGTCGAAGATGCCGACCTGGTAGTTGCCGAAAGACGCGCCGCCGTTGTTGCCGACGGCGATGGTGCTCCCGCCCGGCGAGACGCGCAGGAACGCTGCGCCGAAGCCGGATAGATCCGCGTTCGGAAGCGCGCCGAGATGCGTGAAGGCTCGCGAGCCGGACGCGGTTTCTCGGTAGATGTCCGCGCCGACGGCGGTGATCAGTCGTCCGTCGGGCAACGTATCGAACGCCACCGTCTCGCCGGGAAACGAGAACGGGGCAATCGCGGCATATGTAGAGAAGTCGTCGGCTCGAGCTCGGGTGCCGCACAGCAAGAGCGCCACGGCGCACAGCAAACGAAAAACGGCAATGCGGAAGGGCGATGTCATCTGAGGTCCTTTCGAAGGCGGAGTCCACGCCGCCACGGTTCGGCTGCGGACGCGCGCCGTCGCGCGCATCCGAGCTGCTGAAAGAGCAGAGACGTACGACGCTCGTGAGATGTTCTGGCTCTCGGATCGATCTACTGGCCACGCCTTCTCCAAGAAGCGTGCTCGGCTGGCTCGCTTCTGAATGGCTACGTGTGGCGTTCGTCCCCGAATACAGCGGCGGGTCCGCGGTGGCTTCTCACCACCTTCCCTCGTGTCCGGCATTTGCTGGACCCGAGCGTCGCGATTCGATTGTCAAGGAACTGGCGTTCCTATATCCGACTACCGTCTGGCCAGATGAGTCGATATCGTGAAGGCAGGTGGCGAGTTCGCGACATGCCCCATCGGAGCTCGCTTCAGCGCGTGGACTCGGCTCCGGAGGCCCTGAACGCCTCGAGCTTCTTTCTCAGATCTTCGGCGGCCTCGAGCATGCCGGGCCCGGGGTCTCCAATTTCGTCGGTTGGTAGCGTCAGGATGCGCCGTCGATCTTCACACACGCGCAATCTATCCAAGCCCGGGTGACGGCAGAGCGTCTCCTCCATGCCGTCCGAGGCGAGGACGAAATCGGGGTTCAGCGCGAGGAGCTCTTCCGCCGTGTACGTGGGCCAGTCGCGGTAGCGCGCCGCGGCGGCGTCGGCGAAGCCGGCGGCGACCAGGACGTCGTGGTAGCTGGTACCGACGGAACCGCCGGAGATCTGCCCGCCGTAGATGCTGACGTAGAGGCAGCTGCCTGCGACGGGCGCGCCGTCCGAAACGTTGCGCAGACGCCGCGCGAAGCGATCGGCGTAGTCGCGTCCCGAGTCGGGGCGGCCGAGAAGCGTGGCCACGGCGTGGATGTTCGGGACGAGCGTCGCGAGCCCGCGCATGTCGCCCAGGTCGAAGACGGGAATGCCGCGCTCCTCGATGCGCTCGAGCTGCGCCGGATCGCCGATGTGATTGGTGATGACCAGATCCGGCTTCAGGGCGAGCACGGATTCGAGGCTGCCGAGGCCCGGGTGCGTCGCCAGGCCGGCTGCAATGGGTGCTGGAAGTGAATGGTCGTGTCCGTACCGGGTGACGGCGAGGATCCGATCGCGTTCGGCGAGCGCGACGAGGAGCTCGTCGACGAGCGAGCTGCCGGAGAGGATGCGCGTGTAGTGCTTCAACGGGACGGCGCGCCCGCGCCGATCGACGAGGGCCTTCGTGCCGTCGCGGAGCGTGGTGATGTTCACGCTCAGCGCGGAGGCCGGCGCATCCGACGAGCGCGGCGCTTCCGCGGATCGCCGCGTCGCGGTGCTCATCGCCAGGACGACGGACAGCAACAGCGCGGCGCCGTTGCCGAGCCCGACGCGGGTCACGGCGCTCCCTCCGTGCGGCGAAACCCGATGGCCGCGCCGTCGACGAGCTCGACCCCGTAGACGTCGCGCACCGAGCGGACGCTGACGACGCTTTCACTGCCACCTTCGGCGACGACCCTTCCCGACGCGAGCAAGAAGGCGCGGTCCGTGCGCGTTCGTACGTCGTCGAGCGCGTGCAGCACCGCGACCACCGCGCGCCCCTCGTCCGCGAGCGTTCGCAGGAGCGCGTGCGTCGACAGAACGTGCGCGACGTCGAGCGACGCCGTCGGCTCGTCGAGCAAGAGGATGGGCGCTTCCGTCGCGAGCGCGCGGGCGATGAGCACCCGTCGCTGTTCGCCGCCAGAGAGAGCGATGAAGGGACGATCTCGTAGCGCCGCTGCGTCCACGGCGCGAAGCGCGCGCGCGACGGCGTCGCGATCGGCGCGCTTGGGCGCGGCGAAGCCGTGGTGCACGAAGCGCCCCTGACTCACCACTTCGTACGCCGACTGCGCGGCGGAGAGCTCGGTGCGCTGAGGCACGTACGCGACTCGTCGAGCTCGCTCCGCTCGATCGAGCACGCGCGCGTCGCTGTCGCCGAACGCGATGCGCCCGGCGAACGGAACGAGCCCGGCGATGGCCTTGAGCAAGGTCGTCTTGCCGGATCCGTTCGGACCGACGATCGCCGTCACTTCTCCGAAGCGAGCTTGCATCGACACGCCACCGAGGACGTCGCGCTCGCCGTAACGCACGCGGACCGACTCCGCGGAGAAGGCGACGTCCCTCACGCCTCGCCTCCTCGGGACCGAAGGAGCAGCGACAGGAAGACCGGCGCGCCGATGAGACCGGTCACCACGCCGAGCGGCAACTCCCCCTGCCCCGGAACGAGCCGGGTGAGCACGTCGCACAGCACGACAAAGGCGCCACCGCCCAGGGCCACGGCCGGAACGAGCCGCCGATGGCCAACCCCCAAGAAAGGCCGGAGCGCGTGCGGCACGACGAGGCCCACGAAGCTGACGCCGGCGCCCACCGCGACGGCGCCGGCGGAGAGCACGGCGATCCACGCGACGCACCAGAAACGCGTCTGCTGCGTGTCGACCCCGAGCGATTCGGCTTCTTCTTCACCGGAGAGCAGCACGTCGAGCGGACGCGCCCAGAAGGCCGCCGCGACGATGCCGGCGAACGCGAGGGGGGCGAGGAGAAGCACCTGACGCAAGCCGCTCGCCGCGACATTTCCGAGCGAGAAACGAACGATCGCGCGTCCGAGCTCCCAGCTTTCTTCCGCCAGAGTGACGAGGAACGCGGTCAGGCTGAGAAAGAGCGACGACAGGAGGAAGCCAGCGAGCAGCAACACGAGACGGTCGCGGCTCCGGCGCGTGAGGACGAGCAACACGCCGAGCGGAACGAGCGCGCCCGCGAGACAACCGGCGGGCAACACCATCTCCGGCGCGATGAAGCCGGGTGCGCGACCCCGCATCACGAGATTGAAGAACGTGAGCGCCGCCGTGCCGCCGAAGCTTGCGCCTGCCGTGGCGCCGATGATCGATGGATCGGCCAGCGGATTGCGGAAGATCCCCTGCGCGAGCAATCCGCCCACGCCGAGCGCCGCGCCGGCCAGAAATCCGACCAGGGTCCGATGCGCGCGCAACACGAGCAACGTCGATCGGAGTCCGGGATCCGTGATCGCGCCCTTTCCGACGACGAGGCTCGCGGCCGCTACGAGCAGCGTGATGACCGCGAGCACTGCGAGCGTGCGCGCGAACGCATACGCCGGCCGAGAGCGTTCGGTGGAGACCGACGTGTCGGAGTCGCTGCGAAATGAATGGAGCGCGTCGTCGCCCGTTTCGATCATGGTTCGCGTCCCTCCCGCGAGGGGTCGAATGCGACGCCGGCAAAATCGACGCCACTCGACGGCAGGTTTTCGGACTCGCGGGCGCGTCGCTGTCGACTCCTACTGGCCGTCGCTTCCCGGGGCTCGGCCCAGTGCATCGTGACGACGTTCGTTCCCGCTCACCGCTGCGGGGCAGTCCCGGATTCACACCGGATTCCCGTATCCGTGAGCGCTCTTGTCTTAGCACTACTGCCAGAACTTTGGTGGCCCGCGTGCGCTGTCAATCCGCGTCACCCGTGCTGTCATTGACAGTGGTCTCGGAGCGATGTAAGCGCCGGCCCATGAGGTAGCCGTAGCCAGACATAAGCAACGCTCCGCTGCCCATGAGGCATAAAAAGGGAAGTCGGTGGAAATCCGACGCGGTCCCGCCACTGTGAGTGGAAAGGGTCGATCCAGAAGCCACTCGATTCGTTTCGGGGAAGGCTGATCGAACCGAAGAGGAAACGGTCCTCGAGATCCACGAGTCAGGAGACCTAACGGAGCGTTCGGCAGCTCGACCCGCGTGGAACGGGTGGCGGCGCACCTCGGCGAAAGCCACGTTTGCCCCTCGATCCATGTCCGGTCGAGGGGTTTTGCTTCATACAGAAGCAATGCCCGGCTCCTCGAACCCGCCCGCGGAAGGCGAATTCGGGAGAAGTCATGAGACATATCGGTAGGAATGCGCGCGCGACGGCGTCGCTCGCGCTGGTAGGCGTCTGCGCTGGGCTCTTAATCGCATGTAGTGACGACAAAACGCCGGGCAGCGACACTGGAGACGCCGGCCCGGACGCGGGCGTGAACGCCAGCGGTGGCGCCGCGAACAACAGCGGCGGCTCGACCAGCGCGAGCGGCGGCTCGACCAGCGCAAACGGCGGCTCGACCAACGCGAGCGGCGGCTCGACCAACGCAAACGGCGGCTCGACCAGCGGAGGTGCGACGAACGGCAATGGCGGCATGACCGCATCGAGCGGCGGCGCGCACGACACCGACGCGGGCGGCGAAGCCGACGGCAGCACGACACGTGACGGCAGCACGGAATCCAGTGGCGGAAGCGCCAACGCCGTCCCCGATGCGGAAGTGGACGCGGGGCCTTTCGACCCAGGAACCGGCACCGTGCTGGTCACCGGCACCGATTACACCGGTAGCGAGGTCGCCGTCGTGTCGCGACCGAGCGGCACCGTGACGTCGAACACCGTGATGCCCTTCACGGGCGACGTGGCGGTGGTCGTGAGCGCGGGCAAGGGATTCATCCTCGAGCGCAACAAGGAGCGCGACGTGGTCACGCCCCTGGATCAGGACGGAATCCCCGCAGCGCACATCGCGCTCGGCGCGGCGCTGCCGGATGGCGGCTCGTCGATGGCGGTCTGGCACAATCCCCACGACGTCGCGGTCGTCGGTACGAAGGCCTTCGTGCCGCTGTACAACACGAGCCAGGTCGCGGTCCTCGACCTCGGCAACGACACGGTTGCGTCGACGATCGATCTGTCTTCATTCCTCGATCCCACCGACGCGGACGGATCCATCGAGCTCGATCGCGCCTTTTACGACGCGTCTTCGAAGCTCGTCTACTTCCTCGCGGATCGCATCGACCTCACTCGATACGATACGTGCCTGGATTTCCCCGCGCTGCTCATCGCGTTCGACCCGAGCACGAACCAAGTGGTCGGCACGCCGCTCTCGCTGAAGCTCGAATCCCCGGCGCAAGCAGCGTTCGACGCGCCGAATCGGCGGGTGTGGATCGCGAGCTCCGGCTGCGCCGACGGCAGTACGCGCAAGCTCTCCGGCGTCGAATCCGTCGACTTGTCGAGCCAGACCTCGACCATAGCTTACAATCCGCCCGACGGCGTGAACGCAGCGGGGCTCATCGTCTTCGACGAGACGAGCGCGCTCCTCGCCGCGTACGACGACCAGTACTTGCCGGTGTGGAGCCGCCTGAATCTGGTAACCGGCAAGCTCGGCTCCCTCGTCGTCCCCGCAATCCCCGACGGCGCGATCGCCGACGGCCCCGACGCGGTCCTCGGCGTGGTCTTCCAGACCGACGCGCAAACGGGATCGGTGACGCAGAGCCTGGTGCGACAGCGGATCAGCGACGGACGCCGCGTCGTGGTCCAGGGGACCGGCCTCTTCGAGATCAATACGTGGCGAACGACCGGAGGCCTCGCCGTCCTTCCGTGATAGGAGCTCGCGTCGTGCACTTGCTTCACTTCGATGCGCGCCGGCGGGAGCGCGGCGCCCGGCTCGTCGACAGCGGTCTGCTCTGTCTGACCATCTCGGCTGTCGGATGTGGGGGTCACGTCGACGCTCGTCGCCCGGCCCCTTCCACCGACGCGGGGACGGATGCCGGCGGCGCTTCCGTCGGGCCCACTCCTACCGCGAAGCCGGACGCCGGCGGCGCGCCGCACGACGCGGCGCCGGCGCGCGAAGCGGCCGCGCCGCGCAGCCCCGACGCGTCGGTGGTCGTCGACGCGAGCCACGACGCCGCGCCGAAAGCGGCGTCGGACTCCGGCGGCGCGCCCGACGCGGGGACCTGCCCGACCATGGGCGCGCTCACCATCGCCGGCGATTACGCGGCCCCGGACGGGACCCAGTACTGGTTCCGGCGCTCGATCACGGCGACGACGTACACCGTCGTACCGAAGGACTTCACCACGACGCCGCGGCTGTCGCGCGTGGTCGGATACTGTCCACGTTGGTTGTCGCTCGCCGGCACCGACGGCAGCTTTGCGCGGCTCGACTGGGACGGCGCGGGTGCCTCGCTGCGCATCTGCGTGCGTTCGGCGCCCAGCGCTTCGGCGCTGGCGACGTTGTCCGCTCCGGACCCGAACGACGGTCGCGCCGGCTGCGACGCCGGACCATGGCTCGAGCTTTCGAGGCTTTCGCCATGAAGCACCGCAAGCTCGCCCCGCTGTTCTTCGCGCTGTGCTGGGTTACGCAGGCGGACGCCGTCCCCGACTACGGATCCAGCGGCGGATACTCCATTACGCCGCCGTACGACTCCAACAGCTTCACCAGCGTCATGACGGCGTTCCCCGCCGCGACGAGCGGCACCGTCAGCGGCTATCCACTCGCGAGCCGGCTGCTCGCCGCCTCGGGACGAGCCGTCTTCTTGCAGAAGACGTTCGGCGCAAGCGATTGGCTCCCCGTGGCCACGCTCGCCGCGACCGATCCGAGCATGGATCCCGCTTTTCTCACCATCACGCCGAACGGAGAGAAGGTCGCGCTCGGCACGGGATTCGAGAAGCCGCTCTACGTCTTCGGCGCGTCGCTGCTCTCGGTCTCGAGCCCCGTCGTCCTGACCACGGCGTCCGCCGTGCGCCGGTACGACCTCGAATATTACTCCGGCGCCTTCCGAGACAATCGCTACCTCTTCTTGAACATCGGTGGAAAGCAGCTCGGCGAAAGCTACGTCAGCGTGATCGACACGGACTCGACGAACGATACGCCGACGCTGATCATCGCGAACATCCCCGGCGCCTCGTCGGGCATCACGTTCGACGCGAAGGGCGACCTCGTCACGGGGATCGGTTGGGACCAAGACGATTCGCGGACCGGCGAGGTCGCCATCTTCGACGCTTCCGCCATCGACGCCGCGGTCGCGAACGGCTCGAATCTAGACTACGACGCAGACGGACACGTCATAGCGAAGGGCCTGCTCAGCGCGGACTCCCTTGGCTTCGACTCCGACGGCGATTTGCTCGTCGGCGGGGGCGACGTGTTCGGCACCTCGGGGAACTACGGCTACGCGGAGATCGTCTCTTCGGACGTGGTCGCGCGCGTGCTCGCGGGAGGACCGCCAGCCGATCCCGACACGGCCGGCGAGCTCACGAAGCTCTCGCCGGATCCGTGTCACAACGACGATTGGACGGGGATCACCTTCGTGCCGGGCACAGACATGATCATCGTGAGCGCGAACCTCGGCAGCACGCCCCCCAACTGCGCGACGGTGGATTGGACGACCGGGCCCGTCACGCCCGCGACCATCTACTTCCCGCCCGACGCCCCCGACTCGAACCACAACGGCATCCCGGACGGAGTCGATCCCGACTACGAAACGCAGCGCGTCTTCGATCGAGACGCGCTCTCGCGGCTCGTCGATGCGCTCGACTCGACCAAGGTCGACCCGAACTACGATTCTTCGGTCGACTTCGACGCAAACGGAACCGTCGACGACGCGGATTTCGCGATCCTTCAGGCGAGCTGGGGCAAGCCGCAATGAGAGAGCTCGCCTGCGGCGTCGTCGTGACCATGTTCACCGTCGCTTGCGGGTCGTCGTCGTCGCCGACGGGAACGTTGCGTAACGGAGACCCCGTGCCGGATGCCTCGTCGTCGATGGTCGCGCGAAACGTCGCTCGCGACGCGGCGCCGCCGCCCGACGCCGGTCGAACGCCGCCCGAAGCAGGGCGCGCACCGATCACGTCCATCCGAGAAGCGTCGGCCCCCGCACCCGTCGACGCAGCGCCCGCACCGGACGCGTCGACGGCCGCCGATGCCGCCCTCACCTGGACGGATGCGTGCGGACACACGCGCCCTGACGTCTTCGCGGACGCCGTCGTCTCTTTCACGCCGGGACCGAGCGCCGGCTTCGGCGAAAAGAACATGCCCTGCGTCGTCCTCGGGCCTCCCGTCGGCGCGGGGCTTGGCGGTGGCTCGCTCGACGTCGTGTCGCTCGGAAAAGGCGGCAGCATCGTGCTCGAATTCGACGACGTGGAGCTCACCGACGAACCCGGACCGGATCTCCTCGTCTTCGAGAATGCGTTCCCGGGATGGGCCGAGCCGGGCTTCGTCGCGGTGAGCGACGACGGAAATACCTGGAGCGAGTGGCCCTGCAATCCCGAAGACGCCGCGGACAACTATCCGCATTGCGCGGGCGTCTCCGCGGTGCTTTCGAATCCGATGAACGGCATCGATCCGACGGATCCGTCGAAGGCCGGCGGCGACGCGTTCGACCTGGCCGACCTCGGCGTCGCGACGGCGCGGTTCGTTCGTATTCGCGATGGTGGCGCCGGCCAATACTCCGGAACGTCCGGCGGCTTCGATCTCGACGCGATCGCGGCGGTCCACTCGACACCGCGATCGCCGAAGCGCTGATTTTACAGCTCAACGAAGCTGCGCTGCCGGTTCGCGGATTGCCGCCGTCGGCCAGCGGGCCGGAACGCGTACAAGTGCCTCCTCCTCCACATCCGTACAGACAGCGAGTTGCGGAGTTCGAGTAGCCACGATAAGTAAGCGGTTCCCGTAAGGGGAGTAGTTCGCACCGCATGAAGCGGTACGGGCGATCGACATGCTGGCTTCGGCCCGGTCGCCCACCTCGATACCGAGGAGAACGAGACCTTCGGATCAGACGGAAGTCTGGCCGAGGTCTCGTGCAAATCGACATCTCGGCGCACGGAACGGAGATGTCGATGAATTCCTGGGTGATCCTCTTCTCGGTCTTCGGAGTGATCTTCGTCGCCGAGCTGCCGGACAAGACGGCGCTGGCTGCTCTCGTGCTGGCCACGAGACACCGCGCGCTCGCCGTGCTCCTGGGCACCGCTCTGGCGCTCGCCATCCAGAGCGTGGTCGCCGTCGCCGCCGGACACCTGATCTCGCTGCTGCCGGAGCGCGTCGTGCACGTCTGCGCGGGGGCTCTCTTCGTGATCTCCGCCGCGATCATGTGGTTCAGAAAGGCGGATTCGGACGACGATCTGCAAGGCGGCGACGACGAGAGCGGATTCTGGCGCGCCACGTGGATGGCGTTCGTGGTGGTCTTCATCGCCGAATGGGGTGACCTCACGCAGCTCGCGACGGCCGCCCTCGCGGCGCACTACCGGTCTCCATACGTCGTGTTCGCCGGCGCGACGTTGGCCCTCTGGTCCGTCGCCGCTCTCGCCGTCTTCATCGGACATCGCGCCGGCAAGCTGGTGAACCCACACGTCACGAAGCGCGTGGCCGCGGGCCTCTTCGTGATCGTAGGCGTCGCGCTTCTCGCTGGCGTACTCTGACCTGAATGCATCGCTCGGTGGCTCGGCCCTCTGCAACACCCGCCGCCGGCTCGAATCAGGCGCGGTACGGGCCTTCGCTCATTGCGCTCACGTCTTTGTTCTTCATGTGGGGTCTGATCACCTCGCTGAACGACATCCTGGTGCCGCATTTCAAGGCGATCTTCACCTTGAGCTACGTGCAGGCGACGCTGATCCAGCTCTGTTTCTTCGGCGCGTATTTCGTCGGGTCGCTCCCCTGGGGATACTTCGTCGAGCGGGTCGGATACCGGCGGGGCATCGTGCTCGGCTTGCTGCTCGCCGCGCTCGGCTGCGTCGGCTTCTACCCCGCCGCGTCGCTTTCGTCGTATCCCCTCTTTCTGACGGCGCTGTTCGTGCTCGCGCTGGGCATCACGCTGCTTCAGGTCGCGGCGAACCCCTGCGTTGCAAACCTCGGCAGCGAAGATTCCGCCGCGAGCCGTCTGAATTTGACGCAAGCCTTCAATTCGCTCGGGACCACGGTGGGCCCGCTCCTCGGCTCGGTCGTGATCCTTCCGGTCGCGACCGTCGTGACCGGCGCCGAGCTCGCGGCCCACTACGAGATCCATGCCGTGCAAGGGCCTTACCTCGCCCTCGCCGCGTCGCTCGCGGCGATCGCGCTTGCGTTCTCTCGGCTGCGACTGCCGCTGTCCGTGGCGAACGCAGCCGATTCGCCGGATGACGCCGGGCCGCGCGGCAGCTTGTGGACGCAGCGGCACGTGGTGCTGGGCGCGATCGCGATCTTCCTGTACGTCGGCGCGGAGGTGTCCATCGGCAGCTTTCTCGTGAGCTTCATGGCCGAGCCGGCGATCGCGCATTTGCCGGCGAGCGCGGCAGGGCGCTACCTCTCGCTCTACTGGGGCGGCGCCATGGTCGGGCGCTTCCTGGGCTCGGCCGCGTTACGGCGCATCGAACCGGGCCGGCTGCTCGCGGGCAACGCAGCGGTGGCGATCGGTCTATTGGTGCTTGCCATCGTGACGGAGAGCCGAGCTTCGATGTGGATGGTCCTCGCGGTGGGGCTGTGCAATTCGATCATGTTCCCGACGATCTTCACGCTGGCGATCGCGCGGCTCGGCAGGCGCACCGGCGAAGCGTCCGGCGCGATGTGCATGGCGATCGTCGGCGGGGCCGTGGTGCCCGTCTTCATGGGCTTCGTCGCCGATCACGTCGGTCTGGTGACCGCGTTCTCGGTGCCGGTCGCGTGTTATGCGTACATCGTGCACTACGGACTCGTGGGCCACGCGCCGTAAACGGAATGCCTCGCACGGCGCGCTTGGCACGTCCAACGGCACACCCAATACTACGGGCGCGATGAGATCGTGGCTTGCGTGGTTGCTCGTAGCTTCGTGGCTGTGCTTGCCGTCGCGGAGTCGAGCCCAGACGCGGGCGTCGAACGCGCGGGTCGAAGCGCTCCTGTCGCGCATGACCCTCGAAGAGAAGCTCGGCCAGCTCACCCAGATCGGCGGCGGCACGCAAGCGACGGGTCCGAAAGCCGCGACGGGGACGGAGGACGACATCCGACGTGGCCACGTCGGTTCGTTCTTGGGAGTCTGGGGCGCCGAGACGACACGCCGCTTGCAGCGCATCGCGGTCGAGGAGACGCGCCTGCACATTCCGCTCCTCTTCGCGGGCGACGTCATCCATGGTTTTCTCACCCTCTTCCCCGTGCCGCTCGCGGAAGCGGCGAGCTGGGACGTCGCGCTGGCCGAGCGGTCCGCGCGAGCCGCGGCGCTCGAAGCGACCGCCCACGGCTTGCACTGGGATTACGCGCCGATGGTCGACGTCGCCCGCGACGCCCGCTGGGGTCGCGTCGTCGAGGGCGCGGGCGAAGACCCGTTCCTCGGTTCGGCTTTCGCCGTGGCGCGCGTGCGCGGGCTCGCGGGCGGCAGCGTCGCCGACGCGAGCCGTATGATCGCGACCGCGAAGCACTTCGTCGCCTACGGCGCCGCCGAGGGAGGCCGCGACTACAACACCGTCGACATCTCCGAGCGCACGCTGCGCGAGGTGTATCTGCCGCCCTTTCGCGCCGCGGTGGAGGCGGGAGCCGGCTCGGTCATGGCGGCGTTCAACGAGCTCGCGGGTGTCCCGATGCACGCGAACCGGCGGCTGCTTCGCGACGTGCTGCGCGACGAATGGGGCTTTCGGGGCGTGCTGGTGAGCGACTACACGGGCGTCAAGGAGTTGATGGCGCACGGCGTGGCGGCCACGCCCGCGGACGCGGCGAGGCTCGCGCTTTCCGCGGGCGTCGACGTCGACATGATCAGCGGCTTGTACCTGAGCGAGTTGCCGGCGCTCGTGCAGCGCGATCCGCGCCTATCGCGAAGGATCGACGACGCTGTCCGGCGCGTCCTCGAGGCCAAGGCGTCGCTCGGTCTCTTCGACGACCCGTATCGCTACAGCGACGTGGCCCGCGAGACGGCGCGCACGGCGACGCCGGAGGCCCGCGCGCTTTCGCGCGAAGCGGCGCGCGAGTCGCTGGTGCTGCTGGAGAACCGCGGCCAGATCTTGCCGCTCCGCAAACGACTGGGGACGCTGGCGGTGGTCGGCGCGCTCGCGGACGACGCGCGCTCGGTGCTCGGCAACTGGGCGGCGGTGGGCCGACCCCAAGAAGCAGTGAGCATCCTCGCGGGGATTCGCGCCGCGGTTTCCTCTTCGACGCGCGTCCTCTACGCGCGCGGCGCGTCCGCCAAGAGCGACGACACGAGCGGCTTTGCAGAAGCCGAGCGCGCCGCTCGCGGCGCCGATGCCGTCATCGCGGTGGTGGGCGAAACCGAGGACATGAGCGGCGAAGCCCGTAGTCGAGCCCGGCTCGATTTGCCGGGCGCACAGCAGGCGCTGGTCGATCGGCTCGCGGCCACGCACAAGCCGCTCGTCGTGATCTTGCTGAATGGACGCCCGCTCGCGTTGTCCCAGTTGGTCGCCGATGCTCCGGCCGTGCTCGAAGCCTGGTACCCGGGCAGCGAAGCGGGCAACGCGGTCGCGGACATCGTCTTCGGCGACCACGATCCGAGCGGCAAGCTTCCGATCTCGTTTCCGCGCGCGGTCGGGCAAGTCCCCATCTACTACGCGCACAAGCCGACCGGCCGTCCGCCGAATGACGCCGAGTTTTACAGCTCGAAGTATCTCGACGTGGCGGTCACACCTCTGTACGCTTTCGGGTACGGGCTCGGTTACACTCGCTTCGAGTACGACACCCCGCGCCTGAGCGCGACACGCATCGCTCCCGACGAAACGATGCGTGTGAGCGTGACGGTGCGCAACACCGGCCAGCGCCCGGGCAACGAAGTCGTCCAGCTCTATCTGCGGGACGACGTCGCGAGCTTCACGCGTCCAGTGCGCGCTCTCCGCGGCTTCGCGCGGATTTTCCTCTCGCCCGGCGCCGCACAGGAGCTAACGTTCACCCTCGATCGCGACGATTTCGCGCTGCTCGACGAAGGTGGCAAGCGCGTGATCGAACCGGGCACGTTCACGGTCTTCGTCGGCGGCAGCTCCGGCGCCGAGCGCGCCGCGCAATTCGAAGTCACGCGCGGGGAACGACTCGCAGGTCTCGGCTCCGCGATTCCGCGTTTCATGCGATCGCCCGCGGCACACTAGCTCCGACTTGAGCGAGGCTTGGAACTCGGCGGCACACTAGCCTCAACTTGAGCGAGGCTTGGAAGAACGGATCACGATCGTCGTGGAGCCCAAGTGCCACGGAAAACCGGCGAGGCCGGTGCCAGCTGGGCTCTGCTCGCGAGAGACGCGCAGCGTCGACCCCGAAGTCGAGAAATCCGCGCGAAGCGCGGAAAGGCGAAAAGCGCTCGAGTCGAGACTAGCGGCGGCGTGATAAGAAGCGTGCGATGCTGACGCGATCTGCCGCGCTCTCGAGCGCCGTGCTCTCTCTCTTGCTCGCCGCTTGCGCCGGCGAGAACCCCGCCGCCCCCGCGCAACGCTTCCTCGCCCCCGTTTCGGGTCCCGGTCCCTGGCTCTCGGACGATGCGTCGAGCGTGTCCGTGCGCGTCTCCAACCAATCGGAGCGTGTGGCGTGCGCCGAGAAGGACAATGTCTCGATCTTGTTTCAAGCGCCCGACGTACGCCGCTTCACGATCGAGGCCGCGCAGCCGCGATACATCGGTCAGCTCAAGCGTGACAATCGCGAGCCCGACTGGTCCGGCTGCGACATGCACGACGATCCGGTGGTGCCCGCCGAGCCGCGCGAGGTCGTCCTCTACGAGAGCGCGAAGCTCAAGCTGGTCGCCTACACGTACGCGAAGTTCTGGCGAAAGAACGACGTCCCGTTCACCGTCGGCAACCGGGTGGAGCGCGGCCTCCACCTCGTTCAACTCTGGGTGACGGACCAGGGACAGAGCCAGGAGCTGATGGTCGTCTATCCTCCCGACGGCTACTTCCGCGTGCACCCCCTGCCGCCTCCGAACCTGAACGGATCCGACTACGGCAGCTCGTTCCTCGTCGGCCCCATCGAAACGGAAGCAGGTCGGCTCGTCGTCAACCTGACGGGAATCACGTTCGACCCCGACGAGCGGCGCTTTCACTTGCAGTATGCGGACGGCTCGATGGCCACGCTCACCGTCCGCGGCGCCGACGGCGATCGCACCGTGCTCGACGTCGACCTCGGCCGTCGCCCTGGAAGCGCCCGCCCATTCGCGGCGTTGCGTTCGATGTACGTCACCGATTTGAACGCCGACGCCGCGCGCATCTCGGTGAAGGAGCCCGCCGCTCGCTCCTGGCGCGAAGAGAACATCCTCACCTTCGCCGGCGCCAGCGCGACCGACGTGTGGATGGGCCGCGTCGTGCCCTCGCATCACAACACCAGCGCCCCGGACATGGTATTTCATCGGTTCGAGCGCTAACCGAGCATCTCCGCGATACCATACGGCAAACGGGGAACGCCAATAGACACACGACGCACGACGCACGACGCATGACGCATGACCGCGCTACGCACGACGGACGCCGCACGACGGACGCCACACGATGGCGCTACGCACGACGGACGCCGCACGACGGCGCACCGCACGACGGCGCACCGCACGACGGCGCTACGCACGACGGCGGACGCACGATGGCGCAGGCTCACGACTGGATTTCATGGGTCCCGACGAGACGTAATTGACTGACTAAGTCAGTCATTAATGACCCCGCCTGGAGGGCATGGGGTTAAAAAGGCTGCCCTCCGAGGGGCCGTGCGAACCGCTCGGCAAGGCGCGCCGGAACTTCTTCTTCAAAGCTGCCCCGCGGGGGCGGACCGCTCGGCAAAGGCGCCGAGCTCTTCTTCAAGGCTCCCCCCGGCGGGCGGACCGCGCTCGCTTCCGGGTCACACGGCCAGAGGCCGTGGGTTTCCCATCGACTTAAAAGACTTCGTTTTTGACTGACTGAGTCAGTCAATTCAGAATGTCATGAGTGAACCGTAAAAACCCGCCCGATCGCTTCCAGCGACTCGTTGACGCTGCGACCCGGGCATTCATCGACGGCGGCTACGAGCGCACACAGATGTCGGACGTAGCCGACGCGATGAAGGTCGCGAAGGGTACGCTCTACCTCTACGTCGAGAGCAAGGAAGCGCTCTTCGACGTGGCGGTCCGGCTTTCGGACTCACCGCGACCGTTGAAGCCGCCATCGAACCTGCCTCTTCCAACTCCGCCGAAAGGGGCAACCACGAGCCATATGGCGACGTGGCTCGCGCGCAGCGACGTGTTCCCGATCATGGAGACCCTCCTCGCGAGGAAGAAGCGTGAGGACGTTCGGTCCGAGCTCGAGCTCTTGGTGCGATACCTTTACGATAGCCTCTCGCGTCGTCGACATGGGCTGAAGCTGGTCGAGGCTTCGGCGAAGGATCTCCCTGAGCTCGCGTCGGTGTGGCTCGAGAAGACGCGCGGGGATCTGATCGACTTGCTGACGAGATACGTGGACAATCGCATCGACGCTCGACGCCTGCGTCGAGTACCGAACACGCGAGCCGCCGCGTGCTCCATCGTCGAAACTACGGCGTTCTGGGCCGTGCATCGCCACTGGGACATGAATTTCCGAGCGATCGACGAATCCGTTGCCCAAGAAACGGTCATGCAGTTCACGGTGGGCGCGTTGACGAAGCGGTGAAGGTGAAGGCCGCCCCCAAAGCGTAAGCTCAACGGGTAAATGCGGCCCGATTGGCGGGATTCCTCGAATCGCTTAGGCTCGATGCGGCTTGTTCCGTGCCCGGCGCGGCACGCTCGGTAGCGTCGCCATTGCCACGGTCCAAGCGCAACACGAGTGGAGACCAGACCAACATGATGAAGAAATCGACCCTGCATTTCGGCGGTTTGAGCTTGAACCTCGATACGCTTCGCCGCTTGGACACGACGCGAGTGCACGACGCACCGCAACTCGGAGACAAGCCGAAGGATCCGCCCAAGTCGATGGGCGCCGAGTGCCCGCCGTCGACGAAGACGAGGGTCACGGCGCACTGCTGTTGAGCCGGCGAGATCCGCGCCGCCGGCGAGTTGCTCATCGGACACGCCGTCGGCGCGGGCGCCGCGCGCGGGCCTAGCCGGCCCGCTTGCTATTCGCCTTGCGCGCCTTCGGCTTACTCTCCCCCGCCCTGCTCTTGCTCTTGCCTTCGAGATTGAGCGCGACGGCAGCGCGAATGAGATCCTTCAAGGCCGCCTCGTTCACCTTCTCACCTTCGTGGATGTCGATGGCGCGCCGGACATTCCCATCGAGGCTCGAGTTGAAGAGGCGCGCCGGGTCCTTCAGCGCGGCTCCCTTGGCAAAGGTCATCTTGACGACGGTTTTGTAAGTCTCTCCGGTGCAGACGATCCCGCCGTGTGAAAAGATGGGAGTTCCCATCCACTTCCACTCTTCGACGATCTCCGGATCTGCCTCGTGGATGATCTTGCGCAGCTTCGCGAGCATCTTGCCGCGCCAGTCGCCGAGTTCTCTAATCCGCTCGTCGATCAATGCAGAGGCAGATCCCACGGGGACGGGCTTTTTCATGAACGGCTCCACCGCTCGCACCTAACGAGCTGCGCCGAGCGTAGCTTGTAGGCGGCGCCGGCAGAAGTACGAGAGCACCCGGAGCACGCCGCCCAACCCACCCCGGAGCACGCCGCCCAACCCACGCCGGTGAACCATCGCCCACGGCGAGATGGACGACGCGAGGTCGATGGCGAAGCCGGCGTAGGCCCACTCTTTAGCCGCGCCAGCACCGGCGCGAGGAAGCAGCCCCCCGCCGAGAAGCTTGGCCCCGAGAGCTCTACGCGGAAATAGTCGCGTCGGACTAAGAGCTCCCGGCCTCGACGCGCAACTGCTTGCCGTATTCCGCGGTCAATCGCTGCCAACCCTCGAGCTTCATGAGCGGGGGACCGACCATGCGTCCAATCGGTTCGCGCGCGATGAACCGATCGAGGACGTCGAAGCAGATGTGCCAGCCCGCGGCGCCCCACGCGATGAAGCGGCGATCGATGTTGTGCCAGAGCGTCAGGCGAGTCCCGCTGCCGACGGGCTCGAGCTCCCACCGGAGGTCGAAGCCGCCCCACGTGTGTTCGAGCAGCTTCGGCGCTTCGGCTCGCTTCACGGTGCTCTCGGAAATCTGCGGCGTCGGCGCTCCGACCGTCGTGAGCTTCACCGGGCCCACGACTGCCAGGCTCCGATCGGCATCGAACGGCGCCCACTCGGACAGCTGCGCAGGATCGGTCAGCGCCTGCCACACCGTCGCCGGCGCATGGCGGAGCTCTCGGACGAGGATGAGCGTCCATTTGTCGCCGTCCTTCTCTACCCTGGCTCCGACAGCAGGGCCGGGCGCGTACTTCTCGCGAAGACTCATCGCTTCTTTCCTTTCGTCGTCGCGCGCTCCATGCGGTCGAGATGACGTTCGAGCGCGTCTACGTGGCGCTCCCACAAACGCCGGAAGGGCGTAAGCCAAGCATCGACCTCCATCAGCGGCTCGGGCCGGACCCGATACACCCGCCGCTGCGCGTCGACCCGCGCTTCCACGAAGCCGGCGTCGCGCAGCACGCGGAGGTGCTTGGACACCGAGGTTTGAGGCATCCGCAGACGTCTTTCGATCTCGCCGACCGATCGTTCAGACGACGCCAGCAAGCTGAGGATGGCCCGGCGATTCGGCTCCGCGATGATGGCAAACGAGGATTCCACGGCTCTTATATACCTATATGTTCATATTCACGTCAAGGTATATCTTTGCGCGCTCGCTGCGCCGCCCGCTCAGCGAAGAGGGCGCCTGCCTGGACCGCCTCGAGCAGCACGGCTCGGACGCTTTCGTTGCTATAGTAGCAGTTGTCCATTATAAAAGACGCAAGCGTAACGAACAGTTCACTACCCGCGGTCGAACCGCTCGTCTAGATTGGTGCCCACGACGATGACGTTCGCTGATCGAAGCAAAACATCCTCGAGGATCGCGCTCGCGCTCGCGTGCTGTCGCGGGCCTGGAGACTTCGCGTCGGGCGCAAAGGGCGCCGCGCGAGGGCTCCGGGCTGCGCATCGATCTCCTCGAGGTTGCGATGCTGATACCGTTCGTCGTCCATGGAAGCGAAGCGTCCGAAATAGCGTGGGGTAACGGCTCTCCGGGTGCGGTGAGCGCGGGCGGAGGTCTTCCCGCCTTCGAGCGGGCTTCTGCCTGTCTCGAGCTCGAACCGCTCGAGCACTAGTCGGAGGTTCGTATCCATGAAACCAAGCATTTTTTCCATTCCTCGCGCCGCCGCCGTCGCGGCCCTCGTCCTCCTCTCCCCGAGCGCCTTCGCCGATTCTGCTGCGGCGCCCGTCCCCATCACCGTGCTCACGCCGGCCCGGCACACCGCCCACGGCCTCATCTTCCTGACGCCGAACGGAGCTGCGACCGCATCTCACGGCACGCAGATCATCGACGACCAGGGCAGACCGGTATGGTTCCGCGCCCTACCCAGTGGGACGTCGGCGACCGATTTCCGAGTGCAGCGCTACCGCGGCGAGAAGGTGCTGACCTGGATCGAGAGCCAGGGCCAGTTCTCCACCGGCCCGACTACCGATTACATCGCCGATAGCCACTACAACGTCATCGCGACCGTCAACGCCGGCAGTGGCCTGACGCTGGACATCCACGAGTTCAAGCTCACGCGCGAGAATACGGCGCTCGTCACCATCTACAACACCGTTCCGTACGACCTGACGGCGTACGGCGGTTCCGCCTCGGGCAAGGTCACCGAGGGCGTCGTCCAGGAGATCGACATCGCCACCGGCCACGTCATCTTCGAGTGGCACAGCCTCGACCACATCGGCCTCGACGAAAGCCAGACGACCGCGCCTACCGCGGCGAATACGGCGTGGGACTATTTCCACTTGAACGCGGTCAGCGTGGACGAAGACGGAAACTTGCTCGTCGGCGCGCGAAACACCTGGGCCGCCTACAGGTTGGATCGGCATTCCGGCAAGGTCATTTGGCGGCTCGCCGGCAAGAAGAGCGACTTCACCCTGGGCCCGAACGTCGCGTTCGCTTGGCAGCACAACCCGACCGCGGTCGACGACAACGGCTTGATTCGCATCTTCGACAACGAGGCTTCGCCGACGGTGCTGCCATACTCGCGCGTCATTTGGGTACGCCACGACGACAGGCGGAAGACGGCGACCCTCGAGCGGTGGCTCAAGCACCCCGATGGGCTCCTGGCAGGATCGCAAGGTAACTCGGAGGGCCTCGATGACGGCCACACCTTCGTCGGTTGGGGCCAGCTGCCTCGCTTCTCCGAGTTCGACAAGGACAACAACCTCGTGTTCGACGCGGCGCTGCCCGACGGTTACAACAGCTATCGCGCGTGGCGTTACGATTGGGACGGCAAGCCGGCGACGGCGCCGACGGCGACGGCGACCACCACGTCCGACGGCGATACCGTCGTGCACGCGATCTGGAATGGCGCGACCGAGGTCGCGAGCTGGGACGTTCTGGACGCCTCGAGAGGGAACGCGACCGGCGACGACAAGAACAATCACGGCCACCACAATGCCCAGGTCGTTGCCTCCGCGGCGTGGAACGGCCTCGACACGACCATCCAGGTCGACGGGTTCGTCTCGTCGGTCGTGGTCGTCGCGAAGGACCGCGAAGGCCATCCGATCGGCAAGTCTGCTGAAGTGACCGCGACACAACAGTAACGTAAAAACGGTCAGGGGGAGCGCCGGCTCCCCCTGAATCGCGACGACTCGAAGTCGCCCTGCTCGATTCGCGTAGAGTGATCGCTTCTCGACGCGCTAACGAACCGAGGCGCAGATCCCGCCGGAGCAGATGCCGCTGCAACACTCTGCGGCGCTCGTGCAACTCTGCCCATCGAGCAGGCACGCGCCGCCGCCGGTTCCCGGTGCTCCTCCATTGCTGGCCCCGCCGCTGCCGTGTGTTCCAGGCGGTAAGCAGCCGAGCATGACGTCGATCTCCGCTTTCGGATCTGCCTTTACCTCGTTGCAAGTCGCGTCGCAGAGCAAGATATGGTTCGGCGCGGTCGCGCTGTCGTAGTACCAACCGCCCGAAGTGGAGCCGCACGCGGTCGCGCTGGCCACCCAGGCGATCGACGTCGGGCTCCCACCGCCCGGCGTGTACTCTACCGTGGCGCTGCTGAAATCCACGACGCGACCGCCGGTCGGAGCAGGTACGGCGAAATCGCAGCCGACGGCGTTCGCGCTTCGAATCGAATTGAGCGCTTGCAGGAACTGTGCGCCCGTATCGCCGCTAGCGTTGACGATGAAGGCGGATTGCGTCCCGCCGCCCTTCGCGATCTGGTTCGTGTTGCTCACGACGTCGCATTGTTGACCCTGGGTAACGCCGCCCGGGCAGTCTTGGTCCCCGAACACCCCGATGACGTAGGTCGGTATCGAAGGAGGTCCTTTCACGCCGGCCGCCGCGATCGCCGCCGCTCCGGCGACGCTGCTGTTGCAGCCGTTGGGGAGGCCATCGGTCGCGAACACGACGATCACCTTGTGGGTCGGGTGTTGGTGCGCCCACTGCGTCGCATAGTCGATGGCACCTTGGAGCGCCGGTTCCGTGGGCGTGTTGCCCGACGGACTCTCTTGACCGATGGCGCTCGCGATCGGCTTCGCGTTGGCAGGGAGCGCGGCGATGGCCACCACCGGGGTTGCGTAGTCGGCTGCCGTACAGCTCGTGCTGGCGCCGCCACGCGATCCACCGCCGCTGCGGCTGGATCCCCCGCTCCCGATTCCGAAGAACCCGAGCCCGGCCTCGATGCCGGCTGATTTCGGATCGTTCACGAAGTCGTCGAGGGATTGCGTGATGACGTCCCACTTCGAGCTCCCGTTCGCGGTCTTGTCACTCATCGATCCCGACTTGTCGAGCATGATGAAGATGTCGAGAGACGCGGCGGCGGCACCGAGCGTCTGCGACGCGCACGCGCTGGCGGTGTTCACCGGAGTGACACCGGTGACGGGTAAGCCGCTGCTCGACCCGCTCCCGGTGGTCGTGTCTTTCGCTCCGCCATTGTTCGTCGCCCCGTTGCCACCGCCCGCGCTGAACAGCAGCGCACCCCCCGTCCCCGAGGCGCCCGCGGCGCCGTTATTGTCGCTCGAGCTGCAAGCAAAAGCCGAAGTCAAGCCAAGAGCGAGTCCGACTGCCGTGTAGTGCCGCATTGAAAGCTCTCCTATGAACGAAGGGCGAGGATCCGGGTTTCGCGGTCCAGGTTTCGTTGGGGTAGTGACGCGGGCGAAGAAACGCAGGCAGCCTAGCTGCTCGGCAAGGGGAACCCGACGAGGCGCGCGTTCTTTCTTTGCTGGAACGGCCCGGATTAGAGCGCGACGCGCATCACCCCGCTCCGCACTTGGCGCTCGGCAGTCGGTTCGGCAACGACGGATGTGATTCGTCCGCTACACCTGTTCTACCGAGCAACAGGTTTGGAAGAGCTACGTACACCGGCGTTCGCCGATCGCGCCCGGTGTCCGCCGAAATCGACGGGCATGTCCATTGCTCACGACCGCCGATGCACACGCAAAGTCGCCCTCTCCGTGCGACCGAGGAGAAGTTCGATGTTTCGCTCGATTCGCTTCGTTGGCTTGCTGATCCTGGCTGTCACGGCTTCGTTGCCCGCCTGTGGAACTGACGCTCCTTCCGCATTCCAAACTGCACCCTTCACGAGCGGCCTCACGAAGACCGAAAGCCTGGGTGACCTGAACGACGCCGACGTCGCGACGTTGTGCTCGTCACTAGGCATGTATATCGCCCACGATGCCGACTTCACCGAAGCACGTTGCCGCGTCGTTGGCTTCGAAGCCGCGGCGACAGCGTCGTTCGCAGGCCACCCCACGGACGACGTTCTTCGCAGCGCCTGCTCGGACGCCGAGGACGCCTGCGCTCGAGCGAAGGCCGACCCAGCGCCGTCATCGTGCAGCAAGCCGAACAGCGCTTGCACGGCCACCGTCGCGGAGCTCGAGGCGTGCGTCGCCGATTTCGTCGAGGCCGCGAAGACGACGTTCCTCAAGCTCCCGCCCTGCGCCCTCCTCGACGGATCGAGTTTCGATATCGACGAATCCGAGACCCCACCCACGGAGATGAAGCAGCCCGCATCTTGTCAAACACTGGAAGCGAAGTGTCCCGGTGCGACGACGAGCACAGGGCTGGATTCGGGGAACGAGGGCGGGTCGTAGTCAGGCCTACTCGTCGTCGCCACCCGTGCCGGTCGTCTTCCGGGATATGGCGTCTGCTTCGGTAACTCGAAGCATCAAGCCCGAAACGCCGGATCGAGACGTCGGGGGCTGCTCGCTGACGACCTGCGCTGCCAGCGCCGAAACTGCTCCGTGCAGCCACGCGAGCGCCTCCGTGTGGGTCATCGCTCGCGGCGAGACCAGCGTCCTCGCGAACGCCTCCGACGAACACGTCCGAAGCGCGCTCTCGGCCGCCTTCATCGCGTCCCGCGCGCGACGTCCGGCGGCGCGGATGACGGCCCCCTGTAGATTGAATCGCACGGCGTTGTTATCGCCGACCGGCACCCAACGCCCGTCCACGTCGGTAGCGATGTGCACGGGAGACCAGCGCGACCTGTCCGCGAGCAGATCGCGTGCTGACATCAAAATTTCGAGAAGTTCCCGAAGCTCCACGACACCACCCAAGCAGGTCTCGTACCGCTCGCGCCGACGGTACCTTGCGACACGGCGCGACGCACGCATTACGCCTGCTTTGCCGTGAGAGCAACCGCACGACGGGTCGCATCTAAACGCGGCTTCTTCGAGATCGTGGCAGTTCGACTCAGGCTCGTTCGGGGCTTGCTGCCACAGCTGAGACAATGACCGCCGGGCCGCGTGTGCTCAGGGCGCCATCACTTGTCCACTGTTCACCTCACTCACCCCCACTCGAGCTGCGTGAGCTGGATCACGTTACCGCACGTGTCATTGAGCCTGGCGATGCGCGACCCGGGCGTCTTCGTCACCGGCATGGTGAATTTCACGCCGAGCTTGGAGATCCGCGCGTGCTCGGCTTCGACGTCGTTCACGAAGAACATCACCGCGGGGGTGCCCTCGCCGTGGAGGCCCTGCTGGTAAGCCTTGGCCACCGGGCTCGCGTTGGGCGCGAGCTGGAGCTCGGGGCCATCCGGCTGTTCAGGCGAGACGACGGTCAGCCAGCGATAGCCGCCGCCTCCGACGTCCGTCTTCTTCTGAAAGCCCAGCTTCTCCGTGTAAAACGCCAGCGCCCTGTCTTGATCGTCCACGTAGAGGGTCATGACTTTGAGCTTCATCGGGGATCTCCTTCCGGTTCGGCGATCAGGCACAGCGATTCCGGTGGAGCGCATATACCTACTGATTCATATTCTGGTCAAGTCATATTCGCGCCGCACCCGCCGCGCTTCTCTCCCCTGGGAATCCCCTCACATTGATGGCTGAAATCGAGCTGGCCGTGTATCTCGTCCGGCGGTCTTCTCGCGGGTTTTCGTTCGCCACCACTCCAACCTGAACGCCTTGGCGCGTCGGATGCGGTTGAAAGCAGTCGGCGCCGGCCTCGCCGGTGTTCCCACCCGCCTATCCGTGGCGGCTCGTGATCTGTTCTTCCAAGGACCGT
This sequence comes from Polyangiaceae bacterium, assembly GCA_035547195.1. Taxonomy (GTDB): domain Bacteria; phylum Myxococcota_A; class Polyangia; order Polyangiales; family Polyangiaceae; genus DASZVB01. Next base: position 144,104 of record DASZVB010000123.1, read on the forward strand.
TGGCGGCGTGGGCAGCGAGCGGGGCCCCAACCCCGCTCGCTCGCATCCAGCCGAATATGGCCTCGATCTGAGGGGATTGGTGAGCTTCTCTCCCTGAGAAATCCTCGAGTCACTGCACGACGTACGGCTTCTGCGGGCAGTGGAACTGGAGATCGATGCGCGCGTCCATGACGTTCTTGATCGCAGTGCACGTCGAGGGACACAGGAACACCTGCGTGGGCATTTTCTCGTCGTCGTAATACCAGGCCTGGCCATTGGGTGGACACGCGGCAGCGGGTTGATCGGCCGAGCAGGTCGCGTCGCACGCGACGTGTCCGAACTGCTGCCCCGGCTGGCCAGGCGGGGTGTAGAGCACGTTGACCTTGGTCGGATCGAGCGGTGGCTGGTTCATCTGCGGCGCAGGGATCTTCCACTGACACCTGAGCGGCGTCTCGATCACCTTCGTGCTTTGCACGGTGTGCTTGTCTTGATGCGAGATCTTGCCGCGGATGCTGTTCAGCGCTGCGACGAAGGCGTTGACGTTCGCGCTCGCGTCGATGTGCGCCGTCGTGCCGCCGGCTTGCGCGAGCTGGTCGAGGAAATTCGGATCCGAGCCCTGCAGGCCGAGCGTGTACGTATCGACGCCTTTGCTGTGCCCGTCGGCGACGATCTGGACGAGATCCGCAACGTTCCCGTCGCAGGGCGTCGGGTCCATCGTGTTGCCGTCGGTGACGAGCACGGCCACGCATTTCTCGCCCGTCGGTGAGTTCGACATGTACTCCAGGCAGGCGTTCACCATGCCCCGCAGACCGCACTCCAAGGGCGTGATGTTCGTGCCCGGGGGCTTGTTCGATTGCATCGCGGAGATGATCGGCTGCGCTGCCATGGCGACGGGTTCGATCGGCACCACCGCCTGACCGCAGTCGCTCCCGTTGCACTGCGTCTTGTCCCCGCCGCCGAAGAAGCTCAGCCCCACGTCGAGACCCGCCGACATCGGATCGTTCACGAACGCCGTGAGCGCGGCGGTCGAGTTGTCCCAGCTACAGGCGCATCCACTCGGGATACCGGTAGACATGCTCCCCGTCCGATCCTGCATGATGAAGAGCGCGACGGGCGTGAGCGTCGTGATCGTGTCGGTGACGACCGACGAATCCGTGATGATGATCTTCTCCGGGGTCTCGGAGATCGGGTTGCAAGAGCTGTCTTGCTCCCTGAGGTTTACTCCGCCGCCTCCGCCGCCCTGGTTCAAGTTTAGGAGTGTGCTTCCACCGCTGTTGCCCGCGGCGGCCGTGCTGAATGAACCGCCGCTCCCGGGCTGGGCGCCGCTTGCTACCCCACCGGAGCTCGCTGCGACGAGACCTCCCGCGCCTCCAGGCTGGCCACCGCCTCCCGTGTTCGCCGCGCACGCGACGACGCGCCACGCGGAGGCGCAAACGAAGAGGAACACACCGTAGTTCCGGAACGTAGCCATTCCACATCACCTCGCTGGCTCACGCTGGACGCGTATCGCGCGCCCTGCGTCGCAGATGGATCCACACGCGCCGCTGGACACACACTACACCAGCCGAGCGACGCCGCCAGTGCTTCGAGGGACGGCCTGCCTCGACACGTCAGCGTCGAAGCGGTCGGTCGAACGCGAAGCTTGCTCGATGGGAAGGCACGCGCGCTGCCGCGATTGCGATGACAGCGAACGACCAGCGCGCGATGTCGTATCCGTGAATACCTGGCAAACAAGGTCGTTTTGTCGATGCACGCCAGGGCGGCTTGCCCGTGAAGACCGCTTCAGCTCGGCACAACGGAAAGCCCCCTCGATTTTTCTAACGGAGCTCTGAGCCGTTTCGTCGACCGAGTGACACGTAGTCGATGTCGAGGACCATCGACTCTTCGCATGAGGTGCAAAACGAACACGAATCAGCCGAGATAGGTCACGCGAGTTCGGCCGGATCCAGGCAGGCGTCGTCTACTCGTAAACGACGCTGCCGGCGACGTCCGATCGCGCTGCCTGGAACGCGGCGACGCCTCCGGCGAGCATGGACGTCAGGATGGCGAGCAACGCGATCCGCGCCGTGCTGACCCACGGGAACACGAGGCTTATGTGCCAACCAGTGCCGTTGGCCAGCAGCGTATGGAGGAACAGCGTCGCCTGGAGGACGCCGAGCGCCACTCCCGCGACGACGGCGCAGAAGCCGAGGAAGCCTGCCTCGACGACGATCGACGTGGCCACCTGGCGGCGCGTCGCGCCGATGGCGCGCAGCGCGCCGATCTCCCGGCGTCGGTCGAGCACCGCCGCGATCATGGTGCCGGTGACGCCCATCAGCGCGACGAGGAGCGTGACCCACTCGACCGAGCGCGCATACGAGAACGCCTCGGTGAGCATGTCTCCCATGCCGCGCTGGACGTCGTCGTTGCGCGTCGCGAAGATCCCCGCGCCGAGCGCGCCGCGGATCCCATCCGCGACGGCGTCGCCCTGCGCGCCGGCGGTGAGGAAGACGCTCACGGCGTCGGCGGAGTCGTCGCCCCAGTAGTCGAGCAAGAAGCGTCGATCGACGTAGCCGCTGCCGTTGGCCGTCGTGTAGTCGACGACGATGCCCCGCACCTCGAACGTCAAATCCTGTTGCCGGGCGTGAAACGTGACGTGATCGCCCACGCGCAAGTGGAGGCGGTGCGCGGCCGCTTCCGCGAGCAAGATCTTCGGCGAATCGCGGAGCTCGGTCGGCCCGACGGGGTCGCCCTCGACCAGCGGCCAGTTCTTGCCGCGCTTTGCCGCCTGGGCGAGGAAGGTCGTCGTGTCCGTCCCGATGAGGGTGAAGGGGTGTCCGCCGAGCTGCTGTTGCATCCCGCGGAGCGGCTGAATCGCCGCCACGCCGGGGACCTTCGCGATCCGATCCATGGCGGCGGCGCTCAGCGGTAAGTGCGAGCGATCGGCGACCGCCGAGCCCGCGGTGACGGTGAGCTCCGCGGGGCTGAGCTGCTCGAACCAGTCGGAGACGGATCGCTGGAACGACGTGAGCCATCCGCCGACACAGACGCTCATGCTGACGGCGACCATGAGCGCGAGCACGTTCACCGTGCTGCGTCCGAGAGTTCGCTCGACGTAGTCGAGCCCGAGCCGCCCGGGGATGCCGAGCAGACCCTCCACCGGCCGCACCAGCACGTGCCGAATCGAGACGACCAACGCGGGCGTCGCGAAGGCAGCGCCGAGGACGGAGCACGTGAGCGACGTCGCGCCGGCGGCGAAGCTCGTGCCGAGGGAGCCGAGCTTCGACGCGGCGAGCAGCGCCACGCCGGCGGCGAGCAGCGGAGCGAAGGGAAGCCGCGACCGCTCCACGCCGGACGAACCGCGGAGCACGACCGCGGGATCGGTGGACGCGCCGCGGCGCGCCGGCCACCACGCGGCGACGAGCGCCATGACGAGCCCGGCGGCGCACCCCCGCAGCACCAGATCCAGGGTGAGCTTCGGCTCGGTCGTCGCGACGGAGAGAAAGAGGCGGTTCACGGCGCCCAGCGTCTGCTTCGTCGCCAAGCGGGCGAGCGAACGCGCGATCGCCAGGCCGATCACGACGGCGGGCAGCGCGAGCGCCGCGGCTTCGGCGCAGAGCAGCCGCACGGTGCGGCCGCGGGTGACGCCGAGCGCACGGAGCAGGCCGATCTCCCGCGCGCGCTGCACGACGGCGATGCCGACCGCGTTGTACACGAGGAAGATCCCGACGAGGAGCGCGACGAACTCCGTCAGCGCGAGTCCCGCGCTGAGCGGCATGACGAGCTCGCGCAGGTGCGTCCCGAGCCGATCGGGGCTCTCCACGGACACTCCCGGCCCGAGCTTCTCCGCGAGCCGCCGGCGCACGTCCTCGACCTTCGCGTCCGGGGCGGTCGCGACGTCGATGCGATCGACCGACGTGCCGCGCGCGAACGACACTTGAGCAGCGTCGAGAAACATGACGATGACCTGACCGCCGAAGGACGCGGCCGGGCCGGAGTCTTCGACGACACCGCGCACGTGGAACTGCTTCGGCCCTTCGGAGGTGAGCAGCTCGACCGTGCTGCCCTTCGTGAGGTGGTGACGAACGGCGAAGCGCTTCGCGATCAGGATCGCGTAGGGGTCGTTCACGAAGGCGAGCGGATCTTCGATGACCCGCTGATCCCCCTCGTTCACGTCGAACGGCAGAAAATGCAGGTCGCCGAGGAAGTCCACGCCGAGGACGAGCAACGATTCTTTGTACGCCGGCGCTTGCGTGGTGAGCTCGAGGTTCGCCGCGGCGTGGGCCACACCGGGGACCTCCGCCACGCTGGCGACGAGCTCGCTCGAAACTCCGCCGCCGGCGTCGACGACGATGAGGTTCGCGCGGGCAGCGACGCGGCCGACGAGCTCGTTGAAGGCGTCGAGCATGCTGCGCGAGGCCGCCTCGGTCGAGATGTAGAGCGCGACGCCGAGAGAGACACCGAGGATGACGAGCAGCGAGCGGAGCGGCGAACGCCGCCAGTGCCGGAAGCTGATCTCGTTCAAGAGCGCGAACACGGAGATCTTCTAGCCTAATACATCAACCCGGAAGGCTTTGCCGAAATGCGAAGTGGCGTGTTAGACAGACTTCGGCTTTCACGGTGCACCCCGAACCCGACGTCTCGGTCTCGCGGCCCGCTTCCGCCGCGACGGTTTGCGCCGTCTGCGGTCGGCAGGTCGAAGGAGACGTGGAACGCGCCACCATCCGCAGCAACGTCCGACGCTTTCGCGACCAGCTGTTTCACGTCTGGCGTTGCCCGCATTGCCGCAGCATCCACGCCGCGGACGAAGTCGACCTCGACGCCTACTACGCGGCGTATCCGCTCCATGGTCACTGCGACCCGAACCTGAACTGGCTGCTCCGCGCGATGTACGGGCGCCTGCTCGGGCGTCTGCGCCGCGCCGGGCTTCGCCCCGAGCACGCCGTCCTCGACTACGGCTGCGGCAACGGTTCGTTCGTGGAGTTTCTGCGCGCGCGCGGGTACGCGGGCGCGGTCGGGTTCGACCAGTACTCCGCGCGGTTCAACGATCGGAGCGCGCTCGAGAAGAGCTACGACCTCGTGTTTTCGCAAGACGTCATCGAGCACGTCGCCGATCCGCGCGCCTTGCTGTCCGAGTTCGATCGATTGGCGCGCCCGGGCGGCCTCGTCGCGATCGGGACTCCGAACGCAGAGGACATCGACCTCGGCGCTCCCGAGCTGCGGATTCATGCGCTGCATCAGCCGTATCACCGCCACATCTTGAGCAAGCGCGTCCTGCTCGGTCTGGGCGACGAGCTAGGTTGGCAGCTCGTGCACTATTACAAGACGACGTTCTCGAACACGCTCATCCCGGGCGTAAACACGCGTTTCGTCATGCACTATACGCGGCTCTTCGGCGACGATCTGGATCTGGGCCTCGAGCCGTTTCACATCGAAGACCGGCGGGTGTGGTCGCCGAAGAGCATCTTGCTCATGTGGTTCGGATTTTTCTTCGCGCCCGAGGTCGACGTGATGGCGATCTACCGCGCCCGTCCAGAGATCAAACGGCTCCCCGGCTAACCCGCCGCTACGCTCGAGCCGAGACGGAGATCCCTCTCGTCGCTCGGCGTCGGCGCGCGCGGCGCGGGGACGAGCGCCTCGAGCGCGGCACAGATCGGTTCGAGCGTATCGACGCCGTCGAAGCGCGCGGCGACATCGCGGCAACTCGCGGCCACCTCGGGATCCGACAGCAGCTCGCCGAGCCTTCCGATGACCTTGGCCGGCCGATACGTGTTCTCCGAGATCTCGCGCGCGACGCCGAGCTGCTCGAGCCATTTCACGTTGTCGAACTGATCCGTACCCCACGGCACCACGAGCTGCGGTACGCCGGCGCGCAGCGCTTGCGCCGCGGTTCCGATGCCCCCGTGGTGAACGAAGGCCGCCACGCGCGGCAAGAGCCGGCCGAAAGGCGCATACTCGACGTGCGCGATCCCGGCGGGCAGCCGCTCCGGAAGATCGTCGCGATACGCCGTGATCATCAGCCCGCGGCGCTCGAGCGCGGCGCACGCCTCGATCGAGGTGCGATAGAACTCGCTGTAACGCTGCGTCGGCGAGCCGGCCGTGAACGCGATCGGCGGTTCGCCGTCGGCGAGAAAAGCCTCGAGCTCGGGGCTGAGCGGGCGCTCGTCCGCGGCGTCGTAGAGCGGGAAATGCGTCGTCACCGAGCGCGCCGGCCAATCCGACTCGCGCGGCGCGAACCAGTCCGGGAACAGCCCGATCACCAAGTCGTTCGAGTCCAGGGCGCGACGCACGTACTCGACGCTCGGCAGCCCGATCGAACGTCGAAACGCGTTGACCGGCTCGAGCAGCTCGCGATCGAACAGCCAATCGAACAGCCCGTTCCACATCGGGGCCAGCGCGCGCCAGAACGACAGCGGCAGCCGCAGCCGATTGAAGCGCGGCGCGGACATCGCCGAACGGATGCCCGCCGGCGCGAGGTGCACCGTCGCGAGCGGCAAGCCGAGGCGTTCGGCCGCGATGCGCGCGGCGACGGTGGGCGCAAACGCGACCAGCTTCGTCGTCGCGCGGGGCCGTGCGCGTTCGGCGATCGCTTCGAACGTCTCCGCCAGGTTGGCGGTCATGACCCTCGAGACGATCTTGATCACGCGATGCCAGTCGTTCACGTCGGTGCTCGCGAGCAGCGCCTCCACCTCCGACCAGCTGCCGATCGGGACGAAATCCATGCCCGCGTTGCGCGCCGCGACGGCGTAGGCGTCGCGCTCGAACGAGATGAGCGTCACGCGATGTCCGCGCCGGGCGAGCCGCCCGCCGACGGCGATGAACGGATACACATCGCCCAGGCTGCCGAAGCTCAACAAGATGAACTGCTGAACTGCCATGATTGCTGGAACGCCTCGAACCGGGGAGCGAGAGGCGTGTCGAATGCTGGAGCCACCTGGCAGGACAGTTCCGGCCAATGGTGGTCGCTCGTGGGTGCGCCTTGTCAACGTGTAGCACGTTGCGACGGGCCAAGCAGGCATCGTGCACGACAGGTGCGAGCGCGACCGCCGATGTCGTTGCGTGAGCGGGCTTGGTAACGGTCCCACGACGTCGATGCGTACGCGGTGAGCGTCTAGGTTAATGCGCCGAACCGTGTCCGCCGGCGGCCAATGCTCGCGTTCCTCGTCTCTCGAGGAACGCGTCGTTCGCGAGCGACGCGAACCCATGAAGCGTCGCCGAGCAGACGATGGCCCGCGCCCGCGCGCGTGCCGCCGACGTGCCCGTGTCGCGAAACGCCACCGCGAGCGTCGCGAGCGCCGCACTCCCGTCTCGTACAACGAAGCGAAGCGCTTCCGGTCGCGGAGCCGTGGAAGGAACAGGATCGTGTAGCGAGCCCTCGCGAACGCGAGGCACGTCTCGCACACGATCGACGACGGTATCGGCGGCGTGCGCGATATCGTGCAGGCGATGAACCTCGACCAGTGACGCCCGGGCCCCTTCTCGAGCCCGTCGCGGGCTAAATGCTACGGTGCCGTGCGATGTTGGAGTTTCCCGGTCGTTGGTTGCCTCAAGAAAGGAAGAAGCTCCTCCTCGACGCGTGGCAAAAGTACGGCCTCATCGTGATCGGCAACGTCGTGTTCTTCGCGTTGCTCTATTTCATTCAGTATCGCCCGAACAGTCGGGAGAATCGCGCGGGGGAACTGCTCACCCTCGCACAACGCGAGGAGGCCGAGCATCGCCTGCAAGCCGCGGAGTCTTTGTACGCGATGATCGTGACGGACTACGGCGATGAGCGAGCGGCGGCGGTCGCCAACGAGCGCCTGCCGAAGGTGCGCGCGCTCGAGCAGAAGCAGCGCGAAGTACAGCCACCCCTTCCCGCCGCGTGCGCGCCGTCCGTCGACGTCCAGGTATTGCTCGAAGAACGCCCGAGTTTCTACCTCGCGGAGCTCGTCGCCGGTCAGTATCCATCGATTTCCGACGCCGAACGGGAGCGGTACTTCAACGAGCTCGACGGCTATGTGTCGCTCGCGCTCGGCCGGGATCACGTGCCGCTGTCCAAATTCCAGAACAGTCCGACGTTTCGAGCCGCCGAGCTACGCGAACGATATCTCACGCCGAAGGCGACCGCGCGCTACAAGCCGGATCTGCTGTTCGACGATTTCAAGGTCCGAAACGTGGGCTGCTTCACCTTGCACACCGCCGTCGTCGAGCTCGCGGTCGCGCAGGACGGACGAACGGAGAAGGGCAGCGTTCGCGTCCGCGAAATCGCGCCCGAAGAAGAAGTCGACGTCCTTGAGTTCGACGTCAAAAAACACGGCGGCACGGTCTCGGTGCAGGGCTCCGTCGTGGCGGACGAAGGCAAGATCGACTGGCAACAGCGCCTTTGAAAACAACGAAGTGTTGCATTCACCGGCGATCTGGACGAAAAATCGGAGCGGAGTATCAAGCGAATGCGCCGATTCAATGGCTACTCGAAGGCCCTGATCGCCGGGTCGCTGACGATCCTCGCCACCTTGACGACCGCCGAGGTCCGAGCCGAGGGGATCATCAAGAACCCCGGCGACCACCCGAAGTATTCCGTCGAGCTCGAGCCGCACGGGCTCCTCGACTGGGACAACTACTGGTGGGGCGGCACGGGGTTCGGCCTCGGCATGCACGCCGTCATCCCGTTCCTCGATAACGGGCCCATCAGCACGATCAACAACAACATGGGCATCGGCTTCGGCCTGAACTGGGCGAACTTCAGCGACAACACCTGCGGGTTCGCCGTCGGGCCCCGCGGGCAGCTCATCGCCGGCGAATGCGACGTCTCCGCGAATTCGATCAAGATCCCCGTCTTCGTGCAGTGGAACTTCTTCTTCACGAAGGTCGTCTCCGTCTTCGGAGAAGCGGGATTCGGCATCTATCACGACTGGACGTCGTACTCGCCGCCGGCAGGCTGTCCGGTGGGCGCCAGCTGCACCGCCAGCGACACCGGCGCATTCCCGTACTTCGAGGGCGGCGGTCGTTTCCTGTTCGGCGACACGATCGGCCTTCTCGTGCGGATCGGATATCCGTACCTCACTGTCGGCGCGTCGTTCCTGCTCTGAACCAAAGGACCTGAACATGCCGAGAAAGATTGCCCGTTATGGGTGGACACCGGATCTTCCGGACCATCGGGATCTCACCTACGCGGCGCCGCTCACCGCGCTGAAGAGCCTGCCGCCGAAGGTCGACCTCAGAGCGAAGTGTCCGGAGGTCTACGACCAGGGTCAGCTCGGCAGCTGCACCGCGAACGCGATCGCCGGCGCGATGGAATTCGAGCTCATGAAAGAGAAAGCACGAAAGGTGTTCGTGCCGTCGCGCCTCTTCATCTACTACAACGAGCGCGAAATAGAGGGTTCCGTGAGAGAGGACTCCGGCGCCCAGATCCGCGATGGGATCAAGAGCGTCAACAAGCTCGGCGCTCCCCCCGAAGACCTCTGGAAATACAGCGACAAGAACCCCGGCCCTTTCCAGAAGAAACCGACGAAGACCGTCTACGTCCAGGCGGCGAAGCACCAGGTCACCTCGTATCAGCGCGTGCCGCGCGTGCTCGCGCAATTCAAAGGCTGCCTCGCGTCCGGCTATCCCTTCGTCTTCGGCTTCACCGTCTACACCGCGTTCGAAAGCGACGCCGTCGCCAAGACCGGCAAGCTCGACATGCCCGGCAGCGACGAAGAAGTCGTCGGCGGGCATGCGGTGTTGGCGGTCGGCTACGACGACACCGCCGACCGCTTCATCGTTCGAAACTCCTGGGGCACGAGCTGGGGGAAGAAAGGCTACTTCACCATGCCGTACTCCTACCTCCTCGAACAAAACCTCTCCGACGACTTCTGGACGATCCGCACCGTCGAAGCGTGACCGTCGCCCTCAGGGCAACACGCGCACACGAAGCACGAATGCCTTTGCCGGCGGTGCGTTCGCCGGAACGCGGCGCGCGTACACCAGCTTGATCGTCGCGCTCCCCGGAACCGCCGCACGGAATCGAAAACGGCGTGAGCCGCTCGCACCGGGGCGATTCTTCGGACCGGGCGCTGTGCGATCGTCCGCCAGCTCGAGCACCGGAGCGCCGGTGGCCTTGACGCGCCAGCGGAAACCGGTCGTTGCATTTTCTCCGAGCTGGACGTCAATCGAGTCGTTCCGCGCGACCTCGACGAACGAATCGTTCGCGCTTTCGTCGATCGCGTGGACGGTGCCGTGGCCCATGATCGCCAACGTAGCATCGCGACCTACGCCTTCCCCGTGCACGCCGGTAATCTCGGAAGCCGTCACAGCAACCATGTGCAATCGGGCGCGTCGATGGAGGCGGCTCGCACGGAGCCTTGATTACACGGAGCGCCCGTGATGCCATGCCTCGCCGCAACCTACAACGAGCGAGGGTCCATGAGCCAACCGATGAACATGCCCGATCCCGGACCGGTGATGCAGATGATGACGGCCTTCTGGGCGAGCGGAACCTTCCGCGGCGCGGTTGACCTCGACCTCTTCACGCACGTATCGCATGGCGCGGACACGGTCGAGAAGCTGGCCGTCGCTACTCGAGCGACACCGCGTGGCATCCGCGCGATCGCCGACGCGCTGGTCGCGCTCGGATTCTTGACGAAGGACGCTGGCCGTTACGCGAACACGCCCGTCGCCGCCACGTGGGCGTGTAGTGACAAGCCCACGTTCCTCGCCGGCTTCTCGAAGTTTCTCAACGACTCGCGCTTCACCGAAGCCTTCGGACGAGTCGCGGAGGCCGCTCGCGAGGGCAAGAGCGTGTTCGACAAGGACGCCGAGTCGCCCGAAAATCCGCTGTGGGTCACCTTCGCGCAGAGCTCGCTGCCGATGGCGCTCGGCGGAGCGATGCCCCTGCCGGATATCCTCCAGTCGCGTCGACCCGGACTTCGCATCCTGGACGTCGCCGCGGGTTCCGGCGGATATGGCATCACGCTCGCGCAAGCGAGCACTGGGTCGAAGCTCACGTTCCTCGATTGGGCGAACGTCGCCGCCGTCTCCAAGCGCCATGCCGACCTGCTCGGTGTCGGGGATCGCGCGAGCATCCTGCCGGGAAGCGCCCTCGACGTGGATTGGGGCGGACCTTACGACGTCGTGGTGATGGGCAATTTCTTCCATCACTTCGACATGCCGACGTGCGTCTCGATCGCCGGCAAGGCCAAGAAAGCGCTCGCGCCCGGCGGGGTCTTCGCGACCGCGGAATTCGTCGCGGACGAGGAGCGTAAAGCGGCCAGCATGCCCTTGCTATTCAGCGTCGCGATGCTGCTCTGGAGCACGGGCGGCGCGGCGTACACCTTCTCGGAGCTCTCGAAAATCCTTCGAGACGGCGGCTTCGCCGAGGTGACTCACCACGCGATGGGCGACAATCCATCGAGCTGGGTCGTCGCGCGCTGAACCTGCAAACTCCTTAAGCCCGCCGGCGCACGGTTGGCAGAGTGATTTCAGTCCGTTTCAGGAACTCGATTCCCGACTGGCCGCGAGCAACAACCCACGTCTCCGGCGCGACGCTCGGTTAGTCGATCGGCGGACCGACCGAGGGCTCCGGCACCTCTCTTGCATCATTGGTCCCCTGGAGGTCGAGATGGCGGAAACGTACCCCACATCGGTCGGGCGTGAACGCAACAAGCTTGGAGCTGTCGTTGGCGGCGGGGCGAGCGTGGAGGCCATCGCCGGACTCGCCGCAGTGACGCTCGCCGTGCTGGCGCTCGCCGGCGTTCTGTCGTTTTACATGCTCACGATAGCGATGATCGTGGCAGGCGCGGCGCTGCTCGTCGACGGTATATCGGTCGGTGCCGCGTACCGCGAGCTCCGGCGCGCTCACGCCGTGCAAGAAGGAAAGCGGGATCTGGTCCCAGTCAGCACCGGCTTGAGCGCGCAGGTGCTGGGTGGCGCGATCGCCGTCATTGTCGGCATCTTAGGATTGCTGGGCTCTTTCTCGGCCACCATGACGGCGATCGCAGTCATCGTGCTGGGCACGGCGCTGCTGGTCGGGGCGATGACGCACGACGAGCTCGATTGGTCCGCGCTCGCGCTCCACGATCCCAGCGCCTCCGCGCGACCGGCGATTCGCCGCACGCTGCGAATCGCCGAGTTCAGCGCTGCCATCGTCGTATTCCTCGGGGTGCTGTCGCTGGTCGCGATTGCCGGGCCCACGGGCGGGGCGCCCTTCACGTTGATCCTCATCGCCCTCCTCGGCATCGGGATCGCCGAGTTCCTGGATGGTTCCGCGGTTCTCGGACGCATTGCAGCGAAGCCTCCCCGGCCCCGCGACATCCGTGACCACCAAGTCCGCGGGCTACCGTAGAGCGGGCGACGCTCCACGGCTCCATTATTCGACAAGCGGAGTGGTCACGTCACGGCGTCGCTCGCGACGACGACGCGATAGCTGACGGGGTGAACAGGACAAGTTATGGCCGGGCGGCGGGGCGAACAGCCGTCGCCTAAGGATTATCTGCATCGCGCGGCAAGAAAAGCCGCCCCACGTCGATCGTCACGTCATCGAACGGTGCGATCCGCGCCGTCGCGCTTTCGTCGTACACGCCTTGCTCCAACCAGTTGCCCTCTCGCAACGTCAGCGCTTCAAGCACACGCGCTTCCGGATCGACGATCCAGTAATGCCCGACGCCGGCGCGTGCATAGAGCGCCCGCTTTTGAACGCGATCTCGAGCCGCTGTCGCGGGCGAGAGCACCTCGCAGACCCAATCCGGAACGATCTCGATGGGACGCTTGGATCCTGGTTGCAGGAGACGCGCTCTCCGCCATCCGGCGACATCGGGTCGAACGACGTCTTCTCTACTCAAGGCGACGTCGACCTCGAAGATCCACCAGCCACCCGGACCTCCATGACCGTCGTCATCGTCATACGGACCGCCGACGAATCGCCGAATCGCACCTTGAGCTTTGGAATGTCGCGGCAAAGGCGCCGGCGCGACGACGATTTCACCGGCGAGGATCTCCGCGCGCGTCTGCTCCGGGAGCCCCAGCAGATCGGCGTATGTTGCCGGCTTACGGGCGGGCGTCGCCATGAGCGGATCATAGGCCACGTGCCCTCAGCGAACCACCTCCCGTGTACAATACTGCTCTTCTTCCAAGCCTGCTCGAGTCGAGGCCAGGAGCCCTTTCAACGTCCGATGATGGCCACCACCGCGCGAGGATCGATCCTCGACTTGTACCGGATCACGCATGCGTCCTCGGGGTAACTCCGCATCGTGACACTGCCGACGAGCGTCGATGCACAGGATGAGATTAGCCAGCCCGGCGGCGCGCAGCCGAGCGAGTTTTTCCTTCAGATACTCGGCGGTCCAGAACCCGACGATCTCGAGCAGCCAGCGTCGTTTCGGCCCATGGCGATGCAGTAGCTCGAAGTCCGGGAACATCAATACCCCGCCCGCGTCGACGGGCTTCGGTTCACGGATGAGATCCCACGCTGGTGCTGCGCGCCGAAGGTCGCGGGCGAACCGCTCCTCGACGCGGCTGTCGTATCTGGAAAGCTCGTCGCCAGTGGCGATGGGGTCTCCAGAGCGGAGCTCGAATGTGGAAAGGTGCTTCCCCTGGCCGAGGGCACACTGCGCGACGAGCTCGAATTCGTTGCACCAACCAAGTCGCGGAACGAGCGAGGCGAGAGCTCGTCCATAGACTTCCGTGTGGTGAAAAAGCGCGAGCGGTCCCGAGACGTCGATGACGGCTCCGGACATGGCGTCGTCCGACGGCGGCATCATACCCAGCCGATTCGTCGAAACGTCATTGGCTGCACGACGCGGCGCCGCTCGGCTTGTTTTCTGAACGCTGCAGATGAGTCCGAGAAGCCGCGCGTGACGGACGACCGCCCGAGTGTTACCGAACGCCGTGATGCGAATCGTCGCCGCACGACGCAGCAGCGATGAGACAATCGCGAGATTCGCTCGCAGCGCTAGTGAGGAGGGCGAAAGCGTCGCGGGGAGCGCCGGCACACGTCGCTCTCCTCGCAGATCGGCGAACAGAGCCGATTCAAGCTCCGCCGGAGTAACGTTCACTTCGTCCCCGACCTTCTGCAAAATCGATTCACGATCGCCGCGAGCGTCGGCAGCGCCCCGGAACACCCGCCGCCGAGCCTCGGGCGGGGATATGGCTGATTCAGCGCGATCCCGATTCATTGATTCCAGGACGCGCGCCGCAACGCAAAGTTTCGCTTTCGGCGCCGGCGACGGGAGCGGCTCCTGAAGCCGAGCGGCGAGCTCGCTGCGCTTCTGTCCCTCGAACCGAGCGTGCTCGTCCAGCAACGCGCGTAGCCACGTGTGGTCCCGCTCGGTCAAATACCGTGGAACGATCCGGTCACCCTCGGTCCTAGTGCTGAGGTGGAGCAGCGCGCGGGGTAGCAAGGCCACGTCTCCTTTCCGAAGCGCGTCGTGTCTCACTCGTCGCAGCGGTTACCAGCTCGTAAACGACGGCGTGCTTACCAGGAGCGGGTCGGAGCAGACGACCGACCCGTTGAACGTGCTCGCGCTGGCCGCCGGCGCCACCGACCACGATCGCGACGTCGGCGTCCGGCACGTCGATACCTTCGTTCAGGACGCGAGAGCTGATCAGAGCCTTGAGCTCGCCGCGCCGAAAGGCGTCGAGAACCCGGTCGCGCTCGGCGCGCGAGATGTCGCACGTGATGGGCATGATCAGGCGCTCGCGAGCGATGGCGTACGCGGCATCGTTGTCGACGGTGAAGATGAGGATGCGGGAACCGCGGTGACGATCCAGCAACGAGCCGACCGCGTCGCGCTTCGCCCGGGTCAGGCCGAGCATTCGGCGCGATCGACGAAAGGCGGCGAGCGCGCGCCGGCCTTCCAAGGATTGAGATGCAGCCGAGACGAACTCCTGCCAGGTACCGTACGGATGCATCTTCCGGAACTGGCGGTTCACCTCCGAGAAGATGCGGTTGTCTGCGTCGTAGCGCGCGCGTTCGTCCGGTTCGAGGCCCACGTGCACGACGACGAGCTCGAAATCCGCGAGCCAAGTACCCGCGAGATCTGCCACGTTCTCGCGATGAACGACGGGACCGACGAGCATTTCGATGCGGCGCTGCGCCTCTGCTTCGGGTGGCGTCGCCGTAAGGCCAAGCCTCTGTTCGGCGATCGACATCTCGAGCGCTTCGTCGCGCACGCCGAGCCCGAAGTGATGCACTTCGTCGATGACGAGCAGGTCGAACTCGCGACCAATCCGCGGCATGTGTCGATAAGCGCTCTCGAACGTCGTGACCGTGACGGCTTCGACTCGCTGCTCGCCGTCGCCGAGACAGCCCACGGGACCCGCGTAGACACGGCCGAGCTCCGACAACCACTGTTGAAGCAATGCCCGCGTCGGTACGAGACAGAGCGCGCGAACAGCCGACGCAGCAAGGATGGCGGTCGCAACGCGCGTCTTGCCGCTGCCCGTCGGCAAGACGATGACACCGCGACGGCCCGCTTGCTCCCATGCAAGGGCCGCAGCTTGCTGATATGGCCGGAGCTCGATCGACCGGAAAGGCTCGAGATTCGGTCGCAGCGGGGCGGGAACTTCGTCGCGCACAGGAAGGCGACGTCGCCGGAGCGCGTCGAGGACGTCGGCATAGCGGAACGCGGGAGCGCGCCAGAGGCCGACGCGAGGATCCCACATGAGGCCGGGGATGGCCTCCGCGCGGAGGTCGGGGGCCTCGGCGAGAACGAGGGTGCCGTGGTCGAAGAGGAGACGCATGGGCAATTGCTGTCCCCCTTCGGCCTCGTTGGCGCCTGCGTTGCGTGGATTTTTCCCACTCCATCTTCCTGGCCATGCTCGTCAATCCAACCGCGACGAGGCCGAGCACCAGCCGCGTGAGCAGAAGTGTGCAGGTGTCGACGCCGTCGTGGCACGCTTCGGGCGAGGGACGCGCATGAACGACCTGAGTCATTACTTCCACGCGCAAGCCTGCAACAACGCCTGGTCCAACCTGCGGCTCCTGCGGGCGTGCGCCGCGCTCGACGACGCGGAGTTTGCGGCGCCGCGCACCGGCTTCTTCCCGTCACTCAAGGACACGCTGAACCACATCGTGACGGTCGACTGGCTGTACGTCGACGCGCTCGAGCGCGCCGTCGCCGGCCGGTCGGTGAACCCCGACGCCGCCCGCTTCTTCGATCCGTCCGCGCCGTTCGCCACCTGCGCCACGCTCGCGCCGGCGCAGCGCGAGGTCGACCGGCGGCTCATCGCGCTCTGCGCCGACATCACCGACCTCTCGCCGATCGTGTCGATCCAGCGCGCCGACCACGTGCAGCGCGAGCCGCTCGTGCGCGTGCTCGCCCACTTGTTCCAGCATCAGATCCACCATCGCGGTCAAGCCCACGCGATGCTCGCCGGCACGGCCGTGAAGCCGCCGCAGCTCGACGAGTTCTTCCTCGCCGAAGAGGCGCCGCTGCGGGCCGAGGAGCTTGCAGCGCTCGGCCTGCGCGAGTCGGACATTTGGCCCGGCGCGCTGAGCGCACGCGCAGCGGACGCGACAGAAGTGTAAATTCGTTACGTCTCGGATGACTTCGGAGGCGCTTTTGCGCGCTACCTCGGATCACGCGCCGCTACAGGCGTCGTGTCTGCGGAGGCAGCCAACTCCGACGCCACGAGCTCGCCGAGCGGCGCGCCATCCAGGAGTTCGGATCATGACGGCTCGTCGCGCAATCGAATCCGGCGCGTGGCAGCGGATCGCGAGGCTCTTTCGCGAGCTGTCGGACGTGTGCGAGACGCGTTCGTGACCGATCCGCCGTATTCGAGCGGCGGAGGCGTTCCGCGGCGATCGTGTGAAGGACACGACGGCGAAGTACGGGGCTGAAAGCTCACCCGGATCCATGTCGTCCAGAGTGCAATAGGCGACACGCAGCGGCTTCGGGCCGGGCGACGGCCTCTCAAGCACCACTGCAAATCATCTCGAGGCTCTCGTCGATCTCGCCGCCGCGGGAGCTCAGCAAAATGCTCGGAATCGAGCTCCCCGCGGCGCGGATCTTCTTGCAGAGTGCAACCCATCCAGCCGCGGCATGTCGAGGTCGCTCACGACGAGCGCGGGCTCCTCGCGGCTCACGAGCTCGACGCCGCTCACCCCATCGCGCCTCGAGCACCTCGTGCCCCGCGTCCTGGAACGCGAAGGGGAGCGCGTCGAGGAGCGGCGGAGCGTCATCGATGAGGAGGATGCGCGGCCAGGGCTAGGATGCCGTGCAAAAGGCGGCGGAGGCGAGCCTCAAGCGGCGGCCTGACGACTCTCGCGTTACTGCGGCGCGAGCCAGGTCATCTGCAGGGTCGCGGCCCCGGTCACCGTCGCCGACTCGAATTGATTGAAGCTGTGCGAGTCGTCGATGAGGACGGGGTCCGTCCCGAAATCGTGCAGGTTGCCATCGGTCCCACCGGCAAGTCCGGCGATGTTGATGGTGCCGTACGGCGCGAGGAGGTTGCCGTTGACCTCCTTCTCGATGATGAACTCCGCCGTGCCGCCGACGAACTGGTTGTCCGGGGCCTTGATGAAGTTGCCCGCAGTCGTCGTGGTCGCCTTGCCGGTGGTGACGTCTTCCACCTCGAAGAACGCATAGCCGCCGTGCATGTTGGCGTTGCCGTTCGAGTCACAGGGGTACGCCTCGACGAAGATGGTGTCACCGATCGAGATGGTGATGCCCGCCGTGTATGGACTTGTCTGCGCCGCGGTGCCGGTCGGGCTGTAGTACTCGGCCCAGCCGAACACCCCACCATAGGAAGCCACGAGCGAGCTCTTCCCGAGCTTGATACCGATGACTTGAAACGTCGTGCCCGCCTGGATGACGTCCGGGCTGCCGCCGTGATCGGTGTCGCCGTCGAGCCCCGCCCAGATCGGCGCGGTGTAGACGCCCCCCTGCGACACGCTCGGTATCGAGCTCGGCAGCGTCCACTGCGCGACGACGACGCTGTAGCTGGTGCGCGCGTTGAGCTCGGCGCCGCCCCACGGGCTCTCTTCCATGAGGGTACCGCTCGCGCCGTTGCCGTAGTGCGTGTCGACGCCGGCGCGGGCAACGAACCCCCGACCGACGAGCTCGGTCGGCGTCAAGACAGCGCGAAGCCACGTCGCGTACATCGCCGGCGCGCGATCCGGATCGGGCCGGAGTGGATA
This sequence comes from Polyangiaceae bacterium, assembly GCA_035547195.1. Taxonomy (GTDB): domain Bacteria; phylum Myxococcota_A; class Polyangia; order Polyangiales; family Polyangiaceae; genus DASZVB01. Next base: position 162,156 of record DASZVB010000123.1, read on the forward strand.
GCCGCCTTTGACCAACTCCGCTTGCGTCACCAAACGCGGATCGCCGCTGAGCGCGGGACGGATGACCGCGTCGGCCCGCGGTGCAATCGCCGGACGCGTGCGGATCGCGGCGTCGCGGAAATCGACCGCATACGGGTGGGCAACGCCGGCCTCGTTACAGTCGAGCACGGCCTGCGCGGCGTCGCTCGACGCTTGCGAGTCGGCGGCGAAGCTCACCACGCCATCGTCGTCCGCGAAGAGGTGAAGCGCGTGGCTCGGGTCGACGTCCCCCGCGAGGTGCAGCGTACAGTCGGCGCCGGGCGCCACTTTCGCCCAGGCGGGCGTGAGCCGCGCGCCGGAGAGCTCGGTTTGCGCCGATGCATTGGGCAACGAGCTGGCGGACACCGATTCTCCGCCACTCGGAGCTCCGCTCACCGACGTCCCGCTCTCCCCCGAACAAGCCGCCGCAAGCAATGCCGCCACGGCAATCGAACACTTGATGGACTCCATGTCGCCTCCGAGTTGCGCGGATCGCAAAGACCGGACCAGCGGCCGCCCCATCGAAATCGCGCCGAATCCCGATCCGGCGCGCGCTTTCGGTGCGCAGCGCACTGCACGAAGTGATCCTCGTGTGCAGCCAGGTACACAAAGATCTCCGCCCGCATTTGCTCCGGCAGACCCAGAAGCTCCGCGTACGTTGCCGCTTCCGCGCGGCGTCGCCATACCTATGCGCTGGCGGCGGGCACTCCCGCCGCAGATCAGCGCGCCAGGCAGGAGTCGAACCTGCGACCTACGGCTCCGGAGGCCGTCGCTCTATCCAGCTGAGCTACTGGCGCTTTTCGTTAATCAGGGGCCGCGGTTCTCGCATGCTCCCGAGAGCGGCGCAAGCGGACCGCGCCGAAATGCGGCCACGCGGCCCGGTATGGCGCCGTGGCCTCGACGGTGCGCGGGGGACGGCCGCCGCGTGCTCTCTCAAAGTGCTGCGCCGGCGGCGCGCGGGCTATTTCCTGTGCTCGGCGCGCAATACGAGGACGGCGCAATGGGCGTGCTTGACGACTCTGTCCGCGACGGAGCCGAAAGGGACGTTGCGCCAGCCGATCATGCCGTGGGTGGCGATGACGATGAGGTCGGTTTGGTGGTGCTGGGCGATGCGGACGATCTCCATGCCGACTTCGTTGGCGCTGCCGACCTCGGTGCGGGTGGATATGCCTTTTTCGGTACCGAGGGTCGCTAGCTGCGCGAGTCGTTGCTCGGCGTCGGTGTGCGCTTTGCGCTGCTCTTCGGATTCGTGGAGAAGGGCACCGCCGGCGCCGAGCGACGGGATGACGGGGACGACATGCACGAGCAGCAGCTCGGCGCGGTAATGAGTCGCGAGATCGACCGCGACGTCGAGCGCGTCGCGGGAGGGGTCGCTGAAGTCGATCGGCGCGAGGATCCGCTTCGCTAGCTTCATAACGGGTCTCCTTGAACGATGGCGGAGATCTCCCGTAGCGCCGCGAGCCGCGGGTGTCATGACGGAGCGGTTACAAGGCTCCTCGGTCGAGTGAACTCCAGCCGGCCGTTTTCGACGGACATGAATCCCCGGGGGGTGGAGGGCACTTCCACTCACCGCGACGCGCAGTAGCCCGTGGCCAAACGCGCCGGCGCATCCAAGCGGGTAGCTCTGGATTCCGCTGTGAGCTGCGCCGCGTGCGCGGGTGGCGAGGATCCACGACGATCCCGAAGGGCGCCGGCGGCGCAGGCTTGGCTAGCCATCGCGCTGAGATGAGGTACCGGACCGGTGCCTGACGAGTACGGTCAGGTGTAAATAAGTGCTCTGGGAGTGCTTGAGTTCCGCGCATTTGCTGCAGCGCGAACCTGACCGAGGAGCATCTTTGGGACATGAACGGGACATCGGGCGTCCGATGTACCGCTGATGTACCACTCCCGTGGGACCGGCTCTCGTTTGAGCCGATTTCCGCGGTCAATCGCGGGGATTGTCAGACGAAGAACGACGCGGCATGTCCCGCACCGGGACATCACATTTTCGGTCCACGGAATACTCACAGCGCACGGGAATATAGGGGCCAGCGCACGGGATATGGGGTCCCGGGGACGTCTTCTCGCTGTGGAGACTCGCGGAAAAGTGAGCACGCAAGCACGGCGGCGGCCCGCACGCGCGCACTCGACGACTCACGGACCGCTCTCGCCCAACGCCACCGCATTAAACCGCAGACGACTTACGGACCGCTCTCGCCCAACGCCACCGCATGAACCGCAGACGACTCGCGAACCGCTCTCGCTCAACGCCACTGAATAAACCGCAGACGACTTACAGACCGCGCTCGCCCAACGCCACCGCATGAATCGCAGACAACTCACGGACCGCGCTCGCCCAACGCCACTGAATAAACCGCAAAGGTCGCTTCGGTCTTCGCCGCTCCGCTCGCGGCTTTTCCATCCATGGCCCGCGCAATCCAATACACGGCCGTTTCGTCCGCACTCAACGCGACGACGTCGGTCTGCCGGCGCGCTACGAGCTGCGGGCCCGGTGTGAGCGATGTCGTGTCGAGGGTTAGTCGATAGACGTCGGTCGCGCCTTCCACCCAGTATGCGTTGGTCCCAGCAACGACCAAGTCCTTCGGATAGCGCTTTCGCTTGGCGAGCACGGTGAGCGCGTTGCTCTTTCGGTCGAGTGCGAAGACGCGCACGTCGGAAGCGACGTAAAGGCGCGCTGCGTCCATCGCGATGGCGTCGGGGCACGCGACCGGGATGTCGTGGTGAGTGCATTTGTGGTCTTCGCAGACGACGGACGCGAGCGGCGTGGTGGCGTCACAGCAGTAGACGTCGCGGTCGTCCGCGGCGAAGGCGCGCGGCCATTCGTTGCACTCGGCGGACGCGAGCGCGGGTTTGCCGCGATCGCCGAGCTGGGCCGCGATTACTTGACGCGCTTCGGGGGCGACAGGGGCGTGCTTGGCTTCTTTCTTGTGCAGCTTGCCGTCGAGGGGCGCGGGCGCGCGCACCGCCCACGAGACGTATCCGGTCTGGGATGCAATGAGCGGCGTCTCTCCGGCGAAGGACGTCGAAATTCGCTCAACTGGGGCGCCCTCCGCGCCGATGGATCGGGAGAAGACGCCCGAGGAGGTGGCCCACACGAGACGATCATTCACGACGCGCAGACCCGTGACGCCGCTCACGCCGTTGGCGACGCTCACCGGCTTCTCGCCGGCGCTCACCCGGCTGATCTGGTGCGCGCTTTCGTCGAAGTAGTAGACGGCGCCGGCGTGCGCGGAGATCAGTCGCGCAGCGACGCCGCTCACGAGCACCGACGGCGCGCACAGGCCTTCGGCGCAGCTGGTGTCGCAGGTCGCGCCGCAGCGCCCGCAGTTCTTCGCGTCTCTCCATATGGAGGTTTCGCAGCCGTCCGCGGAGTCGCCGTTGCAGTCGGAGAATCCCGCTTTGCACGCGAGCTCGCATTTGCCGGCGATGCACGCGGCGCTCTTCGCCCCTTCACCGCTGCAGCCGCGCCCGCACTCGCCGCAGTTCGCGGCGTCGGTGCGCACGTCCATCTCGCAGCCATCCGCCGCGTTGGCGTTGCAGTCCTTGAATCCGTCCGAACAAGCCGTCACCACGCAACGCCCAGCGACACACCCAACTCCCGCCACCTGACTACAAGACTTGCCGCAGGCACCGCAGCTGGTCGGATCCTTCTCGATCGCCGTCTCGCACCCATCCCCGCGCTCGCCGTTGCAATCCGCGAACCCGCTGAGGCACTGCAGCGGTCGCATCCTCCACCAAGCCGCCGCCCCGACCACCGCCGCCACCAGTGCCACGCCAATCCCAATCCAAATCCCGGCCCCCCACCGCTTCGCCTGTTCCGCGCGCAGCCCTCGCCGCTTCGCCTGTTCCGCGCGCAGCCTCCGCCGCCCCGTAGCCTCTTCGAAATTCCCCGCCCCATTCTCATCCCGTCCTCCCGCCCCATTCTCATCCCGTCGCCCCCACTCACTTCTACTGCCACTAGCCCCACCTCCTGCTCCTGCTCTCCCTCCAGCTTCTGCCCCCGCCGGCCCCACGCCGCCGCGCGCCGCCACTTGACCCCCCAAATCAGAAACCCCAAATGGCGCGCTCCCCGCCGCGACGACCCGGTCCCACCACTCCGACAACACCTGTGGTCGTTTCAGCTGGTCCACGGCCAGCGCTTCGGCGAAGAGCGCTTCGACGCGATCGTTCACCTTGGCGCCGCGGTTGCGCGGCGTCGGACGATCGCTTTCGTCCTTCGTGGCGAGCCAGAGATCCGTGTCGGTCACGCCGCGGAGCGGGCGCTCCAGCGTGAGCATCTCGACGACCATGAGCGCGAGGGTGTACGTGTCGGTCGTCTCGGAGAGCTCGCCGTACTGCTCGCGGTCGTAGTGTTCCGGCGCGGCGTAGTCGGGGCTTCGCGCGAAGAGGGTCGTGTCGACGGCGCCGAGGCGCAGCGCCTCGGTGCGGTACACTTCTTTGGCGAAGCCGAAGTCGATGAGCTTCGCGCGCACGCCGCCTCCGGGGACGTCTTCCAGAAAGACGTTCCGCGGGTTGACGTCGCGGTGGACGATGCCGCTCGCGTGGCACACGCCGAGCGCGCGCACGATGGGCGTGAGGACGGCGATCGCTTCCGTCAACGCGTACGGGCGGCGGGGCACGACGGCCGCGCGTTGCTCCAGGTCGTCGCTGAGAGGTCGTCCCTCGAGGTAGTCGACGACGATGTACGGTCTTTCGATTCCGTCCGCGGGGCAGACGACCCGGCCGTGGTCCAGGGCGCGCAGGATGTCCTCGGAGCGCAGCTGGCTCAGGATCTGAGCTTCGCGCAGGAACATTTGCTCGAGCGTCGGCCGCAGATCCGCGGCGACGTGCTCGGCGACGAGGACTTTGATGGCGACCGCGCTGTGGAGGGATTCGTGCTCGCCGCGGTAGATGACGGCCACGCCGCCTTCGCTCACGGGGTCGCGGACGATGTACGGGCCGAGCTTGACTCCCACGAGCCCGAGGGGATCCGGGAGCGCCATGCTCGCGATCCTATTCGTATCGATAAGCCGCGAGCAATTCCACGAGCGCGGGAAGCGCGGCCTTGCCGGCGTGATCGAACGCGAGGCCCGCGAGCGTGATTCCGGAAGCGGCGGGGCGAACCCACGCGACTTTCGCGGGGACGATGAGCGGATCCCAGAGGTTCGGCGCGGTGACTTCCACCGTGACGGCGAAGCCGACTCGTAACGGGGCTCGCACCTCCGCGCACGCGCCGCCAAGGCCCAGATCGACGAGTCGCGCGGGTTTTTGGCCGTCCGGCGGGATCGCGAGCGTCGCGGGCAGGTTCACCACTCGACGCGCAAAAGCGCGGAAATGAAGCGGCGCGGCCATCCTCGCCGCGTATACCACAGCGTCCCCGCGGCACGGCCCCGTGAAAGCCCCGGCGAGCGAACCGAAACTCCGAAGTTACTTGGGTGTTGCGAGGGCCCTGGCTACGATATGTTGTCGGATTGTTGGGCGCATGAAGTGGCCGGCGCCAGAGCTCAAGGGCGGAGCATGATCCAGGAAACCCGAAAAGATCCTCGCGCCAAGGTGCTGTCGATGACGGTGCGCTACAAGAGCGCGACGCTCGACGAGTTCATCGAGCACCACTCGCACGACATCAGCCGCGGCGGCATGTTCATCAAGACTCCGTCGCCGTTCCCCGGCGGCACGCTCTTGAAGTTCGAGGTGCGGATCGCCGACGAGCAGAAGGTCGTCCAGGGCGTCGGTCGCGTCGTGTGGAAGCGCGACGCCTCCGCGGCCTCGCCCGATACGCCCGCGGGCATGGGCGTGAAGTTCATCAAGCTCGACGACGATTCGAAGCAGCTCATCGATAAGCTCGTTTCGAAGCGCGGGGGCAGCGACGGCGCCTTCGACACCGGCGAGCGCAGCACCGGAGACAACGTGCCGACCGCGCCGCAGCCGGCCGCTGCGGGTTCCGCGCCGCCCGTGGAGAACCGCCCGATCCCGATCCGCAAAGGGACGATGATCGGCCTCGGCGCGATGACGCCGGCGCGGGGCACACCGGCGCCCGCACCCGCGACGCCCGCGCCCGCCGCGCCGGCGAAGACGCCCCCGCCTCCCGCCGGTGCATCGAGCGACGGCGGATTTTTCCCGAAGGGCGAGCCTCTGAAGCAGCCGCCGCCGGAAGATCAGACCGTCATGCGGCAGGCGGCGGAGTTGCTCCGCGATGCGCTGCGCGAAGCGGGCGGCTCGCTCGACGAGATCGGCGCGACCGGCCATGCACCGGTCGTCGAAGCGCCGCCGCCGGAAACGGGGCGCGTCGTCGCGCCGAAGCCGATGATGGCGTCGGAGGCGAAGACGGACTCCGCGCCCCCGAAGGCGATTTCGGACCGCCCGGCGAAGACGGAGTCCACGCCGACGGCGGCGAAGACCGCGTCGACACCGCCGGCCTCCGCGAAGAGCGCGTCGGTGCCGCCCGTTCGCAGCGTGTCGGGGCCGCCGGCTTCGACGAGCAGCCCGTCGCGGCGGCCGTTGCCTTCGGACCGCCCCGCCGAGTCGCGCAACTATCAGCGCGACGGCGGCGGAAAGTCCGGTTTGTGGATGCTCGTCGCCGTCGTGGCCCTCGGTGGCGGCATTTTCTTCTTCGCGCAGCGCAACAAGCCGGAGCCCGTCGCGCCCGAGCCATCCGTGCCCGCCGCACAAGCGCCGGCCGCGACTGCGGCACCCGCGCCTTCGCCTTCGGCGGCCGAGCCGGAACCGAGCGCCGCGGCGTCCGCGAGCGCGGCGCCCTCCGCGTCCGCAGTACCGGAAACGCCGGCCGAAAAAGCTGCGCGCGAAAAAGCCGAAGCCGCGGCGAAGAAAGCCGAGGCCGAAGCCGCGAAGAAGGCCGAGGCCGAACAAAAGAAAGCCGAAGCCGAAGCGAAGAAGGCCGCCGACGCCGAAGCCAAGAAAGCCGCCGCCGAACAGCGCAAGGCGGAGCTCGAAGCGAAGCGGGCCGCCGCGGAAGAGGCCCTGCGCGCCGCTCGCGCCGTGGCCGCCGCGCACCCCGCACCACCGAAGCCGAAGCCGACGGCAACCGCCGCACCGGCTGCGCCCACCGAGGAAGCGCCGGCAGCGCCTGCGCCCACGACGGACACGGCGCCCGCGCCCACGGAAAAAGCGGCGGCACCGGAAGCGCCCGCAGGAACGGCCGCGCCCGCGCCGACCACGAACACGAAAGCCGCGCCCTCGGCAGCGCCCGCGCCGGCCAAGCCCGCGCCGAAGGCGGGCGAAGACGACAACCCGTATTGACGGATCCGGCGTGACGGTCGTGCGCTAACGCGACTGCGGCATCATTCAGCTCTCGGTTATGCCGCGCCACCAGTTGTGTCGTCTGTGATGCTCGACAGAACGAAAGGCGGCGCTCACGAAGCTTACGAAATGCTAGGTACCCGCTCCGAATTACCATGTCCCGCGGATGTACCTAGACGACGCGACGGACCGCCGATATTGGCGGCAAACACGCTGCTTGGCGAACGCGATGTCCCGCCGCGGTACCTGGTGAACGCGATGTCCCGCGGATGTACCTGGCGACTCTAGGTACCGCGGATAAGCCGGGAATTTACCTGGCAGCGCGACGTACCAAGCGTGTACCTGCGTTCCCCTGGTACCGATCAGGTACATCGAGTTTGCGGCGCGCGATGGGCCGTTCACCGACCCGGCGACGGGCACTCTGCAGTACGACGGGTTCAGGTACATCGTGTTTGCGGCGCGCGATAGGCCTCGCGGAAACGCGCTTCGAACACGACGCGGCAGGCCGTCGCGCAGCGCTGCCGCGTGAGGCGCACGCGCTCCGCACGCACACGCTGGCGCCCGGCATCGTGGTGGAGGCGAGCACGCGGAGCCCCCGGTCGTTCGGGGCGGCCACGCATTTCGATTTTTGGTTGGGGGTGCCTTCGGCGGCCCGGGTGAGCGTGGGTGCGTCGATGTCGTCGATGTCGTCTACGGTCAATTTGCGGGCAGTTTGGCCGATTTCGTGTGTGCGCGGCGTGGCTCAAAATACGTTGAGAGTGAAGCGGGGGTGAACGGCGTCCGGATTGCGTGTCGAGCGCTGCGAGCGGAGTACGGATGCGTCGCGAGAGATTAGAATATCTCTCGTTGATGGCAACGCCCGGAGGCGCCACGGCCTCGCGCAACGAGGAGTACGATCCCCGCGTCGGGATGGTGCTCGCGGAGCGCTACCGCATCGATTCGTTGATCGACAGCGGCGGCATGGGGCGCGTTTACGTCGGCGAGCACGTGCTGATGCACAAGCGCGTGGCCATCAAGGTGCTCCATCGCGAGCTGTCGTCGATCCCGGAGTTCGTGGCCCGCTTCGAGCGCGAAGCGCGCGCCGCGGGCAACATCGACAACGAGCACGTCGTGTCCGCGACGGACTTCGGCAAGCTGCCCGACGGCTCGGTCTTCTTGGTGCTCGAGTACGTGGAGGGCAGCAACCTGCGCGACGAGATCGCGCGCGGCCCGATGCCGCTGGCGCGCGCGCTCCACGTCGCGCGGCAGATCGCGGGCGCGCTGCGCGCCGCGCACGCGCTCGGCATCGTGCACCGCGACTTGAAGCCGGAGAACGTGATGCTCGTCCACAAAGCGGGCGACGCGGACTTCGTGAAGGTGCTCGATTTCGGGATCGCGAAGGTCCCCATCGGCGAACGTCTCTCCGACGACCCCGACAGCAAGCCGATCACCAAGGCCGGCATGGTGTTCGGCACGCCCGAGTACATGCCGCCCGAACAGGCGCTCGGGCAGAACGTCGACGCGCGCGCGGACCTCTACTCCCTCGGCGTCATCATCTACGAGATGCTCGCGGGCCGGCGTCCCTTCGTCGCCGACAGCCAGGTCGGCGTCCTCGGCCAGCAGCTCTCGCGCTCGGCGCCGCCGGTGTCGAAGCGCGCGCCGGGCGTGTACATCCCGCCGTCGATCGACGCCTTCGTGAAGAAGATGATCCAGCGCGAAGCGTCGCGCCGCTTCCAGACCGCGGATCAGATCCTCGACGAAATCGATCGCCACCTCGGCTACTCCAGCGGCCGCCGTCGCATCCCGACGCTGACCGACGGAACGCAGTTCGACTCCACCGCGCCGCCCCCCGACTACGACAGCCTGCCCCCCGAAGCCGACGAATCGATCCCCGGCGTCACGAACCCGCTGGCGCGAATCCGCGAATGGGTCGAGACGCGGCGCGGCCAGCTGCCGCCGTCGTTACGACGACTCCCCGCGCCCGTCCTCTTCAGCGTGCCCCTCGGCGTCGCGGGTTTGCTCCTGGGATTCGGCGTGTTCGCGGCCCTTTCGCCGCGGGCGCCGGCACCGTCGCCCGCGGCGCCGACCGCTGCAGCCGTAAGAGCCGAAGTCGCGCCCGCGCCCGCGCCCCCCGCAACCGCGTCGCGAGCCGAGCTCGACCGCGCCGCCACCGGCGGAACGCCCGCGCTGCGCGATCTCGCCGCGAAGTACCCGAAGGACGCCGCCATCTCCATGGCGATCGGCGCCGCGGCGTTGAAAGCGAAGGACCAACCCGCCGCGCTCGAGGCGCTCGGTCAGGCACTCGCGCTCGATCCCAATCTTCAGAACGACGCTCAGATGGCGAGCGCCCTGTGGATCCTCGCGCAGAGCAAGCAAAGCTCCGACGCGGCGTTCGAGCTTCTGACGGGGCCCATGGGAGCGCGCGGAAAATCCATCCTGCACGACCTCGCGACGACGAGCGGCGTGCGCACCGCCGTTCGCAAGAAGGCCGAAGCGGCGCTTCGCGAGCAAGGCGGCCTCTAAACTTCCTTTGCCCGACCCTTCGGCGGTGGCGGCGGCCTCCGCATCGCCACGGTTTGCGTTCGTCCCTGGGCCTTTCGTGGAGCGCGAAATGGTGGGCCTTTCGTGGAGCGCGAAATGGGAGGTACCTGTGCGGGACATACGTGGTCACTCGCCGAATGTGAATGCCCACCAAAACGGCACGAATTACGGTCGTTCGCGCGCGCCTCCGACGACAAGGGACATCACCGGGACATGGGACATCCGATGTCCCGCGGATGTCCCAGCATGCTCTTCCATCCATTGATCCAGCCGAAAATAGGCCGAATCCGAAGGCTCCCCCGAGTCTTCATCGCGGCTGATGTACCGATCGAGTACATCGTCATCGCGAGTCACACACTCCGATCAATCGAGTACCTCGCCATCGCCCGTCGCACACTCCAATCAATCGAGTCATCGCGAGTCGTCGCGCTCCAATCCGTTGCGCCGTGAACGCGCTGTCCGCGATCCCACCCCCCTGCCACGACAGGCGCGACCGCGACTTTGCACGGCGTGCGGCTCCGCACCGGGCGAACCCTGCAACCCAGACGCCACGACAGGCGCAACCGCGACCAGCGACGCCGTTCGACGATTGCCGGCGACGCCGCTGGCCGACAAAACGCGACGGGGCCGGCGCGATGCCGACCCCGTCACGACGAGTGACGTCGCGGAAGCTACGTCACTTCGCTTCTTTCAGAGCCAGCTTGATCAACTTGTCGAACTGCGGGAACGGCTGCGCGCCGCTCACGAAGTAGCCGTTGATCGTGAAGCCGGGGGTGCCCCGGATCTCCGCCTTGTCGGCGATGGCCTTGTCCTTGTCGATTTCGGCCTTGTGGCTCATGTTGTCGAGCGCGGCCTTGAACTTGGTCATGTCGAGGCCTTGCTCTTGCGCGATCGCCTCCAGCGTCGGACGCTTGATGTCCGGCTGCTTTTCGAACAGCTTGTCGTGATACTTCCAGAAGCCGTCGTTGCCCTTCTGCACGAAGGCTTCGTACGCAGCTTCCGCCGCGAGCGGGGCGTCCTGGTGGAAGTCGAGCGGCGTGTTGCGCCAGACGATCTTCACCTTGGTGCCGTACTCTTGCATGATCTGGTCGACGGTCGGCTCGACGCGCTTGCAGAAGGGGCACTGGAAGTCGGAGAACTGCTGGATGACGACCTTGGCGTTGGGGTTGCCCTTGACCGGGCTGTCCTTGCCGGCGGCCGGGACGTCCTTCTTCTCCGGGGGCGGCGGACCCTTCGCGTCCTTCATGATCTCGTCGTAGACCTTGGCGCGGGGAACGCCCTTCGCGACGAGCGCTTTGCCCTTCGCGACTTCCTCGTCGACGATCTTCTTGAAGGCGTCGAATGGCTGCGCGCCGGAGAGGCGGCGGCCGTTGATGAAGAAGTGCGGCGTGCCGCGCGCGTTCAGATCGTTGGCGAGGTCGACGCTGGCGCCGAGCTGCTCCTTGTACTTGTCCTGATCGATCGCGCTCTTCACCGCGGGCCAGCTGAGTCCGACCTGGCCGGCGATCTTCTCGAGCGTCGCGTCTTCCAGATCCGCCGTGCTGGCGTCGTACATCGCGTCGTGCGCGGTCCAGAACGCCTTGTCACCGCCCTTGTCGTAGGCCATGCGGGCGAGCGTCGCGGCGGGCTTGGCGCGGTTGTGGAACGGCAGGGGGTTGTCCTTCCACACGAAACGCACGTCGCTACCGTACTGATCGCGGATCTGCTTCAGGGTCGGCTCGACGCGCTTGCAGAATGGGCACTGGAAATCGGACCACTCGACGATGGTGACGAGCGCGTCCGCGGGACCGCGCACCGGGTCCTTCGCGTCCACGGGCACCTTCCAGACGGTCTTGTCGTCGTCCTCGGGGTTCGCCGCGGGCTTGTTGTTGGCGTTCTGCGCGGGTTGCTCCGGCGCCTGATAGAACTTCTTGCTGAGCGCGACGTACAGGTCGCTCGGCTTGGTTCCGGACTTGGCGAGCTTCTGCGCCTCGTCGAGCTGCTGGTCGATGACCTTCTTGAAGTTGTCGAAGGGCTGCGCGCCGCTGACGGTGACGCCGTTGATGCGGAACGCGGGCGTGCCGTTCGCGCCGACCTTCGACGCGAGCGCCATGTCCTCGTCCACCTTCGCCGTGAACTTCTTCGAGGCGAGCGCGGCCTTGAACTTCGCGGTGTCGACGCCGGAAGCGGCGGCCCACTTCTCGTAGTTCTCGTCGGTCAGCGCTTGCTGGTTGGAGAACGCGAGATCGTGGAACTTCCAGAAGGCGTCGTTGCCGCCCAGGCCGAACACGGTCATGGCGGCGTCGGCCGTCGGGCGTGCGCGGTTGTGGAACGGCAGCGGCTCGTTCTTCCACACCATGCGGACCTTGTCGGGTCCGTAGGTGTCGCGGATTTGCTTGAGCGTCGGCTCGACGCGGGAGCAGAACGGGCACTGGAAGTCGCTGATGGTCACGACGGTGACCGGCGCGGTCGCCTTGCCCCACTGCGGATCTTTGCTCGTCACGGGGACGGGCGAATCACTCTGGTCCGATCCGCCTCCGGCGGCCGGCTCTGCGCCAATCTCGACGCCGGTCTTGCGATCGACGCCGTACATCAGGCCCATCCCCGCTAGAAAGCAGAGGAAGAACCCGACGATTGCGGTTCCCTTGTTCATGATGGTCTCTCCTAAGCGGTCGCTCCTTCGGCGACCGTGATCTGTCTGAATGGTCGAACGGAAATGAAGGCTTCTCGTTCCGACTCGATCCGGCAGCGAATCGAGTCGAGCACGAAGCACCCGACACGGATGCGGTGCAGACGGCTCACACTGGCGTGGAGCAGCGCTGCGAGGCGCGGACGACGTTCACGCAGGCTCGCTCAGAGCGAACGAGGGGGTCGATACACGTCGCGCGCGTGGCCCGGAGGCAACGTCATGAGCGCGGCCTCGGGTCGCTCCACTTCACGACCCGCGAGGCGCGGCAGAGCCGGCACCGCCGCGGCGATTCGATCCGGCTCGTCCGGCGGCGTTTGCACGAGCGGCTTGTTGTCGTGCGAGCTACCGACGCGCATCTCGTCTTGAATCGGCGACTCGCACGATTTCTGCGCCGTGAGCTCGCCGGTGATGCTCGGGAGCGCCGGGATCGGCGCGACGACGGACATGCCGCTCGGGTCGCACATCGGCGCCGCCGCGCGAGCGCTCTTCGGCGCGAGCAGCGCGAGGCAGAGCGCGCTCAAGATCGCCGCCCAGCGGCCCGGCGCGGGGCGCTTACGGAAGCGGGCTCGAAACGAGGACGACATCTCGGAAAGCGGCGGCAGTGTAGCGCAAACCCTGGGCGCGCTGGAAAGACGCGCGCGGCCCGACAACCCCCGGCAGAGACAGGCAATTCCCGGATGTTTCCGTGGATCGCAAATTGCCGCCGTAAAGTTTGCCACATTATCCCACATTGGCACCATCGCCCTATGCAGCACCAGGCCTCCGCCGCCGATCCGGGAAACGAGCAGCCGCTGAAGAGCATGGCCCCGCCGAAGCCGCCCACCGATACCGCGAAGGCGCTGGCGGGATCGGAAAAGGGCGGTGACGAATCGGTGAAGCGGGCCGCGGAGCCGGCGAAAGTGACGGAGCCTGCCGCCAAGGGCGACCCGAAGAAGACGGACAAGGCCGAGACGCTCGACGCCGATCTGCCTCGCAAGTTCGGACGCCTCACGCTGCTGCGCACGATTGCCAGGGGCGGCATGGGCGAGGTGTTCCTGGCGACGGCCGGCGGCATCGAGGGCGCGGAACGTCCCTGCGTCGTGAAGATCATCCGCCGCGAGCACGCCGCCGATCCGTCGTTCCTCGCGCGCTTCTTCGACGAGGCGCGCATCCAAGCGCAGCTCGACCATCCCGGCGTCGCGCGCGTGCTCGAGGCGACGACGGATCCGACGGGCAAGCCGTTCGTCGTCGTGGAGTACGTCGAGGGCCGCAACCTCGCCGAGGTGCGCAACCGCGGCTCGCAGCTCAACGCGACCATCAACTGGGCGGAGGCGGTCGCGATCGGCGTCGCGCTGACGGAAGCGCTCGCGCACGTGCACGAACGCACCGACGCGAACGGAGCGCCGCTCGGCATCGTGCACCGCGACCTGAGCCCGCAGAACGTCATGGTGGGCTACTCGGGCGACGTGAAGCTCATCGATTTCGGCACGGCGCGCGGAGAAAATCGCCGCTGCCACACGGTGAGCGGCGTCGTGCTCGCGAAGCCGGGTTACGTCGCGCCGGAAGTCGCGAACAGCCAGCCCGGAGGCGTGCCCGCGGATCTCTACGCCGTCGGGATCATCCTGTGGGAGCTGGTCGCGGGCCGCCGCTTCCTCACCGGCGATCCGTCGGCGCACGTCGCCGCCGTCGCCGCGGGCAAGCGCAACCCGCCGCCGATCGCCGAGCTCGTCAAGGCGCCCGGGGAGCTCGACACGCTCATCGCGCTGCTCACGGCGCCGCGCATCGAAGATCGCTTGCCCTCGGCGCGCCAGGCGGCCGCGGAGCTCGTGCGCATCCTCAAGAAAGCGCCGAGCCTCGCGAACGGCGATCGCGGCGTGCGCGCGCGCATCGCCAACGTCATGGGCCGCCTGTATCCGGCAGAGCCCGCGAAGTCGCGCGCCGAGCTCGGACGCCTGCTCTCGCTGTCGCGCAGCGCGGAGCCGAAGCCGGAGACGCTGCCCGCGCCGAGCCCGCCGGCGGCGCCCGTCGACGAGTCGCTGCTCCCCGGGACGCGCTATCGCATTTTGCGCGAGCTCGGCCGCGGCGCGATGGGCGTCGTGTTCGAGGCCACGCACGTCGATCTCGGACGCAGGGTCGCGCTGAAGGTGATGCCCAAGGAGCGCTGCGCCAGCACGGAGCACGAGATCCGCTTCCGCAACGAGGCGCGTGCGAGCGCGCGCCTGCGTCATCCGAACCTGGTCGCCCTGCACGATTTCGGCGTCGCCAGCGACGGACGCCCCTACTACGCGATGGAGCTCCTCGAGGGCGAGACGCTGGAGCGTTACATCGAGCGCGAGCGCGGCATGGATTACCGCGAAGCCATCCGCGTCGGTCTGGAGATCTGCAGCGCGCTCGACTGCGCGCACGAAGCCCAGCTCGTGCACCGCGACATCAAGCCGGGCAACGTGTTCTTGACCCGCGACGGCAAGGTGAAGGTCCTCGACTTCGGGCTCGTGCAGAGCGAGCCGGAGCCGAAGCCGACCACGCGCGAGGCGGAGATGCTCAAGGTCACCGGCACGGTGGAGTACATGGCGCCGGAGCAAGCGGCGGGCGAAGCCGTCGATCATCGCGCGGACGTCTACGCCGTCGGCGCGGTGCTCTACGAGCTCGTCACCGGACGGCTGCCGCACGTCGCGCCGAACGCGCTTGCGCTCATCGATCGAAAGCTCCGCACGACGCCCGAGCCCCCCCGCGAGCGTGCGCCGGGCCGCGGTATCCCGAAGGGGCTCGACCAGGTCATCATGAAGGCGCTCTCGCGTTATCCCGAGCAGCGCTACAAGAGCGCGGCCGAGATGCGCGCCGCGCTCGACGCCGCGCTGCTCGCGCCGGTGAAGGAGCGCAGGATCCGGCGTATCCTCGCCGCGGCCGTGCTCGCGTCCACGGCGATGCTCGCCGCGGTCTTCGCCGTGAAGAGCAGCCACGACCCCGCCGTGCGCGCTCGCGCCGCGGCGATGCTCGGCCCCGCGGCGCACAAGGTGGGGCTCGGCTCCCTCGACGACGCGCCCAAGGCAGAGGCGCTGAACGAGGACCCGCCGGTCGCCACGCTGTACGCGGCGCCGAAGCCTGCCGCGCCGAGCGATCCGGCCACCACGATGGACGGAAATGGCAAGGCCGAAAAGGCGCCGGCGCAAGATCCAGCCGAGCACGCCTCGGCCGCCCCCGCGGAGGACGACGACGGCGCCGATTCGCCCGAGGCCCCCGCGCCCAACACGGGCCCCGCGGAGGCGGAGCCGGAGTCGCCGGACACGGCCGCTTCGCTCGAGAGCGCGCTCGCCAAGGCCGACCACTACGCGAAGAAGAACATGGCCTTGCAGGCGTTGAACGCCTACAGAAAGCTCGGCGCGCGCCACCCCGACGACGCGCGCGTGCTCCGCGGATGGTCGGAAGCGGCGGTGAAGACGAAGGGATGGGGCGAGGCGCTCCGGGTGGCCGTCCGCTGGGCGCAGGTCGACGCGAGCCCCGAAGCGCAGCTCTACCTCGCGAAGATCCAGCGCTCCGCGGGGCAGCGGTACGGGGCCCTGGCGACGCTGACGCGGCTCCTCGCCGAGCACCCGGACATCACCGAGGCGCACGATCTGCTCGACAAGTACGCCGACAATCGTAAGCTCGCCTCGCGGTAGTCTGGGCAGCGCCGACACACACCGTTTTCCCGAAGTTTTACCGGGCGCCACGCGGCGTTCGCACTGGCCCCGTACGGCTGTGGGTGAGCGTCCCGCCTCGAGGAAAAGCGCGCCTGCGGCCCGCCGCGTCATCGAATCGGAGGTAGAGTCGGCCGCTCTTCACCGCTCACTCCGGAATGGTAACGATAGCCGACGGAACCGCCCCGCGCGTCGCGACTGACGGCTCGCCTTATCGAGTCATCCTGCGGCTGGCGGCTCCGACGGTGTTCGCGATGCTCACGCAGAGCGTCGTGAACGAGATCGACATCGTCTTCTTCTCGCGCCTGCCCTGCCCGGAGTCGTCCAACGCTCAGGCGGCGTTGCTCCCGTCGCTCATCCTGCTGTGGATGTTCGGCGGATCGCTCAGCGCCGTCTCCGTCGGCACGCAAGCCATCGCGGCGCGCCGCTACGCCGAAGGCAAGCACGACGAGAGCGGCGCGGTGCTCTTGAATTCGTGGTTCTTCGCGCTGGTGGCGGGCATCGCCTTCACCGCGCTCGGTTATGCCTGCCTGCCCTTGGTGCTCGAGTTCCTGATCAAGGTGCCCGCCGTGCGCGACGCCGCGCGAGCGTACATGGGCTGGCGCCTGCTCGGCATCGCCAGCATGGCCATCACCTTCTCGTTCAAGTCGTTCTTCGACGGCATCGGCAAGACGGTGGTGCACATGGTCAGCGCCATCGTGATGAACGTCATCAACGTCGTGCTCTGCTACGCGTTCATCTTCGGGAATTTGGGGGCGCCCAGGATGGGGATGGGCGGCGCGGGCTTCGCCGGGTTCGTCTCCACGTGGATCGGGCTCGCCGTCATGGTGCTCTGGGCCGCCAAATCCGAGTACCGGCGCAAGTACCGTCCGTTCGCGCTCGCGAAGGTCGACCGCAAGATGATCTGGAGCATCCTGCGCCTCTCGATCCCGAGCGGTGTCGCGACGATCGCCGTCATGACCGGCTTCGCGCTCTTCTCGATGATCGTGAGCCGGCTCGACACCAACACCCACGCCGAAGTCGTGCAAGCGAGCTGCCCCGGCGGCCACGCCGAGGCCGTGAACGGCGCGGCCACCACGGTCATCGTCGGCATCCTCAAGCTGACCTTCACCGCGTGCCTCGCCTTCGGGACGAGCACCGCGACGCTCGTCTCGCAGTCGCTGGGCGAGCGCGACGGCGAGAAGGCGGCGCGCTTCGGCTGGGCGTCCGTGCGGCTCGGGTTGCTCATCTTCGGCGTCGTCGGGATGCTCGAAGGAGTGCTCTTCCCCGGCCAGCTGCTCTCCGTCTTCACCGAGAGCGAAGCCGTCTCGCACGCCGCGATGCTGCCGATGCGGCTCATGGGCATCTGCACCCCGATCATCGCCGTCGCCATGATCCTGTCGCAGGCCTTGTTCGGAGCCGGCAACACCCTCTTCGTCATGATCGTCGAGCTCATCCTCCACTTCACGTGCCTCGTGCCGCTCGCGTGGCTCCTCGGCATCACGCTCGACCACGGCCTCGTCGGTATCTGGAGCGCTGCGATCACGTACATCGTGCTCCTCGCTACGGCGATGACGACCAAGTTCGCCAAGGGCGACTGGAAGGCGATACGGATCTGAGGCGCGCTGTCGCGCCTGCAGAATTGAACAGGAAGACGGAAGGGCAGGAAGGATTTTTTGGGTGCAGAGCGCTTTGGCGTGCTCTGCGCTTTCGCGAGACCGCGTCGTCATCGTGTAGGGCACGCATTGCTTCGCCGCGCGCATTGCCTTGCCGCGCGCATCGCCTTGCCGCACGCATTGCCTTGCCGTGCGCATTGCCTTGCTACGCGCGGTACTCGCCGCACGTCTCTACTTCATCTACGAGTACCGCAGGTGTCTTCGTCCCGCTAACTTGCCGCGCGCGCTATTCGCCGCACGCGCTACCTTGAGCGATCAAGGTGCCTTCGAAGTATGTTGAAATGCTTCGGTTAAATTTTCCACCCTGAGGCGTCAAGGTTGCGCGGTGGCAGAGTGGCCGTTCGTGGTTGCGAAGCGCGGGCGGCAGGCAGAATTGAACAGGAAGAGCGGAAGAGCGGAAGAGTTTTCAGGTGGAGATATCGCGCCTGATCTTCCGCCAACTCTGATCCTTCCGTCCTTCCGATCTTCCTGTGAACTCTCTCTCGCCTGTCTGGCGCCCGGATGCCCGCATCGTGCGAAAACGGGAAGCGATTCGTAAGCTGCCGCGTCGGCGCGTCGGTTCCGATACTCGGCGCATGAACGAACGACAAGAGCTCGTGCCGCTGCTCGTTGCGCGCGGCGCGAGAGCGGCCATCGACTTCTACGTCCGCGCACTCGGGGCCGAAGTGCTCGCGCTGTACGAGCACGGACCCGAGCGCCGCGTGAGCCACGCGGACCTACGCGTTTCGACCACTTCATTTGCCGTTACCGAGGAAGCGCCGTCCTGGAACAGCGAGTCGCCGCTGCTGCTCGGCGGCTCCCCCGTCGTGCTGCAGCTCTTCGTCGAGGACGTCGACGCCGTCGTCGCTGCGATGCACGCCGCAGGCGCGTCCGTGGTGCTCCCGGTACGAGAGCTGCTCGGCGAACGGATGGCGCGCCTGCGCGATCCGTTCGGACATCTCTGGCTGCTTCGACAGCGCGTCGACGAGCTGTCCACCGAGGAGCTCCAACGACGGCGCGACGAGCTGTTCGCTCGCATCCACCTCGCGCACCCCGAAGATGCGAACACGGTAGGCGATGACCCTATGTCGAGGCAAGGCCCCGCCGACGGCCCCCGCGGCGCCATTCATCTGGTCATAGGTCCCATCGGCGCCGGAAAATCCACGTTTGCCCTCGGCCTCGCGCGCCAGCACGGCGCCGTCCGCTTCACCCTCGACGACTGGATGACCCGCCTCTTCAGCCCGGACCGCCCCGACAGCGGCCTCGTCGAGTGGTACGTCGAGCGTGCCGCTCGCTGCATCGAGCAAATCTGGTCGCTCGCGATGCGGGTGGTCGA
This sequence comes from Polyangiaceae bacterium, assembly GCA_035547195.1. Classification (GTDB taxonomy): domain Bacteria; phylum Myxococcota_A; class Polyangia; order Polyangiales; family Polyangiaceae; genus DASZVB01. The sequence goes on from DASZVB010000123.1 coordinate 181,224, forward strand.
CGCGGGCTTGCCGGCGATCTTCGAGATCGGGCTCTTGCAGCGCCATGAGCGCGAGCTCTTCTACGAGCGCGCCGCGGAACGTGACTGCGCTCTCACGGTCCACGTCGTGGACGCGGCGCGAGACGTCCGGCGCGAGCGCGTGATGAAACGCAACGAGACGAAAGGCGAGACCTTCGCCATGATCGTGCCTCCCGCGCTCTTCGAGCTCGCGAGCGATCGCTGGGAACCGCCGGACGCCGACGAATGCGCCGGACGCGCTGTGCGGTTCGTCCGCACGGACGGCGCCGCGAAGTCCTAGTTCTTTCTCGCGACCGCGTGCACCCGCTTCGCGTGCAGCGCGCCCACCGTGGTGCGGCCGGCGACCATGTGCTTCGCGGTGACCTGCTTCGGGGCGTCATCCGCCGGGTCCGGATCCTTCGGAGCCGGTTCGTCTTTCGGGGGATCCTCGTTCGCCTTGCCGGTGGGGCCGCCGGAAGAGTCCGCGGGAGGTGCGGCGCTGCCCTCGGGCTTGTCGTCGAACGCGCCCTTGAGCATATCGTCGAGATCGTCGTCGCCGCCGGCGGACGGCGCTTCACCCGGCGCGCCGGAGCCGGCGGGCTCCGGACTCGTCTCGGGGATGTTCGTGCCGGTCCCCCACTTCGCCTTGTCCTCTTTGGTGCAAGGGAGCGGGTTGTTGCGATCTTCCTGCACGCACTCCATGAGCCACGCTTCGCGCGGGGGCTCGTTGAACTTGGCCGCTTTGGCTTTCGCCGCGGCGATGTCTTTCTCCACCGCGAAGGTGGAGATGCGCGGGACCGCGTCGACGATGATGAGCCCCGCCGCCATGATCACCAGGAACGGGAACGTCAACTTGTAGAGGTCGACCATGGACCGGTTGAACCGGTAACTCGCGACGAAGACGTTCTGACCGAACGGCGGCGTGAGATTGCACACCTCGAGGTTCAGCAAGAACATGATGCACATGTGGAACGGCTGAATGCCGAACCGCGCCGCGAACGGGGTGATGAGCGGCACGCTCACCAAGATCATGCTGATGCCGTCCATCACCATGACGTACAGGAACAGGTTCAGAGCGAAGAGGAACTGCCAGCGCTGATTGATGCCGGCGGCGCTCATCCACTCGTAAATCTTGTCCGGGATCTGCTCGCTGATCATGTAGTTCGTCAGCGACATGGCGAACGTCATGATGAGGAGTAGACCGCCGGCGAGCCCCATCGAGTTGCGCGCGATGCGCAGGAACTGTTTGAAATCGAGATCCTTGTAGACGTAGACCTCGATGATGATGGCGTAGAAGCCGGCGAGCGCCGCGGCCTCGTCGATCTGCGTGAGGCCGGTGCCGAGCCCCGCGAGGATGAGGAAGGGGACGCCGATTTCCCACTTCAGCTCCCACATCGCCGCGCCGGCCTCCTTCGCGTCGAACTTCTGGCGCGGAATCTTGTTCTTGATCGCGATGTACGACGCGTACGCCGACAGCATCGCGATGACGAGCATGCCGGGCGCGATGCCCGACTTGAACGCCTTGTTGAAGTCGATGCCGGCGACGAGGGAGTACACGAGGATCGGCAGCGACGGCGGGAGCAGCAAGCCGACGGAGCCGCTGGTCGTCACCACGCCGAGCGCGAAGCGCTCCGGATAGCCGCTCGCGACCATGGTCGGATAAAGCAGGGCGCCGATGGCGACGATGGTGATCGCGCTGCCGCCGGTGAACGTCGTGAAGAACGCGCTCGCCATGATGCAGACGATCGCCAGACCGCCCGGCACCCATCCGAGGAACGCTTGCGCCGCGCGCACGATGCGTTGCGGCGTCTTCGACTCGGCCATCATGTAGCCGATGAACGTGAACAGGGGGATCGTCACCAAAACGGGCGATCCGGCGAAGCGCTCGTCGAGCACGTCGGGCGCCAGGAAGCGCAGGACGCGCATCTCCGGGTTCTGATGCGTGAGCCACGCGATCTCGGTCCAGCCGCCCATGACGGCGAACACGGGCGTGCCGATGATGACGAGGATGAAGACGAGTAGACCGATCATGACCTAAGCCTTTGCCTCGGAGGGCTCCTCGGCGGGAAACTCGTCCGACTCATCCGGATCGACGCTGACCCAACCCGTGAGCGCGAGCAGCGCTCGAACCACGAAGCGGATCGCGATGACGAAGAGCCCGATGGGGAACACGAGGTTCGCGCTGTTGATGAGCTCGCCGCGCGGCTCGCCCCGGCCGGGGATGACGATGAGCGGCGCGCGCGTCTCGTCGTCGGGGATCTTCAGGCCGTCGATGGCCTCCTTACCGTAGCGCTCGGGCAGACCGGATTCGTCGAGCCATTTGTTCCACTCCTTCCCGGTCAGCCACTCGGCGTAGACCTGACCACGGAAGAGGACGTGAGGAGTGCTCTTGAAATCGAGCGCGATCTGCTTTCGGGCGATGAAGAAGTCCTCGCCGAGTTGCTCGACGACCCGGCTGATTTTCTGACCAGCGGTCTGGTCGGCGCGGGCACCGAAGCTCTCGATCGCGATGTGGTCGAAGAAGCCCCAGGCCGCGGCGCCCGAGACCAGCGCCGAAACGAGCCAGCCGATGACGACCATCGCCATGCGGGGCCGGTAGCTCACGAAGCGCGTCGCGATGTCGATGATGATGTGCTTGCCGCGCGCCGTGGCCAGCGAGCCGCCGATGAGCGCGAGGAGCAGGGTGAGCCGCGTACCGACGCCGCGCAGACCGCCGAGCAGGGTGAGGAAGCACGCCTGCTGGTACCAGTTCAGCAGATTCGACGTGTAGTCGACGCCGAAGCCCTCCCACGCCTTGCCGAGCAGCACGCCGAGGATGACCATGGCCACCGTCGCTCGCCGGCGCACCGTCAGGCTCTTCTTCTTCAGCCCGAAATACGCCGCCATCCCGAGCACGGTGGCGCCGACCACGGAGCGGAAGACGACGCCCGCCTGATTCTCGCCGTTGGTCGGAGTCGAGAATCCCTTCAGGAACACCCAGAGCGACATCGAGAGGATCTCGAGCGCGAGCGCGAGGACCGCGAGCCACGTCTCGAACTGAGTCCACGCGTGATCCGCCTTCATGATGGGCTCGGCCCATTTGGCGCCCCTCATCGGCGGTGGACCTACGGATTTCACGACTGGGAACGGGCGTCCATCGCCGGCGGGATTCGTCATGAGTGCGCGGGAAAACTAGGCCAAGCAACGCGTCCCGTCATCATGGAAAGATCACGGAGACGCGCCGCGGAATTCCGCCCCTGCATCCAGAAAGCCGTGGCGCCGAGGTGACGGCAGCGTTCGCGTCAGCGCGAAGTGTTAGCCGAGGCACGAACACAAAATGAAACCGGGGCCACCGAGTAACGGAGGCCCCGATCCGGCGCGACGCGACGCGCCACGCCTTCTCGCGTATCAGCAGTAACCGATCTTCGCGAGGACGTCGCCCGGCAACGCGGTTTTGACGCGCTGGCAGGCCTTCTTGTAGATCTTGTCGAACTCCGCCTTCTCGGCGTCGGTCTGGTGGTGCACCGTCATCTTCTTCATGAGACGGTCGAACGCGGAGTCGTCCTCTTTGCGGATGATCTTCAAGAGCGCGAGCTGGGCCGCCTTACCGGTGGTTTCCATGATGTCGCGCTGATCTTTCGGCAGCTTGGAGAGCTCCTTGTCGGAGATGACCATGGCGCCGACGCCGAAGCCCACGAGCCCGTCGTTGATGTGATCCAGCCGCGACGACCACTGGAGCTGCTCGGCCGCGAGCGAGGGCGTGAAAAGCACGTTGATCGCGCCCGAGTTCAGGAGAGGCAGAAACTCCACGACGTCCGCCGGCTTCGCCGTGATACCGCCGATGGCCTCGAAGACCTTCGGGCCGATGACGTCCTGCGCGAGGAGACCCGGGTTCTTGCCCTTCAGATCGTCGGGGGTTTTGACGTCGAAGCCGTTCGACATGATGCGCGCGATGCCCACGTCGCCCCACCCGGACACGTAGAAGCCCGCCTCGGTCATCGCCTTGTCGAACTCCGGACGTAGCGCGTCGCGCGCCTTGTCGAGCTCGGCCCACGACTTGAACGCACCCGGCATCTGCAACGCCACGATCGGCTTGTGAATCGCAGAAAGGCCTACGGCGGTGATCGCGGCGCCGGTGATCTGGCCCGACTTGATCTTACCGACCATGTTGCTCTCGGGGCCCGCGGTGCCGTTCCACAGCCACTGCACCTCGACCTCGCCCTTCGTCTTGTCCTCGACAGCCTTCTGCCAGGCCGAGAAAACCTTCCCCCACGGGCTCTGCTTCGGGGCCAGGGTGGCGAAACGAATCGACGACTTGGCGTGCGCGGTCCCGGTGAACCCGGCTGTTGCGAGCGACGCGGCGAAGAGCGCCGCCGTGAGCTTCCGAATCATTTTTCCTCCTAATCAACTCCAAAAAGAGACGTGGTGGGTAGACGAGCTACGCCACGCCCGTGAGACGTTGTCGGAGCGATATCGAATCAATCGCCGCGACGAATTTTTCGGTTACGGGTCTGAAGCCCCGTTCAGTCAACGAATCCGCAGTCCTCTTGGAAGACTTTGTTGTCCAGGTACCGCCGGGCTCGTCGCTTGGCAATCAAGTTTTGCAGGCGCGCGTCGGGAAGTGGATCGCCAGCCGCGAGGACCGCGTTCAGCATCTTCTGGTAGTTAGCGCGATCGCTCTTCGCGCAATAGTACTTCGCCCCGTAATTGAGCTGCGTGGACAAGAATTTGCCCTCGTTGATTCTCATGGCGGCGTCGAAGTGCTGCTTCGCTTCGTCGAGCTCCGATTGCGCGGTGCGTGCGTGGTACGCGCCGAGCACGACGTGGTTCATTCCGTGCTCGACCTTCTCGTCGAGCTCGAGCGCGCGCTCGACGATCGCGACGCCGATGTACAGGTTCGCGACCTCTTCCGGATGATCTTTCGCGGCGTCGACGAGGCCGACGAAGGCGTAGCCGATCCAGGTGAGATCTTCCGCTTCATCCGGTCTGACGAAGTTACGACGCAGATATTCATTCATCGTCGCGGTGTTCTTCTGCGCGGCGTCGAATCCCGGTGCTTTCTTGTTCATCAGGATCGTCGCGTAGAAACGCGCGCGCTTGAAACCGGCGATCGTGCGATCCCGGTGATACGCGGCGGCGACGTCGTCCTTGGCCTCTTCGGCTTGCTCTTGTTCGTCCTGGGTGAACGCGTAGCTCGCCCCCGCCCAGCTCTTCGCGAGAAGGAAGAGCCCGTCCTCGTTGTACGGCGCGAGTCGATAGAGGCCCTCGAGCTGTCCGATGCCCGCGCGGGCAACGGAGCGGGCGACTTCGTAGTCGTGCAGCGTATTCACTGCGTCGGCGCCATCCTTCGTCCCGCTCAGCTGCCCGTCCAACAGCACCTTGCGGATGCAACCGGTCGTAGTCAGGCTCAACAGGGCGGCCATCAGCGCCCCGACAATCCCTCGCGCAGAGCTCATGAGCCGCGGATCTACCGGCGTTCGGAGCGGAATTCAACGCGTGCGTGGATCCTTCACGCCTGCGCGCGAAACCTGGCGCAGCTGGCTACGTCGGACCTCGGTCGGCGGCGAGGGAGCACGCGACGGACATGCGCACGGCGGGATCGGGATCGGCGAGCGAAGGGGCCATCTTCTCGGGCTTCCCGAGGCGAAATAGGGCTAGCGCGGCGAGCTCGCGCGCCGCGGGACCGCCGGAGCTCATGTCCCCGACGAGGAGCGGAGCGACGCTGGGATCGAGCGCGCCGGCTAACGCGAGCCGTGCCTGACGCGCTGCGCCGTCCTTCGAGCGAGCCATGGCTTGCAGCCTGGCGCGGGCGCCGTCTCGGCGCGCCGGAACGTCGAGCGAGCGGGACAATGCGGCGACGCGGACGTCGGGATCCTCGGACGCCGCCGCGGCATCGAGCGACGCGAGGACGTCCGCGTCGATGGGCGCGAGCCGGATCGCCGCGACGCGCTCCTCGGACGTGCCGTCGCGGATGGCGCGCGCGAGGACCGCGCGTCCCACCGAAGCCGTATCGCCGCCGACGCGGACCAGCGCGCTCGCGGCGGCAACGGCGGCCAAGGAGTCAGCCTGCTCGGCCACTCGCACGAGCGACGCGCGACCGCCGTTTTCGAGGACCGCCGGCATGGCCCAGGCGTCGACGATGGCGACCTTCACCGTGTCGTCGGCGTTCGCCCAGAGATCGTTCAGCGCGATCGACGCGCGTTCGCCGCCGATGCGCCCCGCCGCGCGCATCGCGAGCGTGCGGCAGAGCGGATCGGGATCCAGCCGCGCCGCTTCCAGCACACTCTCCAGATCCGAAGGAGCCGCGGCGTCGGCCGCAGCGCGCAACGCCTCGGCGCGCACGCGTTCGTCCGGATCGACCAGATAGCGACGGCGCAACGAGGCGTAACGCGGCGAGCCCGTGCCGCGCGCCGCGACGGCCCGCAGCGCGCCGCTCGGCGCTTGCTCGTACTTCGCGACGAGCGCGCGGGCGTCGATTTTCCCCGCCTCGGCGAGGACCAGCAACGCCTCGGCGCCCGCGTCGTCCGGCACGTCGGCGCGCTCTCGTAACTCGGGCTCCACCGCGCCGACACAGGCGCGCGACGCGAGCACCCGGCGGAGAGCGTCGTCCCCTTGGGCCGAACGGACTTCGCGACGCGCCACGGCTTCGGCCAGATCGACGACGTCGGATTTGCTGATTTTTCCCGATGCGGCGGCCGAGCCGATTTGCTGTTTGAGCGTCGGAAGGTCGCCGTAATACGCGGTCTTCACGTAAGCTGGCCCGGTGCAGGCCGTGAGGAACCCAGGGATGGCGAGCCCGATGACGATTGCGGAGCCGCGGAGCATTTCTTTTCGTTCTAGCACGAAAGCCGAGGAACCCGCGTTCATCGTCAATCGCAAGGCGGGCGGCTTTCGTCGCGATCCTGACCTCGAACGGCGCATCCGCGACGTGGTGCGCGCGCGCGGCAAGGTGTACGCGACCACGAACGAAGAGGAGCTCGATCGCGCCGTCCGTGAGGCCGTCGCGCTCGGGGCTTCGCCGTTGGTCTTCTGCGGCGGCGACGGGACTTATCTGGCCGGCGTCACCGCGCTCGTACGCGCGGCCGGCGGCGCGCCGCTCCCCGTCGTGGGATTGGCGCGCGCAGGCACGGTGTCCATCGTCGCGAAGAACTGGAACGCCGAGCGCGACGTCGTGCGCTCCGTGCGCGCCATCGCGGAGACACCGGAGAGACTCCGCGTCACGACGCGCCCGACGCTGCTCGTCGAGAGCGACGGCGTCACGCGCGTCGGGTTCACGTTCGGCACCGGGCTGGTCGCGAATTTCTTCGAAGTGTACGACCAGGCCTCGCCCGGCGGTCTCGGCGCGGCGTTTCGCATCGCCTTGCGCACGTTCTTCGACTCGTTCCGCGGCGGCCCTTACGCCGCGAAGATCCTCGGCGCGCTGCCTTGTCGCATCACGGTCGACGGCGCTGTGCTTCCGCCGAGCGCGTGGAGTCTCGTGGTCTGCTCGGTGCTCCGCGACGTCGGGCTGCACATGCTCGTGACGTACCGCGCCGGCGAAGACGCCGAGCGTCCGCATCTCGTGGCGTCGCCGCTCCCGCCGCGTTTGCTCGGCCCTCAATGGCCGCTCGTCACGCTGGGCAAACCGATCCGCGGCGCCGGGAACTTCGACGGCCTGGTGAACGCGTTCTCGATCGAGTTCCCGGATCGCGGCCCGTTCGTCCTCGACGGCGACACGTTCCACGCGAAGAACGTCCGCGTGAGCGCCGGACCCGAGATCGTCGTCGTCACGTAGGGGCCGTCGTGAGGTTCGGCCCCCACTTGGGTGAGGGCCGAACCTCTCGTCGCCCTAGCGACACTTGTGACGGATGCTCTGGACTCGTTCTGTGTCGCGCGACTCACGTCGCGCTCCTGGCATCCAGAAAGCACGCCTACACCGGGCCTGCGGGTAACTAATTGAGGTTGTTCGTGACCTTCGCTTCGGCGGCGGCGACGCCACCGCCCACTGACCGCGCGATCTCGTCGCGGCGGCGCACGGCGGCGGAGACGAACTTCGCGAAGAGCGGATGCGCTTGCATCGGCCGGCTCTTGAATTCCGGATGAAACTGGCAGCCGAGGAAGTGCGGGTGCCCTTCCAGCTCGACGACCTCGACGAGGCGACCGTCGGGGCTGGTGCCGCTCTGGATGAGGCCCGCGCGCGCGAGCTGATCCCGATAGGCGTTGTTGAACTCGTAGCGGTGGCGGTGCCGTTCGCTGATCTCGTGGGTGCCGTAGATCTGCGCTGCGGCGCTGCCGCTCTTGAGCACACAGGGGTACGCGCCGAGGCGCATCGTGCCGCCCTTTTCCTGCACGCTGCGCTGATCCGGCATCAGGTCGATGAGCGGATGCGGCGTGTCCTGCGCGAACTCGGTGGAGTTCGCGCCCTTCAAGCCGCAGACGTTGCGCGCGAACTCGATGACGGCGAGCTGCATGCCGAGACAGATCCCGAAGAAGGGGATGTCGTGCTCGCGGGCGAAGCGAATCGCCGCGATCTTCCCTTCGATCCCGCGATCGCCGAAGCCGCCGGGGACGAGGACCGCGTCGAGGCCGGTGAGCGTCGCCTGGGCGCTGGTGCGCTCGATCTGCTCCGAGTCGATGTACGACAGCTCGACGTGCACGTCGTTTTCGAGCCCGCCGTGAACGAGGGCTTCGTGCAGCGATTTGTAGCTGTCTTGCAGGTGCACGTACTTACCGACGACGCCGATCTTCACCGAGCCGTTCGCCGGCTTCTTGAATTTGTCGACGACGCGCTTCCACGTGCCGAGCTCGGGCTGCCGCGACCAGATGTTCAAGCGCTCGGCGATCTCTTCGTCGAGGCCCTCGGCGTGGAGGACGAGCGGCAGCTCGTAGATGCACGAGACGTCGACCGCGGAGATGACGCTGTCGACGTCCACGTTGGAGAACAGCGCGATCTTCTCCTTCAAGCCGCGGGGAATGGGCCGATCGCAACGGCAGAGGAGGATGTCCGGTTGAATGCCGATTTCCCGCATCTCGCGGACGGAGTGCTGCGTCGGCTTCGTCTTCAGCTCGCCCGCCGAAGCGATGTACGGGACCAGCGTCACGAAGACGCTGACGGCGTTCTGGGGGCCGACCTCGACCTTCAGCTGGCGGATCGCCTCCAGAAATGGGAGCGATTCGATGTCGCCGACCGTCCCGCCGATCTCGATGATGGCGATGTCGGCGCCCTCGGTCGCTTCTTTGATGCGCGTCTTGATTTCGTCGGTGATGTGCGGAATCACCTGCACGGTCGCGCCGAGATACTCGCCGCGGCGCTCCTTCGAGATGACGGTCTCGTAGATGCGGCCGGTGGTGATGTTCGCCTTCCGGCTGAGGCGCGAGGACGCGAAGCGCTCGTAGTGGCCGAGGTCTAGATCCGTTTCGGCGCCGTCGTCGGTGACGAAGACTTCGCCGTGCTGGTACGGCGACATCGTCCCTGGATCGACGTTGATATAGGGATCGAGCTTCATGTGCGTGACGCGCAGGCCACGCGCTTCCATCAGCGCGCCGATGGATGCTGAAGCGAGCCCCTTGCCGATCGAGGAGACGACCCCGCCGGTGACTAGGACGAACTTCGTTCGTCGATTCACCGGAGAACCTCCATGTCCGAACTTCGTAGCATGCTTCATCGTTGACTGCACCAGGTATTCAGTGACGCCCGTTCAGATCTCGAAACGCGTTCAGAATTCTCCGAATACCGAGACGCCGCCGCCCGACGTCATCGGTGTAGGCACAACGGCTACATGACGCTTCGGCGGTCGCGGCGCACGCGCTTGCTCCGAAGTGGAAGCGCTCGTCGGAACGAACGCGCCTTCGAGCATCGCGAGCACGCCGCCCGTCTGGCCGACGAGACTCAAGCTCGTGATGATCGTGCGCATGACGACTTGGAACGTGTTGCAGCTCGTCTCGGCGGCTCCGCAGTGCGTCTTCGTGAGTGCCATGTACGGTCCAGCGACCGGGATGCGCAGCGAATCGGCGGAGTCCGCTTTGTGCCAGCCGTACGAGGTGGCGAGCGCGATTCCGTACCAGCCGACCGTGACGCCAGCGCCGACGAGGAGGAGGTTCGGCCGCGTCGAGGGCGGCGGATATTTCGATGGATTCACGTCGACCTCCGGCGGCACCGGTTCGTCGGCATGGGCCGAGCGTTCCGAAACCACGGAGGCGACGAGAACGGCAGCGGCGGCCATGCGAGCGACGAAACGGCCAGGCTTTCGCAGACTCGCCATGGGACGGGGGCGTATGACAATGTCCTGTCGCGAACGCAAGCGCCGCGCGAAACGCCGCATCAATAAAGCGTCGCGAGCGAAAGCCAGCGGCCTTCCGCGCTCGGCAAAAAGCCGCGCGCGCGCTCCGAAACGACCGCGACTTGATCTTCGTGCCACAGCGGAATCACGGGTAAATCGGCGGCCATGACGGCGGCCAGGCGACGGTAGAGCGGGCGCCGCGCCGCACGTCCCTCGAGCGTCGACGCGTCGTCGAGCAGACGGCCGGCGAGCTCGCTCCGGTAGCGCGCTCGGTTCTTCCCCTGTCCGCCCTCGCCGGGAACGCCGCGCGGATGAAAGAACCACGAGAGCACGTTGGGCTCGGTGAGCTCCGGCATCTGAAGCACCGCAAGATCGAAATCGCCCGCGTCGAGCCGCGCGAACATCACGCCCTGATCCAGCGTGACGACGCGCACGCCGAGCCCCGCGTCCCCCAGCATCTGCGCCACGACGCGCGCCATCGTCACCCGAGCGCGATCCGTGCTCGTCAAGAGCTCCACCGTCCCCAAAGCTCGAAGCTCGAGACGCCCCGCGACCGCTCCCCCACCCTCACCCGCTGGCTCGGGCCCTCGCTCTCGCTCTCCCCCGACCTCGCCAGAAGCCCAGTGCCCCGGCGGTAGCAACTCCTTCGCGACGGTGCCGCGCCCCGCGAGCAACGTCCTCACGATCGCGTCGCGGTCGATCGCGGCGGCCACCGCGCGGCGCACCGCGACGTCGCGGAACACGGCGCGATCGTTCTGGAACATCAGGTACGTCACGTTCGCGCCGGGACGCGACACGATGCGAAGGCCCGACCGTCCATCGAGCGCCGGTAACAGCTGCGGCGACACTGCGTTCGGCGCGACGTCGCTGCGCCCGGACAGCAAGCGCTGCACGCGCGCGTTCTCGTCGCGCACCGTACGCACGACGACGGCGTGACGCGGCGTCGCCATGGCAGACGTCGTCGCCGGTGAAAGAGAAACTTCGCCGGGCGCGACGGAAGCGATGACGAAGGGCCCGAGCCCGTCGAGCTTTCCGTCGGAGCGCGGCGGGCTGCGCGCTTCGTCCGCGCGCAAGATCGGAATCTCCAGATCCGTGAGGAGCGTGGCGCGCGCATGATCGAGCGTCAGCACGACCGCGTTCGCGCCGTCGGCGACGCATGTGCCGATCGCCTCGACGATGCCGCGATGCGGGCTTCCCAGCGCCGGATCGCGCACCGCGGCGATGGTCGCGCACACGTCCCGGGGCGTGAGCGCGCCGCCGCCGTGGAAGCGGACGCCGGGCTTCAGCGTTACACGCAGCGTGCGCGCGTCCTTCCATTCCGAACCTTCGGCCGCGAGCGGCACGGGCTCGAGCGTCGTCGGGTCCAAGCCGAACAGGCCCGCGTGAACGAGGCGCGTGATCTTCACGTCCAAGCTTCGCGTCGCAAAGCGCGGGTCCAGCGTCTGCGGCTCCGTCGGCACGACCACCTCGATGGGTCGTTCCGCGCCGCTCGGCGCGTGCGAGGAGCACGCGGTGCACACACACACGCTTGCGGCAACGAGGACGATCCAGCGAGAACCCATCATCTTCGAACACGCGGCGACGCCGCTCGCGAGGAATAATGCCACGTCCTCGAAAAAATCCCGGTAGGCTCGCCGAGTGACGCACGAAAGAACCCATGCCCCCGCTTCGCCCTCGGGCATGCGTTGGGGGTGGGTGCGCGCGACAAGGATGCGCGAGGTACACCACTTGCCGCCGTCATGCTTCACTCCTCCGTCCTCATCGAGGTGGGTGTGCGCGACAAGGATGCGCGAGGTACCAACGGAGTCTTTCCAGCGTGCGGCGACCCGTGCGTGACGGCGAGCGCGGCGCACCGCGCGCTCGCTCCGGAGCTTCGTCTCCGGGCGCGCTCTCCGCGCGACCGGCGCTCCGGGTGGCTGCCCTCGCCGGCGTGACGACGGTATTCTCCGCGTACTCCGCCGCAGCCGCGCCCCAATCCGCCGCATCGGCGTCGTCCGCGGCGGTGGCGTTGTCGCCGCCGATCTCCGCCGCGGCGGCGGCGTTGTCGCCGCCGATCTCCGCGCCGGCTCCGACAGGGAAAATCGACGCCGCCGTTGCAGCGTTCTCGCAATGGGCGGCGAGCATCGGCGGACACGGCGGCGCGGCGGTGACGGATGTCGCGACCGGCCGAGTCCTCGCCGCCGCCGACGAACACCGCGCCCTCAACCCGGCCTCGAACACCAAGGTGCTCACCGCCGCGGCCGTGCTCGACAAGATGGGTCCCGATTTCCGCTTCACGACGGCGCTCTTCGGGCACATCGAGGATCGCCGCGTGGCTCCGCTCGTGATCCGCGGCAACGGCGATCCGTCGCTGAGCACGGAAGATCTCTGGGAGCTCGCGAGCGCGCTGCACCAGCTCGGCGTGCGCAAGGTGGACGGAATCCTCGTCGACCAGAGTTACTTCGACGACGAGTACGTGCCGCCGGCTTTTGCTTCGCAGCCGAACGAGTGGGCGCCGTTCCGCGCGCCGGTATCCGCCGTGTCTCTGGAACGCAACTCGGTGACGCTGAACGTCGTGCCCGGCAAGGCCGGCTCGGCCGCGACGGTGTGGTTCGATCCGCCGGGCTTCGTCGACGTCCGCGGTTCGGTCGCCACGCGAGCGGCACCGGCCGGCGACGGCGTGCGCCTCACGATGTCTCCGAACGGCGTGCGCTTGGCGGCGGACGTCGCCGGGTTCGTCGGCGAAGGTCCGCCCCGCCTCCGCTTCGGCAAGCGCGTCGACGATCCGCGAAGATTCGCCGGCTTCGTCCTCGCCGATATCCTCCGCACGATGCAGATCGACGTCAAAGGAGACGTCGGGCTCGGCGGCGCGTCGATTCATTCGCGCATCACGTACATCGAGTCCGAGCCGCTCGCGGTGCTCGTGCGCGAGCTCGGCAAGAACAGCGACAACTTCTACGCCGAGACGCTGCTGAAGACGCTGGGCGCATTTTCACACGCGCCGCCGGCGAGGACGCGCGACGGCGCCGACGCCGTCGCGGCGTGGCTCAAGGACATCGGCGCGCTCGACCCGGGCTTCCGCATGACCAACGGATCCGGTCTCTACGACGCCAACCGCGTTAGCCCCTGGACGCTCGCGACGGTGCTGCGCCACGCCTACTGGAGCCCGCGCGTCGGCGCGGACTTCGTCGCGCAGCTCGCCGTCGGCGGGGTCGACGGCACGCTGCACGCGCGCTTTCGCGATCGCGCCGACGACCGCACCGTCCGCGCGAAGACCGGCACGCTCGATCAGGTCGTCGCGCTCAGCGGCTACGTCTTGGGGCCTCCCGGGAAGAGCCCCGTCGCGTTCTCGTTCATCGCCGACGGCGTCGCCGGCAAGCACGCCGAAGCGCGCGACCGCATCGACAAGTGCGTCGAGGCCATCGCTGCGACGCTTTGGGGGCGATGACGGCTTGATACGAGGCAGAGGATTGAACAGGAAGTAGGGAAGGGCGGAAGGTCAGAGGGGATTTTTTAATTCCTCTCTCCTCTGCTCTTCTGTCCTTCCGTCTTCCTGTTCAATCTCTGCCTCGCCCAGTGACGTTTACTTCGCCGGAGTACCGGGAGTGCCGGTCGCGGTTTGCTGCGCCGCTTGATCGGTGTTCTGGATCAAATCTCGGGCGTATTCGCTCTTGTCGGTGAGGGCCATGCCGATGAAGAGCATGACGAAGAGGAACGAACCGAGGAACGCGAAGAGGTTCATCCGCTTGTCCCACCAGAGGTGCATGAACACCGACAAGACCAGCCCCGCCTTGATGGTCGCGATGATCATCGCGACGGCGAAGCTTGCCTGAGGGCCGAGCCCGAGCCTCGAGCAAAACACCGTGAGCCCCGTGAACCCCATGAGCACGACCCAGACGGCGATGAGCAGGTACGGGCTCAGCGCGTGGCCCATGTCGTCGTGGTGGTCGACGTGATCTTCTTCCTTCTTGGCCATGGTTTCCTCGAGCCTCAGTCAATCAAGTAAAGGAGCGGGAAGAGGTAAATCCAGATGAGGTCGACGAGATGCCAGTACAGCGCGGCGAAGTCGACCGGCCCGTAATACGTCGGTCCGAATTGCTTCTTCAGCGCTTTCACCAGCATCCAGATCCACACCACCATCCCGACGAGCACGTGGATGCCGTGCAACCCCGTCATGCAGAAGTAGATGCCGAAGAAGCGACCGGCGTGCGGCGGCGGCTCGAATTTGTACGGATGCCCTCGGGTGATGAGCTTCTCCGCCTTCTCGATGCCCTGCGGCGTTCCGTCGAGGAAACCCTCCGGCGGCGGCCCGTTCTTCCTCTCGTAGGCGGGCATGTCCCAGACGTCTTCCGTCGGCTGGAAGTTCTTGCCGGGCAGAAGACCCGCGTGAAACTTATGGGAGTACTCCGTGTACTTGATCGCCATGAAGGTCGAAGCGCAGAGCAGCGTGATCACGATGTTGACCACGATGGCCCGGTGCTGACGGAGCTGCGCGTTTCGAACGGCCCATGCCGCCGTCAAGCTGCTCAAGAGGAGCACGCTCGTGTTGATCGCGCCGAGCGTCGTGTCGAGGAAGTAGTGCCCCCACTCGAACACGTCCGGATCCAGCGCGCGGTAGATGCTGTACGCACAGAACAGGCCGCTGAAGAAGAGGATCTCGGTGACGAGGAAGAGCCAGATGCCGAACTTACCGGCCTCGAACTGCTGCCTCGGCGTGTCGAAGTGATGAGCCAGGAACGGGTTCGCGGAGTGGGCCGCGTCGTGGCCGTGCCCCGCGCTGTGCCCGTGAACGGCTTCTACCGTCGCTTCGGTCATGTTGCCTCTTGAGCCTTGCGGACGTAGCCGCCGATCTTGTCGTCGTACTCCCAGTCAGCGTACTCGTACGGACCCTCGACGACGTGCGGGATCTTCGCGAAGTTGTAGTAGGGCGGGGGCGACGACGTCGTCCACTCGAGCGTGTTTGCGCCCCAGGGGTTCATCGGCGCGTCGGGCTTCTTCAGCAGAGAGCGGATGAGCGACACCGTCGTGATGATGAAGCCGACGCCGAGGATGTAAGCGCCGATGGTCGACGCCTGGTGGAACGGCTGGAACTCCGGGATGTAGTTGTAGTAGCGCCGCGGCATCCCGCGCGAGCCCATGATGAACTGCGGGAAGAACGTCAGGTTCAGCCCGACGAACACGAGGAGCGCGCCCACGCGACCGGTGGCCTCGTTGTACATGCGGCCCCACATCTTGGGCCACCAGTAGTGCAGGCCGCCGAAGAACGCGGTGATCGCGCCGCCCATCATGACGTAGTGGAAGTGCGCCACGACGAAGTAGGTGTCGTGCAGGTGGACGTCGGTCGACATCGTCGCCAGGAAGAGACCGGTCACGCCGCCGATGGTGAACACCCACAAGAACATCAGCGCGTAGAGCATCGGCGTGTCCAGGTGGATGGCGCCTTTGTACATCGTCGAGATCCAGTTCAGCACCTTGATGGCCGTCGGGATCGCGATGAGGAACGTGATCGCGCTGAAGATGCTGCCGGCGAGCACCGACTGCCCGCTGACGAACATGTGGTGGCCCCACACGAGGAACGAGAGGATCGCGATCGCCACGCTGGACAGGGCGATGAAGCTGTACCCGAAGAGCCGCTTCCGCGAGAACACCGGGATGATCTCGCTGATCACGCCGAAGCCCGGGACGACCATGATGTAGACGGCGGGATGCGAGTAGAACCAGAAGAAGTGCTGGAATAGCACCGGATCGCCGCCGAGGGCCGGATCGAAGATGCCGATGCCGAAGGCCCGCTCGACGATGAGCATGAGGAGCGTGATGCCGAGCACCGGCGTCGCGAGCACCTGCATGATGGCCGTCGAGTAGAGGCCCCACACGAAGAGCGGCAGGCGGAACCAGGTGAGCCCCGGCGCGCGCATC
The DNA here is from genome assembly GCA_035547195.1 of Polyangiaceae bacterium. Taxonomy (GTDB): domain Bacteria; phylum Myxococcota_A; class Polyangia; order Polyangiales; family Polyangiaceae; genus DASZVB01. The sequence continues at coordinate 197,354 of DASZVB010000123.1, forward strand.
TTGTGAATCGTCACGATGAAGTTCAGGCCGGTGAAGATGGAGCTGAACCCGAGGATGAACACACCGGCGAGGGCGGGGATGACCGCCGTCGGGGTCGTCGTGCTGTAGGGCGTATAGAAGGTCCAGCCCGTGTCCGCGGCGCTCACGGCGAGCGAGGTGATCAGGAACACCGCGCCCGTGATCCACATGTACCAGCTCATCAGGTTGAGCTTCGGGAAGGCGACGTCCTTCGCGCCGAGGTGGAGCGGCAGCACGAAGTTGCCGAGCGCCGCCGGGATGCCCGGAACGATGACCAGGAACACCATCACCGCGCCGTGGAACGTGAAGAGCTGGTTGTACGTGTCGGCGTCGACGATCGTCTTGCCGGGCGCCCAGAGCTCGGTGCGGATCATGAGGGCGAAGAAGCCGCCCAGCGCGAACGCTGCGATGACGCAGCAGAAGTACATGATGCCGATCCGCTTGTGATCCAGCGTGAGCAGCCACGACGCGAGGCCCTTGTCGTGGGTGAGGTAATTGTCGTCGCCGCCGTGTGCGGCAGGGGGCGCAAGGTCGGCGGTTGTCGTGGTGGAGGCCATCTGCTTCTCCCTACTTCTGCGCCTTGATGAAGGCGATGATGCCGTCGATCTTCTTGTCGCTCAGCTTGCCTTTGAAGGTCGGCATCGCCGGCGGGAAGCTCTGGACGATCTTCGCTTGGGGCTCGAGGATCGATTCTTTGATGTAGTTCTCGTCGACATGGACCTGCGTTCCGTCCGACATGGTCTCGGTCTTGTCGAAGAGGCCCTTCCAGGACGGTCCCGTCTTACGAGTACCGTCGAGGGAGTGGCAGGCCGCGCAGCCTTGCTGGTTATACATCTTCTCACCCAGCTCTACCGGGGGCATCGAGTCGATCTTGTTGCCGGCGTCGACGAGCCACTTGTCGAAATCCGCCTGCTCGTGGGCGACGACCTTCGTGATCATCCCCGAGTGGCTGGTGCCACAGTACTGATCGCAGAAGACGGGGTATTCGCCGGGCGTCGACGGCTCGAACCACAGCTCGGTGTAACGGCCGGGGACGACGTCTTCCTTCGTCCGGAAACCGGGAAGACCGAAGCTGTGTACGACGTCCACCGACGTCATCACCAGACGCACCTTCTGACCGACGGGGACGTGCAGGACGTCGTCCGTGTACCCGTTGGGGTAATCGAAGAGCCACTTCCACTTCTGCCCGGTGACGTGGATCTCGTAGGCGTCCTTCGGCGTGGTGCGCAGAGCGACGAAGCCCTGGAAGCCCCAGCCGAACATCGCCAGCACGATCGGCAGCGGCCCGATCGACCAGAGGAGCTCGAGCGCGGTGTTGTGGTCGCCGCCGCCTTGCGGTTTCACGTGCCGGTCCGCGGCCCGGTACTTGATGACGAACAGGATCATCAGGCCGAGCAGTAGCAACGTGCTGACGACGCTGACCCACATGATGTAGTTGAACAGCGGATCGACGTGCTGCTGAGTGGCGGCGGACCCGGACTTGGGAAGCCAGAAGTACGGCGACTCGCCGAGCGTCGGGGTGTTGCTCGGTTCGTCGGCGGCGAAGAGGAGAGTGGCAAGGTTCATCATGATTCATGAGCTCCCGAGAGAGAGCCTTCGTTTCTCGCGGAAAGCAGCTTCTTACGCTTGCGAGACTCAGCGATGAAAAACGAGGTGAGGAAGCCGCCGAGGACGGTCACGGTGACGCCCCCGGACACACGCATGATGTTCATCGCGACCGGCGCGTAGCTGCCTTCCTTCGCGTCGTAGTGGAAGCAGTAGAGCACCAGCTGGTCGATGCTCGAGCCGATCTTGCCCTCGGCCGACTCCACCAGCGAAAGACGCATCGTCTTCGGGTGGTACTCGATACCGTAGAGATACCGCGCGATCTTGCCCTGCGGCGAGAGGATCATGATGGCCGCGGGGTGGATGTACTCGTTGCGCTTCTCGTTGTAGCCGTAGGTGAAGCCGACGGAGTCCGCGACCATCTTGATGGACGCTTCCGAGCCGGTGAGGAAGTGCCAACCATTGGCGGCGCCGTCGCGCCCGTACTGGCGCACGTAGCGCGCCTTGGCTTGCGCGGATTGCGCGGGCGTCTCGGTCGGATCGAGGATGACGGTGACGATCTTGAACTCGCCGCCCGCCGTCCAGTCGAGCTGCTTGAGCGACGCGACGAGCGCGTTCAACTCGAGGCCGCAGAGCATGGGGCAGCGCGAGTAGTTGAGCGTCAAGATGACGGGGTGCTTGCCGTCGAGGAAATCCCCCATCGTCACGGGTTTGCCGGTGTCGTCGACGAACGCCGCGTTCTTCGGCACGAACTCGCCGAGGTGCTCGCGGACGTCGATGCCCTGAAGCCGCGCGGGGAGCGGCTCGGTGCGATCGATCTTCTCCGATTCGGCGACGGGGCGGGCGGCGGCGGGGGTCGAAGCGAGCAGGACCGCCGAGACGGCGGCGACGCCGTTCAGCAGGTGCCAGAGTGTTCGCTTCGGGATCATGTGGAGGGAATTACTTCGGAGCTGCTGCGGGAGTGACCGGTGCGCCATGAGCGGGGTCGACTTTGCCACCCGCCGCCGGCACGTGCTTGCCGTGCAGGGCCTTTTCTTGGTCGGGCGCCGCGCCGGGCTCTTGTGATTCCGTGCCAGCCGGAGGCGGCGCGGCGGATCCCGCAGGAGCCGCCGTCTGGGCCGCGGGAGGGGACGACGGAGTCGCCGCGAACGGATCCCTGTCGATCTGCTGCTGCACGATTTCCATCGCGCGCTCGATCGGGATGACCACCTGACCCTTTGCCTTGTCGCCCCAGGCGACAGACCCTTCCAGCTTGGCCGTCTGTTCGGATTTGAGCCGCTTCACGGCTCCGAGGTTCGCGTACGTGCCCGCTTCGAGCCCGTATATCGTCGATTCGGAGCGCACGAGCGCCGTCAGCGCCGCTGCGATGGCGACGACGAGCAGCGCTCCGACGATGGTGATCGTCGCGATGAGCCCGACGTCGATGTCGTCGGGCTCGACCGTTTCGGTCGTGGCTTCTGCGTTCACTGCGGCGGCTTGCTCTGCACTCATGGTGTGACCCTCATGGGTTCAGGAAGGCCAACGAATCTGCGAGACGCGGATCCTTGGTGGGGACGAGGTTCTTGCCCTTGGCGCGCATCGCGGCGACGCCGATGAAGATGCCGACCGCGCCGATCCAGCAGAGGAGATCCGAGATGTGCAGCGGGATCTCGTCCTTGCTGAGGGACGGCATGACGAGCCAGTAGAGGTCGACGTATTCGATCACGAGGAGCCACACGGCCCAGAACGCGAGCGTCTTTCGATTGCGCTTCGTGTGCCGCGACAGGAGGCCGAAGAACGGCACCACGAAGTGGAGGGCGAGGAGCGCAGCGGACACGATCTTCCAGTCGGCGTTGAACCGGTCGTGGAACCAGGCGGTCTCTTCGGGCACGTCGCCGTACCAGATGAGCATGAACTGGGCGAACGCGATGTACGACCAGAAGACGACCCCGAACGCGAACATCATCTTCCCGAGGTCGTGATAGTGCTCGCGGTTCACGGAGTGGACGAGGCGTCCTTTGCCCTGAAGCCACATCAGGGCGAGCGCGAGCACCGAGTAGCCACAGGCGACGGCGCCGCCGAAGTAGTAGACGCCGAAGATGGTGGAGAAGAAGTAGGGATCCACCGACATGAGCAGGTCGAAGGCGCAGAACGTCAGCGTCAGCCCGAACGCGATCATCGACGGGGCGCTCACGGCCTGCAGCGAGTGGTTGATCTGTTCGGCCTTGCCCGACGCCGTGTCCTGCTCGACCGACTTGCTCAGGAAGTGCCGCGAGAGGAACGACCAGAAACCGAAGTAGACGACGATCCGGATGACGAAGAACGTGACGTTGAGATAGCCCGCCTTGTGCTCGAGCACGTGGTTCTGAGCGACCTTCGCCGGATCGGCCCACTCGAAGATCTCCGACTGGCCGATGACGATGGGGATGATCACCGGCAACGCGAGCAGCGCGAGCAGCGGCATGTTCGCGGCGATGATCTCCGCGACGCGGCGAACGACGACGCTCCAGTGGGCGTTCGTCAGGTGCTGGATGGCCACGAACCACAGCAGGCCGAGGCCGAGGGCCAGGACGTACATGTACGCGACCAGGTACGAAGCGGTGAACTGGCGACCGAGCGGGCCGCCGCCGAGGACGCACCCGAGTACGAGCGCGACGATGCCGACGCCGAGCGCCTTCTTACCGAGATCCGACGCTTCGCCGTCGATCTGGATGTTGTCGTCGAGGTGAACTTCCTTGCCGTGTGCCATCTCGGTCCTCACCCGCCCCTGATGAGCGATTCACGCTCTTGCTCGGAGAGATCCTTGAGCTCCGCGGCGCGGCTCTTCTGCAGCGCGCGCACGTAGAGGATGATTTTCCAGCGGTCCTCCGCCGGGATCTGCTTGCCATACGCCGGCATGTTGCGCACGCCGTGCGTGATCGTGTTGAAGATCTCGCCGACGGGCATGACCCGGATGCGCTCGTCGGTGATGTTCGACGGCGGAACCCAGGTGCCCTCCGCGAGCGACAGCGCGCGCTGGTTCACCATGCCGTCGCCTTCGCCGACCTGGCCGTGGCACGGCGTGCAGTAGATGCCGAAGCGCTGCCGGCCGTACTCCATCGTCGCCGCATCGATCTTGATCGACGGGGGGAACGTCCGCGCGAAGGTGCCGTTCAGCTTGCCCGCGTAGAGATGGTCGTCGTCGTTGAGCTCGCCCACGGCGATGGTGCCCTCTTCCTGCGGCCGGTCGGCGCGCTTGTCGGCGAAGAAGGTGTTCATCCGCTGGCCCTTGAACTTCTGCTGGAAGTCCATGTCCGGCACGATGTGATGCCGGGGAAGCGGCGACTTCGATTCACGGGCGTAGGCGGCCATCGCGAACGGAATCGTGGAGGCCGCCGCGAGGATGAGGAGCACGTACAGAATGCCGCGCGGCATCTCGGCGGGCGACTTCACGTCTTCCGGCACTTCTTCGACGGCGAGCGCCCCGGACTGCTCGAGCAGCGTGCGCGTGTCGCGCTCGTCGAACACCGGATCGCTCGCCTGCACGAGGACGTAGAAGCGGTCGTCGGTGGAGCGCGCGAACCGCTCCTTCAGATCCAGCGGGTGCGCCGGGAGCGGCAGCTTGTTCAGGATGAGCATGCCGAACACCGCGGTGAGCGCGCTGAAGAGCACCGTGAGCTCGAACGTGATGGGGATGTTCGCCGCGACGCTCCAGAAGGGCTTACCGCTGATCAAGAAGGGATAGTCGACGCCGTTGGCCCACCACTGGAAACCGAGCGCGAGCGTGCACCCGGTGACGCCGCCGCACAGGATGAGCCACGGCAGGATGGTCGGACGGATGCCCATTGCGCCGTCGATCCCGTGCACGGGGAACGGCGAGAACGTATCCCAGTCGCGGAAGCCCGCGTTGCGGACCCGCTCCGCGCCCTTGATGAGCGCGGCCGGCGTCTCGTACTCCGCGAGCAGGCCGTGCAGCGGAGGCGGACCCTTGTGTTCCTTGGCCTTTTTCGGCGCGTCACTCATGGCTCAGTGTCCTCCCCCGTGGGAGTGGGCGTGCTGGGCCTTCACCTCGGCGACGGCGACCGTCGGCAGGTAGCGGCAGAACAGCAAGAACAGCGTGAAGAAGAGCCCGAAGCTCCCCGTGAGCGTGAGGAAATCCCACTTGGTCGGGATGTAGTAGCCCCACGACGACGGCACGAAATCGCGGTGCAGCGAGATCACGATGATCACGAAGCGCTCGAACCACATGCCGACGTTCACCAGCACGTCGATGACCATCATCGCCACGAGGCTCGTCCGGATCGCCTTGAACCAGAAGAGCTGCGGGAAGATCACGTTGCAGGAGATCATCGTCCAGTACGCCCAGGCGTACGGCCCGAACGCGCGGTTGATGAAGTGCCATCCCTCGTACGGCGAGCCGCTGTACCAGGCGATGAAGAACTCCATACCGTACGAGTATCCGACCATGGTCCCGGTCGCGAGGATGACCTTGTTCATCGCCTCGAGATGCTTCATCTCGATGATGTCCTTCAGTCCGAAGAACTGGCGCGCGGGGACGAGCAGCGTGACCACCATCGCGAACCCGCTGAAGATGGCGCCGGCGACGAAGTACGGCGGGAAGATCGTCGTGTGCCAGCCGGGGAGCTGTGACGTGGCGAAGTCGAAGGAGACGACCGAGTGCACGGAGAGCACGAGGGGCGTCGAGAGCGCCGCGAGGATCAGGTACGCGCGCTCGTAGCGATGCCACTGGCGGGACGACCCGCGCCAGCCCATCGAGAACATGCCGTACAGGAAGCGGCGGATGGTCGTCGTCGCCCGATCGCGCAGGGACGCGAGATCCGGGATGAGGCCGACGTACCAGAAGAGGAGCGAGACCGTGAAGTACGTGCCGACCGCGAACACGTCCCAGTCGAGCGGGCTCCGGAACTGGGGCCACATGTCCATCTGGTTCGGGATCGGGAGCATCCAGTACGGCAGCCAGGGACGGCCGATGTGGATGCCCGGGAAGATGAGCGCGCACATGACGGCGAAGATCGTCATGGCCTCCGCGGCGCGGTTGATGGCGGTGCGCCAGGGTTGGCGGAGCAGGAAGAGAATGGCGCTGATCAGCGTGCCGGCGTGGCCGATACCGACCCAGAACACGAAGTTCGTGATGTCCCAGGCCCAGACGACCGGGTGCATGTTGCCCCAGATGCCGATGCCGGTCCAAAACAGCCACGCGATCGAGATGCCCAGGACGCCGAGCATCGCGACCGCGAGGGTGAACGCGACGTACCAGCCCACGGGCGGACGCTTCGCCTCCGCCACGCGAAGCACGTTGTCCGTGATCTTCGCGATTTCGCTGTCGCCCTTCGGGGGCTGATACCAAGCCTCGTAGTCTGCAGCAGCCATCAGGCAAGCTCCGGATTGGGATTTCTGACGCGCGCGAGATATTGCAAACGCGGTCTGACGTTCAGCTCTTCGAGCATCGCGTACGACCGTGGTCCGCGCTGAAGCTTCGCAACCTTGCTGTTCTGGTCGTTCAGATCGCCGAACACGATCGCTTCGGTCGGGCAGGTTTGCTGGCAAGCCGTGCGGATCTCGCCGTCTTCGATCGCCCGATGCGTGTTCTTCGTCTTGATCTTCACGTTCTGGATCCGCTGGATGCAGAACGTGCACTTCTCCATGACGCCGCGGAAGCGCACCGTGACGTCCGGGTTGAACATCATCTTCTTCGTCTGGTTCTTCTCGAGCTTCAGCTCCTCGTGGAAGTTGAAGTAGTTGAAGCGCCGGACCTTGTAGGGGCAGTTGTTCGAGCAGTACCGCGTGCCGATGCAGCGGTTGTAGACCATGTCGTTCAGGCCCTCGCGCGAGTGCATCGTCGCGCCGACGGGGCAGACCGACTCGCACGGCGCGTGCTCGCACTGATGGCAGGTGAGCGGCTGGTACGTGAGCTCCGGGTCCTCCGGGTCGCCGCGGAAGTACACGTCGATGCGGATCCACTGCATCTCGCGGCCCATGATGACGCGCTCGCGTCCGACGACCGGGATGTTGTTCTCCGAGACGCACGCGACGACGCAAGCGTTGCAGCCGATGCACCGATTGAGGTCGATGCTCATGCCCCACTTGTGCTTGTCGTACACGACCGGCTCTTGCCAGAGCGAGAGGAGCGGCTTGTGCTCCACGACCTCTTTGGCGAAGCCGGGGTGCTCCTTGAACTCCTCCAGGTTCGCCTCGCGGACGAGCGTCGGCACGCGGCGCTGCAGTTCGGTACGGCCGGGCGTGTCGCTGATCGCGTGCGTCATCTGCGTCATCGCGAGCTTCTTCTTGTCGCCGGTGGGCTCCACGTTGAGCCCGCCGCCGAAGTAGCCGAACGCGGTCGTGCGCATCGGATACGGGTTCACGCCCACGAGCTCGAGGTCGCCCGCGTCGTACTCGTCGCGGTAGTTCTCGAGCAGGCCGTAGTCGAGGCGGCTGCCGATGCCGACGACGCCGACCGCCGACCGGCCGTAGCCGAGGACGACGCGCACCGAGCCGGGCGCTTGTCCCGGGGCGATGACCGCGGGAATCGTGAGCGTCTGGCCGTTGAGCGTGAGCTTCACCAGCGTCTGGTCGTCGACGCCGAGCTCCTTCGCCGTCGCCGGAGCGATGAGCGCCGCGTTGCCCCAGGTGATCTTCAGCACCGGATCCGGCAGCTCTTGCAGCCAGCCGTTGTTCGCGTAACGGCCGTCGTAGATCTTCGGGCAGGGCGCGAGCGTCAGCTCGAGCTGGCCGTTCTGAAGCGCGATGCCGGCCTTCTCGCGATCCGACAGGGCGATCGGGCCGAGGGGCTTCATCACCGGCTGCACCGGGCCGAGGCCCGAGCCGAGCAGCACGCCGTCGTGCACCGTCTTTCGCCAGAGCCGCTCGTCGCCCATGTTCGACGCGAGCGTGCGCTTGACGATGTCCTGGCCTTCCTTCGTGCTGTCGCCGAGGAGCAGCGCGATGAGCTCGATCACCGACGGGCCGCCGTAGAGCGGCGCGATGAGCGGCTGCTGGATCCCGACGGTGCCGTCGTAGCCGCGGGTGTCGCCCCAGGTCTCCAGGTAGTGCGCGAGCGGCACTTGCCACTGGCACTTCAGCGTCGTCTCGTCCTCGTGGAGACCGGCGCGGATCGTGTTCTTCACCTTGGTGAGGCCGGCTTCGAAATCGACGTCCGCGGGCGCGTTGAACACCGGGTTGCCGCCGATGATGACCAGCGTGTCGACCGCGCCGGACGCCATCTCTTTGCCGAGCTGGACGATCGCCTCCTTGTGCGGGAGGCGCTCCGCGGTGAAGTCGGGGTAAAAGTCGACGGTGGTGCCGATGTTGCCGAGCACCGCGTTGATGCGGTGAACGAGCGCGTGCACTTCCGGCGGCTGCTGCTCGCCGGCGATGACGACGCTCTTGCCGCGGTTCGCGAGCAGATCCTTCTCCACGGCCGCGAGGAACTTCTGCACCTTCGCGTCGTCGAGGAACTGCGCCGCCGGCCGCGCCTGCGCGGGTCCGAGATCCGCAGACGGCGAGGCCTTGCCGCTGATGCTCGCGTCGAGCGCGACGGCGACGGCCTTGATGAGCTCGGAACGGAGCGGCAGCCGGTGATCGGCCACGCCGCCGGTCATCGAGTACGCGCTCTCGATCATGTAGAGGCGATTCATCTCGCCGGTGTCGGGCCTTCGCCCCTGGATGAACGTCTGCGCGTTGCGGATCGCGCCGCGCTCGCTGACCAGGAAATCGGCGTCGAGCGCGAGGACGACCTTCGCCTTGTCGAAGGCGTAGCTCGGACGATACGACGCGCCGAACGCGAGCTCGCTGCCGAGGCGGATGTTGTCCGCGGAGATCGGCTCGTACTCGTACCACTTCGCTTGCGGAAGCGCGGCGAGCAAGCGGCGCTTCATGTCCGCGACGCTGCGCGACGAGCTCGACTCGGAGAGGATGCGGAAGCCCCTGCCCTGGCTCGCGCGCGCGGCGGCCATGATCTCATTCGCCGCCTTGACGAAGGCGTCCTTCGTCGACTCGGTGCGCTTGCCGCCCGAGTACGTGGCGAAGCCCTTGCTCCGATCCGGGTCGTACATCTCGAGGATGCTCGCCTGGTGGAACAGGTTGCACGCGCCCTTGCTGTCGGGGTGGTTCGGGTTGCCCTCGATCTTCACCGGGCGGCCGTCGTAGCTCTTCGCGAGCAGGCCCGTCGCGTAGCCGCCCATGTCCATGGACGTCGCGAAGTAGCGCGGCTCACCGGGGATGAGCCCCTCGGGCCGTCGCGTCTGAGGAAGGATGTAGTCCTGCTCCCACCGGCACCCCGTCGTGAGGCCGGCGAAAGCGAGCGACGCTCCCATGATCTGCATGAAGCGGCGGCGCTCTTCGGACGTCGGAGGCAGCTCCGACACCGGCTCGGCGAATTCGTGCTCGATGAACCGCTCGAACTCGGGGTTGCCCTCGAGCTCCGCGAGGCTGCGCCAGTACTTGGGCTTCTCGGATTTGTTGCTTACCGATGACATGTGGAGCAGTCGGTCGGGGGGTGGAGGTTGTTCTTCTCGGCGAGCTTCTTGCCGTATTCGACGGGATCTTCGCCGTTCGGCGGGGTCCAGGCCATGTTCGTGACTTCCTCGGGCGGCCTGAGGTTCTTGTACGGAGCGCGGTGGCAATCGAGGCACCAGCCCATGGAGAGCGGAGCGAACTGGTAGACCTCCTGCATCTGATCGATGCGGCCGTGGCACGTCACGCAGCCGACGCCGCGGGTCACGTGCGCGCTGTGATTGAAGTAGACGTAATCCGGGAGGTCGTGGACCTTCTTCCACTGCACGGCGGACCCCGTCTGATAGCTCGTGCGGATCGGCTCGAGCTTCGCGCTCTTCGTCCGCACGCGCGCGTGGCAGTTCATGCACGTCTCCGTCGGCGGGATCGCCGCCATCGCGGCGTGCTCGACGGTGTTGTGACAGTACCGGCAGTCGATGCCGAGCTCGCCGGCGTGCAGCGCGTGGCTGTACGGCACCGGCTGCTTCGGTTCGAAGCCGACGTCGGTCGTCTTCGGCGACGCGCCGTACCAGATCAATAAAGTCAGGTACACGGGCGCGGCGCCGAGGACCACGCCCACGAGCGGCACTGTCTTGTTCGCCCACCGTGGGAATACGAATCGCTTCATTTCAAGAGCTCGCGGCGATGGAAGCCGTCTTCGGCGGTGCGTATGCACCGTCGAAGCTGGCGCGGACACACCCGCTGTTGCACGACGCCCCTGCGAAATCGCAGCCCCGGCGGGCTACAAACGAGCTCGACGACGCCCCATCCCTCGAACGCGAAAGAAACGCGGTCGGCTGGAAGATTACTGGGGCGGCAGAGGTTGACGACATCGTGGGGAGGTGCAAGCGGTCCGTTTTGGGCGGACCCGAGCAACTCCGATTCACGTCGGAGACCGACGGAAATCGCGCTGCAATCAGGGGGCTGCGTCGCATCGGACGGGTTACGCCCGGGCGAACGCGACGCCTAAATGACGCCAACCGCTCAAAAAGTAAATGGCGCGTTGGGGTGGAGGCGTAACTAGCTGAAATCGCGAGGCAGATCGGCGCTTTCAGCGGCGGCCGCCGGCCCGCAAGGCAGCGTAAAATTCTCGATTACCCCGAACGCGAGACAAACGCGAAGACGGCGAAGACACGAACGCCCGCGACCTTTCGGGTCACGGGCGCTCGTCGCGCGAAGACCGCGCTGCCTCTCGAACGCGCGCGCGGCGCACGCGTTCGAGGTTGGTTCACGTGTCGCGGATCTGTTTCCGGATCTTTCCGATGGCCTGCTCTTGGAGCTGGCGGATGCGCTCGCGCGACAAGTTGTACTTGTCTCCAATCTCTTTCAACGTGAGCTCGTCTTCATTATCGAGACCGAAGCGCCATCGGATGATGCGCGATTCGATCGGCGTGAGCGTCCCGAGGAGACGCCGCACTTCTTCGGCCCAGCGCGACGCCGCGAGGTTGTCGTACGGCGAAGTCGGGTTGTCCTCGACGAGGAAGTCGATGAAGCGCCGTCCGTCTTCGTCGCCGACGGGGCGATCGAGCGAGAACGGAGTCTCGGCGTAGAGCTCGCGCACCTTCTCGAGCTTCTCCCGCGGAACGCCGGTCTCCTTCTCGAGCTCTTCGAGGCTGGGCTCGTGACCGGTGCGCGCGATGATCGTCTGCGTGGCGCGCGCGACGCGGTTGTAGGTGTCGAGCATGTGCACGGGGATGCGAACGGCGCGGCCCTTGTCCGCGAGGGCGCGGCTGATCGCGTGGCGAATCCACCACGACGCGTACGTCGAGAAGCGGTAGCCGCGAGTGTGGTCGAACCGCTCGACGGCCTTCATCAGACCGATGTTGCCTTCCTGGATGAGATCGATGAGCGGAAGACGACCGCGGTTGTAACGACGCGCGATGCTGACGACGAGGCGGAGGTTCGCCTTGACGAAGCGGTTCTTCGCTTCGCGCTGAACGACGTCCGTCTGCTTCACGCGATCCATGAAGCGACGGTAGGCGGGCGTCGAAGCGAGCCCGGCGAGCGCGGCGCCGTCTTCCATGAGATCGAAGTCCGCGGCCGAACCGACGACCTGGTAGGCGTTCGCCATCCACAGACGATCGGAATCCGGCAGGCGCACGGCGGCGCCGAGAGAACGCGACAGGTCCGTCCACTCGCGCAGCTGCGCGGCGTTGAGCTTGGAGCGCTGCTTCTTGAAGACCTTCAACAGCCGGCGCAGCTCCGGAACCTGCACGAGGTTCGGGCGCTCGGGCTCCGGCATCGTCGTGACGTCCTTCTCCAGCTGAACGAGGACGGCCTCGGCGAGAGGCAGATACGCGAGCAGCGCGGCCCAGTGCTCGACCTCCGCTTCTTCGACGCGTTGCGCGGCTTGCAGCTCTTCGTCGGGACCCATGACCTGATGAGTCGCCATCTCGCGGAAGTAACGGGACAGCGTGGAGTCGCCCGCCATGTCTTCGTGCGCGGCGGGCGCGGTCGATTCACGCGTCTCCGCGCCGTGTGGCGCGGCGTCGAAGTACGTAGCCTCGTCCCCCGGCGCGGAGTCGCCTGCCGGCGCGAAACCGGACGACATCCGGACGGCGCTCTCCTCGCCCGGCTCGTCGGCGAGAAAATCGGGGTTCGATGCTGCTTCGTTGGGCTCGTTCATGTTCTCGTCTCTTGGTTGCCTGGGGCGCGCGGAAGATTGGGCTCTGTCGCGCTTTCGGCCACGGGCAGCGCCCCCAAACGCACCTGAGCGCCTGGAGAGCTTTGCGGCGGACTTGTTGGCGGGTTCCAGCATGAGATTCACCGAGCGAAAAAAGCTTTAGAAAGGCCGCGAACCGGCGAAATTCAAAGCAAACTCCGTGCCCCCACGATGCGCACGCCGCTTCCGATGCGAGAAATTGCGGAGTGCGAGCAAAGTCGGCCTCGAAGCCCATCGCGCCGCGCAGCGGCGACCTGAAAACGCTCGAGGCTGGAATCGCGATCCAATGCCATGTGTGCCAGGTACGAAAAAAGTGCGAAACGCTCGTCCATGAGTGTCACCCATTCGAACAAATGGGTCTGATCAGATGGTCGCCATTCCTATGTTCGGCCAGGCTGCCGACGAGTGAAGTGCTCTGCAGGGCTTTGTTGAGATTAGATGCGTTCATTCCAGCGTAGATGTAGTGAGATCGGCGTGCGCGCGGATCGTCGAACCCTCGAGCGAGAGGTTCTGTTCGAGCTTTTTTCACATCGCTCATTTTTGGTCGCGTTGACGCTGGGCGTCGTCGGCTACTCGGCGGGCCACGCTGCTCTTGCAGTCGCGGCCGGAAGCCTAGCTGCGTCGCTAGGTACTACGTCGATGGCGCTCCCGAGCTTCGTGCGGCTCGGAAATTCCATCGCCTCGGCTTCATATGTCGGTCTCGTTGCCGCACTCGTCAAGGCCGCGTCCGGCGCGGTCGTCGCGGGAAGCGAGCGCCTTCTCGGCGCGCGCGTCGCCGGTCGGTTCCGCACGCTCGTCTTGCGCGACGTCCTTCGAAACGGCCCGGTTTTGCCGACGCAGCGCGCGCTCGCGCAGATCTCCGTGCGATTACGAGAAGTCGAAGCGGCCGTTTCGGCAGGCGCGCTCACCTTCGCGCGAGCGACCGCGCAGCTCGTCCCGCTCGCGGCTTGTCTCGTGGGAATTTCTCCCATTCTTTCGATGTTCGCCTTGGTCGGCGCGGCGCCGTTCGCGATCGCGATCGCCGTGCTGAGGGGGCGGGCTCGGCGGCAGAGCGAACGGTTACAGCGCGCGCTCGAGGCGCTCGAGTGCGGCCTCGACGAATTCGTGACTCACGCCGATTTATTCCGCGCATACGGAGCCGGCGAGCGCGTCGTGGCCGCCGTAGAGACGGCCGGACTGCGCGTCGGCTCGACGGCTGCCAGAGTGGACGTTGCGCGTGCGTTGCTCTCGGGCGGCAACGAGGTGGCCGCCGCGCTCGCCGTGGTGGTCGGAGTCGCCATTTGTGTGCGTCTCGAGCTACGAGCGACCGCGTCGACCTTGCTTCCCTTTTCGGCCGTGATGTTCATGGCGTATCGGCCGCTGCGCGATCTGGGCGACGCGCGCGGATGGCTCGAGAGAGGCAACGTCGCGCTCGAGGCGCTCGGCGCTTCGCCCTTTGGCGCGGCCGTCGCGCTGCCCGCGCCGTCCGTAAAACCGCCGTCCGCTCCACCGATCCTCGAGCTCCATGAATTCGGCGCCCGCGATCGCGGTCCGGCGACCAGCCTCGTGGCCGGATCCGGTGAAATCGTTTGCCTGGTCGGTCCGACCGGTGTGGGCAAAACGACGCTCTTTCGGGCGCTGCTCGGGTTGGAACCGGCACGCGGCAAAGTCTTGGTCGAGACGGAGGACGTCACGCGTGCTGCGTCGGGTCCCGGCTCTCGACCCTTCGCCTGGGTTCCGCAGGAAGCGCCGCTCGTCACCGGCAGCGTCGTAGAAAACGTCCTGCTCGTCGGCGGCGAGGCAAGCGCCGCCGACGGGGCGCTCCGACTCGTGGGAGCGACTCGGCTCGCCGAGCTACCGGCGGACACCGTCGTGGGCCCCGGAGGCCGTCCGCTGTCCGGCGGCGAACGCCGTCAGGTGGCGCTGTGCCGCGCGCTCGTCAGTGGATTGCCCATCTTGCTCTTGGACGAGCCCACCGAGGGGCTCGACTCGGACGCGGCCGAGTCGATGTGCCGGGCCATCGCGAACCTCCGCGGAACGCGCACCGTGCTCGTCGCGACTCATCGGCGCGACGTCGCCGCCGTCGCCGATCGCGTCATACGTCTCGGCGCGCTCGAACCCGCCGCCGCGGCCGAGTAGCTCCTAGACTCGAGTTTCGCGATTTTCGCGTACAGAAAACTCACGATTTTCCACGCTTCGCGCGGATCTCTCGACTTCGGGGTCGATGCGGCACGCTTCAAAAATCGCGCGTTTCTCGCGACCAGAGCCCCAGCTGGCCCCGGCCTCGCCGGTTTTTCTCGTGGCTCTTGCCCTCCACGACGATCGTGATCTGTTCTTCCAAGACTCGCTCAAGTCGAGCCTAGAACAGCGCGAGAAACCGCGGGTCGTTCTCGAACAGGATGCGGATGTCGGGAATGCCGTAGCGGAGCATCGCGAGCCGCTCGACGCCCACCCCGAAGGCAAACCCCGTGTAGCGCTCGGGATCGATGCCGCAGTGGGTGAACACGTCCGGGTGAATCATTCCAGAACCGAGGACCTCGACCCAGCGTGTGCCTTTACAGACGCGGCAGCTCTTCTTCGTCTGCTCCGTGCAGAACACGCACTCGAGGTCGACCTCGGCGCCCGGCTCGACGAACGGGAAGTAACTCGGCCGGAAACGCACGCCGATGGGGTAACCATAGAGCCGCTCCGCGAACGCCGTGAGCACGCCCTTCAGCTCCGCGAAGCTGACCCGCTCGTTCACGAGGAACCCCTCGACTTGATAGAACATCGGAGAGTGTGTGCTGTCGTCGTCGCCGCGGCGATAAACGGCGCCGCCGCTGACCACCGCCATGGGCGGCTTACGGCTGCTCATCTCCCGCACCTGGACGTTGCTGGTGTGCGTTCGAAGAAGCGTGCGCGCGGGAGCGCCGCCTTCGACGGTCACCCAGAAGCTATCCTGCATATCCATGGCTGGGTGGTCCGGGGGAAACGCCAGCTTCGTGAAATTGTTCTCCTCGAGCTCCACCTCCGGCCCCCACGCGACCGCGAAACCGAGCGACTGAAAGATGTCGAGGATCTCGAGGCGCACCTGCGTCAAAGGGTGCAAGTGCCCGCGAATCGCCGGACGGCGTCCTGGAAGCGACAAATCGTACGGCCGCGCCTGGAGCTCGGCGTCCCTCGCCGCGCGGTGGATCTGAACGAGACGCGTCTCGAACGCCTGCTCGATGTCCGACTTCGCCCCGTTGACCCGCTCCCCGACCGCCTTTCGCTCGGTTGGCGGCACCTCCGAGAGGCGGCGCAGGACGCTGGTGAGCTCCCCCTTCTTTCCAAGGGCCTGCGCCTTGAGCGCCCGGAGATCCGGTTCCGTCGTTGCGCGGGCGAACGCTTCGCGGAGCCGCTCGGACAGGCCGCGAAGATTCGAATCGATATCGGCGACGACGTCGGACATGGGGCGGACTATAGCGGGCGCCCAGCGCGCCGGTAGTGATTCATGGCCACGGCAAGTCCGTGCCTTGAGCCCTCGCGAGTGCCGACGTCTTGGGTCGGGTCGAAGGCGTCAGCGTTAACGGGGAGCGCTAACGGAAAGCGTTGACCGGAGCATTACGGGGAGCGGACTTCGAAGTGCGGTCAGGGCGTGTGCGACGACCAAAACGCGAGGTACCTGAGCGGGACATTAGAGCCGGAGCGTTAACGGGGAGTGGACTTCGAAGTGCGGTCAGGGCGTGTGCGACGACCAAAACGTGAGGTACCTGAGCGGGACATTAGAGCCCCGATGTCCGCTCGAACACTGCTCGGATTCGGCTTGTTTTCTGCCGCTCAGAGCGGGCGCGGGAGCATCGATGCACATCTCCGGGACATCGGCCGTCCCATGTACCGCTGATGTACCATCTCCCGAGAGGTGCTCGCGCCCGACCGGCTTTTCTGCCCTCGTGGAACGCATCGTCAGGTGCGAGCCACTTCAGATGTCCCGCACCGGGACATCTGATCCAAGGAATGAGAGCGTCATCGTGGCGAAGCGACCTGAGCGTCACCGCGGCGCTCAGAACGTCATCACGACGAAGCGACCTGAGCGTCACCACGGCGAAAAACGAAGCGTGCGGGTCGAGCTTCGACGAAATCGCGCAACCGGTATTCGAGAATGACGAAGGGGAGGCATCCAGAGGCATGTTCCTGGCCTCATCGATGCACAGCGTAAGCCGGTCCCGTCAGTTCAAGGTGCTCCTGTCGGAACAGGAATGGTACGATCTGCTCGAGATCGCGGAGACCGAGGAGACCACGATTGCCGACGTTCTGCGCACGTTCATCACGCGGCGCGCCTACGAGCTGAAGCATCCAGCAACGCGGGACGTGCGGTGTATGGCCGATGCTCTCTCGGATTTCTCTCGGAGGCTGCGTGCGCTGGCCGCGTTCGCCGAGCGCCTTCCGGTGATGCGCGACAAGGATGAACCGTGAAACCGGGTCCGCTGTCCTACCTGGCACGGGGCGGATGTCGACTCTATGATCAAGAAGGAGCGACGCTCATGGTCGAAGGCACATCGAAGACCCCATCGGGAGCGCGCCCGGCATCGCTCCCTACTGCCGCGGCTGACTCGAGCATCGTTCTGTTCGACGGCGTCTGTAACGTCTGCAATTCCGCGGTGAACTTCATCATCGACCGGGATCCGAAAGCGCGCTTTCGCTTCGCGTCCCTGCAGTCACCGCAGGGCGTCGCGCTCGCGGCGGCGCATGGCGTCGATGGCTCGCAGCTCAGCACCATGGTGCTCATCGACGAGGGGAAGGCGTACACGAACAGCACCGCGTTGCTGCGTGTCGCACGGAAGCTCCGCGCACCGTGGCCCCTCTCCTACGTCGCGATGCTGGTGCCGCGGAGGCTTCGGGACGCCGTGTACAGGTATCTGGTTGCGAACCGCTACCGCTGGTTCGGCAAATCGGAAAGCTGCCGCGTACCGACGCCGGAAATCCGCAACCGGTTTCTGTCCGCTTGATGGCGGCGTCAGGCGCGGCTCGCGGAGTGAAGCGAGCGCGAGCGGCGGCGTTATTCGACGCGGCCGGAACGAGCTCGGCTCGCTCGGAGTGAAGCGAACGCGAGCGGCGGCGTTATTTCGACGCGGCCGGAACGAGCTCGGCGAGCTTCTTGAACGCCGGGGGGTCGTTCACGGCGAGGTCGGCTAGCACTTTGCGATCGAGATCCACGCCGGCCTTGGCGAGCGCGGCCATGAAGCGCGAGTAGGTCGTTCCGACTTCGCGGCAGGCCGCGTTGATGCGGACGATCCACAGGCTGCGGAAGTCGCGCTTGCGGAGCTTGCGGCTGGTGTACTGATACTCCCAGGCCTTGCGGAGCGTTTTGACGGCTTCGCGGTAGCGGCTGTGGCGGCTCCCGTAAAAGCCCTTCGTCTCCTTCAGCACCGCCTTGTGACGGCGGCGGGGTCCAGGTCCTCGTTTTACGCGCGACATCTCTTCGGGTCCTCTGGTCGTTCAGCCGTAGGGAAGGAGAAGCTTCACGCGCTTCTCGAAGGTGGCATCGACCATGTCGTTGTCGCGCAGGCGGCGGCGGCGCTTACGGCTCTTGCCGATCATGTTGTGCTGGGCGCCACCTTTCGGCCGGCGGATGCGGCCCTTACCGGTGACCTTGAAGCGCTTGGCCGCAGCGCGGTTGGTCTTCATCTTGGACATGGAGCGGGCGGCCCTTATGACGGACGGAACCCACTCCGTCAAGTCGCAGGGGCGTGTGCACGGACGTTCAGGCACGCGACCCCGCGCGTCTCGCGCTCCTGCCGCGCAACGAGAACGCCTTCCGTTGCCGGACGTTGCCGTTTTCTGGGCGTTGGGATACGTCGCGGCATCCCCGGCGTCTCCCTTTCATCCCGCCGAGGTACGAGGTCGCTGGATGCCAAGCTTCGACGCTCCGAAATCGGGTGATGCCATCACCATGTCGGCCAGCGGCACGCTCGTCGTGCCCGACCATCCCATCCTCCCGTTCATCGAAGGCGACGGGACCGGCCCGGACATCTGGCGCGCATCGCAAGCGGTGCTCGATGCGGCGGTCGCAAAGGCGTACGGGGGCAAGAAGAAGATCGCCTGGTACGAGGTGTACGCCGGCGAAAAATCCAAGAAGCTCTTCGACGATTGGCTTCCCGAAGCGACCGTCGAGTCGTACCGGAAGTACCTGGTCGGCATCAAAGGGCCGCTGACGACGCCGGTCGGCAAGGGGATTCGCTCCTTGAACGTGACGCTGCGCCAGCAGCTCGACCTTTACGTGTGTCTACGCCCGGTTCGCTGGTTCCAGGGCGTGCCGAGCCCGGTGAAGGTCCCCGCCGACGTCGACACGGTGATCTTCCGCGAGAACACGGAGGACATCTACGCCGGCATCGAATGGCAAGCGGAGTCGCCGGAGGTGAAGAAGGTCATCTCCTTCCTTCAGAAGGAGATGGGCGTGAAGAAGATCCGCTTCCCGGACACGTCGGGCATCGGCGTGAAGCCGGTGTCGCGGGAAGGGACGGAGCGGCTCGTGCGAGCGGCCATCGAGTACGCGCTCCGCTTCGGCCGGAAGAGCGTCACCCTGGTCCACAAGGGCAACATCATGAAGTTCACGGAGGGCGCGTTCCGCGACTGGGGCTACGCCCTTTCGACGCGCGAGTTCCGTTCGAAGGTCGTGACCGAGCGCGAGACGTGGATCCTCGGCAACCTGGAGGAGAACCCGAACATCTCCGTCGTCGACAACGCCAAGAAGGTGGAGCCCGGCTACGACATGGCGCCGCCCGAGGCGCAGGCGGAGCTCCGGGCCGAGGTGGAAACCGCGGCGAAGCTGATGCCGACGCACGGCCAGGGCAAGTGGAAGAAGCTCCTCAAGATCAAGGATTCGATCGCCGACATCACGCTGCAGCAGGTGCTCACCCGCGCGAAGGAGTTCGACGTCATCGCGACGCTCAACCTGAACGGCGACTACCTCTCCGACGCGCTCGCCGCGCAGGTCGGCGGCATCGGTATTGCGCCGGGCGGCAACATCAATTACGCGACCGGCCACGCGATCTTCGAGGCAACCCACGGGACGGCTCCGAAGTACGCAGGGCTCGACAAGGTGAACCCCGGCTCCGTCATTCTGAGCGGCGAGATGATGCTCCGACACCTCGGGTGGTCGGAAGCCGCCGATCTGGTCATCAAGGGCATGGACGGCGCCATCGGCTCCAAGACCGTCACCTACGATTTCGCGCGCCTCATGGACGGCGCAAAAGAGGTGCGTTGCTCCGAGTTCGGGCGCGCCATCATCGATCACATGTGAGAGTCAAATGGCAAAGAGCAAGATTTCACTCATCGGCGCAGGCAACATCGGCGGGGAGCTCGCGAACATCATCGTCCAGAAGCAGCTCGGCGACGTCGTGCTCTTCGACATCCCTTCTCGCGAGAACTTCGCCAAGGGCAAGGCGCTCGACCTGGAGCAGGCGACCGCGCTGAGCGGCAACCAGACGCACATCACCGGCACGTCGAAGTGGGAAGACTGCGCCGGCTCGGACGTCATCATCGTCACCGCGGGCATCCCACGCAAGCCGGGCCAGTCGCGCGACGACCTCGTCGCGACGAACCTGCCCATCATCCGCGACGTCGCCGACAACGCGAAGAAGCACTGTCCGAACGCCTTCGTCGTCGTCATCTCGAACCCCCTCGACGCCATGGTCTACGAGCTGAAGCGCCGCACCGGCTTCCCCGCGGCGAAGGTCGTCGGCATGGCCGGCACGCTGGACAGCGCGCGGTTCGCGCTGTTCCTGGCGCGCGAGGCGAAGGTCAGCGTCTCCGACGTGCGCGCGATGGTGCTCGGCGGCCACGGCGACGACATGGTGCCGGTGCTGTCGTACACCACGATCAACGGCGTGCCGGCGAAGCAGCTCGTCGCGAAGGACAAGCTCGACGCGATCATCGATCGCACCCGCAAGGGCGGCGGCGAAATAGTCAACCTGATGGGCACGAGCGCGTACTTCGCGCCGGCGGCGGGCGCCATCGCCATCGCCGAGTCGTACCTGCGCAACCAGAAGCGCCTCTTGCCGTGCGCCGCGTACCTGGAAGGCCAGTACGGCTACAAGGATCTGTACATGGGCGTGCCGGTGGTCGTCGGCTCAGGCGGCGTCGAGCGCATCGTCGAGATCGAGCTCGCCGCGGACGAGAAGGCGATGCTCGAGAAGAGCGCCAAGAGCGTCCAGGGCATCGTCGACGTCGTGAAGAAGAGCGTCGGATAAACGCTATGAAAATTCACGAATACCAAGGCAAGCAGATCTTCCAGCGGTACGGGATCCCGACGCCGAAGGGCATCCCCGCCCTGACCGTCGACGAAGCCGAGAAAGCCGCGAAGAAGCTCATCGACGAGACGGGCATCCCCGTCGTCGTCGTGAAGGCGCAGATCCACGCCGGCGGCCGCGGAAAGGGCGGCGGGGTGAAGGTCGTGAAGGGCGGCCCCGCCGAAGCGAGGAAGATCGCTTCCGAGATCCTCGGGATGCAGCTGGTCACGCATCAGACCGGACCGCACGGGCAGAAGGTGCGGCGCCTCTACGTCGAGCAAGGGCTCGACATCGCGCGCGAGCTCTACCTCGGGCTCGTCGTGGATCGCGAGAAGCGCCGCATCGCCCTCATGGCGTCGACGGAGGGCGGCGTCGAGATCGAGAAGGTCGCCGCCGAGACGCCGGAGAAGATCCTCGTCGAGTTCGTCGATCCGACCATTGGACTTGCCGGATACCAGGCGCGCGATCTGGCGTTCGGTCTCCAGATCGGCAAGGGCACGCCGAACCCGAAGGCCACCATCGCCGAGTTCGCGCAGGTCGTGACGAAGCTCGCGACGCTCTTCGAGAAGGAAGATTGCTCGCTCTGCGAGATCAATCCGCTCATCGTCACGAAGGACGGCAAGATCATGGCGCTCGACGCCAAGATCAACTTCGACGACAACGCCGAGGGCCGCCATAAGGAATGGGCGGAAATGATGGACAAGGACGAGGAAGATCCCGTCGAGCTCGAGGCCAAGACGGCCGGGCTCAACTACGTCTCCCTCGACGGCGACATCGGCTGCCTGGTGAACGGCGCCGGCCTCGCCATGGCCACCATGGACATCATCCAGCACGCCGGCGGCACTCCCGCGAACTTCCTGGACGTCGGCGGCGGCGCGACGAAGGAGCAGGTCACCAAGGCGTTCAAGATGATCCTCTCGTCCTCGAAGGTGAAGGGGATCTTCGTGAACATCTTCGGCGGTATCATGAAGTGCGACGTCATCGCCGAAGGGGTGGTCGCGGCGACCAAGGAGCTCGGTCTCAAGGTGCCGCTCGTCGTGCGTCTCGAGGGCACCAACGTGGAGCTCGGCAAAGAGATCCTCCGGAACAGCGGCCTCAAGATCCAACCCGCGGACAACATGCTCGACGGCGCGAAGAAGATCGTCGCGGCGGTGAAGGCCGCCTGAGCGGGCCAGTGACGGCTTAGGAGAAGCGAGAATGTCGGTACTGGTCGGAAAAGACACGAAGGTCATCTTCCAGGGCATCACGGGCAGCGCGGGCTCGTTCCACGCGGGGCAGTGCATGGCCTACGGCACGAAGGTCGTCGGCGGCGTCACGCCGAACCGCGGCGGCGAGACGTTCGAGGGCAAAGGCCCGGACGGGGCGAAACTCTCCGTTCCGGTGTTCGACACCGTCGCCGAGGCGGTGAAGCAAACCGGCGCGGACACGTCGTGCATCTTCGTGCCGCCGCTCGGCGCCGCGGACTCGATCCTCGAAGCGATCGGCGCGGGCATCAAGCTCGCCATCTGCATCACCGAGGGCATCCCGGTGGTGGACATGATCCGCGTGCGCCGCGTGCTCGAAGGCAGCGGCACGCGCCTCATCGGGCCGAACTGCCCCGGCATCATCACCCCGGGCGCCTGCAAGATCGGCATCATGCCCGGTCACATCCATCTGCCGGGCAAGTACGGCGTCGTGTCGCGCTCCGGCACGCTGACGTACGAGGCCGTCGGGCAGCTCACCGCCCTCGGGATGGGTCAATCGACGTGCATCGGCATCGGGGGCGACCCGGTCGGCGGCATGGATTTCGTCGATTGCCTGAAGCTCTTCAACGACGACCCGGGCACCGAGGGCGTCATCATGATCGGCGAGATCGGCGGCAACGCGGAAGAGCGCGCCGCCGCGTGGATCAAAGCAAACATGAAGAAGCCCGTGGCGGGCTTCATCGCGGGGACCACCGCGCCTCCGGGCAAGCGGATGGGACACGCGGGCGCGATCATCAGCGGCGGCAAAGGCACGGCGACGGACAAGATCCGCGCGCTGGTCGCGGCCGGCGTGAAGGTCGCTCCCTCGCCCGCGGAAATGGGAACGACGCTCCAAAGCATGCTCAAAGGTTGACAACGACTCATGTCCATCGAACGCACCCTGTGCATCATCAAACCCGACGCCGTCGAGAAGCGCGTGCAGGGCAAGATCATCCAGCGCCTCCTCGAAGAGGGCTTCCGCATCGTCGCGATGAAGCAGACGACGCTCCCGCGCGCCGTCGCCGAAGGGTTCTACGCCGTCCACAAGGCGCGTCCCTTCTTCGACGAGCTCTGCACGTTCATGACGCGCGGCCCGGTCGTCATCGCGGCCTTGGAGCGCGACAACGCCGTGCAGCACTACCGTAACGTCATCGGCGCGACCGATCCCGCGAAGGCCGCCGAGGGAACGGTGCGCAAACTGTACGGTGCGAACGTCGGCGAAAACGCAGTGCATGGTTCGGACTCCGTCGAAAACGGCCGGATCGAGTGCGCATACTTTTTCGCGGGTCACGACCTGCTTTAAGGCCATCCTTCAGGTTGCCGCGAGCGCGAGGAACGCGCGCGAGCCACGCAAAAGTCCGGAGCACTCGTCACCCCGATGCAGTGGCGAAGGAACCTTCGCCCGCTCGCCCGATCGGGCAGGCAGAGGTTCCGACAGTCCACTCACTGGACGAGTGCTTCCTCAAAGTTTGCACTAAACTCGTAAGCACGATGGCGGTGCCCCCCTCATCGCGGTCCGTCGATCCGCGGCTCCTTGCCACGAGCGGCATGATGCGAGACACGGTCGGGGGCATCCACAATCTGCAGCACCTGCTCGGCTCGGTGAAGGTCGGGCCCAAGGCGCTCGTGCGGGTCATTCCGTTCGTGCACGCCTCGTGCGCGCCGCTCATCGCGTCGGCCGTCGATCTGTCGCGCGACGCGAGCGCGAAGCTCGGATCGTCGGACGCCTTCGACGAGCTCTCGGAGCTGGTCACGCGCCGCTTGCACGAGCTCGAAGCGGCGCTCGGCGAGGCGAAGGGCGAGGCGCTGCGCGCGAGCGACCGCCTGCGGCTCGAGCAGGCCATCTCCGCCACGGTGCGGGATCTCGACGGCGCGCTCGAGCTCATCGAGCTCATGGTCGAAGCCACCGCGACGGGGCGCGTCCCCGTGGACGTCACCGACGTGATCCGCGAGAGCACCGTACGCCAGGACACCGGCTCCGGCAGAGGCCGCCGCGTGGAGCTCTCTTTCGACGAGCCGAGCGAGCCCATCGCCGTGCTGGTCAACCCGCGCCTCGCCCTTCGCCTCGTCGGGTTCGCGGCTGCCATCGCGACCGGTCGCGACGGCGGCGTGCACGTGAAGGTGAACCGCGCGGATTCGTCGTGCCGGCTGTGCATCACCGCCCCGGCGCAGTCGACGAAGCAGCTGTCGCTCGCGGTGCCGCCGCTCATCGATCTCACGGAACGCTGCGTGGCGCACATCGCGCGAGCCGCCTCGGCGAACATGGAGGCGGCTCGCGGCGCGAGGTCGGCGGTGACGAGCTTCCCCGTCGCCGCCGCCGAGTGACGAGCGCGCGGCGTGCCCGGCGCGGGCGCGTCGTCCCTCGCGCGAGCTGTCTCTCCACGACGCCGATCCGATCGAAGAGCGCTGAAAGAGCCGGCGTTCTTCCGAGCCTCGCTCGAGTCGAGGGCAAGTGCCGCTGAAGAAAATGCGCTAGGCTCGCCGCGGAAAGAAAGGTACCGCTCGAGTCATGGATGAAACGCGCCTCATGGCACTCGTCGAAGAGACGTTCTCCGACCGCAAGCTCCTCGAAAAAGAAGAAAACAAGAAGGCGGTCGAGGCGGTCATCGAACGGCTCGACAAGGGAACGCTGCGCGTCGCGACCCAGAGCGCGCCGGGGCAATGGACCACCCACGCCTGGGTGAAGCAGGCCATCTTGCTCTACTTCGGGATCACCAAGCTCGAGGTGTCGCACGCCGGGCCCATCGAGTTCCACGACAAGATCCCGAACAAGCACGGGCTCGACAAGGCCGGCGTACGCGTCGTGCCGCCGGGTACGGTGCGCTACGGCGCGCACGTGGAGCCCGGGGCGATCGTCATGCCGGGCTACGTGAACATCGGCGCGTACGTCGGCTCGGGCACCATGGTCGACACCTGGGCGACCGTGGGGTCGTGCGCGCAGATCGGCAAGGATTGCCACCTCTCGGGAGGGGTGGGGATCGGCGGGGTGCTCGAGCCGCCGGGCGCGCAGCCGGTCATCGTCGAAGACGGGTGCTTTCTGGGATCGCGCTGCGTCGTCGTCGAGGGGATGCTCATCGAGCGCGAATCGGTGATCGGCACGGGCGTCGTGCTGACGTCGTCGACGCCGATCATCGACGTCAGCGGCAGCACGGCAACGGAGATCCGCGGCCGCGTGCCCGCGCGCAGCGTCGTCATCCCCGGCGTGCGACCGAGGAAATTTCCTGCCGGCGAGTACCTGGTGCCGTGCGCGCTCATCATCGGACAGCGCAAAGAGAGCACCGATCGCAAGACGAGCCTCAACGCGGCGCTCCGCGATTTCAACGTGCCCGTCTGAACGCGATGGACTCGCTCACCGAGACCCTTCTCTGGCTCTGCAAGATCCCCTCACCCATCGGCGAGGAAGCCGAGATCTGCGCGGCGGTGGCCGATCGCGTCGGTAAGGTAAAGCTCGCGAGCGCGGTGCGGCGCTACGGCAACTCCATCGTCGTGCCGCTGACGCGCGGGACCGGCGGGCCTCACGTCGCGCTCGTCGGACACCTGGACGTCGTGCGCACCGACCACGACGCGCCGCCGCGCATCGACGGCGACAAGCTGTACGGTCCGGGCGCCTCCGACATGAAGAGCGGGCTCGCCCTGATGCTCGACGTCGCGGAGCGCGCCACACGCCCGAACGTCGACTTGACGTTGGTCTTCTACGCGCGCGAAGAAGGGCCCTTCGTCGAAAACGAGCTCGGGCCCGTCCTTCAACAGGACGAGGAGCTGCGCGCTGCGTCGATCGCCGTGTGCCTCGAGCCGAGCGACAACCGTCTACAGCTCGGCTGTGCCGGCTCCGTCCACGGCAACGTTCGCTTCCACGGCAGAACATCGCACAGCGCGCGGCCCTGGGAAGGCGAGAACGCGATCCACAAGGCGGCTCCGTTTTTGACGCGGCTGGCCGCGCTGACACCCCAACGCAGCCAGATTGACGGACTCGAGTGGGCGGCCGTGACGAGCGCGACGCTGGCGAAGGCCGGTCGAGCGAGAAACATCATTCCGGATCTTTTCGAGATAAACGTAAACCATCGCTTCGGGCCAGATCGCACGCTGGAACAGGCCAAGGCGCACCTCGTCGAGCTCGCGAGGCCGGAGGGCGAAGTCGTGTTCGTCGACGAGGCGCCGCCCGCGCTGCCCTTCCGTAAGCACCCCCTGGTCGAGGCGCTCGCGGCGAGCGGCGTCACCGCGGTGGAACCGAAGCAGGCTTGGACGGACGTCGCCCGCTTTTCCGCTCTGGGGGTTCCCGCGGTAAACTTCGGACCCGGCGTCAACTCGCAGGCGCATCAAAGGAACGAGTGGACGAGCCTACGGCTGCTAGCCGGTGGAAGGGACATCTTGATGCGCTGGCTCGAGGCCATCGCCGCGTGATCGATCGCGCGCCGCTCATTTCGCGGCGCGCGCTGCTGCTGCTGGGAGCCGCGTGCGCGGTAGGTTGCAATCAGCGAGCCATCGAGTCTTGGCTCTCGCAATCCGAAGGGACGGAGGGCGGCTCGCTCTACACGGAAGCGGGGTTCTCGCGGGCAATGGCCGAGCTGAAGAAGCACGCTCCCTCGCCCATCGAGGCGCTGTCGCTGCTCGTCTACCCCGACCACGCCGTCCTTCAAGCCCGCGACCCGGCCGCACCGAAGACGGTCGTCCAGTACGTCTACCGGGCCGGCGTCGTCGCGCCCCCCGTGCCGGTGAAGCTCCTCGGCACGGGCAACCTCGATGACAATCTTTTCCCCCTCGAATCGGTGAAGCTCAGCGCGGTTCCGAAGCTCACGCGAGACGCCAAGGCGAAGGCGAACATCCCCGAGGGCGTCGTCGCGCGCGTTCTGCTGAAGCGAAACTTACCCGAGACCACGGACATCAAGTTCCGCGTCTTCGTGACCAGCCAGCGCCGCGACGCCACGCTGGAGGCCGATCAGACGGGTCGACTGATCGACTAGACGGGCGGCGACGGCGGGCTCGAGTACCGGCGATAAAAAGAGCTCGTTGGTGGGGGTGCCGACGCAGAGGACGAAGGTAAGAGCTCGTTGGTGGGGGTGCCGACGCAGAGAACGAAGGTACGTATACGAACCATCGCTGCGCCAATCGCGGGCAGCTCGTTACTAGGCAAGGCAGACGAACCGGGCCCCAAGGGGTCGAAATTTCGGCCCCCAACGCGAGGCTATAACTCAGCTCATGAAGTCCGTGCCGTCCGGCGTCGTCCAGGTCCGACAGGGGGCGCCGCTGTCGAGCTCGTCGGAGCTCGCCGTGGAGGAGCCACTGGAGATCCGCGTGGCGGGCGAGACCGTCGCCGTGACGATGCGAACGCCGGGCAACGACCACGAGCTCGTGCTCGGCTTTCTCCTCGCCGAGGGGCTCATCGAGCGCGCGAGCGACCTCGGTCGCGTCTTTCACTGTGGACGTCCCGGCGAGGAGGGATACGGCAACGTCATCGACGCGACGCCGGGGCCGGGCATGTCCCTCGACCTCGAGCAACTCGGGCGTTCGCGACGCGGCACGCTGACGACCGCGGCGTGCGGGGTCTGCGGGCGACGAAACATCGACGATCTGCTGACGACGCGCACGCCGCTCGCCGTGCGCGCGCGCTTCGCGGCGAGCGTCCTCTCGCGCTTGGAGTCGCTCCTCTGCGACGAACAGCGCGTATTTCGCGAGACGGGCGGGACCCACGCCGCCGCGCTGGCGCGGGTCGACGGCCGGCTCTCGTGCCTGCGCGAGGACGTCGGTCGGCACAACGCCGTCGACAAGGCCGTCGGCAGGATGCTCCTCGACGCCGTCGATGCGTCGGAGCTCGCGCTGGTTGTGAGCGGCAGATCCAGCTTCGAGATCGTGCAGAAAGCGGCGAGAGCGCGCATTCCCGTCGTGGTGGCGGTGTCGGCGCCGACGTCGCTCGCCGTGGACGCCGCCCGGCGCTCGGGGGTGACGCTGATCGGTTTCGCTCGCGGCACCGCGTTCAACGTCTACGCCAACGTCGAACGCATCGTGTTCTGATTCGGAAAGAAGGCGCCCCCCGCACGAGCTACTGCACGAGCGAGATACCGAGCGCCTTCATCAGCCGCGACAAGAGGACAGCCGGCTTTCGCCGACTCGCGGGCGAAGCGGGCGAGGCAGTGGCTCACCGACCAGCGCGGCGGCTCAAGGAGATACGGCGGCCAAAGCCGCGGCATCTTCGCGGAAATCGGCGAAAATACCCGCGAAACGCCGATCGAGTCGGTTCAGCGCGCTCAGCACGGCGTCGAGAGACGCGGTGACGATGCTCGGATGGACGCCGACTCCGAACGTCGAGTGCCCGCCGCACCGGACCTCGACGTACGCGACGGCCGATGCCTCGGCGCCTTCGCCGAGTGCGTGCTCCGAATAGTCGCTCACGGTGATGGTCACGCCGAGCGCGGCGCCCACCGCGGCGACGAACGCGGAAATCGGTCCGTTGCCCACGCCGGAGAGGCCGCGCGCCGAGCCATCGGACAGGAGCTTACCCGTGATGCGACAAGCGGAGCCTTCGGCCGACGACACCGACGTGCTCGCGTCGAGCGTGAAGCGGCCGGCGCGGCTCAGGTACTCGCGGGTGAACGCGTTCCAGATCTCTTCCGAAGAGAGCTCGAGGCCGGTCTCGTCAGCGGCCTTCTGGATGCTCTGACTGAATTCGATGGAGAGCTTTCGCGGCAAGCGGAACCCGCGGCTCTCTTCCATGACGTAAGAGAGACCGCCTTTGCCGGATTGGCTGTTGATGCGGATGATGGCCTCGTAGCTCCGCCCCAGATCGGCCGGATCGATGGGCAGATACGGGACCTCCCACGTCGATACGCCGGCTGCTTTTTGCGCGGCTAGACCCTTCTTGATCGCGTCCTGATGCGAGCCCGAAAACGCGGTGAAGACGAGCTCGCCGACGTACGGGTGACGCGGATGGATCGGCAAGCGGTTACATTCCTTCACCACGGCCGCGATGGCGTCGATGTCGTCGAGCTCGAGCTCGGGATCGACGCCCTGGCTGAGCAGATTCAGCGCGATGGTGACGACGTCGACGTTGCCGGTTCGTTCGCCGTTTCCGAACAGGGTGCCTTCGACGCGGTCGGCGCCGGCCATGATCGCGAGCTCCGCCGCGGCGACGGCGGTCCCGCGATCGTTGTGTGGGTGCACGCTCAGCACGATGCTCTCTCGATTCTTCACGTTCCTGCCGAACCACTCGATCTGATCGGCGTAGACGTTCGGCGTCGCCATCTCGACGGTCGCGGGAAGGTTGACGATGATCTTGCGGTCGGGCGTCGGCTCCCAGACGTCCATGACGGCCTCGCAGATCTCCTTGGCGAACGGCAGCTCGGTGCCGGTGAAGCTCTCCGGCGAATACTCGAGCACGACGTCCGTTTCCGGCATCGTCGCAGCGAGCTCTTTGATGAGACGAGCGCCGCGCACCGCGATGCCGACGATGCCCGCCATATCGAGCCCGAAGACGACGCGGCGCTGCAGCGTCGACGTCGAGTTGTAGAGGTGCACGATGGCCCGGCGGGCGCCGCGCACCGAGTCCATCGTTCGCTTTATCAAATCTTCGCGCGCCTGCGTGAGCACCTGGATGGTGACGTCCTCGGGGATGCGACGCTCGTCGATCAACCTGCGGATGAAGTCGAACTCGGTGTTCGACGCGGCGGGGAATCCGACTTCGATCTCCTTGAAGCCCATCGCGACCAGGAGTTCGAACATGCGGATCTTGCGCTCGAACCCCATGGGCTCGATGAGCGCCTGATTGCCGTCGCGAAGGTCGACGCTGCACCACGAAGGCGCGCGCTCGATGACACGGCTCGGCCAGGTTCGGTTCGGCAGATCGATGGCGGGGAACGGCTTGTATCGCTGGAAGCTCGATCGAGGCATGGGACGATCCTTTTCGTGACGATTCGCGAGGACAAAATGCGAAAACCCTCCGGCCGGGGTCGGCGGGAGGGCTTTATTCGCTGCTACGTGCGATCGCTAAGCCGCTCCCGCCTCCTTAAGGAGGAGCCCGAGAAGGCTGAGCGAAAGCAGGCGACGCATTGGGTTTTCGGAGTATTCGCCAGGCGGGGGGATCGCGCAAGCCCCCCGCCCGGTCTTTTCTACGAGCTTCTAGAAACCGCCCGTCCCACCGCCACTCGTGCTGCCGCCGTAACCACCTGAGCCGGCAGCGCCACTCGCACCGGCGGCGCCGCTCGCGCCCGCCGCGCCGCTCGCGCCCGCGGTACCGCCGACGCCGCCAGCGCCGGCTGCGCCCGCCGCACCTGCTGCACCGCTGGCGCCCGCTGCACCCGCGGTACCGGTTGCGCCACCCGTGCCGAGCGGCACGCCTTCGCAGGTCTGCGCCACGGCGCTGGGCAAAAACTGCTTGATCGTCGGACTGCTCGTATCCAAGCACGTCAGGCTGAGGATGATGACGCCGCAATGGTCGTTGGTGCAGCACCCCTGCGCATCGCCGAGACCCGTGACCATCGCGCTCGGACAACGCGCGTCGGGCATGGGCGGGGGCGTGCAGCCGCCGCCGCTCATGCCGGGGATGGTGATGTTCGTGCCGCAAAGGCTCATCGACGGATCCGCACAGCACGGCGTCGGACCCGGAAACCCTGGAATGGAGGGGATCGATGAGTTCGCCACGCACATCGTCGAGCCGCACGGGACAGGCGCGCTCCCTGCCGTGCCGGCGGTACCCACGACGCCCGTACCCGCAGTACCCGTTGTTCCGCCTGTTCCGGTTGCCGGAGAGCCACCACCCGCAGGAGCGGCGACGCCGGCAGCTCCCGCCGCAGCGAAGCCCGCGAAGCCTGCGAAGCCCGCAGCGCCTCCTGCACCCTGATCGCCGCTGTTGTCGCTGCCGCAACCAGTCGCGACGGCGACGGCCGCGCCGAGCACCCAAATCGAAACCAATCCAAGTTGGCGGTTCATTTTCGTGACCTCGCTCCTGTTAAGACGAGACCCGTGCCCCGCTGCGCACCGGCCTTTCGTCGCTGCGGCTTCAATGCCACGGGGCGTGCGAGGCGAGAAGGCCTGAATCGTTGCTTCGCGCGGCCATGCCTCCGGCGGTCGCCGTTATCCATGGAGCGCAGCCTTCGCGCGGGACGCCGATCGACGCTTCGCATCGCGTGCCGCGAGAGCGTCGGACGTTCTTCGATTCGATGCGTCGACGAACGCATCCGTCGAAACCAGATATTTCGGGCGACACCGCACGCGAGCAAGCGCCGGCTCGTCATTCGCCACGTGCCGGACGTGCGCCGCGTCAGAGCACGAACGAAACGTTCGTCGCGGCCATCTCGACCGTCGGCACTCGCCCCTTCACGGCGGGATCGAGCCCGCCGATGGCCTCGAGCCGGCGCAACACGTGCGGCGGAAACGAGCGGAAGAGCAACCGCACGCTCGCCGTGTACGAGCCCGCCGGCAACGCCGATAGGTCGAAGGAAGGACGATCCGTCGCGCCAGGTTTGATCAGGTTCGAGCGCGCGGCGTTGGGCTCCCACAGAAAATCGACCGGGCGAGCGGTGGCACCGGCGTCGGGAGCGCCGGGGTTCGCTTCGAGCAGCATGACCTGCCCGTATAGAAGCAGCTGCGGATCGCTCCCCGGGCGCGTCGTACGAAGCGGATCGTCGACGCGCAGGTCGCCGTTCTCGTCGAGCGTGCCGGATTCGAGCGCGACGTTGCCGGACGCATCGGTCACGACGAGCTCCACCCACATTTGACGATCCGCGACCGCGCCGCTCGGCAGCGCGTGGCCGGCGAGGTTCTTTATCTCGAGCTCGAGCTTCGTCGAGGGGGCGTCGAAGCTCGCGCCGAGCGTCGCGCTGCTCTTCAAGAGCTCTTCCGCTCGCGCGCGGCCGTCGTCGTAGCCGGGGAAATCGCTTTCGGGCAGGAGCGACACGTCCACGCCGACGAAGCGGTGCTCGTGCACGGTGCGCTTGCGGTGCCCGACGGCGGCGACGCCTTCGTAGGTCGGCATGTGGCAATCCTGGCAGGTCTTCAGCCCGGCGAAGGTGCTCTCTTCCCACTCGATGTGCGTGGCCTCGAGCAAGACGTTCTTCGGGTTCACGACCACGTGGCACGTGCCGCACACGTGAGTATCCTCGAAGAGCCCGCTGTACGCGGACGCGTGCGCGGGAGAGACGTCCGGATCGGAGATGGGGCCGCGGCGAACGGTGTCCGTCGCCATGTCGAACTCCGCGTTCACGTCGCCGTTCACCTTGGTCATGGAGTGGCAGACGACGCAGGACACGCCGTCCATCGCGTTCTGCGACAAGCCGGTGATCGGCTGCGTGTAGGTCGCTGCGTCGCCTTGGCCATCGGCGCGCACGGCGGTTTCACCAGCGACGTGACCGAGGGGCGTATGGCACTGCGCGCAGAAGTCGCCGAGAGCGCCCTTCGTCTCTTGCTGGCCCACGCCGACCATGGCGACGAATACGGGGTCGTGCAGGGCGTACGCGTGCGACGACGTTCGCCATTCAGCCACGTGCTGCGGGTGACACTCCGCGCAGTACTGCTCGGCCGCCGTGACAGGCGCGTCGGGCGCCGGCGCTGCCACGGCGGGAGCAGCGCGACGAGGCGTGTCGTTCGAGCACGCGACCGCGATCGCCGAGAGCAACGCCAACGCCGGAAAGCGCATCCAAGGAGCAGGTAACACAGCTGTACCGATCGGTACAGCCGACAACCGGCTTCACCGGGCGGCGGCGAACAAGCGCTCGTAATGCGCCTGGATTTCCTGGCTGCGGAGCCGTCCCCAGAACGTGCTGATGCCGAGCCAGATGGAGAGGCCGTTCATGTCGCGGAACATCGCGGGGACGTAGCGCGGCGGCTGCACGACGCCCTCGTGCGCGTGAGCGACAAGCACCGGGAGATCTTCGAAATCCGTCTTGCCGACGAAGAGCCAGGCGATGAGCTCGGGCCGTCCGGCGGCGATCGCGCTCCTCAGGAAATTGTAACTCGAGACGATGCCCTTCGTGTACACGATGTCCTTCGTGAACGGCGCGCCGCCGTCGATCACGCCGCCGCGGAAGACGCGCTGCGTGCTCCAGAAGCACGTCTCTTCGTCGTAGCCCTCGGTGCGGAACCACTCGAACACGTCGAGGAAGCTCGCTCCGTCCTCCGCCTTGTCGACGGCGAGCACGCGGTCGTTCAAACGACGCGCGCGGCGCGGATGACTGCACAGCGTGAGCACTTCGAGCAGCGCGGCGAGCCCTTCCTGACTTGCCGCGACGCGCGGAGAGCCGATGGCGAGCCACCGCGCGACGGGCTGGCGCTGGCCGTTCAAGCTCGTGGCGACGTGAACCCAGCCCTCGTGCACCTCGAGCAGCTTGAGATCGCGTTCGCTGAACATCGCGCCGCGGCGCACCTTGATGTAGTCGCTGCCGGCGGCCGCGTCGGCGACGATGCCGTCGTCCAGGATGACGCGGATGGAGTCGTCCTGGAAGTAGTCCGCCATGCGGTGATTCAGGAGCTCGACGGCGCGCTCCGCGGTGATGTCCCGCGGCGGATTGGGACCGAGGGCGTCCTCGTCGAGCTGCGTGAGGATGTCGTACAGGTCGAGGGCGATGTCGCGCACCTGCGTGACGTCGTCGGCGAACGTCTCCTTCGGCGAACCGTAGAGCCGCTTCGACAATTCGTAAAATCGCTTCGTGCCGCGCGCGCGGAGCATCTCCACCGCGTCGACGAACTGCAACGCCGTCTCGGCGATGATCGCGCCCACGGGATCGCTACCGAGCTCGACGCGCACTTGCCGTTCGATGGCGCGCATCTCCGCGATCGTCGCCTCCGGGTCGAACCCGAGCGGCACGCTGCGGTAGTAGTCCGCGTCGACGGGCGGAAGCTTCTTCCACCGTGAGTCACGGAACCGCTCGAAGACGGTGGGGTCCCATTTGACGGCGTTCAAGATACGGATGGGCCGCTGTACGTCGACGAGGCGCTGCGCGAGCTTCGCCAGCCGCTCCTTGTAAGAGCGCCAGGGCGCCCCCGGACTCGATTTTCCGTCGTCGCGAGGGGTGGGCGCGTGCATCCCTCTTTCATCCCACCCGGACGTCGGTTGCACAAGAGCACGGCCCGTATCCGGACGTCGGTTACATCGGCGTTTCCGGAAGTGCCGGCTTTCGGCCGAACCGCCGCTGCTCGGCTGCCCGCCCGCGTTCGCAGGCCGCGACTCAATCGCGCAGTGCGCCTACATCCCCCGACGTCGCGCGAGCCGGCACTGAGACTAGCCGCAAGCTATCCCGGTGCCCAGGAGAGTGCATCCGCACATGCCGTTTGACTGGCAGCAGGGGCTGGAGAGCCCCTGACACGCTTTGCAATTGGAGACGCCGCACGTCCCGCAATAGTTCTCCGGACAGCTTCCGCCAGTCCCCTGCCCCCCGTTACCGGATCCGCCGCTCTGGCTACCGCCGTTGCCAGATCCGCCGCTCTGGCTACCGCCGTTGCCGGATCCACCGCTCTCCGTCCCACCCATGCCCGGGTTTCCACCGGCCTCGGCCCCGCCGCTCGCCGTGCCCGCGCTGCCGCCCGATGCGACGCCACCGCTACCCGTGCCGCCCTGACCGACGGCGCCGGTTCCGGTACCGCCGCCCGTCGCTGCACCGCCACTGCCGGCGGCGCCGGTTCCGGAAGCGCCACCCGTCGCTGCGCCAGCGGTTCCACCTTTGGCGCTGGTTGCGCCGGTTCCGGTGATCCCACCCGACGCCGCGCCGCCGCTTTCGCCACCGGTAGCGCCGGCTCCCGTGACTCCACCCGACGCCGCGCCACCGGATTCGACCTCGCCGCCACTTCCGCGACCGCCGCTGGACGCGCCAGCGCCGCCTTCGCCGACCGATCCCCCTGAGCCCGGAAAGCCGCCGTCTTCACCGACGGTCATGCCGGCGCTGCCGCCCTGCCCGCTTCGCCCGCCGTCGGCCTTGCCTCCGTCGTTCGGATTGCTCGATCCGGCGGTCGCCCCCGAATCGACGCCCGCATCCGATCGCGACACGCCGTAGTGACCGAAGTCCGCTCCGATGATGTCGGCACAAGCCGCGGCGAGCACGCTCGCCACGATCGTAGAGCACAGTCCGCGGAGGGAGGAGCGCATGACGCGTTACCTCTCGAGCCTTGCACGATTCGGTCGCGCCGACCAGGCGAGAGCTCGCGACCGATGCGACGTCATGCATTCAAGTTGCGACACGCACAGGCGACGAATCAAAAACGACCGGAGAAAGGATCCGCCGGCGGCGCCGCAGGCGGTTCCGATGGCGGGGCGGTGGTCGCCGGGTGCGGTCGCGGCGCGGCGCTGTTTGCTGCGCGGCGAGGATGCACCGGAGGCGGGCGCGCGCTGGTCGCCTCCGGGGGCTGGGGCGCCGCGGGCAACGCGCTGACCGGGAGAACGGGTACGGCCGGCTCCGAAGGAGAAACGGCAACGCTAGTGGTCGCAGAAGGCGCCGCCGACACGACCGGGGCGACGTCGATCGGCGCGCTCCCTTGCGTCCCGTCGCGAGACAGCGCCGCAGGAGCGCGTTCGACCTCGGGCACCTTGGCGCTCGCCGAAGGCGCGAGGGGCGGTGTATCGGCTGAGCCAACGTGGACGAAGATCGCGGCGCCCAGGCCGACCACGGCCGCCACACCGAGGGCAGCGATACCGCGCGCGCGGCTCTGTGCTCGCTTTCGCGACACGATGGTTCGCGCGGCAGCGTGATCTTCGTCGAGCTCGGCGTGTGCGGGCGCAGGTGCCGCGGTGAACGATTCGGCCGCCTCCCGCGGCTCGTCCAGCTCCGGCGCCGGCCCGGTCTCGACGCGTCCGGCACGCTCCACCTCGCCGTACGCGAGCCTTACCGCGTCCTGCATCTCGCGCGCGTTCTGCCAGCGGCTCGACTTCTCGAAGGCGAGCGCGCGATCGATCACCGAGACGACGTTCGGATGCAGATCCGACCGCAACGTGGCCACGGAACGCGCGCGGCGATTCACGGCATAGTCGAGCGCCTGCATGCCGGACACCGAGGGATGCACGAAATCCCCGGTGAGCAGCATGAACAGCGTCGCGCCGAGCGCCCACAGATCCGAGCGCGGGTCGACCTCTTCCCAGATCGCCATGGCTTGCTCGGGCGGCATGAACGCAGGCGTCCCGAGGATGGCGCCGCGCTGCGTGGCGTTCGTCGGTGACTTCTTCAGCTCGAGGATGCGGGCGATGCCGAAGTCGAGGAGCTTGATGGTGCCGTTCTTCGTCAGAAAGACGTTCTCCGGCTTGATGTCCCGATGAAGAATGCCTTGCTCGTGCGCCGCCGCGAGGACGTCGAGCACCTGATCGGCGACCGACAGCACCTCGACGGCCCCGAGACGTCCGCCCTTGCGGCGCATCCTTCGGTCGAGGTTCTCGCCTTCGAGCAGCTCCATGACGAGGAACGCCGAGCCGTCTTCCGCGACGTCGTCGTCGAGGATGTCGACGGCGCCGGGATGACCGACTCGATTCGCGGCGTAGCCTTCTCGCAGGAAGCGCTGCCGAACCAGCTCGTCGGCGGAGACGTCGGGATGCAGCATCTTCACCGCGACGCGTTTGGCGTTGCGGTGCGTCGCGGCGTACACCGCCGCCATGCCGCCGATGCCGATCAGCGAATCGAGGTGCCACTTCTCCTTGAGGACGAGGCCGACCCGCGCTTCGACTAGGGCCCTGAGCGGATCGACGTGAGCCATCGTGGATCGCTTCGCTCGACGGCACGATAGCACGCGATCCCGCCGCGACCGGGGCAGCGTCGCTGCTCACGGGTGAGAGTTTTTGCCCCACTCGGTAGGTCGAAAGCGCACACCCTCCTCAAAATGTGCGAATCAGCGAAAGACGCGCGTGATCGAGCCCCGCCGAGGCCTTCACCGATGTTTCTCCAGCTTTGCCGCTCGTCAAAATAAAATAAGTTCCGACGCCGAGCGCGGCGGCCCCGACGATGAACGTCACCGTGCTCGCCGTCGCGAGCGTCGACCCCGTGGAGGCCGCGTCGACGGCGGATTGGCTGTCACACAGCCGCGTGCTTTTGTCGCAGTGGTCCTCCACGGTACTTTTCTCGCCGAGCGCGACGCCTCCGAGGATGAGCGCGGTGATCACCGAGGCCGCGCCGGCGCCGCCGATCACGTAGCCGAGCATCCGGGTGTCCGGGTGGGACGCGGACGCCGGCGCGGGCGTGGGCTGCGGTGGCGTCACCGGCGCGGCCGGCGGCGGCGCGATCGCGGGCGTCGGAACGGGGGCCGGCGCGGGCGCCGTCTCCGGTCCTGGTGCGACGACGAGCTCTTTGTGATCTCCCTGAGCGAGCTCGACGTCTTCGGTACGCGATTGATGGCCGGAGGCCGACACGACGACGCGATGAGTGCCCGCGTCGATCGGCAACGCGACGCCGAGGCTCGCCTCGTGGAGCTCGCTGCCGTCACGCGCGACGACCGTGTCCGCGGGGCTGCCCGGCGCGAGGCGGATTGTCAACGTGGGCAAGCGTGCCTCGAGCGCGCTGATGCGACTCCGCACGACGGAACGCCGCTTGTCGGAATTGGACAGCTTCGTGAGCGTCTCCTGAAACCATTGCCACGCCACGGCGTCGTGATGCCGCTTCTCTTCGCAGTCACCGAGGTTGAACATCGTCCCCGGCGCGGGATCGAGCCGTGTGCTTTCTTCGAACGCGGCGCAGGCTGCATCCAAGTCGCCACGCTTCGCGGCCTCTCTGCCCTTGTTGAACAACGCCTCGGCCGCGGCGCGATCGTCGCCCGAAGCGCGCGCCGGGCAAGCGAGTGTAAGAGCAGCGGCAGCGACCAGCGCGACCGACGCAGAACGCCCGAGAAAGGCTCGCCCAATGCTGGCCGGCTTCATGCGACGAGACGATAGCGCCCGGAGGCTCCGAGCAGAAATCCGGCCGCGGTTGGCGCGGAAAAATCGCGATTTGCGGGGACGCGGCAGGCCCTCCCAGCCCGACCAAGTCTATTTCCAACTAGCGCTACGAGGCAGGCGCGATGCGCGAGGTCGTTCCCGATGGGGAACGCCGTGCTCCTGTCCTCGTTGCTCGCCTCCGGGGCGGCGTGTCGAGTTCATCTATTTTCAATTCTGATACGGCGCGCGTATCCACGGCCGCCAACCCTGGCGCTGCACTGCGCTGCGATGGGAAAGCCAATGCATCTCTAGGTGGGCGAATGTGCGATTGGCGAGCAGACAAATTCGCGAAGAGCGCAGCCGGAAGTGTCGCTCGCGGGCCCCCAGTGGTAATTTTTCGAGAACCGAGGTGGCAAACGCAACGGATTCACGCCCAGAAGCGTCTTTGACGCCAGAAGGGCGTGAAATCGTCTTTCCGCACGAGCGAGATATCAAGCCGTGCACGGCGGTGCGCAACGTCGTCATCCAGTCTTCGCTGGCTCAATTGCAAGACGCCGGATACTACGAGCGCTACCTGAAGCTCATCGATCCGCAGCGGCTCCAAGAGCTGCTTTCGAGCCTGGCTCCGGGCTGGACGCCGATCGATCTGGCGCACGCTCACTACGGCGCGTGCGACAAGCTCGGCCTCGGTCAAGAAGAAGTCCAGAAGCTCGGCCAGCGCATCGGAAGCCGGCTGCAAGAGACGGCGCTCGTCTCCGCGGCGAAGCGAAATCGCGACGCGGATTTCGATCTGTGGACCGCGGCCGGCGCCCTGTACCGGATGTGGGCGCGGCTCTACCAAGGCGGAAGCTGCCAGGTCATCAAGCTCGGACCGAAGGAGAAACTCGTCGAGCTCCGCGCGTTCGCTCTGAGTCGCCATCGCTATTACCGGTACGCGCAGCTCGCCGGAATCGGCGCCGCGTACGAAGCGCTCGGCGTGAAGATCGAGACGTTGAAGATCGTGAGCTACAACCCGGCTCACGATGAGCTCAGCTTCCGGCTCACCTGGCGCTGACGCTCGCGTTCCGCCTGCAACGAGGCGAACGACGCTTCCGAGTGCGTAACCGCTATTCCGTCGACCTCTTACGGAGCTCCGCCTCGAGCTCGGCGACGCGGGCGAGCACGCGTTCTTTTTCCGCGCGTTCGAACTCCGTTTCGGCCTTCTCCCTTTCCCACACTGCGCGCTCCTGTTCCCTCGCTGCGCGCTCCTGTTCCCTCGCTGCGCGCTCGGCCTCTTTCGCTGCGCGTTCGACGCGGGCGATCTCCCGCTGTGCCTCTTCTCCCGTGAGCCACGGACGCTGTCCGGCGGCATCTTCGGCGATGCGCAGCCGTCGCCCGCGCTCCGTCGGAACGAAATAGGCGCCGAGCGTCTCCGAGAACGCCGGCGCTTCCCCCGACGCGACGCGCTCGAACGCACCGCTGTCCGTGCGGCGCCAGAGCTGAAGGCGTCGCGCGACGCCTTCGACCTTCGGTCCGACGAGCAGCGGATCGAAGACGACCAGCTCGTGGACGCCGAGGGCCGCGCACTTGTCGGGCGTCTCGACGTAGTCCTTGTAAGGATGTCCGGGGCTGACGACCTCGATGACGAGGCTGGGGACTCGGTGCTCGGGTACCCACAGCCGCAGGCTCGAAAGCTCCGAAGCGCCGGGCGGGGCCG
The DNA here is from genome assembly GCA_035547195.1 of Polyangiaceae bacterium. GTDB lineage: Bacteria > Myxococcota_A > Polyangia > Polyangiales > Polyangiaceae > DASZVB01. The sequence continues at coordinate 237,003 of DASZVB010000123.1, forward strand.
GCGCGACGAGCATGATGTCCGGATCGAAGCCGATCTGCGGTCGATCGCTGCGGAGCCGAATGGCGAGGTTGCGAAACACGACGGCGTCGCGTCCGGTGCCCGCGACCCAATGCGAAAGGAGCGCCCGGAGCAGCTCGATCGCGTGGTCGTGCCACGCCGCTTCAGGCACCGGCTGCTCCACGATGACCCAGCTGTCCGAGAACCCGTGCACCCGATGCTGCACGAGGACGGAGGCATCGGGGTTCGTCCGGACGGTGTCGTGCGGCTGCATGATGAGAGCCCATGGTAGCACGCGGCTTCCATCCCGTCGGATCGGGGCACGACGGAGTTGCGCCGATTCGTTCGCGCGAGCCCTGTCACGCGGGTGACACCGTCGCGGGCCGCCGGGCATGAGAGACTCGCAAGGAGCGGAGACACCCATGAAGACGGTGCGAGAGAGGGCGCGTGAAGTACCGGTCATCGCGGAGACAGACGTGCTCGTGGTGGGTAGCGGTCCGGGCGGGCTCGGCGCCGCGCTTTCGGCGGCACGCGCCGGAGTCGACACCCTAGTCGTCGAGCGCTTCGGTTGCCTCGGCGGAAATATCACCGCCGTGGGAGTCGAAAGCATCGCGTGGTACCGGCGCGAGGGCACGGTCGACTGCGAGGGGATCGGCATCGAGCTCGAGCAGCGAGCGAAGACGATGGGCGCGACGAGCCCCGAACCGCAGTCGAAGAGTCAAGCGATCAACGCCGACCTGTTCAAGTACGTCGCCGACGTGCTCGTCGCGGAGTCCGGGGTGCGGCCGCTGCTACACGCCGTCGTGATCGATGCGCTGATGGACGGAGACACCATCGTCGGCGCGGTGACGCACAGCAAATCCGGACGCGGCGCCATCCTCGCGAAGCGGGTGATCGACGCCTCGGGCGACGCCGACGTCGCGCACTACTCGGGCGCCCCGTACCACAAGACACCAAAGGAGAAGATGCTTCCGGTGACGGTCATGTTCTCCGTCAGCGGAGCCGACAAGAAGCGGTTCCTCGATTACGTCGCCGAGAACCCGACGACGTACAAGGACTGGGGCCTCAACTGGGACACGCAGAAAGGCGGCAAGGAAGACGACCTGTTCAGTCCTTATCTCGAGGCGCCGTTCAACCAGGCGCGCGCGAAAGGCGTGATCCCGCCCGGATTGAAGAGCATCGGCGGGACGTGGAGCACCATCACCGACTCCGGGGAAGCCACGTACCTGAACATGATTCATCTCGTGGAGTACGACGGAACGGACGTCTGGGATCTCACGCGAGCGGAAATCGAAGGACGTTATCAGGCGCTCCAGGCCATCAAGGCCATGAATCACTTCGCCCCGGGCTTCGAAAACGCGAAGCTTCGCACCTACGGCATGACGCTCGGCGTCCGCGACACCCGCAAGATCGAAGGACGCTACGCGCTCACGGAGCACGACGTGCGCAATCAGGCGCGTTTCGAGGACTCCATCGGTATCTTTCCGGAGTTCATCGACGGATACGGGGTGCTCGTGCTCCCGACGACCGGGCGCTACTTCGAGATCCCGTTCGGCGTGCTCGTCCCACGGCGCGTCCGGAACTTGCTCGTCGCGGGCCGCTGCATCGCCGGGGACGCCATCTCGCATGCATCGGTGCGCAGCATGATGTGCTGCGCGGTGACGGGTCAGGGCGCGGGCGTCGCCGCGGCCGTCTCGATCAAAGACGGCGTGTGCGCGGGTGACGTCGACATCGGACGCCTGCAAGCCGAGCTCGTCAGACAGGGCGTCCGCATTCACTGAAGGCTCGGCGGCGGTTCGGCGCTCGGGCGCCGTGTTCTTCGCGCTCGACGGATCGGGCGATGTTCTCGTGCTCCCAGGTCAGGGCGCGCTAAGCTAGCCGTGCCCCGGTGACGCGACCCGCCCGCTTCGAATCGTGTCCTTGCGCCGCGGCCCTGCTCGCATGCGTCGCGGCGCTGGCGCGAACGGCGGCGGCGCAGAGCACGCCCCCCGGCCCCGCCGCGGCGACGATGCCGCTGCTCACACCCCTGAAGCTCGGCTTGCCGCCCGGCGAACCCACTGCGCAGGGCGCGACGGCCTTGCCGGCGCTGGTCTCGCTGCCGCTTCAACTTTCGCTCATGGGCAGCGTGTTCCCCGCGACGCCGGGTCTGATGGGAGAGGATTGTCGAGCCGCCGCGGAAGCCAGCGGCAACACTGTCCAGGGATTTTCGACACAGCACGCGACGTATCTCCCTTTGACGCCTCGACTGACGCTTCACGGATTTTCGCGGCTCGGATGCGCCATCGACTCGGGTGCGGGCGGCGGAGCGACGTACGTGCTCCCGCTCGACGCGGATCTGGCGCTGGTGGGCAGCGCGGGCCTTTTCGTAGAACCGAGTCTGCCGTCCGCGACCCGGATGAAAGCCGACGCGCGCGTCGATCTGCTGATGGACCGCTCGACGACGCACCCCTTCGCGATCGGCGTCGATCTCCGCCGCCAGGGGTTCTCCGTCACCGGCGCGTGGTGACGAGCCCGCCGCGCTGCGGCTATGACGATTCCCCCATGGACTTTCTCGATCAGCTCGACCGGGTTGAGCTGTAAGGGACGTTACATTCCGCGCTCTCCGAAAGAAAATCCTCGCGACATGGCGCGAGGTCTGGCGTCATCCCGGACGCGATGCAGCGACGCACGAAACGGAACGCAGCTTGGATTTCCTGGGCATTTCAGCGGACGGGCATGCGGCCAGCGCCCTGGACGCTGTTGTCCATAGTCTTTTGTTCGACGGGCTGCTTCTCCCCGGACTTGACCGTCACCGACTGCAAGATCCCATGTGATCCTGGGCCGTGTCCCTCCGGCGCCGAGTGTCGCGCGGGCTACTGCGTTCGCGAGGGCTCGAAGGCAACTTGCAGCGAAACGACGAGCGCTGATGCCGGCATGGAGGGCAGCGCCGGTTCCGGAGCCGCTGGCGGGAACGGCGGTTCCGGAACCGGCGCCCTGGACACCGGCGGTTCCGGAGCCGTCGGCAGGAATACTGACGATTCCGGCGGCGTTGGCGGGACCTCCGGCTCGCCCTCCGCGGGCTACAGCAACGATTCGGGCGTCGGCGGCACGGACGCGTCCCCGCCGCATGACTCCGGCACCGACACGACAAAGCTGCACGACGTGATGCTCCCTCTGGACTTCACCGTCAGCGCGCAGACGCTCTGCGCAGAGGTGGCGGCCAACCTGACCCTCACGGCGAGCGGCGGCACACCCCCCTATCGATTTCAACTCGAGCAAGCGCCTGCGGGGTGGGCGCTCGGCGCGCAAGACGGCGCCACCGTCGCACTGGCGCAATCGTCGGTCCAGAGCGGCGGCGAGGTGGACCTCGTAGTCGTGCTCACGGATTTTGCGGGACGCTCGGTAAACCACGCGTTGCAGTTCCCGGTACACGACGTGCCGAAGGTCGCCACGTCGACGCTGCCCACCGCGTGCGCGGCGGTCCCTTACGGGTTCGAATTCACCGCGGCCGGCGGCGATTCCGCTTCATACAAATGGAGCTTGCTCCAGACGAACGGGACCAACGGCGCGTTCCAGCAGGACGTCCTCTTCGTCACCCCGACCACCGGCGATCTCTCGCTCACGGTACAAGTCGCCGACGCTTATTGCACGTCCGCGCCGGCGTCGTTCACCGTTCACACGGACCCTAACCCGGACACGTGTCCGAGCATCGATCCGACGCCTCTGCCCTCCCCCTGCAAGGGATACCCATATAATCCAACTGCGCTCTCCGTCGACAGCGGTTCGGATCTGACGTGGCGCGCGCTCTCGCTCCCCGATGGCATAAGATTCGACTCCACCAAACAGACTCTCTCGGGGGTGCCGCTCGCAGCCGGCCCATCGTCCGTCGACGTGGAGGTCGTCGACGGGTCTGGTCGAATCGCGCGAAGCTCGTTTCCCGTCAACACGCGTCGTCACTGCTGGGTGGCTTATGTCTCGACGAACAATGGGCACGCGGAGCTCAATCGGTTCGACCCCGATCTCGTGACGCGTGACGTCGTTTCCCACACCACGGGCCCCGGCGTGGAAGACTTCGCATTCTCTCCGGACGGTAACTATCTCGTGTACAAGACGCGCGACGCGGACGGCAACGCGACGCTCGTCTTGACGGACGCCGAGAGCTGGACGGAGCACGCCGTCGCACTACCTGCCGGCACCGTCCTAGCGTATGCGTGGTCGAACGACTCGAGGACGGTCGCGGTAGCCGGACAGAACGGCGACGACACTTGGTTGTCCGGTTTGCGTGTCTTTCCGCCGAAATCCGAGGCGATCGACGGCGGAGCGGTCGCAGACGCCGGCGCCGCGCCGAGCACGGTAGAAGTCTTCGCGGAACCCGTGGAGCTTCTCGCTCCCGGGGCGACCTTCTCGTCGACGCTCACCTGGGTCGGAACCAGCGGCGTCGCGTTCCTCGCCCATCAGAACCGCGGAACCGACACCAATGTCCTGATGGACACTTATTACGCCGCCTTGCTCGAAGGCGCCGACGGCGCCGCACCGCAAGCATTCGCGGCGCCGCTCGAGCGGACCGCGCAGCTCTTGGACGCGACCACGCAGCTCGACGGAAGAGCTTCCGGATTCTTCGCGGTCGAGACGAGCGAGCGTTGGGCCCTCTTTTTCGGCACTGGAAAGCAAAATTATCTCTATCAACTCCCATCGGGCGTCGCCGACCCCGACGGCGTCTACGTCGCGAGCGTCGCAAGCGGCAACCTCAACATTTACGCGGCCGTGGGAACGCCGCCGTCCGCGAGCGCGCCGCCCTGGGTCAGCGCGAACGGATGTGGCTCGGTCCTCGCGTGGGCGCTCCATCGAGATCGCATCGTGTGTGACACTCCGTCCGGGCAGGGCGCACAGTCGCCGCTTCGCGTCTTCGACCTCGACTCGAACGCCGCAACGCTGACCGGCACCGACATTCGCCAAACGAACGACTACGCGACCGGGGCATCCATCGAGCGACGCCGGGTGCTCTCCCCGAGCGGCAACTGGTTCGCGGTCACGACGGATGCGTCCCTTTACCTCGTCGACGTGAGCGATACCACGACTCCCCACGTAGTCACATCACACAAGCTACCCACCAACGCACGTGTAAAGAGCACGAACACATACACAGAGCTGCTTTTTTCTCCCGACGAGCGGTTCTTACTATTTCAAATGGGGAATGCATTCGCTATTCAGCAGGTTGACAAATCGAACATGGCTCCGACGCCGATGGACTTCACTCCACTCGCCCCATCCGCACCTTGCAGCGAGACCTATAACGAAAATCCCGCGGCCTGGTGCGGCAGCCCTCACGACACGTCCATTTTCACGTGGTCGAACGATTCGCTCGTCGTCGCCGGAAAAACGGCGGACGGGAAGATCACGACGTGGAATCTAGCCGACATCGACGAGAGCCTCGATTTCCAATACGCATGCACCACCGGTTGCACCGGTGAATACCAGGCTCAACCCTAGTCTCGAGTTTCGCGCTTTTCGCGTGCAGAAGACACGCGCCTTTCCGCGCCTCGCGCGGACTTCTCGACTTCGGGATCGATACAGCACGCTTCAAAAGTCGCGCGTCTCTCGCGACCAGAGCCCCAGCTGGCGCCGGCCTCGCCGGTCTCTCGTGGCTCTTGGCCTCCAAGACGCTCGTGATCTGTTCTTCCAAGCCTCGCTCAAATCGAGCCTTGTTCGTTCCATCATCAAAGGGAGAAAAAGCAACATGCCTACACAAACAACCATGATCTGCACCAATAACCCCACGAAGAGCGGAAGCCAGGTCGTCATGCAGGCGGATCAGACGGTGTTGTCCTCCGCCCTGGCTACTTGTACGGCGGTCGTCGCGACGAGCCCGCCGGTGGGCACCTACACCACGATTTCGGGCCCCCAGAACGACACGGCCAGCGTGAACCTCGACCAGTCGACGTTCGACTCGCTGTGCAGCGAGCTCTCGGCAGGCTCCGTCGAGCTCACCATCATCCACACCGGCTCGTCGATCAGCGAGTTCGATTTCCAAGCCTACGAGGGCTTGGCGAGGGCGGGCTCTTCGCTCCGCGAAAACGTGACGGCGATCTACACCCGGGTGGAAGACCTCGCCGCCGAGCTCGCCAAGGTGCGCGGAGCCGTGGAAGAGTTGCTCAAGCGCTCCGGACGCGCCGCGTGAATGACCATGTCACTCGCGTGAAGCCCGGATGACACGAAGACACCGTGTGTTTTACGGTGTTTTCACAAGAAAGCAGTGACACGACTCTACGCTCGCGCGCGGCGTAGCTATCGCGTCCACCGAACGATAATTCGCTCGGTTACGTAAAAAGCGCACGGTATCGTTCCCGGCGATGGACCGGCGGGACCTCGTTGTTCGATCTGTACTCCGCAGATCGCACTGCACGGCCGGCCTGGTCCATCGAATCGGGACATGCGCACGAGCGCTCCGAGCGCGTCCTCGGCGCCGAGCCGTCGGAGTGAACGCCACGTGAAGGCGGGCGCCGGCGTCGGCGAGGACGAGCTCATCGGCGCGGGCGGCGAGCCCTCGTCCGAGGATTCCCAGCCTCGCCTCGCGGGTTGGGCGGCGACCTTCCGCGCGGGCGACGTGGTCGCGCGCCGGTACCGCGTCGTTCGATTCATCGCTCGCGGCGGCATGGGCGAAGTCTACGAAGCGTTCGACGGAGACCTGTCCGCGCGGGTCGCGCTGAAGACCGTACTCTCGACGGTCTGCGACGACCCGCGCGCCGTCCGGCGGCTCAAGGCGGAGGTCCAGCTCGCGCACCGAGTCAGCCACGAGAACGTGTGCAGGATCTACGACCTCGGTGTGCATTCGTTCGACGGTGGCCGCGGCGTCGTGCACTTCCTGACGATGGAGTACATCGAGGGAGAGCGGCTCAGCGAACGCATCGCGCGAGGGCGCTTGACGCCGTCCGAGTCGCTCGACGTCGCGCGACGGCTCCTGAACGGCCTCCGCGCGGCCCACACCGCCGGCATCCTGCATCGCGATTTCAAGAGCGACAACGTCATGCTGCGGCCTTCGCCCGGGGGACGCACGACGCCGGTCATCATGGACTTCGGCCTGGCGCGCCGCCTCGAGGACGACGCAGCGCGCCTGAGCGGAAACGGGCTCTCCGGTACGCCGTGCTACATGGCGCCGGAGCAACTGGAGGGACAGCCGCTCACGATCGCCAGCGACATCTATTCGTTCGGCGTGGTCTGGTTCGAAACGCTCACGGCGCAGCTGCCGTTCTCGCCGCGCACGCCGTTCGACCGGCTCCTTCGCCCTGCGCGCTCCGCGGCTGCCCTCAACGCGGACGTCCCTGCGGCGATCGACGGGATCCTGCGGCGATGTCTCGAGCGGCAGAAATCGAAGCGCTTTGCGTCCGCGGACCAAGTGCTGGTCGCGCTGCAGGAGCTCGAACCACGCGACGGCCGCGCCTCCGGCGTCCTTCCGAGGCCTTCGCGACGTCTCACGGTGAAGTCGGCGGGCATCGCGCTGCTCGGCGTCGCGTGCGTGTCCGCGTTCGGCGCGTCACGCGGCTTCCAACGCGCCGCGCCGCCCACCGTGCACCCGGCGCGGAGCGGGCCAACGAACGCGCCCCCTGCTCTCGCCCGAGACCCGCTCCATGGCGAAATTGCACCCGCCGGACGGCCCGGCGATCCGGCGCCGAATCCCGAGGACACGGTGCGAGCGACACCCGCCGGTGCGGCGCCCAAGGCGCAGCTCACCGCCGGCGCTCGACGCCGTCGTGACGGCACGCGGCCCGCAACGCCGTCGAAGACGTCCACGCCGCCGAATCAAGGGAACGCCCCCGAAACTTCCCCGACGAAATCGTCCGAAGTGTCACCCGAACCGTCGAGCTCCGTTGCGACTCCGACGGCGACGGAGCTTCCTCTCGTCCGCGCGCCGGCCTTGGCCCCCACCGCGCGCGCAAAGCGACGCTTCGACGAGTACGGCTTCGTACGCCCGTTCGACTGAGCCGCCGCGGCGCCGAGGCTCAAAAGCCGCGCGTGTACGTCACCACGGATCCGCCGTGCACGGTGCCGACCGTCACGGTCTCTTCGTGCCGAGAAGCGATCTTCGATCCGAACAAGAGCAACAGCGTGCCGCCGGTGATCAACGTGCCGGCGGTGGCGAGACAGACGGTCGCGACGGTGTTGTCGCGCTGACCGTCCCTGACGCGCTGGTCGCCCGAGTCCCAGCTCTTGCCGAGCTGCTCGTCGGTGCGGAGGATCCGCTGCGCGTCGTCGGCGGCGCCCTGCCCCGCAATCGCGAAGTAAATGCCGGCGACCCCCGCCGCGACGCCGGCGCCGATCGCGGACCATCCGACGATCTTCATCGGGTCGGCGTGCGCCTTCGGAGCGTCGGTACCGCAGCGGGCCTCGAGCTCGCGAACGGAGCTCGACGCGGCGGGCGTCATCACTCCTCCGCTCGCCTCCTTCAGGTACTGGCGGTAGTGCTGGAGCGCATCGCGACAGCGTCCGAGCTCCTTCTCGAGCTTCGCCATGTCGTAGACGAGCTCGACGTGCGGCGAGATGGAGTATGCCTCGGCCATGAAACGCAGCGCCGATTGCTTGTCTCCCTTGCCGTAAGCATCGATGGCCCGATCGTAGGCGTCCGCTCCCCGTTGCTCGGCGGAGGGCTCCGTGCGAAGCACGGTCTTCGTCTCGTCGGCGAAAGATCGTCCGGTGACCGCGAACACCGTGAGGCCGAGCAGAACGCCGCGGAGCGCCCCGCGACGCGCAGCGTTCGAAGCTCGTGCGGACATGTTCGCGCTCGGGCCGCGCTCAGGAAATTCGGGCCAAGAGCCCCGCGACGCCCGGCGCGCCCTTCGCCGTGACGCGAACGGAGAAGAGCTGCCGCGGTTCGCCCGCGTGCTCCAGCGTGAACGTCGCGTCGCCGTACACCTTTTTCAGGGCGGAGCGCAGCGCGGGCTCGAGCGACGAAAACGTCTCTTTCGTGTTCGGCGCGGCGAGGCGGTCGTTCACTCGGATGAGCAGCTCGTCGCCGCGGAAGCGCAGCGGCGGCGTGACCGGCTCGCCCTCGAGACGCCGGGCCGCCGCGAAGACCCGTCGCAGGGCGTCGAGGACCGCGCTCTCGGCGTCTTCGGACGTGGCGCGCTTGCGGTTCACGACGAGGCCCGGCCGGCCTTCACCGAAGTCGACGACGTAGTCCGATTCGTGCCCGACGAGCAGCAGCGACGGCCCGTGGTGCACGTGCCCGTACTCCGTCACGTCGACGAGCAACTCCCCGAGCGCGTTCTTCTGGATCCACTCGTGAAGCACGGGGACCAGCGGCGCGACGTCGAGGTCGCGCGGCGACTCGAGGAACACCTTCGCTTGGATCTTACCTACGCTCATGTCTCCGGACGTCCTCACTCCGCCGCCGCGGTGCGCTGCTGAGTCATGCGCTGGTAGCAGGCGTAGGCCGCCTCCACGAAGAGCTGCGCCTCTTCGAGCTGGTGCTGCGTCGACTCTTTCGTGACCTGCTCTTTGCCCTTTTGTTCGTGCGTGCGAAAGAGCATCTGCGCGAACTTGGGGCCCATGAATGGATCGTGGAAGAGCTTCGTGTCGACGAGCCGCGTACGGAAGTCGGAGACGATCTCGTCGGCGTCTTCGCCGATGTTCGGGTTGAGGTCGCGCACCAGCGCCTGCGCGCCGGTGAGCATCGCCTTGTAAGCGCGATCGCTCGCCGCGTCGTTCTTGCCCTCGTCGAACATCAGCTGCGCTTCGAAGACTTCGCGTTCGGCGGCCGCCAGGCCCATGACCGCGAACGCGACTACTTCACCGGCGCACTCTCCCTCGGCCATGTCCCCGATGTTGTACTCGCGCGGGTCGCCCCAGTCGGAGTAAAGGTCGCGCGCCTCGTCGTACGACGGCACGTGCATCAGATCTTCGAGCATCGCACGCACCTGCTTCTTGCCGACGCGCCCGATGAAATCCTTGAAGCTCTCACCCTGGTTCTTCTCTTTGACGTAGCGATCCCGCAGGCGCGCGACGACTTCGGGCACGCGCTTCGAAGGGACGGCGCCGATGGCCAGGCCATACGAGCCGCCGTTTTGCGTCCATTGTCCGCCGAGGACGACCTGGAAGTGCGGCACCTTGCGCGAACCGACCTGACGGCTCACGCCGAGGAACCCGAGATCCGCCACGTGGTGCTGGCCGCACGAGTTGAAGCAGCCGCTGCATTTGACGTGCAGCGACTCCGAGGCGGCCGCGGTCGCCGAATCCACGAGACGGAGCTGACGCCGGAGCTCGCCGGCGAGGCCGCGCGACGACGAAATGCCGAGCTTGCACGTGTCGGTGCCGGGGCAAGCGACGACGTCGGTGATCTGCCCCGCGCCTGCTTCGCCGAGACCCGCCGCGGCGAGGTCCTCGTAGAAGTTCACCAGATCCGATTCGCTGAGCCAGCGGAAGCAAAGGTTCTGGTCGACGGTCGTGCGCATCGTGTCGCCGGTGTACTTGCGCGCGGCGTCCACGAGCGCGCGAGCCTGATCCGCGGTCATGTCGCCGAGCGGCAGGGTGACGGTCGCGACGACGTAGCCCTTTTGCTTCTGGTAGTAGAGGTTCGATCGCGACCAAGCCTCGAAGCCCGCCGGATACGGACCCTCGGGCAGCTTCCCGGGACCCTTCAGCGGCTTTTCATCGGTCTTGTGCAGGTCGTCGAGAAAGGCCGTCCAGCGCGGATCGGGCCGGAGGTTCTTTCGCTCTTCCTGCACCAGCCGCGTGAACTCCTCGATGCCGAGCTTCTTCACGAGGAACTTGATGCGGGCGCGAGAACGGTTGTCCTTCTCGCCGAGCCGAGCGAAGACGCGCGAGACGGCTTGCATGGTGGGGAGCAGCTCTTCTTCCGAGCAGAACTCGTCGAGGAGCTTCGCGGGATAGGGCACGGAACCGAGGCCGCCGCCCACGTACACTTCGAAGCCGCGGACCGTCTTGCCGCCTTCGACCTTCGTCTTCGCGATGCAGCCGCCGTCGTGGAAATTCGTGAGGCCGCAAGCGTGATCCTTGCAACCGGAGAAGGCGATCTTGAACTTTCGTCCGAAGCCCTGCACGTCGGGGTGACCGAGCAGGAAGAAGGTCATCGCGTTCGCGTACGGGGTGATGTCGAACGACTCGTCGCTGCACACACCGACGAGCGGGCAAGCGGTGACGTTGCGGACGGAGTTGCCGCACGCCTCGCGCGTCGTGATGCCGACGGCCGCGAGACGTCGCATGAGATCCGGCGTGTCTTCGATGTGCACGAAGTGGAGCTGGATGTCCTGGCGCGTGGTGACGTGCAGAATGCCGTCCGAGTACTCTTCGGCGAGCGCGGCGATGGTCTCGAGCTGATCCGCGCTCAGCTTCCCGTACGGGATCTTGATCCGCTGCATCCCGGGCGCGTCCCACATCGTCATGGGGCCCTTGGTCAGCTCGCCCGAAGGGTACGAAAGCGTGCGGCTCACGACGCCGTCGTGGCGCTGCCCGTTGTCGTACCGCTGGCCGTACGTTCCGCGACGCAGGCGGGTCTCCGCGAAGAGCTTCTCTTCGATCCGGCCCTGCTTCCGGAGAACGATCTGCGTCTCGAAGGCGTCGATCTCCTCCGCCCACGAAGGGGGGATCGCTCGCGCCAGCTTTTCCTTCCAAGTGCTCGTCATGACGGCTTTCCTTCGACCTCCGCTCCTGGCAAGAAGCAACGCGGAGGCGGGGAGCGGATCTATACTTAACTTTTCCGATGCGGCAAGTCGGGAATCTGGGCTGGTGCGCCCACACCAGCGAGCTTCGCTCGCGGCGCCCCACGCACGAGCGCTATAAGGCTCGGAATTCCTGCCATGCGGTATAGCCGAGCCCTCGTCCCCACACTGAAAGAAGCTCCCGCCGACGCACAGACGGCGAGCCACGTTCTGCTCACGCGCGCCGGTTACATGCGCCGCGTCGGAGCCGGGATCTATAGTTTCCTGCCGCTCGGCCTGCGCGTGCTGCGCCGCATCGAACGCATCATCCGCGAAGAGATGGATCGCACGGGCGCGCTCGAAGTGCTCCTGCCGGCGCTCCTGCCCGCGGAGTACTACCGCGAGACCGGTCGCTGGGAGCTGTACGGCGAGACGCTCTTCCGTCTGAAGGATCGGAAGGGCGGCGATTATCACCTCGGGCCCACGCACGAGGAGATCATCACGGATCTCGCGCGCCACGAGATCAAGAGCTATCGCGAGCTGCCGAGGACGCTGTACCAGGTGCAGGCGAAGTACCGCGACGAGCCCAGGCCGCGCGCGGGCCTGCTCCGCGGGCGCGAGTTCTTGATGAAGGACGCCTACTCGTTCGACGTCGACGACGCGGGCGCGGCGGCCAGCTACGAGGCGATGCGCGTCGCGTATCGACGCATCTTCGATCGCATGGGGTTCGACTATCGCATGGTGTCGGCCGACTCCGGCGCGATCGGCGGCTCGACGAGCGCGGAGTTCCAGGTGCTCGTCCAGAGCGGCGAGGACGTGATCGCCGCGTGCGAAAGCTGTGACTACGCCGCCAACCTGGAGGTCGCGACGGCGGGTCCCGACAGCGGGTCGCGCGACCCGACGACCGACCTACCGACGCCCGCGAAGGTCTCGACGCCCGGCAAGCGCTCCATCGAAGAGGTATCGGCCTTCTTGAAGATCGCGCCGCGACAGATGCTGAAGAGCCTCGTGTACGTCGCCGACGATCGCGTCGTGCTCGTCGTGGTGCGCGGCGATCACGAAGTGAACGACATAAAGCTCGCTCGAGCCCTCGGCGCGAGCGAGGTCCGGCTCGCGGACGCCGAGACGGTGAAGCGCGCCACCGGGACCGAGGTCGGGTTCGCGGGTCCCGTCGGGTACAAGGGACCGATCCTCGTCGATCGCGGCGCGGCGGAGGTCGCGAGCGGCGTCACCGGCGCGAACGAAGCGGACGTGCACCTGACGAACGTCGTGTTCGCGCGCGACTACGAAGGGCCCGTCGCCGACGTGAGAAGCGTCGTCGACGGGGACCCGTGCCCGAAGTGCGGCGGAAAGCTGAAGCTCTTCCGCGGCATCGAGGCAGGTCACATCTTCATCCTGGGCACCAAGTACAGCGGTCGGATGGGCGCGGTGTTCCTGGACAAGACCGGCGAAGCGAAACCGATGATCATGGGGTGCTACGGCATCGGCGTTTCGCGACTCGTCGCCGCCGCCGTCGAGCAGCACCACGACGAAAACGGCATCGTCTGGCCCGCGGCCATCGCTCCGTACCCGGTGCACGTGGTCCAGGTCGGCAGCGAACCGGAGGTCGTGAAGGCGGTCGAAGACCTGGAAAAGAGCCTCTCGGCGCTGGGCCTCGAGCCCCTCGTCGACGACCGGGACGAGCGGCCCGGGGTCAAGTTCAAGGACGCGGATCTCATCGGCGTCCCGCTGCGCGTCACCATCGGCGCGAAGGCGCTGAAATCCGGCTCCGTCGAGCTCAAGCCGCGCTCGGAGAAGAACCCGAAAAACGTCGAGCTTTTGCCAGTCGACGCCGCACCGAGCATGCTAGCGGAACGCCTCCGGGCGCTCTGACCCTACCGTGACCGACGACCGATCCGCCCCGAAGCCCGCCGCGACGTCGACCGAGGCCGTCCACGCCGGTGAAGCCCGTCCGCGGCCTCACAACACGCTGACCCCCGCGGTCGCGCAGACGGCGACGTACACGTTCACGAACACGGCGGACCTCGAGCAGTACATGCGCGGCGAGGACGCGGATCCGGAGCGCGAAGAGTACGGCCGCTACGGCAACCCCACGGTGCGCGAGGTAGAGCGCCGGGTGGCGGCCCTCGAGGCGACCGAGGATGGCGTCGCGTTCTCGAGCGGCATGGCCGCGATCTCCACGGCGCTCCTGTCGCTGGTGAAGGCCGGCGATCACGTGGTCATGTTCGACGACTGCTACCGCCGCACGCGCCAGCTCGTCACGAAGCTCTTGTCCCGCTTCGGCGTGGAGTGCAGCGTCGTCCCGGCCGGGGATCTCGGCGCCGTCGACGCCGCCGTTCGCCCGACCACGAGGGTGGTCATTGGCGAATCGCCGACCAACCCGTACCTGCAGTGTACGGATCTCTCGCGGCTTTCCGCCATCGCGAAGCGCCACGGGCGCGTGCGCACCCTCGTCGACTCCACCTTCGCGACCCCCATCAACTGCCGCCCGCACGCGTTCGGCGTCGATCTGGTCGTGCACAGCGCGACGAAATATCTCGCCGGTCACAACGACGTGCTCGGCGGCGTCGTGACCGGACCTTCGCATCTCGTCTCCCTGCTCCGCGACTCGCGCGGCGTGCTCGGCGCGGTGCTGGATCCGCACGCGGCGTTTCTGGTCGCGCGCGGATTGAAGACGCTCGGCGTCCGCGTCGAACGCCAGAACGCGACGGCGCTCGCCGTCGCCCGCGCCCTCTCCGCGCACCCGAAGATCGACCGCGTCTTCTACCCGGGGCTCGACAGCCATCCCTCGCACGCCGTGGCCGTCGCGCAGATGCGCGGCTTCGGGGGCGTGGTCAGCTTCCACGTGAAAGGCGGGCGCGCGGCCGCGTCGCGAGTCGTCGACGCCTGCCGCATGGCCGTCATCGCGCCGTCGCTCGGCGGCGTCGAGACGCTCATCGAGCAACCCGCGATCATGAGCTACTTCGAGCTCGGCCCCGAAGAGCTCGCCGCGATCGGCATCGATCCGACGCTCATCCGCCTGAGCGTCGGAATCGAAGAGACGGAAGACGTCCTCCGCGACGTGCTCGCGGCGCTCGAGAAGGCCTGAGCGCTGGCGCGTCGGGAAGGGGCAGCTTAAGCTACGTCCGTGGCAACCGTCGCGGCGAGCTCGTCCCTACCTGCTCCGCCTCGGAGCGCCCTGCATTTCCCGACGTCCTTCGCGCAGTTGCCGCTCCGGGTGCGCCCGGCGGCGTGGGTCTCGGACGACGAGCTGTTCGAGCTCTGCCAGATCAATCGGGACCTGAAAATCGAGCGAACCGCGGAGGGCGAGATCATCGTCATGGCACCGACGGGCGGGGCGACCGGCAATCGAAACTTCAAGTTGACCGTCGCTTTTGGTCAATGGGTCGCGAAGGACGGCACTGGTCTCGGGTTCGATTCCTCGACGGGCTTCATCCTTCCGAACGGGGCCCAGCGAGGACCCGACGCAGCCTGGGTGAAACGAGAGCGATGGGAGGCGCTCACGGCCCAGCAGCGAGAACGATTTCCGCCGCTCGCTCCGGATTTCGTGATCGAGCTGCGCTCACCGTCCGAAACACTCGACGAGTTGAAGTCGAAGCTCGCGGAGTACATCGCAAACGGCGTCGAGCTGGGCTGGCTGATCGATCCGTTCGCGCGCGCGGTCCACGTCTATCGTCCCGGCGAAGTCCCGCAAGTCCTGCGCGACGTCGATCGGGTGTCGGGCGAACCGTTGCTGCCGGGTTTCGTGCTCGACCTGAGCGCGATCTGGTAGAGCGGGCTCACGCGTGCGGCGGGGCGGGGCTCTCCCCGCGCCGGTACGACGCCGGCGCGACGCCGACCCAGCGCTTGAACGCGCGGCTCAGCGCGGCTTCCGAGCCGTAGCCGACCCGGCCCGCGATCTCGGCGAGGCCCGCGCTCGAGTTGCGGAGCATCGACGCGGCGAGCTGAATGCGCCACTGAGCGAGGTAGTGCATCGGCGGAACGCCCACGACGAGCGCGAAGCGCTCCGCGAGCACGGAGCGGGAGGTCGCGCACTCCCTGGCGAGCTCTTCGAGGGTCCACGGGTGCGACGGACGGTCGTGGAGCTTCTCGAGCGCCTTGCCGATGGATTCATCCCGTAACCCGGCCAGCCACCCGAGCTGCCCGGACGGAAGAGCCGCGACGTAACGCCGCACGACCTCCACGAACAAGAGCTCGCTCAGGCGGGAAAGGACGCACTCGCTGCCGGAACGCGGCGCGGTCGACTCCGACAGAGCGAGCTCGACGAAGCCGCGCAGAACGCTGTCACTCTCGCCGAGCGAACGGACGTGCAAGAGCCGCGGCAGCGCGGTCAGCAGCGGATTGAACGGACACGCGTCGCAGCCGAAGAAGCCGCAGATCACCTCGACGCGGTTCGCGCCGCCGCCGTCCAGATGGATCCCGAGCGGCAATTTTCCGCGGGAAGCCTCGCGGTGCAGCTCGACGCTGGGCTGACCGCGCATGCCGGGGGCGCTCGCCAAGACGTGCGGGTCGCCCTGCGGAAAGACGATGATGTCTCCGGCCTCGAGCTTGACGGGCGCGTCGTCGACGATCCCTCCCCAGCACGTTCCCTTCGTGACGACGTGGTACTCGATGACGTGCTCGGCGCCGGGCATGATGTGCGGGGCGATGGCGCTGGCCGGCGGTGCCTCGGCGACCCACGGCTCCGCCGCGTCGATGGCGAAGAACACGGCGCCCGAGAGCCGCACGGCCCGCAACACGTCGGAAAGCGTGTCCGTCACGGCTTCACCGAAACCGACGCTGGGTCATGTCTCTCCGACGGCCGGTCATTCGCACCCGCTCCGGCGATGCCTACAACCTTTTTGCGGGCGATGCACTCGCCCCGAAAAAAGGAGAACCTCGAATGACACACGTCGTGGCCTGCCCTCCGGACCAGAGCGCTCCCCCGGAAATCGTGGACCTTGCCGCCGTCAAGGCGCGCCAGCAAGCGACGTGGTCTTCCGGAGATTTCGCGCTCATCGGCACGACGCTGCAGATCGTCGGCGAATCGCTCTGTGAAGCCGCGGATCTCGGCGCCGGCAGCTCCGTGCTCGACGTCGCGTGCGGCAACGGCAACGCGACGCTCTCCGCCGCGCATCGTTTCTGCAAGGTCACCGGGCTCGACTACGTCCCGGCGCTGCTCGCGCGCGGCCGGGAGCGCGCCGCCGCGGAGCGGCTTTCCATCGAGTTCGTCGAAGGCGACGCCGAAGCGATGCCGTTTTCGGACGGCACGTTCGACGCCGCGCTGTCGACGTTCGGAGTCATGTTCGCGCCCGACCAGACGCGCGCCGCGCGCGAGCTCGTGCGCGTCGTCCGCCCGGGCGGGGTGATAGCGCTCGCGAATTGGACGCCGGAGGGCTTCATCGGGAAGCTGCTCGCCACGGTGGGCAAACACGTACCGCCTCCCCCGGGAGTCGCGTCTCCGATCTACTGGGGCAAAGAGAGCCGCCTAGAGGAGCTGTTCCCGAACGCGCGGAGCATTCGGTGCACGCGTCGGGATTTCGTGTTCCGATACGAATCGCCGGCGCATTTCGTCCAGGTGTTCCGCGACTATTACGGGCCGACGCACCGCGCGTTTCTCGCCCTCGACGCAGGCCGTCAGAAGCAGCTCGCCGAAGACATCGCTGCGCTCGCGGAATCGTTCGGGCGTCCGTCGCGAACGCACGGCGTCGCGATCCCGGGCGAATACCTCGAGGTCGTCATCGAACGGTGACGCGATGATTCATCCTGGTCCGCTCGGATCCTGAACGCATTTTGACGTGCTGCCTCGACTACGGGACCGATCACATCGCTTGTAACCGATATCGTTCACCAGAAAAGCGCGGAGGGGTGGCGTCTGACGGCGAGCGAGCCCCCGAAGCGGCGATTGTCGCGCGAGCTGGTCACACACTTGCTCGAAGCCAACGGCGTGAAACTAGCTTCGAACTAGACTCGACTTGAGCGGTCTTGGAAGAACAGATCACGATCGTCGTGGAGGCCAAGAGCCACGAGAAAAACCGGCGAGGCCGGCGCCAGCTGGGGCTCTGGTCCCGAGAGACGCGCGACTTTTGAAGCGTGCCGCATCGACCCCGAAGTCGAGAAATCCGCGCGAAGCGCGGAAAATCGCGAGTTTCTGCACGCGAAAATCGCGAAGCTCGAGACTAGAGCGAGGACGCATCCCCGTCGTCGCGCGAAGATGACGCGCGTGCGTCGTTGCGTCACGCGACACGAAGGCGCAAGGGTGCTATCCGACGGCGACATCCGATTGCCTGCGAGGGACCAAAGCGGCCAATCGGATCGCCGCCGTCGTAGGAGCGCGATCGGTCGTTGACAGTTCAATTGTGTGCAATCTAAGTAATGCGCCGACGCCATGAAAACGCTTCGAGACGCGCTCCTGCTCGTAACGCTGTCCACCCTCACCTGCGCGCGGCCCGCCGCGGCGCACTTCAAGCTTTCGCAGCCGCCGTCGTGGTTGAAAGAGGACTCGCTGGGAGGCCCGCAGAAGGGCGGCCCTTGCGGCCCCGGCGGTGGCGACAACGTGAACCCCACACCGGTGTCGAACATCGTCACCGAGTTTCAAGCGGGCCAGACCATCGAAGTGCAGTGGGTCGACACCATCGCGCACCCCGGGTACTTCCGCATCGCGCTCGCGGAGAACCGCGCCGACTTCAAGGATCCGACCATCACGCAGGACGCGCTCTGCGACTTCGACGAGACGATGGTCCCGAAGACGGCGAGCGGCAACGTGCTCGCGGACGGCATCTACTTCCGCACGCGCAACGGCTTCAACGCGCAGGCGGGCGTGATGTTTTCGCAAATGGTGACGCTACCGAACCAACCGTGCGACAAGTGCACCCTGCAAGTGATGCAGGTCATGGAGAACGACATTCAGTCGCTCTCGAACTGCCACTACTACCACTGCGCCGACATCAAGATCACCGCCGGGGGCGGAAGCACCGGGTCCGGCGGCACCGCCAGCACCGGTTCGGGCGGCGCGACGATGACGGGCGGCGGCGGACTCGGTATCGCGGGGCTCCCCATGGGGAGCGGCGGCGTCGACGTCGGCACTTCGTCGGGAGGCATGTTCGGACTCGGCGGCGTGCTCGGCATGGGCGGAACGACGGTGGGGACGACTGGAACGGGCACCGTGGGCACGGCTGGGTCCGGCGTTACCCCGCCGCCGGCCACGGGAAGCGGTGGGGCAGCGGCGCCCGCGGGTACCGGTACGGCTTCGGGCGGCACCGTCGGCCTCGCGCCTGCCGGGGCCGCGGGTGCCGTCACGGGTGAAAGCGACGACAAGAGCGGCGGTTGCGCGGTCGCGCTCCGCTCGCGCGCCGGGACTTCGGCGCTCGCCTCCGTTGCTTTGCTCGCGTTCTTCGGCTTTGCTCGGCGACGTTCCCTCCGTTCGAGTCGCCGAAAGTAGTCGCGCATGCAAGAAGTCCCACCCAACGTCGAGCGTGAGCTCCTCGAGCTCGACAATCAGCTCTGCTTCGCTCTCCACTCCACGGCCCGGCAGCTCATTCGCGCGTACCGCCCGGCATTGGAGAACCTCGAGCTCACGCACCCGCAATATCTGGTGATGCTCGTGCTCTTCCGGTGGGCGCGCGAACGCGAACAGCGGCCGACGGTGAAGGCGCTCGGGGAGCGGCTCCTGCTCGACTCCGGTACGCTCACGCCGCTGCTGAAGCGGCTCGAGGCACGAGGGCTCGTGACGCGAACGCGTTCGAGCGGCGACGAACGAGAGGTGTTCGTGCATCTCACGCGCGCCGGCCGAGCCTTGCAGAAGCGCGCGCTGCGGGTCCCGCTCAGCTTGGTTCGCCATTCACGAATGCCGCTCAGCGAAATCGTGCAGCTGCGGGAAGGCTTGAAGAAGCTGCGCAGCGCCATCGCGGAAGCGGAATCGCACTAGGCTCGAGCTTCGCGCTTTTTCGCGCGCAGAAACTCACGCCTTTCCGCGCCGCGCGCGGATTTCTCGACTTCGGGCACGCGAGTACCGAATACCTCCCAGGGCACGAGGAGCGCGACGAAGTCGCGCGACCCACACGAAGATCCCAGAGCGGTCGTCACACGTGGGCGTGGCGAAGGAACCTTCGCCGCTCGCCCGAACGGGCGGCGAAGGTTCCGAGGTGTCCACCTCATGGACGACCGCTCAATGTTGAGACTGACAGAAGAGGCAGTGTTCGCCTTCGCATCGCTCTTTCTGGATGCAAGTGCCGAGCTTGCCGGGCGATAGCTCGCAGCTGTCGCCGAACTTTTTGCACGGCGGGAGCCTCGGCGCGAGCGTCGGAACCGCCTTGCCGTAGCCGTTCTCGAGATCTCCCGCGGGGCGGTTCTTGAGCACGAGCAAGATCGCGGTGACCGTCCCCGCGATTCCGACGCCGAAGATGATGATGAAGCTGCGCCGCGCGGTCGTGACGTCCCGCTTCATGCGCACGGCTTCGGACTCGGGCTCTTCTTTCTTCATGTAGCTCAGTACGTAGGGTACCGCACCGACGCCGGCGCGCATTGACGCGGAGCTCTCTACCGCAAAGACCCGCCGGACGGGCCTGTCGCGGTCTCGTGAAGCGAGATCGACGCGCAGCGGGGTCCCACGGCGGCGCTCGGGCTCCCGGGCGGACGACCTCCGAGCGATCAGTGCAGGACGAACGACACGTCGATGCCGCCGGCGATCGCGTTGAGCTCGTAACCGGTGTCGCCGTGATCGGAGTCCCTCAGCGTCGCCCGTGACGTCGCGGAGAAGGTCCCCATGACGCCCAGCGACCATTCGGGACCGATCCAGAAATCGTACCCGCCGAACACGGAGGCCGCGAACGCGGCGCCGCTCTGATCGGCGAGTTGCGAGTCGGAGAGGCTCACGACGCCGAGGGCTATCAAACCGCCCGCGTGCCAGCCGTCGCTCGGCTTGGGAAACCAGTCCATGAACAATCCGATCTGTCCGACGGTCGCCGTCGCGTTCCCCTCGGGCTTCGGCGCGCCGTGCAGCGTGCCGCGGACTTGCTCGGCGCGAAAGGCACCGCCGACCACCACCCCGTCGCCGGGGGTGCCGCCGATGGCGATCATGCTGGCCGACGTGAACCCGTGAACGGAGACGTCCGTCGATTTGCCGTCGCCGGTGAACGACGCGTAGTGAAGGCCCGCGGAGATTCGCAGGTAGAATCCGTCGTGGTGGTACGCGCTCGGCGGCTGGAGGCACGGCGAGGGCACGGCGCGCGTCTCGCAATACGGAAGCGTCGCGACGGCGGAACGCGACGTCGGCACCTGCGGATACTCCGACTGGAGTATGACCACTGGGGTAGTCGGAGCCGGCACGGGCGCGGCGCTCGCGGGCGCCGGGGATCCAGGCGCTGCCGCTCCGTCCGGCGCGGGCGCGACGGACGGCGGCATCGCGGGCGGCGGCATCGCGGGCGGCGCGGGCGCGACCGGCGGCACGGGGGACGTGGGTGCGACCGGCGCTGGCGCGACCGGCGCCGGCGCGATCGTGGGCGATGGAGCGACCGGCGCGGGCTCGCCTTCCGTGGGTCCGAAGGCGGCTCGCGGCGGCGCCGATTGCGCGTTTGCGGAACCGGCCACGGAATAGAGCGCACCCGCCATCAACGTCGCGAGCTTCGAACGGAAGCGCTGCTGCGGCATGCGATCGCCCGAGCATTCCCAACGCGCTACGCGGCGTCAACGACCGATGAATTCACGCCCGCGCCGACCACTACTGCTAGAGTCTTTGGCAGCACAGATCACGATCTGCGCGGATCGCCACGAGCCACGGAACGAACCGGCGAAGCCGGAGGCGGCTCCTTTTTCTGTTGCTGATGACACGCGACGTATCAGTCGACTCGGTCTCTGGCGCTTTGCGCACCTGGACGGCGCGTCGGCTTACGTGCAAATCACGGTAGCGGCCCCCTCGCGACGGCGCCGCCGAGCTCGCGCTTTTCGCGAACGGCTCGAGGACGACCCGAAGGCCTCCCACACCTTTCGAGTTGCGCCGAACCCTCTGCCCCTTTGCTCGAACGCCTGATAATTATTGGGATTGGAGCGGTCGCGGT
This sequence comes from Polyangiaceae bacterium, assembly GCA_035547195.1. Classification (GTDB taxonomy): domain Bacteria; phylum Myxococcota_A; class Polyangia; order Polyangiales; family Polyangiaceae; genus DASZVB01. The sequence goes on from DASZVB010000123.1 coordinate 258,664, forward strand.
GAGCCATTTCGGACAGGCGGCCGGTTGGCGCTTCAAGGACATGACGTCAAAAGTGGTGCGCCGAGTTGCCGCCGATTTTAGAAGAGACCCATGCATTGGCTTCGCCAGGCCGCGCGGGTGGTCCCGCGCCTTTCGAGGCTGTCGTTCGGCGCGCTCGCGGTAGTCGCGTGCCTGTGCGCACCTTCGGCCTTCGCCCAAAGCCTGCTCACGACGAAGGCCCCATCGAAGCCCGCGCCGAGCGCGAGCGCCGCTCCTGCGAATGACGCCCACGGCGCGCACGACGAGAAGGCGCAAGACGAGGAAGCGGAGATGCCCGATTCGCCGCGAGCGTCGATGGCGCAGTTCCTCGAGCTCACCCGCGCCTCGGACTTCGCGGGCGCTGCGAAGTACCTCGATCTTCCGAAGCAACTCGAGAGCGACGGCCCCGAGCTCGCGCGACGGCTGATCGCGGTCCTCGATCGTTACGACTGGATCGATCTCGACCGGATCTCACCGAAGTCCACGGGCGCGCTCGATGACGGGCTGCCGCCGAACTACGAGTCGCTCGGAACCGTCCCGGGCTCCGCAGCCACGCCGCAACCGGTCAGGCTCGTGAAGCAGGGGGGAACGCCCGGCAAATGGGTGTTCACGAGGACCACGGTTCAGCGGATCGACGCCTGGTACGAAAACCTGCCCGATCGGTGGTTCCTGGAGCACCTGCCCGCGGCGCTCTTGCGGGCCGGACCGCGCGGAATGCTCTGGTGGCAATGGATCGCGCTGCCCGCGATGCTGCTCGTCTCGATCCTCGTCGGTGTGTTCGCCGGCTGGGCGACGCGGAAGATCCTCCATCCCATCGTGAAGCGCACGCCCACGGAATGGGACGACGCGCTGCTCGAGCGCTTGGGCGGCCCGATCGCGCTCGCCTTGGGCCTCGCGTTCGCGTGGATCGCGGTGCCGGAGCTCGCGCTGTACGAACCGGCGCAGGTGCTCGTGACGCAGGTGCTGCGCGGCGGCGCGCTCTTCGACTTCTTCTGGGCCCTCGCTCGCATCATGGATGTCGGCGCGCGCGTCATGATCGACGCGAGCTGGGCGCGTCAACGCCGGGGCTCGCTCGCCCTCATCAAGTTGCTCGCGCGAGTCGGCAAGGTCGTGGTCGTCGCGTTCGCGGTGATCGCGTTTCTCTCGGAGCTCGGCTTCCCCGTCACGAGCGTCCTCGCCGGCCTCGGCGTCGGCGGTCTGGCCATCGCACTGGCCGCACAGAAGACGGTCGAAAATCTGTTCGGCGCCTTCTCGATCGGCGCCGACCAGCCCTTTCGTGAAGGCGATTTCATCAAAGTCGACGACGTCAGCGGCACCGTCGAGACCATCGGGCTCAGATCGACCCGCATCCGCACGCTGGATCGAACCATCATCACGATGCCCAACGGCAAGCTCGCGGACTCGCGGGTGGAATCCATTTCGGCGCGCGACCGGATCCGGTTCGTGGGCTCCATCGGCCTCGTCCGCAACACGAGCACCGCGGCGACCAAGTACATCCTGGCGGGCGCCGAGCGCGTGATGAAGGAGCACGCCAAGGTATGGCCCGACGGCATCGTCGCGCGTTTAGCCGAGATCAAAGACGTGTCACTGACGATCGAGCTGACGTGCTGGTTTCAGACCGCGGACTTCGGTGAATTTCAGTCCATCCGTCACGAGGTCCTGCTCGCCGTGCTGAAGATGATCGAAGAGGCGCCCGCGCGAGCCGCCGCCTCCGAGCCCCCGCGCCCCGAAGCGCCGCCCGACAGCGGCTCGCGAACGACCCGGCCGAACGAGGCCGCGGGAACCTAGCTCGAGGCGCGGCGCTTACCGCCGTTCGTCCGACGCTTGCGCGCGGCCTGTTTGGCCTGTCGCGAGAGCGCGGAAGAAGACGCCGCGCTCCGGCCTTCGCGCTTCAACGCGCGCTCCACGGCGCGGCCTCGTCGCGGTGACGGGGCGCGCGGCTTGCGCTTGCCCTGACCCGTCTCGTAGGCCCGTTCGGCGGATTGACGCGTCCGCTCGCTGGTCGCCCCTTTCTTCGGAGGCGGGAGGGGCACCCCGGCGCGCCGTGCCTTCGAGAGCCCGATCGCGATCGCCTGTTTGGTCGATCGGGCGCCGTGCTTGCCCTTTCGCACGTGCTCTATCTCTTCGTGCACGAACTCGCCCGCCGCGGTGGTCGGCGACTTGCCGCGCCTCAGGTCTTCCTGCGCCTTCTTCACGATTCGCTTTTCGGGCATGGTGGTTTGTTCCTCCAAGCGCCCACGGAGCATTCTTCGTGCCTGTCCGCAGCGCGGTTGCTCCGCGCCGCCGGCGCGGCGCCCGACCGATTGCGCCCCACCGCGCGCCAAGCCGCCACACGCCGCTGCGTCACCGCTCAACCCAGTCGATGCTGGAGCAACCAATCGTACAGGTTTTTGCCGTGATACGCGTCCTGCCAAGTCCGGACGTGCCCGTGTGAATCGTAGCGCGTGTACTTCACGGGCGCGCCGAGCTTCTTGAATGCTTCGTAGACCGCGTCGGACGCCGCGACCGGCACGACCTCGTCCCGGGCGCTGTGGATGAGCCAAGTCGGCGGCATCGTGCCGGCGAGCCCGTCCGCCGCGCTGGGGTGGACGCGGCCGCAGATGAGGATCGCCGCCGCGAAGCGCTCTCGGGAGCGCACCAGTAAATGAAAGGCGCCCTCACCGCCCAAGCTGAGCCCCGTCAGATAGACGCGGCTACGGTCGACGGGATGCGTCTCGCAGAAGGCGGTCAAGAACCCATCGAGCTTTTCCGGGTTCCATTTTTCTTCTTCCGGACACTGCGGGCTGAGCACGATGAACCGATCCAGACCGAACTTCGGAAACAGATGCGGCGGTCCGTGCGCGCGCACTTTTCGGAGGTCGTCCCCGCGCTCTCCCTTGCCATGTAGAAACAAGAGCAATGGTTTCGAGTCGCTCGCAGGCGATAACCCGTCGACGAGGTATTTGTATTCACCGGCTTGCACGGAACACGGATTACAGTATCGCACAAAAGCCGTGCTGCTTTTTCGCGCCATGGACTCCGGCGCGTCGGCTATGCTGAGCTCATTTTTGCGAGATGCACGCGCCGGCTTCCAGACCCCATGGGAAGATCTCCGAGAGGGGATGGATCGCAGCTGAAAGCGCGAGCAACCTGCACCCCCGTCTACTCGCCGCGCAGGCGCTCGTCGGGTGGTTGCCGAACCTCGTGGGCAACCGCCTCCGCACGCGCGCGCTGCGGGCCGCCGGCATCAAGCTCGGCGAAGGGACGACGTTTTTCGGTTACCCGACGCTCATCGGCCCGGGGCCGATTCACGAGCGGCTGATCGTCGGCGGGGCCTGCGGCTTCAACAAGGGCGCGCTCTTCGATCTGACGGCGGAAATTCGCATCGGCGATCACGTCTCCGTCGGACACGACGTAAGCTTCATTACGGGTACCTACGCTCCGGGCGACGCCTCGCGACGCGCCGGAGATGCGCGGTCGGCTCCCATCGCCGTACACGATGGTGTATGGATCGGAGCCCGCGCGACGATCCTCGCCGGCGTCACCATCGGCGCCGGATCGGTCATCAGCGCGGGGGTCGCCGTCGGCGAAGACGTCCCTGAAAATACGCTCGTCACGGGTAACCAGCGCGTGTCCCTCGCGCGATGGAGACCCTGAATTTCCGAAAGTCGAACATGGACAGAGCAACCGCAGTCAACATCGTAACGGCCTGTTTGAAAGACGGCCTCGAGCAGGCGGGAACGCCGGTCGAGCAGATCACCGAAGACACCGTCATCGTCGGTCCCTCGGCGGTCCTCGATTCCATCGGCGTCGTGTCGCTCATCGTCGACATCGAGCAGCGCCTCCAGATGGATCACGACATCGCCGTGACCCTGGCCAACGAAAAGGCGATGTCTCAGAAGAACAGCCCGTTTCGCACCGTCGGCGTCCTGTCGACGCACATCATCGAGTCCATTCAACAGGGGCAGAGCGCTTGAACGAACGAAGGGTCATGATCATCACCGGGACCCGCAAGGGCATCGGCCGCTATCTCGCGGAGACGTATGCCAAGCGTGGTTTCGCGGTGGAGGGCTGCAGCCGCGGGGAAGCGAGCTTCGAGGCGGAGAACTACACTCACCACCAGGTCGACGTCGCCGACGAGAAGCAGGTGCGGACCATGGTCGCCTCGGTGGCGAAACGCCATGGCCGGCTCGACGCCATCCTGAACAACGCGGCCGTCGCGTCGATGAACCACGTGCTGCTCACCCCGGCGAAGGCGTCGAACCGCATGCTGGAGGTGAACGTCACCGGGACCATGCTGTTCTGCCGTGAAGCGGCGAAGGTCATGATGCGCCGCAAATACGGCCGCATCGTGAACTTCACGACGATCGTCGCGCCCATCGCCCTCGCCGGCGAAGCCGTTTACGCCGCGTCGAAGTCGGCGGTCGTGACGTTCACCCGCATCCTGGCGTTCGAGCTCGGCCAGTGGGGGATCACGTGCAACTCGTTCGGCGCGACGCCGATCATGACGGACATGATCCGCGGCGTCCCGCAGGAAAAGATCGACGCGGTCGTCAACAATCTCGCGGTCAAGCGCCTCGGCACGTACGAAGACTGCATCAACGTGTGCGACTTCTTCATCAGCCCCGCGAGCGACAACATCACGGGTCAGGTGATCTACCTCGGCGGCGTCACCTGACGCGAAGGCGAGGGCGAGGACCGTGAACGCTTCGTGGCTCTTCGAGCGACTGACGGAATACGGCGACGCGCCCGCCCTCGTTCATCGGGATCGCTCGTACACCTATAACGAGCTGCTCGGGCACGTCGCTGACTGGGAGCGCCGGCTGCCCGCCGCCGGAATCGGAACCGCGAGCGTCGTGGTCGTCGACGGCGGGTTCTCACCGAGCGCCGTCGGCCTCGTGCTCGCGCTCGTCCGCGCGGGCGCCATCGTCGTCCCCACGACGCCCCTGTCACGCACCCTGCGCGAGAAATACGAAGAGATCTCGGAGGCCGCGTTCACCATCGACTTCGACGACCAGGGCGAGGCGATCATCACCCCGAACCATCGCCTGGTGACGCACGCCCTCACGAAGAAGCTCATCGCCCGCGGCCATCCGGGCCTGGTCATCTTCTCGTCGGGGTCCACGGGCGAACCGAAGGCGGTGCTGCACGACTTCGTCGCTTTGCTCGAGAAGTTCCGGAGGCCGGGCATCAAGAAGACCACCCTGTCGTTCTTGCTGTTCGATCACATCGGGGGGATGGATTCGCTCTTCAATTCGCTCTCCAACGGCGGAACGCTGGTGACGAGCGAGGGACGGGATCCGGAATCCGTCTGCAAGACGATCGCGACGCACGGGGTGCACACGCTCCCGGCTTCACCGACGTTCCTGAACCTCATCCTCATCTCCGAGGCGTACAAGCGTTACGACCTATCCTGCCTGAAGGTGATCGCGTACGGCACCGAGCCGATGCCGGCGAGCCTGCTCGGCCGGCTGACGCGAGCCTTCCCCGAAGCGAAGTTCGTCCAGACGTACGGGATCTCCGAGCTCGGCGTCCTTCGCACGCGCTCCCGCGAGAACGGCTCGCTGTGGATGAAGTTCAGCGGCGAGGGCTTCGAGACGAAGATCGTCGACGGCATCCTGTGGATCCGCACGCCGACGGCGATGCTCGGCTATCTCAACGCGCCGGACCTGTTCGACGAGGAGGGCTGGCTCAACACGCAGGACGCCGTGGAGGTCGACGGCGAGTACGTCCACATCCTCGGCAGGGCGACGGATCTGGTGAACGTCGGCGGGCAGAAGGTGTACCCCGCGGAAGTCGAGAACGTCATCATGACGATGGAGAACGTTCGCGACGTCGCCGTCTTCGGCGAACCGAATCCGCTTCTCGGGCAGACGCTCGCGTGTCGCGTGAATCTGATCGAGGAAGAGCCGCTCGAGGCGTTCAAGACGCGTCTTCGCACCTTCTGCCGAGAACGGCTGCCCCGCTATCAGGTACCGGTCCGGATCGAGATTACGAGTGAAGATCAGTTCGGGCAGCGGCTGAAGAAAATGCGCAAGAAGGCGCCGGCGCCGGGGAAGGACGAAGCGTGAGCGCCGAAGACACCGGAGGTTCCGGATTGTTCGACAAGCTCTCGGAAGCGGTTCACCTCGAGGTAGTGAACTTCCATCCGCTGCAGAAGGCCGTGACGCTCGCGTCGCGGATCATTCCTCTGCACGTCGGTAATCGCCTCCGCGCCTCCGCGCTGCGCGTCTACGGCGTCGAGGTGGGCGAAGGGACGGTCGTCTACGGTCCACCGGAGATCGCGAGCGCCGAAGAAGAGGGCTTCGCGAAGATGACCATCGGAAGGGATTGCGTGCTCCACGTGGGCTGTCTCTTCGAGCTCGGCGACACCGTCACCATCGGCGACCGCGTGACGCTCGGCAACGGCGTGATGGTCATCACGACGACGCACCAGCTCGGGCCGCGCGAGCACCGGGCGGGCCTTCGAATCCGCCACCCGGTGGTCATCGAGAGCGGCGCGTGGATCGGCGCGCGCTCGGTCATCCTCCCCGGGGTCACCATCGGCGCCGGGGCCGTCGTCGACGCGGGCTCCACAGTGAACAAGTCGGTGGCGGCGAACACCCGCGTGCGCGGAACTCCGGCGCGGGTGGTGGAGGAGCTCGCGCCGTGAATCTGCGTTCGCCGCGGGTGTGGGGTCCCCTCGCGCTCATCGGCTCCGTGGCGCTCGCGATCGTAGCGCGTCCTTCCGTGCTCCGACTGATCCACGGAAGCTTGCCGCGCTTCCCCTACCTCTCCGCGCCGCTGTCGGAGAAGGCCTACGACGCGCTCGCCGCGCGCCCGGGATGGGCGAAGACGTCCCTCGCCGTCGAGCCGGGCATCCAGTTGAACGGGCTAGTCCGAAGGCCAGAGGCCGGCGACGCGCCGTGGGTGCTGTTTTTTCCTGGCAACGACGAGTCGCAGCTCACCGCCGGCCAGGACCTGCTCGAGCGCCTCGCCGGGCCGCGCGACTGGGGTCTCTTGGTCTATGCCGATCGCGGCTACGACTCCTCCGGCGGCACGCCGAGCGCCGACGCGTTGCGCGAGGACGGCTACCGTATCTTGACCGGCGCGCTCGCCGCGGAGCACCTCGAACCTTCGCGCCTGCACGTGGTCGCCTTCTCCATGGGCGGATACGTCGCCGCGGCGGCGGTGGGGCGAGCCGCCCGCGAGCACGCCCCTGTCGCGTCGTTCTCGACGCTCGCCGCCGTCGAGAAGATGGAGATGGTGCACTCGCTCCCGCTGTCGCGAATCGTCATGGGCGACGTCTTCGACACGACGCCGCTGCTCGACGACGTGCCCGCGCCGGTGCTCGTCCAGCACGGCACCGCCGACACGACGCTGAACGTCTCGCAGGGGCGCGCGATCGCCGAGAAGCTCGGGACGCGGGCGACGTTCCGCGAGCTGAACGGCGTCGGTCATCACGACATCCTGCGCAACGAGGACGCGCTCGCTGCGGTGCGGTCCATGATCGAGTCGAAGCTTCAGCGCGCCCCCGTGGCGACGCCGTGAATCCGCCGGACCGGGTCACGCGCTAGAGAGCGAGCATCCCGCAGGATTCATGCGGCGCGGGCGTGCGCCAGATCCGTCGTCTGTCGCGATCTCGCTCGGGAAGGTAGACCAGAAGCGTGGACGCTGGAGGCCGGACGTGACACGGACCCTCATCGACGCCATCGTGCGGCAAACGGTCGTGCTGATCGCGCAGCTGGCGACGTCCCGGGGTCTCCGGGCTCCGCTCTCGCACATCGCCGAGCAGGTGTTCCAGGAGCTCTCGCGCGAGCTCGAGCGGCAAGGAGTGACGCGCTCGGTGAGCGCGGACATGTTCGGGATGGCGCTGCGCACGTATCAGCGAAGGACCCAGCGCGCCCTCGGGAGCGTGACCGAGCGCGGTCGTTCGCTCTGGGAGGCGGTCTTCGCGCGCATCGGCGAAGGCGGCGTGGTCAGCCGCGAAGACGTCTTCCGGCGCTTTCGCCACGACGACGAGGTGAGCGTCCGCGCGGTGCTGCGCGACCTCACGGACAGCGGGCTCGTGTTCGCGTCGGGCAGCGGCCGCAACACCATTTATCGCGTCACGACCGACGAAGAGATCGGCAAGCTCCGCCGCGCGAACGATCGCGCGGGGCTCGAGGCGCTCGTCTGGAGCATCGTCTTTCGTGAAGACCCGGTGACGACGGAGCGCGTCTCGGAGCTCACGGCGTTGCCGCAGGCCGACGTCCAGACCGCGCTCGACGCTCTGGTCGCCCAGGGTCGCATCGAACGCGTCGAGAGCGGCGGACGCGCGGACTACCGCTCGCGCGAGCTCGTCCTCGGCCTGGAAGATCCGGCCGGATGGGAAGCGTCCGTGCTCGATCATTACTCTGCGATGGTCCGCACCATCGGCAAGAAGCTCTCGTTCGATCAGCGCGCGTCGGCCGCCGACGAGGTCGGGGGCAGCACCTATCACTTCACGCTGTACCGCGGGCACCCGCTGCAAGAAGAGGTGCTCGGCGAGCTCCGCCGCTTCCGCGAACGCTGCACTTCGTTGCGTGCCCGAGTCGACCAGCACAACAAAGAGCATGGGCTGCCCACGAATACGCTCCAGGTCACCACGTACTTCGGTCAATGCGTCGTGGAAAACGAGGACGACGATGAGAAGTAGTGTCTTCGCACGGCGCGAGTGGCGGCGCGCCTGCCTCTCCGCCGCGCTCGCCGTCGCGCCGCTCTTCGCGTCCGCGTGCGACAGCTCGGGCGACGGCAAGGACTTGGCTTGGCTCGCAGATCGCAGAAAAACGAGGAACGAGAATGACAAATAGACTATTCGCGTCGCGTTCGATGAACGCTTACCTCTCGGCTTTGCTGACGGCTTCGCCGTTCTTCGTGTCGGGCTGCGCGCACGACGTGAACGACGGCAAGAGCGGCGAAACGCACTTCCTGTGCTCGACCGACGCGGACTGCGCGCGGCACTTCGGCAACGACGACTACCAGTGCAGCGCCGAGAAATACTGCGCGCCGAAGACCGACGGCGGCACATCCCAAGGCGATGGAGGCCACTCCGGCGGCACAGCGACCGGCGGCGCGACGGGCACCGGCGGCGCGAGCGGCGGCGCCGGTAAAGGCGGTGCGGGCGGTAGCGCCGGTGGCGGCGGGGACTTCGCCGAGTGCAAGACGCCGCCGAACTCGACGTGCAGCGCCGCGGACACTTGCGCGGCCGTGGGTTGCCCTTCGATGCAATACGACGAGCACGGCTGCCTGCGGCCGCAGTGCGCCACGGACGACGACTGCGCCGCGGACGAGCGGTGCGCCGTGAGTGTGTGCGACGCACCGTCCACGTGCACGGTCCAGGACGGCATGTGTCAATGCGCGGGCTTGACGATCTGCGGTGAAGTGCCGCGCTGCAACCCCACGTCGACCACCGGACCGCGCGGCGCGTGGGTGAGCCTCGACGTGACGTTCGTGCAATCGCTGTGCGACGACAACGGCGGTATCTGCCGCACGACCTGGCACATCACCCCGGACGGCCACGTCACCGGCACGAAAGAGGACGACACGACGCCCGACGGCGGCGCTCCCATCGACGAGATGCTCGACCAAGGTCAAATGTTCGAGCTGACCGGCGACGTGAACGGCCCGGACCTGCGCATCGCTCTGCGCGACGGGATACCGTGCGCCATGCAGCCGGCCTCCGACATCTCGTTGGTCGTCACGTTGAAGCTCTCCACGCAGACGCTGATGTCCGGCGAGGTCAACGGTTGCATGGGCGGCGACAACGTCTACGCGCGAATCTACAACGTGCTATCGCACTGACATCGCCAGCACGCGGGCGGGCGGACACGTGACGCCCGCCCGACGCGACGCCGCGGCTCCGGTCCGATCCTCGCGAGCGACGCGAACGCCGCCCCGAGGACGAACCGAGCGCCGCGCCTCACTTGATCTTCTTGCACGAGGGCGTGCAGCCGGGGCCGCCGTCGCACTCCTCGTACATGATCTGGATGCGGCCGTCGCCGCAGAACGGCGCGAACGTGCACGCCTTCGTGCACAGGCCCTCACCGTACGCGGTGCTCACGTCGACGTTGCGGCCGCCGTTGTCACATTGCTCCGGCGCCTGCTTCGTGCCGTCGCCGCAGTAAGCCGCCAGCGTGCAGTTCGCGTTGCAGGTGCCGTAGCTGCCGTCGTTGACGCCGTTGTCGCACTGCTCGCCGGGGTCTTTCATGCCGTTGCCGCACTTGTTGCGGCAGTGCGCGTCGCAGGTGCTCGACGTGGTGCCGTTCTGCGCCTTGCCGTCGTCGCATTGCTCCGGCGGCTGGACCTTGCCGTCGCCGCACGAGTTGAGCGGGACGAAGCCCTTGCAGTCCTTCGTGCACGAGCCCGGCTGCCCGCTGTTCACGCCGTCGTCGCAGAGCTCGCCGTCGGCGCCGTCGACCTGCTTGTCGCCGCAGTACGGGCCCGGCGTGCATCGGTTCGTGCACGTGCCCGGTCCATATGCCGTCGCGCTGTTCATCGCGGTGCCGAGGTCGCAGCTCTCCGGCGGGTTCTGGACGACGGCGTCGCCGCAGTAGCCGGCGAAGGTGCAGTCCGGCTTGCAAGTGCCGTAGCTGCCGTCGTTCTTACCGTCGTCGCACGTCTCGGGCGGTTGCTTGATGCCGTCGCCGCAGCGGGGGCCGAGGGTGCAATCCGGGTTGCACTTTCCGTAGCCGCCCACATTCTTTGCGGTGCCGTCGTCGCACTCCTCGTTGCTGTCGACGACGCCGTTGCCGCAGCGCAGCGTGCAGTTCGCGGCGCACGGGCTGCCGGTCGAACCGTTGTTGATCCCGTCGTCGCACTGCTCGGGGCCGTTGAGCAGGCCGTCGCCGCAGCGCTGTCCGAGCGTGCAAGCGCTCGTGCAGTGGCCGTAGCCGGCGCCGTTCGTCGCGCCTTCGTCGCACGCCTCGCCGTTCGACACGACGCCGTCGCCGCAGTACGGCGCGAACACGCAGCCGGGGGCGCACACCTTCACCGCGCCGTAGCCGCCGAGGTTCGTGCCATCGTCGCACTTCTCCGGCGGGTTCTGCACGACCTTGTCGCCGCAATACGGGCCGCGCGCTTGGCAGCCGGGCATGCAGCCTCCGTACGCTCCGGTGTTCTTGCCGTCGTCGCACACCTCGCCCGCGACGACGATGCCGTCGCCGCAGATCGGCGTGCACGCGCTCACGTCGTGAACGAATCCGTTCAACGTCAGGCGGTAGTTCGAGGCGACGGTGTGACGTTCGGCCTGGAACAGGGCGATCTCGTACATGCCGCCGACGGTCAGGCCCAGGTTCGCCGCCGTCGTCGCGTCCAGCGTGACGCTGCCGTCCTGCGCGGAGTGCAGGCCGCCGAGATCCACGGCGAGCTTGCCGTTGATGAACACCCACACGTCGTCGTCGCCGGTGAAGTCGAGGACCTCGCCGCCCTTGTAGGTGAACTGGTAACGGAGCTCGCTGTTGAAGGAGAAGTTGTGGTTGACGCCGTCGTCGCCCTTGCTGACCTGCGCGTTCGCGCCGGCGTTCCACCCCAACCCGTCGATGGGGAAGAAGTGCGACGAAGCGAACTGGTACGCGCCGCCGGTGATCTGCGGGAGGGTGAGCGTCGTCGGGTTGCCCATCGAATCCAGGTAGATGAGCTTCGCGTATTTGTTCGGCGTGGTGCCGTCCGACTCGGTCGCGTGATACCAGGTGTAGAACGAGCCCGCGCTCGTCAGGAACTGCTGCGTGATGTTCGGGTTGTAGACGGGGAAGCCGTCCGCGCCGAGCGTGCTCAGCACCATGTTCTTCTGACCGGACCCCTCGTACGCCTCGAAATCCGGGTGACCAGGGCCGGGGATGGTCGTCCCCTTGTAGAGCATGTCGCGGTACAGGATCGGGATCTGTAGCGAGGCCGGCGGCGCCAGCGTCGTCACCGGGCAGGTGAAGCCCGTTTCGATGGTGCACGTCGAGCTGCAGCCGTCACCGTTGGTCGTGTTGCCGTCGTCGCATGCCTCTTGCGGGAACTTGAAGCCGTCGCCGCAGACCGCCGTGCACTGTCCCGACGAGCACTTGGGCTCGATGGTGCAGTAGGGCGAGCAGCCGTCGTACGGGATCAGGTTCTTGTCGTCGCACTGCTCGAAGCCCTCTTTCTTGCCGTCGCCACAGACGGTGGCGTGGCAGACGGACGGGCTCGCGACGGTGCACGCAAACCCTTGCTCGAGCTGGCACGTCGAGCTGCACCCGTCGTTGCTCTTCGTGTTGCCGTCGTCGCACTGTTCGGTCCCGGCCAGGACGCCGTCGCCGCACTGCTTCGCGATGCAGCGCGCCCCGGCGACCGGGCAGATCCAACCGGTTTCCAGCGCGCAGCTGGCGTTGCAGCCGTCGCCGGGCGTCTTGTTGCCGTCGTCGCACTGCTCGGTCCCGCCGATCTTGCCGTCGCCGCACTTCACGGTCGACACGCACGGCTGTCCCGGCGTCGGACACGCAAAGCCCGCCTCGATCTGGCAGAGCGGGCTACAGCCGTCGCTGCCCTTGGTGTTGCCGTCGTCACATTGTTCGCCGATGGAGATGTCGACGATGCCGTTGCCACAGTACGCCGTCTTCTGGCAGGGCGAACCCGCCTTCGGACACGTCCAGCCGGCTTCCACCTTGCAAGCGGAGCTGCAGCCGTCGCCGCTCACGGTGCCGCCGTCGTCGCACTCTTCGCTGCCGGAGATGATGGCGTCGCCGCAGACGTTCGGCGGCGCCTGCATGCACTTGCCGCCCGTGCCGTCGGCGGCCTTGGGGCACGTGTATCCGGGCTCCACCGTGCAGTTCGAGGTGCAGCCGTCGCCGCTCACGGTGCCGCCGTCGTCACAGCTCTCGCCGGGGTCGACCTTGCCGTTGCCGCAGACCCAGATGTTGACGCACGGCTTGCCCGGCATCGAACAGTCGTAGCCGGGCTCCGTCTTGCAGATGCCGGAGCAACCGTCGCCGGGAATGGCGTTGCCGTCGTCGCACGTCTCGTTCTGCGACGCTTCGATCTTGCCGTCGCCGCAGTACTCGAGCGACACGCAGGGCTGACCCGGCGTCGGACAGGTCCATCCGAGCTCGAGCTTGCAGTCCGCGCTGCAGCCGTCGCCGTTCGACGAGCCGGCGTCGGCCTTGTCGCCGTCGTCGCATTGCTCGCCCGGGTCGAGCATGCCGTCGCCGCAGTAGCCCTCCTGGTTCGGAACGCACGCGACGCCCGGAGCCGGGCACGTGTAGCCCATTTCGACCGCGGAACAGTCCGAGCTGCAGCCGTCGCCGCTCTGCGCGTTGCCGTCGTCGCAGACCTCGTTGCCCTCGATCTTGCCGTCGCCGCACTCCGTGACGACGGTGTAGTCGCACGCTTGCCCCGGCTTCGGGCAGCTGTACCCCGGCTCGATCTTGCAAACGCCGGAGCAGCCGTCGCCGGGGATGGCGTTGCCGTCGTCGCACTCTTCGTTCCCGCTCACCTTGCCGTCGCCACAGACGGACGTCGGCATGCAAGCGTCGCTCGTGCAAGCGTCGAACGGGATCCGACCTCCGCTGCCGGAATCCGACGTCCTGATCACGATCACGCCGCCCGCGCCGCTGTCGACGAGAACACCGCCGTTGCCGCCGGTGCTGTGTTTGCCATCGCCGCGGACGATCTCCCCGTTGCCGCTGCATCCTGACAGCGCGCCGAGAACGAGGCCCAATACCCCTGCTTTGATGGCAAGAAACGTAAGGCGCATTCGAGAGAGCTCCTTGAGCGAGTGCAACACCTCGCGCGAAACTAGCAATCTACCACGCAGCTCTTCCTTGTCACGCCTCGAGACCCGGTGTTCGTTCGAGCGCGACGGCGGACGGAAGCAGCGCACGTCGCACTTCGCGTGAGCGCATCGTCACCGCGCGGAGCACGCCCCCGGTGACGTGCGCTGACGCGGCAACGTGGCCGGCAGAGTCCGCTCGCTAACGCTTCGCTCGCGATGCGGACGAGGTAGGCGCGGGTGCGCGCTCTTCTACACGGACGCAGATAGAAGCGCGAGCTCGGCGTCGCTCCCGCGCGTTTCGACGAGCCGCGGAACGGCGGCTTCCGGCGCGTTTCGGAGCTCTTCCAGGAACGTGAAGAGGCGGCGCCGGCGCGACGCGAGCTCGAGCGCGCGGCGGACGGGGCTTTCGTCCCTGACGAGCCACGCCGCGACCGCCCGCGCGAACACGCGTTCGTAGGCCGGCAGCGAGAGCCGCAGCGCCAGGTGGTCGAGCACCAGGTGTGACATCCCCGCACCGAAGGCGGCCCGCAGCGCTCCGTTCACGAGCCCCATGGCCACGGATTGGTTCCCGCTCATGAAAGGATGAAGGCGGATCAATCGAAAATGCGCCCCCGCCGCTTCGCGCACGGCCCCGTCGACGTCGCCCCGGCGTGCCGCCGCGAACGCGTTCGACACGGCGCGGCGAACGGCGTGAAGGTGTGACACGCCGAACGGCCGCGGCGGGCAGAACCACGGTGCCGCCTGCTCGTCGCCGTCGGCGCGCGCGGTCACGACCCGCCCCCAGGGCTCGCCGTCCACGACGACGGAACGAGCCTCGGCGAGCGCGCCTTCGTCGTCCACCGACCGCGTCAGCAAAGCCTGGTAACGCTCGCCGCCGATGAGCGTCGCTCCGACTCGCGGCCCCGATACGAACCGCACTCCCGCGCTCGTCTGTTCGGTGACGGAGGGCGTCCGCCAGAACTCACCGGGCGAGACGCCTTCTTTTCCGACCACCTGGCTTGCCGGACGGTAGAAGCTCTCGCCGCTCGCGCCGACGTGACAGAGGACGTTCAGCTCGGAGAGCAACGCGGTGAAGCGCGCCGTGTCGTCGAGCTCCGCCCTCGCCGCGTCGACGCGCGCGCGCACGTCGCCCATGTTCTCCCAATACGCGCGCACGATCTCGTAAGGCGACCCCGCGAAACGGACGACCTCCGCGTGCGAGGCGCGGCGTTCGAGCTCGGCGAGCGCCAGCGGCGCGAACACCAGCTTGCCGAACGCGCCCTCGAGGAAGACTCGCCACGTCGCGGCCGCCACGCGCGCCGCGGCGCGCGCTTCCACGGCGGTGCGAGCGCCGTCGAGCGCGGCGAAGCACGCGCGCGCGTCTTCGACGCCGACGCCGCACACGGTCGTGGCGGCGCCCGCGCGCGCCGACTCGAGGAGCGAACCGCAGGCCGCGGGACGAACCGAGACGTCACCCGGACCGACGAGGACGTCGTCGTCCCGCACCTCGAAGCGGCGGATCTCTTCGGCGTAGTACGGATCGAAGCTTCCGTCCTTCGCGCCGTCGAGGAACGCGCGGTACTCGCGCGCGGCGTCCGGGCTCAGCGTCATCTTGGCCACGTTCAATAGGCCGGCCGCCGTCACGCGGAAATGGCCTGCTTCAATCCGTCGTCCGAGTTCGGAACGACGTGATACCGCGCCGGCCAGGAGCCGTCCGAGGACGGATACGGAAGCTCGCGATAGCGCGCGACGATTTCTTCGTACTTCGCGAACAGAGTCGTCGACTCGGGGTCGAGGCCGCGCACGACGACGAGGCCCGAGGGCGCCGTGGGCACGACGAAGACCCGAAGCCCCGGGCGATAGTCGAGCAGAATCTCCAGCACCTTCCAGACGTCGCCGACCCAGAAGCTCGAATCGCGCTCGCGCCGGGCGGCGCGCGGCGAGACCGGCAAACAATCGTGCAGCAGGATCGTCGAGCTCGGGCTGGACCAGCGCTCGGCGTTGGCGAAATCGCGGAGCGCAAATTCGAACCAGTGCATCCCGTCGACGAAGGTGAGGTCGACGGGGCGCCCGCCGAACACCGTCGCCGGCGTCTCGTTCGCGAAGAAGGCGTCGCTCTTTTGCGCGTAGAGGCGCGCGTTGCCTTGCGGAGCTCGGCCTTGCGCCGGAGCATTCGGATCCACCCCCACGGCGATCGACGCGGTCGTCGCGAGCGAGAGCGTCGCGCCCGTGTCGACGCCGATCTCCAGGTACGTGTCGGGCGCGAGCAAGCGATGGAGCCGAGCCAGCACGTCGCGGTACTGCGGGCCCGGAAAGGCGATCTGCGACAGCAGCGGCAGGACGCCCGGGTAGTCGGTGTGCGCGTCGACGACGCGCGTCGCGAGCGCGCGCGCGAGCGGCGCATTTCCGAGCGCCGCGACCATGTGCGCCTTCAACGCGAGGGCGCCGAGATGGTCCGGGGCGGCGGCGAGCAGCTCGTCGAGGACGCCGAGCGCGCGGGCGCGCTCACCCGCCCCGAATCGGGCCGTCGCTTCGGTGAGCAGTAGCCCCGGGTCCGCGAGCCCCCGGGCCCGGGCCGCGTCGCAGAGCGCGAGCACGGAGAGCAGCGCGCCGAGCCTCATGTATTGCTGCGCGGCGTAGACGATCTCGGCGGCCGTGGCGCCGGCGAACGCCCGCTCCAGGGCCGCGCGATCCGGTTCGAAAGAGGAGGCTTCGCCCTTCACTCGAGGGAAGCGAACCTACCACGCGGCCCCGGTTCCGCCCGGCAATTGGGCCCGGAGGCACCTTGAGTGTTACTTGCCCACGGGACGATGCCTCGCGCTGCGATTCTCCGCTGGAATGCGCTGTCCATTGCGGCGCTGGCCATGGTGGGCTGTGTCGTGACCCCGGCCGAAGAGGCGAAAGGCCTGGCGCGCGCCGCGGCGCGCGCCGCCGATGAAAGTGCAGACGCCGGGCCGGTCGCGAACGCCTGTGCAGAAGGCCGCGACGGCTACGAATCGTACGCGGCGCAGATCTCCGACTCTCTCGGAGCGACAAACTGCATGGACGACGGCGACTGTCGCATCGTCATGATCGATAATCTGTGTAACCAGGGTTGCGGCACCGCCGTCGCGGCCCGCGTCGCGTCGACGTTCGAGCAGGACCTCGACGACTACGCGTCGACGCACTGCGACGCTTGCCCGCCGAACACCGACAGCTGCCCGGCCCTCGAGCTTCTCGCCTATTGCACGGGTGGCGTCTGCTCGGCGCACTGAGCCGCCTTGGAGCTATCCGGCTGGAATACTTCGCAACTCGGGCGCACATCCGTGTTTACGCGGCGACGATCGATAGTAAGTATACGTACCATCGATCGCCTTCCCATACGGCATCGATGCAGGCGCCGGAGCTGGCCGTGCCGGGGAGTCCAGGCGCGTGTACCCGATCTCGACGCGTCGGTTGTCAGGCGTATCGCTTGGGCACGTCCGCGGCGCGCTGGCTGGCACGAAACTGGATCACGCGAAAATCCGCGAGTCCTTCCGAGTAGAAAGGATCCTGCCGCAGGATCGCTTCTATCTCGTCGCGTTCGTCCCCGGCGGCGACGATGATGCCGCCGTCGCGCGGGATCTTCCGTCCGGAGACGACGAACTTGCCGGCATCGTAGTACTTCTTCAGGAACGCGACGTGGGCGGTCATGTGCGCGTCGATGTCGGCGAGCGGAGCCTTGTAAGTGAGCTCGATGACGAACATCCTCATGACGTCTTCCGACGAAGGCGTGGCGTCAACGTCCGTCCGGCGGTAGCGTCCGGCGGCCTTGGAGCGCATGGAATACGACTACATCGTCATCGGCTCGGGTTTCGGCGGCAGCACTTCGGCGTTGCGGCTCACGGAAAAGGGCTACCGTGTGCTCGTCGTCGAGAAGGGCCGCGAGCTCACCGCGGACGACTTTCCGCACACGAACTGGAACCTGCGCCGCTGGCTCTGGGCACCGGCGCTCGGTTTTCATGGGCTGTTCCAGATGCGGCCCTTCAGCCATGTGCAGGTGCTGGCCGGCGCGGGCGTCGGTGGCGGGTCCCTGACGTACGCGAACACGCTGCCGATCCCGAAGGACTCTTTCTTCGCGAGCGCGCCGTGGTCGGATCTCGCGGATTGGAAGCGAGAGCTGCTTCCGCACTACGCAACGGCCCGCCGGATGCTCGGCGCCGCGCCGACGAATTTTCTCACGCCGGCCGATCAGATGTTGAAAGACATCGCCGCCGAACGCGGCACGCCGGACGCCTTCGAGAAGCCGCACGTCGCGGTGTTCATGGGCGAGCCCGGACGCACCGTCGACGATCCGTATTTCGGCGGCGAAGGTCCGCCGCGCACCGGCTGCATCCGCTGCGGCGCTTGCATGACGGGCTGCCGCTTCGGCGCGAAGAACACGCTCGACAAGAACTACCTGTACTTCGCGCGGAAGAACGGCGCCGTCGTCGCCGCGGACACCGAAGTCGTCGACGTCGTCCCGCGCGAAGGCGGCGGCTATCGCGTGACCGCGCTCACCGGCCCGAGTTACTTCTTCCGGAAGAAGATCACGTACGAAGCGCGGAACGTCGTCTTCTCCGCCGGCGCGCTCGGGACGAACTCGCTGCTCCTGCGGCTGAAGGAGCGCGGTTCGCTGCCGCGGCTGTCGTCGCAAGTCGGACACCACGTCCGCACGAACTCGGAGTCGCTCATCTTCGTGACGGTGCCGGGCGGAAAGGACGACCACTCGCGCGGCATCGCGATCAACTCGCTGTTGCAAACGGACGAGCATTCCCACCTCGAGATGGTGCGCTACGGCAGCGGCTCCGGATTCTTCCGGATGGTCGCCGTGCCGCACGTGGGGGGAAAGCTTCCCGGGCTCCTCAAGCTGTGGCGAATCATCCTGTTCACGCTTCGGCACCCGCTGCGCGTGCTTCGCGCGTGGCTGGTCGCCAACTGGGCCGCGAGCACGATGATCCTCCTTTACATGCGCTCGGCCGAGGGCACGCTCCGGTTCGTCCGGCGCCATGGTTTCATGAACACCGAGCTCGAAGAGGGCGAACCGCCGCAGGCGACCATCCCCGAAGCGACCGAGCTCGCGATCGCCATCGCCAAGAAGGCGGGCGGAACAGCGATGTCGCCCTACTACGAGCCGCTGCTCGACATCCCGACGACCGCGCATCTCCTGGGCGGCTGTTGCATGGGCAAGAACGAAGCAGACGGCGTGATCGACGATCGCCACCGCGTCTTCGGTTACGAAGGCCTCTACGTCGTCGACGGCTCCGCGATCTCGGCGAACCCGGGCGTGAATCCTTCGCTGACGATCACCGCGCTCGCGGAGCGCGCGATGACGTTCATTCCGGCGAAGGAGCGCGCGCCGGAGAGCGCCGTCGCGAGCGCGACCTGACCGCTGAGTGGACCGTTCGCGCAGACCGAGCGATCATCGGAAATGGCTCGGGCCCGAGGTGAAGCCGGGCTGGGAAGAGTTCGCGTTCCTCGTCGCGCGGTCGTGACTCATTTCGTCGATGACGGAAGCGCCGGCGGCGAGCTGCCCTTCAGGAATATGAACGACTGGCGCGCCATGAAGCGGCCAATCGGATCGACGATCCACATCGGCAATAACCGAAGCAGGCTGTAGAAAACGGCGTCGGGACCGAAGCGCAGCATCGGCTTGTTCTTGCGGATCGCCGCGACCACCTTCGGAGCCAGGTCCTCGGGCACCGGGGCTCTCTTCAGGATGTTGTCGATGTCGGTGTGCTCGAGGCCGACTCCCGGCGCGTGTACGATGCCGGTCTTGAGCGTCCCCGGGCACAGCACGGTGACGCCGACGTCGACGCCGCTCGCGGCAAGCTCCCACCTCAGCTGCAAGCTGAGCGCGACGATGGCAAACTTGGTGGTCGAATACGCGCCCATCCCCGGCGTCGGAAACAACCCCGCGGCGGACGCCGTGTTCACGATGTGTCCCTGCCCGCGCTTCGAGAAATAAACGCCGAACACGCGGGATCCGTTGATGACGCCCCACAGGTTGGTGTCGACCACGCGCTGCCACTGCTCCGGCGGCGCCTCGAGCAGCGGCGCGGCGTGAAAGACGCCCGCGTTGTTCAGCACGACGTCGCACGCGCCGAACTTCGAGAGCGTCTGCGCGAGCACGTCTTCGACGTCGGCGAGCTTGCGCACGTCGGCGCGCACGGCGAGCGAACGGCGTCCGAGCGCTTCTACTTCTGCGGCGACGCGCTGCGCCCCCGCTTCGTCGAAATCGGCGGCGACGACGTGCATGCCCGAGCGCGCGAGCTGGAGAGCGAGGGCACGACCGAGCCCATTGGCGGCACCCGTGACGACGGCGACGCGCTCCTCGAGCGCAGTGAGCGGCATGGTCGAATGTTTACAACGCCGCCCGCGCGAGGATGAAGGGGCTCGCGACGGCCACGCGCGGTCCGCGGTGTGCACATGTGCGATAGCTGGCAAATGAGCGCCGAAATGTGCAAGCCCGGCCCCGGAGCTCGCCTGAACGTTTCCTGACGCGCGTGGACTGGGAGGTCCTGTTGCGACACGGAAGGACCAGGAGCCGCTCACCTCGCCGAAAGCCGATCCAGGTCGGGTGGCACGCGCTCCGCTGACCGGCGCGTCAGAACCTCACAAAGCCGCGCGCCCGATCATGAAGAGCCCCGCCACGGCGACGGCCCACACCGCGGTGCGGACATAGGCAACGCCCGCCAAATACACGACGAAGTACGCCACGCGAGCCCAGAAAAACAACGTGGAGCCGAGCCCGAGCTGGTCGGACGGGGCGCCCGCGTAACGGGCTGCGACGACCACGCCGACGAAGAGCAGAAAGCCTTCCAGCATGTTCTTCGCGGCGCGATCCGCCCGCGCCGCGAGCGGCGAAGGTTCGGGGACCGCGTCACGATTGCCGAGCCCGGCGATCATGCCAGGAAGCGTCCATCCGCGTAGTCGAAGCAGACTCGCGGTGAGCAGCATGATCCAGGTGAGCAACGCGGAGAACACCAGCGCCTGAATGTCGGTGAGCATGAATATCTGCACTCTCTTCTAACGGTTGACGGCGTGTGGGGTAGCTGCTGCGCGAATCGACGCATCTGCGTGCGCTTCGGCTAGCAGGCGTGGCCTCAAGTGAGATTTCTTTGGCTCCATCGCGAGTACGCGCACACAGATCGCCTGTTGCAGACTCGGAGCGCGATGAGGTCATCATTCGTGGCGTGGATGAGTTTGCTGTCGGCGACGGCGGGATGCTCGGCGTCTACTTCTTCGAGCGCGCCGGATCTAGGAGCAGCAGGGTCGGCTGTAACGAACGGTCCGGGCGCCGGCGGCAGCACGAGCACGGCAAATGGGCTGAACCAAGCCGGCTCATCATCTTCTTCTGGCGGCACCGTCGCCTACGGCAATACGGCGACGGGAACGAGCGCAAACGGGGGTGCCATCCCGAGCGGCAGCGCAAGCGGTGGAGCACCTAGCTCGGGAGGCTTCGGCAATCCGCAAGGAGTCTCCGGCGGTTCTCCGAGCACTCCGAGCACCGGCACGACCGCCAGCGGCGGCTTCGCCAACATAGGTGGCCTGCCGGGGATCGGCGGTGCGCCGAGCGGCGGAGCGATCGGGATGGGAGGACAAACCCAGGTGGTTCCTCCTGGAGGTCCCGTCGACCCGAGCAAAGGCTGCGAGGGCGAGACGATGCCGGCGGTCACTGGCGACTACTCCGCGAACGGACCGATGCCGACGATGACCGTCAGCAACACGGGCTCCGACGGCAACTACACCATCGTGCGACCGACGACCCTCGGCGCGAACGGCTTCAAGCATCCCATCGTGACCTGGGGCAACGGCATCACCACCGATCCGAGCTTCTACCCGCAGCTCCTCGGCGCGATCGCGTCGCACGGCTTCGTCATCATCGCGAGCAACAGCACGACCGTCACGCCGCAACTCATGACCGACGGCCTCGACTGGATGATCGCGCAGAACGGACAAGCCGGAGACTACCAGGGCAAGTTGAACACGACGTGCTTGGCGGCCGTCGGCTACTCGCTCGGCGGTGGAGGGGCGGTGGGCGCCGGCGCGCACGCCAACGTGGTCGTCACCGTTTCGCTGCATGGTGTCCTCGGCGCTGCCAACGCCCTGCATGGTCCGCTCTTGCTCACCACGTCCGAGACGGACACGATCAACGTGCCGTCGGTGATGGTCACGCCCACCTTCAACGCCTCCACCGTGCAGACCTTCTACGGCACCATCAGCAAGGCCGGCGACGTCTCCAACGAGGGCCACCTCATCCCGGTGGACGGTGCGCTCGCGATCATCACCGACCACACCGCGAACCTCGCCGAACGCGCCGCGACGATCGCCTGGCTCCGTCTCTGGGTGTACGCCGACCAAGGCGCGAAGAAATACTTCTACGGCGACGACTGCATCGCTTGCAAAGCGCCGTGGGTGACTCCGCCGCAGCGGAAGAATTGGCAATGATTGGACGCCGCGAGATCGGCGCTCGCGCGGTTCGAGGCGGCGCGTTGCACGCACGGCGCGTCAAACAGACTCGCCGCGGGTGACCACGACGAAGTCGTTCGTGCTTCCCTCGGCTGCGACACGCCGAACGTCGTCGCTCATCTCGAGGGCGAGTTCCGAACGTTGCTCGGGCGTCATCGAGCGAGCTGCCGCTCGTATCCGGTCAACGGGTACCGTCTGTATGACCGCGACCAGGTGGTCGCGATGCGGAAGAAAATCTACGGGCGGGCGGCGTAGCTCTATCCGAGATACTGCCGCGCAAGCTTCCTAATGTTGCCGAAGACGCTCTTCAGGTCTGAGGTGCTGGGCACTGGCGCATCGTGATTGCCGGGATTCGTCCAGCGCTTGAGAAGGATGAGTTTGCCCTTGTGGTCGGGCGCCTTGAAGAGCTTCTCCTTCTCCAGCGTGTCGATCAGTCCGGCGAGAATCTGTCCGTCGAAATCTGCAAGAGTCTTCGGGGGACCGAAATGGCGAA
This sequence comes from Polyangiaceae bacterium, assembly GCA_035547195.1. Taxonomy (GTDB): domain Bacteria; phylum Myxococcota_A; class Polyangia; order Polyangiales; family Polyangiaceae; genus DASZVB01. The sequence continues at coordinate 281,334 of DASZVB010000123.1, forward strand.
CGAGAACCTCCTTGCAGAACCGCTCGGCTACGTCTCGCAACTCACCTGCCGCCTGCTTTCGAGTCGCCTCATCGGAGCCCGTGAGAAGGGTCTTGATGCGCACCAGCTTGTCAGCAACGCCGTCGCTGGTTTTCGTCACGACGGTACCTGAAGAATGCCTTCTCCGGGCAGACCTCAAACTAGGTGCTCTGGCAGTGGGGCGTTGCCCGAACAAACACTTGGATCAACCAGGGCATCCTGTGGGGCGGTGGACTATGCGGCATCTGGAACGGGCCCTCGACGCCCAGCTACCAAGAGGTCATCGCTGCCGGTCACAACACCGTCAGTACGGTGCCCGTCGGCTCATGGGCGAGGTTTGAAGCTCTCTTCAACAACGCGACGACCGACTACCTGAAGGCGGGGTCCACCTCGGTGACGGGGCAGAGCAACGGCACGCCGGGATCGTTCTCGGCAACGTGGTTGGCTTCCAACTCGACACCGGCGCTGTTCTGGGCGGGCTCCCTGGCGGCGCACCTGATGACGATCGGGCAACCGACGGCAGCTGAGAAGGCGGCGCTGACCGCGGCGGCGGCACGCAAGTACGGGACGGGGGTGCTGGTCTGATGCCCTCATCGATCTCCTCTCCAACGGCGGACGACATCGCCTTCACCGACGCCCTGTACGGGTACCCTCCGCCGGGCAGCACGTGGGCGGCGGCATCCACACTGTCATCCCATCAAACTGGCATGCGCTGGCCCTCGCCGGCACCGGTTCAGCGGGGGTCCCCTGACCAAGGGCTTCGACGTCAGCGGCAGCCTCATCATCGACGACAGCAAGAAAGCGCCTCGGTCCAGACATCCCTCGGGGCGATGGTGGGGGGCGAACGCGATCCGGATCAGCTTCCTACGTGGCGAGGGTCAACGCAGCGGTGGTGACCGGCAGCCAGCAGCAATCGACGATGAGCCTCGGCTGAACTCCGCAGGTTCGAATCCTGCGAGGGACACGATGCCACTGCGGTGGGGGACGGACTGAAAAAGGACCGATGCAGGGAAAAATGCCCTCTTCCTCTTTCCATTCGGACGAGGAATGGATAGGAAGGATCTCGGCTCTCAACCCGGCGGTTTTAAGAACCGCGCCGCAGGATTCGAACCTGCGGCAATGCGATAAAAATCAGGGGGCGATCCCCTAATGCGGTCGCAGTGTGCACTGCAGTGGTCACGGTAACGACCATTACAACAGTCGCTTGTGTTACCGGCGATAACAATTGTTGTTGTGATTACCCCAGTAGCCAAAGATGCCTAGTGGGCAAGCTTGCCCAAAGGACAATTATGGTTATGGCCAGGTGCCAATCAGCACGTCGAAACCTCGCGTTCAGGGTGGGACTGTTCACCCAACATCCTCAACGATCACGCGAAGTTCGAGCGCGCACTGAACGAACTCCGCACCTCACTGTGCGATTTCCATGAACGAGGTGTGTTCGATGGAGCTATGATGTGCAGGCTCGAACGACCTCTAAAAGGATTCGTTCAGCACCCGGCGAAAAACAGCCGGATTCTCGAAAGAGCTGCGCCCGATCGATCCCCCATTCCACCACGAACGTAAGGGTCGACCGAGCGAAGCAGGAGCGAGCACACGATGAAGTATGAACGCCAGGCACTAGAGTTCCACAGCGATCGTCCCCAGGTCTACCGGAAGTTGTGCCAGCTGTGTCGATCAGACATGGCTCGGGGCATCAGGCCGAACATGAGGTCGCTGTGGGAGCGAGCCCGGATCGAGCTGAAAGTGATCGGAATGAATGATCATTTTCACTCGACCTACTCGCGGCTGATGATGGCACAGGAGCCCGATATGAAGGGCATCTTCGTGCTCAGGCGTCCCTCGACCAAGAGGGCGGCGTAACAGCCAGGCAGGAAAAACGGTGGACGGGCGCCTGTGGCCCGTCCGCCGCCTGCTTTTTGTGACGCGGTGCAGCGAACTTCCATCCCCTGATCAGCGGCAGTTGCCTACGTACCCGAATGGACGACAGCTCGCTCCTGGTCGGGATCAAGCAGCGCCTCGACGAGATCTACGACCTGCTCCACGACCCGGACAAGGGTGCGTTCGCTCGGATCCACGACGTCGCTGACGATGTTCGCGAGCTGATGGAGTGGCGGAAGCGGATGGAGCGGAACGCGATGCTGATCGCGACGCCCGTCGCCGGGCTGCTGGTGAAGGCAGCGTACGACCTGATCCTCGGACGCTGATCCTCGCCACCTAGTTACAGTCGATGCTCACCATCGACTCGATCGCCAGCTTCAAGGAGCCTGGTGCAGGCGTGCCGGCGGCGTGCTCCACATCAAGCTGCCCGACGGGCTCCAGCTCGCCCTCAATCCGACCCACAGAACGCCCAAGCAGAAGGGTTCTGACCGACCCAGTGGCCAGCTCGACAAGGACCCTGTCCGGCCCCCGAGCGTCTTCGACAACCCCGACCTGTGGATCCGGCCTGAGGAGGACGAGGGCTGATGGTCACGCGGAAGAAGGGAACTTCGACCGAGCTCGCGCTCGGCGGCATCGACCTGTCCCCCTACTGGTTCGACGGCGAGAAGACGGGAGCTGAGCTCGCCGCAGCGGTCGCGCAGACGGTGAAGGCGCTGGAGCTCGACAACCAGGGCCCGCTGTACGAGGCGGCGGCCGCGATGTCGCTCTACAACAACGTCAGGCCCGACATCGTCGTCATGGAGCCGACCAGGCTGGGCTCGCTGTGGAACGTCTACAACGGGTCGGGCTTGGCGAACGGGCTGTCTCTCAACGTCGTCAAGGCGTGCGTCGACACCCTGATGGCGAAGCTGGGCAAGTCACGTCCACGGGTTCGGTTCATCACCGACTCCGGTTCCGACGGCCTGCAGCAACGTGCGAGGCGGTTGCAGCGCTACGTGGAGGGCGTCTTCGTCAAGGAGAACGCGTACCGGAAGGGCAAGAAGGCGCTGAAGTCCGCCATCATCAAGGGCTACGGCGCGGTCAACGTTTTCCAGGACGACGACGGCGTCCACGTCGACGACGTCAACGTCAACGAGCTGTACGTCGACAGGCAGGACGGCGTCTACGGACGACCCACCGAGCTCCACCAGAAGACGGAGGCATCGCGGCTGCAGCTGCAGCTGATGTACCCCGACAAAGCCGACGATCTCGCCACCGAGCACGAGGTGCACTGGCCCAGGGCGACCGGGGTGCGGCCCGACAAGATCTTCGTCACCGAGAGCTGGAAGCTGCCGTCGACCGAGGATGCGAAGGACGGGCGCCACGTCATCTGCACCGACAAGGTCATCCTCCGCGATGAGCCCTGGGACAGGAAGCGGTTCCCGTTCGTCTTCATCCGGTGGGACTCGACGGCGCTCGCCGACTTCTTCACCCCGGGCCTGGCGAAGGAGCTCGCCCCGAAGCAGGGCGTCATCAACGGGATGCTCCGCAACTACGTCAAGGCGGTGAAGATGTTCTCGGTCGCGAAGCTGTTCGTCGACAACCTGACCGAGATCGGGCCCGGTGAGTACAACGACATGATCGGGGCGATCGTCCGCTACAGCGGCCAGAACCCGCCGACGGTATCGACGCCGCAGATGGTGGTGTCGCCGCAGATGGTCGACCTGATGTGGCGGATGTACGAGGAGTGCTTCCGCCTCGCCGGTATCAGCCAGGACTCCGCCGCCGGAGAGAGAACTCCCGGCCTCACCTCGGGCGCAGCGATCCGGGAGAACAGCGACCTCGCCAGCGAGCGCTTCAGCATGCTGTCGAGCGACTACGAGGACTTCTACCTGGAGATCGCCGACGCGATCATCGACGAGAGCCAGCGGTTCCACGGGCCCAAGACGAAGGTCAACCTGATGGGACGGGGCCACGTCGAGCGGATCGACTGGAGCGAGGTCAACATGGATCGCGACCGCTTCAACCTCCAGGTGCTCCGATCGAGCACCCTGCCCCAGCAGCCCTCAGCGCGCCTCGCCTGGATCCAGGAGATGGCGCAAGCCGGAACGATCGATCGCGACATGCTGTACGACCTGCTCGACATGCCCGACGTCAGCGAGGCGGAGGTGATGCTGTCAGCGCCCTACCGAGCCGCGTTCCACGTCATCGACCGGATCGTGCAGGAGGGCGAGTACATGCCGCCCGACAAGTACATGAAGCTCGACACCTGCCTGCAGCAGGCGCTCCGTCAGTACAACGACATGCTGACCTGGCAGCAGCCCGACATGGAGCGGATGGCGCTGCTCCAGCAGTTCATCGACGAGTGCCGAGAGATGATCCAGCTGCAGCAAGGAACCGCTCAGCCCGCTCCCGCTGCGCCCGGAACACCGGCGAACCAGGTCGCTCAACTGCCGCAAGCGGCGGCGTGATCAGCGTCCCCTTGGTCAATTGACCAAGCCCGCTAAGTTGACCACGTGCAAGCTGTTGATATCAGAGGCGTGGATGGGATTCGAACCCACGTATGATGGTTTTGCAAACCATTGCCTAACCACTTGGCTACCACGCCGGATTGTCGTTTTCGACGGAGTGTTTACGGCCCTTCCGGACCTGGGGATGGGTTCGGTACACCCCGCCCCAGGCTCCGTCAAGGACGGCTCGGTGCCCGGCCTTCGGCGGCTGCTAAATTGCCTTCGCCATGCGCATCGCCCTCGGCTCCGACGACGACACGCACCTCGTCAGCGAGATCGCTCGCGAGCTCGAACGCCGCGGTTACTCGGTCGCGAAGTTCGGCGCCGCGGCGGGTGAGACGGAGCCCTGGGCGAAGACCGCGCTCGCCGTCGCGGAGGCCGTGGCGCGCGGGGAGTTCGACTCCGGCGTGGTGTGCTGCTGGACGGGCACGGGCGTCTCGATCGCCGCGAACAAGGTCGCCGGTGTGCGGGCCGCGCTCTGCGGCGACGCGGCGACGGCACGCGGCGCTCGGAAGTGGAACGACGCGAACGTCCTCGCCCTGAGCCTGCGCGCGACCGCGCCGGAGGTCGCGCGCGAGATCCTCGAGGCGTGGTTCGCCGAGCCCTACGGCGGCACCGAGGACGCGAGCCTCGACGCGATCAAGGGCACCGAGAGTCGTTGAGCTCGGCCACGACCACAGGGGTGGTCACAGCCGCTCACTCGTCGCCGATGCCGTCGAGATCCTCGGCGAGGTATGACAGGATGACCTCGTCGAGCGACTGTTCGCTGATCGACGAGCCTCCGAAGATGGACGCGGGCTCGGGCTCGGGCGAGAAGATGTTCGCGGGGCGCGCTGGCGCGTAACGACCCGCGGCCGCGGGCACGGCCGGCCGTTGCTGCGTCGCGGGCGTGCCGAGCACGGGCGTTCCGCCGTGCGCGGCAGGACGTCCGGCTGCAGCGGCCACGGCGGCGCCGCCCCGACTGCGCGCCGACTCGAGATCCGCGAGCACGAGATCCGTGAGCGTCGGCGCGGGGCGGCGCTGCGTCGGCGCCGAGGACACGGGGTCGAGGTCGTCGAGCTCCGGAGGCAACGACATGGCCTCGCCCGCCGGTACGTTGGGCAGCGTCGGCGGCGGCTTCGAACGCCGAGCACCAGGGGGCGTTCGTGGCGCCGCTTTCGGCTCGGCGATCTCTTCGGCGGCGACTTCGGAAATGGCGCCGGGGCCGAGCACCTTCTCGATCGTTTCGTTGAGCTGGCCGTCGCGCAGGGCGATGAACATCGCCTTGTGCTGCTCCTTCATCAGACGGCGAATCGTCGCCTGGAGATCCGCACGGTCGAGGTGCTCGGAGTAGTCGGTGCGCGTGCTCTTGATGATGCGGCCGCCGTCGGCGAAGAGGTGCGTCACGATGTGTGGACGCTTCACACCCGAATCTTCGGTTTGAACATGGAAGACTCGCCCGTGATGCTTCACATTGTTGTTGAAGCCAACCAGTGGCGATGACGCCTTGGGCACACTCACGCTCCGACGCCGTGAGGATACCACAGCTCCCGCGGCCGGACCTTCGCGTTCAGCGGCCTGCTTCGTCGAGCCGCCGCATGCCTTCGAGCAGCAGCGCCTCGGGGCTCGCCTGGATCACTTGCTGGGGCGCCTTGAAGCTCGGATCCAAGCTGAAATCCCCTTCGGTAAGGGTGAGCATCGCGTAGAACGCCTCCTCACCGCGCAGCTTGCCCCACATCGCGTTGAAGATGTTCCCTTCGACGAAGTGGATCTCGCCCTGCTCCGTCCCGGAACGGATCTTGAGCGATCCGGACTTCCGGCCGTGCCACAGCACCTGGATGATGTCGGGGAGCCCCATCTCGGTGAGGGAGCCGCCGACGCCGCGCGGCGCGCGCTCCCGTTCCTCGCGCGCCATCACCTGCTTCAACTTCGCCACCAAGAGGTCGGTCGAGACGGGTTTGCTCATGAAATCCGCTGCCCCCAGCTCGAACGCCCGCTTCGCGTCGGCGCTCGACACCCGAGAGGTGAGGATCACCCACGGGAGGCGCTTGCCCCAGTCGCGCTTGCGCGCCTCGCCGAGGAGCGCGAAGCCGTCCTGCGGTTTCAAGTCGAGCTCGCTGACGACCACTTCGATATCGCCGCTCTCCAGGAACTTCATCGCCTGCTCCGCGGTGCGAGCGATACGCACCTCGAATCCCTGCTCGATCATCCGGAGCTCGAGCACGGTGGTCTCCTCGGGATCGGGCTCGACCAAGAGCGCCAGGTTGCGGTTCGCCAGGAGGCGCGCCTTGACGTCGTCGCCGGTCACCGAGTGCTTGAAGAGGTCGACGAGGTTCGGATCGAAGATGCTGCCCTTGAAGCGCGCGAGCACCTCGCAGGCCTGCACGGGACGGAGCGTCTTCCTGTACGGGTTCTTCGGGTTCTGCGTGAGATCGGCGTACGTGTCGGCGATCGCGAGCAGGCGCGCGCCGAGCGGGATCTCCTTGCCGGAGACGGAGCCCGGGAGCCCCTTGCCGTCGAACCGCTCGTACATGGATTCGACGCTCTGGCGAGCTTCTCGCGGCAGCTCGATCGCCTCGAGCAGGCGAAGCGGCGCTTTGTACGCCTTCGTCGCCTGCGCGCGATGTCCCTCGTACTCGGCGACGTTCAGCGCGGTGAGATGATACGAGCTCATCTTGCCGAGGTCGTGCACGTACGCGGCTATCTGGTACGCCGCGACCTCGACGCTCGAGACACCGATGCGCTCCGCGAGCTTCTTCACGAGCCGCGCGGTGTGGCTCGAGTGCCCTCGAAGATCCGGACGGGTGTTCTCGATGAGCGACACGAGCACGTTCAGCGTCTCGAGGTACGAGTCGCTCGCCATGCCCTTCGCCGCCATCGCCGAGGCGGTGCCGGCCTTCTCGAGCTCGTGGCCCGAGAGCACGCGCTCCTGCGACGCCTCCGAGGCGACGAGCGCGTGCGCCATCATCTCTTCGCTGATGACGTTGCGCTCGTACACGTCCAGCATCGTGCTGAACTGCTGCTGCGCGGCGCGGTCGAGCACCGCGAAGGCGTGGATGTCGCCGTTGTAATGCTTGTTGATCGCCGCGCGCACGGACGTGGGCAGCGCGACGAACGTGTTCACCTTCTTCGCGCTCGCGGCGATCTGCACCTCTTGCTGGGCCGTCAGATCCCCGGGGTCGGCGGTGACGATGCTGATGGTCTCGCTCTTCGCGTCCCAGAGGACGGGGCAAAGGCCGTGTCGCTCGGCGAGCTTCTTCGGGACGCGGTCCAGTGTGGCGCGATCTATTTCGGCCTTGGCTAGTTTTTCCGTCGAAACGAAGCGGGTCCGGTTGACGGCGGCGATGAACTTGAGGAGCGCCGTCTCGTCGAGCGCGTTCACTTCGAGAAGAGCGTCCTCGATGCGGCCGCCCATGCGTTGCTGGTAGCTGCGCGCGACCTCCCGCTGTTCGGGGGTCAGCACTCCTCTGTCGACCATCTGGTCCAGGACGCGCAGGTTGCCAGTCGGATGCATGGCCAGCCGGTGAGTATAACCCGTGTGCTTTCGGGACCCTCGATGCTTTCAGAGTGGCCCGCCGCCCCGGCAGGGGCAAGCGGCGCACCAGCGCCGGTCCCGAGCGGCCTCGGCGGGCCGCGGATGCGCCAGCATTTCCTCGGGATCGCTTGACGGGGGAGCAGGCGGCGGCTACTAGAAGCGCCCTTCATTTCGCCGGGGCGAAAGGCGCGTTCGTTCGCGCCCCGCTACCCCGCCGGCCCCGCCTCCGAGAGCACGATGCGCACCTACTCAGCCAAGCCAGCCGACGCCCTTGCCGCCCGCAAGTGGTGGATCGTCGACGCCAAGGGCAAGTCCCTCGGGCGACTCGCCAGCAAAATCGCGAACGTGCTCCGGGGAAAGACGAAGGCGACCTTCACTCCGCACGTCGACACCGGCGACTTCGTCGTCGTCATCAACGCGACCCAGGTGAAGGTCACGGGCAACAAGGCAGAGGCGAAGAAATATCACCGCCACACCGGTCGCCCCGGGAGCCTCCGCTCCGAGACGTTCCGCGACGTCATCGTGCGGCGCCCCGAGGTGCCCATCGAGATGGCCGTTCGCGGCATGCTGCCGAAGAACTCGCTCGGGCGCAGCCTCCTGAAGAAGCTGAAGGTTTATCCCACGACGGAGCACCCGCACGCCGCGCAGAAGCCGGCGCCGCTCGAGATCTGACGCACGCACTCCTTCGAGTAGACACGGAATCAAGATGGCCGAGACGACTTCGATTTACGCCACGGGCAAGCGCAAGACCGCCGTGGCGCGCATTTGGCTCCAGCCCGGCGCAGGCACGATCCTCGTGAACGGCAAGCCCGCCGACGAATACTTCGAGCGCCTCACGTCGCGCATGGTGGCGCGCCAGTCGCTCGAGCTGCTCGAGTCGGCCGACAAGTACGACATCCGGGCGACGGTCGCCGGCGGCGGACACAGCGCTCAGGCGGAGGCCGTTCGTCACGGCATCTCCCGCGCCCTCATCGCCGAAGACCCGGAACGTCGCAAGGTCCTGAAGCGCGCCGGTTACCTGACGCGGGACGCGCGAAAGAAAGAGCGCAAGAAGTACGGCCAGCCAGGCGCCCGCAAGCGCTTCCAGTACTCGAAGCGCTAACCTCCATCCGTCGACTGGCGGCGCTGTTGCGCGTTTTAGCGCAGAGGCCGCAAAGGGCGCAAAGGCCGCAAAGATTTTGGGGGGACGGCGAACCACGTCGTCTCAGCGGGGCTAAGCGCCGTGTAGGGCACCCCCAAAAATCTCTCTTTGCGGCCTCTGCGGCCTTTGCGGCCTCTGCGCTAAAAATCGAACCCCGTCGTCCGAGGTTGCGGAGACCCGCGCCCCGTTGAACGATGACACGTTCCAATGTCGTCTCCGTTCAAGCTGCGCTCGGATTTCGTTCCGAAGGGCGATCAGCCGCAAGCGATAGCCTCGCTCATGAAGGGCCTCGAAGACGGGGTCCCGGGGCAGACGCTGCTCGGCATCACCGGCAGCGGCAAGACCTTCACGGTCGCGAACGTCATCCAGCACTGGGGACGCCCCACGTTGATCATCGCGCCGAACAAGACGCTCGCGGCGCAGCTCTACGGCGAGATGCGGGATCTATTTCCGCAGAACGCCGTTCACTATTTCGTCAGCTACTACGACTACTACCAGCCCGAAGCGTACATCCCGAGCACTGACACGTTCATCGAGAAGGACGCGATCATCAACGACCAGATCGATCGCATGCGTCACGCCGCGACGCACGCGCTCCTCTCGCGTCCCGACGTCGTGATCGTCGCGAGCGTCAGCTGCATCTACGGCATCGGCTCGGCGGAGAGCTACCACGGCCTCCTCATCGAGATCGTGAAGGGCGAGGAGCTACGACGTGACGAGCTGCTCCGCCGTCTGGTGGACATCCAATACGAACGCAACGACGTCGATTTCCACCGCGGCACGTTCCGCGTCCGCGGAGACGTCGTCGAGATCTTCCCGGCGTACGAAGAGACGACCGCCATCCGCGTCGAGTTCTTCGGCGACGAAGTGGACGCCATCCGGGAAGTCGACCCCATCCGCGGCAAGGTCCTGAACTCGCTCGACAAGTACGCGGTGTTCCCGGGCTCGCACTACGTCACGCCCCGGCAGCAGCTGAACCGCGCGATCGGCGGCATCCGCGAAGAGCTGAAGGCGCGGCTCGGCTTCTTCGACCAAGAAGGCCGCTTCCTCGAGAAGCAGCGGCTCGAGCAGCGCACGATGTACGACCTGGAGATGCTCGAGCAGATGGGCTTCGTCCAGGGCATCGAGAATTACTCGCGACATCTTTCGGACCGCAAACCGGGTGAGCCGCCCCCGACGCTCATCGACTACTTCCCGAAGGACTACCTGCTCGTCATCGACGAATCGCACCAGACCGTCCCCCAGATCGGCGCGATGTACCGCGGGGATCGCTCGCGCAAGGAGACGCTGGTCGAGTTCGGGTTCCGCTTGCCGAGCGCGCTCGACAACCGTCCGCTCAAGTTCGACGAGTTCGAGACGCACATGCACCGGACGCTCTTCGTCTCGGCGACGCCGAGCGAGTACGAGATGCAAAAGTCCGGTCTCCACGTCATCGAGCAGCTGATCCGCCCGACGGGCCTCACCGATCCGGAGATCGAGGTGCGTCCCGTCGAGGGCCAGGTCGACGATCTACTCGGCATGATCCGCGAGCGTGTCGCGGGCGGCGAACGCGTGCTCGTCACCACGCTGACGAAGCGCATGGCCGAGGATCTGACCGAGTACTACGCCGAGCTCGGTGTGCGGGTGCGTTACCTGCACTCCGACGTCGAGACGCTCGATCGCATCGAGCTCTTGCGCGCGCTGCGCGCGGGAGACTACGACGTCCTCGTCGGCATCAACTTGCTCCGCGAGGGCCTCGATCTGCCGGAGGTGAGCCTGGTGGCGATCCTCGACGCCGACAAGGAGGGCTTCTTGCGAAGTCCTCGCTCGCTCATCCAGACCATCGGGCGCGCCGCGCGCAACTCCCGCGGTCGCGTCATCATGTACGCGGACCGCATCACCGACGCGATGAAGTACGCGATCAGCGAGACGGATCGGCGCCGCTCCATTCAGAAGGCGTACAACGCGGAGCACGGCATCACGCCGGAGACCATCAAGCGCGCCATTCTGGACATCAACCCGGCGAGCGGCCAGAGCGACTACTACGCGGTGCCGCGCGGCGCGACCCAATCCGAAGGCAGGCAAGCGAGCAAGGGAGCCGCGCCGCAGCAGAGCGAAGAAGAGCGATTCGAACGCCTCGAAGCGCTCCGCCAGCAGATGTTCGCCGCCGCGGAAAACCTCGACTTCGAACGCGCGGCGCGCCTGCGCGACGAGCTCCGTCGCTTGCAGGGAGACGGCCCGTCGGGCCTGGAAGCGTCCTCGCGCGATTCCCGCGCGCCGGGACGGCCGTCGGCGAAGCCGAAGGCGCGTCGCGCGAGCGGACGGCAGTCGCGGCGGTGAAGCGCCCGGCCGCCGCTCGGTGACGTAGTACGGGTGGTGCCGCGGACCGACCGCAGGATCGGGTGGACGTTACGATCCTCGAGCGTCTGAAAGGATGAATCGCCCCTATGTCGCACGGGCCCGTCGCAGCGGCCAGTCCGGGTGCGCGGGACGTTCGCGTTCGAAGGCGCGAGCGGCTCGAAGGACGAGGTCCTCGCGGTGCATGGGGCCGACGATCTGAAGCCCGACCGGGAGCCCGGCGCGCGAGAGCCCGGCGCGAACCGTCGCCGCTGGATTCCACGCCATGTTGAACGGAATCGTGAACGACGCGGCGCTCGCCGTCACCTGCGGTCGTCCCTCGGTCTCGGTCGGAAACGGACCGCGCGCCGGCGGCGGATCGTAAGGAACCGTCGGCGTCACGAGCAAATCGAATTCCGTGAACGTCTCCGCGCACCATGCCACGACGGCCGCGCGTTTACGGCTGATCTCGCCCCACATCGTCTGCGTCATGGATTCGACGTAGCGAATCGTTTCCAGAAGCCCGCGGCTGAACTCGGCGTCGTGCGCGGGTCGCAGCTTCGCGATGCGCGCGCCCACCTCGAACGCCGTGATCAGCCCCCACTCACCGCCCATTTCCACGGGGCCGCCCTCTATGCGATGGACGGAGTGGCCGAGCTTTTCGAAAAGCCGCACGCCGTCTTCGACGATCGCCGCGACGTCCGACTGCACGACGGCGTAACCCAGATCCGGCGAGTACCCGATACGAAGCTTGCGCTCGAAGGGGGCTCGGACGGCCTCGAGATACGACCGCTCGGGGCGCGGCAAACTCCGCGGGTCGTATGGATCGAAGCCGGCAACCTGGTCGAGAAACAGCGCCGCGTCTTCGACGGTCTTCGTAAGCGGACCATAAACGGCCGTGGCGCCATGTTCCCAAATTGGAAACGGTCCGACCGGTACACGTCCGTACGAAGGCTTCAGGCCGAAGGCGCCGACGAAGCTCGCCGGAATTCGGATCGAGCCACCGCCGTCACTCGCCGTGACCAGCGGCAGCATCTCGGCGACCAGCGCGGCGGACGAACCTCCGCTCGATCCGCCGGACGTACGCGTCTCGTCCCATGGTGAACGCGTCTCACCGAACAGCAGGTTTCTCGTGATCGCGTTGCTGCCGAACTCGGGTGCGTTCGTCTTTCCGTAGACGATCGCGCCGGCCGCGCGCAGACGAGCGACCTGGGTAGAATCCGACTCAGGCATCGCGCCACGAAGCGGCACGGAGCCGTGCGTGGTCGGCAGACCCGCGGCGTCTTCCAGGTCTTTGACGCCAAAGGGGATTCCTTCGAGGGGACGACCGTCGCCCGACGCGATGCGCTTCTCTGCGGCCTCGGCGTCGGCGCGGAGCTCGCCACGATCGCGCTCCGCGATGATCGCGTTGAAGCGCGGGTTGTACCTGTCGACCGCGTCGAACACTTCTTTCATCAGGTCGACGGGGCTCGCTTTTCTTGCCTGCAAGGCGCCGGCAAGTTCGACCAGAGACAACGACAGGAGTGAGCTCATTGCGAGCATCATACAGCGATCGCCCTCGCTCGACTCAGGCAGATGCGCGCTGCCGCGGTTCAGATTGAGCTCACTAGGTACGCGCGATCGAACCTCCGAATGCGCTCTGAACAGCAACATTTCGCTTGCGACTACACACGAACTCGGGATGCTAAAAGTCTCGCGTAGAAGGCACGCGGGAACCGTGAGGAACATGATCATTCGTGCTCTCGGGCTGCTCTGGTGCGCGACCGCGCTCCTCGCTTGCAGCAGCAACGACAACACCGGCAAGGGTAGCGCGTCCGGCAGCGGGGCTTCGTCCGCTACCGCGAGCGGGGGCGCGGCCACCGACACCGGCACCGGCGCGACCAGCCAGGGTGCGAACACCGGAAGCGCCGATGCGCCGGGCGTCATCTTCTCCTCCAGCGGCGGCGCGAGCTCCGGCGCGGGCGCATCGACCGCGGGCGGCGGCGACACCACGACGAGCGTGTGCGGCGGCGGCGCTCTTTCCGGATGCGTCGGGGATCGCTACGCCGGCGAAGAGATCCCGCTCGACATCTACATCATGTTCGACGTCTCGTGCTCGATGTCGTGCCCGGCGGAAGAGACGGGACCGGGTCTCTGCTGTCGCGGCGGTCCCAATCCGCGCATCGATCAAGTGCGCGACGCAGTCACGTCGTTCCTGAAGGATCCGATGAGCGACGGCATCGGCGTAGGCATCGGATACTTCGGTTTCATGCCCGGGGGACAAACCTCGTGCGATCCGTCGCGCTACTCGGCGCCGTCGGTGCCCATCGCGCCGCTCCCCGGCAACGCCGATGCGGTCATCGCGTCGCTGAACGCGGCGCAGCCGACCGGCGAGACGCCTACGGGCGCCGCCATTCGCGGCGCGTGCACGTACGCCTCGCAGTGGCAGGGGATGAACGCGGCGCACAAGACCGTCGTGCTCCTCGTCACCGACGGCTTCCCGGAAGCGCCGACGACGTCCGCGAACGGCGGCTGCACTCCGACGATCCAGGACGCCGTCCAAGCCGCGACGACCTGCTCGAGCCATGACCCGCCTTTGCCGGTCTACGTCCTCGGCGTAGGGATGCAGCTGACCAACCTCGCCGACATCGCGACCGCCGGCGGGACGAAGATGCCCTTCCTCGTCGGCGGCTCCGAGATCACCCAGCAAATCGTGGATGCCCTCAATCAGATCCGCGCGCTCGCGCAGATCCCTTGTCACATCAAGCTGCCGCCGCCCCCCGCGGGGCAAGATCTGAAGCTCGACCAAGTCAACGTCGGCTCGTGCAGCTCCGGCGGCCAAGGCACGATCTTCAGCTACGTCACGCAAGAGAGCTCCTGCGATCCGACGAGCGGCGGCTGGTACTACGACGACCCGAACACCCCGAAGCAGATCGTGCTCTGCGGCGCGACGTGCACGGCGGTCAATCTTCCCGGCGTTTCGCTCTTCGCGTCCGTCGGCTGCCAAACTCAGAGCATCGTCAGATGAGATCGCCGAAAACTTCCCGCTCCTTGTTCGCCACGCTCGGCCTCGCGGCCTTAGCGCTGCCCATTGCCTGCGGCGGAGGCGACAGCGCAAACCACGGTGAATCGATGGGCGGCGCGGCCGGGACCGCCGGTGGCTTCGTCCTACCGCCGTTCGGGAGCACCGGTGGACGGCGCGGCGTCGGCGGCTTCGGCACCGGACTCATCCCGAGCGGCGGGCGATTCGGTCGCGGCGGAACTCCGGTGGACACCGGCAATCCACCGCCGCCGCCCATGTCGCTCCCGGCGGGCTTTCAGGGATGCGAGCCCGACTTCTGCCCCCCGGTCGCGACGGGAACTCCGTGCTGCGTCGCAGCGAACGGTCCCTGTGGCGCCAACGAAGGCAACGGCTGCGTCGCCGTGCCGCAAACGGGCGCCGGACAAGGCGGCCGCGACGGACGCGGCGGCAATCCGGGCACGGGCGGCCTAGGCATGGCTGGATTCGACAACCGCGGTGGTCGCATGGACCGCGGGGCCGGCGGCGAGGCAGGAATGCCAGGCGAGGCAGGAATGCCGGGTACGGCGGGAATGCCGGGTACGGCGGGAATGCCGGGCGCCGGCGGCACGACGGCGGCGGGCGGCACGACGTCCGCCGGCGGCTCCACGTCCGCCGGCGGCGCAACGAACGCCGGGGGCGCCACGTCCGCCGGCGGCGCAACGAACGCCGGGGGCGCCACGTCCGCGGGGGGCCACGCTGGAGCGGGCGGCGCAACGAACGCCGGGGGCGCGGGAGCTGCCGGCGCGGCGGGCAGCGACGCGGACGCGGGGCCGTAACGGACGTAGTGCCGTCGAGATAGCGTCGACCACGGTCGCACGAATGGGCTGCTTCGGTCGATTTCCTTCGCGATGGCTACTCGCGACCGCACAACGATAGTTCGTATACGTACCTTCGTCTCCGCATCGATACCCACCCCAAATGAGCTCTACCGCTGCTGGCGCGCGAGCGCGCCGCCGCCCGCACCGGGGTTGCGTCACGAACGCCGCGACGACGAGCGCCGCGACCGACAAACACGACGTGACTAATTCACTGTCGGCAGTCGAAACCACATCGAGCGCTTCGAACCACAGCGGCGGCAGCGTAGCCGCACTTCCCGCAAGCGCGCGCCGTCCGAGCCGGCGATGGCGACGTGCTCTTCGACGAGTTGCTCGCCGTCGCAGCGCGGGCACGGCACGGACGCGGCGCGGATCTCGACGACGGACGCGGACGCCACGTCGATGGGCGATTCGGACCTTCCGCCCGGCGAGAGCTTGAACAGGCGCTCGCGATCCCGCGCGAGATCCGCCGCGGCGCGGGAAGCCTCCCGTCGCAGGGTCCGCGGGCGCTTCGGCTTCGGCGGCATTCTCTATAGCTTGTCTTTCGCGCCCCGTCGCTCGAGCTCTTCCACCACCTTGCGAACGTCCTGCGCGCGCTCACGCGAGATGACGAGCAACGCATCGTCGGTCTCGATGACACAGACGTCCTTCACCCCCACCAGCGCCACGATCTTACGTTGGGATCCGCCCAGATCGCGCACCAGCGTCCCCGTCGCATCGACGACCACGGTGCCGGCCTCGACGACGTTGCCGTGCTCGTCCTTTTGCCCGAGCTCCCACGCCGCGAGCCAGCTGCCGACGTCGCTCCAGCCGAACTCGGCGGGGACGACGTGGAGCAGCGGCACCTTCTCCATCACGCCGTAGTCGATGCTGATGTTCGGCAACGTCGGGAACACCGCGCGCGTCTCCGCCGTCTCCTCCGGTTCTCCCCGCTTCGCCGCCGCCTCGATCTTCGCGAGCCCCGAGGCGAGCTCGGGCAAGAACTGCGCGACGGCTTCCATCATGGCCGCGGCGCGGAAGAAGAACATGCCGCTGTTCCAGAAGTGGCGACCGCTCTTCACGTACTCCTCGGCGCGCGCGCGATCCGGCTTCTCCACGAAGCGCACGGCCTTGCGAACTCCAGGGGTGATCTCGTCGCTGGCTTCGATGTGACCGAACCCGGTCTCCGGTCGGCTCGCGGTGATGCCGATGGTCGTGATCGGGCCGCTCTCGGCCGAGCGCACCGCGCGGGTCACGGCGTCGCGGAACGCCGCTTCGTCACGGACGTGGTGATCGCTCGGCAGCGCCATCACCACGGCTGCCGGATCGCGGCGCAGCGCAATCGCCGTTCCCCAGGCGATGCACGGCGCCGTGTTGCGCGGCGCGGGCTCGGCGACGACCGTCACCGCCGGGAAAGCGGCGAGCACCGCCTTGGTCGCGGCGAGCAAGTGCTCCCCGGTGACGACGATGATGCGTTCGTGCGGACAGAGCGGCTCGATGCGGCGAATGGTGCTGACGAGCAGGCTGTCTTCGGACCCCGGAGCAATCGGCAACAGCTGCTTCGGACGAAGACGGCGCGACGCCGGCCAGAAGCGAGTGCCGCTGCCACCGGCCATGATGAGGGCGTAAAGATGATTCATGAGCGCTCCGTCGCACTCACGATACCACGCGCCGCGCTCAATGAAGCGTGTGGTCGGTCACCATGTTCGGCCGCGGCAGCTCCTCGTCGTCGGAGGGCTCGTACGGGGGCGACGCCATCGTCACGCGAACGACCTCGGCTTCGATCGCGCCGGTGAGGGTCAGGTGCCAGAGCTTCAGGCTCGCGGCGGCGAGGAAGAGCGGATGCGCATGAAGGAGCTCGGCCGTCTCTCCGGCGAGCTTGCACGCGAGCCAGGGCGGGACGAACGCCACGACCGGCGAGAGCACGAGAAAAACGGCGCGCCGGGTGATCAAGAACGCGGTCATTGCCCCGATCCCCGCGCTCGTCGCGGCGAACGTCAGTCGCCGCAGGCTCGGCGAAGCATGGGCTCGAATGAAGACGTCCCAGTACTCCTCGAAGCTCAAGCTGCCGGCCGCCATGGTCGAAAACGGGTATTTACCACGCGCCAACGAGGGCTTCCACGACGCGAGAGACGCGAGGCCGGAAAGGTCGTCAGGAGCCCGCCTTCGACGCGGCCGCGAGGAGATCTTCGAGCTCGTCCTCGTGCACCATACGCGAGCGGACGGCGGAGATGATCCCCTTCGAGTCGATCACCACCAGCGTGGGCAGCTCTCGCACCTGAAACGCATTGGCGACGTGATCGCCCTCGTCGAACACGGTCGTGTACCCGAGGTCGTGGCTCTTCACGAAGTCCGCCGCGCGCACCCAGTCGTCGTCGTTGGTCGTGACGCCGACGACGACGACCCCCTTGCCCTCGTGACGGCGCGCGATCTTGTCGACGATGGGCGCTTCGGCGCGGCACGGAGCGCACCAGCTGGCCCAGAAATCCAAGACGACGACCTTGCCGCGGAGGTCGCGCGAGCTGAGGCGACTGCCCGGCTCGCCGCCGGTCATGACGGGCAGCGTGAACGTCGCGGCCGGATAGCCGATGAGCTTCGACTTGGGCGCCCCGAAGAGCGGCAAGATCGCGTACCCGAGAACGGCCGCGAGCACGAGCACCGCGCCGATCACCACCGTCGCTTGGCCCGGCGTCGCCGTCTTCGCCCTGTCCGTCCTGTCCGTCATGCGCTCTCCTGCTCCACCGCCGCCTCGGGCGGCGCGGTTGCTTCGGCGGCACGGACGTCGCCGCCCCGCACGGCCGCCGACGGCGCGCTGCCGACCGCGGGAATCGTGACGCGAACGCGGGCGCCGCCGAGGGGGCTCTCCTGCGCCGTGATGATCCCGCCGTGCTCCACGACGACCTTCTTCACGATGGCGAGGCCGAGCCCGGTGCCGTCGTGCTTCGTCGTGACGTAAGGATCGAAGATGCGCTCGCGGCTCTCCGCGGGAATCCCGGGTCCGTCGTCGTCCACGTCCACGACCCAGAAATCTCCGGATCGGTGCAGCGAGATCCTGACCTTGCCTTCGGGGCGCGCCTGATCGCGGATGGCTTGCGCGGAGTTCCGGATGAGATTGATGAGCGCGCGCCGGAGCATCTGTCTGTCCAGATTGACGCGGGCCTCCTTGTCCGGCACGTCGAAGGCCAGCGTGATGCGCGGCGCGGGCACGCCGTCCTTGCCTTCGGTCTCCTCCGCGAAGAGGGACTGCTCGGCCTGCTCGCGCAAGAACGCCGCGAGATCCCCCGGCGCGAGGATGGCCTGGGGGAGCCGCGCGAAATCGGAGAACTCCCCGACCAGCCGTCGCAAGGTGCCGACCTCGGCCTCGACGACCTCCAGCGTCGCGTCGAGGAGCTTGCGGTACGACGGGTCGCCGCCGCCGTAGCGTTCGTGCACCTCTTCCACGGCGAGCTGGATCGGCGTGAGCGGATTCTTGATCTCGTGCGCGAGCCGGCGCGCCATCTCTTGCCACGCGCCGATGCGCTGGAGGTATTCGATGCGCGCCCGCGTCGCCTCTATCTCCGCCAGCATGCGATTGAACGCGCGCGCCAGGTCGGAGACCTCGTCCTTGCCGGTTTCGGCCACACGTATGGTCAAATCTCCACCGCCCACGCGGCGCGTGGCGTCCGCGAGGCGGACCACGCGCGTCGAGACGTTGCGCGCGAGCAAAATGCCCACGCCGATGGATCCGACGATCGACACGCAGAGCGCGGCGCCGAAGGCGAGCATGTAGGCGTGCTGATCGTTTTTCCGCCGCGAGGCCACTTGCTTGTAAAGGTCGACGAAGTCGCTCATCTTCTCCAGGCCGTCGGTGCGCGCCCGGTCGGCGGCGAAGACGGCGACCAGCGCAGGCGCGTCCTCCTCCTCGTCGTCCACGTCGCGACCGAGCACTCGCCGCACTTCCAGGGAGTTTTCCTTCGCCTCGTCGACGGGACGGCCTCGGTCGATCGACGCGACCTTGCGATCGCCGCGCACCACGGTGAGCGATACGAGGCTCGGGTGCTTCGGAAAGATGTCCGCGAGCACCCGGCGGAGCGCCGCCGGATCCTTCTGCGACGCCGCCGCGACCAGATCGTGCCGTTCGGCCAACGCAGCGGCCTCGCTGCGCATGGCGCTCTTCTCGGCGCGCGCGAGCTCTTGATACAGGCCGAGGGCCTCGTCCAGGTGCTCGCCGACCTGCGGCCGGATGAAGTCGTCCTGCCACAAAAGGCTCCGCGAGAAATAGACGGCGAACATCAGCTGCACGACCGCGGTCAGCGCGATCGCCGCCGTCAGCCGGCGCGCTATTCGGCCCGTTGCCATCGGTGCTCCCGAATATCCCGTGAGCCGGTGCTCGGGTAAAGGAACGCTGGTGATTTCGGCCGAAAAACTCGGCCAGCAAGGCGACCGGCTCGAACCGCCCACGCCGAGCGCGCCGCCAACTCGCGGGCGAAGGCCACCGCGGCGCGCCCCACGTCGGCGCCGAATGGTTCGGACGCGCAGTATAGTGGCGGCGATGATCGACCCAAGCGGCCGCGACGCGAGCCTCGACCTGATGCGATTCCTGGATGCGTCCCCGACGCCTTACCACGCGGTCTCCGAAGTCGTTCGAAGGCTCAGGAACGCCGGCTTTTCCGAGCTCGACGAGCGCGACGAGTGGAAGCTTTCGCCGGGGGATCTGCGCTACGTCGTCCGCGGCGGAGCCACCATCGTCGCGCTCGCCCTCGGCGAGGCGCCCCCGTCTCGAACCGGGTTTCGACTCGCCGCGGCGCACACCGATTCGCCGAACCTCAGGGCCAAGCCCCGCAGCGAGGTGCGCGCCTACGGCCAGCGCCAGATGGCCGTCGAGATCTACGGCAGCCCGCTCTTGCACACCTGGCTCGATCGCGACCTCTCCCTGGCCGGCCGCGTGAGCCTCGTCGACGGCTCGACGCACCTCGTTCGATTCGACCGCCCCATTTGCCGCATCTCGAGCCTCGCCATTCACCTGAGCCCCACGCTCGCGACGGACGGGCTCCGCTTGAACCCGCAGCAGCACATGCTGGCGACGCTCTCGCTCGGCGACGACGACGCGGGCGGCGTCGAAGCGCTCATCGCCGCCGAGCTTTCCCGTGGCGGCGCGTCCGTGCCGCGCGACGCCGTCGTCGCGTTCGATCTGATGACCTACGACGTCCAAGGCGCGGCGAGCGCGGGCGCGTCCGAAGAGCTCGTCGCCTCGGCGCGCCTCGACAACCTCGCTTCGTGTCACGCGGCGGTCAGCGCCCTCCTCGCGCGCACTTCCCCGACCGAGGCGACCCGCGGCATCGTCCTCTACGATCACGAAGAGGTCGGCAGCCAGAGCGCCGCCGGCGCGGGCAGCCTCTTCTTGCGCAGCGTCCTTTCACGCGTCGCAGACGGCATGCAGGGAGCCGGCACCGACGCCGCGGCGCGGGCCTTCGCGCGCTCGCTCCTCGTCTCCGCCGACATGGCCCACGCGATTCATCCGAACCACGCCGACAAGCACGACCCGCAGAACGCGCCGCGGCTCGGCGGCGGCCCCGTCGTCAAAGTGAACGCGAGTCAGTCGTACGCCACGGACGCGCCGGGGGCAGCCGTCTTCGAGCGCGCCTGTCGCGAGCACGGCTTCTCCGCGCAGCGTTTCTCCGCGCGCAACGACATGCGCTGCGGCTCGACCATCGGCCCCATCGCCGCCGCGCGCCTCGGCATGCGCACCGTCGACGTCGGCAACCCCATGCTCAGCATGCACTCCTGCCGAGAAGTCGCCGCCGCCAGCGACGTCCCCAAAATGATCCAAGCCATCTCCGCGGTCCTCTCGACGAAAGAATTGCCCGGCTCCGCCGCATAGCCACGGCGCGCCTCGCACCACCGGACGCCGAGGACCCGACGCGGCCAGCGTCCTGGTCGCACGGCGAGCCCGAGCCCGGCGCGAACGGCTGACTGAAGGGCGCCCCGCTGAAACGGGGCGCGGCCGAAGACGCGCGCGCCGGAAGGTGCCCCTGCTCGGCGTGCCCGTTCCTATGGAGTGCTTCGGTCGATTACTTTCATGACGAGCTACTCGCGACCGCGCAACGATAGTTCGTATACTTACCTTCGCCTCCGCATCGATACCCACCACTACGAGCTCTACCGCTGCCGGCGCACGAGCGCGCCGCTCGCCATGGCGCCGTGAAGGGGACGGTTCTGAAGTGACCCACTACCGCATCCCGTGGAGCGCAAAATGCCATGTACCGCCGCGGGACATGCCGCATGGAATCGCCGCCTTACAGTTGCCCACGACGCGGCGGAAAATGGCTCGAACGAGAGCGTTCCTTGCGAGCTCGGGACATCAGCGGGACATGGCGCACCTGATGTCCCGCTGATGTCCCCGGATGCACCTCGGCCTGGGTTGATCAGCAGAAAATGCGCCGAATCGGTGGGTTCCCGGACCACGCAGCACCGCCTCGATGTACCGGTCAGGTACCTCACATGCCCAAGTGATCTGCCCGTACCCACCGTCCACCGCAGCGCCCATCCCGCCCAGCAGAACCATGGGCGATAGGGTGCAGCCATCTTCGAGTGCCGGTCGCGAGCCCGGTTTCTCCGCGCAGCGTTACTCCGTCCGCGACGACCTGCGCTGCGGCTCGACCATCGTCCCCTACTCTGCCGCGCGTAGTCCGTTGTTTCGCGGCTCGGCGATGACGCGAGTGCCGTGCTCCGGCGAGAACGTGATGGCGCGGCGTACGACGCGCGCCGGCGGCGTTTGCGCGAGCGTGAGTTTTTTCGTCGCGAGGATGGTGGCCGTGACGATCTTCATTTCGTACATCGCGAACGCGGCCCCGATGCAGCGGCGAATGCCGCCCCCGAAGGGAAGCCAGGCGTTCGGGTCCTCTTTGACGCCCACGAAGCGCTCGGGCAGGAATTCTTCGGGGTCACGATAGATCTCGGCGTTGCGATGCGCGAGGTAGATGCACGCGGCGACGTACGTTCCCTTGTCGAGCGGTACGCCCCCGATGGTCATCGGGCGGGTGAGCACGCGGCCCACGAGCGGGATGATGGGACGTAGGCGCAGCGTTTCGCGCAAGACGGCGTCCAGGTACTCCAGGCGCAAGATCCGTTCGGGCTTCGGCGGACCGCCGTCCGAGACGGCGTCGATCTCCGCGACGAGCTTGTCGTGCACGCGGCGATCCGAAAGGATGCGCTCGAACGCCCAGCAGAGCGCGGTCGCGGTCGTCTCGTGTCCGGCGGCGAGCGCGGTCACGAGCTCGTCGCGGAGCTCTCCGTCGGTCATGGGCTCGCCGTTCGCGTCGCGCGCTTCGAGGAGCATCGCGAGGACGTCGGTGCGCTGCTTCGCCAGAGGGTCGGCGCGCCGCGCGGCGATCTGTTCGTAGATGAGCTTGTCGGCGCGATCGCGGTCGACGAGAAGTAGCTTCCACGGGAGCCTTTCTTGGCGCTCCGGCCGCGACGAGAGCAGGCTGAGCAGCGGGATGCTGATCGGCAGCTCTCCCCTCCCGAGCAGCTTCTTCAGCTGCTCGCGCAGAGCATCGACGTCGTCGCCTTCGTCGGCGCCGAACACGGTGCGCAGGATGATGTCGAGGGTGATCCCTTGCATGTGCGGGTGCAGCGAGAACGGCGCGCCCGACGGCCAGCTGGCGACGTCGCTCTCGGTGATGCTCTGCATGGCCGCGCCGTAGAGGCGCATGCGCTCACCGTGAAAGGAGGGCAAGAGGAGCTTCCGCTCCCGCATGTGCTCCTCTTCGTCGAGCAGGAGCACCGAGCTCTTACCGACGACGGGCCCGAGGATGCGATTGAACTCTCCGGCGTGGAGCTCGTCGCCCCGGGCGGCGAAGATTTGCTTGATGGCCGCCGGCTCACTGAAGAAGACGATGGCCCGCGGCGGCAGACGGATCGTGAAGGTGGGGCCGTATTTGCGGCGGCAATACAGCATGTACTCCGTCGGACGGCGGACCCAGATGGCCGTCTGAAGGACGGAAGGCAGCGGCGGACCCGGAGGCAACGGCAGCGACGTCACGAGCGGTATGGTACTCCCTCGCCGCCCGCCGCAAAGGCCGAGCCCGCGCACTGAACACCCGTGTCACGCGTCGCCACTCACCGATACGCCGATCCGCTCGACCGGATCTGGCTCGCGACCGCCGCGGCCGTCGGCCTGCGTGTGGAGCGCACCGCGGACGCTTACGCATCGACTCCGGGAAACGGCGTCTTGCTGCTCGCGGACCGCTCCCACCTCGACCCGGACGATTGCCTCGCGCAAATGGTGTTGCACGAGATCTGTCACTGGCTCGTCGAAGGCAAGGAGGCCAGCACGCGACGAGACTGGGGGCTCGACAACGAGACGGAGCGCGACGTCCCGCGCGAACACGCTTGCCTCCGGCTCCAGGCGTCGCTGGCCGGCGCTTACGGATTGCGGCGGGTGCTCGCGCCGACGACGGACTACCGGACCTTCTACGATTCGCTCCCCGAAGATCCGTTCTCGCCGCGCCTCGATCCGACTACTACCCTTGCCATATTTGGGCGCCGGCGCGCCGGCGAGCCGCCGTGGTCGCCGCACCTCGCGCGCGCCCTCGCGGCCACACGCGCGGTGCTCGACGCCGCCGCCGCGTTCGAACGCGCGCCGACCGCGGACGCGCCGGAGCTCGTCGAGCTGCTCGATGCGGCGCCCGCGCCTCATCCGACGGGGCTGCCGGGCTCGCCGGTGCCGGCGCGGACGTGCGGCGAGTGCGCGTGGCGCTTCGGACCACCTGGACGCTGCCGGCAAGCGGACGGCGTCAAGGTCGGCGCGAACACACCGGCTTGCGAGCGCTTCGAACCGGCCCTCGACTGCCAGCAGTGCGGCGCGTGCTGCCGAGCCGCGTACGACTGCGTCGAGGTGTCGCCCCGAGACCCCGTTCGCAAGAAGCACCCGGAGCTGGTGGTCGTCCGCGGCCCGTTCCTGGAAGTACGAAGGAGCGGTGATCGATGCGCCGCGCTCGGCGGCGGCACGGCGCAGTCGACCGCGGACGGAACGCCCCGGTTCGTCCCGTTCGCGTGCTCCATCTACGAGGATCGACCCAAGAGCTGTCGCGATTTCCAGGCGGGGGGCGAGCACTGCTTGACGGCGCGTCGCCGCGTCGGACTATCGCTCTGACCCGCCCTTGACAGATCGAGGAGCGTGCGAATCCTGCGCGAGCGAGTTTTGCCATGAGCACAGCCGAGAAGACCACGCACCGCTTTCAAGCCGAAGTCACGAAGGTCCTGAGCCTCGTGATTCACTCCCTCTACAGCAACCCGGAGGTCTTTCTCCGGGAGCTCGTCTCGAACGCCTCGGACGCGCTGGACAAGCTCCGGTTCCGGGCAGTTACCGAGCCCGCGCTGCTCCCCGCCGGCGAGCGGCTCGCGGTGCAGCTCATCCCCGACCCGAAGGAGCGCACGCTCACCATCTCCGACAACGGCGTGGGCATGAACGCCGAGGCGCTCGCGCGCGAGCTCGGAACGGTCGCGCACTCCGGCACGCGCGCGTTCCTCGACAAGGTCGCCGAAGCGAAGAAGGGCGACGTGAGCCTCATCGGTCAGTTCGGCGTGGGCTTCTACAGCGCGTATCTCGTGGCGGATCGCGTCGAGGTCGTGAGCCGCGCGGCGGGCGAAGAGCAGGCCCACAGGTGGACGTCCGACGGCGCGGAGACCTTCACGATCGAGCCCGCGGAGCGGAAGACGCAGGGCACCTCGGTCATTTTGCACCTGAAGGACGCCGATTACCTCGACGCTTTCAAGCTGCGACAGCTCGTGCGCCGCTACTCCGATTTCCTCGACTATCCGATCGAGCTCGTCACGCGCGACGAGAACAAAGAGGACAAGGTCGAGGTGCTGAACCAGGGCAAGGCGCTCTGGCAGCGGCGGCCGTCGGACGTGACGGAAGAGCAATACACGGATCTCTACAAGCACATCACCCACGACTTCGAGGCGCCCCTCGCGCACAAGCACTTCCAGGTGGAGGGGACGCAGCTCTTCACCGGTCTCCTCTTCGTCCCGAAAAGGCCGCCGTTCGATCTGTTCACCCCCGACGTGAAGCACGGCCTGCGCCTGTACGTGAAGCGCGTCCTCATCATGGAAAAATGCGAAGAGCTCCTCCCCAGGTGGCTCCGCTTCGTCCGGGGCGTGGTCGATTCGGAGGACTTGCCGCTCAACGTGTCGCGTGAGCTCCTGCAAGATTCGTCGATCGTGCGCGTGATCAAGAAGCAGGTCGTGAAGCAGGTGCTCGAGATGCTCGACGACGTGGCGAAGGACGCCGCGAAGTACGCCGAGTTCTGGAAGTCGTTCGGCAACGTGCTGAAAGAGGGCCTGCACTTCGAGCCGGATCAGAAGGCGCGGCTCGCTCCGCTGCTCCGTTACGAGAGCAGCAAGGGCGACGGCCTCGTCTCGCTCGCCGAGTACAAGGCGCGGATGGTTCCGGAGCAAGAGGCCATCTACTACGTGCTCGCCGAATCGCGCGCCCTCGCCGAGAAGAGCCCGCACACCGAGGCGCTCCGCAAGCGCGGCTACGAGGTCCTGTACATGACGGACGCGGTGGATTCGTTCGCCGTCGACGGCCTCGACGAGTTCGACGGCACGAAGCTCGTGAGCGCGAGCGGCGCCGAGCTCAAGCTCACCGAGTCCGAGGAGGAGCAGAAGAAAGCCGCGGAGGCGAACACGGTTTTGAAAGATCTCGCCGAGCACGTGCGCCGCAAGCTGCAAGATCACGTGAGCGAGGTGCGCGTCTCGCACCGCCTGACGGATTCCCCGGTGTGCCTCGTCGTCCCAGAAGGCGGCCTTTCGCCGTACATCGAGCGCGTGCTCCGCGCGACGCGCCAGGAAGTGCCGCGGACGAAGCGCATCCTGGAGCTCAACCCGACGCATCCGCTGGTGAAGAACCTCGAGCGCATGTACGAGAAGGAGCCCGAGTCCGAGAAGCTCGGCGAGTGGATCGAGCTCCTGTTCGAGCAAGCGCTGCTCGCCGAGGGCAGCCCGGTGGAAGATCCGACGCGCTTCGCCGCGAGGCTCACGTCGCTGTTGCAAGAGGCGAGCGGCGCGGCCGTGGCGTAGGGCAAATCTTCTCGCGACAGCTCGCAAGGTGCGGTAGCGGCGGCTAGTGTCGACGAATGCTCGATGGAAGGCTTCCCGACGTCCATGTAGCTGGCACCGCGCTCGATCGATACTTTCACGTGTGCGCGTTCTTCGACAGCCGAGAGCAAGAGTACGTCACGCTCTCGTCGTACTACGTCGAAGGGATACAGGCCGGAGATAAGGAGCTGCACATCGTGGATGCGCTCCTGACGGACGATCACCGGAGCCGGCTCGCGCGCATGGGCATCGAGGTCGCGGCGCGCGAAGCGTCGGGTCAGCTCGAGGTGCTGACGCCGGCGGATACGTACCTGCAGGACGGCACGTTCGATCCCGACAAGATGCTGGTGACGGTCGACGGCGTGCTCGCCGCCGCCAAGGAACGGGGCTTTCCGCGAACGCGAATCATGGGAAACATGGGGTGGGCGCTCGCGGACGCTCCCGGCAGCGACCGGCTCATCGAGTACGAAGCGAAGGTGAATGACGTCCTCGCCCGGACTCGTCAGCCCGCGATTTGCGTCTACGACACCGCTCGCCTGAGCGGCACGCTGATGCTCGACATCCTCCGATCGCATCCCTTGACGCTGGTCAACGGAGCGATTCATCAGAATCCGTTCTTCACACCGCCCGAAATGTTCCTCGACGAGCTCCGGAGACGGCCGCGGCGGATCTCCGCGTCAGCGTGAGCGCGCCGGCGACCGACGAAGTCGACGAACTGCGGCGCTGCCTGCGTGACCTTCTGGGCGTGCTGGCGCTGCCGGCCGTGTGGCGCGCACGCTCACCGCGCGAGATCCTGAGGACCCTCGTCGATGCGTTGGACGCGACGCTCAGCACCGACGCCGTCGTCGTCTTTCTGAAGCAAGAAGAGGGAGAGCCGCTGATCGGTTGCCGCATCGGAGCCGATCCTTATCGCGAGGCGCGCGATGCTCCAGATTGGTTCGACGCGCTGGCGCTCACTTCGTCGTGGTGGACGTCCATTCTCCCGAGCTCGGCGAGCTGAAGGCAGCCTGCGAACCCATCGCCTATCACGCGGCGTTCGGACACATCGTCCTCGCCAGCAAGCGTCCGGGCTTTCCCTCGGCGAGCGAGCTTGCCATCATTCGCGCCGCCACGTCGCTCGTCACCACGTCGCTCGATGCGGCGCGCGCGCTCCAACAGCGCGAGGCCGCGTTGCGGGCGAAGGACGATTTCCTCGCCATGCTCGGTCACGAGCTCCGCAATCCGCTGGCGCCCATCGTGTCCGCGCTCGGTTTGATCGAGATACGCAAGGGGCGGCTCGAGCCCGAAGAGGAGATCATTGCCCGGCACGTCCGGCATCTGGGGCGACTCGTCGACGACCTGCTCGACGTCGCGCGCGTCTCGCGCGGGAGCCTCGAGCTCAAGCTCGATCGCGTCGATCTGGAGACCGTCGTCGCCGACGCAGTCGAAGCGACCCAGCCGCTCTTCGATGCGCGACGGCACACCCTGCGTCTCGAGGTTTCGAGTGGGTTGACGGTCCACGGAGATGCTTCGCGGCTCACTCAGGTGTTCTCCAATCTGCTGGCGAACGCGGCGAAATACACGGATGAAGGGGGAGCCATCGTGCTCAGGTCGGTCTCGACCGGAGACGGCTTCGCGTTGGTATCGGTGCTCGATTCGGGTCAGGGGATCGCCCGGGGCTTGCTACCCTTCATCTTCCAGCCCTTCGTTCAGGGCCATCGCAGATCCGACGAGCAGTACGGCGGTCTCGGCGTCGGGCTCGCTCTCGTCAAAACCCTCGTCGAGCTCCACGGGGGACAGGTCACCGCGGAGAGCGAAGGTCCCGGATCCGGGAGCCGTTTCGACGTCCGGTTGCCGCTCATGCATGCGAAGCTCACGAACCAGCGGAGCGCCGACGCCGCTCCCGACGCTCCCGTCGCGTCCGCTCCGCTGAGGCGGCGTATCCTCGTGGTCGACGACAACACGGACGCGGCGAGCTTGCTGGGCGAAACACTGCAGCTATTCGGGCACGAGGTACGCGTCATCGACGACTCACGGATCGCCATGGAAGCAGTCGCGGATTTCGTTCCCGACGTCGCCATCCTGGATCTCGGCATGCCCGTGATGGACGGGTTCGAGCTGGCCAAGACGATGCGGGCACGGTTCGCGAGCCGTGCGCCGGTGTTGATCGCACTGACGGGATACGGCCGCGAGCGCGACCGCGAGCGCGCGCGTGCGGCCGGATTCGATGCGCATTTCGTCAAGCCGGTCGACGTTCGACGGCTCGCCGAATACATCGCGAGCGTCTCGACGCCCCGCTAATCGACGATCGCCGAGTACACCAGCTGCTTCAGCTGAGTGCGGAAGCCGTAGATCGTCGATGGGATGAGCTGCGTCATGAACACGACGGTGAGCTCTTCCTTGGGATCGACCCAGAAAGCCGTGCTCGCCATGCCGCCCCAGCCGTACTCGCCGATGGAGCTCGGCACCTGCGCGCGCACCGGATCCAGCGTGACGGAGACGCCGAGGCCGAAGCCCACGCCGTCGTAGAGGGTCTCGCTGAACGAGCCGACGGCGAGCGCCGCGAGATCCTGGCCGCCGGACAGGTGATTGGACGTCATGTATCGAACCGTCCGCGGGCCGAGGAGACGCACGCCGTCGAGCTCGCCGCCCCGGCGCATCATCTCCGCGAAGCGCAGGTAGTCCGAGGCCGTCGAGACGAGCCCCGACCCGCCGCCGAAGAAGGTCTTCGCGCGGCCGTAGGAGCTGTCCTTCGGATCGTCGAAGAGCACGAGCTCCTTCTTGGGGTTTCTGGCGTAGCAGGCGGCGAAGCGGCCGAGCTTCTCTTCGGGGACGGTGAAGCCGGTATCCACCATGCCGAGCGGCTCGAAGATCTCCTCGCGCAGGTAGACGTCGAAGGGGCGGCCGCTGATGAGCTCGACGAGGTGTCCGACCACATCGCTGGCCACGGAATAGCCCCAGGCGTCGCCGGGGGAAAACTCGAGCGGGAGCGTCGCCAGCTTCTTCGCC
Organism: Polyangiaceae bacterium; assembly: GCA_035547195.1. Taxonomy (GTDB): domain Bacteria; phylum Myxococcota_A; class Polyangia; order Polyangiales; family Polyangiaceae; genus DASZVB01. The sequence continues at coordinate 310,597 of DASZVB010000123.1, forward strand.
ATTTCGGCGAGCGTCCCGGTGCCGTTGCCGACGCCGAGCTTGCGGTACGCCGCGTCGACGTTGGTCCGCTCCATGATGCCGTAGCTCAGGCCGGATTGATGCGTGAGCAGATCGCGCACGGTCATCGGCCTCTTCGCCGGCTCGGTGACGAAGTTCGGATGATTGCCGAACCGATACACGCGCAGGTTCTTCCACTCGGGAAGCCACTTGTGCACCGGGTCGGTGAGCTGAAACATCGCCCGCTCGTGGAGCATCATCAGCGCGACGGCGGTGATGGGCTTTGTCATCGAGTAGATGCGGAAGATCGTGTCCGCGTGCGTGGGCGCGTTGCGTTCGCGGTCCCTGTTCCCGAGCGGCGAGAGGAACGCCACTCGCCCCCGCCGCGCGACCAAGGTGAGCGCGCCCGCGATCTTCCCCGGCTCCACGTAGCGCGAGAGCAGGTGCTCGTCGATGCGCCGCAATCGTTCGCCGGACAGCCCGACGTCCTCCGGGTTCACGAGTTGCATGGCCGGCGAGTGTGCGCGCAAGTCGCGAGACGGTAAAGCCTTTCCGCGGGTACCGAGCCACATCGACGTGCCGCTCGTGCTGCCCGGCGGTGGTCATCCCGGACGGAGCTCGAGCAACGCCGCGATGAAGTCGTCGACCTCGCGCTGCGTCCGGACGAAATACTCCGCGTCCGAAGCGCCGCTCTCGCCGACGCGGACCGTGAAGAGGCGGAGCGCGCGGCGCATCCGGAAGACGTCTTCGTCCGTTTCGTCGTCGCCGACGTAGAGCGCGGCGTCGCAGTCCTCCGCGCGGCGGAGCTCGTCCAGCGCGAACCCCTTGTGACGCGCGCCCCGGGGGACGAGATTGACGACGTCCTTGCCGCCGATGACGCGCGCGGCCTCGAGCGCGCTCACGGCCTGGTAGATGGCGGCGCGCGCCGCTTCTTTGTCGCACGCGGCGCGATAGTGGACCGAGAGCGACAGCGTCTTGTCCTCGACGAGGACGCCCTCGACGCCGTCGAGCTCACGGCGAAGCTGCGCGCGCCACTCCGCGACGAGCTCCTTGCCCTGCGCTTCGACTCCGGGCAACTCCGCGCCGTGGTTGCCCGCGATCGCGCGGAGCGCGGCGCCCTCGACGAAACGCCGCACGTCGTCCCGCGCGCGACCGCTGATGACGACGCAAGGATAGCGCCTGCAGAGCTCGCGCAAGAGCTCCACGGTGCGCTCCCGCATCGGCGCGCGCGCCGGATCGGCCGAGATGGGCGCGAGCGTCCCGTCGTAGTCGAAGGCGACCAGGAGCCGCGACCGCGCGAACTCCTCGAGCGGCTCGCGGTTCTCCGGCAAGAGGATGTGCATCATGGCCGCAGCACGGCGGCGCTCGCGATGTGGTGAGTGAGCCGCCACGAGATGCGGTCGCGTTTCCTGAGTCGTGCTGCGTCGACCAGCATTCGCCCCGCCCATCGGTAGACGTTGAACTCCGCGACGTAGGCGCGCATCGCTCGCATGCGATCGCGCTGCTCCGCCGTGCTCATCGACAACGCCGCCGCGAGCGCGGAGCTCGCCTCGTCGATGTCGTAGGGATTCACCACGAGAGCCTCGGAGAGCTCGCGTGCGGCTCCGGTGAACTGAGAAAGGACGAGCACGCCGCGCTCGTCGTCGCGAGCGGCCACGAACTCCTTGGCGACGAGGTTCATGCCGTCGTGCAGGCTGCTGATGTAGCAAACGTCGGCCGCGCGATAGTAACGGAACACCGTCGGCGGCTGATGATGCGACAAAAGGAGCACGATGGGACGATAGCCGTCCTTGCCGAAGCGCGAGTTGATGCGCGCGGCGAGATCGGCGACCGTGTCGTTCAAGTCCTTGTAGCGCGAGATCTCCGTGCGGCTCGGCGCCGCGAGCTGCACGAACGTGAAACGGCCGCGGTACGCCGGAAAGCGTTCGAGGAGGCGCTCCACCGCGAGCAGACGCTCCTCGATGCCCTTTGTGTAATCCAGGCGATCTACCCCGACGCCGACGAGGGCGTCGCGCGAAAGGCCGAGATCCTCGATGACCTGCCGGCGGCACTCCGCGACCGGTGGCACCGAGCGGAGCCACTGCACGGGCCACTCCACGGAGATGGGGTACGGCCGGACCAGAGTGCTCCGGCCTTGCTGGATGACGGCGTTGCGTTCGCGGTCGATGCGCGCCTCCAGGAACCGGTCCACGCAGTCGATGAAGTTGTTGCAATCGAAGCGCGTGTGGAAGCCGACGATGCTCGCGCCGAGCATCCCCTCGAGGATGTCGTTACCCCAGGGACAGATGCCGAGCCGCTCCGAATTCGGCCACGGGATGTGCCAGAACATGATGATCGTCGCGCGCGGCAGGCGATCGCGGAGCATCCGCGGCACGAGCGCGAAGTGATAGTCCTGCACCAGCACGACCGGATCTTCGCGATCGACCTCCCGGCACACCGCGTCGACGAACTTCGAGTTCACCTCTTTGTAGAGCTCCCAATCGTCGCTGCGGAAAATGGGACGCGCGTGGGCGTTGTGGCAGAGCGGCCAGAGCCCCTCGTTGGAGAAGCCGTAGTAGTACCCTTGCTCCTCCTCCCTGGAGAGCCACACGCGGTGGATGAGATACGTCTCTTCGCCGGGTGGCACGCGGACGCGGCCTTCTCGGTCGGAGGCTTCGCGGTCGGCGGATCCGGAGCCGTGCCCTATCCAGACGCCGGAGCAGGCACGCATGATGGGCTCGAGCGCAGTGACCAAGCCGCTTGCCGGATGCACTGCCTGGATCTTTCCGTCCACGGTGCGCTCGTGGAGGTACGGCTCGCGGTTCGCGACGATCATGATGCGTTCGCCGCGCAGGTAGCGGTTCAACGTCTGCTTCAGCCGCTCGGCGGTCCAGGTGCCGGTCTCGGTCTCCGATTCTTTCTCGGCGACGAGCTGCTCGAGGAGCTCGCGGACGTCGCCGAGGATGGGCTGGAACTCCTGTGCCTCCGGCTCGAGCTCGCCGCGCAGCATCTTGCGCAGCTGATTGCTCCAACTCCGCGCCGCGACCCGTGCCGCCACCAAGGTGACCAGCGCCCCGGCGAGCGCCAGGAACCCGAAGACGACGAACAAGAACTCCCGGGTACGCGCCTCCCGCCGAGCGATGAACGACAGGTCGTGCACCAGGACCACGAAGCCGAGCGTGTCGACGCCGTTCGATACGGGAATCGCGCTGACGTAGACGTCTCCGCCCGGAAGCGCTTCCGGCTCCGACCACGAAGCCCAGCGCGGCCCCGGCCCGATGTGGACCTTCGGGCCGATATCCGCGCAGTCGAGCTGCGGCGGGTAGCTCTCGGTACGAGTGATGGACTGTAGATCCGTCGAGCACGCGGCGGCCGAAAGGATGCGCTCGTCGTGCGTCATGTCGGTGAGCAGATTGTGCAGCCGCGCGCGAGAGCCCCAGCTGTCCACGAACGCCTGACGGGCGCCACGCACCGCGAGGTCCGCCCGCAGCGCGAGATCGTGCTCGAACCAGCTGTGCGCGGTTTTGTTGAACAGGACGGATGCGATCGCCGCGACGAGGCCCAGTCCGACGACGAGGCTCACTGCGAATCGGATCACAGGTCGCATCGCGACTCACTTCAGCATGAGTGGCTTTTCGTGCAAACCCGAATTCGGTGTAACTGCGACGTCGCCAAAGCCACTGGCCAGTAGGAAAGTCGGGGTTTAAATGATGACGATGCGTCTCGAAGACCTCGGGCTCATTGGAAATTGCCAGGTCGCCGCGCTCGTCGAAAACTCCGGCTCAGTTGTCTGGTGCTGTTTGCCTCGGTTCGACTCCGAGCCGGTTTTCGCAGCGCTCCTGGATCACGAAGACGGCGGCCGCTTCACCGTCACCCCCGCCGGGGGAGAAGTCGGGAAGCAACGTTATATCGAGAACACGAACGTGCTCGAGACGACGTTCGAGACGCGGGATGGGGCATTTCGTCTCATCGATTTCGCGCCGCGCTTCCAGCAATACGGCCGCATGTTCCGGCCGACGGAGCTCTATCGCATCGTCGAGCCCATCTCCGGGACGCCACGCATCCGCGTGCAAATCAATCCGCGGCTCGGATGGTCGAAGCGCGTGCCCGCGCGCATCTCCGGGTCGAACCATGTGCGCTTCGAGGGTTACCAATGTCCGCTGCGCCTGACGACGGACATTCCCCTCTCCTACGTCGAAGGGCAACCGTTCGCGCTGACCGAGCGCCGTCACCTCGCGCTCACCTGGGGCGGCTCGATCGAAGAACCCCTTCCGTCGCTCTGCGAACGCTTCTTCCTCGAGACGCTCAGATACTGGCAGCGCTGGGTGAAGCACTGCAACATCCCGCCCCTCTTTCAACAAGCCGTCATTCGCTCCGCGCTCGCGCTGAAGTTACATTGCTTCGAGGACACCGGCGCCATCGTCGCGGCGCTGACGACTTCGATTCCGGAGGCGCCGGGGAGCGCGCGCACCTGGGACTACAGGTATTGCTGGCTCCGCGACTCGTACTACTCGCTCGGGGCTTTCCGCTTGCTGGGCCACTTCGAAGAGCGTGAGAGCTTCGTGCAGTATCTGCTGAACATCGCCGGCGGCGCGCCGAACCTCGAGCTCGCGCCCCTGTACCGCGTCGACGGCACGTCGGATCTCGCCGAGCATTGCCTCGACAACTGGCCCGGCTTCAGCGGCTATGGCCCCGTCCGGGTGGGCAACGGCGCGGCGGTGCACGCGCAGCACGACGTGTTCGGCGAAATGGTGCTCGCCCTTTCGCCCATCTTCATGGACGATCGCTTCACGCGCGAACGCTCCGACGCCGTGCTGTCACTGGTCGAAGGCCTCGCCAAGCGCGCCATCGCCGTCGCCGGCACCCCCGACGCTGGCATCTGGGAATACCGGACGGAGTGGCAGCCGCAGACATTCTCCACCTTGATGTGCTGGGCCGCCGCCGACCGCATGGCGACGATCGCCGCGCGCTTCGCGCCCGCGCGCGAAAGCGAATACAAGGCAGCCGCGGAACGGATCCGCGGGATCCTCGTCGAGCAGGCCTGGTCGCCGCAGCTCGGCGGCTTCGCCGGCACGCACGGCGGCACGGAGCTCGACGCGTCCATGCTGCAAATCGCGGCGCTGCGCTTGTTACCGCCCAACGACAAGCGACTCGTCGGCACCATCGAAGCGATCTGGCGAGGCCTCTCGCACAACGGCTGGCTCTTTCGCTACCAGCTCGACGACGGCTTCGGGCGCCCCGCCGTCGCGTTCATCATCTGCACCTTCTGGCTCATCGAGGCCCTGGCGATGATCGGCCGCCACGCCGAAGCCGGAGAGATCATGGCCCGCGTCCAATCGGCCATGTCCCCGCTCGGCCTGCTCTCGGAAGACTACGAGACGACGACGCTTCGCCTATGGGGGAATTTCCCACAAGCGTATTCACACGTCGGGTTGATACACGCGGCGTTTGCGGCGTCGCCGTCGTGGTCGCATTTTTTGTGAGCCTGAAGCCGGCGCCGAGCCGCGCTGCCCTGTACTCGCGCGTGCCCCCGCAGGACGTTCTTTCATACGCGCATCATCAGCGCGTGGTGGCCACGAAAGCCGAAGAGGATCTGTACGCCGAACACGTGGAGAAACTACGATGAGTGACCGGGCGAGAAGAACTCAATCGAGCCGTAACGCGGTGGAGCTCGTATCGTACTCGTATCGTAGTAGGGGGTATCGATGCGGAGGCGAAGGTAAGTATACGAACTATCGTTGCGCGGTCGCGAGTAGCTCGTCATGAAAGTAATCGACCGAAGCACCCGCATTCACGCGGCCGTGATTGACGCCATTTCGACGGCGGTGCACTAAATGCTGACTCCCTACCTCCTCGTCACCTTCCCCGAGTCCACATAAACCCGTTCGCGTCCGTCACTCGCCGTCAGCGTTTGCGTCGCAACCTCGACGGTGTACGTCGCGGGCGCCTTCGGCTTCACACATCCGACGTCGTCCGCAGCGCACACGCGTGCAAGCCGCACCGGCCCCGCGCGTTCCGTCTTCGAGACGACGGTGTGTCGGACGGTGGATCCCGCGAAGGCTTCGTCGAGGACGCGACCATCCGCGCTTGGCAGCGAGAACCCGAGAAGGTTCGCGATCGTGGGGGCCACGTCGACGTTCGCCGACGGATAGGCGTCGACGAACCCGCGCTTGAAGCTCGGGCCCGCGGCGATGAGCGTCGCCGCGAAATCGTAGGGTGACGTGGAGCCGTGCATGCCGCGGAAGTTCGTTCCGCTCGCGTATTCGGTTCCCGGAGGCGCGCCGTGGCTGGCGACGCCGGACGTCCAATCGAAGCTCACGACGAGGTCCGGCTCGCCGAGTCCGTAGGCGCCGTCGAGGTGCACGCGCTGCATCGGCAGCGTCCCGGGCATCGCGCCGTACGCGGAGCGCACGAAGATCGCGCCGTATTGCTCGTGCTGCTGCAGCACGGTGACGATTTTCCGTAGCTCGTCGCCGTCGTGCGCGGGCGAGTAGACGTAGTCCGAGCCACCGTTCCGCGCGATGACGACGGCGTCGGCTTCCAGCCGAGCCGGCAGACGGCGGCTCGGCGTCGAGTACTTCTCGCCGGATCTGCCGCAAGCCTCGCCGTCCGGATCGTGCTGCGTGGGGCGCAGCGGGGCGCCGCTCTCGAGGATGCCGCCGAGCACGGGATCGTAGATGCAACCGACACCGTCGTAGACGTGCGGAACGCCGGCACGAGAGAGCACGTCCGCCGTGCGGACTTCGCCGGATACCGAGTATCCGTCGGGGGACACGTCTCCGACTTCACCGGATCCGTCCGCGGCGCCGCGCAAGAGCCGCGGCGGGAAGAGCCGCGGATCGCCTCCGACCGTGCTGTGGCCGTGGTCGGAGACGACGATGAGGTCCGTCGTGGCGGCGAGCCCGAGCCCCGACAGGGCGTCCAGGAGCCTTCCGAGCAGCGCGTCTTGGTTTGCGAGCGCGTCGACCGCGGGCGCGGAGCCCGGTCCGAACGTGTGCTCGGTGCTGTCCGGATTTCTGAGCCACACCACGGAAAGAACCGGCTTCACTTTGGGCAACACGTAGTCGGTGAAGACGCGCATCAGATACTCGTTCTTCGCGTCGTGCGGAGAGCCGCGCGTCGAACGCGGATCGCTCGTGACGCCGTCGGCGAGCACCACCGAAGCCGCCGCGGTCGTCGCCGTGGGATCGCCTCCGCCGGCGATTTCGAGCTTCCCTTCCGGATAGGGATAGAGCGCGGTGTTCCGCGGAAGCGGGAAACCCGATTGCCGGAGGGACTCCGCGAAGGCACGCGGAAAAGCGATGTTCTCGTCGAGCACGACCCCGTGAACGCCGTCCTCGCGGTAGTCCTGGAGAAAGGCCGGCCCCGCTTTACCCACGGCCGCGGTGCGCAGGCCGCTCGCGTGCGCTGCCTCGAACAACGTCGGCACGACGAGAACGCCGGGGCGCCCCTGCGCGACGGCGTAGGCGTCGAGGCCGCGCAAGACGGCGTGGTCCTCCGTGAACACGGGCTCCGTGAAGTCCACCGGAGCACCCGCTGCGCTGTCAGCGGTGGGTCCGGGGGCGTATATCGTGTTCCCGTAGAAGGCGTGCGTGCCCGGATACGCCCCGGTGGCGAGCGCGGCGGCGTTGATCATCGTCGACGTCGGATACGCGGAGTGATGGCTCGCGAAGCGCGTGCCTTCCGCGTCGCGCAGCCGCGCGAGCCGCGGCGTGTGCTGCGCGTCGACGGAGTCGGGGCGAAGCCCGTCCCACACGAAGACGATGACGCCGCGCGAACGCGCAGCGGCCGACGGCGCGGAAGCCGGCGCCGCGCGGGGCGCAGCGGCGTGCGGCGGGGAGCATGAGACGAGCGCCCAGGCGATCGCCGGAGCGAGGAGGGCGCGGCGAGCTCTCGGGATGCGGCGCGCGTCCATCGGGACGAATCGTTCTTAGCTCGTCCGACGGCCGGCCTCAACGATGCGCTGGCCGTCCGAGCGGACGTGAGCTGGCCCGCCGGCGCGACTCAGGTTGTGCGCGGTGTTGATGAGACCGACGTGAGAGAACGCTTGTGGGAAATTCCCGAGCTGGCGACGCTCCACCGGGTCGTACTCTTCCGCGAGCAACCCGACGTCGTTACGGATCGAAAGCAGTCGCTCGAACAGGATCCTCGCGTCGTCGAGCCGGCCTTGGAGCGCCCAGTTGTCGGCGAGCCAGAAGCTGCAGGTCAAGAACACGCCTTCGCCCGGCTCGAGCCCGTCGACGCCGCTGCTCGTGTCGTAGCGACGCACGAACCCGTCGTGCATCAGCCGCTTCTCGATCGCCGCGATCGTCCCCACGACTCGCGGATCGTGACACGACAGAAAACCGACCATCGGGATCATGAGCAAGCTCGCGTCGAGGTGCTTGCTTCCGTACGTCTGCACGAACGAGCCGAGCTCCTGGTCGTACCCCTTTTCGCAAACGTCGCGGTGAATCCGCTCTCGCAGAGCACGCCAGCGCTCGAGTGGACCCTTCACGTGATGGCGTTCGATGGCGCGGATGGCGCGATCCACGGCGACCCATGCCATCACTTTGGAGTGCGTGAACTGCTGCCTGGTCCCGCGGATCTCCCAGATGCCTTCGTCGGGTTTCATCCAGTCGCCCTCGATGAAGTTCACCAGCGCGGTCTCGATGTTCCAGGTGTTCTCTTCGAGCTCGACGCCATGACGGCGCGCGGTGTAGAGCGCGTCGAGGACCTCGCCGTAGACGTCGAGCTGATGTTGCTCCGACGCCGCGTTGCCGACGCGCACCGGTTTCGACCCTTCGTATCCCGGGAGCCAAGGTAGCTCGAGCTCCGTGAGCCGGCGCTCGCCCTCGAGGCCGTACATGATGCGAAGCTCGCTCGGGGAACCGGCGACGGCGCGCGTGAGCCACTCGCGCCACGCTCTGGCCTCTTCGACGTAGCTCGCGTTCAACAAGGCGTACAGCACGAAGGTCGCGTCGCGAAGCCAGCAGAACCGGTAATCCCAGTTTCGCATTCCACCGATGAACTCGGGCAGCGACGTCGTCGGCGCGGCGATGATGCCGCCCGTGGGCGCGTAGGTGAGCGCCTTCAGGGTGACGAGCGAGCGCGACACGGCGTCGTCGTAGGGACCGTGCAGCTTCGAACGCCTCGCCCATTTGCGCCAGAAGGTCTCCGTGTCGCCGAGGGCGCGTTCGGCGTCGATCGACGGCGCCGGCTCCGTCGCGGAGTGAAACCACGTGAGCACGAAATGCTTGCGCTCCCCCTTGCGCACCTTGAAATCCGCCACGGTGCGCAAATCTTCCCCGTGGCATTCGACGTCCGCGTCGAGCATGAGGCCGTCGGGCCCTGCGACGGCGGAGATGCCGCACTTCGTTCGGCGGACCCACGGAGCGATGGAGCCGTAGTCGTACCGGATGACGAGCTCCATGCGCATCTGCACCTCGCCGTCGAGCCCCTCGACGATGCGCACGACGTCGGCGCGATCGTCGTCGGGCGGCATGAAATCGATGATTCGCACCTTCCCGCCCTCGCCCTCGAGATCCGTCTCCAGGACGAGCGTGCCGTCGCGGTAGCGACGCCCGGCGGGGCGGCCGCCGTTCGCGGGAGCGAGGAGCCACCGGCCGTTGTCGGCCGTGCCGAGCAGCGCGGCGCAGCACGCCCCCGAATCGAACCGCGGGAGCGACAACCAATCGATGGAACCGTCGCGACCGACGAGAGCGGCTCCCTCGCAGTCTCCGAGCAGCGCGTAGTCTTCGATGCGAAGTGGCATTTCGAGCTCAGAAAAATTTAGAACCGCGGTGCAAAAGGCGCTCGCGATCGTTCGGTTGGACGTTTCATAGGACCGGGCAGACGTCCGTAAAGAAGCGCAAAACGTGTCCGGCAAAGCGCGCGTGGAGGCAATTTGTCACAAGATACGAGCCGGATTCGCGCGTCGCTGAACGCTCGGTGCTGGCCCTTTCCTTGCTTGACGCCTTGCGACGGGTCTGTTCGTCGATTGAAAGCAAGGAAGGAAATCGGCCGATGCGCATTGCACAAGTCTCGCCGCTCTACGAGAGCGTTCCCCCACGCCTCTACGGCGGCACCGAGCGCATCGTGCACTATCTTACGGAAGAGCTCGTTCGCATGGGTCACGAGGTGACCCTGTTCGCGTCCGGAGATTCGATCACCTCCGCGAAGCTCGCGCCGCAGTGCGAGCAAGCGCTCCGCCTGGACGAGCGGTGTACCGACGCGCTCGTGAAGCATCTGCTCATGATCGAGCGCGTCTCGACGTGGCACGAAGATTTCGACGTGATCCATTTCCACACGGATTACCTGCATTTTCCGCTGGCGCGGCGCATGTCCGTGCCGCACGTGACCACGCTGCACGGCCGCCTCGACATCGCCGATCTCGGTCCGATGTACGACGAGTTCTCGGACATTTCCGTCGTTTCGATCTCCGACGCGCAACGACGACCGCTGCAGCAGGCGAACTGGGTCGCCACCGTGCACCACGGGCTGCCGAAGGATCTGCTCCGGTTCCAGCCCGATCCCGAGGGGTACTTCGCCTTCGTCGGGAGGATCTCGCCGGAGAAGCGCGTGGACAGGGCCATCGAGATCGCCACGGCGCTCGAGGTGCCGATCAAGATCGCCGCTAAGATCGACAAGGTCGATCGGGAGTATTTCGAGGCTCGGATCCGCCCGCTGCTCGCTCAACCCCTCGTCGAGTTCGTCGGCGAGATCGGAGAGACGGACAAGAGCGAGTTCATGGGCCACGCGCGCGCGTTGCTCTTTCCGATCGACTGGCCCGAGCCGTTTGGGCTGGTCATGATCGAAGCGATGGCCTGCGGCACGCCGGTCATCGCGTTCCGTAACGGCTCGGTCTCCGAAGTGCTGGAGGACGGAGTGAGCGGATTCGTCGTCGAGTCGATGGAGGAGGCGATCGAAGCGGCGGGACGCGTCCACGAGCTCGATCGCGCCGGCGTGCGCGAGCAGTTCGAAAGGCGCTTCACCGCCGAGCGCATGGCCCAGGATTACCTGGACATCTACGCCGACCTCTGCGCTCGAAGCACGCTGCGCAGCGGGATCACTCAATCCACGCCGCCCGATTCCGCCGTCCCGGACACCGACGAGCCGGCGCCCGGCGACGTCGTGGCGGCGTAGAACGGTCTCCGGCGTTCAACGACGGGCCATCCATGAACCAATGCGAAGAGGAAGCAGATCGCTACCACATTGCCGCGACGACGTCGCTCGCGGACGAGGCGCAGCGCGTCCTCATGCACAACGACACGTTCGCCGTGCTCGACAGGCTCGGCAACGTCCGCGCTTCGGTCCGAAGCGAGCAGGGCATCTACCACGGAGGCACCCGCTTCCTGTCGACCGAGATGCTCTACCTGGATCGAAGGCCGTTCCTGTTCCTGAGCTCCACGGTGCTCGAGAACAACTTGCTGTTCATGGCGGATCTGACGAACCCGGAGATACACGGCGATCTTTCCATCCCTCACGGCACGCTCCACCTGCTCCGCTCGAAGCTCCTGCGCGACGGGACTTGCTACGAGCGCATCACCCTCACGAACTACGGCCCTACCGCGGTGAACTTCTTGCTCCGCCTGGAGTTCAACGCGGACTTCGCCGACGTCTTCGAGGTCCGCGGAATGCAGCGAGCGCGCCGCGGCGTTCGCCTCCCGACGCGCGTCGACGGCGCCACCGCGATGCTGATGTATCGCGGGCTCGACGACGTCGTCCGAACGACTCGCCTGGTCTTCGCACCGGATCCGACGACGTTGTCCGAGCGTGAAGTGACCTACCGGGTGCACCTCGAAGCGAAGCAAACGAAGGAGATCTTCGTCTCCACGTCGTTCATCGTCGGCGACGAGCGCACCGAAGCCCTCGCCAGCGAGACGGCCTTCCATATGGCGACGGAAGAGCGAGCGAAGCTCGAAGCGCAAGAGGCCGCGATCCACACGGCGAACGAGCAGTTCAACGATTGGCTGAATCGGTCGCAGGCGGACATGCGGATGCTCGTCGCGAAGACACCGACGGGACCGTATCCGTGCGCCGGCGTACCCTGGTTCGGCGTCCCATTCGGTCGCGACGGCATCTGGACGGCTATCGAGTATCTCCCGATCAATCCGGATCTCGCCGCGGGGGTGCTCAAGTTCCTCGCGGCGACGCAGGCCACCGAAACGGATCCCGACGCCGACGCGGAGCCCGGCAAGATCGTGCACGAGATGCGCAGCGGCGAGATGGCGAACCTGCGTGAGGTGCCTTTCGGGCGGTACTACGGGAGCGTCGACTCCACGCCGCTCTTCGTGATGCTCGCCGGCGAATACTTGGACGCGACGAACGACCTCGAGCTCATCCGGAGCATCTGGCCGAACCTGCTCGCCGCGCTCCGATGGATCGACGGACCCGGTGATCGCGACGGCGACGGCTTCGTCGAGTACGGCAAACAATCCAAGGACGGTCTCGTTCAGCAAGGATGGAAGGATTCCGGCGATTCCGTGTTTCACCGCGACGGAACCTTGGCGGAAGGACCGATCGCGCTGTGCGAGGTGCAAGGATACGTCTACGCGGCCCGCCTCGCGATTTCGCGCATGGCGCACGAGCTCGAGGAAGAGAACATCGCGCTCACGCAGCTGCGCCGCGCGACCGAGCTTCGCGAGCAATTCGACCGCGCGTTCTGGTGCCCGGAGCTGTCCACGTACGCGCTGGCGCTCGACGCCAAGAAGCGCCCGTGCCGGGTGAGCAGCTCGAACCCCGGACACTGCTTCTTCTCCCGTATCGTGCTCCCCGATCGCGCTCGTGCGCTGGCGACGACGCTGTTGTCGCCGCAGATGTTCTCCGGGTGGGGCGTGCGCACGCTGGCGACCACCGAAGAGCGCTATAACCCCATGTCGTACCACAACGGCTCGGTGTGGCCGCACGACAACGCGATCATCGCCGCGGGTCTCGCGCGTTATGGCTTCGGGCAAGAGGCGGCGCGCATCCTCACCGGTCTCTTCGACGCATCGCTCTTCCTGGATCTGCATCGGTTGCCGGAGCTGTTCTGCGGTTTCCCGCGGCGGCCAAGTGAAGCGCCGACGGCGTATCCGGTGGCCTGCTCTCCTCAAGCGTGGGCCGCCGCCGCTCCGTTTTTGCTGCTCGCCTCCGTGCTCGGGCTCCGCACGGACGCCAAGCACCACCGGGTCGTGTTCGAGCGCCCGATGCTGCCCGGCTTCATCGACGACATCGTGCTCCGGAACTTGCGCGTCGGCGCCGCCAGCGTCGACCTCCGGGTACATCGTTACCCAGAGGACGTCGGTGTGAACGTCTTGCGCAAGTCCGCCAACCTCGAAGTCATCCTCGTCAAATAGGGAGCCGGATAGCGGCCGCGCGGCCGGGCGTGCTGCCAACGCGGCGCCGCTTCGCGCCCGGCCCTCGTTCTGACAAGCTACGACGCCGCACATGGATCCAGCCCCGGCGCCTTCGGCGGAGCGTTCGCACCGGCTCACGTGTTACGAGTGTCACAAGCCGAGCGCTCTGTGCGTATGCACGACGATCCGCCGGGTGGAAAATCGCACCGGGGTCCTCATCCTACAGCACCCGCGCGAACGCCTGCACCCCATCGGCACCGCGCGATTTGCGCGGCTCGGGCTCGCCCGCGCTCACGTCGAAGTCGCCTGGAACGCGGGCGAACGCGAGCACGGCGTGCCCCCGTGGGTGCCGCCCGGAGCGGCGCTGCTCTACCCGGGAGCCGGCGCCCGTGACCTGAGGACGCTCCCGCCCGGCGAGCGGCCCCGCAGCCTCGTGGTGATCGACGGCACTTGGCACACGGCGCGTACGCTCTTTCGCGACAAAGCGTGGCTTCAAGGGTTACCCCGCGTCCGGCTGTCGCCCGAAGAACCGAGCCGCTATCGAATTCGCCGCGAACCGTCGCGCGACGCGCTCTCGACCATCGAGGCGGTCGTGCTCGCGCTCGGTATTCTCGAACCCGAAACCCCGGGGCTCTCGGATTTGCTGAGCGCTTTCGACGCGATGATCGACGCGCAGCTCGCGTTCATGCGCGAGAAACCGAGCGCGCCGCGAGAACGCGAACGTCGCCCCTTCGCGCGGCGCCGTCTGCCCAGGGCGCTGGTCGAAGACTTCGACCGGCTGGTCGTCGTATACATCGAGTCAGCGCGACCCGATCCACGCGGCGAACGCGCGCTCACGCAGCTCGCCGCGGTGTCGTTATCTTCGGGGGAAACTTTCGAGCGACTCTTGATTCCGCCGTTCGGGCCGCCGAGCGCCGCACATCTGGCGCACATGTCGCTCTCCGCCCGCGATTTCGACGACGCGCTCGACTCGTCGCGATTTCGCCGTGATGTCATGGAGTTTCTGGCGCGGCAAAAGGAGCCGCTGCTCGCGGCGTGGAACCAGTCGAGCCTCGATTTGCTCGCCAAAGAGCTAAACGCGAGCGCTTCGCGCATTTCGCTGAAGAGCGCATACCGAAACCTGCGAGGCGGTGGTTCCGGCAGTCTGGACGACGTCGTCGCGCACGAAGGGCTCCACCCGGCGCCGCTCGACTTTCACGGTCGAGCAGCCATCCGCAGCGCGCGCGCGATCGCGATCGCGCGGCATCTGAACGCGCTTTGCGCGTGACGCTCGTGCTCGTGCGCGCGTGTGCGCTTGAGCAATGGGAAGGAGCGCGCGAGCTCGCTGAACGTGTTGGAGGTGTCTCCGGCCGTCTGGCGGATTTTGATGTCGGCGCGCTCTCCGTGTGAGAAACGCTGGAAAGGAAACGTACGCTTGCTGTAGCGTCGTGAGTGGCGCGCTGCTCTCTCGAGTGATTGCAACGGCTCCTTCGATGATTCGTGCCGACGAAGCTTATGACGGCGAGATGCGACTGTTTCGCGCCAAGCGCGACGCTGCGCTCCGCGCGGAAGATGGATGGCTTTCGACAACCGGGCTGGTCGTTTTGATGGACGGCAGAAACGAGCTCGGTTTCGGCGCCGTGACCGTGCGAGGCGACTCCGTGCACCTCGCCGTGCACCCGGAAGCGGTGGTGACGTATCGCTCCGTGACGGTCCGCGAAGCCTGGCTCAGGCCCGATCAGGACGACGACGTCCTGTACGTCGGCCGCACGAGCCATCAGCTCATTCGCCGCGGCGAGACGCTCGCCATGCGCTCGCGCGATCCCGACTCCGACCTACGGCGATCGTTCCCCGGCTCCGACTGGTTTCCCGTCGACGCGAATTGGCGGGTGAACGCGCGCGCGGTGCCGCTGGATCGACCGCGAACGCTCGAGATAGGCTACTCGGTCGCGGCGCAAGAGGTGCACGCGACGGACTACATCCTCGCCTTCCAGGTGCGGGGCGTCACGTACGCGCTCGAGCCGATCGTCGAGCCGAAGCGACTGTTCGTCCTGTTCCGGGATATGACCAACGGCGAGTCCACGTGCGGCATCGGCAGATACCTCTACGCGCCGCTGCCGCACAACGGACGAACCGTCCTCGACTTCAACACCGCCCTCACGCCCGGGTGCGCCTTCAGCGAGCACGTGATGTATCCCGTGCCGCCCAAGCGCAACATGCTGCACGTCCGGGTGGAAGCGGGGGAGAAGGCGCCGCGCATCGTGTCCCGCTGAGGGGGCATCGTGTATGCTAGCCGGCCGTGTCGCGTGGAACGGTCGCTCTGACTTCGGCGCTGGCGCTACTTTTCGTCGCCGGGTGCAACGAGAAGACGCGCCGCTGCCAGAGCCTGATGACGACCGCCCAGGGCATCGTCGACAAGGTCGACGCGAAACAACAGAGCAGCGTCGAGGAGAGCTTGGCGGCCGTCGAGACGGCCCGCGCCGCTTGCGACGAGGCCGGGCGCACCACCGAGCGCGACGAGCTCGTCCGCGCGAAGAACGAACTCCAAGCGCACCTCGATTACCTGAAGCGCAAAGCGACCGAGCCGAAGGTCGAAAAGCTGACTCCGGATCAAATCGCCGCTCTCGTGAAGAACGGCGATCCATCGTGCCCCAAGGGGCAGGCGTACAAGAGATCGCCGACGCAGGAGATCCGCTGCACGGGGCCGCAGATCGTCGACATGAACTGGAGCAGCGCGGACACGTACTTCACGAACCGCGGTTACAAGGTGACGTCCACTCCCACGCCGCCGACGCTGAGAGCCGAGTACGGCGCGGAGCTCGTCGTCTTCACGTTCGCGACGCAGAACGACGATCAACCGGCGAAATGCGTCGCGTTCTACCCGCCGATGGGGATGAGCTGGCAGGAGGCGACAGGCCGTATCACCGGGACGGCGATGCGGAAGTTGGAGAACGCGAAGCAGGTGAAGACCGCGCACGGAGAAAGGCCGCTGCGCGTCGATCAGAGCGAGACGAAGCTCATCATATATGTAGGGGATTGTTGAAAGCATCGGGCGCCGTGAACGTACGATCGCCGCCGCGGGCTCGACGGTGCGCTCGACCGCCACGAGTCGCCACGGAGATTTCGTGCCTCCCGGTCGCCATGGCCGAGTATCGTGGGTGTGCCCGTCCTGTTCGGGAGCCGCACGTCGCCCATCGTCGGCACGAATCGAGGCTCAGCATGAAGGGGTTTCTCATGCAGAGGCGAAAGTACGTATACGAACCATCGTTGCGCGTTCGCGAGTAGCTCATCGCGGGAAACCGACGAGCCCGCAGTCAAGGCGTACCCGTAGCGAACAGGGCGAAGAGCAGCGCGGCCAGGGCTAGCGTCAGCACGGCGGTGGCGATCGCCCAGGCCGTCGCAGCGGCCGTGGTGGTGACGCGGGTGGTGGATTCGGGATCGGCGCCGGCGCTTGCGAGGTGCGTCGTCAGGCGCGAGCGGGCGGCCGTGGAACGAGCGGCGATGGCGGCGGCGGTGGCGAAGAGTGACACCGCGGCGATCAAGGCGGCGAGTAGCCGCACCCTTCGCTGGCGATCGGATTCTTGCGACAGCGCGCGCGGCATCGTGTCGACGAGCAGCGCGTCGGGCACGTCGAAGGTCTTCGGGGGCTCGGCGGAGTCGATTGCGTAACGGATGGGCCAACCGACGACCGACGCGGAGCGCAGCTCGGGCTCGCTCGAGACGACCGCCCAGAGCGGCACGCCGTCCGGCAATGACGGATTGCGGAGGACGCCGGTCGCTCCCGTGGCATCGGCCTCGAGCGCGACGGTGGCGCCCGCGACGCGCTCGCGCTCGTCGACGATGGCGACGTACGCGCGGTCGCGCGCGATCGGGGAACGCACGACGAGGTCGTTTCCACGAAGCTCCGCGAAGAAAGCGCCGGGGACGACCGCGAGGGCTACGTCGAGCTCCGTCGCGGTCGTTCCAGGCGCGCGAACGGCGACCACGGCGGCGTGCTCGCGCGGCGTGACGCCGTAACGGAGGCGTCCTGCGGACAGCGAGAGCGGCCCGACGACGTCGGCGCCGTCTCCGTGAACGTCGAGCGCGGTGAGGAAGCTGCCGCCGCGCGCGGCTTCGACCCACAACGGGCTCGCGAAAGGTACGGCGAACACGCCGCGCTCCGCCGCGGCGCGGATCCGCGTCCCGTCCTCGAACCGGCGTTCTACCCACCCGCCGCGACGCCGCGCGCCGCGCGCCCACGCGTCCACGGACAGCGACCATCGTGCATCCACGACGAACGATCCGCCGATGCGGATTCGCGCGTGCGCCGGATCGCGTCCGGAGCTCGGAAGCACGAGCTCGACGGCCCCTTCATCGTCGAGGACGCCGTGAGTGCTCACCGGCTCGGCGGCGCCTATCACGTCGACTTCCACGTCGTCGCCGCGACGCGGTCGTTCGACGTCGCCGAGCCGGTCGGCGATCTCCAGGCGCACGGAGAGAACGAGGGAGGCGGTGGTCGGGCCGCCGCGGATGCGGACGCCGGTCACGCCTCGCGGCCGGCCGATTACCAGCACCGCCGCCGCGACCGCGCTCACGGCCACAGCGGGGAGCGCCAGGGGTAGCGCCTGAAGGAGGCGAGCGAAGCGCCCTCCAGCCCCAGAGCCCTGATTCTTGCCGCGATCCGGTACCAATTTCGACCAACTAGCACTAGTGTGCCGCCGCCCGAGGAAAAGCATGGCGGAAAAGAAAAAGCGGAAGGCACCGAAAGAGCGCATCGAGCGCCGCTTCGTCCCCGAGGCCACACACACGTCGCGCTTCGCCGCCGGGCTCGGGATGGTCGGGTCACTGGCGCTCGGTGCGGGTGTTTACGGGCAGTGGGTGAAGGAGACCCCCGTGAGCTTCGCCGCGGTGCTCGTCACGCTGGGCGCGGCGGGGCTCGGCGCCGGACTCTGGCTCGGGAGCGCCACGACTTTCCCCGTTCGCGTGGGTGACGCGGGCGTGGCCATCGAGCGCGGCTCCGAGACGAATCGCATCCTGTGGTGCGACATGACGGAGATCAAGCTGCAGAAGGGCGAGCTCGTCGTGGTCTCCCCCTCCCTGACGCTCTCCATTCCGGTCGGCGCTCATCCGCGCGCCACCGCGTATATCGTCGCCGAGGCCGAGCGGCGGCTGCCGAAAGTCGTCAAGGTCGACGAGGCGGGAAAACGCAGCATTCCCCTCGCCACGCAGCCGGGAGGGGAAGAGGTGCCGGTGATGGGCGACCAGGTCGCTGGCCGCAGGTGCGCCGCTACCGACAAAATCATTTCATTCGAGCGTGACGCCCGCCTGTGCCCCAACTGCGCGCAGGTCTATCACAAGGACAACGTCCCGAAGCAGTGCGTCACCTGCGGCGCCGAGCTCGCCGGCCGCACCGTTCAAGCGTAAGGACCGTTCGCGACTCGCGAGCTCGTGATAAAACGCCCCCCGTGAAAACAATCGCCAGGATGGGGCTTTGCACGGTCGCGCTCGCATTTGCCGGAGCGTGCAGCACCGCGCACATGACGACGTACACGCCCGTCGACGAGAAGACGAAGTACTCCGAAGACGTGCTGCTCAGCGCGGCGAAGGACGCCGCCGAAGAGCTCGGATTCCGGGTCGTCGCCGGAGAGGGCAGCTCGACCTTCGACACGCGGGAAAAAGAGGTCGCGACGTCGAGCATTCCGCGGCTTTCGTACAAGTATACGTTCCACGTCGACACGACCCACGGCGAGCTGCTCATTCAAGCGACTTGCATCCAGAACTCGACGACGAATGAATCCGAGTTCAAGGACTGCGGCGACGACCGACCCGAACGCGTCGTGATGCTTCAAGCCCAGCTGCACAAAAAGACGCTGGAGCACGCGAAGACGGAGCAAGCCCGCGCGCCGGATTTCAGCGGCTTCGGCGAATCCGACTCGGATGCCGACAAGTCCGAAGGCGGCAAGGACGCGGCGAAGTCCGGAAGCGACAAAGGTTCCGCGAGCGACGCCAAGGACGACGACACGAGCGCCGACGACTCCAAGGCGAAGGCGAAGCCGAGCGCAAAGAAGAAATAGGCCGGGCGAAGCCGAGCGCAAAGAAGAAGTAACCCGAGCGCTTCGGTCAGCCGGGCAGGTGCGACCGCGCGCCGCGGCGCAATTCAGCTCTCGTCTCGCGCACTTCGAGCGACGGACCCGACAGTCGCCCGACGGGCTCCCGTGATGTAGAGTTCATGCATGGTCGCAGTCTATCTCGTCGATGCGGTTCGGACGCCGATTGGAAAGTACCGGGGGGCGCTCTCGAAGGTTCGCGCGGACGATCTCGCCGCGCACATCATCACCACCCTGGTAAAGCGCGAGCCCAGGCTCGCGGAACGGCTAGACCAAGTCGTCTTCGGATCGACCAACCAGGCCGGCGAGGACAACCGGAACGTCGCGCGCATGGCGCTCCTCATCGCCGGGCTGCCTTACGAGATCCCCGGCGTCACGGTGAACCGGCTGTGCGGCTCCGGCCTCGAAGCCATCAACGACGCCGCGAGGATGATCGCCAGCGGCGAAGCCAGCGTGGTCATCGCCGGCGGCGTCGAGAACATGACGCGCGCGCCGTTCTCCATGCCCAAGCCGGAAGAGGCGTTCGGACGTACGCCGCCGACCATCTACGATACGACGCTCGGCTGGAGATACCCGAACCCGCGCATGCAAGCGCGCTTCGATCTCATCAGCATGGGCGAGACGGCCGAGAACGTCGCGACGAAGTTCGGCATCAGCCGCGAAGAGCAGGACCAGTTCGCCCTGCGCTCGCACCAGCGCGCGGTCGCCGCGTGGGAACGCGGGCTCTTCGCGCGCGAGCTGGCCCCGCTCCAGGTTCCGCAAGCGAAGGGTCCGCCTTCGCTGTTCGAGCGCGACGAGTCGCCGCGGCCCGACGCTTCCGTGGAAGCGCTCGCGAAGCTCAAGCCGGCGTTCCGCGACGGCGGAACGGTCACGCCGGGCAACTCGTCGCCGCTGAACGACGGCGCCGCGGGCGTCGTCCTCGCGAGCGAGGCGGTGGTCAAGGAGCTCGGCATCGAACCGAAGCTGCGGTGGGTCGCCAGCGCGACGGCGGGCGTCGATCCGAGCTACATGGGTGAAGGCCCGATCCCGGCGACGAAGAAGCTCCTCGCGCGCACGGGGCTGCGCTCCCCGAACCTCGACTTCGTCGAATTGAACGAGGCGTTCGCGTCTCAGTCCATCGCTTGCATGCGCGGCCTCGACCTCGACCCCGAGCGCGTCAACGTGCGCGGCGGCGGCATCGCGCTCGGCCACCCCATCGGCAGCTCCGGCGCGCGCATCGTCGCGACGCTCGCCAGCATCATGGCCGACAACCCGAAGGCCCGCGTCGGCCTGGCCACGATGTGCATCGGCGTCGGCCAAGGCATCGCCACCCTGTTCGATAAGTCGTAAACAGCCGTCAGCCGTCAGCAATCAGCCGTCAACCCAGTCCGAACGCACCGCTGATAGCTGACGACTGATAGCTGATAGCTGACGACTGATAGCTGATAGCTGATAGCTGATAGCTGATAGCTGATAGCTGACACCATGAATGCGCTCGATACGCTTCGCTCGATTGTCGGGGACGGCAATGTGCTCGACGGAGAACGCATCGAAGAGGGCTACACGCACGACGAGAGTTTGACGACGCCGGCCGCGTCGCCGGACTTCGTCGTGCGCCCGGCGTCCACCGCGCAGGTGAGCCGCCTGCTCGCGTTCGCGAACGAGCACCGCATCCCGGTCACCGCGCGCGGCGCCGGCACGGGGCTGTCGGGCGGCGCGATTGCGCGCACCGGCGGCATTTTACTGAGCTTCGACCGCATGAACCGGATCTTGGAAATCGACGAGGCGAACCACGTCGCCGTCGTCGAGCCCGGCGTCACGCTGGGCGAGCTGGACCTCGAGACGGCCAAGCGCGGCCTCGTCTACCCCATCTTCCCGGGCGAAAATAGCGCGACGCTCGGCGGTAACGTCGCGACGAACGCAGGCGGCATGCGCGCCGTGAAGTACGGCGTCACGCGCAACCAGGTGCTCGGCCTGGAAGCGGTGCTACCGAGCGGCGAAGTGATTCACACCGGCGGCAAGTTCGTCAAAGTCTCGAGCGGCTACGATCTGACGCAGCTGCTCATCGGCTCCGAAGGGACTCTCGCCGTCGTGACCCGCGTCACGGTGAAGCTGTTCCCCCGCATGCCGATGTGGTCCACGGTGCTCGCGCCGTTCCGCTCGCTCGCCGAGGTCACGCGCGCCGTTCCCGCGCTGGTGATGAGCGGCGTGGGCCCGCTTCTGGTCGAGTACATCGACAAGCTGACGATGATGGGCATCACCGGCTTCACGGGCATCTCGCTCGGCGTTCCGGACGACGTGCGGGAAGCGGCCGAGGCGTACCTGCTCCTCGTGGTCGAAGGACGCGAAGAGGCCGCGATCGCGAAGGACGTCGAGAGCCTCGGGGCGATCTGCGCCGAGCAGGGCGCCATCGACGTGTTCGTGCTCCCCTCGTCCGCGGGAGCGGCGCTCGTCGACGCGCGCGAAAAGTCGTTCTGGGTCGGCAAGCGCATGGGGCTGACCGACATCATCGACGTCGTGGTGCCGCGCGCGTCGATCCCGGACTACATGGAGCGCGTGCGCGCCATCGCCGAGCGCCACGCCACGATGATCTCCGGGTGCGGCCACGCCGGCGACGGCAACGTGCACCTCGGCATCTTCCAGCCGGATCCGGAGAAACGCGACGCGATCCTGCGCGATCTGCTGAAAGCGGGGGTGACGCTGGGCGGGGCCGTGTCCGCGGAGCACGGCATCGGCCACGCGAAAAAGCGCTACCTTTCGGAGCTCGAAGACCCGACCAAGCTCGCGCTCATGAAGGGAATCAAGAAGGTGTTCGACCCGAACGGCATCCTGAATCCCGGAGTGCTCTTCGATTAGCCAGCAAACGACCCGGAGCGGCGGAGAACCGAGCGGCCGCTCGTCGCCGCCACTTTGCTCCGAGGAGCGCCCGAGTTAGAAGGGCGTTCTTTCACGCTCGCGCGGTCTCGCGCGGGCACATCCACCCGAGGAGCTCAGCATGGCCGATCCGCAGTTTCCCACGATCAACGTCCCCGGTACCGGGAAGCTCTACGCGCGGCTTCACACGACGCAGGGACCCATCGTCGTCGAGCTGGAAGAACAGCGCGCGCCGAAGACCGTCGCCAACTTCGTGGGGCTAGCCACGGGCACGATGGCGTGGAAGGACGAGCACACCGGCAAAGCCGTCGACGACAAGCCGCTCTACGAGGGCGTCCGCTTCCACCGGGTCATCCCCGGCTTCATGATCCAGTGTGGCGATCCGCTCACGCGGCACTCCGACACGGCTCGCCGCTGGGGTACGGGCGGCCCCGGCTATCGTTTCTCGGACGAGTTCCACAAGGAGCTGAAGCACGACAAGGCAGGCGTCCTCTCCATGGCCAACGCCGGACCGGGTACCAACGGCTCGCAGTTCTTCATCACGGAGGGCCCGACGCCGCACCTCGACGGCCGCCACTCCGTGTTCGGTCACGTCGTCTCCGGACAGGACGTCGTCCGCAAGCTCGCGAACGTTCCGCGCGGCCCCCAAGATCGACCCAACGAGGATCAGGTTCTCGAGAAGATCGAGGTGTTCCGCAGCGCAACCGCGCCTTGACGTTACGGGTCGCGCAGACAGCGCGAGGGTTTAGGTTCTTGCGGCGTGAAACGGAGCGGCGTGTCGCGGGTCGTGCGAACGACGCGTGCGTCGTGAGGGTTTAGGTTCTTGCACGTGAAGCGGAGCGGAACCCTCGCTTGCGCTGCTCGCCTCCGGCTGCGCTGCTCGCTCGAGGGACGGTTCGTATCTGTTCGAGTGGGGGATGCCTCCCATCCCCCACTCCCCCAGAAGCGGACGAGTGGCGGCTACCGCAGCTCCGTGACGCGAGCGTCAACGGGCCAGTGCGCGACGACACCGCAGGAAGCGGACGAGTTGCGGCTACCGCGGCACCGTGTGGCTACCGCAGCACCGTCACTTCGTCGCTGCGGATCTCGAGCACCTGGAGCGGGCCGCCGTAGAACGCCGAGAGCCCTGTGTCGATGCGCCACACCTCGCCGTCGCAAGCCGGAGAGATCCCGTCCTTGTGCGGCGTGTGTCCGACGACCATACGCCGTAATCCGAGCGCCGCGAGCGTCTCATGGAGGCCCGCGCAGTCGATCGCCCCCTTGTCGCTGGAGTAGCGGCGGGTCCAGAGCGGTCCTTCCTCTGCCATCGCCAGCGAGGGCTCGGCGCCTTGGCCGCTCATCCACCGGGAGATCTCGCGGTTCAGTCGTCCGAGACCGTAGCGCACGTGATCCATCGTGACGCCGCCGTGAACGAACAGCGTGTCCCCGACGACGGCGATGGCGTTCCGCTGCGACAACCGAAGCGCGAAGGGGCCACCGGGAAAGAACGCGGCGAGGCGGCCTCGCGCTTCCACCGGAAACTGCGAGAGGATCGCCGCGGGGACGCGGCGCGTGTCGCTGTCCTTGAACGCGGCGAAACTCGCGGCCGTGACGTAGCGGAAGTCACCGGATACGTTCATCACCTCGTGATTGCCGACGAGCGCGCGCACCTCGCCGCCCGCCGCGTGCGCCGCGTCCGCGAGCCGATCGAAGAGCTCGACGATGGCGCGGTCGTCGTCGCCGCGATCGATCTCGTCGCCGGTCTGGACGACGGTGAGCTTGCCGCCCACCCAGCGATCCCTGTCGTCGACGGCGTGCGCGAGACGAAGCGCCGCGCGCGTCGCCGCGAGATCGCCGTGGAGATCGCCGATGGCGACGATCCTTTCCCGTGCGGGAAAGCGGTACGACGTGTCCGTGTCTTGCATCGCCGCCGCGGCGCTCGCCTTCGGCGCGGCGCTCGGCGTCTCGGCGGCGACGGACGCCGCGGGCGCCGCTGCCGCCCCGCGCGACTCCGGCTCCAGCGGCGTGCTGCGCGTGCAAGCGCATGCAATCGTCACGGCGAGCGATGCGAAGAGCGACCGATGCATCCCGCGTCCTCACTTACCTTCTATGACGTGTACGTCGACGACCGGTTTCGTCCCCGCGATGTCGAACAACTCGCGCCGTACCGCCCGGCGCACCTCTTCACGCAAATCCTCCACGTCGAAGCGGCGCTTCTGAGCCCGCTCCACGGCGCGCAAGGCGACGTTGCGCAGAGCCCGGTCTTCCGCCGGATCTTCCATGCCGGGCACTCCTCGAGTCGAGATGCTCGGAGGACCGAGCAGCGTGCCGCGGCGATCGATCGCGAGCGCGACGGTCGCGGCTCCGTAACGGCCGAGCTCGGCCCGCGCGCGCAAGATGTCGCCGCCGAGCTCCACCCCGCCCGTCCCGACGGCCACGACGCCCGACGTGAATTTCTCCTCGACCCGGATGGAGCCGCCGTCGCAGACGATGGATGTGCCGTTCTCGACGACGGTCACCGAAGGCACGCCGCGTTCTCGCGCGAGCTCGGCGTGCCTTCTCAAATGATGGAGCGTGCCGTGCACCGGCAGGAAGCAGCGGGGAGCCATCAAGTCGAGCATTCTCGTCTGCTCGACCCGCGTGGCGTGTCCGCTCGTGTGCACGCCGGGGTCGGTCACGCGCGTGTGCAGCGAGGCGCCGATGCGAAGCACGCCGTCGATCATGTCCGCCACCGGCACGTCGTTGCCGGGGATTGTCCGGCTCGAGAAGACGACCGTGTCCTCCGGATCGATCGCGAGATCTTGATGTACACCCGCCGCGAGGCGGGCCATCGCCGAACCGCGCTCGCCTTGCGTGCCGCCCGCGAGCACGAGCAGCTTGCTCGAGCGCATCGTCTTCGCGTCCTCGACGGGCACGAGCAGGTCGCTCGGCCAGCGCAGGCGCTTGATCTGCGTGGCGATCTCGACCTGGGTCGTCAGGCTCCTGCCGAGCAGGCAGATTTTTCTTTCCGTCCGCTGCGCGATGTCTCCGAGGAGCATGAGCCGCTGGATGTTGCTCGCGAACAGCGCGACGAACACCCGCCCCGCCGCGCGCCGCACGATGTCTTCCAAGGCCCGGCCGACGGCGCGCTCCGAGCCGCCCTCGGTCAAGACGTCCACGTTGGTGCTGTCGCTCAGCAGCAGCGAAACACCGCTCTTGCCGAGCGCGCCGAGGCGGGCTTCATCGGTCGGCTCGCCGTCGGGCGGGTCGGGGTCGAAATTGAAATCGCCGGTGTGCAGCAACATGCCGGCGTGCGTGCTGATGGCCAGCGCGGAAGCGTCGACGATGGAGTGCGCGACGCGCACCGGTTCGACGCCGAAGCTGCCGACGGCGATCGCCTCGCCCGCGCGCGCCTCCCGCAGATCGTACTCGCCGGGATCCTCGCCGTGATCGAGCAACCGGTGTCGCACGAGACCGAGCGCGTGGGGAGGAGCCCAGACCGGGACGTCGATGCGCCGGAGGAAATATGGAATCCCTCCGATGTGATCTTCGTGCCCGTGCGTGACGAAGACGCCGCGTACCCGGTCGGCCCGCTCGACCAGCCAGGTGAAGTCGGGATGGATGACGTCCACTCCGAGGTCGTCCCGGGGGAATCGAATGCCACAGTCGACCACCAGGATGTCGGACCCCTGTTCGATGGCGAGGCAGTTCATTCCGATCTCGCCGAGACCGCCCAACGGGGCGAGGCGGACGCTGACGCCCCGAGCGGAAAGATCGATGTTCACGCTGGGACCTTATCGCGAACCGCTCCCGCGGAAAGCCTGGTCGGAATGCTTACGAATACGGGGCCGAAGCGCTATCTTCGGAGCGGAATGGATCCCGCAAAAAACGAAGGGGTGCTCCGGGTATCGCCGGAGGAAGCACAGGCGCTCATCGGCGAGGGCTACATCTACGTGGATGTGCGCAGCGAGCCCGAGTTCGAAAAAGGACATCCGGCGGGCGCCCTGAACATTCCCCTTTCCCACCGCGGCCCGTCGGGCTTCGTCCCGAATCCAGATTTTCTCAGCGTGATGGAAAGCGCCTTCGACAAAAATGAACGCCTTCTGATCGGCTGTCAGACGGGCGGGCGATCCATGAAAGCCGTCGAGATGCTCGTGCGCGCCGGCTTTACGAACCTGCGCGAACTTCGCACCGGCTTCGAAGGACGAAAGGACGCCTTCGGTCGCTTGGAACCGGGCTGGAGCAAGAGCGGATTACCGGTAGGCACCGGCTTTCCAGCTGGTCAGAGCTACGAAGACGTCAAACGTCG
Source organism: Polyangiaceae bacterium (assembly GCA_035547195.1). GTDB lineage: Bacteria > Myxococcota_A > Polyangia > Polyangiales > Polyangiaceae > DASZVB01. Next base: position 337,074 of record DASZVB010000123.1, read on the forward strand.
GGCTCGCTGAGACAAAATCGCGCGCACGACCGAACGATCGAGTAGAGCGAACCGAGCGAAAGGATACGAGGGAGGACGTGGCAATGTGCCCCACGGGAAAACAGTCCAATTGCGAGCTATGTTTTCGTTCGGGATCCCGATGATGCGTAGACGCTCGCCAGTGTTCTCATTCGCCGCTCGTGGCCGTGAGATGCACCATGAAAAGACCTAAGGACGCATCTCCGGAGCTAGAGAGGCACTCGCGCGTGAACGGACACGGACACATCCTCGTCATCGACGACGACTCGAACCAATGCGAGCTCCTCGAGCTGGAGCTCCGCAAGCGCGGCTTTTCGATCGTGACGCGACCGCGCGCCGAAGACGCTCTCGAGTTGCTCGAAATGGAAGACTTCGACGTCGTCGTCACCGACATCCAGCTGCAGGGCATGAGCGGCCTCGACTTGTGTCGGCGCATCGCGCACGACCGGCCGGACGTCGCCGTCGTCGTCATCACCGGATACGGCAGCATGGAGACGGCGATCGGCGCGATTCGCGCCGGAGCGTACGATTTCATCACCAAGCCGTTCGACATCGACGCGCTCGCGCTGGCGCTGGAGCGCGCCGCGAAGCACCGCGCGCTTCGACGGGAGGTGTCGCGCCTGCGACGCGTCGCGAGAGAGAGCGATCGCTTCGGAGAGCTGCTCGGCACGAGCCCCACGATGCGCAAGGTCTACGACCTCATCGAGCGCGTCTCGGAGACGGACGCCTCGGTTCTGGTCACCGGCGAGAGCGGGACGGGCAAGGAGCTCGTCGCCCGATCCATCCACGAGCGTAGCCGGCGCCGCCACGGCCCGTTCGTCGCCATCAACTGCGCCGCCGTCGCCGAGAGCCTGCTCGAGAGCGAGCTCTTCGGGCACGTGAAGGGCGCGTTCACCGACGCGCGGCAAGGGCGCGGCGGGCTCTTCGTCGAGGCGAACGGCGGCACGTTGTTCCTGGACGAGATCGGCGAGCTGCCGCTCGGCCTTCAACCGAAGCTCCTGCGCGCGCTACAAGAGCGCAAGGTGCGACCCGTCGGCGGCACCAGCGAGCTCGGCTTCGACGCCCGACTCATCACCGCGACCAACAAAGATCTCGAATCGGCCGTGGAAGAGGGTCGCTTCCGCGGGGATCTCTTTTATCGCATCGACGTGGTGCACGTGCCGGTGCCTCCGCTCCGCGCGCGCGGTACGGACGTGCTGCTCCTCGCGCAACATTTCGCGCAATCCTTCTCCGCGAACTTCGGCAAGACGGTCTCGGGCCTCTCGCCCGCCGTCGGCGAGAAGCTCCTCGCTTATTCCTGGCCGGGAAACGTGCGGGAGCTGGCGAACGCGATCGAACGCGCCGTGGCCCTCACTCGCAGCGAAACGCTCATGGTCGAAGATCTGCCGGAGAAAATCCGCTCGTCGGAGAAGGTGCCCATCGCCGTCTCCACGTTCGATCCCATGGAGCTCGTTCCGCTCGAAGAGATCGAACGGCGCTACATCCTCCGCGTGCTGGAGACGGTGCGCGGCAACCGGACCGCCGCCGCGCACGCGCTCGGCCTCGACCGCAAGACCCTCTATCGCAAGCTGAAGTCGTACGGCGTCGGCGACGACCGCAACGCCGACGCGAGCCACGTCCAGATCCACCACGCCGAGCCCGCGCGCGAGGGAGCTCCACGCGACGGAGCCGCGCACGACGGCGTTTCACGCGACGTACACGCCCGCGAGGGTTCGTCACGCGAGGGCATGCCTCGTTAAGAGCCGTCAGCTGACGGCTATCAGCTGTCAGCCGTCAGCTATCAGCCGTCAGCATCTTCGAGCTGATTCGCGAATCGCGGGCAGCTAACAGAGTGTCAGCTATCAGCCGTCAGCGGTTAGCGTCATTAGGCTGACCACTGACGGCTGACCACTGACGGCTGACCACTGACGGCTGATAGCTGATAGCTGCCAGCTGCCTACGGCACCGCGTAATCGGCGGCGGCCTTTTCGACGATCGCGAGATCGCGCGCTGCTCTTTCCGCTTCGGCGACGAGCGTCGCGGTGAACAGCGTCAGACCCCAGATGCCGTTCTCCGGTCTGCGTCGAAATGCGTAGCGAGTGCCATGGGCGGTGACGACGACTGCTCTCTCACCGTTGATCTCGACGCTGGCGACGCCGGACATGTCGCGCCGTAGACGAGCCATGAACCCGCGGCGTTCGGCGTACAGCGCGAAGAGCGCGGGGCCGTCGGCGACGAGCGCCTCCGGCGCGTACTGCTCCGCGAGACGTGTCCGCTCCGGTTCCGGATACGCCGCGAGAACGGTGTCGCGCGCCTTCTTGCGGTAATCGTGGATCGTGAAGGCGGCGTGCTGTGCGTCCGTCTCCAGGTACGCGAAGAAGTCTTCGGGGCGACCCAGGTTCACCGCCTTCGCGACGCGGCCGTACGCGCCCTGGGGCGTGCGATCGCTCGGGTAGCTGGCTCGGGCGTTGACGTAGAGCGCGCCGCCGGCGACCGCGAACATCACGAGGGCCAGGACGGTGGTCCGGCGCGTCACCGGAGGGGCGCTCTCTGCTCCTTCAGCCGGCGTAGAGGCGCGCCGCGTTCGTGCCGGCGTCGCCGAGCTCGACGTCGGCGCTCTTGATGCCCTGGATGCGGCCGCCGTTCGGCGGCCGGTCGGGACCCGGGCCGAGCTGGACCGTCCCGAGCGAAGGAGCGAACGGCACGATCACGTATTGCTTGAACCAGTACCACCACACGCTCGTCTGGTTCAGTACCGGGTTGATCTGATCGGCGATCTTCGCGTGCGCTTCGGGGAGCTTGCTCCAATGCAGACCCGGGTTCTCGTGGTGCGCGGCGTGGAAGCCGTTGTTGAAGAGCAGGAAATTCAGCGTCGGGCTGATGAAGCTTCGCGAGTGATCGTGCTTCGACCACGGATCCGTGTGGACGTGCTGCTCGTAGTTGAAGAGCATGATCGTCCACAGCGAAACGACGGCGGGAACCGCGACGGTCATCACGAAGACGTACAGGCCGGTCCGCGCGCCGTGGAGCAGGAGAGCAAGGATGAGAAGCGCCGTGTACCCTCCACCCCAGAAGACGTATTGGCCAATGATTCGACGGTAGAGCGCCGGGTTCTTCGCCCTCGCCTTGTCGATGAACGCCTTCGTCGGAAACTGCTGGTAATACGCCGATACGAAGAAGTAAGTCGCCGCGACGAAGACGTTGTGGCGGTTCGTGAATCGCCACGTGATGGTCGCGTCGCCCTCGGTGTTCACGTACTTGTGGTGGTTCAGGTTGTGCGTCGGGATCCAGGCGAAGGTGGGAAATCCGTAGATGAGGGAAATCCAGTTCGCGAAGATCGCGTTCACACGCTTGTTCGGGAACGTCGGGCAATGGTTGTGGTTGTGCGCGATGGTCCCGGTCGCGATCGCGAAATAGCAGCTGACCCACCAGAGGTATTTGACGAGCTCGGGGTGCGCGTATTGGACGGCTACCGTCGCCGGGGCGAGGATGAGAACCCAGATGAGCGTCTTGTAGTCGGCCGCGTAGCGAGGCAGCATTCGTCGTGAACCCTTTGCCTGAGACTGCCGCGACGGTCGCATGATTCGCCGGCCAAGTCACCCTTGCCGCGCCGGGCTAGAGTCGCATTTGCCGCTCGGCCGAATTTTCCGCGAGCTATCCGCGTGATGAGTCGTGCGAAGGCGTGTTCGCAGCGCAGCCGCCAAAGCGCCGTTCACGCTGGGGCGCGGCGGCGCGACGTCCGTCGCGCCGCGGACGGCCAGCAGACCGCATGTGGCCGAGCGTTACTCAGTCGCAGGTCGCGCTGAGGACGTCCTGCTTGCCGCGAAAGATGTAATCGCTCGCGATCGTCCGTCGTGGCCTGACCCTGCGCCACGTCGCGTTGCTCGGAATTCTCGTAGTCGCGCGCCCAGCGGATCCACTGCCCGCCTTCAACGAGAGCGGCGGATCGAAGATGTTGGGGACGGGCTCAGCGGCGCGCGCGGGCGGGCGTCGAAAGCCACGCCCCGAGCGGCTGACGCTCGTGCTCGCGCAACGCCGCACAGCGGTGCGTCGATTCGAGCGCCAGCGAAAGCCCGCGGTCGGCGCCTTCGAGCGACGCGATCTTCGGTTCGAACAGCGCGCGGGCGCGCTGGGACTCGGCCTCGCTGCAACCGCGGGCGAACGTCGGAATCGTGCGCCCGCGGGCGAACGGCGGGATCTTCGCGAGAAAATCGTCCACGCGATCACGAACTATCCCGAACGCGACGTCGCGCACGGCGGAGCGCGCGAACACGCCGCGGAAGATGTACGCCTGGTCCTGTGCCCGCACCGTGCCGTCCAGGACGAGGTCGAGCGCGCGGCGCACGAGCGACGGATCGGTGAAGCTCGACAGAGCGGTCAGCGAAAGCACGCGCTCTACCGGCGTCTTGGCGGTCGAAAGGCGCGTCTTGAAGCGCTCGAACAGACCGGCGTCGCCGCTCATGGCGGCGAGCGGCAGCGCGACGCTCGCGATGTCGCCGTCCACGGACGCCGGATCTTGCAGCCAGCGGTCGGCGACGCCGCGCGCCCTCGCCAGCGTCGGCTCGTCGCGACCGACGCGCCCGAGCGCCTCGAGCACGAGGCGGCGCCGCATGCGGTCGTTGTCCGACTCCTTCGGGATGGCTTCCCAGCCGAGCGCGCGGGCGTCCTGCGCGAGCAAGCGCTTGGTGAACGCGGCGAGCACGGGCCGGTCCTCGTCGGACACGATCTCGTCGTCGAGGTACTCGAGCGAGTCGACGATGCGCTGCCACACGGCCGGCTCGGGATCGCCGCGGAAGTGCTGGGTCAACCCCAGAAAATCGCCCGCGCTGACCGCCCCCGATTCGACGAGAGCCCAGGCGTCGAGCAGGACGCCGACGCGCTCGCGCACCGTCAGAGCGCCACGCGAAAGGGTCGCCAGCACCGTCAACGCGTCGACGGACGACGTCGAGTGGTAGTACCCGGCCTCGTCGGCGTTCGGGTGAATGAAGCGCGGACACGTGGACACGGGCAGCGTGAGCCGCGCCTCGCCCGTCGTGAGCAGCGTGCAGGCCGTGTCTTTCGCGCCCGTCGCGGCGACGTGAACGCACACCGGGATGCGCCAGTGTTTGCCCGTGGGCTCGGGCGCGCCGAGCGGCTGATACTCGCTCTCGGTGAGCCGGACCACGGGGACGCCTTTTTCGAGGCGACACGCGGACATCTTCACCAGCGGCACCCCCGTCTGCTCGGTGAAGCTCCCGAGCACGGCGGCGACGTCCTGGCCGCCCGCGCGCCCGAGCGCGGAGAACAAATCGTTCGCCGTCGCGTTGCCGAACAGGTGCTCGCCCAGGTATGTCGTGACGCCTTTCTGGAAGACGTCCGGCGTGATCCAGCGCTCGACCATGCCGAGCAGCGCGGCGCCCTTCTCGTAGGTGATGCCGTCGAACGCCTCGAGCGCGTCGGTCGTCGAGCGCACCGGCTGCCGGACCTTGCGCGCGGACGACAGCGTGTCGACGTCTTGCACGTGAGCGACGAAGCCGAGCTCGTCCACGCCCGCGCCGAGCTCGGGACGCCACGTATCGAGCACGCGCGTCGCCATCCACGTCGCGAAGCCCTCGTTCAGCCAGATATCGTCCCACCACGCGAGCGTCACCAGATCGCCGAACCACATGTGCGACAGCTCGTGCGCGACGGTGTTGGCGATCGCGCGGCGCATCGCGGTCGAGGCGGTCGTCTCGTCGAGCAGCAAGCGCTCTTCGCGGAACGTGACGAGACCCGCGTTCTCCATCGCGCCGGCGGCGAAGTTCGGAACCGCGAGCAAATCGAGCTTCGGATAGGGATACGCCGACCCGAAGTACTTCTGCAAAATCGAAAGGGAATCCCGCGCGACGACCAGGCCGTAGTCGCCGAGCCGCGTGCGTCCGGCGACCGCGCCGAGGCGCAGCGGCGTCTTGCCGGCCATCGGCGCTTCGCGGATCTCGATGGGTCCGACGGCGAGCGCGACGAGATACGTCGGCAGCGGCGGCGAGCGCTGGAAGTCCACCGTCACCGAACCGCCGTCGTCGCTCGGCGTTCGCGCGGCCTCGGGCATGTTGGAGAGCGCGACCATGTCGGAGGGCACGGTCACCGAGACTTCGAACGGAACCTTGAACCCCGGCTCGTCGAAGCAGGGAAACGCGAGGCGCGCGCCGACGGGCTCGAACTGTGTGAATGCGTAGCTCTTGCCGTTCTCTTCGACGCGATACAGGCCGTGCAACCCTTCCGCAAAGGGCGCGTCGTAGGAAATCTCGAACGAAGTGTCGCCGGCCGGAATTTCCTCGGCGGTCGTCAGCACGAGCTCGTCCGCTTCGCCCTTCGAATGCGCGGCTTTGCGGAAGCTCGCGGTCGCCGGCAGCCGCCCCAAGGAAGGCGTGACGACGGCCGCCGAACGAATCGTCAGGCCGCGGCCGTGCAGGACGATCGCGCGCGTCGGAGCGGCGACGCGCGCGGCGATGGTCACCTTGCCCGTGAACCGCGGTTTCACCGGGTCGACGGTGAGCTCCCACCGATAGCTCCGCGGAGACGCGCCGGCGGGCAGACGGCCGTCGTCCCGGGGTGGAGGCACGTTCGCCGGCGGCACGAGGCGCGCTTGCTCCATCCTCGCCGAAGTCACCGCGACCGGAGCGGAGTGCACCGGACGCGCTCCGCCGCACCCCACGACGAGCGCGGCCGAACATCCCCATAAACCCCCGACCGAGCCCAAGCGTGCTACCCGCAGCATCCGCGCGAGCCTACCTCGAAACCGACCCGCTTCGAGCTGGCACGCCCGGCGTCGGCGTCCGGCTCCTCGGTACCCCATGGCCAGCGCGAGTCGCTCCGGCGGTCCTGAACCGGAGCGATGTCGCGGGCCAACGTGCTGGCCACCAGAAAACCGCCTCCGGAACGCACTGCGCGCGCCGAGACAATTTCGTTATCAGCAACGCAACCGAAGCAACATAGTCATTTTGCCGACCCCAGAAAAATGGGGCTGCCATCCGTGGGCCGCCTATCACTACTGTTGGAAACTCGCCGATTCGCCGGGAATTTCGCTCCGTTGCGCGATGGGCGCCCGAGACAGAGTCGACCGGTCCGTCGCGCGTCATCAGCCACCGAAAAAGCAGCCTCTTCCGGCTTCGCCGGTTCGTTCCGTAGCTCGTGGCGATCCGCGCAGATCGTGATCTGTTCTGCCAAATCTCTAACAGTAGTGGTAGGCGGGGGTGGGGACGCAGAGACGATGGTACGTATACGAACCATCGATTGCGTGGTCGGAACTAGCACTACCGCCGAGAACTTTTCCATTCGACGAGCTTCGTGCGAATGGGGGTCATGCTCTACGAGATGGACTCCGCCGCCACGGTTCGACTCGAGAAGTCTTCTGAAGGATCGTGCAGCGACAGTATTCCGGCTCCGCCGGCAAGATCACGAACTGTCAGATCGGCGTGAGCCTCGCGGCGGCGACGAGCACGGACCGTCCGCTCCGTCTCGCGGCCTGAGCGTCATTTCCGCGACTCCTTCATTACGATTCGGCTCGTCATCGCCCGTCTCCTCCCGCGGTGGCTGCCGCGTTGTCCCGTTTGTCTCCGCGCTCACGTCACGACGCGCGCACGTATGCCCTCGTTCTTCCGTGGATCGTAAGAGTCTTCGGCAGTAGTGCTATGAGCCCGCTATTTCGTTCCGAAAAGCCGATCACCGGCGTCTCCGAGACCCGGAAGAATGTACCCGTGATCGTCGAGCCGTTCGTCGACGGCGGCGGCGAAGATCGGGACGTCGGGGTGCACCTCGTGGAAGTTCGCGAGCCCCTCGGGCGCGGCGATGATGCAGACGAACTTGATCGACTTCGGCGACGTGGTCTTCACGCGCTCCACGGCCGCGACGGCGCTGTTGCCCGTCGCCAGCATGGGATCGACGATGATGACGTCGCGGTCGCGCGTCTCGCTCGGCATCTTGAAATAGTATTCGACGGCCCCGAGCGTCTCCGGATCCCGGTAGAGACCGATGTGCCCGATGCGCGCCGACGGCAAGATGCGGAGCATGCCGTCGATCATCCCCGTGCCGGCGCGCAGGATGTTCACGAGCACGACCTTCTTGCCCTCGAGCATCGGCGCCCGCATCTTCGCGAGCGGCGTCTCGATCTCCTCGTAGACGAGCGGCAGATCGCGCGTGACCTCGTACGCGAGCAGCATGCTGATCTCGCCGAGCAAATTGCGGAACGAGTTCGTGCTCCGCTCCTTCTGGCGCATCAGGCTCAGCTTGTGCTGCACCAGAGGGTGATCGATGACCTTCACGTTCGCTGTCATGCGGGCGTCCTTCGTCTCGGCAAGGTGCGCGGCCATTCGCGGTCAGAAAACGGTCCCGTCGCTCTCGATTTTGAGCGGCGGGGTACCTCCGGGGCGCAGCTCCGCGGCGAGCTCGCGCCCTGCGGCCCACGTGCCGCCTTCGAGCACCTTCGCCAGGGGCAGTTCTTCTTCCGACAGACCGAGGCGCGCCCGCATCTCGACGGCGGTGCGGTCGAGCAGCGCGACGGTCAGCGCTCGCCATTCGACCACCACGCTGGACGAAACGGCGTGGACTTCTGAGAGTACGCCGGCGTGACGCGGGACGAGCACGCCGGCGTCGACGAAGAGCCCGCCGTTGCGATACTCGGCGAGGCCCGTCAGCTCGTCCCATCCGGTGATGCGGATGCCGGCTTGCTCGAGCGGCTCGGCGAGCGAATACACCAGCCACTGCGAGAGCTTGTGGAACGGGACGAGCCCCGCGCGGGGGTGCGGCCACACGTCTCCCAGATTCTTCCCGGCGAGCGTCACCCGCCCCGGCCAGATTTCCCCGAGCGCGTCGAGGACGCCCGCGAGCACGATGCGCGCTCGCAGATCGCCGCTCTTCGCGCGCGACGCGAGGTACAAGCCGAAACGCCCGAGCCGCGGCGCGTTCGCGCCGAAGTATTGCGGCTTCGCGCGGCAGACGTCGCCGAGCTTGCGCAGCACCGCGGCGCGGCCCGCGAGGCCGACCAACGGATTGTCCGCGGCGACCTGGAAGGCGCGGCCGAGCGCCGATTCGTCGAGGGTCGACAGCACGCTCGCGTCGGCGCGCAGCGGCCGGGCCGGGTCCGCCGAGAGGCCGCCGCCGACGAACCAGTCGTAGCTCGCGACGGCGAGCCCTTCGGAACGCGTGTACGGCGCTCCCGATGCTTCGCGATAGGACCACGACGGCCCCGCGCCGGCGTCGAGCAGCACGCTGGTGATGACCAGCTCGACGCGCGCGGCGAGGCGTTCTTCCGGCGAATACGGCGCGAGCTCTGCCTCGAAGCGGCCGAGCCGATCCACGCCGCCGGCGCCGAAGTGACGGTAGCGCGCGTGATACGGAATGCGGGCGACGTCGGGGTAGCGCGCCCGCGTCACCCGGACGACCGCGTCCACCGCCGCGGAGAGCCGGCTCTCGTCGACGTCGAAGCTCGACAGCGCGCCGGCTCGGGCGAGGCCGTACAGCGTCTCCGCGCCTTCGCGCACGGCGGCCGCCGTCATCAAGTGCGCGGCGCGCTCGGCTTCGTCGTGCTCGTTTTTCCCCTCTTGTGGCGTCAATCGGTGAGTGTCCGGCCCTTGGCCTTCGAAAGCTCCGCGCTGTTCGGCACCATGCCGTCCGTGAAGTAGCCCGCGGCCATCTTCGCGTCCATCTCCACGCGCGCGTCGTCGGGGATGAGCTCTTCGGGGATGGGCACGCGAGTCACGATCTGGATGCCCGCCTGCACGAGCGCATCGTACTTCATGTTGCTCATGGAGACGAAGCGGTCGATCTTCTTGATCCCGAGCCAGTGCAGCGCGTCCGGCATCAGCACCTGGAAGCGCATGTCCTGAACGCCGGCGACGCACTCCGTGCGGGCGAAATACTGCTCGGCCCGGTCGCCGCCGGGCTGCCGCTTGCGCGCGTTGTACACGAGAAATTTCGTCACCTCGCCGAGCGCGCGGCCCTCTTTGCGGTTGTACACGATGACGCCGGCGCCGCCCTCTTGCGCCATGCGCACGCACTCTTCGATGCCGTGCGTGAGGTAGGGCCGGCAGGTACAGATGTCCGAGCCGAAGACGTCGGAGCCGTTGCATTCGTCGTGCACCCGGGCGGCGAGCGGCTTCGACGGATCGGAGATGCTCGCGACGTCGCCGAACATGTAGATCGTCATGCCGCCGATGGGGGGCAGGAACACGTCTAGATCGCCGCGGGTGACGAGCTCCGGAAACATGCCGCCGGTGTGCTCGAACAGCGTCCGGCGCAGCTCCGCCTCGTCGCAGCCGAAGCGCTTCGCGACGCCGGGCAGGTACCACACCGGCTCGATGGCGGCCTTCACCACGACCACGTCGCCGCCCGCGCGCAGCACCTTGCCGTCCACCTTGAGGCGTCCGGCCTGCACCGCGTCGTCGAGCTCCGGCAAGCGGATGTGCGCCTTCGTCACCGCGATGGTCGGCTGGATGTCGTAGCCGGCTTCGTAGTACCCGCGGAAGACGTCGCTCACCACGGCGCCGAACGGATCGAGCGACACGATCGCCTCGGGGTCCGACCACGCCGGGAAAGGTCCGATCGCGTTGGTCGGGGACGTGTTCGTGAGGTCCGGCTTGCGCAGCGGATCGAGCGCGCCCGCGGCCACCGCGAGCGCGCGGTACACCGAGTAGGATCCCGAGTGCGTGCCGACGACGTTGCGATGCACGCGATTGGTCACGGTGCCGATGACCGGGCCGCGGATCATCGGATCCGCCGCGCCCCACACGATGGGCAGCGGCTTGGGGCCGTGTCCGCCGGGGTGCGAAGTGAGGACGATGGCTTTCGGCCGCTTGCGTTTCGGCTTTTCGACGGTCACTAATGTTCCTTCAAGACATCCAGGTGGCGTCCGTTTGCAGCGCCCACTTCGTGGTGATCTTCTTCAAGGAGCTCCAGAACTCGACGCCGCCGGGACCGGTGATGTCGCCGTGGCCGAACTTGGACTCGCGCGTCCCGCCGAAAGAGAACGGATCGCGCGGCACCGGCACGCCCACGTTGACGCCGACCATGCCGCTCGGCGCGCGCTCGCTCACGTAGCGCGCGGCCGCCCCGCTGGTCGTAAAGACGCTGGTGGCGTTGCCGTAGACGCTCGAGCGATCGACGGCGAGCGCCTCGTCCAGCGTCCGCACGCGCAGCACGGTGAGCACCGGACCGAACAGCTCGGCGCGCGCGCACTCCATCTCGGCCGTCGCGCCGTCGATGACCGTCGCGCCGAGCCACGCGCCGGCCTCGCCGCCGGGCGGAGCGGGCGCGCGCCGGCCGTCGACGAGCAGCTTCGCGCCCGCGCTCTCCGCGGCGGCGATGGCGCGGAAGAGCCGCTCCCTCGCGTCGCGATCGATGAGCGCGCCCATCGTCACGCCCGGCACGACGCGCGCCGCGGCTTCGGCGATTTTTTCGACGAGCCCGCGGCGGTCGTCGACCGCGATGAGCAAGCTCGCGGCCATGCAGCGCTGGCCCGCGCATCCGGTGAACGAGTCGACGACGCTCTGCACCGTCAGCCGTTCGTCGGCGTCGGGCGCCATGATGATCGCGTTCTTCGCGCCGCCGAGGCAGAGCGCGCGCTTGCCGTTCGCGGTCGCGCGCGTGTACACCGCGCGCGCGGCCGCGGAAGACCCCACGAATCCGACGGCCTTCACGGCGGGGTGATCCGCGAGCGCCTCGACGGCCTCGCGATCCCCGTGCACGACGGAGAACACGCCCGGCGGGTAGCCCGCCCTCGCCGAAAGCTCCGCCAGGCGGCACGCGGTGAGCGGCACCTTCTCCGAAGGCTTGAGCACGAAGGCGTTCCCGACGGTGAGCGCGATCGGAAACATCCACATCGGGACCATCGCGGGGAAGTTGAACGGCGTGATCCCGGCGACCACGCCGAGCGGCTCGCGGCGGTATTCGCAGGTGACGCCGCGCGACACCTCGAGCGCGCCGCCGGCGTCCGCGTTCGGCAAGCTCATCGCAAATTCCATCACCTCCACTCCTCGGAAAAGACCGGCCCGCGCTTCGTCCGGCGTCTTGCCCGACTCCATCGCCACGGTGTTCGCGAGCTCGTCGGCGTGCTCGACGATGAGCTCCCGAAGACGCGCCAGGACGCGCGCACGTTCGCGCAGCGGCGTCGCGGCCCAGGCGGGAAACGCGCGCTCCGCCGCGGCGACGGCGCGCTGCACGTCCTCGGCATTCGAGAGCCTCACCCGGCCGATCCGCCGTCCGTCGTAGGGGCTCACGACGGCGCGCTCGCGACCGGACGCGCTCACGACGCGCTCACCGCCGACCAGGTTCGGGCATTCGATCGGTTCCGAGGGCAGCGTCACCAGCACGAAAGGTCTCCCGGCGAGCTCGTCGCCACACGACAGCTTACCACCACTGTTAGAAGCTCGCCGATTTGCAGGGAATTTCGCTCCGTCGCGAGATGGCCGCCGGAGAGACGGCGTCGACCGGTACGTCGCGCGTCACCAGTCACGGAAAAGCAGCCTCCTCCCAGTCTATCTGCTTTGCTTTTTGTTTGGGGTGCCCTTGCACTCGTCGGCCGGCGCGGACGCGGCAAAGAGCTACTCGAGCTACCCCAGCGTCCCCTCTCGCACGACGTGCGCCCGTGTAATCCTGTCCAGCCTGAACGGCCGGGTCTCGCCGCTCTCCTGGTCGCATCCGACGAGCATCGTCTGGCTGCGCTCGAGCAGCACGCGATCGATGCGGATGGTGCGCTTCGTCTCGACGGAGTCGCCGCCGACGTACGTGATGTGGAGCGGGACCTGTTCGAACCACGCTTGCTCGACCGCGCGGCGCACCGCGGGGTCGACCGGCGGCGCCGGCACGCCGGTGAACTCGAGCCGCTTCAGATGCTCGAGGAGCTCGCGCTGCGCCGACGCCGAGAGCGCGCCGCGGACCTTGTCGATGGCGCGTTCGAGCGTCTCCTCGAACGGCAGGAGACGGAGCCGCCGGCCGTAGGCGCCGAGCACCACGAGCACCGCCGCCTCGCGCGGGGACAGGTTGATGGGCGGCAGGGTGTACGCGCGATCCAGCGCGAAGCCGCCTCCGCGCCCGCGCTCCGCTTGCAGCGGCAGCGACGCCTCGCGCAGCGCGTCCAGATCTCGATGGATGGTGCGAACGCTGACGCCGAACCGTTCGGCGAGCGCCTCTGCGGTCGTCCCGGTGCGGCGAGCCCGCAGGTGCTCGGCGAGCGCGAACAGCCGGCTTTGTCTCCGCATGCGTCAAACATGACATAAAGATGACCCCGGCGAAACGCGAGCGGAGCCGGGCGAGAAAGTCCCTGGCGGTGACCGGAGGGCGAGCAAAGGCCAGCCCGTGCGCTATAAGGTCTCGCGATGGCAACAGTCGTGATCGGCATCGCCGGCGGCACGGGCAGCGGCAAGACGACCGTCGCGACGAAGCTCATCGACGCGCTGCCTGCGCACGGCGCCGCGTTGATTCAACACGACTGGTATTACAAGGATCGCAGTCATCTTCCGCCGGCCGAGCGCAAGCGCATCAACTTCGACGAGCCCGCCGCGCTCGAGAACGACCTGCTCCTTTCGGATCTGCGGGAGCTGAAGGACGGACGGCTCGCGCGGTGCCCGGACTACGATTTCGCGACGCACACCCGTCGCTCCTCCCGGCACGAGGTCACGCCGAAGCCCATCATCATCGTGGAAGGCATCCTGCTCTTCGCCGTCCCCGAGCTGCGCGACGCCTTCGACTTACGTCTCTTCGTCGAAACGGACGACGATATCCGCTTGCTGCGCCGCATCCGGCGCGACATCGAAGAGCGCGGGCGCGACATCGCGTCGATAGAATCTCAATACGTGAGCACGGTGCGTCCCATGCACCAGCAGCACGTCGCCCCGAGCCGCGGCTACGCGCACCTGATCATCCCGGAGGGCGGAGAGAACGCGCCGGCGCTGGACGTCATCGTCGGTAAGCTCTTGTATCTGCTGGCAAACTGAGCCAGAAAGCGGACGCCTTCGCGACGCTTCACCGGCGCGACGAAAGCTCACCGGCAAGGACGAACGCGACGAGCAGCGTCACCAACGTCGCGGTGCCGACCGCCAGGACTTTATCGGCGCTGGCCGCGCCGGGCAGCGCCATCGCGCCGACGGCGACTACCGAGCCAAAGACCGCGGTCATGACGAGCGCGAAGCTCTGCATGGATGCAGAGTCTGTGCTCGACGACTGCACCGGAATGTTTCGGGGTCATTCCAGGAAGACACGTACGGGCGCGCGTCGGCGTCCGCGCCTCACGAGGTTCGTGATATTGCGCGGCGCAATGCGAAGCGGACACTCCATCGCGGTCGTCGTCCCGGCCTTCAACGAGGCCGAGCGGGTCGCTCGCGTCGTGACGCGCATCCCCGGCTGGGTCGACCTGATCGTGGTCGTCGACGACGGCTCTCGCGACGCTACGGCGCAGGCGGTGGACGAGGCCGACCGCCGCGGTCGCACCGTCGTCGTGCGTCACGGCGAGAACCGAGGAGTGGGCGCGGCCATCGTCACCGGCTACCGCGAAGCCGCCGCGGCCGGAGCCGACGTGGTCGCCGTGATGGCGGGCGACGACCAGATGGACCCGGCCGATCTCGCCGCCGTGGTGAGCCCCGTCGTCGCCGGGCGGGCCGCGTACGTGAAGGGAAATCGTTTTCTCCACGCCGAGCGACGGCAGATGCCGTTCGCGCGGCGCATCGCGGGACGCGTCCTCGCGCTGTTCACGCGCATCGCGACCGGCCTCGTCATCGACGACAGTCAGTGCGGCTACACCGCGCTGTCCGCGCGCGCCGCCCGCGCGCTGCCGCTCGACGACTTGTGGCCGAGGTACGGCTACCCGAACGACTTGCTCGGCATGCTCGCCGCGCAACGCTTGCCGGTGCTCGAGGTGCCCGTACGGCCCGTCTACGCCGGTGAGCGCAGCGGCGTGCGGCCCTGGCACGCGCTCGTCGTGGCGATCATCATCGCGCGGCGGTGGCTGAAGTCGCGCCGTCACGGCCGCGCGGAGAGCGCGCCCTTCGCGCCGGCCCCGTCTTCCTTCTCGGGCTACGTGCGCGGTCGGAACGCGCCGGTGGCGGCCGTCACGACGCGATGGCGCGCTCGATGATCTCGTCGGCCCAGCGCAGCGCGTGCCCGAGATCGAAACAGCGATGAAGCTCGTCGGGCGAAAGGCGGCTCGAGACGTCCGGGTCCTCGCCGAGCAGCGCGCGGAACGCGCCCTCCCCGTGGAAGGCCCGCATCGCGCTGCGCTGCACGATTTCGTACGCCTGCTGACGCGGCAGACCGGTCCCGACGAGCGCGAGCATCACTCCCTCGCTGAAGAAGAGACCGCCCGAGCGGTCCAGGTTCTCTTGCATGCGGTCGGGATACACGACGAGCCCTTCCACGACGGAGGCCGCGCGATCGAGCACGAAGGCGAGCGTCGCCGTCGCGTCGGGCGCGATCATCCGCTCGACGGAGGAGTGCGAGATGTCGCGCTCGTGCCAGAGCGCGACGTCTTCGAGCGCCGGGATGACCGCGCTGCGCACGACGCGGGCGAGCCCGGCGAGGTTCTCGCTGAGCACCGGGTTTCGCTTGTGCGGCATCGCGCTCGAGCCCTTCTGGCCCTTCGCGAAGCGCTCCTCGGCTTCCCCGACCTCCGTGCGCTGCCAGTGGCGCACGTTCGTCGCGAGCCGCTCGACCGAGGCCGCCACGATGGCCAGCGCCGAGAAGAAGGCCGCGTGGCGATCGCGCGCGACCACCTGAGTGGACACGGTTTCTGGAGCCAGCCCCAGCGCGGCGAGCGCGCGTCTCTCTATCTCCGGCGTGAGGTGCACGTAGGTGCCGACGGCGCCCGCGATCTTCCCGACGGCGATCTCACGGCGAGCCGTCTCGAGACG